>NZ_LBDA02000033.1 GCF_000980885.2 Streptomyces malaysiense | reverse complement strand
TCCGGTGCACGCGACGCTGATCAGCGTGAAACCGGTGAGCTTGTCCGGTATCCGGTGGGCGATCGAGTTCCAGACGGCGTGCAGCACCGCGGCCGTCAGCACGGTGGTGAGCACGGGGGCGGACATGGTTCCTGGCATGGCCGGAGCGACTCCTGGCGGGGAGGTGCGAGCGAGCGGGGGGAGAGGGGGCGGGCGGGGAGAGAGAGGGGCGGGCGGAGAGAGGGGCGGGGGCGCGGCTGTGGAATTTGATTCCACGGTACGCTATCTCCATGGAACAGAATTCCATCAGTGGTCCCGGGGGCACCGACGGTCCCCGTGGTTCCCTCTCCGCCCGGATCCGGGCCCGGCTGCCCGAGCTGCGCGAGACCGAGGCCCGGGTGGCGCGGGTGGTGCTCGACCAGGGCGCCGCGCTGGTCCACCTCAGCGTCAGCGACGTGGCCGCGCTGGCCGGCACCGCGTCCTCCACCGTCGTACGCACCTGCCAGCGGCTCGGCTTCCGGGGCTTCCAGGAGCTCAAGCTGGAGGCCGCCCGGCAGGCGCCCGAACCGCCCCCGCCGCCGGTGGACGAGCCCGCCGCGCACGCGCTCGCCGCCACGCTGCGCGCCTCCCGCGAAGCCCTGGACGGCGTCGCCGCGACCCTCGACCCCGGCGCGCTCACCGCCGCGGCCGAGGCGCTGCACACGGCGTCGCGGGTCGTCGTGGTGGGCGCGGGGCTGTCCGGCGCGGTCGCCCTCGACGTGGCCTACCGGCTGCGCGCCCTCGGCTGTCAGGTCGACGCACCGTCCGACCCGCTCACCGCCCAGCTCGCGGCGGCCCAGCTCCCGCCCGACGGCGTCTGCTTCGCGATCAGCCACACCGGGGCCACCCGCACCACGGTCGACACCGCCCGGCGGGCCCGGCAGGCCGGGGCCACCGTCGTCGCGCTCACCAGCTACGCCCGTTCACCGCTGAGCGAGACCAGCTGCCAGGTGCTCGTCGCCGGCGGTCAGGACCTCGTGTTCGGCCTGGAGACCTCCGCCAGCCGGATCGCCCATCTCGCCGCGGTGGACGTCCTGACCCACCTCCTGATGGGCCTGCGCCCCGAGACCGCGCGCCGCCATCTCGATCTGTCGGCGGACATCACGGCCGACCACGCCTACTGAACACCGGCGGCGCACAGGGGAGTTCACGCGGCCAGCGGGTCGAGGACCAGTGGTTCGATCCGGCCCTCCAGCATCTCGCCGAGCCCCCGGGCCGCGCACACGTCCGGGCGCTCGGCGATGAGCACCGGCATCCCGGTGCCCTCGCGCACCATCTGGTCGAAGCCGGGCAGCAGCGCCGAACCGCCGACCATGATGATCCCGCGGTCGGCGAGGTCCGCCACCAGGTCCGGCGGGCACGCGCGCAGCACCTTGCCGATGCCGTCCAGGACGGCCGTCAGCGGGGTCTGGATCGCCTCCCGCACCGCCGAGGTCCTCACCCGTACGGTGCGCGGCAGCCCGGTGGCCACGTCCCGGCCGTTGATCTCGGTCTCGGGCGGGCCCTGCGGGGTGAGTCCGTTGCCGGACAGGGCCAGTTGCAGCGGCCGCACCGACTGGCTCGGCAGCATCAGCTCGTGCGTGTGCCGCAGGTACTGCACGATCGCCTGGTCCACGGCCTCCCCGCCCACCGGGACCCGCTGGGCCGTGACGATCGAGCCCAGCGACAGCACCGCGACCTGGGTGGCCGCCGCCCCGCACACCATGATCATGGTGGCCTCGGGCCGCTCCACCGGCAGCCCGCAGCCCACCGCCGCCGCGATCAGCGTGTCCACCAGCTCCACCCGGCGCGCGCCGAGCCCGAGCAGCGTCTCGATCGTCGCCCGCTGGGCCAGCGGATCGGCGTCGTGCGGGGTGCACGCGGCCGCGCGCAGCCGGGCCTTGCGGCGCAGCGCCCGGCGCAGCTTGTCTCCCATCAGGTGCCGCAGCATCCGCTGGGCCATGTCGATGTCCACCACCGTGCCGCCGGAGACGGGCCGTACGACCCTGATGTAGTCGGGGGTGCGGCCGGTCATCTGCTCCGCGAAGTCGCCCACCGCGATCAGCGAGCCGGACCGGACGTTCACGGCCGCGACCGAGGGCTGGTCCACGACGAGCCCCGTGCCCTTCACATACACCCGGGTACGGGCCGCGCCCAGGTCGACGGCGAAGTGACAGCGGCGCAACTGCTCCAGGCTGACGGACACGGCAGCTCCTTCCGGGCGCGGGATTCGGCTCTTCCTGCTCTCCGTATCCTGCGCGCCGCCCGGTACCGGCCGCCTTTCCTGGGGGGCCGGGCGGGGCGCCGCCGAACGGGCGTAATCACGGGGGTCGTCGGAGTGTCGCCGGGTCAACCGGCGCGGATCGCCTCCAGCAGCGGTTCGAGCGTGGAGACCACGGCCTGCGCGCCGGCCTCGTGGAGCAGCCGGCGTGCGTCGGCGGACGGTGCGAACCCGATGAAGGGCAGGCCGAGCCGCTGGGCCGCGGTCAGTTCGGCCACCGAGGAGCCGAGCAGGGCCCCGGTGCGGGCCGGAGTGCCGAGATGCTCCAGGGCCCGCAGCAGGCAGTGGGGGTCCGGCGTCAGCAGGCTGAGGTCGGCGCGCCGCCCGTGCACCCCCGCGAGCGGCAGCTTGTACGACTCCACGCCCCGCTGCACCGCCCGGGAACTCACGTCCGACACCACGCTCACCCGCCGTCCGGACTTGTGCAGCGCGCGCACCAGCGCCAGCGAGCGATGCGTCATCGGCACATCGGGCACAGCGGCCAGCTCCAGTTCCTCCAGCCGGTCCCGCAGCAGCGGTCCGAGCCGGTCGTGGGAGAAGGCGCGCAGCAGGTCCAGCGGATGCGGGAACGTGTCCTGGCCCGCCGGCCCGGCGGCCGTCGGCAGCGGCTGCCCCGCCAACGCGCTTCGGGGGTCGCGGTGTTCGGCGACGACCCGCAGCAGGGCGAGTACGGCCGGCCGTGCGCGGTGCGCCGCGAACAGCCGGGTGAGGGGGCCGTCGAAGCTGATCAGCACATGCCCGGCGCCGGTGAGCACGTCCACCGCCCGGCGGCGCGAGGGCACCGGCGATCGCGGGGCCGGGGCGGGCTCGGGCGCGCTCCAGGACCCCAGCCGCACGGTGTACGTCACCGCGAGCCCCGGCACCGGCCAGTCGCGCACCCCGTCGTTCACCGCCCGCTCGGCCGCGCCCGTCCGGCGTGCCGGATGCCTGGCGGTGAGCCTCGCGGCGGCCTCGCGCAGATGCTCCCGCAGCAGCCCGGAGACGTCGGCGGCGCCGGACCGCACGACGGCGACCGGGTCACTGACCTGCCAGGTCAGCTCCGCCACCGCGGTGAACCCGGCCTTCCCGGAACTGGGCAGGGACAGGTTGTGCCGGGCCTGCCGCACGGTGAGGTCGACCGTGTAGTACGTCTCCGCGCGCGGCGCCCGCCCGCCGTAGGGCCGGATCGGGTCGAGCACGGTCAGCGGTCCGTCGGCGCGGGTGTGCACGACGGCCGTTCGGCCCGGGGTGGGCACGCCCAGCTCGCGCAGGTCCTGGGTGATGAACGGGCCCTGGACCAGCTCGCGCCGGGGGTGCTCGGTGGTGAGCGGGCAGTACCAGGCCAGCGGCGGCGCCTCCGGGGCGTCGTCGGCGTACAGCGGCTCGAAGGGCGGGGCGGCGCCGGCGGCGGAGCTCGCGGCGAACTCGTCGTACAGCGCGGGCGGTACGAGGACGTCGACGCCGGTGGCGGCCTCCGGCAGCGGGACCGCCCGCTGCCCGAACACCACCCGCAGCCGGCTGTGTTCGGCCTTCCGGGCCAGGGTGAGGGGCAGTTCCCGCAGCACGGCGACCAGGACGGGCAGCAGATAGGTGCCGGGCTCGACGTCCACCTGGTAGCCGTCCGGACGGACCCGCACCCGGAACCGGCCCGGGGGCAGCGAGCGGGTGAGGATCTCGTGCACGGCGGCTTCGAGGGAGATGCGGGTCCCGGGGCGGCCGGTCAGGTCGTCGGTGGTGAAGCCGATCCGGGTGGTGTCCGGGTGTGTGCCCGGGGGTTCGGGAGCGAGGCCGGCGAGGAGCTTTGTGACCGTCCGCAGGGCCTCGGCACGGCTCCCGGGCGCGATCGGCGCGGCCTCCAGACAGGTCAGGACCGGTCCGCTCGGGGAGAGGACCACGCAGCGGGCGTTCAGCTCGCCGCGCGGCCCCCGCGTCGCGTGCAGGGCGAGGACCGCCTCGCGGAGCCCCGGCCGCAGTTCGCGCACCTCGTCGGCCGACAGCCCGGCCGAGCCGTCGGCCAGACGCTCGTGCAGCGTCGGCCCCTCGACGAACTCCCGCACCAGATAAGGCTTTCCCTCGGCGAAGCCGTGATCGAGGACCCGCGCGATCCCCGGGTGCGTCACCTCCGCGAGATCCTCGCAGAGCCGGCCGAAGGGCTCCTGGTACTCGCCCGGCGCATACCGGCACACGACGACCTGCGCGCCCCCGTCGTGCGCGTCCTCGGCGACCCACCCCCCGAGTCCCGCCGTCGACCTCCGCAGCAGCCGGTACCGCCCCGCGAGCAGTCCCGCACCGACGGCCGGCGCCAGCCTGCGCACGCTCTCCTCGCTGAGCGTGGCGACCGGCCGCCGTTCCACCGGCGTCGGCGCACCGCCCGGGGCCGGCACCACCGCCCGGAAGCCGCCCGGCGCCCGCCCCGCCAGTTCGTCGATGAACTCGCCCATGCGGTCGAGGAGTCCGACCGTTCGGTTGCGCTCGGTGCGGGGCAGTCCGAGCAGCAGCAGTTCCCGTACGCCCTCCCGGAACGCGTACGATCCGGCCGCCGTCCCCGGCAGCGCGGTGAGCATGCCGCTGAGCACGACCTCGGCCAGGTGCCGGGGCCGCGGATCCGGTTCCACCGCGGCCTGCACCAGCCGCATCACCGGCAGGTCGGGGCGCCCCACCGCGAGATGCCCGGCCAGCCGGAACGCCTCCGGGGAGGCCGTGGCACGGAACCGCAGCACCAACTCCTCGGCGGACAACCGGCCGAGGTCCGTACGGTCCTGCGCGTCGACCGGCAGCGGAGACGTCAGCCGGGCTGCGGCGGCCGGGAACCGGGTGCCGCCGGGCGTGCTGATCAGCCCGGCCCAGTTCGCCAGCCAGCGCGGCTCGGGCTCCAGCACCGGGAGGACCACCGCGCCCGCCTCGTCGCCGGGCTCCGGGGTGTCGTACGGGGTGAAGGTGAGCGCGGCCGAGGGCGCCACGGGGTGCGGTGCGGAGAGCCGGCCGGGGGCGGCGGGCAACGCCGATTCCCGCCAGAGGTGTTCGGGCAGCGGCTGGACGACGGCCAGCGGCATCCGGCGGGCCCAGCGGTGCAGGGTGGCGTACCACAGGGTGCCGGCGGGGCCCTGCCGCCACTGCGGGCCCATGCAGTCGCTGATCAGCAGGGTGACGGTCCGCCCGTCGGCGGGGAGCCGCCCGTCGGGGCCGCGCACCGTGCCGTCGGCGCCGGCACGGTGCAGGGTGACCGTGCGGAAGGCGCCCGACTGGGCCAGCGCGGTGTGCAGTTCGTGGATCAGGGGCCGCCAGAGGGGCATCGTGGGACCGGCGTCGTACACCAGGTTCAGGCTCAGCCAGCGCTCCCGGGCGGGCCGCAGCACCGGGAGCCAGCGGTCGGGGTCGGCGCCGAGGCGGGCGATGCGGTCGGCGGTCGCCCGCTCGTCCAGCTCCCGGCCCACGGGCGCGTCGACCAGGCGCCGCAGGGGGCGCAGCGCGCGCTGGAGGGCGAGCGGATGGCGCAGCATCGGGGGCGCGGGGGCCGTCAGGGCGGTGTGCGGAGCGCGGTCCGCGGACGGGGCGGGGGAGGGGAGGCGCAGCGGGACCCGGGCGGGGGCGCCGGGGGCGGGGCGCGGCCGGGGCGTCTCCACCTCGGGCGGCCGGGGCCCGCCGGCGGGGGCGGGCGGTGGCAGCGGTTGCGCGGCCCGGTCGCCACCCGGGTCCCCGGGGTCCCTGCCGCCCCCGGTGACGGTCGCGGTGTCCGCCGGTCCCTCCGCTCCCAGGTGTCCCGCCAGCCAGAGCAGTTCGGCGAGCTCACGCGGTGTCGGCGGCACGCCCTGGCCCGCCCCGGCCAGTACGGCGGCGAGGCGGGCCAGGGCGTCCGGGGAGTCCGGGCAGCCGGGGGCGCCGGGGGAGCCCGGGGTGTCAGAAGACATCGGTCTGCGCGCTCTGTCCCAGGTGGGGCATCAGCCGCTCGGCCAGTTGGTCCAGGGACCCGGCGTCCAGGTTGCTGGTGCGGGCCAGGTAGATCGCGTTGAGGAGCTGGTCGGTGGCCAGGTCGCCGGCACCGGTGCGGTCCAGGAAGCGGCCGATCAACTCCTCCGCGTAGGAGTCCGGTTCGCCCAGGTGGGCGCGGACGATGTCGGCGAGGTGCCGGTCGTCCGGCCGGCGCAGGCGCAGCGTGACGCAGCGGCGCAGGAAGGCGGGCGGGAACTCGCGTTCGCCGTTGCTGGTGAGGACGACGAACGGGAAGGCGCGGCAGCGGACCTGGCCGCGCACCACCGGCACCGGTGCGCCGGTGCCGTCGGCCGGGACCCGGGCGGTGCCGTCCGGGGCGAGCCGGGCGGCGCGCACCAGTTCGGGGATCTGGTACTGGCCCTCCTCCAGCACGTTCAGCAGATCGTTGGGCAGGTCGAGGTCGCTCTTGTCGATCTCGTCGATGAGCAGCGCGCGGGGGCGGGCGTAGGGCAGCAGGGCGGTGCCGAGCGGGCCGAGGCGCAGATGATGTTCGATGCCCGTCTCGTCCGCCGCCTCGGGCCCGGCCTCCTGCTCCGCGGCCCGCCGGCGGGCCGCGTACAGGCGGGACAGGGGGTCGTAACTGTAGAGGCCGTCCTGGAGCGTGCTGCGGCTGGTGATGTTCCAGCGCAGCACCGGGCCGAGCCGCAGCTCCCGCGCGACCGCGTACACCAGGGAGGACTTGCCGGTGCCGGGCGGGCCGGTGACCAGCAACGGGCGGCGCAGATACAGGGCCGCGTTGACCAGCTGCACCGTGTCCTCGGTGGCCCGGTACGTCTCGGCGCGGTGCACCCGGTCGGGGGAGACGGCCGAGCGGTCGGCGGCCGCGTCCGGCGGATCCAGGACGGGACCGCCGTCGAAGGCGCGCCAGGGCGGCGGCGGGGGCAGCTGCGCGATGCCGTCGTGCGGCGCGTTCGTACCGGTGTAGACGGGCCACAGGGGCATGGCTTCTTCTTCTCCGTGGTGGGGGTGCGGGCGGTCAGTCGACGGGGGAGCGCAGGCCGGTGGCGGGCTCCGGGAAGCAGCGGGGGTCGTCCCAGAGCAGCTGGAGGTCCCGGGCCCAGTGCCGGCCGGGTTCGTCGGCGGCGTCCGCGGTCACCCGTAACGAGAGGATGTGGCGGGGGAGTTCGGCGAGCGGTACCTCGGCGACGGCGGCGGCGAGCTGGTCCAGGAACGCGGTGCCGGGGCAGGGGCCGGCGGCCTCGACGCGGGGCCGGGCGGCGGTCGCGGTGCCGGCTGCGGCCGTGTCCCGGGGACCGCTCGGGGCCCGGCGGGGGACCTCGTGCCCGCCCCCGCCGTGCCCAGCCCACCGCGCCTCGCCGTGTTCCCCGGCCGGGCAGCCCGTACGGGACCACAGCAGGACCGGGACCGGGACGGTGAGGCCGATCTCGAAGTGCTCGCGGGCCGCGGTGGGCGGGACCGCGAACCCGGCGAGCCCGGCGTCGCCGTCCCACAGCCGCTTGCGCAGGCTCGGCGGCCGCTCCTGGCTGCCGCACTCCACGCGGTGCACCGGCACCGGGCGCTCCGCGTCCAGCTTCTGCCACTTCCTGCGCAGCTGGTGCCGCAGCCGGTTGCTGCGATGCCGCGCGCGGTCGGTCACCACGAGGGGGTAGGCGCAGCCGAGCGGCGTGCTGTCGTCCGCGCCGCACTCCCAGTGCGCCACCGCCTCGTTGAGCCACTCGCGCGGCAGCACGAAGGTCACCAGTTCCTCGGCGTCCGGGTCCAGATGGGCGACGGCCTCGTCGATGCGGTGCTGGACGTACGACCGCACGCCGGAGCGCGGCAGCCGGCGGGTGCCCACCGGGCGGCGCTGCCCGTCGCGGTACGCCGACACCTCCACGGTCACCTGGTCGGGTCCGGCGCCGCTGTGATCGATCTCCACGACGACCGGCGCCCAGGGCGGCGACGCCTGCGCGGCCCGCGCGATCCGCGGGCCCGGTGCGCCCTGCCCGCCCCGTGCGGCCCGCGCGGGCGGCGGGGCGGGCGCCACCGCCGGTCCCGTGCCCGCCAGTTCCCGCAGCCGCGCCGCGAACCGGTCCACCGCCGTCGGGTCGGGCACCTCCCACTGCACGTACGCGGCGGCCTGCCCGAGCGTCGGGAACCCGCCCTCGGGCAGCGGCGGCCCGAAGGCGCCCACCGCGTCCACGTACAGCCGGTCGGGGTCGCACTCCCGGGCGCCCGGGGCGCGCCGCAGCAGCTCGTACAACTCCCGTAGCACGTCCGTGCGATGGCCCGGGGTGGGCACCAGTTCACCCAGCTCCGGCCAGTGCCTGGCCAGTACGTCCAGCGGCAGCATCCGGCCCTTGCGCACGTCCGGCGCGTCCGAGGCGGAGGTGACCATGCCGACCACCCGGCCGTCCGGCAGCGTCGCCGCGGCCCCGCTGAACCCGGCCACGATCGGCTGTCCGTACCCCTGCCAGGCCACCAGCTCCAGCCACTCACCCGCGATCAACTGCCCCGAGACGGCCCGGTACTCGGCGAGCGTGCCCTCGTCGTACCCCACCGGGAAGCCGTAGGCGAGCAGCCGGGGGTGCGGCTCGGCGTAGGCGGCCTCCGGCGGCGCGAAGCCGGCCGGCGAGAGCGGGACGTCCCGGTCGAGTTCGAGCACGGCCACGTCACCGGGGTCGGTGAGGCCGCCCGCCCAGCCGCCGTGCGCGACGACCGAGGCGGACACCTCGCCCAGTTCCCTGGCGTGCGGGAACACCACCGTCACCGCGTCCGGGTCGCCGGCACGGACGACATGGGCGCAGGTGAGCACCCGGCGGGCGGTGATCAGGAATCCAGCGCCCACCTCGTGGCCGCAGTGGATCCGGGCATGCCAGGCGGCACTGTTCATGGGCGCTCGGCGGACCCGGGCCCGGCGGCGGCCTGATCCGGCACGGCGGGCAGCGCGCCGCCGGCCGGACTCGTCGGCTTCCAGTGGAGCTTGACGACCAGCTGACCCTCCGCGGTGCCCTTGGCGATGACCGCGCCGGCCTCGGCGGACATCTTCACACCGAACTCGATCTCCACCGCGTCGGGCCGCAGGCTGCCGTCGCGGAAGACCCGCAGCGCGGCCTCCGCCGCCGCCCGCACGCCGTCCAGCGCGCCCTCGAAGGTGCGCGCCGCCCGCACCGCCTCGTCGCCGCGCGAGACCAGTCGGCTGCCGGGCCGGGGGGTGGCTCCGGCCTCCTCCACCACGACGAGCGCGCCGTCCTCGGTCCTGAACTCCACCAGCTGCTCCATGCCGCCGCTCGCTCCCCCTCGTCGCAGACCCGTGGTCAACCCCCATGGTACGGACGGTGCTTCGCCGGTCCCACCCGATATGCCCCGGCGGGTCAACCGGCGCGGCATGGCGAGAACCCGCCACTGTGACAACCCGCCACGTCCGGCCCCCTGTGCGCTCCCGGCGGGCGCATCACACTCGTGGCTACCCGCAAATCATGTACACGACAGTTTCGTACGGGCCGTTCCGGGCGCGCGACCCGGGCGTCGAGGAGCACGTGGAAGAGGGCGCGGATGACCAGAGGACCAGTCAGACGTCGGGCGGCGCTGCTGTCGGCAGGACTCGTACTGGCCACGGTGCCGGTGCCCGGGGCGGTCGCCGCGGCGGGGAGTGCCACGACGCCGGCGCGGGCGGGGGCGACGGTCACGGCCGGGAGGCCGGCCGGACCCGCCCCGAGGACCGTCACCCTGGTCACCGGCGACAAGGTGACCGTCGCGGACCTCGGACACGGCAGGAAGACCGTCACCGTCGAGCGGCCGCGGGACGCCACCGGGGCTGTGCGGACGCGGACGAGCGACGGCGACCTGACCGTCGTACCGGACGAGGCGCTGCCGTACCTGCGCTCCGGGAAGCTGGACCGACGGCTGTTCGACGTGAGCGCGCTGATCCGGCAGGGCCTCACCGACACCCGGACCAAGTCCCTCCCGCTGATCGTCGGTTACGGCAAGGGCGCCCGTGTCCCCGCCGCCGCCCCGGCCGGCACCTCCCGCACCCGGAGCCTGCCCAGCCTGCGCGGCGCGGCCGTCGAGGCGGGCAAGGGGCGCGCGTTCTGGCGGTCGTTCACCGGCGGCGACGGCATCGCCAAGGTGTGGCTGGACGGGCGGGTCGAGGCCGACATGGCCGAGAGCAACGCCCAGATCGGCACGCGGGCCGCGTGGGACGCGGGGCTGACCGGCAAGGGCGTCACCGTCGCCGTGCTCGACTCCGGCGCCGACCTGACCCACCCCGACCTGGCCGGCCGGATCGGCCGGTCCGCGAGCTTCGTCGACGGCGAGGAGGTCGCCGACCGCGACGGCCACGGCACCCATGTCACCTCCATCGTCGGCGGCAGCGGCGCCGCCTCCGGCGGCAAGGAGAAGGGCGTGGCACCGGAGGCGACCCTCGCGGTCGGCAAGGTGCTCAGCGACGCGGGCTCGGGCAGCGAGTCGCAGATCATCGCCGGGATGGAGTGGGCCGCGCGGGACGTGCGCGCCCGGATCGTCTCGATGAGCCTCGGCTCCAGCGACCCGAGCGACGGCACCGACCCGATGTCCCAGGCCCTCGACAGCCTCTCCCGGGAGACCGGCGCGCTCTTCGTCGTGGCCGCGGGGAACACCGGCGCGCCCTCCTCCATCAGCTCGCCCGGCGCCGCCGACGCGGCCCTCACCGTCGGCGCGGTCGACTCCGCCGACCGGCCCGCCTACTTCACCAGCGCGGGCCCCCGCGCGGGCGACGACGCCCTCAAGCCCGACCTGTCCGCCCCCGGCGTCGACATCCTCGCCGCCCGCTCCCAGCTCACCGACGGCAGCGGCTACTACACGACCATGAGCGGTACGTCGATGGCGGTACCGCACGTCGCCGGGGTGGCCGCCCTGCTCGCGCAGGAGCACCCCGACTGGACCGGCGCCCGGCTGAAGGACGCGCTGATGTCCACCTCCGGGCAACTCGGCTTCTCCGCCTACACGGTGGGCGCCGGACGGGTGAGCGTCCCGGACGCCGTACGAGCCACGGTGACCGCCACCGGCAGCGCCGACCTCGGCTTCCACAGCTGGCCCTACCCCGCCGACAAGCCGGTCACCCGAACCCTGACCTACACCAACTCCGGTGACCGGGATGTCCACTTGACCCTGTCGGTGCGGGGCGCCCCGGACGGCGTCGCCACCCTCGCCGACCCCTCCCTCACCGTCCCCGCGCACGGCACCGCGAGCACCACCGTCACCGGGGACGGAGCCACGGCGCCGGTGGGCACCACCAGTGGGCAGATCGTGGCCCTGGACGACACCGGCGCGGTGCGCGCGCACACCGTGTTCGGCCTGGTCAAGGAGGACGAGCGGTACACCCTCACGGTCCACGTCAGGGACCGCGCGGGGGCTCCCGCGGCCGCCGACCTCACCGTGCAGCGGCTCGCCCGGAACGCGGACCCCGAGACGGACCACGTCGGCGGCTCCGGCACGCTCAGGCTCCGTCTGAAGCCGGGCACCTACGCCCTCACCTCCTTCCTCGACGTGCACGGCAGCCACGGCGCCGACTCGCTCGGCCTCGGCTTCCTCTGCGCACCCGAGGTCACCCTCGACCACGACAGCGAGGTCACCCTCGACGGAACCAGGCTGCGCGAGGTCAGGGCGGCGGTCCCGCGGCGCACCGAGACCCACCAGCTGCTCATGGAGTACGACCGCGCCGCGAACGGCGCCGACCTGTCCGGCGCGGTCCAGGTGCCCCTCACCTACGACAGCGTCTTCGCCGAGCCCACGCCCGAGGTCACCCGGGGCAGCTTCGAGTACCGCACGGTGTGGCGGCTGGCGAAGCCGCGGCTGGAGGTCGCGGGGGTCGGCGAGGCGACGGTCCAGCCGGGCGGCACGCTGACCGCCGGACGGCGGAGGCTTCCGCTGGTGGACGTCGGCGACGGCCCCGTGCCCGCCGCCGCCTCCGGCAAGGCGGTGCTGGCCCGCCTCGCCGACGGCGCGGACCCGTCGGCCCTCGCCCAGGCCGCGCAGGACGCGGGCGCCGAGGCGCTGTTCGTCACCGACGACGCGCCGGGCCGGCTGATGGACTGGTGGGGTGACGACGACGGCACCGACCGCCCGCTGCCGATCGCCACGGTGAACCGGGCCGACGCGGCCCGGCTGCGGGCGGACTCGACGGTCGAGATGACCGGCACGCCCGACTCGCCGTACGTGTACGACCTCTCCGAGGGCCACCCGGGGTCGGTCCCCGACCGCGACCTCACCTATCGGCCCTCGCCGGACCGGCTCGCCGCCCTGCGCGTCTCCTTCCACGCGGCGCGGCCGGCGAGCGGCGGTGAGTTCCGCTACTCCGTCACCGGCGCCTTCCCCGTCGGCATCGGCTTCCAGGAGGACGTCCACCTGCCCGCCGAGCGCACGGACTACGTCTCCACCGGTCCGGGCCAGCTGTGGACCGAGTCCGTCACGATGGGCATGGGCACCCTGGAGGAGCGCGGCGGACCTGTCCACTACCGGGGCGGCAGCCGGCCCCGGCTGCACTGGTTCCAGCCGGTGTGGCACCCGTGGCTCGGCACCGGGCTGGGCTGGGGCGAGCAGCGCACGGGGAACGACATCCAGCTGAACACGCCCGGCTGGGGCGACTCCGGCCCCGACCACACCGGGTCCGGCGACGTCTGGGGCGACAGCGGCATGGCCCAGACCACCTCCGTCTACCAGGACGGCACCCTCGCCGACAGCGGGTCCGGCCCGGCCGCGTTCGTCCGGGACGCGCCGGCCGACGAGCACACGTACGAGGTCGTGACCGACACCGCCCTCGACGCGGACCACTGGAAGCTCACGACGCGTGGGCACACCGAGTGGACGTTCCGGTCGGCGCGGACGCCGGACGACCACGCGACGACGCTGCCGCTGATCAACCTGTCCTACGGGCTGGAGACCGACCTCGCGGGCACGGTGCCCGGCGGGCGGCGGCTGCCGGTGACACTGGGCGCGAGCTACCTGGCGGGAGCCTCAAGGACCGGCACGCTCGGCGGGGGCCGGCTTGAGGTGTCGTACGACGAGGGCGCGACGTGGCGGGCGGTGGCCCTTCGGGGAGCCGGGGCCCACTGGCTCGGCGCGCTGGACGTGCCGAGCACGGCCACGTCCGTCTCGCTGCGGGCGTCGGCCCGGGACGACAGGGGCGGGTCGGTCTCGGAGGAGATCATCGAGGCGGTGGGGGTGAGGCGGTCCGGGCGCCCCGCGAGCCCGGCGTGATCCGAACGAGAGGCCCTAGGGGTGCTGGACGATACCCCGGATGATCCCCAGTTCCAGCAGGTCCTGTGGGCGGATGCGGAGCTGGTCGGCGGTCCTCTCGGCCTCCGCCGGGGTTCGCTTGAGGATGGCCGCCGCCAGCTCCGGGGCGATCACCGAGAAGTAACTGTCCGGTGTGGCCCAGGTGTTGTCCGGCGCGGCCAGGGCGAGGGCGCCCCCGGAACCGCCCTCGCCGATCACCAGCGTGGTCACCGGCACCCGCGCCCCGGCCACCGCCCCGAACACCTCGGCGATGGCCGCGCCGGCCCCCTGACGCTCGGCCTCCGCGTCGTTCGCGGCGCCGGGGGTGTCCACCAGCGTCAGCACCGGCACCCCGAGCCGGTCCGCGAGCCGGATCAGCCGTGCCGCCGTCCGGTACCCGGCGGGCCGGGTCCCGGCCCCGGTCTGCGCGGCGAACGCGACGGTACGGCCCCGGTGCTCACCGAATCCGCAGAGGATGCCGTCGGGGTCGGTACCGCCGCAGCGGTCCCCGCTGATGTGCACCCGGGTGGTGAAGTAGGCGTCCAGGTAGGCGCGGGCGCGCGGGCGTTCAGGAGAGCGGGCGCGCTGGACGGCGGCCCAGCCGGTGGCCGGGAGCCCGGCCGGGGCGAGCGCCGCGGGTACGGGCGCGGGCGGGCCCTGGCCGTCCGCCTCGGACAGCAGCCGCAGCCACACCTCCAGCACCCCCCGCAGGTCCTCCGCTCGTACGACCGCGTCCGCCGCCCCCGCCGCCAGCTGGGCCCCGGCCGTGTAGGCGGCCGGGTCGGCGTCGGGCGGGCGGACACGGGAGCCGGCGAAGCCCACCTGGGCACCGGGGAGGGCGAGGACCACGTCCGAGCCGGCGCCCAGGGTGGCCCAGCCGCCGCCCGTGGTGGGGTCGCGCAGAACGGCGATCTGCGGCAGGCCCGCCTCCCGGGTGAGCGCCGACTGGCGCGCGACCCGCTGGAGCTGGGTCAGCGCGACCATGCCCTCCTGCATCCGGCTGCCCCCGGTGGCGATCAACGCGACGACGGGCAGCCGGTGTTCGCGGGCATGCGCGTACGCGCCCGCCAGCCGGTCCCCGGTGCGCTCGCCCAGGGAGCCCCCGAGGAAGCCGAACTCGAAGGCGATCAGCACGGCACGGGTGCCCCCGACGGCCGCGGTGCCGCAGACGACGGACTCCTCCTCGCCGGTGCGTTCGGCGGCACGGGCGCGCGAGGCGTCGTACCCCTGCCAGGCGAGCGGGCCGTCGGGCCGGGACTCGCTCTCGGGGGAGGCGAGTTCGGTGAAGGTGCCGTCGTCCGTGACGAGGGCCAGCACCTCGCGCGCGGTACGCCGCTGGTCAGACATCGGTCAGGGACCGCTTCATGATCTTCCCCATGTCGTTGCGGGGCAGCACGGCCAGGTGGCGCACCACGCGGGGCCGCTTGTGCGGGGCCAGCCGACGGGCGACATGGCCGGCCAGCTCCTCCACCCCCGGCGGGTTCTCCGGATCGGCCGGGACGATCCAGGCGACGATCCGCTCGCCCAGGTCCGCGTCCGGTTCCCCGGTGACCGCGGCCTCCCGGACCCCCGGGTGCTCCAGGAGCGCGTTCTCGATCTCGCCCGCGCCGATCTTGTAACCGCCGCTCTTGATGAGATCGGTGGCCTTGCGCCCGACGATCCGCACATAGCCGTCCGGCTCGCGCACGGCCATGTCGCCGGTGCGGAACCAGCCGTCGGCGGTGAACGCGGCGGCGGTGGCGTCGGGCCGGTTCAGGTACTCGGTGAACAGGTTGGGACCGCGGACCTGGATCTCCCCGACGGTCTCCCCGTCGCGGGCGCCGATCTCGCTCCCGTCCTCCTCCACGAGCCGCAGCTCCACACCGGGCAGGGGCACGCCGACCGTCCCCGCGCGGGCCTCCCCGTCCGCGCGGACGCTGGTGTTCATCAGGGTCTCGGTCATGCCGTACCGCTCGATGACCCGGCGCCCGGTGGCCGCCGCGATCCGCTCGTGGTCGTGGACCGGCAGCGCGGCCGAGCCCGAGACCAGCAGCCGGGCCCCGCCGAGCGCCTTGGCCAGCTCGGGGTCGCCGGGCAGGGTCTCGGCGATGCGGTGGTACATCGTCGGCACCCCGAACAGCATGGTCGCGCCGTCGGCCAGCGCGCGGGTCACCCCCTCCGTGGAGAACCTCCCCAGGTGCCGCACGGAGCCGCCGCGGCGCAGCGGGCCGAGGACGCCGAGCACGAGCCCGTGCACATGGAACAGCGGCAGCCCGTGCACCAGCACATCGGCCTCGGTCCACTGCCAGGCGTCGGCGAGCGCGTCGAGGGTGCGGGTCAGGGCCCGGCGGGGGAGTACGGCGCCCTTGGGCGGGCCGGTGGTGCCGGAGGTGTAGACGATGAGGGCGGGGGCGTCCCCCGGGAGTTCGGGGTGCGGGACGCCCTCGCCCGCGCCGGCGCCGGCGCCGGAACCGGCGTCGACATCGACACGCTCCAGGTCGCCCAGCGCCGGGGGCAGTCGTGCGCCCGGCGCCGCGAGGACGAGGGACGGCGCGCTGTCGGAGACGATGTGGGCCAGCTCCTTCTCCCCGGACCTGGGGTTGAGCGGCACGGCGGCGGCACCGGCCAGCAGCACGCCGACGACGGCGACCACCGTCTCCATCTCGGGTGTCGCCCACACGGCCACGCGGTCGCCCCGGCGGATCCGCCGGGCCACCACCCCGGCGGCGTCCGCGAGCCCGCCGTACGTCAGGGACCGCTCACCGAACCCCACCGCGACCCGTTTCCGCGACCCACCGACAAGCCCAGGAAAAAGTGAGGACACCCCACGCACCCCTTCACTCTCGCGACCGTTCAGCCCCTTCCTACACCAGGATCCATCCGGGGACGACCATGCCTCGGCGGGGTGCGGGCGAGCGGGGCCGCGTGCGGGAGGGCGCGGCGGACGGCAAGGACTCGGGGTGCGGACGCGGGACGCCTCACCCCGCCGGGACGTCCACGTCGGCGACGACGCACGTCACGTTGTCGGGTGCGCCGGCCGCCAGCGCCGCCGCCACCAGCTCCCGCGGCCCCGCGGACGACGCCAGCAGCTCCCTGATCCGCGCATCGGGGACGGCCTCCGTGAGGCCGTCGGAGCACAGCAGGTACCGGTCCCCCGGCAGCGGCTCCTGGAGGCGCAGGTCCGGCACCGGATCCGCCCCGCCGCCCAGCGCCTTGGACAGCAGCAGATCTCCGGGCGACACCCGGTGATCCTGTGTGATCCGGTACAGCTCGCCACCCCGCAGCAGGTACACCCGGGAATCCCCGATGTGCGCGAGCGCCAGCCGGGACCCGGTCCACAGCAGTGCCGTGAGCGTGGTGCCGACCTCGTCCGTGCCGCCCGCCAGGTCCGCCACCGCAGTCCCCGCGGCCCGCACCGCGTCCTCCAGCGCTCCGAGCACGCCCAGCTCCCCGGCCACGGGCAGCGACTCCGCCTCGTCCAGATACCGCAGCGCCTCCACCGCCGCCCCGCTCGCCGCCAGCCCCGCGGGCCCGAACCCGTCGGCGACGGCGAGCAGCCTGCGGCCCGCGTAGAGGGTGTCCTGGTTGGCGGGGCGGACGAGCCCGCGGTCGGTGAGCGCCGAGTGCCGCAGTTCCAGCATCATGGTGGGTTCCCTTCCCGGTGTGTCGATCGTGTCGGTCAGCTGGCCGACGAGAAACGCCGCGAGATCCCGCCGTACCGCCGTCTCCGCCTCGACCCGCGCCCAGTACGCGCCGATCTCCCGCGCGGCCTCGCCCGGTTCCAGCGCGCACACGGCGCGTATCTCGGCGAGCGGCATCCCGATCCGCCGCAGCCAGGCCACGAGCCGCGCCCGCCCCAACTGCCCGGCGGCGTAGTACCGGTAGCCGGTCTCGGGGTCGACCCGGGCGGGCCGCAGCAGGGCCAGCTCGTCGTACAGCCGAAGCGCCTTCGGTGACAGCCGGCTCACCCTGGCGAACGCCCCGATCGTCAGCAGTTCCATCGCGTCCCCGTCTCCCGTCGTCCACCACCGATGCTGGGGCTTCACCGAAGGTGAAGGTCAAACCCCCTGTCCCGGTTCCGGGCCGCTTGTTAGCCTCGCGGGTGTCCGGACGTCGTACGACAGGGAGACCCGCCGTGCCCCGCATAGCCCTCGCCACCTACGACCCCGGTACCGCCCCGAGCAGGGACGCGGACCTGCCGGTGCTGGTGCGGGCGCTGAACGAGGCCGGCGCTCGGGCCGACGCCCCCCACTGGGACGACCCCGGCATCGACTGGTCCGCGTACGACCTCGTGGTCGTGCGCTCCACCTGGGACTACAGCTGGCGCGCGGCGCTGTTCACGGCCTGGCTGGAGCGGGTGGCCCGGGTGACCCGGATCGCCAACCCCGCCGAGGTCATCCGCTGGAACCTCGACAAGCGCTACCTGGGCGAGCTGGCCGCGGCCGGCGTCCCCACCGTCCCGACGAGCTACGTCGCCCCAGGCGAGGACGGTGCGGCGGCCCTGCCCGCCGACCACGAGTACGTCATCAAGCCGACCTCGGGCGCGGGCGCCCGCTTCGCCGCCCGCTACACCCCCGCCGAGCACGAGACGGCCGTACGGCACCTCGCGCGGATGCACGCCGAGGGCTTCACCGCGATGGTGCAGCCCTACCTCGAGAGCATCGACGTCACCGGTGAACGAGCCCTCCAGTTCTTCGGCGGCCGCCTGCTGCACGCGAGCCGCAAGGGGGCAGTCCTCTCCCCCGGCACCCCGTACGACGCGGACAAGGTCGCCCACCCCGACCTCACCCCCTGGCAGCCGACGGACGCCGAACTCGTCGTGGCGGAAAAGGCGTTGGCTTCCGTGCCCGGCTCCTCCGCGCCGCTCCTCTACGCCCGCGTGGACCTCGCCGACGGCCCCGAAGGCACACCTCGCCTGATGGAACTCGAACTGGTGGAACCGAACCTCTTCCTCTTCCTGCACCCGGACTCCCTGCCCCGGACGGCGGCGGCGATCCTCGCCGAAGCCGAAGCCACCGCCTAGGACCCCCGAGGCCGCGCCGCCGCGGTGCGCTGGAGCAGGCCCCAGGTGAACTCGGCGACCGTGTCCCGGGGTACGCCCTCCCGGTCGGGCGCGGTGAAGGCGAGGCCCCAGCGGGTGGGGGCGGTGCCCTCCAGGGGGCGGGCCGGGGGAAAGGCGCGGGCGACCTCGTCCACGGTGCAGGACCAGGGGACGAGGTCTTCCAGGGTACGCAGGACGGGGGGCGTGGCACCGGGCGCCCGTACGAGCCATTCGTTCCATACGGCGCCGTCGGGCCCGACCAGCACCTCGAACCTGAGGCCGGGCCACAGCGGGAGTGCCCACCGGCGGGCCTCGCACCGGACGTCCCCGAAGTCGCGGCGGCCGACGCTCTCGGGCTCCCCGAGGACCGACCGGTACCGCGCCGCGGCCCCCCGCCCCCTCGGCGAACGGACCATCGCCTGCCAGCGCTTGTTGGCCTCCCGCATCTCCGAGATCGACACCCCCAGCGTTCTGCGGGCCTCGTCGACCAGCACGGGATTGTGATCGGCCATACGGCGCAGCAGCACCAGCTGAAAATCAAGAGCCACGGTATCCATGGTGCCCGGGGGCCGGGACGTTCACCGGCGCCGGACGGGTGCCCGTTCCTCCGGCACCGTGAGGCTCGGGGCCGGGGCCGGGGCCGCCGCCAGCGCGCGGACCGCCGCTACCTCCCTCGGGTGCCGCAGCGCCGAGGAGATGGACGCGATGTCCCGCAGGAGCACCGCGGGGCCGGAGCCCGCCGTCACCTCCCGCCCGTCGTTCTCGACCGCGTCCAGGACGCCCACCGCCGCCGCCAGCGCGCGGGCCCGCGCCGCCGGATGGCCCAGCGCGGTCGCCGCCGCGTACGCGCGGTCCGTCAGGTCCGTGTCCACGTGCCGGGCGAGCGGCAGCAGGGCGTCGCGGATGTACGTCTCGCGGCGGATCAGCCGAAGCTCCGTCGTGGCCCGCAGCGAGAACCGCGGCCCCGAGCCCGCCGCCGGGCACAGCACCCGGTACAGCGGCCCCAGCCGGTGATGCGCCAGCCGGACCCGGCACCGGTCGTGCAGGGCCTGCCCGGCGTGCGGCAGGATGAAGCCGGCCGCCAGCAGGATCGCGGAGAGCGAGGCCACCGGCGGAGCCAGGTTCGTGCTGAGCCAGTCCGGGTCCCGGCCCGCCCACCGCGCGGCCACCGCCGTCACCTTGGCCGCGTCGTACAGCAGGCTCAGCGCGTACCCCCCGCCCAGCAGCCGCAGCCCCCACCGCAGCCAAGGGTCCAGCCCCCGGTCCCGTACCCAGTCCCAGATCACCCGGGAACTCAGCGCACAGGCGACGGTGTGGGCCAGCAGGTAGAGCAGGATCTCCTCGCGCATGAACGGCGTACGGGCGTAGTACGTGTCCAGGTCCCGTACCCGCTCCACCGGCACGTCGGCCAGCAGGAACAGCACCCACAGCGCGACGACCACCAGGATGTACCCGGAGACGATCCACCACGCCGCCCGCCGGGTGCGGGCCGGCCGGCCGGCCCGCCCGTCGCTGCCGGCCCGCCAGGTGACGATGAACAGCAGCCCCGCCCCGGAGTTCGCGGTGATCAGCGAGTAGCACCAGGGCGCCGAGAAGTTGGGCACGCCGGTGAGCACGTTCATCCGGTGGATCACCGACGGCACGCAGAACACGAACACCGTGCAGGCGAACAGGAGCACCCCGCCGACCGCGCGCAGCAGCGGGTCCCGCCACAGCCGGATGATCGTGGGCAGCTTCAGCAGCAGCGCGGTGGTCAGCAGTGCCGCCGGGATCCAGAAGGAGATGTACAAGCGGCTGAGCAGCGCCGAGGGGTCCAGCGCCAGCGTGCTCACCGCGCCGCTCCGCCCCGCCCGCGATAGCCGAGCGCACGCTGCAGGGGGTCGGGCGGGCAGTCCCCGGGGCCGCCGAGCCGGGTCCGCAGCAGCGTGGCGAGCCGGTGGCCGAAGTCGTCCGCCTCGGCCTCGTCCGCCTCGCGGGACCCGTTGCGCGCGGCCACCGTGAGCGCCCGGTCCGGCCAGCCGGGGGCCTCGGCGAAGGCGCGGGCCGCCGCGTCGCCGGCGAGGTGGTGGTGCCGGTGTCCGGCGTGCAGATGCCACAATTCATGGCCGAGGATGACCAGTTGCTGCACGTCCTCGGCCCGGTCCTCCACGATGACCAGGTCGAAGTCGGCGAACTCCACCCACAGCCCGGTCACCTCGATCTCGTCCGGGAAGCGTTCGAAGCGCAGTTCCAGCGGCCGGCCGCCGCGCAGCGCGCTCATCTCCTCGCACAGCGCCCGGCACAACCCCCGTACGTCGTCGGGTGCTTCGGGGCGGGCGCGGACCGCGGAGGCCAGCTCGCCGGCGAGGGAGCGCATGGCCGTGCCGGGGCCGCCGGGGCGTCGCAGCCGTGCGGTCAGCCGTGCCGCCCGCTGTCGCGCGCCCGCGATGCCCATCCGTTCCCTTTCCCGCCTCCGCCGCTGCCCGCGGCCGCCCGCCGTCGGAGCCCCGTCGAGCGTACGCGCCCGGATGTGCCCGCGTCACGCGATCCCGGGGGCGTGGTTCAAGACACAACCAACCCCCCGGCCGCCCTGCCCAGCAGGGTCAGCCGGACCTCGCCCGGCCCCGACAGCGTGGTGAACTCGGACAGCACCGCCAGCGCGAGCGTGTTCTCGCCCCGAGTCCGCAGCACCCCGTTGGGCAGCGCGAACGTGTGCTGCGGGCCCACGTTGTTGACGTACTGCCCCATGTTCCATCCGTTGAGGAAGATCTGCGCCCGGTACGCCCGGTACGGATCGTCCTGGAGCGTCAGCCCGACCGACGCGTCCACGTCGCCGGGTACGGCCAGCCGGAACGTCGTCCGGTACCAGGTCACCCCCTGGTACCGCTCGGCGCGCGGGAAGTCCGCGGACTCCCAGCCGCCGTCCTCGAACCCCGGCAGGTGCCAGCCCGAACGCTCCCCGTGCAGACCCCCGTTGTTCAGCGGACCGCGCACCGGATCGGTACGGCCCTCGCCCTGGATGCGCCAACGGACCTTCGGAGAGGCCCCCTTGAAGACCGCAGCCGTGAGACCCCGCGCGGCCTTGTGGGTGTCGTCCGCCTTGCCGTCCTGGTCGTGCTGCATCCGCCGCACGAGGACGGACAGCACGTGCCGGCCGGGCGAGCGCAGCGCGTCGCGCACCGGGAACGCGGCCGTGTCCGACCACGTCCCCTTGCGGATCGTGGCGGAGTCCGGCACCGGCATCCGGTGCGTGCCCAGCGGTTCCCCGTCCAGCCACGCCATCAACAGCCCCTGGGTGCCGGTGCTGTAGCCGAGCGCGACCTCCGAGATGTCGCGGGAGTCGTCGAAGACGCCCCGGTACCAGACGTCCCCGTAGTGGAACCCGTAGTCGTCGGCGAACAGCACCGGCTGTCCGTCCGGGACGGCCGAAGTGCTGTACGACGTCGTCTTGTCCGCCGTCCTCCAGTTCGAGTCGTCGTAGTTCGGGCCCGCCTCGGGGTTCTCCCGGCGCATCCGCCACTTGCCGAGCGCGGGCAGCCGGACCTCCGGCACCCCGGGCAGCATCCGCGTGGTCATCAGGCTGCCGGACATCGTCACCCGGGTGGCCAGCTCGCGCCCGTTCCAGACCAGGCTGGAGACGCCGCGCGGCCCCCACACCTCCAGGCTCGTCGGGTCGGTGATGTCACCGGTCAAGTGGACTTCGGAGCCGCGCAGTTCGACGTGGCGCAGCAGCTGGGGGCCGTACACCAGCAGGGTGCCGGACGGGGTGTCGTACGGGAAAAGCCGCACGGAGGTGGCGTCGTCGGCGAAGAGGAGGAGCAGCGGGGTGTCGGTGTCGCCCTTCTCCACCAGGACGCGGATCAGACCGCTCTGTCCGAGCGGCGCGCTCACGTGCAGCCCCGAGTCGTCCACGCCCCAGGCGGCCTCCGGGTCGAGCCGCATGACGTCCGGGTCCGTGTCGCACGCCAGCAGCAGCTCGGCCATCTCGCCCTTGCGCCCGGTGAACACGGCGATGTCCTGCCGCCCGGCGGTCAGGCACATGGCCGGCTGCACGGTGGCGTACCTCAGCTTCCGCCTGCCCAGCGACAGATTGGTCGCCAGCAGCTTGGCGTCCTTGCCGGGCACGGTGATCCGCACATGCCCCTCGGCGGTGGGCAGTTCCGACGTCACCGGGTCGGCGGCGTCGTTCCGGGCGACGTACACATGGGCGCCGGTGTCCGGGTTGGTCAGGTGGTAGACCTTCAGCCCCTCGGCGCGCACGTCCGCCGCGCGGTCCAGCTTGGTGAAATCGGGGACGCGTTGGAGCAGATGCCCGAGCTGGTGCATCGGAGCGATCTTCGCGGTGACGTTGCGGGCCTCGTCGATCGCCGCGCCGTAGTCGTACGACGTGTAGACGACCGGCGCGGGCAGCCAGCCCCAGGAGGTGCCGCCGAAGGTCATGTAGACGTTGTGCAGGGTGATGCCGTTGGCCAGGTTGGTCAGGTAGAAGCGGCGTTCGTAGGCGGAGTCCCGGGTGCGGCGGGCCTCGGCGTACCCCTTGCCGTCGTAGAAGGAACCGCCCCACGGGTCGAACCAGCCGCCGCCGAACTCGGGCGTGAACCCGGGCGTGGTGGGCGAGGCGCTGGAGCCGCCCTTCGCCCCGCCGGGCCCGAACGTCCCCCAGTCCGGTGGGGTCCGGGACGGCGAGGGGTAGCCGTCGAAGCCGTACAGCCAGCCACCGCGCTCACCACCGGTGTCGAAGGAGCCCGGGGTCCAGTACCCGTTGCGCCCCTTGTCGTTGTGGAAGAGGGGTACGTCGATGCCGTCCGCGCGCACCTTCTTGTACAGGTGGGACATGTAGGCGCGGCTGTCCGCCGAGTCCACTCGCGCGTCGAACTCGTTCTCGATCTGGTAGAGCAGCACGGTGCCCTTGCCCTGGGTGAACAGGTGCTCGCGGGCGATCCGGTCGACGTGCGTCAGCCATTCGTCCACGTGCGCGAGGTACGTCGGGTCGGCCGAGCGGGCCCGCCCCTTCGTCGCCGTCAGCCAGCCGGGGAAACCGCCGCCGTCCACCTCGGCGTTGATGTACGGGCCCGGACGCAGGATGACGTAGAGGCCGGTCTCGGCGGCCGTACGCAGGAACAGGTCCAGGTCCCGGACGCCGGAGAAGTCGTACGTCCCCGGGGCGGGGGAATGGTAGTTCCAGGCGACGTAGATGCTCACGGCGTTGTAGCCGTGCGCGCGCATCTTCTGGAGCACGTCCCGCCACAGGGCGGGGCTCGGCAGCCGGAAGGGGTGCAGTTCGCCCGACCACACGACCAGCCGTCTGCCGTCCACCAGCAGGGAGTAGCGGTCGTACCCGACGGTGTGGTGCTCGCCGTCCGCGCGGGGCGGGGCGGGCGTCGGACCGGTCGGCACGCTGCGGGCCGCGTACGCCGAGGGCGCCCCGGTTCCGCCGCTGCCGCTCAGGGCGAGGCCGAGCGCGGCCGAGCCGGTCAGGGCACTGAAGGTACGTCTGCTGAGCGCCAAGGTGGATCCTCCCGGCGGTCTTACGGGGCGCGAAGGTGCGGCCATTCTCCACGCGAGGAGGTCCCGCGATGGATTCATGAGGATCTCGGCACGGGCGGATTACGCGGTACGGGCGGTTGGAGCTGGCCGTACGGCAGGGTAACGGCCCGGTGAAGGCAGAGGAAATCGCGGCCCCGCGAGCCGGGCGCGGTCGTCGCACCGCCGTCTTTCGAGAATGTTTTCGACCCCGCACCAAACATTCACAGCGGCGCCTAGGAACGTGACGCGCGTCGACCCTAGTCTTCCGGCGTCATGGACTACTGCCTCCCGTGCCGACGGCACCTCAACGGCGCCCTGGTCTGCCCGGGGTGCGGAACACCGGCCGACCGAATACCCGGTCCGGCGGCGGTGGCGCCGCAGCGCGGGGAGCCCGACGCCGGGCCGGAACCGGACGAGGGGAGCCCGGCAGGGAAGCCCGCAGGGGGCCGTTCGGAGCGGCGCGGTCGCCGGGCCGCCGCCCACCGCCGGCGCCGTCGCCGCACCGCCCTGCTCGCCGCCGGCTTCGTGCTCGCGGCCGGCGGCCTCGGCCTCGCCGAACTCGGTACGGACGCGCCGCTGCCCTTCACCGGCGCCGGCACGGCCACCGTCAAGAGCACCTCGGCCGACGACGGCGACGGCTCCGGCCCCCCGGGAGGCGCCACCGCCCCGCCCCGGGCCGGCGACGTCCGGGTGACCTCTGGCGCGACGGCCGCCGCGAGCGGGTCCCCGTCGGCTGGGGCCACCGGATCCGCCTCCCCGTCCGCCACCGCCGCCACCGGTACGGCTCAGGCACCGCCCTCCGCGACCACCGCCGGCTCGCCCGTCACGGCCCCCGCCACCGCGCCCGCGACGCGGCCGGCCACCGCACCCCCCACCACCGCCCCGGCGACCTCCGCGCCGCCCCCGTCGCCGTCCCCGTCCCGGACCTGCGACCGCTTCCTGTGGTGGTGCACCTGATCAGGGCCGCGCCCGAACTGCGCCTCTCCCATGCCATCGGCCGTTCGGGGCATCGATGACACCGAAGGGCCGTCGCAACGGTTGAGTCGTTGCAGGAACAGGTTCTGAAGGAGAACGGATGACGCAGGACACCGCCGTGCACGGCACGGTCGCCGAGGGGTTCGAGACGGTACGGGAAGAATTCGCCGCGTTAGTCGCCGGCGAACGGGACGACTACGAGGGCCAGCTGTGCGCCTATGCGCACGGGCGGCGCGTGGTGGACCTGTGGGCGGGCGGGGCCGGGGCCGGTGACGCGCTGTACGGCGTGTTCTCGGCCACCAAGGGCGCGGCCCACCTGGTCACGGCGCTGCTGGTGCAGGACGGCACGCTGGAGCTGGACCGCAAAGTAACTTACTACTGGCCGGAGTTCGGGGCCGAGGGCAAGGGCGAGCTGACCCTGAGGGACCTGCTCGCGCACCGTGCCGGACTGGTCGGCACGGACGCCGGGTTCACCCGCGCGGAGCTGGCGGACGACCGTGCGATTGCCGAACACCTCGCCGACCAGCGGCCGTTCTGGCGGCCGGGAGCCGCGTTCGGCTACCACGCCCTGGTCATCGGCGCGTTGACCGGCGAGGTGGTGCGCCGGGCGACGGGCCGTACGATCCAGGACCTGTACGAGGACCGGGTTCGCGCCCCCTACGCGCTGGACTTCCACCTGGGCCTGCCGGCCACCGCCGAACCCCGCTTCCGCGGTGCCCAGCCGCTGCTCCCCACCCCCGGACAGCAGGCGCTCATCGAGGCGTCGCCGCGTGGCCCGCACACCCTCGAGGCGATCGCCTTCAACCGGCACGGCGCCGAACCGACCGATCTGGAGCGGCTGTACGAGGATCGGCTGATCCGCGCCAAGGGCCCCGCCTCGGCGGGCGGGATCGCCTCGGCGCGGGGTCTCGCGCGGATGTACGCGGCGATGATCGGGGAGATCGACGGCAAGGCCCCGCTGCTGAAGGCGGACACCGTCGCCGAGTTCGGCCGGATCCACTCCGCGGGCTACGACCTCGTGACCCGCGACCACAGGTCCTTCGGCCTCGGGTTCCAGGCCACCGCCGACCTCTGGCACCCCTTCCTGGGCGCCGGCTCCATGGGGCACAGCGGCGCGAACGGCACCCAGGCGTTCGCCGACCCGCACGCCGGTCTGGCGTACGGGTACACCCGGCGACGGTTCACCTTCCCCCACGGGGCGGCGCCGGAGAACGACCGGCTGGTGCGGGCCGTGCACCGGGCGGCGACGGCCGTCGGGTGACGGCCCTTCCGGGTGGGGACCCGCATCCCCACCCAGGGACGGGGGAACCACGCGGGCGGCCGCCCGCGACCCCCGGCCGGCGACGCCCCGGAAGGCGGCGCACCGGCCGGCGGCGCTGCGGAAGGCGGCCCGGCGCGCCGGGGGTTACGGCTTGACGACCATCTTTCCGGTGTTGTCCCCGCGCAGCAGCCCCAGGAACGCCTCCAGGGTGTTCTCGATGCCGTCCACGACGGTCTCGCGGTACTTCAGCCGACCCGAGGCCACCCACGGCCCGACCTCGCGCACGAACTGCGGCTGGAGATCGCGGTGGTCGTTGACGAGGAAGCCCTCGATCCGGCCCCGCGTCTGGATCAGCCGGGCCAGGTTGCGCGGGCCGGGCGCGGGCTCGGTGTCGTTGTAGACCGAGATCATGCCGCAGACGGCGATCCGGCCGCCCTGCCGCAGCGAGCCGATCGCCGCCTCCAGGTGGTCCCCGCCGACGTTGTCGAAGTACACGTCGATCCCGTCGGGCGCGGCCTCGCGAAGCTGCTCCGACACCGGCCCGTTCTTGTAGTTGAACGCCGCGTCGAAGCCGTACTCCTCCACCAGCAGCCGCACCTTCTCGTCCGACCCGGCCGAGCCGATGACCCGCGAGGCCCCCTTGAGCTTCGCGATCTGCCCCACCTGGCTGCCGACGGCCCCCGCGGCGCCGGACACGAACACGATGTCGCCCTCCTTGAAGGAGGCGGTGCGCAGCAGGCCCGCGTACGCGGTCAGACCGGTCATGCCGAGCACGCCGAGGTACGCGGACAGGGGCGCCGCGTCCGGGTCGACCTTCACGGCGTGCTGCGCGTCCAGCACGGCGTACTCGCGCCAGCCGAGGAAGTGCAGCACGTGGTCGCCGGCGGCGATCCCCTCGGCGCGGGACTCGATCACCTCGCCGACCGCGCCGCCCTGCATGACCTTGCCCAGCTCGAACGGGTCGACGTACGACTTCGCGGCACTCATCCGGCCCCGCATGTACGGGTCCACGGAGAGGTACGTGTTCCGTACCAGGATCTGGCCCTCGCCCGGGGTCGGCACGGGCGTCTCCACGAGCGCGAAGTCCTCGGGCTTCGGCCAGCCGACGGGGCGGCTGAGCAGGTGCCATTCGCGGTTGGTGTTCGTCGTCATCGCAGCGGTGCCTTTCATTTACTTCACTACCTGAAACAATGGTTAGGCTGAATATTTCAGATTGTCAAGTAACCGGGTAGGGTGTGGGGCATGGCACCACCGCATACCCGCCGTCCGGACCAGCTGACCCTGGACGTCGTAGAACTGATCGCCGAGGTCGTGGCGCGCTATCACGCGGACTACGACGAGGCGGCGGCCGAGCACGCCCTGACCGGCGCGCAGGCCAAGCTCCTCAGCCTGCTGTCCCTCGGGCCGCTGCCCATGCGCAAGCTCGCGCAGAAGCTGAAGTGCGAGCCGTCGAACGTGACGGGGATCGTGGACCGCCTGGAGGCCCGGGGCCTGGCCGAGCGCCGCCCGGACCCCGCGGACCGCCGCATCAAGATGGCCGCGGCCACGGAGGAGGGGCTGCGGGTGGCCCGCGATCTGCGAGAGGGGCTGCACTTCGCGCGGGAGCCGCTGGCGGGGCTGTCGGCGCAGGAGCGGGCGACCCTGCGGGATCTGCTGCGGCGCATGCTCGACGCGTAGGGTTTCCGCCATGCGTGATCTAGGGGTGGGATTCAAGTACCTGGTCGAAGGCCAGCGATGGGTGGCCCGGCACGGCCGGCGGTACGGCGCCGCCCTGCTGCCGGGCCTGATAGCGCTGGTCCTCTACGCGGCCGCGCTGGTCGCGCTGGCGATATGGGGCGGCGACGCGGTGACGTGGGCCACACCCTTCGCGGACCACTGGTCGAGCCCATGGGGCACGCTGTTCCGGGGCCTGCTGACCGCGGTGCTGTTCGCGCTGGGGCTGCTGCTGGCGGTGCTCACGTTCACCGCGGTGACGCTGGTGATCGGGCAGCCGTTCTACGACAGCCTGTCGGAGCGGGTCGACGCCTCCGCGTCGCCCGACGGCATCGCCCCCCGGTCCGCGCTCCCCTTCTGGCGGGAGCTGTGGCTGTCGGTGCGGGACAGCCTCCGCATCCTGGTCCGGGCGACGGTGTGGGGCGTACTGCTCTTCGCGCTCGGCCTGCTGCCGTTCGTCGGCCAGACGGCCGTACCGGTGCTGGGCTTCTTCGTGACGGGCTTCTTCCTCGCGGAGGAGCTGACCTCGATCCCCCTGCAGCGCCGGGGCCTCGACCTGCGCACCCGCCTCACCCTGCTGCGCTCGCGCCGCATGCTGGTCTGGGGCTACGGCACCCCGCTCGGGCTCGCCTTCCTGGTCCCGTTCGTCGCGATCTTCCTGATGCCGGGGGCGGTGGCCGGCGCGACGCTGCTGGCACGGGACCTGCTGGGGGAGGAATCCGGACCGGCGGAACCCGAGCCCGTCACCCGGGAGCGGACGACGGACCGCTGACCGCGCCCTCGGCCGCGTATGGCAGACTCCCGGGCCGCGAGTACCGAAGAGGTGCCGAGAGCACGGGGGAGAGCCGACGTGTTTCCAGGTCAGCAGCAGAATCAGCAGCAGGGGTATCCGCCGTACCAGCAGCAGGGGTACCCGCCGTACCAGCAGCCGCAGCAGCCGCCGTACCAGCAGCAGGGGTATCCGCCGTACCAGCAGCCGCCGTACCAGCCGCAGGGGTACCCGCCCCACCAGAATCAGCCGTACCCGCCCCAGGGCCACCCGCCGCAGCCCTACCCGCCCCACCAGGCGCCCCCGGCGCCCGTCCGGCACGTCGGTGAGAGCCGGATGCGGCTGGATCCCGGTCTCACGCCCGAGCAGCGCGAGTTGGCGCTCCGGATCCAGGCGAAGGCCAAGCCGATGTCCTACGGGATGGTGCTCGGGCTGCCGCTGACCTCCGGCGGCCTGCACTACGGGTTCACCCGGGGCCCGATCGGGTTCGCCGCGGCGGTCGCCGGACTCGGGCTGCTCGCCCTCGGCGGCTACTCGCTGATCCAGATGCGCGGACTGCGCGGCCGGTTGAGGCTGATCACGGCGGACGCCTGGCGCAGTCCCGCCGCGCATCTGCCGGGCGCGCGCAAGGCCGCCACCTTCGCCGCGTATCTGAACGGCCTGCTCGTCCTGCTGTCGCTCACGGGAACCGGCTGGCTCCTCTACAAGGGCGCCGGATGGGGCGCCTACGGCAACTCCTTCGGGTTCGGCGCCCTGGTGACCGCCGCCGCGCTGCCGTTCGGCATGGCGATCGGCGCCGCGAGCACCCTGCCGCAGCTGCTCCAGGTGATCCCCGCCGGCGCGAAGGTCGGACGGAGTCTGTACTCGGTCATCTTCGCGCTGGCGACGACCGTCGCGGGCGAGGGGGTGAAGGGCGGCGAGGCGGAGCAGGCCGCGGCCGGTATCGGCACCATGCTGATCTGCGCCGCCGCGATGACCCTCCTGAAGCGGGCGGCCGCCCGGATGCGCGGCGAGACCCCGGGCCCCCTGCGCGTCGCCCGCCGCGAGGGGGACTGACCCGGACCGCTCCGGCCCGGCCGCGATCTCAGGCGGGTGTCGTCCGCAGGCGGCGGCGATGCGTTCGAGAGCGGCGTCGGCGGACTCCAGCCGGCTGCGGGCGCGTTCGACGCGGACCGACTCGATGCAGCCGTGCGGGGTCCTGCCCGGCTCGTTCTTGGCGCCTGCTCCGGCGGGACGCTGAACTGGCTCTGCCCGCTGGGCCGTTTCAGGTACATCACCTGCTGCCGGGCGACCCGCAGCGTCCCTGACGGGACCTGCTCGCGAAGGAGATCCTCCGGCCCGCGCCGGCCGGGGGACGCCCGCGGGCACCGTCAGCGCACGGAGAAGCCGTACACCGTCTCCGAGCGGTACACCTCGCCGGGGCGCAGCACCGTGGACGGGAAGTCCGGGTGGTTCGGGGAGTCCGGGAAGTGCTGGGTCTCCAGGGCGATCCCGTCGCATGGGGCGAAGGGCGCGGGGAGGTGGTCGCCGGTGTAGAGCTGGAGTCCGGGTTCGGTCGTCGAGACGGTGAGGGTACGGCCGCAGGACGGGTGGTGCAGTTCGGCGACCTCCTCGGGCACCAGCGTGACGCCCTTGTCGAGCACGAAGTTGTGGTCGTACCCCGTGCCCACCTCGCGGGGGGTGCGGAAGTCGAAGCGCGAGCCGGTCACCTCGCGCAGCTCGCCCGTGGGGATCAGGTCTCCGTCGATCGCCGTCAACCGGGAGGCGGCGAGCCGCAGTTCGTGGCCGGCCGCCGAACCCGCGCCGGAACCGGCGAGGTTGAAGTAGCCGTGGCTGGTGAGCGCGACCACGGTCGGCGCGTCCGTCGTCGCCTCGTACGCGATGCGCAGCGCACCGGAGGCGTCCAGCGTGTACGTCACCGCCACGTCGAGCCGGCCCGGGAAGCCCTCCTCGCCGTGCGGACTCACCCGGGCGAGCCGCACCCCGTGCTCGACGGCCGCCGCCTCCCACACCCGCTTGTCGAACCCCCGCGCGCCCCCGTGCAGCAGATGCGGCCCCTCGTTCGGCTCCAGGGCGTACACCGCGTCGTCCAGCGGGAACCGCGCCCCCGCGATCCGGTTGGCGTACCGCCCGACCAGCGCGCCCAGGTACGGCTCCGGATGCGCGAGATAGCCGTCGAGGCCGGCGAACCCGAGCACCACGTCTGCCGTCCGGCCCTCCCGGTCCGGCACCTCGACCGAGCGCACGATCCCGCCGTACGTCAGGATCTCCACCCGCGTCCCGCCCCGCTCCAGCGTCCAGCGGTGGACCTCGGTGCCGTCGGGGAGTGTGCCGAAGAGTTCGCTCATGCCGAAACCCTAGGTGACCGGCGAGGTCCTCTGTAGCGTGCTGTCCATGCGACCCGTCACCGTGTCGACCGAGGTTCCGTACCCGCCCGCACAGGTTTACGAGTTCCTCGATGTGCTGGCCCATCACGAGCGGTTCACCGACCACTATCTGACCGACTGGCACTACAGCGGCCCGAGCCGCGGTTTCGGCGCCCGCGCCACCGTCACGGCCGTCCTGGGCGGTACGAGGACCGGTGTCAGCATCGAGGTCATCAACTCCGAACCGCCCGAGCGCATCGTCGAGCACAACGTCAGCGCCGCCGGCCGCCGCGAGGCCCACGGCATATACACCATCGCCCCGCTCCCGGACGGCGGCGGCAGCCGGGTCTCCTTCACCTACACCTGGCTGCGCGCACCGCTGCCCGACCGCCTGCTGGCCCCCGTCGTCCGCGCCACGATGCGCCGCGCCAACCACACGGTCCTGCGCCGGCTCGCCGCCGAACTGGCCCGGCACCAGGACGGGGGCGGGGGCGCTACGCCGCCGGACCCGCGGCCGTGACCGTACGGTAGGCGATCGCCGCCAGCCGGGCCTGGCCGTCCTTGCTGGGGTGGAACCAGTCCCAGTGGCTGAGCTGGTCGGTGCCGAAGCGGTAGTCGTACACCGCGTCGCCGTCGAAGCGGCAGCGGCGGTCGGCGGCGCAGACCTCCTCCAGCACCTTGTTGTAGGCGACCACCCGGTCCTCGACCTGGTCGCGCCGGTGCTCGGCCGCCTCGCCCAGGTCGTCGGCGTCGCCCAGCATCGAGGGGCAGATGCCGAGCTTCCAGACCTCCTTGCCCAGCGGATTGCCCCGGCCCTGCTCCCAGAGCCGCTTCAGGTTCGGCACGCTCGCGACGTACACCTGCGCCCTGGGGGCGGCCGCGCGCAGGGTGCGCAGGGCCTCCTCGAAGTCCGCGCGGAAGCCGGCCACCGGGGTCATCGCCCGGGTGGAGGAACGGCAGGCGTCGTTCGCTCCGACCATCACCGTGACCAGTTCCGGGTCGCGACTCGCCGCATCCGCCATCTGCTGCGAAAGATCCGCCATTCGGGCGCCCGTCATCGCGTAGTTCCAGCTGTGCCCGGCCGCGCCCTCCGCGCCGAGGAGCCGTACCGCCAGACTCTCCACCTGGGCGTCGCTGCCCGTCGCCCAGGACACCTCGGGGCAGTCCGACAGCACCGTGCACGCGTCGAAGCCCCGGGTGATGGAGTCGCCGACCGCGGCGATCGAGGCCGGACTGCGGTTCCACACCGGTGCCTCGGCGGCCCGCGCCCCGGTGCCGCGGGCCGCGGGCGAGCCCCCGGCGTCGCACCCGGCGGCGCCCAGCACGGTGGCCGCCGCCACGGCCAGCGCGAGCCGCGCCCGGTGCCTTCGCTTCCGCATCCCTGGTGTTCTCCTCGATCGAAGTGGGTGCTCCCCCCATGACAACGTGCGAGGGTTCCCGGTACCGGGCCCGCTGGAACGAACGGGGCCCGTACAAGCGTCCCCCTGGGTGAATGGTGAAGGATTCCTGCCACCGGGACCGACGGTACGTCACACTCCTTGCCCCGGCGCAGGGTAGCCTCGCCATCAGCGCGGCCGTCGTGCCACAGCCGCCAGCCAGCCAGCAAGATGTCCCGCTCAGCCCGGAGGTTCCGGTGACGACACGTGGAGTTCTGTACGTGCACTCCGCGCCGCGCGCGCTGTGCCCGCACGTCGAGTGGGCCGTCGCCGGGGTGCTCGGCACGCGCGTCAACCTCGACTGGATCCGGCAGCCCGCGGCCCCCGGCACCTGGCGCTCGGAGTTCTCCTGGCAGGGCCGGCCCGGCACCGCCTCCAAGCTCGCCTCCGCGCTGCGCGGCTGGCATCTGCTGCGCTTCGAGGTCACCGCGGAGCCCTGCGCCACCGCCGAGGGCGAGCGCTACAGCTGCACCCCGGACCTGGGCATCTTCCACGCCGTCACCGGCATCCACGGCGACATCCTCATCCCCGAGGACCGGCTGCGCGCCGCCCTCACCCGCTCCCAGCGCGAGGAGACGGACCTGGAGGCCGAGATCGCCAAGCTGCTCGGCAAGCCGTGGGACGACGAACTGGAGCCGTTCAGGTACGCCGGGGAGGGCGCGCCGGTGCGGTGGCTGCACCAGGTGGTCTGAGCACGGCCGGATTCGTCCGCGGACACGGGAAAGGGCCCCACCGGCCGGTGGGGCCCTTTCCCGTGCGTACTCAGATCGTGCGGAACGCCAGCACCACGTTGTGGCCGCCGAACCCGAACGAGTCGTTCAGCGCGGCGACGCGGCCCTGCGGCAGCTGCCGGGCCTCGCCGACCACGATGTCCGCGTTGACCTCGGGGTCGAGTTCCTTCACGTTGATCGTCGGGGGCGCCGTGCGGTTCACCAGCGCCAGGATCGACGCCACCGTCTCGATGCCGCCGGCGCCACCGAGAAGGTGACCGGTCATCGACTTGGTGGCGGAGATCGCCATGTGCTCGACGTCGTCGCCGAACACCTTCCACAGCGCCTTGATCTCGGCGGTGTCACCCTGCGGGGTGGACGTGGCGTGCGCGTTGACGTGTACGACCTCGGCCGGCTTCAGGTCCGTGCTGTCCAGCAGGTTCTGCAGCGCGTGCGCGATGCCGTTGCCCGAGGGCTCGGGCTGCGTGATGTGGTGACTGTCGGCGGAGATGCCCTGGCCGACCGCCTCCACGTAGATCCGGGCGCCGCGGGCCTTCGCGTGCTCCTCGGACTCAAGGATGATCACGCCGGCGCCCTCGCCGAGCACGAAGCCGTCGCGGCCCGTGTCGAAGGGCCGGGACGCGCCCGAGGGGTCCTCGTTGTTCTTGGACATCGCCATCATGTTGCCGAACGCGGCGATGGGCAGCGGGTGGATCGCGGCCTCGGTGCCACCGGCGATGACGACGTCCGCACGCCCGGTGCGGATCATCTCGATCGCGTACCCGATGGCCTCGGCGCCGGAGGCGCAGGCCGACACGGGGGTGTGCACGCCGGCGCGCGCGCCCAGGTCGATACCGACGTTGGCCGCCGGGGAGTTGGGCATGAGCATCGGCACGGTGTGCGGGGAGACGCGGCGTACGCCCTTCTCCCGCAGCACGTCGTACTGGTCCAGCAGCGTCGTCACACCGCCGATGCCGGAGGCGATGACCGTGCCGAGACGGTCGGGGTCGACGGACGTGTCCTCGCCGGCCCTGGCGGTGAAGCCGGCGTCCTGCCACGCCTCGCGCGCGGCGATCAGCGCGAACTGCGCCGAGCGGTCGAGCTTGCGGGCCTGCGGCCGGGGGATGATCTCACCCGGCTCGACGGCGATGCGGGCGGCGATACGGACCGGGAGGTCCGCCGCCCACTCCTCCTCCAGAGGACCGACACCGGACTCGCCGGCGACCAGGGCCTCCCAGAACGAAGCTGCGTCGCCACCCAGCGGTGTGGTTGCGCCGATACCGGTGACGACCACGGTGCGATTGGTCGGGCTCACGGGAATTCTTTCTCCAACGGATGCGGGAATCTACGGCGCCACCGCCGGGTGGCGGGGCCTTGCCGACCCGAGGGCCCTGCGGCCTGACGGGCCGTAGGGCCTCAGCGAATGGCTCAGGCCTGGTGCTTGAGGATGTAGTCGGTCGCGTCGCCGACGGTCTTGAGGTTCTTGACGTCCTCGTCCGGGATCTTCACGTCGAAGCGCTCCTCGGCGGCGACGACGACCTCGACCATGGACAGCGAGTCGACGTCCAGGTCGTCGGTGAAGGACTTGTCCAGCTGGACGTCCTCAACCGGGATGCCGGCGATCTCGTTGACGATTTCGGCGAGACCTTCGACGATCTCTTCCTGAGTGGCGGCCATGTGAGGCGCTCCTTCTTCGATGTTCCAGACGGTTTGTGGCATTTGTCCCCCCATCGGATCGCATGATCCGGCACGGAGTGCCTAGGGGAGGGTAACGACCGTGGCGGCGTAGACGAGACCCGCCCCGAATCCGATGACGAGCGCGGTGTCACCGCTCTTCGCCTCCCCGGTCGCCAGGAGCCGCTCCATGGCGAGCGGGATCGAGGCGGCCGAGGTGTTGCCGGTGGTGCGGATGTCACGGGCGACCGTGACATGCTCCGGCAGCTTGAGGGTCTTCACCATCGAGTCGATGATCCGCACATTGGCCTGGTGCGGGATGAAGACGTCCAGGTCCTCCGAGGTGATCCCGGCCGCGTCCAGCGCCTGCTGGGCGACCTTCGCCATCTCGAACACGGCCCAGCGGAACACCGCCTGGCCCTCCTGCGTGATCGCGGGGAACTTGATGTTCCCCTCGCTGTCCAGCGGGAGTTCGTCGACGTCCCCGACGTGGAAACGGTCCCACGGGACGGTCTGCTTGATGATGTCGGACTTGTCGCCCTCGGATCCCCACACGGTCGGGCCGATGGCCGGCTCCGTGGCGGGACCCACGACGACCGCGCCGGCGCCGTCGCCGAACAGGAAGGCCGTGGCCCGGTCCTCCAGGTCGGTCAGGTCGCTGAGCCGCTCCACGCCGATCACCACGACGTACTCGGCGGAGCCCTCCACGACCATGCCCTTGGCCAGGGTCAGGCCGTAGCCGAAGCCCGCGCAGCCGGCCGAGATGTCGAAGGCGGCCGCCTTCTCGGTGCCGAGCTGGTCGGCGATCGAGGTGGCGATGGCCGGGGTCTGGGCGAAGTGCGACACCGTCGACACGACGACCGCGCCGACCCGCGAGGCGTCGATACCGGCGTTGGCGATCGCCTTGCCGGCCGCCTCGACCGACATCGCGGCCACCGTCTCCTCGGAGCCCGCCCAGTGCCGGCTCTCGATGCCGGAACGGGAGCGGATCCACTCGTCGGACGAATCGATCTTCTCCAGGATCACCTCGTTGGGCACCACACGGGTCGGGCGGTAGCCGCCGACACCGAGGATGCGCGCGTACGGGGCGCCCTTGCTGGGCTTGATCTTCGCCATCTACGGCTCCTTAGGCGTCAGGCGTCAGGCGTCGACGTGCTCGGTGATGAGCGCACGGGCCGCGTCGAGGTCGTCGGGGGTCTTCAGGGCCAGCGTCCTGACGCCGGGCAGCGCCCGCTTGGCCAGCCCGGTGAGCGTGCCACCGGGGCACACCTCGATGAGCGTGGTGACGCCCAGCTCCTTGAACGTCTCCATGCACAGGTCCCAGCGCACCGGGTTGGCCACCTGGCCGACCAGGCGTTCGAGCACCTCGGCGCCGGAGGCGACGGGCCTTCCGTCCCTGTTGGAGACGTAGGGGATACCGGGGTCGGCGGGCGCGAGATCGGCGGCGGCCTTGGCCAGCGTCTCGACCGCGGGGGCCATGTGCCGGGTGTGGAAGGCGCCGGCCACCTTCAGCGGGACGACCTTGCGCACGCCTTCGGGCTTGTCCTCGGCCAGCGCGGCCAGCTGCTCCAGCGTCCCCGCCGCGACGATCTGCCCCGCGCCGTTGATGTTCGCCGGCGTCAGGCCGAGCTTCTCCAGGTGCGCGACCGAGGTCTCGGGGTCGCCGCCGAGCAGCGCCGACATGCCGGTCTCGGTGATCGCGGCGGCATCGGCCATGGCGAGGCCGCGGGTGCGCACGAACCGGAGGGCCGCGGCGTCCGACAGCACGCCCGCGAAGACGGCCGCGGTGATCTCGCCGACGCTGTGCCCGGCCACCGCGCCCGGCGCGATCTCCGGCATGGCACCGAGTGCCGCGGCGGACAGGATCCCGGCGGCGACCAGCAGCGGCTGGGCCACGGAGGTGTCCCGGATCGCGTCGGCGTCGGCCTGGGTCCCGTAGTGCACCAGGTCGAGACCGATGGCGTCCGACCACGCGGCGACACGGTCGGCGGCACCGGGGAGTTCGAGCCAGGGGGTCAGGAAGCCGGGCGTCTGGGCGCCCTGGCCGGGAGCGACGAGTACGAGCACTCTCACACTCTCTCTTGGGGACGGGCACGGCCGCCCGTGGGGACAGGGACGAAGAACACGAAGGGCTTTTGTTGACCTCCGACAAAACCCTATGCCTGGGGGTCACCGTCGGCCAGGCGCCCCAGGATGAGCGCGATCCGCAGCGTGAACGCGGATCGTACATCCGAAGGCGACCAACCGGTGACGTCTGTCACACGTCGGAGCCGGTAGCGCACGGTGTTCGGGTGAACGAAGAGCATCCGCGCCGCGCCCTCCAGGCTGCTCGCCTGCTCCAGGTAGACACTCAGGGTTTCCAGGAGCGCCGATCCGGCCTCTCCCAGTGGTCTGTAGATCTCCTCCACCAGCTGCTCGCGGGCGCTCGGATCGCCCGCGATCGCGCGCTCCGGCAGCAGATCGTCCGCCAGCACGGGCCGCGGCGCGTCCTGCCACGCCGTGCACGCCTTCAGTCCGGCCGCGGCGGCCTGCGCGGACCGGGTGGCGGCCAGCAGGTCCGGCACGACGGGTCCGGCGACCACCGGTCCCGCCGCGTACGGGCCGATCAGCGACTTCGCCACCGCCAGCGGGTTGGGGCTGCCGCCCGCGATCACCACGAGGCGGTCCCCGAGCACACCGGTGAGCACCTGGAGCTTGGCGTGCCGGGCCGCCCGCCGGATCGCCTCCACTGTCAGCTCGCTGTCCCCGTCCGGGGCGGTGCCCAGGACGACGCACACATGGTCGGGGGAGTTCCAGCCCAGCGCGGCGGCCCGGCTGACGGCGCCCTCGTCGGCCTCCCCGCTGAGCACGGCGTTGACCACCAGCGACTCCAGGCGCGCGTCCCAGGCACCGCGTGCCTCGGCGGCCTGGGCGTACACCTGGGCGGTCGCGAAGGCGATCTCCCGCGCGTACACCAGCAGCGCCTCGCGCAGCACGCTCTCGTCGCCCGGGGCGGCCACCTCGTCGATGGCGCTCTCCATGACCTCGATGGTGGTGCGCACCATCTCCACGGTCTGCCGCAGCGTGATCGCCCGGGTCAGCTCGCGCGGCGCGGTCCCGAAGACGTCCGTGGAGATCGCCTGAGGGGTGTCCGGGTGCCGGAACCACTCGGTGAACGCCGCGATGCCCGCCTGGGCGACCAGCCCGATCCAGGACCGGTTCTCCGGGGGCATGGCCCGGTACCACGGCAGGGTCTCGTCCATCCGCGCGATGGCCTGGGCGGCGAGGCTCCCGGAGGACTTCTCCAGCCGTTTCAGGGTCGCGGCGTGCGTGTGGACGGCGGACGCCGCGGGGTCACCAGGGTGGGATTCGGGTTCGGGCACGGGGACAAGAGTGCCTTATCCGGACGGGAACATGCGTCGCCGGGTCGGCGACCCGGGGCCCGCGCGCACCGGGGGCGGGACTACGGTGGGGTCGTGATCGACGTACGGCGCGCCGCCGAGCGCTACCCGGGCGGGGACCCGGCGGCCGGGATCGAGACCCGCCACGCCTTCTCCTTCGGCCCGCACTACGACCCCGGCAACCTGCGTTTCGGCCCGCTGATCGCCTGCAACGAGGAACGGCTCGCGCCCGGCGCCGGGTTCGCCGAACACCCGCACAGCCATACCGAGATCGTCACCTGGGTGATCGAGGGCGAGCTGACCCACCGCGACTCCGCGGGCCACGAGCGGACCGTGCGCGCGGGGGACGTCCAGCATCTGAGCGCGGCGACGGGCGTGCGGCACGTCGAACGCAACGACGGCGGGGCCCCCTTGGTCTTCCTCCAGATGTGGCTGGCCCCGCTGGAGGCGGGCGGCGAGCCGTCGTACGGCATCGTCCCGGGCATCGCCGACGCCACGCCCTACGCCGTCCCGGCCGCCGGCGCGATGCTGCATGTGCGCCGGCTCGGCACGGGGGAGCGGACCGCGCTGCCGGACGCGGCGTACCTGTACGTCCATGTCGTGCGCGGCGCGGTGCGGCTGGACGGCGCGGAGCTGGGCCGGGGGGACGCGGCCCGGATCACCGGGGCACAGGGCCTGCGGGTGGTGGCGGGGTCCCCGGCCGAGCTGCTGGTGTGGGAGATGTCCGGCTGACGGCGCGCCGCGCGCCGTCGTTCCCGGGGGCCGCGCCGCGCCCGGACCGAGCCGGGTGGCGAGCCGGTGGCCCGCCGTGCCCGGGGGCGGTCGCCGGACCGCTGGTCAGCGCATGCCGCGCGCCTCGCCCAGCACCGCGTCGGTGAAGGCCGGCCAGGCCTCGACGGCCCAGGGGCCGAAGGCACGGTCGGCCAGGGCGGTGCAGGCGAGGCCCGCGTCCGGGTCGACCCACAGGAAGGTGCCGGCCTGGCCGAAGTGGCCGAAGGTGCGGGGGGAGGAGGAACCGCCGGTCCAGTGCGGGGACTTGCCGTCGCGGATCTCGAAGCCGAGGCCCCAGTCGTTGGGGTTCTGGTGGCCGTAGCCCGGCAACACGCCCTTGGTGCCCGGGAACTGGACCGTCATCGCCTCCGCGACCGTGCGGGGGTCCAGCAGCCGGGGCGCCTGCGCCTCCGCCGCGAACAGCAGCAGGTCCGCCACCGTCGAGACGCCGTCCTTCGCCGGCGAGCCCGCGAGCGAGGTGGACGTCATGCCCAGCGGCTCCAGCACCGCCTGCCGCGCGTACTCCGCGAACGGGATGCCGGTCGCCTCGGTGATGTGGTCGCCGAGCTGCTCGAACCCGGCGTTGGAGTACAGCCGCCGCTCCCCGGGCGGCGCCATCACCCGGTGCTCGTCGAAGGCGAGACCGGAGGTGTGCGCCAGCAGGTGCCGCACCGTCGCCCCGGGCGGCCCGGCCGGCTCGTCCAGCTCGACCGCCCCCTCCTCGTACGCCACCAGCGCCGCGTACGCGGCCAGCGGCTTGGTGACCGAGGCGAGGGGGAAGCGGTGGGTGAGGGGTCCGTGCGTCCCGAGGACGGTCCCGTCGGCTCGTACGACACCCGCGGCCGCGGTGGGCACGGGCCAGTTCTCGATCGACGCCAGGCTGTTCAACGACATGCCGCCGAGCCTATGCGGCTCACGGCACGCGCCGCGTCGACGGGTCCGGATCCCGGGTGAGGCCCGGCGACTCGTACAGCGGCCGGACGTCCGGGCCGGTCGCCACGCCGAGGGCGCGGCCGACCGGGCCGCGCGGACCGAGCCGGGCGGCGAGCCGGTGGCCCGCCGCGCCCGCCGCCGGCGCGGCCGGCTCGGCCTCCCCGGCGAACCGATCACGACCTGGCGCGGGCGCGGCACTTCGGCGGCGGCCCCGGGCGCGGCCCGGCGTGCGAGACTCGTGCGCCCGACGCCGTCCGGCCGCCCGGCGCCCGGTCCCGCGGATTTCTTACCGGACCGGCTTGCTTGGAGTGCACTCCAAGGCCATAGCGTTGAGGCATGACGGTGATGCAGACCACGCCTGCGACCCATGAGGACTCACACCCCGCCGACATCTGCTCCGCCCGGCCCCCGCACCACCCGCGCCCGGACGGCCAGGACCACTACACGATCAGCGAGGTCGTCGCCTGCACCGGCCTGACCGCGCACACGCTGCGCTGGTACGAGCGGATCGGCCTGATGCCGCATGTCGACCGCTCGCACACGGGTCAGCGCCGGTACACCAACCGAGACCTGGACTGGCTGGACCTGGTGACCAAGCTGCGGCTGACCGGCATGCCGGTGGCCGACATGGTGAGGTACGCGGAGCTGGTGCGCGAGGGCGCCGGAAGCTACCGGGAGCGGCAGGAACTGCTGGAGCAGACCCGCCGTGACGTGCTCGGCCGGATCGCGGAGCTGCGGGACACGCTCGCCGTGCTCGACCGCAAGATCGATTTTTACGCTACCGAGGGGAACACACGATGACCGAGACCAGGATTCCGACGGCCCGCCTGGGAGCGCAGGGGCCCGAGGTCGGTGTGCAGGGACTCGGCTGCATGGGCATGAGTTTCGGCTACGGCCCCACCGACGCCGAGCAGGCGCGCGCCGCCCTGGACCGGGCGCTGGAGCTGGGCGTGACCCTCTACGACACCGCCGACGCGTACGGCGCGGGGGAGAACGAGCGCTTCCTCGCCCCGTTCTTCCGGGCCCACCGCGACGAGGTGGTGATCGCCACCAAGTTCGCCCTGTCCATCCCGAAGGACGACCCGACCAAGCGGATCATCCGCAACGACTCGCCGTACATCCGCGAGGCCGTCGAGGGCAGCCTGAAGCGGCTCGGCGTGGACGTGATCGACCTCTACTACATGCACCGCCGCGATGTGAACGTGCCCATCGAGGAGAGCGTCGGCACGATGGCGGAGCTGGTGCGCGAGGGCAAGGTCAAGCACCTCGGCCTCAGCGAGGTCACCGCCGAGGAGCTGCGCGCCGCGCACGCCGTGCACCCGATCGCGGCCGTGCAGTCGGAGTGGTCCCTGTTCAGCCGGGACATCGAGGCGCATGTCGTGCCCGCCGCCCGGGAGCTGGGCGTCGCCCTGGTGCCGTACTCGCCGCTCGGCCGGGGCTTCCTCACGGGCGCGTTCGCCAACGCGGACAAGGACCTCACCGCCGACGACTTCCGCCGTCAGCAGCCCCGCTTCACCGGTGACAACGCCGCCGCCAACGCGGCCCTGCTCGCGCCCCTGCACACCATCGCCGCCGCCCACGACGCGACCGCCGCCCAGATCGCCCTGGCCTGGGTCCAGCAGCGCGCGAGCGTCGACTCCCTCCCCGTGATCCCGATCCCGGGCACCCGCAAGGCGAGCCGGGTGGAGGAGAACACGGTCGCCGCCCGGATCACCCTGACCGAGGACGAGCTGTCGCAGCTGGAGCCGATCGCGGGCAAGGTGGCGGGCGAGCGCTACGCGGACATGACGTTCACGTCGGCCGGCAGGGAGTGATCGGCCGGCAGGGGGTGATCAGAGCTCCGCGAGCAGTTCCGCCTTCTTGCCGGCGAACTCCTCGTCGGTCACCAGCCCGGCCTGGTGCAGCTCCCCGAGGTGCCTGATCCGCTCGGCGATGTCCGCGGGGTCGCGGCGGCACTGCGACACCGCGGGCACCGGCCGACGCGCGCGCACGGCCGCGAGCACCGCCGCGGCGAACGGCAGCGACTCGTGCACGGGGCCGTAGCCGAGACCGAACACCACCGCCGCCGGGTCCTGGTCGGGTTCCGGGACCGGCGCCGCGCCCGGGGCGCGCAGCCGCAGGAAGCCCTCCAGGGCCTCCGGCGAGCGCCACTCCACCCCGCTGAGGTCGGCGACCTGGTAACTCTGGTCGCCGGCCTTCCACTTGGCCGTGGACGCGCCGGTCCAGGACCACCGGAACTGCACGGACGTCCCGTCGAAGGCCGCCTTGCCGTCGTACGCCTTGAACTGGAGCGGCCCCGCGGGCGCGGCCACCAGGTAACGGTCCGCGGGCCCCGACTCCGTCAGCAGTGCCGCCAGCTCCCGCGTGCAGGACGCCGCCTGGCTCTCCCGCTCGGCCGGCAGGACCAGCCGGTAGGGGTCGGAACCCTCCTTGAGCTGCCCGTCCGCCGCCTCCATGAGCGGATCCGCGCCCGCGCGGGGCACCAGGCGCAGGACGAGGGTGCCTCGCCGGCCCGGAGCGAGCGTGACCTCTTCCAGCGCGGACAGCGGGATCCGCCGCTCTCCGAGCGCCTGGAACAACTTCGGTGTTCGAATCCCCCGTTCGTAGCGGATGAGCACGGAGTCGGACTCGAACTCCCAGACGGCATGAAAACCCGCCAGTACGTCACCCATGCGGCTCATCGTATGCGGCACGTCCTTCTCCGTCGCCACCTTCGCGGACCGCACTTCCTGCTGTTTCTACGCGCGTTGGGCCGTCGTCATAGCGGGCAGACCGGCCCGGCACGCGTCACTTCCACCGGCGCACGTCACCGAGTCGTACGCGCCGGTGCCGATGTCGGCGAGGTTGCGCAGGCTGTCCGTGCCCGGTGTGAAGTACCCGGCATGGCCGTGCGCGTCCCGCGCGGACAGCACTCGCGCACCGAAGTCCGCGGCGACCGGATCGGCGCCGTGCCCGAGCCCGCCCACCTCCAGGTACGGAACGTCCCGGATCCAGTCGGTGGCGTCCCGCATGGCCCACACCCGGGCGCCGGTGTCCAGGTCGGCGGCCTTGGAGACCCGCATCCCGGGGCTGGCGGCCACCGCTATGTCGGCGACCCGCCCCGGCATGTCGTGCGCGGCGATCCCGCACAGCACCGAGCCGTAGCTGTGGCAGAACATCGACACCGGGGCCCGGCCGGGCAGGGCCCGCAGCAGCGCGTTCAGCCGCAGGGAGCCCTCCGCCGCGCGCGCCCCGGTGGCCGCGTCCACGCCGAGGCCGTCGGGTGCGGTGTAGTCGGCCCAGGCGATCACGGCCGTACGCGTCCCGGGATCGGCCTCGTGCTCCGCCGCGTAGAGCGCCTTGGCCATGCCGACCGGGGCGGTGTAGGGGCGGTTGGTCTTCTGGAAGGTGAGCAGGTCGGTGTCGACGCCGGGGACGACGACCGAGATCCGCCGCGCCTTCGTCAGGTTCCCGAACACCTCGGAGATCCGGCCGGTGCCCGCCGGGTCGAAGGAGAGGATCTGGCGGCCGGGGGCCAGCAGCGACTCGTAGCGGTGCATACGACGGCCCGCGTCCTGCTGGCCGGTCGCGCTGAGCCGGCGGTCGTGCAGGCGGCCGCGCTCGACCGCGCGCTGCTGCTCCAGGGCGATGTGGTTGGCCCGGTAGCGCAGGGAGACCGGCGCGCCGTTCATGTTGCCCACCGCGAGCGGATAGCGGTGGACGAGGCGGGAGCGGTCCTGCGCCGAGAGCGAGGCGAAGAAGCGGGTGAGCCGCGCCGGCCCGGCCTGCGGGTCCGGCAGCCGCCGTCCGTGCAGGCTGCCGTGCGTCCACTTGTCGAGGGACGCCTGGAGTTCACCGGACTCCCGGTGGGTGCGCAGGGCGGTCCAACCGGTGGTGGCGAGCATCACGAACACGACGGCCAGCGCCAGCATCGCGCGCCAGACGTTGAGTTGCGGGGAGGAGGTGTCGAAGGAAGTCACTGGGAGGACACACTAGGAGAACGAGACGGTCTCGCGGTAACCCAGTGACCGGGATCACGTTTCGGTGAAGATCGAACACACTGTGAACGATCTTTCGAACCGGTCGCGGCCGATCCTCCGGACACCGCGCCGGCGGTCCGCCGGACACGCTTCCGCCGGTCTTTCCGCGCCGCGCCAACGGCCTCAGTTCGTGCGCCAGTTCCCCTGGAGGGCCGAACTCACCTGATCGAGGTACGAGGCGGTGAGTGATCTTACGGCCTCCAGGCTGAAGTCCCGGCCCAGACACCACTGCCGTTCCGTGACCCGAATCACCCCGCCGAACACCGCCACCGCGAGCCTCGGCCGGGGGTCCGTGTCCACGTCCACGCCCTCCCGCTCGGCCAGCAGCCGCGCGAGGGTCTCCTCGACGGCGGTCGAGCGGCGCAGATGGGCGGCGAGCAGCGCGGGCGTCGACTCGATCGTCCGGTACATGCGCAGGTACAGCTCCATCGGGACGGCCGACTCGACGGTCTCCCGGATCGACTCCCAGTCCTGGAGGACGGCCTGCCGCAGCGCCTCCATGGGTGCCTCGTGCGGCGGCCGGGCGCGCAGGGCGGACAGGAAGAGCGCCTCCGTCATCTCCTGGACCGCGAAGGCGGCGTCCTCCTTGCCCGCGAAGTAACGGAAGAAGGTGCGCTGCGAGACCTCGCAGGCCGCGGCGATCTCGTCCACCGTCGTGCGCTCGTACCCCTGGGTGGTGAACAGTTCGAGAGCGGCCCGCAGCAGCGACTCCCGGGTACGCCGCTTCTTGCGCTCGCGCAGCGTCTCCATGGCCCCTCGACGGCCCCTTTCCGAACGTTCGACCAGCTCAGCCATGTACCAGTGTGCCCTGTCAGTCACCGACTTGTGAAATTGTTTGTCAACTGTCAGTGGCTGTCACTAATCTCGAACACATGACTGGTCAGACCACCATCGACACGACGGGGCCGGGTGACGGAGCCCCGTCGGCCCCGGCGGAGCAAGCGCCGGCCACGGGGATGCGCGGCCACCCGTGGCTCACCCTGATCACCGTCGCCGTAGGGGTCATGATGGTGGCCCTGGACGGCACCATCGTGGCCATCGCCAACCCGGCCATCCGCGACCATCTGCACGCGACCTTCGCCGATGTGCAGTGGATCACCAACGCCTACTTCCTCGCCCTCGCGGTCACCCTGATCACCGCGGGCAAGCTCGGTGACCGCTTCGGGCACCGGCAGACCTTCCTCATCGGTGTGACCGGCTTCGCCGCCGCCTCCGGCGCGATCGGGCTGTCCGACAGCATCGCCGCCGTGGTCACCTTCCGCGTCTTCCAGGGCCTGTTCGGCGCGCTGCTGATGCCGGCCGCGCTCGGCCTGCTGCGGGCCACGTTCCCGGCCGAGAAGCTCAACATGGCCATCGGCATCTGGGGCATGGTGATCGGCGCGTCCACCGCGGGCGGCCCGATCCTCGGCGGCGTGCTCGTGCAGCACGTCAACTGGCAGTCGGTGTTCTTCATCAATGTGCCGGTCGGCGTGGTCGCCCTGGTCCTCGGCCTGCTGATCCTGCTCGACCACCGCGCGCGGAACGCGCCGCGCTCCTTCGACGTGCTCGGCATCGTCCTGCTGTCCGGCGCGATGTTCTGCCTCGTCTGGGCCCTCATCAAGGCGCCGAGCTGGGGCTGGGGCGACGGCCGGACCTGGGGCTTCGTCGCCGCCTCGGTCCTGCTCTTCGCGTTCTTCGCGTTCTGGGAGACCAAGGTCGCCGAACCGCTCGTCCCGCTCGGCCTGTTCCGCTCCGTGCCGCTGTCGGCCGGCGTGGTCCTGATGATCCTGATGGCCATCGCCTTCATGGGCGGCCTGTTCTTCGTGACCTTCTACCTCCAGAACGTGCACGGGATGTCCCCGGTCGACGCGGGCCTGCACCTGCTGCCGCTCACGGGCATGATGATCGTCGCCTCGCCGCTGGCCGGCGCCGCGATCACCAAACTCGGCCCGCGCGTCCCGCTGGCCGGCGGCATGGCCGCGACCGCGATCGCCATGTACGGCATGTCCACGCTCAAGGCTGGTACGGGCAGCGGTGTGATGTCCGTCTGGTTCGCCCTCCTCGGTCTCGGCCTCGCGCCGGTGATGGTCGGCGCGACCGAGGTCATCGTCGGCAACGCGCCGCTGGAGCTGTCCGGTGTGGCCGGCGGTCTCCAGCAGGCCGCCATGCAGATCGGCGGCAGCCTCGGTACGGCGGTGCTGGGCGCGGTGATGGCCTCCAAGGTCGACAGCGCGCTGCCGGGCAACTGGGCGCGCGCGGGGTTGCCGCCGCTGAAGCCGGCCCAGCTGGACCAGGCGTCGGAGGCCGTGCAGGCCGGTGTGGCGCCGGTGCGGAAGGGAATACCGGCCGAGATCGCCGCCAAGATCACGACCGTGGCGCACGACACGTTCATCTCCGGCATGAGCCTCGCGTGCCTCGTCGCCGCGGGTGTCGCCGTGGTCGCGGTCCTCGTCGCCCTGCTCGCCAAGCGGGGCGGGAACGCGGAGGCCGGGGCGGGCGTGGGGCACATCTGACCCCGGTCGCCTATCAGAGTGACTCCCGCCAAGATCGCTGGCGTGGTGCGCTCCACGCGGGCCAGAGTTTCCCACCGGAAGCCCGGCCGCGGACGCTCGCTGCGGGAGGGGAGCAGTGAGCGTCCGTCGCCGCGGGCCCGTCGCGGCCGACCGCGCGCTTCCCGCGCTCCTGGGGGCTGCGGCGCCGCCGGCGGGCGACGTGCGGCCGTCGCCGGTGGGCGCCGGCGGCGCCTGGCCGGGGTCGGTGAGCCGCACCGACCCCGGCCCGTGTTCCTACGGCACCGCTACGCGTCGCCGCCGGCCGGACCCGGGTGCGCCGCTGTCACGTCCAGCACCTGGTACCGGTCGATCGCCTGCTTCAGCACCGAGCGGTCGACCTGCCCCGCCCGCGCCAGCTCCGTGAGCACCGCCACCACGATCGACTGCGCGTCGATGTGGAAGAAGCGGCGCGCCGCCCCCCGGGTGTCGGCGAAGCCGAAGCCGTCGGCGCCCAGGGACTGGTACGGACCGGGCACCCACCGCGCGATCTGGTCCGGCACCGACCGCATCCAGTCGGACACGGCCACGAACGGCCCCTGGGAGCCGCTCAGCTTGCGCGTCACGTACGGCACGAGCTGCTCCTCCTCCGGGTGCAGGAGGTTGTGCTCCTCGCAGGCCACCGCCTCCCGCCGCAGCTCGTTCCAGGACGTCGCGGACCACACCGAGGCCCGTACGTTCCAGTCCTCCGCGAGCATCCGCTGCGCCTCGACGGCCCACGGCACCGCGACGCCCGACGCCATGATCTGCGCCGGGACCGTCCCGCCGGGACCGTCGGCGAGCTTGTGGATGCCCTTGACGATGCCCTCGACGTCCACCCCGGCCGGTTCCGCGGGGTGCTGGATGGGCTCGTTGTAGACGGTGAGGTAGTAGAAGACGTCCTCGCCGTGCGGGTGCTCCGCCGAGCTGCCGTACATGCGGCGCAGCCCGTCCTGGACGATGTGCGCGATCTCGTAGGCGTACGCGGGGTCGTAGGCGACGCACGCCGGGTTCGTGGAGGCCAGCAGCTGCGAGTGTCCGTCGGCGTGCTGCAGGCCCTCGCCGGTGAGGGTCGTGCGGCCCGCCGTGGCACCGAGGACGAATCCCCGCGCCAGCTGGTCGGCCATCTGCCAGAACTGGTCGCCGGTGCGCTGGAACCCGAACATCGAGTAGAAGACGTACACCGGGATCATCGGCTCGCCGTGCGTCGCGTACGCGGAACCCGCCGCGATCAACGAGGCCGTGCACCCCGCCTCGGAGATGCCGTCGTGCAGCATCTGGCCCGTCGGCGACTCCTTGTAGGCGAGCAGCAGCTCACGGTCCACCGACTCGTACTGCTGACCCAGCGGGTTGTAGATCTTCGCGCTCGGGAAGAAGGAGTCCATGCCGAACGTGCGGTACTCGTCCGGCGCGATCAGTACGAAGCGCCGCCCGATCTCCTTGTCCCGCATGAGGTCCTTGAGCAACCGCACAAAGGCCATGGTGGTCGCGATGGACTGCTGACCGGTGCCCTTCTTCACGGTCGCGTACGCCTTGTCGTCCGGCAGCGCGAGCGCCTCGGAGCGCACGACGCGCGTGGGGACGTACCCGCCGAGACCCTTGCGGCGGTCGTGCATGTACTGGATCTCCTCCGAGTTCCGCCCCGGGTGGTAGTACGGCGGCAGGCCGGACTCCAGCTCCCGGTCGGAGATCGGCAGGTGCAGCCGGTCCCGGAAGCGCTTGAGGTCGTCGACCGTCAGCTTCTTCATCTGGTGCGTGGCGTTGCGGCCCTCGAAGTTCGGGCCCAGCGTCCAGCCCTTGATCGTCTTGGCCAGGATGACCGTCGGCTGGCCCTTGTGCTCGTCGGCCGCCTTGAACGCCGCGAAGATCTTGCGGTGGTCGTGGCCGCCGCGGCCCAGGTGCAGGATCTGGTCGTCGCTCAGGTTCTCGACCATCGCGCGCAGCCGGTGGTCGTCGCCGAAGAAGTGCTGCCGGATGTAGTCGCCCGACTCCGTGGCGTACGTCTGGAACTGCCCGTCCGGCGTCATGTTCATCTTGTTGACCAGGACGCCGTCCCGGTCCTGCGCGAGCAGCGGGTCCCAGGAGCGGTCCCAGATCAGCTTGATCACGTTCCAGCCGGCGCCCCGGAAGACCGACTCCAGCTCCTGGATGATCTTGCCGTTGCCGCGCACCGGGCCGTCCAGGCGCTGGAGGTTGCAGTTGACCACGAAGGTCAGATTGTCCAGGCCCTCCCGGGCCGCGAGGGTGAGCTGGCCGAGCGACTCCGGTTCGTCCATCTCGCCGTCGCCCAGGAACGCCCACACGTGCGACTTGGAGGTGTCCGCGATCCCGCGCGCCTCCATGTAGCGGTTCATCCGCGCCTGGTAGATCGCGCCCAGCGGGCCGAGGCCCATGGAGACCGTCGGGAACTCCCAGAAGTCCGGCATGGAGCGCGGGTGCGGGTAGCTGGACAGGCCGTTCGGGTACGCCGACTTCTCCTGGCGGAATCCGTCCAGCTGGTTCTCGGTGAGCCGGTCCAGCAGATAGGCGCGGGCGTAGATGCCGGGGGAGGCGTGGCCCTGGAAGAAGACCTGGTCGCCGCCGTCGCCCTCGTCCTTGCCGCGGAAGAAGTGGTTGAAGCCCACGTCGTACAGGGACGCCGAGGAGGCGAAGGTGGCGATGTGGCCGCCCACCCCGATGCCGGGGCGCTGGGCGCGCGAGACCATCACGGCCGCGTTCCAGCGCGTCGCGTTCAGGATCCTGCGCTCGATCTCCTCGTTGCCCGGGAAGAACGGCTCGCTCTTGGTCGGGATCGTGTTCACGTAGTCCGTGCTGCGCATCTCGGGCACGGCCACGCGCTTCTCGCGGGCCCGCTCGATCAGCCGCAGCATGAGGTAGCGCGCCCGCTCCCGGCCGCGCTCGTCCACGACGGCGTCGAGGGAGTCGAGCCACTCCTGGGTCTCTTCGGGATCGAAGTCAGGAACCTGACTCGGAAGGCCGCCAATGATGATCGGGGTGCGATCGGATCCGGAAGCCACGCTGTTCCTTACCTGTCGGAGGGCCGGTTGTCGCTGCTCGTGCCTACTGCTCGTAGGACCTGCTGCTCATGCCTACTGCCAGTGCCCGCGCCGTTCCCCATCGTGTACCTCGGGGGGACGTCCGTCATCTCCACCGGCGCCACCCCGCGTACCGCCGGAGCGCACCGCCGGTCAAAACGCAACGATACGCCCGGGGTGTGACGCGCTTGGCAAAGTTGTTCGATGGTTCCGCCCGCGGATGATTCCGCTGAACGCAAACCGGGCACATGCGGGTGATGTGGGTGGCGAGGAATCGAGATACGGTGCCAGGAGTTGCCACGACACGGCCGGTATCGTCACCGTTTCGGCGGTCGGGACGGCCGGGTACTTGCGCTATCCGCCCCGCCCGTGTGGACTACGGCCAATGCTTCGCGCACGCGCGTGGCTGAGATATTCACCAGACATGATCAGGAGGCAACCCGTGAGCGCGACCGCGGACCACGCGGAGGAGCGGACGAACCCTGCCGCCAGGCTGGGGTTCCAGCCCGGACAGGTGGTCCAGGAGATCGGCTACGACGACGACGTCGACCAGGAACTCCGCCAGGCCATCGAGGAAGCCGTCGAGGGCGACCTGATGGACGAGGAATACGACGACGTGGCCGACGCCGTCGTGCTCTGGTTCCGGGACGACGACGGCGACCTGACGGATGCGCTGGTGGACGCCACCACGTACATCGAGGAGGGCGGCGCCATTCTGCTCCTCACGCCGAAGACCGGCCGTTCGGGATACGTCGAACCGAGCGACATCTCGGAAGCCGCGACGACTGCCGGCCTGACCGCCGCGAAGAGCGTCAGCGTCGGCAAGGACTGGAGCGGCAGCCGGCTGGCCACGCCGAAGGCGGCCAAGTCGAAGCGATGACCGCTACCGGACGGGCCGGATCCCGCCCCGGCCCGTCCGGATCCCAGGTGATCGCTGCGTAGGGTGGACCCGAGCGTTTGCTGTGCTCTCACCCGAACAGCCCACCGAAGGGAAGCACGACATGGCGATCCAGGTCGGCGACAAGGCACCCGACTTCGAGCTCAAGGACAACCACGGCCGCACCGTGCGGCTCGCCGACTTCCGCGGCGAGAAGAACGTGGTCCTGCTCTTCTACCCCTTCGCCTTCACCGGCGTGTGCACCGGCGAGCTGTGCGAGCTGCGCGACAACCTGCCGAGGTTCGCCGACCGCGACACCCAGCTGCTCGCCGTCTCGAACGACTCCATCCACAGCCTGCGCGTCTTCGCCGAGCAGGAGGGACTGGAGTACCCGCTGCTCAGCGACTTCTGGCCGCACGGCGACGTCTCGCGCGACTACGGCGTCTTCGACGAGGACAAGGGCTGCGCGGTGCGTGGCACCTTCGTCATCGACAAGGAGGGCGTCGTGCGCTGGACCGTGGTCAACGGACTGCCGGACGCGCGCGACCTGAACGAGTACGTGAAGGCGCTCGACACCCTCTAGTCGGCCGGTCGGCCGAACCTGGGAACCTTCGGGTCCAGGGTCTGCGGGGGGCGGGAACTCGTCACTAGGATCGGCTCGTTGATCCCATATCCGAAGCACGACGGGGCTCCCCGCCCCTCGACACCACATGGAGGACTCGTGGGAGTCAGCCTCAGCAAGGGCGGCAACGTCTCGCTGACCAAGGAGGCCCCGGGCCTGACCGCCGTCATCGTCGGACTGGGCTGGGACGTGCGCACCACGACCGGCACCGACTTCGACCTCGACGCGAGCGCCCTGCTGCTGAACAACTCCGGCAAGGTCATCAGCGACCAGCACTTCGTCTTCTTCAACAACCTCAAGAGCCCCGACGGCTCCGTGGAGCACACCGGCGACAACATCACCGGTGAGGGCGAGGGCGACGACGAACAGATCAAGATCAATCTCGCCGCCGTGCCCGCCGACGTGGACAAGATCGTGTTCCCGGTGTCGATCTACGACGCCGAGAACCGCCAGCAGTCCTTCGGCCAGGTGCGCAACGCGTTCATCCGCGTCGTCAACCAGGCCGGCGAGGCCGAGATCGCCCGGTACGACCTCAGTGAGGACGCCTCCACCGAGACCGCCATGGTCTTCGGCGAGCTGTACCGCAACGGCGCGGAGTGGAAGTTCCGTGCCATCGGCCAGGGCTACGCGTCCGGGCTGCGCGGCATCGCCCAGGACTTCGGCGTCAACGTCTGACACCCCGGAAGCCGGGACACCGTCCGGCGCCGCGCCGTTTACGGCCGGCGCCGGACGCGCAGGAAACAGGAAGCACTGTCAGGGGAGGACCAGCAATCATGGGCGTGACGCTCGCCAAGGGAGGCAATGTCTCCCTCTCCAAGGCCGCACCGAACCTCACCAACGTCATGATCGGGCTCGGCTGGGACGCGCGCTCCACCACCGGCGCCCCCTTCGACCTGGACGCCAGCGCGCTGCTGTGCGGCGCCAACAACCGGGTGATGGGCGACGAGTGGTTCGTCTTCTACAACCAGCTCAAGAGCCCGGACGGTTCGGTGGAGCACACCGGCGACAACCTCACGGGTGAGGGCGAGGGCGACGACGAGTCGATCCTGGTGGACCTCGCCAAGGTCCCGCCGCAGTGCGAGAAGGTCATCTTCCCGGTCTCCATCCATATGGCCGACGAGCGCGGCCAGACCTTCGGACAGGTCTCCAACGCGTTCATCCGCGTCGTCAACCAGTCGGACGGTCAAGAACTCGCCCGGTACGACCTCAGCGAGGACGCCTCCACCGAGACCGCCATGATCTTCGGCGAGCTCTATCGCTACCAGGGCGAATGGAAGTTCCGAGCCGTCGGACAGGGGTACGCGTCGGGACTGCGCGGCATCGCCCTAGACTTTGGGGTCAACGTTTCGTAAAGCCGTGCTCGGCGCGGGGGAGACCCTCATGGGAGGCGCCCCCACAACACGATGAGGTAACCAGTGCTACTGAAAACCTTCGGCTGGTCGTTCGCGGTGACCGCGATCGGCCTGGTCGCCGCCGTCTTCTACGGGGGGTGGGAGGCCTTCGGGGTGGTGGCGATCCTCGCCGTCCTGGAGATCTCGCTGTCCTTCGACAACGCGGTGGTCAACGCCGGAATCCTGAAGAAGATGAACGCCTTCTGGCAGAAGATCTTCCTCACGGTGGGCGTCCTCATCGCCGTCTTCGGCATGCGGCTGGTCTTCCCCGTCGTCATCGTGGCCATCACCGCCAAGCTCAACCCGGTCGACGCGGTCCACCTCGCCTTCGCGGACAAGGACCGCTACCAGCAGCTGGTCACCGACGCCCACCCGGCGATCGCGGCCTTCGGCGGCATGTTCCTGCTGATGATCTTCCTGGACTTCATCTTCGAGGACCGGGACATAAAGTGGCTCCAGTGGATCGAGCGGCCGCTGGCCAAGCTCGGCAAGATCGACATGCTGTCGGTCTGCATCGCCCTGATCGTCCTGCTGGTCACCTCCTTCACCTTCGCCACCCACGCCCACCAGCACGGCGGAGCGCACGTCGACAAGGCGCAGACGGTCCTGATCTCCGGCATCGCCGGCCTGATCACGTACATGATCGTCGGCGGTCTCTCCGGCTTCTTCGAGGAACGCCTGGAGGAAGAGGAGGAGCGTGAGCACGAGGAGGAGGAAGCGGCCGCCCGCACCGGCAAGAAGAAGTCGGCCGTCCTGCTGGCCGGCCAGGCCGCGTTCTTCATGTTCCTCTACCTGGAGGTCCTGGACGCGTCCTTCTCCTTCGACGGTGTGATCGGCGCCTTCGCCATCACGAACGACATCGTGATGATGGCCCTCGGCCTCGGCATCGGCGCGATGTACGTCCGTTCGCTCACGGTCTACCTGGTCCGCCAGGGCACCCTCGACGACTACGTCTACCTGGAGCACGGCGCCCACTACGCGATCGGCGCCCTGGCCGCCATCCTCATGGTCACCATCCAGTACGAGATCAACGAGGTGATCACCGGCCTCGTCGGCGTCGTCCTGATCGCGTTGTCCTTCTGGTCCTCCGTCCGCCGCAACCGGGCTCTCGAAGCGGCCCCCGGCGGCGGCGAGGAGAAGGCCGAGGTCTCCTCCGGGGTGTGACACCCTGATCCATGAGGAACGCTCTGTTCGGGGCGGCGGGCACGGCCGGCCGCCCCGAACGCATGAGGACGATGACCTGGGGGCGGGAAATGGGCTTCTTCGACGGACTGCTGGGCGCACGCGCGGTCGACTTCGACTCCGGCAACGCCACGAACGCCATCGAGCTCACCAAGCGGCGCCAGTCGGCGTCCCTCACCAAGCAGGGCGCGGCCACCGGGCACCTGCGCGTCAACCTCACCTGGCGGATGCGCGCCTCCGACTTCGGCACCCAGCGCCCCAGCCTGCTGCGCCACCCCCTCAAGGCCCTGAAGCCGCCGGAGATCCAGGGCCACGGGCAGAGCATGGTCGACGTCGACCTCGACCTGGGCTGCCTGTACGAACTGACGGACGGCACCAAGGGCGTCGTACAGCCGCTGGGCGACTACCTCGGCGACATCAACGCGGTGCCGTACATCAAGATCAGCGGCGACGACCGGTTCGGCTCGGGCTCCGGCGAGACGATGTACATCAACCTCGACCACCGCGAGTCCATCAAAAGGATCCTGGTCTTCGTCTACATCTACGACCAGACCCCGGCGTTCGACCGCACGCACGCCATCGTCACCCTCTACCCCAGCAGCGGCCCCCGCCTGGAGATCAGCCTGGACGAACGGCACCCGCAGGCCCGCTCCTGCGCCGTCCTGCTCATCGAGAACGTCAAGGGCGAGCTCATGGTCCGCCGCGAGGTCAAGTTCGTCTACGGCTTCCAGGCCGAACTGGACCGGTTGTACGGATGGGGGCTCCAGTGGGGCCGGGGCTACAAGACGAAGATCTAGTGCCGCAACAGGCGACGTCCGCCCCGTCGCGACGCCCTGCACGCACTCTCGCCGCACCGGCCGAAAGCCCGAGTACGTCCGGTACGAGGGCTTTTGTCCGGCACGCCGAGAGCACGCGCCGGACACCGCTCCTTGGCGGGCGAACGCTGCCTGCCGCGGCACTAGCTGCCGCCGCCGGCACTACCGCCCGATGAACTGCGGACCCTGCGGCGGCAGCCGGAAGTCGGGGTCCTCGGCGAAGGGCACGGGCTGCGGGAAGCCGTACGCCGGTGCCGAGGCCGGCGGGGGGAACCCGTACCCCGGCTGCGGCGGCACCGCCGACGTCGGCTGCTCCGGGGGCAGCGGCCGGGAGACCGTGACCCCCTCGTCCACCGCGGGCGCCGACTCCTCGGACTCGTCCACCGAGATGCCGAAATCCGTGGCCAGGCCCTTGAGGCCGTTGGAATAGCCCTCGCCCAGCGCCCGGAACTTCCAGCCCTCCCCGCGGCGGTACAGCTCGCCGCAGATCATCGCCGTCTCCGCGCCGGTCTCCGGCTTGATCTCGAACACCGCCCACGGCTCGTCGTCGGCGGCGTACACGCTGATGCTCAGGTTCGGCACCTGGTCGAAGGTGACCCCGTCCGCGGACGCGACCAGCAGGATCCGTCCGATCTCCGGCTCGATCCCGGTCAGCTCCGACTGGATCGTGTCGGTAAGGCCCTCGGAGACCCGCTTCTTGCCCAGCCGCCACACCTTCCCCGAGGGATGCCGCGGCTGGTTGTAGAACACGAAGTCCTCGTCCGAGCGCACACGGCCGTCGGGGCCCAGCAGCAGCGCCGAGGCGTCCACGTCCGGGACCGACGTGCCCGGCGTCCAGCGCAGCACGGTGCGCACCGTGGTGGCCTCCAGCGGGACGTTCGACCCTTTCAGCATCGCGTGCGTCATGCCGTCATCCTGCCCTCTCGGTACTGGCCACGACAATGCGGGGGGTGTCGGCGACCGACACAGTGGAGTCACCGGAAATTCACGCCGGGCGGGAACCTCGGACAGGTCGCCCTACGTACTATTACCGGCCAGTCTTTACCGAATCCTCAATCCCGGATTGCGACTCTGGGGGAGTCCTATGCGTCATTTCGGGCACATCGCCCCCGAGGTCCGGCAGCGCCTCTTCCACAGGGAGCCCTGCGCGTTCACCGCCGACTCCCCGGCCCGGCTGCTCGCCGCCGCCCTCGGCGCCACGCTGTACAGCCCGGCCACCCGGCCGCGGCTCGCCGACGACGTCCTCCGGCAGGCGGGCAACGGCGTGGTCTCCATGGTGCTGTGCCTGGAGGACTCCATCGGTGACGCGGACGTCCTGGCCGGCGAGGAGAACCTGGTCCGGCAGTTCGCGGACCTCGACTCCCGGGCGGACGCGAAGCCCCCGCTGCTGTTCGTCCGGGTGCGCACCCCCGAGCAGATCCCCGACCTCGTGCGCCGGCTCGGCCCGTCCGTGCGGCTGCTGTCCGGATTCGTGCTGCCCAAGTTCACCGGGGAGCGCGGCCTGCCCTTCCTGGAGGCCGTGACCGCCGCCGAGGCCGACGCCGGGCGCCGGCTCTTCGCCATGCCGGTCCTGGAGTCCCCGGAGCTGCTCTACCGCGAGTCGCGCGTGGAGGCCCTGGAGGGCATCCTGCGCACCGTCGACAAGTACCGCGACCGCGTCCTCGCGCTGCGCCTCGGCGTCACCGACTTCTGCTCCTCCTACGGCCTGCGCCGCGCCCCCGACATGACGGCGTACGACGTCCAGGTCGTCGCCTCCGTCATCGCCGACGTGGTGAACATGCTGGGCCGCGCCGACGGCAGCGGGTTCACGGTCACCGGGCCCGTGTGGGAGTACTTCCGTCTCTCCGAGCGCATGTTCAAGCCCCAGCTGCGGCAGAGCCCCTTCCTGGAGGTGCGGGCCGCCGAGCTGCGCGCGAAGCTGCTGGAGCACGCCATGGACGGGCTGCTGCGGGAGATCTCCCTCGACCAGGCCAACGGTCTGCTCGGCAAGACCTGCATCCACCCCTCCCACGTCCTGCCCGTGCACACGCTGTCCGTGGTCAGCCACGAGGAGTACAGCGACGCCCAGGACATCCTGCGGCCGGAACGCGGCGGCGGGGGCGTCCTCAGGTCCGCCTACACGAACAAGATGAACGAGGTGAAGCCCCACCGCGCCTGGGCCGAACGGACCATGCTGCGCGCGGAGGTGTTCGGCGTCGCGCGTGAGGACGTCAGCTTCGTCGAACTGCTCGCCGCCGGAATACCCGACTGACTCCTCCCGTCCCGGGAAACGCATCCAAGGAACGCATGAACAACGCAGTGAACGACGGTGTCTGGTCCGGCAGCTGGGTCGCCCGGCGACTCGGGGTCGCGCTGACGGGCGACGACGGCCGGGGCGGCGAGGACCTGCGGGCCATGCTGGGCCTCGCCCTGCGCCGCAACCCCAAGCGGGCCCACCTGCTGGTCTCCAATGTGCTCGGCAAGCACGTACCGCAGAAGCCCTCGGTGGTCTACGGCCACGGAGTGCGGCTCGGCCGGCGGGTACGCGCGCTGCTCGGCCCGGAGCGGGCGGCCCGTGCGGTCGTCCTCGGGTACGCGGAGACCGCGACCGGGCTCGGACACGCGGTGGCCGACGGGCTCGGCACGGCGCCGTATCTGCACTCCACGCGCCGGCCGGTCGCCGGGGTGGCGCCCGCGGGCGGGTTCGAGGAGTCGCACTCCCACGCCACGTCGCATCTGCTGTTGCCGGCGGACCCCGGAATGCTGGGCGGGGACGGGCCGCTGGTGCTGGTGGACGACGAGTTCTCCACCGGGAACACGGTGCTGAACACGATCCGCGATCTGCACGCCCGGTATCCCCGGGGCTGGTACGTGGTGGTCGCGCTGGTGGACATGCGGTCGGCGCGGGACGTCCGGCGGCTGGAGCGGTTCGCGGCGGAGATCGGGGCGCGGGTGGACCTGGTCTCCGCCGTGTCCGGGACGGTGACGCTGCCCGAGGACGTACTGGAGAAGGGACAGGGACTGGTCGCGCGATACGCGTCCGGCGCGGCCGGGCCGGCGGGCCGCGCACAGGCGGCGGAGCCGCGCCAGGACTCGCCCCGCGCCCCTGAGGGGGCGCGGACCGTCGACCTCGGCTGGCCCGCCGGCCTGCCCGACGGCGGACGGCACGGGTTCACCCCCGGCCACCGCGCCCGCCTCGAAGCCGCCCTCCCCGCGATGGCCGGCCGGATATCCGACGCCCTCCCCGCCGGCGCCCGCGACGTCCTGGTCCTCGGCTTCGAGGAGCTGATGTACGCCCCGCTCCGGCTCGCCGGTGAGCTGGAGCGGATACGGGACGGCGAGGTGCGGTTCTCCACCACCACGCGGTCGCCCGTGCTCGCGGTGGACGACCCGGGGTACGCGATCCGCAGCCGCGTCGTCTTCCCGGCACACGACGAGCCGGCCGACGGGCCCGGCGAGCGCTACGCCTACAACGTGGCGGGCGGCGGTTTCGACGCCGTCGTCGCCGTGGTCGACTCGGCCGGCGACACCCCCGCGCTGCACGCGCCCGACGGACTGCTCGCGCGGCTCGCGGAACAGGTGCCGTACGTACTGCTCGCGGTCGTCCCCTCCTACGTCCCCGCGCCCCCGCGCGCTCCCGAAAGGCCGGCCATGCTGCCCGAGCCCCTCCGCGGCCCCGCGTTCTCCTCGTACGCACCCGAGGAGGTCGGCTGGCTGCTGCAGGACCTCTCCGACGTCACCCTGGAGGCGCCGACCGAGGAGCGGGAGGAGGCCATCCAGAGCGGCGGGGCGCACTACGCCGAGTCGCTGCCCGTCGAGTACCAGCCCAGCGCGCGGTACCAGGAGCTGTTCCACGCGGCCCTCGACGCCTCGGCCGCGCGCATCGCCCGCGCCGTCGGCGTGGTGACCGAGACGGTCCTCGGCGAGCTCCCCCACTCCCGGCTTCGCTCGGGCGGGGGGACCCCCGCGCCGCGACCGGTGCTGGTGTCGCTGGCCCGCGCCGGGACCCCGGTCGGCGTGCTGATGCGCCGCTGGGCGCGCTTCCGGCACGGCCTCGAACTGCCGCACTACGCCGTTTCGATCGTGCGTGGCCGGGGCATCGACGCCAACGCGCTGCGCTGGCTCGCCGCCCACCACGACCCCAGGGACGTCGTGTTCGTGGACGGCTGGACCGGCAAGGGCGCCATCACCCGTGAACTCGCGCGGGCCGTCGAGGAGTTCGAGAAGACGGAGGGCATCAGCGGATTCGACCCGGAGATCGCCGTCCTCGCCGACCCGGGCTCCTGCGTGCGCACCTACGGCACCCGCGAGGACTTCCTCATCCCCTCCGCCTGCCTCAACTCGACCGTCTCCGGGCTGATCTCGCGTACGGTCCTGCGCGCCGACCTGGTCGGTCCGGACGACTTCCACGGCGCGAAGTTCTACCGCGAACTCGCCGACGCCGATGTCTCCACGGACTTCCTCGACGCCGTGGAGGCACGCTTTTCCGAGGTCACCGACGAAGTGGCGAAGGCGGTCAAGGAACTGCCGGCCGAGGACCGCACGCCGACCTGGGCGGGCTGGCGGGCCGTCGAGCGGATCAGCGAGGAGTACGGCATCCACGACGTGAACCTCGTCAAGCCGGGTGTCGGCGAGACCACCCGGGTGCTGCTGCGCCGGGTGCCCTGGAAGATCCTCGCGCACAGGGGCGCGGGCGCCGACCTGGACCATGTCCGGCTGCTCGCCCGGCAGCGCGGGGTGCCGGTCGAGGAGGTGGACGAACTGCCGTACACCTGTGTCGGGTTGATCCACCCCCAGTACACGCGCGGGGCGACCGGCGCCGACGGGAAGGCGGTGAACGTCTGATGCCGGTGCTGGTGGCGAGCGACCTCGACCGTACGCTGATCTACTCCTCCGCGGCCCTCGCGCTGACCATGCCGGACGCCCGCGCGCCCCGGCTGCTGTGCGTGGAGGTGCACGAGAGCAGGCCGCTGTCGTACATGACGGAGACGGCGGCCCGGTTGCTGACCGATCTCGGGGACGCGGCCGTGTTCGTGCCGACCACGACCCGGACCCGCAAGCAGTACCAGCGCGTCAACCTGCCGGGCCCGCAGCCCGCGTTCGCGATCTGCGCCAACGGCGGTCATCTGCTGGTCGACGGCGTCACCGACCGCGACTGGCACGCCCGGGTGCTGGCCCGCCTCGCCGACGAGTGCGCGCCGCTGGCCGAGGTCCAGGAGCATCTGGCGCGGACGGCCGACCCGGTGTGGCTGCGCAAGCAGCGGGTCGCCGAGGACCTGTTCGCCTACCTCGTGGTCGAGCGCGAGCTGCTGCCCCCGGACTGGGTGAAGGAGCTGGCCGCCTGGGCGGAGAGCCGCGGCTGGACCGTCTCCGTCCAGGGCCGCAAGCTCTACGCCGTGCCCGAGCCGCTGACCAAGAGCGCCGCCGTGCACGAGGTGGCCCGCCGCACGGGCGCGGACCTGACCCTGGCCGCCGGTGACTCCCTGCTGGACGCCGACCTGCTGCTGGCCGCGGACCGGGGCTGGCGGCCGGGGCACGGCGAACTGGCGGACACCGGGTGGCTGGCGCCGCGGATCAGCGCGCTGCCGGAGCGGGGGGTGCTGGCCGGGGAGCGGGTCCTGAGGGAGTTCCTGAACGCGACGCGCACGGCCGCCCCGTAGCCGCCCCCGGCCGGAGGCTAGCCGCAGCAGCCCCCGCCGCAGCAGCCGCCGCCCGCCCGGGGCGCGGGGGCGGCGGTCCGGGCCGAGCCGCCCACCGCTACCGTGGACAGCAGTTTCACCGTGTCCGCGTGTCCGGCGGGGCACGGCGCCGGCGCCGCCGACTCCGACATCGGCCGACTCAGTTCGAACGTGTCGCCGCAGCTCCGGCAGCGGTACTCATAGCGAGGCATGGGTCCAGCGTAACCGTGGGGTAAACGTGGCATCTCAATGTTTGATGAGTGTTGGGATACATCAGGTACTCAAGCGGAGGAATCGAAAACTTCGCTGATAACTTGTGAAGCCGTTGCGAGGACGCTCAGCTCACCGCGCGAGCAAGAGCGAGTGCGGAGGGGAGACGCATAGTGACCGATGCGTCGCAGGGGGAGGGCCGTTCCGGCCAGGGCGAGCAGCCGCTCGACGCCGACCGGACCCTGCATCTGAGAGTGGACGCTCTCAGAGCCGACGAGACCATGCAGTTGCGCGCGCCCGCGCCGCCCGAGCCGCCGTCCGGCGGCGGACGGGCCGAGCGCAGGCGCAGCGCGCGCCCCTCCACACGGGAGCGCGCGGGGAGCGTGACCGCCCGAATACCCGGCTTGCTGGCGCCACTGACGGGCCGGCTCGCGCCGTACCTGCGCCCTCTCGCGCCCTACGCGCGGCGCCTCAAGCCCGCCTACCCACGCCCCGGCCGCGACGGCTGGCGGCGCTGGATGCCCTCCTGGCGGCAGTGGCTCGGCGGCACCCTGGCCTCGTTCGGCCTGCTCAGCGCCTTCCTGGTGACCGCGTACGCGCTCACCGACATACCGAGCGACCTGAACTCGTACGCCACCCAGCAGGACAACGTCTACTTCTGGTCCGACGGCACCCCGATGGCCCGTACGGGCTGGGTGCAACGGCAGGCGATGCCCCTGAAGGACATCCCCCCGGACGTCCGCTGGGCGGTGCTCGCCGCGGAGAACGAGACGTTCTACTCCGACCCCGGAATATCCGTGAAAGGCATCAGCCGCGCCCTGTTCCGCACCGTGGGCGAGGGGGACACCCAGGGCGGCTCCACTATTACCCAGCAGTATGTCAAGAACGTCTATCTGAACCAGAACCAGACCCTCAGCCGTAAGTTCACCGAGGCGATGATCTCGCTCAAGCTCGACAACAAGATGAGCAAGGACAAGATCCTCGACGGCTATCTCAACACCAGCTGGTTCGGCCGCGGCACCTACGGCATCCAGCGCGCCTCCCAGGCCTACTACGGCAAGGACGTCAGCAAGCTCAACGTGTCCGAGGCGGCCATGCTCGCCGGGCTGCTCAAGGGCGCGGGCCTGTACGACCCCACCCTGAGCAAGGCCAACCACGAGCGGGCCGAGGCACGCTGGTCCTGGATCCTCGACCGCATGGTCAAGATCCACAAGCTGACACCGGCACAGCGCGCCCAGTACAAGACGTTTCCCGAGCCGCTGAAGTCCAACCCGCTGTACAACACCGGCGAGCAGAGCGACTACCTCGTGGAACTGGCCTCCCAGTACGCCAAGAAGGCCGCCCACCTGACCGACCAGCAGTTCGACCTCGGCGGCTACCAGATCTACACCACCTTCGACCGCAAGCGGGAGAACGCGCTCACCGACGCCGTCACCAAGGCCCGCAAGCAGGCCAAGCAGAACGACCCCGACGCCGCGAAGAACGGCCACTACGGGGCCGCCTCCGTCTCCACCGACGGCCGGATCCTCGCCGTCTACGGCGGACCCGACCACCGCACCCAGGGCTACAACGAGTCCAACGCGACCACCGTCCCGGCCGGCACCGCCTTCCTGCCCTTCGTCTACGCCGCCGGGCTCGAACACGGCGTCCACAAGACCCGCGGCGGATCCGCCACCCCCGTCACCCCCGAAAGCGTCTACGACGGCGACGACGCCGTCCCCGTCAGCACCCCCGAGGGCCCCTACTGGGACCGCAGCGGCAAGAAGGTCGCCGCACACAACGACGGCAACAGGTCGTACGGCAGGATCACCCTGCGCGAGGCCCTCGCCAAGTCGGTGAACACCCCGTTCATGCAGCTCGGCATGGACACCGGGCTCGGTCAGGTGCGCCAGACCGCCCAGGCGTCCGGGCTGCTGCCCTCCAGCATCGGCCGCCAGGTGCCCGAACTGTCGCTCGGCAGCTCCACGCCCAGCGCCATCCGGATGGCCAGCGGATACGCCACCTTCGCCGCCGACGGCACCCACACGGAGCCGTACTCGGTGCGGCGCATGACCCGCAACGGCGCACCCGTCGCCCTGGCCACCCCGCACCCCACCCGAGCCGTGCGCGCCGAGGTCGCCGGGGACGTCGACCAGGCGCTCACCGACTCCTTCCGCGCCGCCCACCCGGAGGTCTCCACCCCGGACGTGGCGGGCAAGGCCGGGACCGCCGACCAGGGCACCACCGACGGGGAGAGCGCCGGAAAGAACACCGCGGCCTGGTACGCCGGCACCGCCGACTCCGTGTCCACGGCGGTCGTCGTCTACCGCATGGACCTGGCCAAGTCCCTCGAACCGCTGCCTCTGAAGGGACTCGCGGGCGCCTCGCCGGACACCGTGCCCTACGCCCTCTGGTCGGCCGCCATGGGCCTGGACTGACCCCCGGCCCCCGAACCCCTCGACCACACGGAGATTGAGCCGCGCATGTCTCGCAAGAAGGAACAGACGGGCCGGGGCCGGCGTCGCGCCCCCGGCCGCCGCCGTGTCCCCGCCGCCACCCGCCCGCAGATCTTCACGCTCGCCGCCCTCCTCGTCGTGGCCTCCCTGGTGGCCGGCTACCTCGCCCTGAGCCGCCCCGACGACACCACACCCACCGCCGCCTCCGGCAAGGGCGGCAAGGAGCCCGGACCCACGCCCTCCGCGACCGCCAAATGGGACGGCAAGACCCACGTCCTCGGCGACGGCTCCACCTCCTACACCGGACCGCAGCAGGGCACGCTGAAGCCCGTACCGCTCAAGCCCGGTGAGAAGCCGCCCCAGTTCGTCGTCTTCTCCTGGGACGGCGCCCTGCAGGGCGACGACCATCTCTTCTCGCACTACCGGGAGATGGCCAAGGAGTACAACGCCCACATGACCTTCTTCCTCACCGGCATCTACCTGCTGCCCAAGAGCAAGAAGGACCTCTACCACGGCCCGATGCACGAGCCCGGCGACGCCGCCATCGACTACCCGACCGACGAGCACATCCGCACCACCCTGGAACAGCTCCGCCTCGCCTACGAGCAGGGCAACGACATCGGCACCCACTTCAACGGCCACTTCTGCGGCGCCAAGGGCGGCGGCGACTGGAGCGTCCAGCAGTGGAAGAGCGAGATCGACCAGTTCTACTCCTTCGTGGAGAACTGGAAGACGAACACCGGCTACACCGACATCCCGCCCCTGCCCTTCGACTTCAAGAAGGAGGTCATCGGCGGCCGCGCGCCCTGCCTGGAGGGCCAGCCCAACCTGCTGAAGGCCATCAAGAGCTACGGCTGGCGCTACGACGCCAGCTCCCCGGGCGACTTCCAGATATGGCCCACCAAGAAGAACGGCATCTGGGACTTCCCGCTGGAGATGCTGCCGTACGAGAACGGCAAGTTCCAGGGCCTGTCGATGGACTTCAACTTCCTCTACAACCAGTCGGGCGGCGAGACCGACGGCGACCCCGCCAAGTACGCCCAGTGGGAACAGCAGACCGTCGACTCCTACATGGCCGGCTTCAACCGCGTCTACTACGGCAGCCGCGCACCGCTGTTCATCGGCAACCACTTCGAGCACTGGAACGGCAGCATCTACATGAAGGCCATCGACCGGATCATCCCGCAGATCTGCACCAAGAAGGGCGTCAAGTGCGTCTCCTTCAGGGAACTCGCCGACTGGATGGACGTCCAGAAGCCCTCGACGCTGGCCGCGCTGCGCAGCCTCGACCCCGCCCAGTCCCCGGACTGGTCGACGATCGCCAAATGACATGAGCGCAGGCCAGGTTCCACTTGTGCAACCCCCTTCACACACGCTCAGGAGACCGTGCGAAGATGCCCCCTCCCGGTAGGTGTACCGGCATAGAGGGGAACATCATTGAAGTCGAGAAGACTCAGCCGTAAGGGGCGTCGCACCACCATCGTCGGGGCCTCCGCCGCCGCCGTGGTCGCCGGAGTGGCGCTCATACCCAACTGGACCGCGGGCGCGGCGGTCACCAACGACCCGACCGTGGACGCGTCCACCAAGGCGACCTTCCAGAAGCTCGCCGACGCGGTCTTCACCGACCGCACCCAGGCGCTGGTGGACGGCTCCACCAGCGCCCGCACCCAGCACACCAAGGGCTTCCACGGCTCCGTCCGCCTCTCCGGCGGCCAGAGCCACGCGCAGTCCTCCGCCCTCGGCCAGCTGCGCGCTCGCAAGAACCGCCTCGCCAAGCTGGGCGAGAAGTACAGCGCCGGCAACACCACGGTGACGCTCGACGCCACCGAGGTGCACGGCCGGAACGCCAAGGTCGCCGTCACCGAGACCACGTCGCTGACCTACAAGCCGGGCACCACCTCGGCCAAGGGGCCGAAGACCACCGGCTTCCAGGCCCACCACGAGCTGACCTTCCGGGCCGGCCGGCACGGGGACTGGCAGCTCACGGGGATCAAGGACACCGACGACGGCTACCTCGCCGTCAACCAGGTGGCCACGCCCTCGGCGCCCAAGGACGACAAGCCCGCCGCCTCCTCCGACGACGGCCCGCCCACCGCGCCCCGCGCGGCCACCAGCTACCCGGCACCGGCGAACCCCAAGAAGCTCACCGGGGGTACGTACGACTACAAGGCGATGGTCGCGTACGCGAAGAAGTACTGGAACCACTACAACACCGCGTACCCGAACTACAACGGCGAGGGTGCCGGCGGCGACTGCACCAACTTCGTCAGCCAGGTGCTGAAGGCGGGCGGCTGGAAGCACGTCCCCGGCTACACGAACGACTACACCAAGTGGTTCGGCACCGCCGACATCCAGTCCGACTCCTTCGTCGGCGTCAACGAGTTCTCCTGGTTCGCGCTGTCCTCCAAGCGCGTCACCCCGCTCGCCAACGTGTACCAGGCGGACCTCGGTGACGTGATCCAGATGGACTTCAACCGGGACGGGTCCAAGGACCACTCCATGGTCGTCACCTACCGGGACAGCTCCGGCGTGCCGTACGTGACCTACCACTCCACCAACACCTACAACAGGTCGGTGGCCAGCCTGGTCGCGTCCTACCCGACGGCGTACTACTACGCCTACAGGACCTGACCCCGCCGGTCCTGCCGCCCCGGGTCCCCCCGCACCTCACGCGTACCATGCGCCTCCCGCGCACCGGGCGCGCCGGGCGGGGCGGCCTCGGGGTGGCGGGCCCGCCAGTACGGATTGTCGTGCGGCAGCGTGTGACCGACCCGGCCGTACATCCCGAAGGTCATCAGCAGCAGCCCCACCACGAAGCTGAACAGCACGTTCTGGATCCTGAACGCCAGGAAGTTGTTCGGGGTGTCCAGCAGGGCCAGGAACAGGAACCCGTTCAGCAGGAACAGGATGCCCAGCACCATGTTCAGCGTGGACGCGACGTTCCCGCCGATCGCCATGCCGACCAGCAGCAGCGCGCCGATGCAGATCGACAGCACACTGAGCGTGCCGTTCGTGTTCAGCCCCGCGACGGTCGCACCGCCGATGTCGAAGAACCCGATGTGGTTGAGCAGGCCCAGGATGCCGAAGACGACGAGGAACACGCCGATCAGCCCCGCCCCGACCCGGTACACCAGATTCAGCCGGTGATCGACGGGGAGATGCTGATCGAACCGGATCCGCTGCTTCTCCTGCGTATGCGCTGCGTGTGTGGCCATCTCGGCCTCCCTCGGGCGCGCCGGCGGCGACCATTCGTCCCAGAACGTGGCCTAATCAATATCCGCCCGAACCGGGACACCCGGCAACATGACGCCCCACCGCCGCCTCAGCGCGCGACGCCCCCGCGCTCCTCCCGGATCCGCGCCACCACCTGCGCCGCCGCCTGCCGCACCGCCTCCGTCTCGGTCAGGAAGTGCCAGTAGTCCGGATGCCGGCCGCCCTCGAGACCCGCGACCGCACGCTCCAGCCGCGCCACCGCCTCGTCCAGCGGCCGGGCATGACGCGGATCCGGTGTCGTCCGCCCCGTCATCGCCAGCCGCTGCGCGTCCCGGATCGCGAACCGCGACCGCTCGACCTCCGCCTGCGGATCCTTCTGCACGGCGTTCAGCCGCGCCAGCCGGTCACCCGCCGCCGAGACCGCGTCGTCCGTCGCGTTCAGCAGCGCCCGCACCGTCGACAGCAGCGAGGCGGCGTCCGCCCAGCGCTGCGCGTCCCGCGCCGCCCGCGCCTCGCCCAGCTTCCGCTCGGCCTGCGCCACGTTCTCCACCGCCTGCGCCGGCACCTGCTGGAGGTCCTGCCAGCACGCCGCCGCGAACCGCCGCCGCAACTCGCTGAGCACCGGGTCCACCTGCCCCGCCCGCGTGGTCAGCGCCTGCGCGCGGGTCCGCAGCGAGACCAGCCGGTGGTCGATCTCCGCCGCCTTCTCCGGCAGCCCCTCGGCCTGCGCCCGGATCGCCCCGGCCTCCCGCTGCACCCGCTCGGCCCGCTCCAGCGTCTGCTGCACCCCGTGCTGACCGGCGCCCTGGTTCAGCTTCGTCAGCTCGGGCGCCAGCGCGGCCAGCCTGCCCGCCAGGTCATCGGCGCGCAGCCCCTGCTCCCGGACGCCGTCCAGCGCGTTGCTCGCGGCCAGCAGCGCCTGACGGGCGCGCTCCACCGCGGGCGCCACCCGGGCGAGCAGCGTCTCGGCCGAGCCCAGCAGCGGCCCGAGCGAACCGCCGAACCGGTCCAGCTCCTGCCTGACCCGCACCAGCTCGTCCCGCGCCGCCGTCAGCTCACCGCGCGCCCGCGCCGCCGCCCCGGCCTCCAGGTCGGCCCGGTCCAGGTCATGCGCGTCGACCGCCTGGATGTACCGCCGGCTGACCTCGTCGATCCGCCGGCCCAGCCCCTCGAAGTCCGCGGCGGCACGCCGGGCCGCGGGGGAGTCGTCCACGGCCGTGATGGTCTCGATCGAGATCCGCAGATCCCGCTGCGCGGTGTCCAGCTCGTAGAACGCGGCCGCCGCCGCGTCCTTCGCCTCCTGCGCCTGCGCCCGCTGGCTCTCCGCCCGGCCGCCGAACCAGCGCCGGGTGCCGCCGCCCGCGAAGGCGGCGGGCAGCGCGAGCGCGACGAGCGCCGGCAGGCTCATCAGGGCGAGCGTGTCCCGGAGAGCGGCGGCGGCCCCGTGCCGGGTCCTCGCGGTGGACGACGGTGGGTACGGCTGTGTCGCTGGCGTGCCCGGTCTCGCCGTCACATCCCTCTCCCGTGCTGTGGTCCGCCCTGGGTGGTGCCATTCTCCCACCCCGTACAGACGAACACACGGGCCCGTCAGTTCACCGTACGCACCGTGACCTTTCCGCCGAGGGAACCGGCGATCACGTGGTGCCCGCCGGGCCGTTCCCGCGGCGCGGAGACATGGGCACGTAGACATGGGCACGGAGACATGGACGCCCCCCGTTCTCCGGCTCGGGCCCCGTCCGGGGGCTGCCGGAGACCGGGTGGGGACAGCCCCCGGCCCGCGTCCGCCACCCCACTGTTCGGGTTTGGCCCGCACCGGCTCGGGCAAGGTAGGCTGTCGACTCGACCTGGGCAGCAGCCCGGGGCACGGGTGCGTAGCTCAGGGGTAGAGCGCCTGCCTTACAAGCAGGATGTCGGCGGTTCGAAACCGTCCGCGCCCACCGATGGGGAGAGCCCTCGGCCGAATGCGGCCGGGGGCTCTTCGTGTTGGGGTGGGCCGGGGTGGGGTGTGGCCCCGGCGGTGGGGGAGTCGTCGCGGGGCGGGGCCTGGATGCAGGCGGTGACCAGGAGGGCCAGGGCGGCGATGTAGGTGGCCATGCAGAGGGTGGCGCGGCCGGGGAAGCCGAGGCCCGCGGCGCCGAGGCCGATCAGGGAGTCGGAGGCGACGAAGACCAGGCCGCCCCAGAGGGCCTTGGGGCCGAGGACGCGGGCGGTCAGGGCCATGGTGAGCAGGGCGAGGGCGTAGACGGCCACGGCGGAGCCCAGCGCGGGGCCGAGGGCGGGGGCGAGGGCGGCGACGGCGGTGGCCCACGCGGCGAGGTAGGCGGCGCAGACGGCGCGGCGGGTGCGCAGGTGGTCGAGGGCGCCGGCACGCAGGAAGGCCGTGATCCAGCAGAGTTGGGCGCCCAGGAAGAGGGCGAGGCCGAGGCCGAAGGCCGGGGTGCCGGGGATCAGCAGGGCGGTGTCCCCGGCGGCGGCGAACAGCAGCCCGGTCAGGACGAAGGCGTGCCGGGTGCCGGTCAGCCGCCACAGGTGGGCGGCGAGGAGCGGGGCCAGGAGGGGTTTGGCGAACCACTCCGCGGCGTGCTTCCCGGTCGCCACCCCGACGAGTTCGACGACGCACAGCACCGCGAGGACCGTGATCGGCGGCGGCATCCCGGCCGCCCGCGCCGGATGGTCGGGAGCCGGTCGTGGGGCGCCGCGCCCCGGTATGTGTCCCTCGGCCATGGCGATCAGGGTGGACGCACCGGGGATGGTGGTCAACTGGTTGGACCGGATCGGCCGTCAGGAGTCCCCGGAGTTCCCGTGGGCCTGCTCCTCGTGGACGTGTTTCAGGCGGCTGCGTGCCTGCACGCGCTGGTCGGCCGCGACCTCGGCCCAGAACCGGTGGGTGCTGATGAACACCGCGAGTTCGTGTTCGCGGCGGCGGAGCTTCTCCACCTCGGCCTGTTCGTCGGCCGTCCAGCCCGGGGAGGCGGGGCGCTCCGCCTTGCGCCAGCCGTTGTCGTCACTGAAGGCGTCGACCGGCTCGACCGACCAGGGCAGCCGTCTGAGCAGGGCCGACAGCTCGGCCCTGACCTGGTGCAGCTCCTCCTGGCCGGCGAGGAGGTCACTGGGGAATTCGTAGGTCGTAGCCACGCGGCAATGCTACGCCTGTTCGATTTACGGTTGCGAGGTCGACCGAGAGGTTCATCCGAACGGGCGTTCATGAGCCGGGGCGGAGCCGGCGGCGGGTCCGGAGGCCGGGGTCGTCAGGATGATCAGCTGCCGGGTGGCCCTGGTCATCGCCACGTAGCGGTCCACCGCGCCTGCGACGCCCTCCCCGAACCCTTCCGGGTCGACCAGTACGACCAGGTCGAACTCCAGGCCCTTCGACAGGCCGGGGGACAGGACGCGGACCCGGGGGCCCGGCGGGCGAAAGGCCGGGGCGCCGATGACGCAGACAGTGCCCTCGGGGTGGGCGGCGAGCCAGTCGTCGAGGACCGCGGTCAGGTCGGCCGCCGAACCGCGGCGCACCGGCAGACCGTTGCCGCGGATCGACGTCGGTACGTTGGCGTCCGGCAGCGCGGCCCGTACGACCGGCTCGGCCTCCGCCATGATCTCCTTCGGCGTGCGGTAGTTGACGGTCAGGCCGGCCAACTCGACGCGGCCGAAGCCGATTCGGGCGAGCCGCTCCTGCCAGGACTCGGTGAAGCCGTGCCGGGCCTGGGCGCGGTCGCCGACGATGGTGAAGCTGCGCGACGGGCACCGCGAGAGCAGCATCTGCCATTCCGCGTCGGTGAGTTCCTGCGCCTCGTCCACCACGATGTGCGCGAACGGCCCCGCGAGCGCGTCCGGTTCGGCGGTGGGCAGTACCGTCTCGTCGATCAGGGCGTCCCGCAGATCCTGCCCGTGCAGCATCGTCACCGCGCCCTCGCCGTCGTGGTCGGCCGCGAGCATGTTGTCGATGACCCCGGTCATGCGCGCGTGCTCCGCGGCGACCGCGGCCTTGCGCCGGCGTTCGCGCACCGCGGCCCGCGGGTCGCCGAGCCGCTGCCGTGCCGCGTCCAGGAAGGGCAGGTCCGACACCGTCCACGCCTGCGCGTCCGCGCGCCGCAGCAGTCGTACCTCCTCGGGCGTCAGCCAGGGGGCGCACAGCCGCAGGTACGCCGGTACCGACCACAGGTCGCCGACGAGGTCGGCCGCCTCCAGCAGGGGCCAGGAGCGGTCGAAGGCCGTGCGCAGCTCCCGGTCGCCAGCCAGCGACCTGCGCAGCAGTTCGGTGGGGGCGCCGCCGTCGTGCCGGTCGGCCAGGAGGGTGAGGAGTTCGTCCCAGACCTGTGCGCGTGCCTCGTTGTGCGGGGTGCCGGGCTCGGCCGAGTCGAAGGCCGACTCCCAGTCGGCGGCGGTCAGTTCGAGGTCGCCCCAGGGGGTGGTGACCGTCAGCGGCCCGGTGGGCGGCTCCTCGTAGAACCGGACGGCCCGCTCGATCGCCCCCACCAGCCGTGCGGAGGACTTCAGCCGGGCCACCTCGGGGTCGGGCTCGGTGCGCGCGGCCGCGCCCTCGGTGACGAGGTCCCGCAGGACGCAGGTCTGCACGCCCTCCTCGCCGAGGCTCGGCAGCACGTCGGAGACGTACGCCAGATACGGCCGGTGCGGGCCGACGAAGAGCACCCCGCCGCGCCGGTGGCCGAGGCGCGGGTCGGAGTGGAGGAGGTAGGCGGAGCGGTGCAGGGCGACGACCGTCTTGCCGGTGCCGGGGCCGCCGTCCACGACGAGGGCGCCGCGCGAGCCCGCCCGGATGATGGCGTCCTGGTCGGCCTGGATGGTGCCGAGCACGTCGCGCATCCGCGGCGAGCGGTTTCCGCCGAGGCTCGCGATGAACGCCGACTGGTCGTCCAGCGCGGCGTGCCCGTCCAGCGCGTCCGGGGTGAACACCTCGTCCCAGTAGTCGCGGACGCGGCCGTCCGCCCAGCGGTATCTGCGGCGGCTCGTCAGGCCCATCGGATTGCCGTGGGTGGCGCCGAAGAAGGGTTCCGCGGCCGGGGAGCGCCAGTCCAGCAGCAGCCGGCGGCCGGTGTGGTCGGTGAGGCCGAGCCGGCCGACGTACATCGGCTCGTCGGGGTTCGCGGCGCTCACCATGCGGCCGAGGCAGAGGTCGAGGCCGAAGCGGCGCAGCGTGCGCAGGCGCGTGGTCAGCCGGTGCACCTCGGCGTCCCGGTCCAGCGCCTGCCGGCCCAGTCCGCCGGGGGCCCGGCGCTCCTGGTCGAGTTGGCCGGAGACCTCGGCGATCGTCCGCTCCAGGCACCGCGCGATCGCCGCGAAGTGCTTCTCGTCGGTGGCGACCAGGTCCGGGGCGGCCTTGGCGAAGAGGCGGTCGGGGAGGTCGAAGGCGCTGGTGGCGCTGGGCACGGGGAGGCTCCGGTTCGAGAGGGGGGCGGGGTGAGAGGGGCCGGGAGAGGGGGGCGTGGCGCGGTGGCGGGCGGTGTTCGGGGGCGTTCGGTGGTCAGGGGCGTATCAACGCCGCGGGGCGGCGCACGCGCCCTCCTCGCGACTCCCCGATCCGGCGGCTTTCGGGCCGGACGGAGGATTCTGCGGCATCAGGGGGGCCTTGCCGCAAGGCCCCCCGTGCGCTATACGTTGAGAGTGGCAAGGAGTCCGATGACCTCCTTGCCTTTGTCTTTTCCTCTCGCGCCTCCGGTTCCCCGCGCGCCTCGCGCCCCCGCTCGCCGCGCCCCTCTCACCGCGCCGGACGCGGCGCGAGACTGAAGGCATGTGCCGGAGTATCAAGACGCTGCGTCCGCCCGTGCTGCCCGATGAGGCCACGGAGGAGGACATCCACGCCGCCGCGCTGCAATACGTGCGCAAGGTCTCGGGCTTCCGTGCCCCCGCCGCCCGCAACCGCGAGGTCTTCGACGCCGCCGTCGCGGCGGTCGCCCGTGCCACGGCCGAACTGCTCGGCGGCCTGGAGGTGCGCGGGCAGGTGCCACGCACCGTCACGGAAGCGAGGCGACGCCCGTAACACCGCGCCCGTAGCGTCACTCTTGGCGCCTTTCACACGATGGATCCGGCCGGACAGAGGCAGTTTCGGTCATATTTTCGCGCACCCGTGCGATGGCGCACGCGACCCTACATGCTGTCGGGTCAAGAGCGGGGCTCTCACCTGAAGTGGAACGTTGGCCAGAACTTGAACTTGCAAGCAACGGTTAGGCGCACCTAACCTGTACCCCTCAATCGGTACCGCCGCCCCCACCGGCCGCCCGTCCCCCGGCGAGCCGCCCGACACCGAGAGGGTCAACTCCCCATGCCTTCCGCTCGCTTCCATTCCGTGCAGCCCTATGTCCTCGGGCTGTTCCGCATCGTCGTCGGCCTGCTCTTCACCGCGCACGGCGCCGCCTCGCTCTTCGGCGTCCTCGGCGGGGCCATGGGCACCCACGGCGGCACCGTCGCCACCGGCACCTGGCCCGGCTGGTACGCGGCCGTGATCCAGCTGGTCGCCGGCGCCCTGGTGCTCATCGGCCTCGGCACCCGGGGTGCCGCGCTGATCGCCTCCGGCTCGATGGCGTTCGCGTACTTCGACATCCATCAGCAGCACGCGCTGATGCCCATCCAGAACGGCGGTGAGCCCGCGGTCATGTTCTGCTGGGCCTTCCTCCTGCTGGTCTTCACCGGCTCCGGCGCCTTCGGTCTCGACCGGCTCTTCGCCCGGCGCGCGGCGGTGCGCGGCGAGCGCGTTCCCGGGCAGGCTCCGATAGCCGCCTGACGGGACTCTCCCGCCCTTCCCGCGGCGCCCTTCCCCGGCCGGGCCGGGGAAGGGCGCCGTGCCGTTCGGCCGGTTCCGTAGCCCCCCGCGCACCTCCTGTCACACCCTCGGCGTACGCTGTACGGCTGTCATCGGGGGAAGTAACAGGAGAAGACGTGTTCGAGAGTGTGGGGTCGCTGGCGGCCGGACCCTGGATCTATGCCGTGGTGTCCCTGTCCGTGCTGCTCGACGTGTTCCTGCCGGTGCTGCCGAGCGGTGTGCTCGTCATCGCGGCGGGGACGGCGGCGGCCGCGGGCTCCGGCGCGGCGACCGCCGCGACCGGCCGGGTCCCGCACGGGGTGCCGGACCTGCTGGCCCTGATCCTGCTGGCCGCGGCGGCCTCGGTCCTCGGTGACCTGGTGGCCTACCGGCTGGCCTGGCGGGGCGGGGAGCGGCTGGACCGTGCGATAGCCCGTTCCCGGCGGCTGACCACCGCGCAGGAACGCCTCGGCGGCGCCCTCGCCCGGGGCGGCGGCGCGCTCGTCATACTCGCCCGCTTCGCGCCCGCCGGCCGCTCGGTCGTCTCCTTCTGTGCCGGTGCCGCGCACCGCAGGGCCCGCGACTTCCTGCCCTGGTCCGCTCTCGCCGGTCTGTCCTGGGCCGCCTACAGCGTCACCCTCGGCTACTTCGGCGCCCGCTGGCTCGGCGCCACCTGGCTGGCGACCGGGGTGTCCCTGGCGGCGCTGTTCGGGGCGGGCGCGGCGGCGGGGTTCCTGATGCGCAGGCAGCCCGCCGCCTGAGGCCACGCGGCCGCGTCGCGGCAGCCGTGTCCGCCGTGACGGCGAGGAGCCCGGCCGGAGTCGATCCGGCCGGGCTCCTCGCGCGCGGGGCCCGTGTCAGCGGCCCGGCAGGTCGTTCTGCGGCGCGGTCTTCCCCGCCGGGTCGACGGACGGGTCGTAGCAGTACTTCGCGCGCCCGCGCACAGCGCTGGAGGTCGCCCGGGGCGAGGATCTGGCTCCGCGTCGCAAGCCCGCCGAGTACGAGTAGGGCGGCGGGCGCCTCGAACGCCTGCCGGGGCAGGTTCTGGTCCGGGGCGTGGACCGGCGGGTGACATCCGGCAGCGGGTGTCACCCGCCGGTGTCGTCGGTTCAGCCGATTCCGGTGACCTGCAGTGCGGTGGTCCAGTTGGTCCTGATGGCGGAGCGTGCGGCCGACAAGGTGATCCTGCCGTCGCACACGGCGTTCTTGAGCCTGGTCTCGACGCCGTCCTTGGTGTAGGCCGTCGGGCTGCCGTAGTGCGGCTCGGGCCAGAGGTTCGTCGGGTCCTTCGGGGAACCTCCGAGCTCCAGGGGTACGAGGTGGTCTTCCTCGTAGTCGGACATGTTGGTGTCCGAGTAGCCGTAATCGATGATGCCCTGGGCCTTGAGGGCGTTGGTGTAGCTGGTGGACGGGCGAACGGTGCTGGTCCATCCGGAGACGCATATGGTCGAGCCTATGGTCGACTGCGTCACGTCCGGGTTGTAGGCGCCAGGGGTGCAGTACGAGTCAGGCAGCGGCAGGTAGGCCCGGGAGCAGGTGCTGGCCTGCGCGGTGCCGGCGCTGACACCGAGGACGAGGCCGCTGATCGCGAGGGAGAGAGCGGCAGCGGCGGCAGCCGGCGTTCGGGTGATGGAGCGCATGGGGTTTCCTTTCCAGAAAGGACGTGGACATGACATTGGATGACCGCGGGGTGTCCGTGTCATGACGAGGCGGTGGTGTGGCCGTCAGGTCGTCGGGTCCACGCGCTCGCGCTTGTGAGCGGCATGCCGCCGACGGTCTGAGACGAGGACTCAGTCGATCTCGCTCGTCGCGGCCGCGGATGTGAGGTGGTCGATGTCCGCGTCGGAGGCGGAGGTCCGGGCCGCGCCGCCGTACGGCGAGTACCGGCTGCCGCTGGTGGCGGTGCGGGCGGTGGTGGTGGCGTTGCGGGCGGTGGCGGGGGCGGCGATCGGCGTCGGCGGAGTCGCGGAGGCGGTGGGGGAGTCGAAGAGCGCGGCGGTGGCGACCGGGCCGGTGGGGTCGGCGGGTGCGCTCGGACGTTGACGCGCGTAGAGCTCGGGCATTGCTGAACTTCCTTGTGGGGGTGGGGTTCTGGACCACGAGTCAGGGAATGCTCGCGATGTGGCGTTGCCTGTGGGTGAGCGCTCGGGAAGAAGTTAGTGACATGTGCATGTCAAATCAAGGTTTCGGGGGCGGGCTCCACCGTCCCGTACCATGGGGGGCGCAGAAGGGGAGTAGCTCTTCGCCGGACCGTCGACATACTGCTCAGCGAGTCTGAGCCGGCGCCCGGAGGCGGACCCTCGGTACCGCCCAGCGAGACCTTCGGCAAGCAGTGCACGCCCGCCCGGCCAGGTGCGGGCGCCGAGTGTGCTGCCGTGCCGAGGTGTCGTCGCAGGAGGTGCCGCGCTCTCGGTGGGGTGGCCCCGACCGATTGAGGACCCTTGATCAGCATCACCGTGACGGCGCTCGTCTTCGGCGTCGTCTTCCTCGCCGAACTGCCGGACAAGACCGCGCTCGCCGGTCTCGTCCTCGGCACCCGTTACCGCGCCGGTTACGTCTTCGCGGGCGTGGCCGCGGCCTTCCTGGTGCATGTGGTGCTCGCGGTGGCCGCGGGCAGCGTGCTCACCCTGCTGCCCCAGCGGCTCGTGCACGCCGTCACCGGTCTGCTCTTCCTCGGCGGCGCCGCGATGCTGCTGTTCGCCAAGGGCGGGGAGGAGGAGGAGATCAAGAAGCCCGCCGACCAGTCCTTCTGGAAGGTCGCCGGTACGGGCTTCATGCTCATCCTGGTCGCCGAGTTCGGCGATCTCACCCAGATCATGACCGCCAACCTCGCCGCCCGCTACGACGACCCGGTCTCCGTCGGTCTCGGCGCGGTGCTCGGTCTGTGGGCCGTCGCCGGGCTCGGCATCGTGGGCGGAAAGGCCCTGATGAAGAAGGTTCCGCTGCGGCTGATCACACAGATCGCGGCGCTGCTGATGCTGGGCCTCGGCGCCTGGAGCCTGTACGAGGCGGTCGCGGGCTGAGCTGAACGCCGGGTGAACCGTCGCGGGGGTGGTGGCGGGAATGCCGCCGGGTTTTGTACCGTAGAAAAACAAAGTGGCTCCCGCCCGTTTTCCCTGACCGGCGGGCGGGGCCGCCTTGTCCCTCCCCGCCGCGTCCGTGCGGGACCTCTCTTTCCTGGAGCGACTGCCGATGACGGCCACCCCCACGCCCGCCCCCACCGTCCTCGACGCCGGCGCCCTGCTGCTCGACATGGACGGCACCCTCGTCAACTCGGATGCCGTGGTCGAACGCGTCTGGCGGCGCTGGGCGGGACGGCACGGGCTGGACGGCGACACCGTGATGAAGGTCGTCCACGGCCGCCAGGGACACGCCACGATGGCCGCGCTGCTGCCCCAGCGGCCCGTGGAGCGGAACCTCGCCGAGAACGCGCGCATGCTCGCCGAGGAGACCGCCGACATGGACGGCGTGGTCGAGATCGCCGGGGCCTCGGTCTTCCTCGCCGCGCTGCGCGATCTGCCGCACGCCCTGGTGACCTCGGCGGACGTCGGCCTGTCCACCGCCCGGATGAACGCGGCGGGGCTCCCGCTGCCCGACGTCCGGGTCACCGCCGAGTCGGTCGGCGCGAGCAAGCCGGACCCCGAGGGCTTCCTCAAGGGCGCCGCCGAACTGGGCGTCGCCCCCGCCGAGTGCGTCGTCTTCGAGGACTCCGGCGCGGGGATCGCCGCGGGCCGGGCCGCGGGGATGGCCGTGGTGGGAGTGGGCCCGCGAGCGGCCGCGCACGGTCCCGACGTGGTGGTGCCGGATCTGACGTGTGTGCGGGTGGAAGCCGTGCCCGGGGGCGGCATCCGGCTGCACATCGGCTGACCGTCCCGCGGGCGCGCCGGTCACCCGCCGGCGGCCGGCGCCGTCCCGCGGCTGCCTACGGCTGCGACGTCTCCGACTCCAGGCTCGCCCGGGTCCGCGGCCCGTACACCCCCAGGGGATCGCCCTGGATGCCCCGGGCCAGCTGGTACGTGCTGACGGCGTTCTCCACGGGGTACGTGTAGAGGCCGTTCACGTCACCCTCGTACAGGTTCAACTCCCACAGCCGGTACTCCAGTTCGACGACCTGCGGGCCGGAGTCCCCGCGCTCCAGGACCGCCGCGCCCGCCGGGGTGCCCGACGCGGAGGCGGTCGGGGAGGGCGTCCGGGACGGCGCCCGGCTCGGGGCCGGTGCCGGCGACGGCGTGCGTGACCGCGTCGGGGTGGGCGAAGGCCTCGGCACGGGCGGGGGGACCGAACGCACCGTCGAGCGTGACGGGGCGGAGGTGCCGTGCGCCGAGGGGGTCCTGGCCGCCGGTGGCGGCACGTCCGGGACGCTCTCCCTGATCTCCGGGACCGCGCCGTCCCGGGTGGGCGCGTGGTACGAGAACAGCGCGAGCCCGGCTGCCGCGACGGCCGCCACGCCCGCGCCCGCCGCGGTGATCAGCGCGGTACGGCGCGACCGGCCGCGCCGGCCCGGCCCCTCGGGCATCGCGGCGACGGATGGCTCCGGTACCCCGGAGGGGTCGGGCTCGCCGGCCGCCGGTCCGAGGAGCCGGGCGCCGGACCCGGCCACCGGGCCCGGCGGCCGGGTTGCCCCGACGTGCGGGGCGTCCTCGCCGTCCCCGGACCCCACGTCCACGTAGGGCCGTATCCGCAGCGGGTCGAAGTCCTCCGCCGCTGCCGCCTGTGCCGCACGCGCACGGCGCAGTGCCCGCGCCGTGCGCTCGGCGCAGTCGCAGGACGGGGCACCCGCCGCGTCCCTCGGTGTGCCGCACTCCGGGCAGGCCGTCCCCTTCTCCCCGGTCACGTTCGTCCCCTCCCCTGAACCCCCGAAGCCACACAGGGTATGCCCACCGCCTCCACATCCGCAGGACTCGACAGGCCGTGAGCGGTGACACCGCCCAGGATGGAAGGAGCGCATCCCAGCCCCCAGCCCCGGGAGGCCTCCATGACCCTGGACACGCACGGTGCGGCGAAGGACGTGAGCGGGGAGGAACACGTGGCGCGCGGCGTGTTGGTCTCGATCGGGGCGCTGCTCCTCGGGCTGCTGCTCGCCGCGCTCGACCAGACCATCGTGTCGACCGCGCTGCCCACCATCGTCAGCGACCTCGGCGGCCTGGAGCACCTGTCCTGGGTGGTCACCGCCTATCTGCTGGCCTCGACCGCCGCGACCCCGCTGTGGGGCAAACTCGGCGACCAGTACGGGCGCAAGAAGCTGTTCCAGACCGCCATCGTGATCTTCCTGGTCGGTTCGGCGCTGTGCGGCATGGCGCGGGACATGCCCCAGCTGATCGGCTTCCGGGCGCTGCAGGGCCTGGGCGGCGGCGGACTGATGGTGCTGTCGATGGCGATCGTCGGCGACATCGTGCCGCCCCGCGACCGGGGCCGCTACCAGGGCCTGTTCGGCGCCGTGTTCGGCGCGACCAGTGTGCTCGGACCGCTGCTGGGCGGGCTGTTCACCGAGCACCTGAGCTGGCGCTGGGTGTTCTACGTCAACCTGCCCATCGGCATCGTGGCACTCGCCGTGATCGCCGCCGCCCTGCGCATACCGGCCCGCGGCGCCCGCCACGTCATCGACTACCCCGGCACCTTCCTGATCGCCTGCGTCGCCACCTGCCTGGTCCTGGTGGCCTCCCTCGGCGGCACCACCTGGGCCTGGAGCTCCCCGCAGATCATCTCGCTCGCGGTGGCCGGCGTGCTGCTCGCGGTCGCGTTCGTGGCCGTGGAGGGCCGGGCCGCCGAGCCCGTCCTCCCGCTGGGGCTGTTCCGCATCCGCACCTTCACCCTCGCCGCCGTCATCAGCTTCATCGTCGGCTTCGCCATGTTCGGCGCGATGACCTATCTGCCGACCTTCCTCCAGGTCGTGCACGGCGTCTCCCCGACCATGTCCGGCGTCTACATGCTGCCGATGGTCTTCGGGCTGTTGCTGTCCTCCACCGTCTCCGGGCAGATCGTCAGCCGTACCGGCCGCTGGAAGGTCTTCCCGGTCGCCGGCACCGCCGTCACCGCCATCGGCCTGCTCCTGCTGCACCGCCTGGACGAGACCAGCTCCACCGCCGAGATGAGCACCTACTTCTTCGTCTTCGGCCTCGGCCTCGGCCTGGTCATGCAGGTCCTGGTGCTGATCGTGCAGAACGCCGTCTCGTACGAGGATCTGGGCGTCGCCACCTCCGGGGCCACCTTCTTCCGCTCCATCGGCGCCTCCTTCGGCGTCGCCGTCTTCGGCACCGTCTTCGCGAGCCGCCTCGCCGACAGGCTCACCGCCGCCTTCGCGGGCGTCCGGCTGCCGCCCGGGATCGACGCGGACACCCTCAAGTCCGATCCGCGCGGCATCGCGGGCCTGCCGCCCGCCCTGCGCCCCGCCGCCCTGCACGCCTACGCGTCGTCCATCACCGACGTCTTCCTGTACGCCGCCCCCGTCGCCTTCCTCGGCTTCCTGCTGGCCTGGCTGCTGAAGGAGGAACCGCTGCGCGGCTCGGTCACCGCGCCGGACGTCTCCGAGACCCTCGCGCCCAACCCGGTCGAACGCTCCTCGTACGACGAGGTGTGCCGCGCCCTGTCGGTGCTCGGCACCCGGGAGGGGCGGCACGAGATCTACCGGGACATCACCGAGCGGGCCGGGTACGACCTGCTGCCCGCGGCCAGTTGGCTGCTGCTGCGCGTCCGCCGCAACGGCTCCGTGGAACCGGGCGTGCTCGCCGAGCGCAGCCCCGTCCCGCTGGAGGTCGTCATGGCCGCCGCCCGCCAGGTCGAGGAACGGCGGCTGGCCGAACGCGAGGGCCTGGAGCTGTACTTGACCGAGACCGGGCGCGAGGCCGCCGAGCGGCTCGCCGTGGCCCGCGAGGAGTCGCTGGCCGAACTGCTCGGCGACTGGTGGCAGCCCGGCCGCTCCGCCACCGACCTGGGGAGACTCCTCAGGGAGCTGTCCACGGAGCTGTGCGGCGCCGAACGCGAACGCCCGCACGACGTTCCCGGGCAGCCGCGCGCCGCGCCGCGGACCAGGCTCAGTTGACCGGCGCCAGCTCCTTGCGGAACCAGTGCTCGGCGTACTGGTGCACGTTGTGGGGGCCGGTCTCGGTGTAGCCGAGGCGGGCGTACAGCGCGCGGGCCTCTACCAGGTCGCCGCGGGTGTCGAGGACGAGCCGGCGGGCGCCGAGCGCGCGGGCGGCGTCCTCGGCGGCGGCCACCAGGAGTGCCGCCCCGCCCGTGCCGCGCAGGCCCTCCGCCACGAACACCCGGGTCAGTTCGGCGGTTTCGGGATCGAGGAGCCGTACGCCCGCGCTGCCGGCCGGTGTCCCCTCGTACCGCCCCACCAGCAACCGCCCGTTCGGCGGGGCGAGTCCGGCGCCCGTGTCGGCCGCCATCTCCCGCTCCAGCTCCGCCGGATCGGTGCGGTGGCCCTCGTGCAGCAGGTACCAGCGGTCGCTGACCTCGGTGTAGTACGCCCGCCACAGCGCCTCGGCGGCCGGGGAGCCGGGCGCCTCCGGCGTGATCGTCCACATCGTCATACGGGCCATTCTGGGGCGCCGGCCCGGACGCGCCGAGCGGTTTTCCGGGCCCGGCCGCCTCGCGGTGTGCCTTGTGCCGTTTGTGGGCGGCCTTCCGGGTGACACGTCAGAGGGGACCGGTCCGCCGGGCCGGTCCGCGATCCGAGCGGAAGGCAGCCATGTCCACAGGCTTGATCATATTGTTGGTCGTGATCGTGGCGCTCTTGGTCGTCGCCGCGCTGGTGACGGTGCTGATCGGCCGCCGCGGCGACGCCGGCCCCGGTCTGAAGCGGCGGTTCGGTCCCGAGTACGAGCGGGCCGTGGCCGCCCACGACGGGGACACCCAGGCCGCCGAGCGCGAGCTGAACGAGCGCGTCGAACGCCACGGCGATCTGCGTGAGCGGCCCCTCGCCCGTGAGGAGCGGGACCGGTACACGGCCCGCTGGACGAGCGTCCAGGAACATTTCGTGGAGTCCCCGCGGCAGGCGGTGGCCGAGGCCGACCAGCTGCTCGGGGAGATCGCCGCCGTACGCGGCTACCCCGACGGCGGACGGTACGACGAGCAGCTGGCCGCGCTGTCCGTGCACCACGCCGACCACGTCGACGGCTACCGCCGGATCCACCGGATGGCAGGGGCCGCCGGTGCCGGTGCAGCCACGGGTGCCGGGACCGAGGAGATGCGGTCGGCCCTGGTCGGGGCGCACGAGCTGTTCGACGACCTGACCGGCGCCGGCGGCGACGCGGCGGAGTCCGGTCGGCACCGCGCTGCCTGACCGGGGCCTATCCAGCGAAGAAGGGACGAAGAACATGCCGGACAGGGGAAACGGACCGGGCGACGAGCGGTACTCCAGCAGCCGCTATGCCCGCCCACCGGACGAGGAATGGGCACCGGAGACCGAGCAACGCGAAGAACACGGTACGGAGGGGCTGCGGCCCGGCACCGAGGGAATGGGCGCGACGGGACGCGACCCGGGTCCGGCCGGGCGTGAGCCGGGTCCGGCCGGGCGTGAGCCGGGTCCGGCCGGGCGTGAGCCGGACATGGGCCGAAGCGACCCGGACGCGGCCGGGGGCGACCGGGTCGTGACCGGTCGGGGAGAGTCCGTCCGCGGGATGTCCGAGTCCGCCCCGGACATGGCGCGGATGCCGGAGAACGGGCTCGGCGCGCCCTCGCCCGAGGACCTCAGCGGACGCGAGGCGCGCACCACGGAGGGCACCGCGCCGGACGCCTGGCCGACGACGGCCGGCACCGGGGCCGCGGGCGCGTCCGCGCGAGCCGGCGCCCCGCTGCTGCCGCACGAGGAGAGCGAGCGGTGGGAGGAGCGGATGCGGCAGGTGGCGGCCGGGTTCGTGGACCGGCCCAGGGCGGCCGTGGAGGAGGCCGACCGGGCACTCGAGGAGATCGCCGCACGGTTCGGCGAGGCCGTGACCCGGCGCCGGCGCAGCCTGCGGATGGCCTGGGAGGACGACGAGGAGCGGGGCGCGGCGAACCAGACCGACACCGAGCAGCTGCGACTGGCCATGCGGGACTACCGCGACCTGGCGGAACGTCTGCTGCACGGCTAGGGCCTCTCGTTCGGGCCCCGCCCGGTCAGGCCCGTACGGCCCGTAGGCCCGTGGGCGGCGCCGCCGGCGCAGAGCACAGCGTCCGCCCCGGACCGGACCGGGGCGGACGTGCCCGCCGACGACGGCGGTCCGTACGGACGTCTCGCGGGTGCTTCCCGGATCAGAAGGCGATGCGGACTTTCAGCGCCGACCGGTCGTCCATGGCGCGGTAGCCGTCCGGTACGCCGTCGAGGCCGACGGTCCGGTCGAACACCGGGGAGGGGTCGATGACGCCCGTCAGTACGTCGGTGAGCAGCTCGGGTATGTAGGCGCGGGCCGGGGCGACGCCGCCCGCCAGCGTGATGTTCCGGTTGAACATCTGGCTGATGTCCACGCCCGCGCTGCCGCCGTGGGGCACGCCGACGTAGCCCACCGCGCCGCCGTCGCGGGTGATGGAGACGGCGGTGCGCATCGACTCCTCGGTGCCGACGGCTTCCAGCACGGCGTGGGCGCCCTGGCCCCCGGTGAGTTCACGGATCGCCTCGACCGCGGCCTCGCCCCGTTCCGCGACGACGTCGGTGGCACCGAACGAGCGGGCGATGTCCGTGCGGGTCCGGTGGCGGCCGAGCGTGATGATCCGGTCGGCACCGAGCCGGCGGGCCGCGAGCACACCGCACAGGCCGACGGCGCCGTCGCCGACGACCGCGACGGTGGCGCCGGGCCGGACCCGCGCCGAGACGGCGGCGTGGTGTCCGGTGCTCATCACGTCGGACAGGGCCAGCAGGCCGGGGACGAGCGTGTCGTCGGTGGCGGCTTCCCGGGGCAGCGGGACCAGGGTCCCGTCGGCGTACGGCACCCGGACGGCCTCGCCCTGGCCGCCGTCGGAGCCGACCTCACCCCAGAACCCGCCGTGCGGGCAGGAGGTCTGCAGACCCTCCCGGCAGTAGTCGCACGTGCCGTCGGACCAGACGAAGGGCGCGACCACGAAATCGCCGGGTGCGAAGCCGGTGACCTCGGAACCGGTCTCCTCGACGACGCCGAGGAACTCGTGCCCTATGCGCTGCCCCGGCACGCGCGAGGCCACTCCGCGGTAGGCCCACAGGTCGCTGCCGCAGATGCACGCGCTCACCACCCGCACCACCGCGTCGAAGGGGTGCTGGATCCGGGGATCCGGTACCTCCTCGATCCGGATGTCGTTCGGGCCGTGGATCACGGTGGCGCGCATGCGGGAACTCCTGGTGCTGCGGAACGGGGGGACGCTCAGCGTCGCCGCCCGCGGTACCCTCTGTCCAGCTACATCGTCTACACCCATCGCTTAAGCTCAGCTGATGCTCGACGTCCGACGACTCGTCCTCCTGCGCGATCTGGCCGCCCACGGCACCGTGACCGCCGTGGCCGAACTGCACCGTGTCACCCCCTCCGCCGTCTCGCAGCAGCTCCGGCTCCTGGAGGAGGAGACCCGGACCCACCTGCTGGAACGCACGGGGCGCTCCATCCACCTCACGGCGGCCGGGCGCCGGCTGGCCGAGGACACCGAGCGCGTGCTGGACGCCCTGGAACAGGCACGGAGCCATCTGCGCGACGAGGCCGCGGAACCGGCCGGGCCGCTCCACCTCGCCTGTTTTCCCAGCGCTCTCGTCCCGCTGGCCGCTCCGCTCGGCCGGGCCCTGGACGACAGCCATCCGGGCCTGCGCCTGCACATCACCGAGGCCGAGCCCGAGCCGGCGGCGCGCCTGCTGCTCCAGCGACGCGTCGACCTCGCGCTGACCTACCGCTACACCAACCTGGCCGACCCCACGCCCGCCGGTGTCGAGTCCCTGGTCCTGGGCGTCGACCCGCTGGTCGCCGTACTGCGCGCCGATCACCCGGCGGTCCGGGCGGAGGATTCCCCCGTCGGGCTGCGGGCGCTCGCGGACGGTGAGTGGATCACCGCTCCCGCGCACACCGCGTGCGGGGCAGCCGTCCTGCAAGCCTGCCGGTCCGCGGGGTTCACCCCCCGGGTACGGCACACCTGCACCGACTTCACGGCCATGATCGCCCTGGCCGAGAGCGGCGGCCTCCCCGTCGTCCTGCCCCGCATGGCGGCGGCCCGGCTCCCGTCCGGGCTCGTCGCGCGGCCGCTGGCCGACCCCTCGCTCGCCCGCAGCGTCGAGGTCGCCGTACGGCGCGGAGCGACCCGTGAACCCCCGGTCGCGGCCTGCCTGGAGGCGGTTCGGGCCCTCGTCCCGTGCGGTGGCGGTGCCGGTGGCGACGACACGGTCCGGGACCCGGCGTCGTGATCACCCGAGCGGGGCGCCGCGGGGCCCGGCCCCACCACCCGCGCTTGCCGGCCCGGCTCCCGAACGGCACACCGGGCGGCTTTCGCTCGGTGACGACCCCGTTGTGCCGGACGGCGCCCGGCCCCGCGTTCTATCATGCGGCGGCGGCGCGCGGGGCAACGGCCCGTCGCGCAACGACGTTTCAGGGGGGAACGCAGGTGCTCGAACTCACCATGGCCACGGTCTCCGCGGCCGACGCGGGGACCACGGCCGGCATGACGATGGCGGAGGCGCCCAGCGAGCCGGGCGCCGTGCTGCGGGTCGGCCGGGACGCCGCCGGCTGCCGGCTGGTCATCCCCGAGGACTGGCTGTTCGTCTCCCGTGTCCACCTGGAGTTCCGCTGCGGAGCCGACGGCACCTGGCAGCTGACCTGGTTGCGCGGCTCCCAGCCCGACCCGGCGTCCGAGGTGCGGCTGACCACCGGAGGGAGCACCCGGCCGCTGGTCTACGGCGCCACCGTGCCGCTGCCGCGCGGGGGCTCCGGCGAGATAGTCGTCCAGGACCGCGGCGGGCCGCGCAGCGTCAACGTCGGCTTCTACCAAGAGGTCTGAGGACCCCAGGGCCGCTCTTCCGGGAGAGCGGCCCTAGCCCAGCACGCGGGCGAGCGCGAAGCCGTCGTACCCCTTGGTGCCGACCGTCTGGATCGCCGTCCCGCTGAGCCTCGGGTGGGAGGAGATCAGCTCGATCGCGGTACGGGTGCCGACCACGTCCGGATCGGTGGCGTCCGGGTCGACCACGCGGCCGCCGCGCACCACGTTGTCGAGCACGATCAGACTGCCCGCGCGGGTCAGGCGCAGCGCCCACTCCACGTAGTGGGCGTTGTTGGCCTTGTCCGCGTCGATGAAGACCAGGTCGAAGGGGGCCGGGTTCTCGTCGGCCAGCTTCGGCAGCGACTCCAGGGCCGGGCCCACCCGCACCTGGGCGATCCGGTCCAGGCCCGCGCGCGCGATGTTGCGGGTGGCCACCTCGGCGTGCCGGGCGCTGTACTCCAGGGTGACCAGCCTGCCGTCCTCGGGCAGGGCGCGGGCCATCCAGATCGTGCTGTAGCCGCCGAGCGTGCCGATCTCCAGGATGTTCCGCGCGCCCTGTACCTGGGCGAGCAGCTGGAGCAGCTTGCCCTGGGCCGCCGTGACCCCGATGGGCGGCAGCCCGGCGGCGTCGTTCTCCCGCAGGGCCGCGCGCAGCGCCTCGTCGTCGGGCGAGAGGTTGCTGATGAAGTAATCGTCGACGTCGTCCCAGAGCTGCTGCCCGCTCATGTGCCTGCTGCCTTTCCCGAGTGCCTGCCGAGGCCGCGGCCTGCTGCCGTCTTTCGATCATCTCAGTTGGGCGGTGGCGAGGGGGAGAGAATCGGCCTGGGCGGCTCGATCGCCGGACTCAGGCCAGGGGCGGGGGCGGGGCGACGGGCGGCGGGGGCAGCACGGGCCGCCGTGCGCGTCGTACGGCGACGGCGGCGAGCGCGGCCGCGAGGAGCACGGCGAGGCCGCCGGTCGTCAGCAGCCAGGCCGGGACCCCGCCGACACGGTCCAGCTCGTCGTCGTGGATCACCTGCTGGACGGGGGCGTCGGTGGCGGCCCGGCGCAGTTCGTGGTCGCCCGAGATGCGGGCGGGCTGCGGGAACCGCTGGGTGAGCGCGGTCAGGTACGGCGTGCCGTGGGCGAGGGCGCCGAGGGCGCCGCCGGGGGAGGCGAGGCGGCCGGCGTAGACGGTGCTCGGCGGCGGTCCGCCGATCGCCGTGGCCGGCTCCATGCGGTGCGCGGCGAGGACGTACAGGCCGAGCGACTGGGGGGTGGCGGCCAGCCGGGACAGGCGCATGGGGTAGACGGCGCGGTCGGCGGCGAAGGTGAGGTGCAGCGGGTCGAGGGCGCCGTGCAGGGCGGTGCCCGCGGTGCCGGGGGCGAGGCGGACGGCGACGTACTCCCAGTGCTCGGCCACGTACGGCTCCAGGGCCGTCCTCAGCCGGGCGGGGAGCGCGAAGCCGTTCGCCCGCAGCCAGGTGTCCAGGGCGGCCGGGTCGGTGGCGGTCAGCCGGGCCACGTCGAACGGGCCGAGGCGCTGGCGTCCGACGACACCCACGGCGGCGCCGGGCGCCGGGGCGGCCGCGGCGCCGTCCGCGTGGCCGTCGAAGGGCCAGTCGCCGTCCCGCGGCCAGAAGTGGTGCCGGGTGCGGTGCACCGGCGCGACGGCCCGCGCCAGCTGGTCGAAGACGGCGGGGTCCCCGAGGCGGACGGTGGCGCGGTGCGGGACGGGCATGATCCAGGCGGCGGTCCGAGCGTCGCCGGTGACGGTCAGGCGCATGACGATCTGTTCCTGGCGGCCGTCCCAGCGCAGGACGGACTGCTCCTGTGCGACGGCGATCCGCTGGGCCGGGTCCACCACCATGGCGCCGCAGCCGCAGGCCCAGGCGGGTGAGATCAGCCGGCTGAGCTGGATGCCGAGGAGCATGAGTACGACCGAGAGTGTTCGTGCGGCTCGGATCTTGCGCATGGTCCGTCCCCCGTCTTGCGGTTACGACCGGTAGGGACGAGGAGAGCGGGGGCGCGGTTCCGGTGCCGGCCGGCGGCGGGGGCGCGCCCCCGCCGCCACCGCGTCCCGGGGCGCGGGGAACCGCGTGATCAGCCGCTACGGGCCCGCGCCCGGCGTACGGCCCGCGCCCCCCGCGGTGCTCACCGGCCCTCTACCGCCGGGGCGGAACCCGGCAGGGGCCGCCCCGCCGACTCCGACATCCGCCACACGGCGAACCCGCCGATCACCGCCGCGCCCATCATGTAGTACGCGGGCATCATCATGTTCCCGGTCGCACCGATCAGCGCCGTCACCACCAGCGGCGTCGTCCCGCCGAACAGCGACACGGACACGTTGAACCCGATGGACAGCGACCCGTACCGCACCCGCGTCGGGAAGAGCGCGGGCAGCGCGGCCGGCATGGCCGCCGTGAAGCAGACCAGCAGCAGACCGAGGGCGCCCATGCCCAGGGCCACCGCGAGCAGGCTGCCCTGGCGGATCAGCAGCAGCGCGGGGACGGAGAGGAACAGGAAGCCCGCACAACCCGCCGCGATCACCGGGCGGCGGCCGATCCGGTCGGTCAGCGCACCGGCGAACGGCTGGACGATCATCATCAGAGCCATCACGCCGAGCACGACGAGCAGGCCGTGCGTCTCGTCGTACTTCAGCTCACTGGTGAGGTAGCTCGGCATGTACGACAGCAGCATGTAGTCGGTGACGTTGAAGATCAGCACCAGGCCCATGCACAGCAGCAGCGCCTTCCACTGGCCCGCCACCATCTCCCGCAGCGGCACCTTCGGGCGCGACGCCTCGGCCTTCTCGACCTCCGCCGCGAACGCCGGGGTCTCCTCCAGCCGCATCCGCAGGTACAGGCCGATGACGCCCATCGGGCCGGCGATCAGGAACGGGACGCGCCAGCCCCAGGAGAGCAGGTCCGCGGAGGACAGCAGAGCCGTCATCAGGGTCACCAGGCCCGCGCCGCCGATGTACCCGGCGAGCGTGCCGAACTCCAGCCAGCTGCCGAAGAAGCCGCGCTTCTTGTCGGGGGCGTACTCGGCGATGAAGGTCGAGGCGCCCGCGTACTCGCCACCGGTGGAGAAGCCCTGCACCAGCCGCGCCGCGAGCAGCAGCAGCGGCGCGCCGACGCCGATCGAGGCGTAGGAGGGGATCAGACCGATCGCGAACGTGCCCGCCGCCATCATGATCATGGTCAGCGCGAGGACCTTCTGCCGGCCCACCCGGTCGCCGAGCGGGCCGAAGACCATGCCGCCGAGCGGGCGCACCAGGAACGCCGCCGCGAAGGCGCCGAACGTCGACAGCAGCTGGGCCGTCGGGTTGCCGGACGGGAAGAAGACCTTGCCGAGCGTGACCGCGATGTAGCTGTAGACACCGAAGTCGAACCATTCCATGGCGTTGCCGAGCGCGGCCGCCTTCACGGCGCGCTTGACGAGCGCGGGGTCGGTGACGGTGACGTCGCGGGCCGCGGAGGGAGCGGCCCCGCGGGCCTTCAGCTGGGGGGTGACGGCTGTGACGGTCGCCAAAACGGGGCTCGCCTGCCTTTCGTCGGGGACAGAGACGCGGCCCCGACGACGGCGTGGGAAACGCCTGACGTACGAAGGGCCGAAAATCGACCATAGGCACGAATTGCACCCTTACGGGACGTGCCCGGATGCGCGCATAGCGCAGCTAAACGACGTGTCAGCAGGTAACTCTGCCCGCTCGCGCCCGCTCGATCCGGGCCTTCGCTGTGATGCTTCTCGCGCCCCGGCGCGGCAACCGGAACCCCCGCGCACTATCGTCGCTCGGACAAAAGGAGAGCGGGCGCCAGGTGAACCCGGGGCCGCCCGCGTCCCCTTCCGGGGGGTCTGCGAGCCTCGTAGGGTTGCGCAGACGTGACCCGGCGTGAACGACACACGGCCGGGACGAGAACGGGGCGGGAGGCCGACGAGGCGTGGCGAACGTGGAACACGGTGGGGGAGCGAGGGGCGGCTTCGGGGCGCCGGACGCCGAAGGGCGGCTGCGCGCGGCGCGGCTCGCGCTCTGGGCGGTGGCCGCGATCCTCGCGGTCCGCCAGATGACCGCAGTCCTCACCACCCCGAGCGGCAAGCGCCTGACCGACCTGGAGACATGGGTCGGCCCGAACGGCGTGCTGCACGTCAAGGGGTCCCTGTACGACTCCACGCAGTTCACCGGCACGCCCTTCGCCGGGCTCGTGCTCAAGCCGCTCACCCGGGCCGCGGAGGCCGCGCTCGGCTGGAGCTGGACCTTCGCCAGCCTGCTGCTGGTGGCCGCGCTCGGCATGATCGCCGCCCGCGCGCTGCCCCAGCCGGTGAGCCGGCGCACCTCCCTGCTGGCCGCGCCGGTCGCGATCAGCCTTCTCATGCTGTCGCTGCCGGTGCGCAACGCGCTCTGGCTCGGCCAGACCAGCATCATCCCGGTGCTGCTGGTCCTGCTCGGCTGCTTCACCGTACGGGGGGAGCGGGCGAGCGGGCTGTGCCTGGGCCTCGCCGCGGCGCTCCAGCCCACCGTGCTGCTGTTCGTGCCGCTGCTGTGGTTCACCGGCCGCCGCCGGGCCGCCCTCAGCGGCGCCGGCACCTTCGTCGCGCTGACCGCGCTCGCCTGGGCCGCGCTGCCGCACGACTCGGTCACCTACTGGCTCCAGCACACGGCCGGCGTGGGCCTGGGCGGCAAGGCCGACGCCCTCGGCAACCAGTCCCTGCACGGCGGCCTGCTCCGCCTCGGCCTCACCGGTCCGCTGGAGATCGCGCTGTTCCTGCTGCTGGGCGCGGCCGTCTCCGTCCTCGCCCTGCGCCGCGCGGTCCGCTACGCGCAGGACGGGCAGCTGCTGCTCGCCGTGGCGATCACCGGCTGCGCCGCCGTCGCCGTCTCGCCCACCACCTGGCAGCACCAGCTGCTGTGGCTGCTGCTCGCGGTGGTCGGCCGGGTCGGCCGCCGGGTCTCCGACCGCAGTGTGTGGCCGGTCGCGGTGGTGCTGGTGATGACCCTGCCGGCGAAGATGATGCTGCCGAACACCCCGGCGCTGTACGCCCTGCGCGACGACCTGGTGCTGGTCGCGGCGCTGGCCGCCGCGGTCGCCGTACCGTTCCTGTCGCGCACCTCGCCGTACTACCGGGAGCCCGTTCCCACCGAGTACGCCGCCGCGGTCCCCGCCCGCTTCCGGCACGTCCCGCTGCTGCCCTTCCTGCGCCGCGTCCTCACCCGCCCCAACCTCCTGCTGGAGCTGCTGCTGATCCGGGTCGTGTACGCCGCGTACGCGCAGGTCCGGCTCGCCGCGGGCGCGAGCGGGGACGACCGGGGGCGGGCGGCCGCGGAGCACCACGGCCGGATCGTGGTCGGCATCGAGCGGTTCCTGCACATAGACATCGAGCACTGGCTCAACCACACGGTGGCGGGGATCGGCTGGCTGCGGGACTTCTTCGACTTCTACTACGAGTCCTTCCACTTCGTGCTGCCGCTCACGGTCCTCGCCGTCCTGTACTGGCGCCGCCCCGTCGACTACCGCTGGGCCCGCACCTCCCTCGGCTTCACCACCTTCCTCGCCCTGATCGGCTTCTGGCTCTTCCCGCTGGCCCCGCCGCGCCTGATGCCGGGCCTCGGCTTCATCGACACCGTGCACGGCGTGCAGGACCTCGCCCACCCGGACTACGGCGCGATGACGGCCCTCACCAACCAGTACGCGGCGATGCCGTCCCTGCACTTCGGCTGGTCCCTGTGGTGCGGTGTCGTCATCGCGGTCCTCGCCCCCAGGTGGTGGATGAAGGCCCTCGGCCTCCTGCACCCCCTGTGCACGGTCTCCGCCATCCTCGCCACCGCCAACCACTGGGTCCTCGACGCGATCGGCGGCGCCGTGGTGGTCGCCGCCGGCTTCGCCCTGTCTTACCTGCTCCAGGGGCCGAGGGCGGCGCGGGCCCCGGCGCTCGACGCGACGGGGCTGATGGAACCGGTGCCGGCGCGATAGCCGGGCGGGGGCGGTCCGCTAGAGGCGCTGGATGATCGTGCCGGTGGCCAGGCCGCCCCCCGCGCACATCGTGATCAGCGCGAACTCCTTGTCCGTGCGCTCCAGTTCGTGCAGGGCCGTGGTGATCAGCCGGGCGCCCGTGGAACCGACCGGGTGGCCGAGCGCGATCGCGCCGCCGTTGACGTTGACCTTCGACAGGTCCTGCTCGAAGACCCGGGCCCAGCTCAGCACCACCGACGCGAACGCCTCGTTGATCTCCACCAGGTCGATGTCCTTCAGCGACATCCCCGCCTTGCCCAGCACCGTGCGCGTCGCGTCGATCGGCCCGTCGAGGTGGAAGTGCGGGTCGGCGCCCACCAGCGCCTGCGCGACGATCCGCGCCCGGGGCTTCAGCTTCAGCGCCCGGGCCATCCGCTTGGACGCCCACATGATCGCGGCCGAACCGTCCGAGATCTGCGAGGAGTTGCCCGCCGTGTGCACCGCCGTGGGCATCACGGGTTTGAGCCGGGCCAGCGCCTCCATGGACGTGTCCCGCAGCCCCTCGTCCCGGTCGACCAGGCGCCACATGCCCTGACCGGCGTACTGCTCCTCCTCCGTCGTGGGCACCTGCACCGCGAACGTCTCCCGCTTGAACCGCTCCTCCGCCCAGGCGAGCGCCGCCCGCTCCTGGGACAGCAGCCCGAACGCGTCCACGTCCGCACGGGTCAGCCCCCGGTGGCGCGCGATCCGCTCCGCCGCCTCGAACTGGTTGGGCAGGTCGACGTTCCACTCGTCGGGGAAGGGCTTGCCGGGCCCGTGCTTCGAGCCGGAGCCCAGCGGGACCCGGGACATCGCCTCGACACCGCAGCTGATGCCGACGTCGATGACGCCCGCCGCGACCATGTTGGCCACCATGTGCGACGCCTGCTGCGAGGACCCGCACTGGCAGTCCACGGTCGTCGCGGCGGTCTCGTACGGCAGCCCCACGGTCAGCCAGGCGGTGCGCGCGGGGTTCATGGACTGCTCGCCGGCGTGGGTCACCGTGCCGCCGACGACCTGCTCGACCGCGTCGGCGGGGATGCCGGTGCGGCCGAGGAGCTCACGGTAGGTCTCGCCCAGCAGATAGGCGGGGTGCAGGTTGGCGAGCGCGCCGCCGCGCTTGCCGATCGGGGTTCGGACGGCTTCGACGATCACGGGTTCCGCGGCCATGCGTGCGGGTCCTCTCCGAGAGGGCTCTCCTCCAGAACTAGAACGCGTACTAGTTCTGTGGTGCAGTCTGGGGACGTGCCGTCCGTCACCGCAAGGGGCGTGCAGTCGCCGGAGTCGTGATCTGCGCGAATTCCGCACCAAATGGCCGGACGTCGACCCTTGCAACTTCTAGAACCCGTTATTACGTTCGAGGCCATCAGCTGATGGTTCGTCAGATGGCTGGAGCCGCCGATGCACTGCCCCGCGCTGCCCGACGGGTTCGACTTCACCGACCCCGACCTGCTGCACCACCGTGTGCCCCTGCCGGAGTTCGCCGAGCTGCGCCGCACCGAGCCGGTCCACTGGGTACCGCAACCGCACGGCATCGCCGGATTCGCCGACACCGGCTACTGGGCCGTGACCCGGCACGCGGACGTCAAGTACGTCTCCACGCACCCGGAGCTGTTCTCCTCCTTCCTGAACACCGCCGTCATCCGCTTCAACGAGCACATCTCGCGCGACGCCATCGACGCGCAGCGGCTGATCCTGCTCAACATGGATCCCCCGGAACATACGCGGGTACGGCAGATCGTGCAGCGCGGCTTCACGCCACGCTCGATCCGCGCCCTGGAGGCACGGCTGCGCGCCCGCGCCGAGGCGATCGTCGGCGCCGCCCGCAGCCGCCCGGGGCCCTTCGACTTCGTCACCGAGGTCGCCTGCGAACTGCCGCTGCAGGCCATCGCCGAGCTGATCGGTGTGCCCCAGGAGGACCGCGCGAGGATCTTCGACTGGTCGAACAAGATGATCGCCTACGACGACCCCGAGTACGCCGTCACCGAGGAGACCGGCGCCCGGTCCGCGGCCGAGATCATCTCCTACGCGATGAACATGGCCGCCGAACGCAAGCGCTGCCCGGCCCGGGACATCGTCACCACGCTGGTCGCGGCGGAGGACGAGGGCAACCTGAACTCCGACGAGTTCGGCTTCTTCGTGCTGGTGCTGGCGGTCGCCGGGAACGAGACGACACGCAACGCCATCACCCACGGCATGCACGCCTTCCTCACTCATCCCGAGCAGTGGGACCTCTTCAAACGGGAACGCCCGGTGACCACGGCCGAGGAGATCGTGCGCTGGGCGACCCCGGTCAACTCCTTCCAGCGCACCGCCACCCAGGACACCGAACTCGGCGGGAGACTCATCAGGAAGGGCGACCGGGTGGGCCTCTTCTACGCCTCCGCCAACCACGACCCGGCCGTCTTCGCCGACCCCGGGACCTTCGACATCACCCGTGACCCCAACCCGCATCTCGGCTTCGGCGGCGGCGGCCCCCACTACTGCCTCGGCAAGTCCCTCGCCGTCCTGGAGATCGACCTCATCTTCCACGCCATCGCCGACGCCATGCCGGACCTCCGGCTCGTCGACCCCCCGCGCCGACTGCGCTCGGCCTGGATCAACGGCATCAAGCGGCTCCGGGTGACCACCGGCTGACCCGGGTCACTCCCTGCCCGAGGCGGACACCGCGAGCACCCCCGAGGCGACGGCCGCGATCAGCAGGGGGATGGCCAGGCCGTGGCGCAGCACCAGCCACGCGCCGAGGAACGCGCCGGCGACCATGGCGATCACCGCGGCGGTACGGCGCGGGGAGCGGTGCCCCGTGTCGTCGCCGAGGCGGGATTCCGCGGCCAGGCCGGTCAGGGTCATCGTCAGCACCGTGGTCGTCAGGTCGGGGACCCCGAGCTTGCGGACCGTCGCGTTGCGGCCGCCCATCGCGAAGGCGGTGAGGCCGATGAGGGCGTAGTCCGTGCCGGTGCGGTCCGGCCAGGCGAAGGCGGCCACCGCCGACAGCCCGACCAGGACCGCCTCGCCCGCCAGTGTCAGCCGTGCCCAGCGGCGCCGGGGCCCGCCGGTCCCGAACCGGGCCGCCACCCGGCCGCCCACCGCCGCGCCGACGAGGAAGCAGGACAGCGAGGTCGCGGTGCGCGGCACCGAGAACCCGGGCGCTCCGGCCGCCGCGAAGCCCAGCACCACCACGTTGCCGGTCATGTTCGCGGTGAACACCCGGCCCAGGCCCAGATAACTGACGGCGTCGATGAGACCGCTCACCACGGTCAGCGTGATCAGTACCAGCACCAGCCGCAGCCCGCGCGCCTCCGGGTCCGGCGCGGGGGCCGCCCCCGGTCCGCAGTCGGGCGGCGGCGCCGGGGGCGTCGGTGGTGTCGTCACGGTTCCTCCGGTTCGCCGGACGGGCAGGGGCGGGGACCACTTCACCACGTGCCGATCGGCAATGCCCGGACATGCGAAGAGCACCCTCGCCGAGCGGGGCGGGGGTGCTCTTCGGTGCTTCGGCCGCGGTACGGACCGGGCGGTCCTGCTCGGTACCGGTGCCGGCTCAGTACCAGTGGTTGGCCTGCCAGAAGGCCCAGGCCTTGGCGGGGCTGCCGTAGCGGGAGTTCATGTAGTCCAGGCCCCACTTGATCTGGGTGGCCGGGTTGGTCTTCCAGTCGGCGCCGGCGGACGCCATCTTCGAACCCGGCAGCGCCTGGACCAGGCCGTAGGCGCCGGAGGAGGCGTTGGTGGCGCTCGGGTTCCAGCCGCTCTCGCGCTGCACGATCTGGCTGAACGCGTTGAACTGCCTGGCGTCCGGGATCATCTTGTGCGCGATCGCCTGGGCCGAGGAGGCCGAGGCCGGGGTGGCGGCCTGGGCGGGTGCCGCGGACAGCGCCATGCCGGCGGTGGCGGCGGCCACGGCGGCGGCGGTGAGGGCCTTCTTCGGGGAAGCGATGCGGCGGATGACGGAGACGGACACGGAGCACCTCTTGCGTCGGGGACGGGGACTGCCGGCGTGAACCCTCGGGGGGCTCGCGGTGCCTGGCGACGCCGACCAGATAAGCAGCCCGGAAATCCGCCCGCAATCACCCCTTTTACTAGTTGTGGCCGGATGGAGTGGGAATGGCCGTTCTGTGGCACAGCTCTCAAACCGCAGGTCGACAAGGGTGCGGTGTGGGACGTATCGGACAAATCGCTCTACGGTCGCGGTTCGTAGGTGAGCTGCGTCATGTGGGGTGCCTCACCGGCCCGCTCACCGCGTGGGTGGGACCCCTCACGCACCGGGACCGTCGAAGGTGACCGGCGTCTCGAACGCGGCCCGGCGGGTGGCCCGGCGCAGCGCGCGCAGCACCGCGGGGCCGAGCGCGAAGGTCAGCACCACCGTGCACAGGGCGCGGCCCAGGTCCCAGCCGAGGGAGGTGGCCAGGCAGTAGGCGACGAAGCGGGCCAGGTTGGCGGCGACCGAGGCGCCCGGGTGGAAGGAGATGCCCGAGGCGGTGGCGCCCATGAAGGGCCAGCCTGCCAGGTTCATGACCGTGCCATAGGCGAGCGAGGCGAGGAAGCCGTACCCGGCCAGGAGCAGCAGTTCGGCCCGGCCGCGCAGCCGCACCGGTCCCGGCAGCAGGCCCGCGCCCATCGCGAACCAGCCCATCGAGAGCATCTGGAACGGCAGCCAGGGGCCGACGCCGCCGGTCAGCAGCGCGGAGGCGAACATCGTCACCGAGCCCAGCGCGAAGCCGAAGCCGGGGCCCAGGACGCGGCCGCTGAGCACCAGCAGGAAGAACATCGGCTCGATCCCGGCCGTGCCGGCCCCGATCGGGCGCAGCGCGGCACCGGTGGCGGCGAGCACGCCCAGCATCGCCACCGCCTTCGGGCCGAGGTCCGACTCGGAGATCGTCGCCGCGACCACCGCCACGAGCAGGATCAGCAGCCCCGCGAACAGCCAGGGGGCGTCCTGGGCATGGGCGCTGAGCTGGGAGGCCGGCGGCGCGAGGAAGGGCCAGCCGAAGGCGATCACACCGACGACGGTGACGAGGGCGAGGGCGGCGACGGAACGGGGGCCGAGGCGGACGGCACGGACGCGCCCGGGACGGGGAGGACGGGGAGATGCCGGGGCGGCGGGGGCGGGGGTGCGCGGCGCCGTGGGCTCGGTCGCGGGCGTGGTCATCCCAGGGCCTCCTGGACCTGGGACACGGTCAGCCACTGCTGGGGGGCGAGGATCTTGGTGACCTGCGGGGCGAAGGAGGGGGACGACACCACGATCTCCGCCGTCGGGCCGTCCGCGATCACCTCCCCCTCGGCGAGCAGCACCACCCGGTGGGCGATCTCCGCGGCCAGTTCCACGTCGTGCGTGGCCAGTACGATCGCGTGCCCGTCGGCGGCGAGCTCGCGCAGCGCGGTGACCAGGCGGGCCTTCGCGGCGTAGTCCAGGCCGCGGGTCGGCTCGTCCAGGAGGAGCAGGGGCGGCCGGGCGGTCAGCACGACGGCCAGCGCGAGGGCGAGGCACTGGCCCTCGGACAGATCGCGGGGGTGGGTGCCGTCGGCGATGCCCGCCAGGAGCCGGTCGAGGAGGGTGCGGCAGGTGCCGGGGGGCGCCCCGGCGTCCTGGTCGGCGGCGGCGCACTCCGTCGCCACGGTGTCGGCGTACAGCAGGTCCCTCGGCTCCTGGGGGACCAGGCCGACGTGGCGGATCAGGTCGCGGGGGCGGGTGCGGTGGGGGGTCCTGCCGCCGACGGTCACCGTGCCGGTGGTGGGTTCGAGGAGGCCGACGAAGGTGTTGAGGAGGGTGGATTTACCGGCGCCGTTGCGGCCCATGAGGGCGATGGTCTCGCCGGGGGAGACGGTGAGCGTGATGTGGTGGAGGGCGGTGACATGGGCGCGGCGGACGGTGAGGTCGTGCGCGCCGGCGATGTGGGCCGGCCGGGGTTCGGGGGCGCTCTTGGCGCGGCGTTTGAACAGGCGGCCGGTGCCGCCGGTGGCCGGGAGCGGGGTCGCTCGCAGGCGCTCGCCGGGGGCCGCCGCGCCCGTCCTCCCCTGCTCTCGGCTCCGCCCGACCAGCGGCGGGACCCCCCTCGCCCCGGCGGCACGGCCGCCCGCGGCCGGGGCGAGGCGCTCTCGCAGGTCGCCGGCCCTCCGGCGGGCGTCCCGGACGGTCAGCGGCAGGGGGTTCCAGCCGGCCAGGCGGCCCAGGGCCACCACCGGGGGGTGGACCGGTGAGACGGACATGACGTCCGACGGGGTGCCGGTGACGGGGGGTGCGCCGGGGGAGGGGAGCAGGACGACGCGGTCGGCGTAGTGGACGACGCGTTCCAGGCGGTGTTCGGCCATCAGGACGGTCGTGCCGAGGTCGTGCACCAGGCGCTGGAGCACCGCGAGGACCTCCTCCGCCGCTGCGGGGTCCAGCGCGGAGGTCGGTTCGTCGAGGACGAGGACCCGGGGGTGCGGGGTGAGCACGGAGCCGATGGCGACGCGCTGGCGCTGGCCGCCGGAGAGGGTGGCGATGGGGCGGTCGCGCAGACCCGCGAGACCCAGCAGATCGAGGGTCTCCTCGACGCGGCGCCGCATCACCTCGGGCGCCAGGCCCAACGACTCCATGCCGTAGGCGAGTTCGTCCTCGACGGTGTCGGTGACGAAGTGGGCGAGCGGATCCTGGCCCACCGTGCCGACGACGTCGGCGAGTTCACGGGGCTTGTGGACGCGGGTGTCGCGGCCGGCCACGGTCACGCGTCCGCCGAGGGTGCCGCCGGTGAAGTGCGGGACGAGCCCGCTGACCGCGCCGAGCACGGTGGACTTGCCCACCCCGGACGGGCCGACGAGCAGCACCAGTTCGCCCTCCGGCACCTCGAAGTCGACGTCGCGGACGGTGGGTTCGGGGGCACCGTCGTATGTGACGCTGACCTTCTCGAAGCGGATCACGGATGCTCCCTCGGGACGACGAAGGCGGGCAGCAGGGCGAGCAGGACCGACGCGGCCGGCCACAGCGGCAGGGCGGGGGCGGTCAGCGGGACCACGCCCGGGTGCAGGGCCTCGGGGGCGCGGGCCGAGGCGAGCGTCAGCAGCCCGGCGACGGCGGCGCCGGAACCGGTGACCAGCCAGGCGCGCAGGCCCCAGGGATCGGGCCGGTACCGGGTGCGCAGCGAGCGGCGGCCACCGAGGCGCAGTCCGGCGAGGGCGGCGAGGACCCCGGCGAGCAGCAGCGGGGCGCCGTAACCGCCGCCCTCGGCGGTGAGCAGCCCGTACGTGCCCGCGCAGACGCCGAGCAGCCCGCCGAGGGTGAGGGCGGCGGTCGTACGGCGGACCGTTGCGGGGACGTCGGCGCCGCGGCCGTAGCCGCGGGCCTCCATGGCGGCGGCGAGGGCGACGGAACGTTCCAACGCGCCCTCCAGGACCGGGAGTCCGACCTGGAGCAGGCCCCGGATGCCCCGGTCCGGGCGGCCGCGCAGCCGGCGGGCGGCCCGCAGCCGCTGGACGTCGGCGATGAGGTGCGGCGCGAAGGTGAGGGCGACGACGACGGCGACGCCGGTCTCGTACAGCGCGCCGGGCAGGGACTTCAGCAGGCGGGACGGGCTGGCGAGGGCGTTCGCGGCGCCGACGCAGATCAGCAGGGTGGCCAGCTTCAGCCCGTCGTACGCCGCGAAGACGAGCGCCTCCGCGGTGACCTCACCGCCGAGGCGGATGCCCTGGGCCCAGTGCGGGAGCGGGATCTCCGGGAGGGTGAGGAGGACATGGGTGCCGGGGATCGGGGAGCCGAGGGCCACCGCGAAGACCAGGCGGATGAGCAGGACGGCGAGCGCGAGCCTGGCGAAAGCGGAGTAGGAACGGGCCCAGGGGGCGGCGGAGCGGTGCGTCGCCACGACGTACGCCGACACGGCGACGAGCAGGGCGAGGAGGAGCGGGTTGGTGGTACGGGTGGCCGCCGTGCCCAGGGATATCGCCCAGAGCCACCAGGCGCCGGGGTGCACGGTGGCGCGACGCCGGGTGGCGACGCCCTCGCCCGCCGGCGCGGTCGGCCGCCGCTCCGCCGGGGTGCGGGGCACCGCGCGTCCCGCACCCACCGGACCGTTCGACGGAGTCATCCGCGTCGCCGGCGGAACTGCCACACCGCCGCGCCCGCGAGGACGACCACCACGCCGGCCCCGATCGGCAGTCCCAGGGACGGGCCGCCACCGGACGGGGGAGCGGGCTTCTCGGGAGTGGCCGAACCGGCGGAGCCGACCTGTTCCCCGCACCCCGTGCGGGGATACCCCGAGATCGCGCACAGCAGGGCGTTCGTGTCGTATCGCAGCGGCTTGGCCACGGCGGCCAGCGCCTGCGCGGCGGAGGCCGCGGGCGCGACCCGCGCGCACGCCGTGCGGCGGGCCGGCGGTGTCTCCCCGGAGGGGGCGTCCGCCGGGACGCCGAAGTCGATGACCAGGGCCACCCGCTTCGTGCCCCGCTCGGCGGCCGTCCCCGAACAGATCGTGGCGAAGTCCGCCGTACCGCGCGGCTTGCTCGCGTCGCCCGAGTCCGCGCTCACGGAGAAGCGGAAGCCCTCCACGGCGCCGTCGTCGGGGCGGGCGAGCGAGGGGCCCTGGGTGGCGTACGTCCAGTGGCCGCCGGACCGTTCCCAGAACGACCAGTAGCGGTATCCCGTGGCCGACGCCTGCCCGGCACCCGTGCCGAGCAGCAGGGCGAGCGCGGCCAGCAGCACCGGCACGGCACGGCGGACGGCCGTCACGGCTGCCGCTTCTTGCGGGTGCTCAGCAGGAAGCCGATGCCGATGCCCGCGACGAGGCAGATGCCGACGCTCCACCAGACCCCGGCGTGCGAGGTGCCGTCGGACGCCTTCGCCTGCTTCTCGGCGGCGGCCTGCATCCGCGGCTCGGGGCCGAGGGCGTCGAGGGAGGTGACGAGGCTGGTGCCGCCGAAGTCGCCGGGCTGGGCGCCGACGGCGTGCGCGGCGAGGATCAGCTGGGCGTACGCCGCGGGCCCGGTCTGGGCGGCCCAGGGGCCGGCACTCTTCTCCAGGAAGGCGTACGCCTTCTTCGCCGCCGCGGTGCGTCCGTCGGCGGCGAGGGCGACGACGGTGTCGGCGGTGTTGCCGTAGTCGGGCTGGTCCGTGGCACCGGGCATCGCGGACATGAGGTGGCCGGTCCGGGCGATGGCGGCCGCCAGGTACGCGCCGCCGTTGTCGGCGACCTGGGCCGGGGTGGGGTGGGCGGCCTCGGCGCAGGCGTCCGCGGCGGGCGCCTTGCCGGTCTTCGCCACGAAGCCCTTGCCGAGCGCGGCCGTCACACCGGCCGCGGTGGCGTCGGCGTTGGCGACCAGCTTGCCCTTCTTGTCCGGCTGGTAGGCCAGCGCGCCGCCGCCGTCGTGGGCGCAGGGGATGGACCAGGTGGCCAGGGCGTCGTACGGGGACTTGCCGTCCTTGCGCACGCTCGCCGGGTCGGCGCCGGTCGCGGCGAGCGCGCCGACGACGACGGAGGTGGAGTTGGTGTCGCTGGGGCTGCCCGGGTTGTAGCCCCAGCCGCCGTCCTTGTTCTGCACGGACTTCAGCCAGTCCACGGCCTTGGTGACGGCGGCGTCGTGGCCGCCGGTCGCGTGCAGGGCCTGGACGGCGGCGGCCGTGCTGTTGGTGTCCACCACGGTCTTGGCGTCGCAGGCATTGGCGGGGGCGGCGCGGAAGGCGGCGAAGGAGCCGTTCGCGCACTGCTGGCCGATGAGCCAGCCGACGGCGGCGGTCGCCGGCCGGTAGCCGAGGGTGCGCTGCGCGACGAGGGTGAGCGACTGGCGCCACACACCGTCGTAGGTGGGGTCCGACTTGCCGTAGAGACCGGCCGGGACCGATGCCTTGGGGGAAGGGGACGGGCCGGCGGCCACGGCGGGTGCGGCGGCTGCCAGCACGCCTATGGCGGCGAGAGCCGCGGCGTTGCGGCGGACGTTCATGGTCGGCGACTGCCTCTCCCTGCGGGGAGCCGGGCAGCGCACGGGAGGGACCCGGGCGGCTCGGCTCCGTATACCTCGACGGTGCCGTGCGCGGCGAGGGGCCGACGCACGCGAGCCGGTCACGTCCGCCCCGGGGCGTTCCGGCTCACCGGTTCCTGGCGGAACGGCTCACGGTTGCGGGTCAGCGCCGGAATTGCACCGGCTTTCCCCCGTACGGGTGTGATGACGACCCCGCCACTTTACCGGCAGCTCCACGGAGCCCGGGGAGTGCCCGTGAGCACACCGTGACGGTGATTAGGGTCACGGCCATGACAACACCGGGAAAGCTCCTCGGCTCGGGCCGCACGGCCGACGTCCACGAGATCGACGCCGCGTGGGTACTGCGCCGCGACCGCGAGGGCCGGGGGGACGCGACGGCCGAGGCGGCCGTGATGACGCACGTACGACGGCACGGCTATCCGGTGCCCCGGGTCCGCCCCACCGGCTCGCGCACCGAACTGGTCCTGGAGCGGCTCTCCGGTCCGACCCTGCTCACCGCCCTCGTCGCGGGCCGGGTCGGTCCGGCGGAGGCGGGGGCGCTGCTCGCCGGGCTGCTGCGGCGGCTGCACGCCCTGCCCGGACGGCGTCCGGCCGATCCCGGGGCACGGGTGCTGCACCTGGATCTGCACCCCGACAACGTGATGCTCACCCCGGACGGGCCCCGCGTCATCGACTGGTCCAATGCCGAGGACGGCAGCCCCGGCCTGGACTGGGGCATGTCCGCGGTGATCCTCGGCCAGGTCGCCGTGGGCCCCACCGGTCTCGCCGGCCCGGCCCGTGAATCGCTCGGCGCGCTGCTCGCCGACCCCTCGGACCTCACCGAGCAGGGGCTCGGGGAGGCGCTGCGGCGGCGGGCGGCGAATCCGACGATGAGCGGGGAGGAGACGGAACTCCTGCCGAGGGTCAAGGAATTGATAAGGGAAGTGGCACGACTGCCCTGAGTTCGCTTGTCTGTTGGCTGAAAGTGCGGGTGTTCCGCAAGGGGTGCGGTGGTCGTTTCGGCCAGCGGGCGAGGTGGACCGTGTCCCGTTGGCGAGGTACATCGTATTTGTGCCGACCGGGCCGCGCGGGCGAAGGTGGCCCAAGCGGCGCGGAGTTGGCATATTGCGGTCAGACGTGACCGCTTGCAGCCTCCGGGGGAATGGTGCGTACAACCAGGAAGATGCGCCGGTTCGCCAACGAGCTGATCGACCCCCTGCGCGTGCCGATCCCCGCCGACCCCGCCGACCTGCTGGAGGCCCTGGTCGAGTCCGCGATCCGCTGGCGCGGTCGCCCCATCGTCGTCCACCAGGCGAACTTTCCGCCGCAGACCTCCGCGACCGGACTGTGGATCGAGCGCGTCGGCCGCGACGACATCGTCATCGAGGCCGACGCCCCGCCCTGGATGAAGCTCGTGATCCTCGGCCACGAACTGTGGCACATGGCCGACGACGATCCCGCCCACCGCGCCGCGCACGCCGGAGCCGCCCCCGCGCCCGCCGACGCCGACGGCACCGTGGCGACCGCCGCCCGCACCCGTTTCCTGGAGGCCGCCGAACAGCGCGCCGACCTGTTCGGCATGCTGATCGGCGACCGGCTGCGGCCCTGGCTGAAAGCGTCCCCCGACTCCGTGTACGCGGCGCACACCTCAGGCCACGACGACCTCGCCGGACGCATCGGCGCGGCCCTCAACTACCGCGGGTCCCGATGAGCGACCTGATCAACTACACGAGCTGCGGGCTGCTGTGGCTCGGCCTGCTGGCCAAGGCGCCCGATCTGGCCCGGCGCTGGCGGGACCCCTTCCTGCTCACCCTGAGCGCCGTGCTGGCCCTGTCCTCGCTGTGCTTCCTGCTCGGCGCCCCCGGCACGGTCGGCTTCGTCAACGACGCCGGCGGTGTGCCCAACCTGGCCGCCCCGCTGACGTACGGGACCGTCACCGCGTACGGCGCCGCCTCCCTCGCGCTCGTCATGCGCTGGCGCGGCGGCCCCGGCACCGGCCGCGCGATCCGCCGCTGGACCCTCGGCTACACCGCCGTACTCGCCGGTATCGCCGCCCTGTTCATGCTCGGCGACGCGGCCGTGGAGCGCCGTACGGACTTCGACACGTACTACGCCACCACGCCGTACATCGCCGAGATGATCGTCCTGTACCTCGGCGCCCATCTGACCGCCGTCGTCGTCACCGCGTGCCGATCCCTCTCCTGGGCGCGCCAGTTGCGCGGCTCGTTGCGCGCGGGCCTGGTGACGATGGGCGCCGGCAACCTCGTCGGCTGCGGCTACAGCGTGGCCAAGCTCTCCGCCGTCGGCGCCCGCTGGTGCGGCCGGGACTGGTCCGTGCTCGGCACGACGTTCCCGGCGGCCTGCGCCGGACTCGGGGCCGCGATCACCGTGGTCGGCATCGTGATCCCGCTGTTCGCCCCCTTCCTGGCACTCCGGGCCCGCTGCTGGCGGGCGTACGCGAGGCTGGGCCCGCTGGAGCGGACGCTGACCGGGCTGCTCACCCGCGAGAGCCTGCGCGCGCCGCGCCCGCTGTGGCCCTCCGCCACCCGCTGGCTGACCTGGCGGCAGAGCTCGATCTACAACGGACTGCACCATCTGGGGCGCCACTTGGACGAGGGCTTGTTCCGGCAGACGTACGCCGACCGGACGCGGGCCGGCGCGGACCCGCGGCAGGCGGAGGCCGCCGCCTGGGCCGCCGTCATCGCCGCCGCCGTCATCGCCGCCGCCGTCCGGGCGCCGAACGAAGAGCGGGCGGACGCGGTCGTACCGCTGGCCGGCCGGCCCGACCTCCCGGTGCTGCTGCGCATCTCGGACGCCCTCGCCGAGGGCACCGGCGACCGCGCCCTGGCCGTGTGCTGAGGTGGGTGCCGCGCCATGAGCCTGATCGTGTACACGGTGGCGAGCCTGTTCACCGTGACCGCCCTGCTGATCTTCCGTCGGCCGCGCCTCGCCCTGCGGGACCCGCTGACCGCCTCCACCTGTGTGTCGATCTTCCTCGGCGGGCTCTGCTTCTTCTGCTCGGCCCCGGTCACCCTGGGCGCGGTCAACGAGGTCACCCACGTCCCCAACTTCGGCGCCCCGATGACCTACAGCGTCATCTCCGCCTACAGCGCCTCCCTGCTGATCCTGCTGATCAACTGGCGCGGGGGCCCCGCCGAGCGGGTACGGAGCCAGGTGGTGCGGGTCGCCACCGTGTACAGCCTGGTGATCGTCGCCGTCATCACGCTGTTCGCGCTCGCCCACGCGCCCGTCGAACGGCTGCGGGACCTCGACACCTACTACGCGAACACGCCGTACATGCGCGAGATGATCGTGCTCTACCTCCTCGGGCACGGGGCCTGCGCGGTGATCACCATCTATGTGTGCCTGCGCTGGTCCCGGGAGGTGACCGGCATCCTGCGCCTGGGGCTGCGGCTCATCATGGCGGGCCTCGCGGTGGACGTGCTCGGCTTCGAGTGCGCCAAGTCGACCGCCGTGGTGGCCCGTTGGGCGGGGCACGACCTGGACCGGCTGTCCACCGGGCTGGCCCCGCGCGCCGCCGCGCTGGGCGCCCTGCTGTGCGCGGCCGGCTTCGTGCTGCCCCGGCTGCTGCCCGCGACCCTCTCCCAGTGGCGCAGCATCTGGGACTACCGCGCGCTCGGCCCGCTGTGGGCGGAGCTGCGGAACGTGCCGACCGCGCCCAAACCGGCCCCGCCGCGCTGGCAGTTGCCGCGCGGCCGGCTGTACTACCGCGAGCTGCGCATCCTCGACGCGCTGCTCGCCCTCCAGTCCCGCTGCGACGGCCGGGTACGCGAGACGGCGTACCGGCAGGCCCGCGGCCAGGGCAGCCCGCCGGGCGAGGCGCATTTCATCGCCGCGGCCGCGATGGTCGTGGACGCCGCGCACCAGGCGGGGCGGCCGGGCCCCCCGGAGGGTCCCGGGCCGGAGGGCGGCTCCCGGCTGCACACCGCGCTCTTCTCCGACACGGGTGAACTGGTCAGACTGGCGCGGGCGCTGGCCGGTTCGCCGGTCGTCAGGGCGGCCCGGGAGGGCGCGGCGAGGACCGCCCGGAGCTGAGAGGTTCCGAGCCGACGCCCGCCCGCCCGGAGCGGGCGCCCGGAGCGACGTCCACGCGCACGTGTCACCGGACGTCCCACCGGACGTCCCACCGGATGACTCACCAGAGGAATGGGGAACCGTGAACGCACGAAGAGCCGTTGTCATCGGGGCCGGACCGGCCGGTCTGCTCGCCGCCGCGGCGCTCGCGCCCGCCGTGGCCGAGGTCGTGGTGCTCGACCACGACGAGCTGCCCGAGGCACCCGAGCACCGCAAGGGGGTGCCCCAGTCCCGGCACGCCCATCTGCTGATGCCCGGCGGCATGGCGGTGATGGAGGAACTGCTCCCCGGCGCCGACCTGCGGGGGCGGCTGGTGGCGGCCGGGGTCAGGGAGACGGCGCTGAGCTCGGACCTGCTGACGCTCGCCCCGTCGGGCTGGTTCCGGCGCTGGCGGCACCGCACCTTCATCACCATGACCGCGAGCAGGCCGCTGCTGGAGTGGGGCGTGCGCCGGGCGGTGCTGGAGACGAACCCCAACGTCACGGTGCGCCGTGCCCGGGTGGGCGGGCTGCGCGGCAGCGCCCGCCGGGTGACCGGTGTACGGCTGGCCGGCGCCGGCGGCGGGCCGCCCGAGTACCTGGACGCCGACTGGGTGGTGGACGCGAGCGGCCGGGGCACCCGGCTGCTGCCCTGGCTCGACGTCCTCGGCGTGCACGGCATCCGTGAGCGGCACGTCGACAGCGGGCTGGCCAACGCCAGCCGCGTCTACCGTGTCCCGCCCGGCGCCCCGGACTGGCCGATGACCCTGGTGCAGGCGGACCCCTGGAGCGGGCGGCCCGGACGCAGCGGCATGATCGTGCCGATCGAGGACGGCAAGTGGATGGTCAGCCTCGGCGGGATGCGGGGCAGCGAGCCCCCGAAGGACCCGGACGCCTTCGTCGGGTACGCGCTGAACCTGCCGAGCCCCCTGGTGGGCCGGCTGATCGAGGCCGCCGAGCCGCTCGGCCCGGTGCACGTCAGCCGCAGCACCAGCAACTCCCGCCGGTACCTGGAGGACGCACGGCTGTGGCCGGAGCGGCTGGTGGCGATCGGGGACGCGGCGGCCACGTTCAACCCGATCTACGGGCAGGGCATGTCCGCCGCCGCGCTCGGCGCCCGCGTGCTCGCACGGGCCGTGCGCGAGCACGGCGTCGAGGCGCCCGGTCTGGCCCGGCGGGTGCAGCGGTCGGTGGCCCGTGCGGCCCGGGGGGCCTGGACGGCGGCCGTCAGCACCGATGTCCTCTACCCGGGGGTGGAGGGCGGCCGCGCGACCGTCGGCGACCGGCTGGCCGCCGCCTACTCCCGGCGGCTGAACCACGCCGCCACCGGCTCCTACGCCGCGGCCACCGCCCTGTGGGACGTCACCACCCTGCGCACCGCGCCCGCCCGCCTCTTCCGCCCCGACGCCCTTCTCCACGCCCTCACCGGACCCCCGCTGCCCGCCCTGTCGGGCCCCCCGCTGACGGCCGCCGAACGGGACTTCCTGTCCGGCCTCAAACCCTGGGCGTAGGACCGCCGAAGGGCAGGTGGAGCACCCGGGAGGCGAGCAGCCAGCGCCCGTCGGCACGGCGGAACCGGTCCTCGTAGTGCCCGATCTGCACGGGCGGCCCGGCGGGCACGAGGCCGCCGGAGTAGCCGTCGACGCGGTGGGTGGAGAAGTACGACACCGCCGTCGCCGTCTCCGGGGAGTCCACCGTGACCAGGACGTTCGACATCAGCCGCCGGGAGAGCCGGTCGGCGGGGCGGCCGCCGAAGTACTCCCGCAGCGCCGCCCGCCCCCGCACCGCCCGCCCGTCCCCGGGCGGGGGCCACTCCCAGCTGCCGTCCTCGGTGAACAGCTCGGCCACCTGGGCCGGTTCACCGAGGTCGAGGCGGTGCACGAAGTCCAGGATCAGGCGCTCGCAGGCGCGCTCGGCGAGCAGCCGCCGCACAGGGTCCATGCGCCTGTGTACCAGCCCGAGCCCTCCCGCCGCGAGAGGGATTCACACCGCCGCGTACGCCACCGGACCGCTCCCCGGCACCTGCTCCACACGACCCTGTTTGAGGAGGTGGCGCAGGTGGGACTCGGCCTCCGAGACGGCGATGGTGCGCGAGGAGGGCGGGATGTCCGCCCAGGGGCGGTTCCAGCGCATCCGCTCGGCCAGCTGCCAGGGGGTGAGCGGGGTGGCGAGCAGGGCGAGGAGGCCCCGCAGGCGCTCCTCGTGGTGGTCCAGCAGCTCCCGTACCCGGGCGGGCGCGTCGGTGAAGGCGTGCCGGTGCGCGGGCAGCACCTCGGCGGGACCGAGCAGGCTCACCCGCTCCAGGGAGTCGAGGTAGTCACCGAGCGGATCGGTCACGGTCGCGTCGTCGGGATCCTCGTACAGGCCGATGTGCGGGGTGATGCCGGGGAGCATGTGATCCCCGCTGAACAGTCGTCCTTGGCCCGGGAGTTCACCCGGATGCCGCTCCTCCAGGTGCAGGCAGACGTGGCCGGGCGTGTGCCCCGGTGTCCAGATCGCGCGCAGCCGGCGGCCCGGCAGGTCCAGGAGTTCACCGGGGACGATCTCCCGGTCCGGCAGCGCGGGGGAGAAGCGGGGCAGCTCACGGCCGCCCCGCGCCGCCGCCCGCAGCGGCGCCACCTGCTCCTGCGGCGCCCCCGCCGCCGTCAGCTTGGCGGCCATGTACGCGAACCACCGCTCGGGCCGCGCCTCGCGCGTCCTGCGCACGATCGCCGCGTCCGCCGCGTGCATCGCCACCCACGCCCCGGACGCCTCGCGCACCCGCCCGCACAGCCCGTGGTGGTCCGGGTGGTGATGGGTGACGACCACCCCGGCCACCTCCCGCACCCCGGTGCCGCAGGCGTCGAGCCCCGCCACCAGGGTGTCCCAGGATCCGGCGTCGTCCCAGCCGGTGTCGACGAGCACCGGCCCCCGGCCGGTGTCCAGCACGTACACCAGCGTGTAGCCGAGCGGGTTGTCCGGGATGGGCACCCGGATAGACCGTACGCCACCGCCGTGATCGAACGTCCGCGCCATGGTCCGCCCCTCCGCCAGCCGGTCTCCGACACGACCATTGCCCACCGATACCGGAACTGATATCAGTTCTGATGCATCGTCAGAAAGTAGTGTGCGGCAGGCGGCGTGCTGGGAGGCAGCCATGACCGGGCTCGTGGAACACGGACAGCTCTACATCGGCGGGGAGTTGGCCGAGCCGCTCGGTGAGGACGTCATCGAGGTGATCTCCCCGCACACCGAGGAGGTCATCGGCCGGGTGCCGGGCGCCTCGCGCGCCGACGTGGACCGGGCCGTGGCCGCGGCGCGCCGGGCCTTCGACGAGGGACCCTGGCCGCGTATGACCCCCGAGGAGCGGATCGGCGTCGTCACCCGGATCAAGGACGGCATCGCCGCCCGGCACGAGGAGATCGCCCGGGTGATCTCCGCCGAGAACGGCTCCCCGTACTCCTGGAGCGTCCTCGCCCAGGCGCTCGGCGCGATGATGGTGTGGGACTCGGCGATCCGCGTCGCGCGGGAGTACGTGTACGAGGAGCGGCGCGACGGCGCCCTCGGCCCGCTGCTGGTGCGCCGGGAGCCGGTCGGGGTGGCGGCTGCCGTGGTGCCGTGGAACGTGCCCCAGTTCGTCGCCGCCGCCAAGCTCGCGCCCGCGCTGCTGGCCGGCTGCACCGCCGTACTCAAACCGTCCCCGGAATCCCCGCTGGACGCCTATCTCCTCGGCGAGATCGCCCGCGAGGCCGGGCTGCCCGAGGGGGTCCTGTCCATCCTGCCCGCCGACCGTGAGGTCAGCGAGTACCTGGTCGGGCATCCCGGCCTGGACAAGGTGTCCTTCACCGGATCGGTCGCGGCCGGCAGGCGGGTGATGGAGGTCGCGGCCCGGCGGCTCACCCGGGTCACCCTGGAGCTGGGCGGCAAGTCGGCGGCGATCGTGCTGCCGGACGCGGACCTCGCGGCCGCGGTCGCGGGGATCGTGCCGGCGGCCTGGATGAACAACGGGCAGGCGTGCGTGGCCCAGACCCGCGTCCTCGTGCCGCGCGCCCGCTACGACGAGTTCGCCGACGCCTTCGCCCGCGCCGCCGACGCCCTCGTGGTCGGCGACCCGATGGACCCCGCCACCCAGGTCGGCCCGCTGGTCGCCCGCCGCCAGCGGGCGCGCAGCCTCGACTACATCCGCGTCGGCCAGGAGGAGGGCGCCAAGGTCCTCGCGGGCGGCGGCCGTCCGGCCGGGTTCGAGCGCGGCTGGTACGTCGAGCCGACCCTCTTCGGGGACGTGGACAACTCCATGCGGATCGCCCGCGAGGAGATCTTCGGGCCGGTCGTCTGCCTGCTGCCGTACGGCGACGAGGCCGAGGCCGTACGGATCGCCGACGACTCCGAGTACGGCCTCTCCGGCAGCGTGTGGACCTCCGACGTCGAGCGCGGCATCGAGGTCGCCCGCCGGGTGCGCACCGGCACCTACAGCGTCAACACCTTCAGCCTGGACATGCTGGGCCCCTTCGGCGGCTACAAGAACTCCGGCATCGGGCGGGAGTTCGGGCCCGAGGGCTACGGCGCCTACCTGGAGCACAAGATGATCCACCTCCCGGCGGGGGCGTGAGCCGTGGCCGACCGCTGGCACGTGGAGGTCGACCGGTCCCTGTGCGTCGGCTCCGGCCAGTGCCTGCACCACGCGCCGGCCCACTTCCGCCTCGACTCCGCCCGCCGGTCGCACCCGACGGACCCCGACACGGACGCGGCCGAACCCGTCCTCACGGCGGCCGAGACCTGCCCCGCGGAGGCCATCTCGATCACCCTGCGGGGCAGCGGGGAGCCGGTGTTCCCGCCCGAGGAGTGAGCGGGCCCGGTGTCATCGCTCCGGGGTGGTCAGGTCGATCAGCCGGCAGACCGTCTCGATGTCGATCTTCACCTGGGCGATGGAGGCGCGGCCGGAGAGCCAGGTGATGAGGGCCGAGTGCCAGGTGTGCTCGATGACCCGGACGGCGGAGAGCTGCTCGGGGGTCGGGTCGTCCAGCCCCATGGCGTCCAGGATGATCGCCGTGGTCTGCCGGGAGACCTGGTCCACCTCCGGGCTGACGCTGCGGTCCGCGAAGGTCAGGGCGCGGACCATCGCGTCGGCCAGGTGCGGCTCGCGCTGCAGGGCCCGGAAGGCCCGCATCAGCGTCTCGGCGACGCGCTCGGCGGCGGTGTCCCCGGCGGGGGGCTTGCGGCGCAGGGTGCCGTGCATGCGCTCCAGCTGGTCCTGCATGGTGGCCACCAGCAGGTGCACCTTGGACGGGAAGTAGCGGTACAGCGTGCCCAGGGCCACCTGGGAGGACTCGGCCACCTCGCGCATCTGCACCGCGTCGAAGCCACCCCGGCCCGCCAGCTGCGCGCTCGCGTGCAGGATCCGTCGACGGCGGGCTTCCTGACGCTCCGTGAGCGGCGGCGAGGGAGTGCGCGACGTACTGGCTTCCGCAGGCATGGGTCCCGCTCCGTGACAATCGGTGAGGGTGTCGGTAGGGCACGTGATCAGACAGCATGGCAGGGCCGCGCGCCGTGGCGCGAATCACCTGATCCACTGCTCACAGCACCCCTACCTGCCGGTAGATTCAGAGGCTCTTGAACGATCAAGTCTGAAACTTGTTCTAGATTAGCGTCCCGTCGTAGTCTCGCGGGACAGCGCAGGCAGAAGGGGGCACAGAGTGACCGCCGAGGCCCGGGAAGCGGGTGCCCGTGAGGACTTCGCCGCCGACGGGGAGCGACCGCTCGACATCGCGCTCCTCACCTACAAGGGGAACCCGTTCTGCGGCGGGCAGGGCGTCTACGTACGGCACCTCTCGCGCGAGCTGGCCCGCCTCGGACACCGCGTCGAGGTCATCGGCTCCCAGCCGTACCCCGTGCTCGACGAGGGATACCCCTCGCTCACGCTGACCGAGCTGCCGAGCCTCGACCTCTACCGCCAGCCCGACCCCTTCCGCACCCCCGGCCGCGGCGAGTACCGGGACTGGATCGACGCCCTCGAAGTGGGCACGATGTGGACCGGCGGCTTCCCCGAGCCGCTCACCTTCTCGCTGCGCGCCCGCCGGATGCTGCGGGCCCGGCGCGGCGACTTCGACGTCGTCCACGACAACCAGACCCTCGGCTACGGCCTCCTCGGCGACGTCGGCGCGCCGCTGGTCACCACCATCCACCACCCCATCACCGTGGACCGGCAGCTGGAGCTGGACGCGGCCGAGGGCTGGCAGCGGCGGTACTCGGTGCGGCGCTGGTACGCCTTCACCCGCATGCAGAAGCGGGTCGCGCGCCGGCTGCCCTCGGTGCTCACCGTCTCCGGCAGCTCCCGGCAGGAGATCGTCGACCACCTCGGGGTGCTGCAGGACCGCGTCCACGTGGTGCACATCGGCGCCGACACCGATCTGTTCGCGCCGAATCCGGCGGTGGCCGAGGTGCCGGGGCGGATCGTCACCACCTCCAGCGCCGATGTGCCGCTCAAGGGGCTGGTGTTCCTCGTGGAGGCGCTGGCCAAGGTGCGCACGGAGCACCCGGCCGCGCACCTCGTCGTCGTCGGCAAGCGCCCGGCGGAGGGGCCGGTCGCCCAGGCCATCGAACGGTACGGCCTCGACGGCGCCGTCGAGTTCGTCAAGGGCATCTCGGACGCCCAGCTGGTCGACCTGATCCGCTCCGCGGAGGTCGCCTGCGTGCCCTCGCTGTACGAGGGGTTCTCGCTGCCCGCCGCGGAGGCCATGGCCACCGGGACACCGCTGCTCGCCACGACCGGCGGCGCGATCCCCGAGGTCGCGGGCCGCGACGGCGAGACGTGCCTCGCGGTGCCGCCCGGCGACGCGGGCGCCCTGGCCGCGGGCCTCGGCCGGCTGCTGGACGACGCCGGGCTGCGCGCCCGGCTCGGCGGGGCGGGCCGCGAGCGGGTCCTGGCCAACTTCACGTGGGCCCGCGCGGCGCAGGGCACGGTGGCGAGGTACCGCGAGGCCATCGCCTCCCGCGGCTCCGCCGCGGAGGCCCGCCGCTCCGCGCCCGAGACCCCCGGCCGCCCCGCGGCCTCTTCGACCGCTGCCGCTCCCGCGGCTTCCCCGAGTGACACCAGCGTCTATCCCGAAAGCAGGGCCACGTGCTGACCGTCGACTTCTCCCGGTTCCCCATCGCCCCGGGAGACCGCGTCCTGGACCTCGGCTGCGGAGCCGGCCGGCACGCGTTCGAGTGCTACCGGCGCGGCGCCCAGGTCGTGGCCCTCGACCAGAACGCCGAGGAGATCCGCGAGGTCACCAAGTGGTTCGCGGCGATGAAGGAGGCCGGCGAGGCCCCCGAGGGCGCCACCGCGACCGCGATGGAGGGCGACGCGCTGGCGCTGCCGTTCCCGGACGACTCGTTCGACGTGGTGATCATCTCCGAGGTGATGGAGCACATCCCCGACGACAAGGGCGTGCTCGCCGAGATGGTGCGCGTGCTGCGTCCCGGCGGCCGGATCGCGGTCACCGTGCCCCGCTACGGCCCGGAGAAGATCTGCTGGGCGCTGTCCGACGCCTACCACGAGGTCGAGGGCGGCCACATCCGCATCTACAAGGCGGACGAGCTGGTGGCGAAGGTCCGGGAGGCCGGTCTGAAGCCGTACGGCAGCCACCACGCGCACGCCCTGCACGCCCCCTACTGGTGGCTGAAGTGCGCCTTCGGCGTCGACAACGACAAGGCGCTGCCGGTGCGCGCGTACCACAAGCTCCTGGTCTGGGACATCATGAAGAAGCCGCTGGCCACCCGGCTCGCCGAGCGCACGCTCAACCCGGTGATGGGCAAGAGCTTCGTGGTCTACGCGACCAAGCCCCACCTGCCGCGGCTCGCCGAGGAGGCGGCCGCCCAGTGACCACCCCCCGGACAGAACACCTCGTCCTGCCCGGGGTCCTCACCGCCGAGCAGGCTGCCGCGACCGTACGCGGCATCCTCGCGGTCCAGCGGGAGGACGGCGCGATCCCGTGGTTCCGGGGTCACCACCTGGACCCGTGGGACCACACCGAGGCCGCCATGGCCCTGGACGCGGCCGGCGAGCACGAGGCGGCCGAGCGGGCCTACCTGTGGCTCGCCCGGCACCAGAACGAGGACGGCTCCTGGTACGCGGCCTATGCGGACGGAGCCCACGACGAGGTCACCGACCGCGCCCGCGAGTCCAACTTCGTGGCGTACATAGCCGTCGGCGTCTGGCACCACTACCTGTCCACGGGCGACGACACGTTCCTGGACCGCATGTGGCCCTGCGTCTACGCGGCCGTGGAGTGGGTGCTCGGCCTCCAGCAGCCCGGCGGCCAGATCGGCTGGCGGCGCGACGAGGACGGCACGCCCACCGCGGAGGCCCTGCTCACCGGCAGCTCCTCCATCCACCACGCGCTGCGCTGTGCGCTCGCCATCGCCGAGCAGCGTGAAGAGGCCCAGCCGGACTGGGAGTTGGCGGCCGGCGCGCTGCGGCACGCGATCCGCAGGCACCCGGAGCGGTTCCTGGACAAGGACCGCTACTCGATGGACTGGTACTACCCGGTCCTCGGCGGTGCCCTGACCGGAGCGGAGGCCGAGGCACGGATCGACGGTTCCTGGGACCGGTTCGTCGTCCCGGGCCTCGGGGTGCGCTGCGTCGTACCCAATCCGTGGGTGACCGGCGGCGAGTCCTGCGAACTGGCGCTCGCCCTGTGGGCGGTGGGGGAGTCGGACCGGGCGCTGGAGATCCTGAAGTCCGTGCAGCACCTGCGGGACGCCGAGTCCGGCCTGTACTGGACGGGTTACGTCTTCGACGACGAGGCGATCTGGCCGCGCGAACTGACCACCTGGACCGCGGGTTCCCTGCTGCTCGCGGTCGCCGCGCTCGGCGGGCACGAGGCCACCTGCGCGGTCTTCGGCGGCACGTATCTCCCGGCCGGCCTGGACCCGGACTGCTGCCGCTGACCCTGCCCGTACCCGGTGTGGTGCCCGGCGTTTCGCCCGAGTGGCGTAACCGCGTGTGCGGAGTGACGGTGGAGAAGGAAGCTCCCCACTCGGAAAGACACGTCGGGAGGACCTCGTGCCTGTACCGATACGGCGTCTGTGCGTGGCACTGGCCGTGTGCTGCGCCCTGGTGGCCGGCGGCACCGCCTGCGCGGGCAACGACGCCGGTGCCCGCACCAGCACCAGGACGGCGGTCACCACGGCGGCGCTGAACCAGCCCGCCGCCGAGCCCAGCCCGAGCACCTCCGCGGAGAAACAGCGGTTCGCCAAGACCAGGTTCGTGGCGAACGCGGGCCTCGCGGCCGGTGCCACCTACCAGTGGATCTACAAGCCGTGGAAGGCGGGCAAGTTCAAGAAGGGCGCGAAGGGCCGCAGGCTGGCCCTGGTCAAGGCCGGTGTCGCCGGGCTGTTCACCTACAACCGGCTGAAGGCCGCCGAGCGCAACGCCAAGGGCGACCCGCTGCTGTCCAAGGCCCTCGCGCCGCTGAGCAAGAGCATCGAGAGCCTGAAGGACCTGCCGGCCAAGCTGCGGCGCGGTGACAGCGGCGCGGCGAGCGACTTCACCGACGTCATCAACAACGTGAAGGACGCCGGGAAGAGCGCGGGCGCCACGGTCCAGAACAAGGTGCCGTCGGCGGGCCAGCTCCGCGGCGGCGGTCAGTGAGTCCCCCTGGGGGCCTGGGAAAACCCTAGGAGTTCAGTTCCGCGAGCACGCGGAGGGTGAAGGGGTCCGGTGACAGGGCCAGCAGGTCGGTCACCGGGCCCCTTCGCCATGACTCCAGCCGCTCCGCGATCCGTTCGCGCGGGCCGACCAGCGAGATCTCGTCCGCGAAGGCGTCCGGTACCGCGAGCACCGCCTCCTCACGCCGCCCCGCCAGGAACAACTCCTGTACGCGGCGGGCCTCTTCGGGATATCCCATGCGGGCCATGAGGTCGGCGTGGAAGTTGCGGGAGGCGTGTCCCATGCCGCCGATGTAGAAGCCGAGCATCGCCTTCACCGGCAGCAGCCCCTCGGCCACGTCGTCGCACACCCGCACCCGGACCATGGGTGCCACCAAGAACCCCTCGGGCAGGTCCCGCACCGCGTCGCCGTACACCTCGGGCCGGTCCGGCGCCCAGTACAGCGGCAGCCAGCCGTCGGCGATCCGCGCCGTCTGCGCCACGTTCCGGGGTCCCTCCGCGCCGAGCAGCACAGGGAGCCGGGGCCGCAGCGGATGCGTGATCGGCTTGAGCGGCTTGCCGAGTCCGGTGCCGTCCGGGCCCCGGTACGGCAGCGGATGGAACCGCCCGTCCAGCGACACCGGCGCGGTGCGGCGCAGCACCTGCCGTACGACGTCCACGTACTCCCGAGTCGCGGTCAGCGGCGACGCCGGGAACGGGCGGCCGTACCAGCCCTCCACCACCTGCGGCCCGGACAGCCCGAGCCCCAGCATCATCCGCCCTCCGCAGAGGTGGTCCAGGGTGAGCGCGTGCATCGCGGTGGTGACCGGCGAGCGCGCCGCCATCTGGGCGACCGCCGTACCCAGCTTGATGGTCGATGTCCGCGCGGCGATCCAGGTGAGCGGGGTGAAGGCGTCCGAGCCCCAGGACTCGGCCGTCCACACGGAGTCGTAGCCGAGCCGTTCCGCCTCCTGGGCGAGCGGCAGGTGGGCGGCGTCCGGGCCGCGTCCCCAGTAGCCGAGCGCGAGACCGAGCCGCATGGCCCCTCCTGACGTACCGTCAGTTCACTGCCGGGAGGTGACTGTACGACAACGGCCCCCCACCCGGAAGGGTGAGGGGCCGGAGTTCCGTGGCGCCCGGCTCAGCCGCGCTGGATGCCCGAGGTGTCCTGGAGCACACCGCGACGGCCGTCCTGGGTCTGGGCGACCAGCGCGGCACCGCGCTGCTCGACCGCCAGGTACCAGGTACCCGGCGCCAGTTCGGCGATCGGGGTGGGCGAACCGTCCTCCGCGAACAGCGGACGGGTCACCGGCACCGCGAACCAGAACGGCGAGAAGTCCGCCGGCGCGGCCTGCTGCGGCGCGGCACCCTGCGCGGGCGCCGGCTGCGGCGAGCCGTACGGCTGGCCCTGCTGCGGCTGGGCGCCGTACTGCTGCTGCGGGGCGCCCTGGGCGCCCGGGTAGCCGTAACCGGTGGGCGGCTGGGCACCGTAGGGCCCCGGGGCGACCGGCTTGGGCGCCGGGATCAGCGCGCCCTGGAGCGCCGGAACCAGCGGGGTGGCGACGGCGGCACCGGCGAGGACCAGCGCGGCGATGAACCCGAGCACGAGCCCGGCGCCCGCGCTGATGTGGTCCGGCACGTCCACCAGCGTCCAGAACAGGGTCCACGCGGAAAGGATCGTGAAGCCCGTGCCCACCATGCCCAGATCCAGGCCCAGCACCTTGCGCTGCTGCGGCATGCAGCGGTTGAGCACGATCAGCGCGGCACCGATGACGGCCCCCATGTACGTGCCGAGGCCCGTCCCAAGGTTGTCCCATACGCCCTGGCTGTCCGAGAAGCCGGAGGCCGAGTAGGAGTAGAGGTCGAGGAACGACGCGATGAACAGCAACACCGCTGCTCCGATCACCACGCCGTCGCCTCTAGTGAGGGAGCGGATGTTCACTTCAGGTCCTTCGTGAGTCGTCTCGTCGTCGCTAGACCCTACCGTCCGCAAGATCCGGCTGTCCGGCCGGTCGCGGCCCCGGTCAGGACTCGCGCAGGAAACTCACGATTCCCTCGGACATCCCCTGCGCGGCCTTCTGCCGCCAGGAGCCGCTGGTCAGCAGTGCGGCGTCCGTGCCGTCGCGCATGTTGCCGCACTCGATGAACACCTTGGGAACCGTTGACAGATTGAGACCGCCGAGGTCCGTGCGGGTGTCCAGCGCGGTGCCGTGGCCGATGTAGTTGGACGGCGGCTCACCGGTCACCCGCCGGAAGTCCGCCGCGATGCGCCGGCCCAGGTCGCGCGAGGGCCCGACGATCGGCCGGGTGTCGGCGGCGCCCGCGTGCACGACCCCCGGCAGGATCACGTGGAACCCCCGGTCGCCCGCCGGCGCCCCGTCGGCGTGGATCGAGATCGCCGCGTCCGCGTGCGCCTTGTCGCCGATCTCCGCCCGCTCGTCGACGCACGGCCCCCAGTCCGGGCCCTTCTCGTCATGGGTCAGCCGGACGGTGGCACCCTGCCGCTCCAGCAACGCGCGCAGCCGGTGCGCCACATCGAGCGTGAACCGGGCCTCCGCGTACCCGTCGTCGGTGGACGTACCGGTGGTGTCGCACTCCTTGCGGCCGTTCCCGACGTCCACCTGGCGGTTGATCTCGGCCGTGTGCCGGAAGTTGCCGACGTTGTGTCCCGGATCGATGACCACGATCTTGCCCTTGAGCGGGGCGGCGGCCCTGTCGTCGGCGTGCGGGGAGACGGACGGCGAGCTGCGCGCCACCGGCTTCGACGCGGCCCCGGCCTCCGCCGTCGCCCCGCCTCCCACCGCCGCGTACGCCCCCCACCCGATCAGCCCCCCGGCCACCAGGGCGCCGCCCGCGACGACGAACGGCCTCCGACGGGAGAGACGCCGTTGCCGCGGGGGTCCGGACTCCGGATCTGTGTATGACACGTCAGCGACTCTAACCGGAGCTCAGATCCCCGTCCCCGTTCGCCGCAGCACCCGCAGAGACCCGGTCGCCGAGACCTCGGTGAAGGCACCGGAGGCGAGGGCGCGCAGGTACACCCGGTAGGGGGCCTGGCCGGTGAACTCGTCCTCGGGTTCGGGGAACACGTCGTGGACGGCGAGCAGTCCGCCGTCGGCGATGTGCGGTGCCCAGCCCTCGTAGTCGGCGTTCGCGTGCTCGTCGGTGTGGCCGCCGTCGATGAAAACGAAGCCGAGCGGGCCGCCCCACACCGCGGCGACCTGCGGGGACCGTCCGACCAGCGCGATCACGTGCTCTTCGAGACCCGCCCCGAACAGCGTGCGCCGGAAGGCCGGCAGCGTGTCCATCAGCCCGACCTCGGGGTCCACGGTCTCCGGGTCGTGGTACTGCCAGCCCGGCTGCTGCTCCTCGCTGCCCCGGTGGTGGTCCACGGTCAGCGCGGTCACCCCGGTCGTCCGCGCCGCGTCGGCCACCAGCACGGTCGACCGCCCGCAGTACGTCCCCACCTCCAGCAGCGGCAGCCCCAGCCCGCCCGCCTCGACCGCCGCCGCGTACAGGGCCAGCCCCTCGTCCACGGGCATGAACCCCTTGGCCGCCTCGAACGCGGCGAGAATCTCGGGCTTGGGGGCGGTGGCCATAGGACGCCTTTCGGGGTGGCACGACTGTTCGGTCCCCATGCTCCCGCACGCCTGCCGGCGCGGAGTACGGGGGGCGTCCCCGAGGGGCGCGGGGCGGTGCCCGAACGCGGCCCCGCCGCGCGGGCGGGAACGGCCACGACGCACCCGGGAGCCGCGAACCGGCGGTCCGGGAGCCGCGAACCGGCGGTCCGGGAGCCGCGAACCGGCGGTCCGGGAGCCGCGAACCGGCGGCCCCGGCCCTCCGCGGGCGCTACACGCTCACCGCTTCACCCGGCAGGGAGAGGTCCAGCTCGACCGCCCTCTCCTCACCGGAGTGGGTGGCGGCGGACGCGAGCGGCCCATGGCCGAGGGCCCGCGCGGCGAGGACGTACGCCCCCTGCGCCGGCACCGCGAGCCGGTAGTGGCCGGCCTCGTCGGAGACGGCCGATCCGGCCTGCTGCCCCCGGTGGTCGATCAGCGTCACCTTGGCCCGGGGGACCGGGGCACCGGTGGCGTCCAGCACCCGCCCCCGGAACCCCCGCAGCACCTCCTCCGCCTCCTCCAGTACGGCGGCGTCCTCCTCGCTGCCGGCCCGCAGCCGCACGTGCTGCGCCGGCCGCCCCGCCTTCGGCAGGAAGAGGGCCAGCAGCAGGCCCGCCGCCACCGCGCCCGTCGCGATGAGGAAGGACACCCGGAACCCGTGCATCGTCGGGATCGCCATACCCCCCACGGTGTGCGCCGTGTTGGCGAGCACCATGCCGATGACGGCGCTCGACACCGACGTACCGATCGACCGCATCAGCGTGTTGAGCCCGTTCGCCGCGCCCGTCTCCGACGCCGGTACCGCGCCGACGATCAGTGCGGGCAGCGAGGAGTACGCGAGCCCGATGCCCGCGCCGAGGATCACGGACGTGAGGATCGTCTGCCAGGCCGCCTGCATCAGGCCGAGCCCGCCGCCGTAGCCGATCGCGATGATCAGGAGGCCGATGATCAGGGTGGTCTTGGGTCCGTAGCGCGCGGAGAGGCGGGCGTACACCGGCGCGGTGAACATCATCGTCAGGCCCAGCGGCGCCACGCACAGACCGGCGACGACCATCGACTGGCCGAGCCCGTACCCGGTGGCCTTCGGCAGCTGGAGCAGCTGGGGCAGGACCAGCGAGACGACGTAGAACGCGACGCCGACCATGATCGACGCCAGGTTGGTGAAGAGCACCGCGGGGCGCGCGGTGGTGCGCAGGTCGACCAGCGGCGCCTCCGCGCGCAGCTCGTACAGGCCCCACAGGAGGAGTACGACGACGGACGCGACGAACAGGCCGAGCGTCGTCGCCGAGGACCAGCCCCAGTCGCTGCCCTTGGTGATGGGCAGCAGGAGCAGCACCAGGCCGGCGGACAGCCCGAGCGCGCCGGGCAGGTCGAAGGAGCCCGCCGCGCGCATCGGGGACTCGGGGACGGTGAGCAGGGTGAGGGCGATGGCGAGCACGCCGAGGCCGGCGGCGCCGTAGAACAGCGCGTGCCAGTTCGTGTGCTGGGCGACCAGCGCGGCGGCGGGCAGGGCGAGGCCGCCGCCCACGCCTATGGAGGAGCTCATCAGGGCCATGGCGGAGCCGAGCCGTTCACGCGGCAGCATGTCCCGCATCAGGCCGATGCCGAGGGGGATCGCACCCATGGCGAAGCCCTGGAGGGTACGGCCCGCGATCATGACCAGCAGCTGGCTGGTGAGCGCGCTGACCATCGCGCCGATCACCATCACGGCGAGGCTGGCGATCAGCATGCGCCGCTTGCCGTACAGGTCGCCGAGCCGGCCCATGATCGGGGTGGCGACGGCGCCGGACAGCAGGGTCGAGGTGAGCACCCAGGTGGCGTTGCTGGGCGCGGTGTGCAGCAGTTGCGGCAGGTCCTTGATGACCGGCACGAGCAGGGTCTGCATCACCGCGACCACGATGCCCGCGAAGGCGAGCACCGGGACGACGGCCCCGCTCGCCTCGCGCCGCGGTTCGTCGGTCGTCGTGTGGGTCATTGAGTGCGGCCTCCCGTAGACATGAGTGCGGGGTAAACCTCGTATGCACAAGCAACTATTCCGTTGCCTCAGGACCCTAATGATTATTTGACCATCCCATGGGTTTCTGACGCGAGGTCAGGGGTGGTCATGTTATGGAACACGTTCTAGTCTGCGCGCCATGAAGGCCTATGTAGCCGGGGTCGGGACGACCAGGTTCGAGAAGCCCGAGACCCGTGACTGGCAGTACTGGGACATGGTGCGGGAGGCTGGTGGAGCCGCTCTCGCGGACGCCCGGATCGGATACGACGAGGTGGAACAGGTTTCTGTCGGGTACTGCCTCCAGCCCTCGACCGCGGGTCAGCGCGCCGTCTACGAACTGGGACTCACCGGCATCCCCGTCTACAACGTCAACAACAACTGCGCCACCGGCGCCACCACGCTGATGCTCGCCCGTCAGCTGGTCGAGGGCGGCGCGGCCGACTGCGTCCTCGCCCTGGGCTTCGAGAAGATGAGCAGGGGCCCGCTCGGCGGCGGGGCCGGCCCCGGCGGCTTCGCGGCGTCCCCGGTCGCCCGGCACTACGGCATCATGGCCGCCCGGCACGGCTTCGCGAGCACCCCGCCCACCGCGCAGATATTCGCCGCCGCGGCCCGCGAGCACCAGGAGCGGTACGGCACCACCCCGGAGCAGCTCGCGGCGGTGGCCGCCAAGAACCACCGGCACTCCGCGCACAACCCCGACGCCCAGTTCCGGGACGTGTACGACATCGCCGGCGTCCTCGCCGCGCCGACGGTGCACTCTCCGCTGACCCGGCTCCAGTGCTCGCCCACCTCCGACGGCGCCGCGGCCGCCGTGGTCGTGTCCGAACGGTTCGCCGAGCGGCGCTCGCCGGCCCGCCTCGTCGAGATCGCCGGGCAGGCGATGGCCACCGACACCGAGGAGTCCTTCGCGTCCGGTTCCTGCGTCGACGTCGTCGGACAGCCCCTGTCCCGCGCGGCCGCCCGGCAGGCGTACGAGCGCGCCGGGCTCGGCGTCGAGGACGTCGACGTGATCGAGCTGCACGACTGCTTCTCGGTCAACGAGCTGCTCACCTACGAGGCGTTGGGCATGTGCGAGGCGGGGGAGTCGGGGAGGCTGGCCGAGTCGGGCGCGACGACGTACGGCGGCCGGTGGGTGGTGAACCCGTCCGGGGGCCTGATCTCCAAGGGGCATCCGCTGGGCGCGACGGGCCTCGCCCAGACCGCCGAACTGGTCCGGCAGCTGCGGGGCGAGGCGGCCCGGCGGCAGGTGGAGGGGGCGCGGGTGGGGCTCGCGCACAACATCGGGCTGGGCGGGGCGGCGGTGGTGACCTTGCTGAAGGCGTTGTGATCAGGGCGGGCGGGGCGACGTAGTCCGCGGGGAGCAGGATCCCTGGTCCGAAATGCCGATGCAAGGACCGCAACCGGGCTGAGACCATGACACCCATGCTGGAGACCGCCGACACCCCGCCCCTCATATCCCGACGTACGACACCTCCGACCTGGCTGGTGGTGGCCCTGGCCTGCGCCGGACAGTTCCTGGTGGTGCTGGACGTCTCCGTGGTGAACGTCGCGCTGCCCTCCATGCGCACGGATCTCGGTCTCGGCGTGTCCGGCCTGCAGTGGGTGGTGAACGCGTACGCGATCGCCTTCGCCGGGTTCATGCTCCTCGGCGGCCGGGCCGGCGACCTGTACGGCCGCAAGCGGATGTTCCTCGTCGGTCTCGGCCTGTTCACCCTGGCCTCGCTGGGCGGCGGCCTCGCCCAGGAAGGCTGGCAACTGCTGCTCGCCCGCGCGGCGCAGGGGCTCGGCGCGGCGGTCCTCGCACCCTCCACGCTCACCCTGCTGACCGCCGCGGTGCCGGAGGGTGCCGCACGCGCGCGGGCCATCGCCACCTGGGCCGCGGTCGGCGCGGGCGGCGGCGCGGCGGGCGGACTCGTGGGCGGCGTCCTGGTGGACGTGCTGTCCTGGCGGTGGGTGCTGCTGATCAACGTGCCGGTCGGTGCGGTGGTGCTGGCCGGCTCGCTGCGCTGGCTGGTGGAGAGCCGCGCCGGGGACCGGCGCCGCCTCGACCTGCCCGGCGCGCTGCTGGTCACGGCCGGTCTGGGCACGCTGGCGTACGGCATCTCGCGCACCCAGGAGAAGGGCTGGACCGCCCCGGCGAGCATGCTGCCGCTGGCCGCCGGGGCGCTGCTGACCGCCCTGTTCCTGCTGGTCGAGGCGCGGACGCCGGCCCCGCTGATGCCGCTCGGACTGCTGCGGCGGCGCCCGGTGGCATCGGCGAACGCGGCGATGCTGGTGTCCGGCTCGGCGATGTTCTGCATGTGGTACTTCATGACGCTGTACGCGCAGAACGTGCTGGGCTACTCCCCGCTGGAGGCGGGCGCCGCGCTCGTGCCCAGCTCGCTGGCCGTGATCGTCGGCTCCAAGACGGCGCCGCGCCTGATGCGGACGGCCGGGCCGCGCTCCGTGGCGGTGCTGGGCACGCTGATCGGCGCGGGCGGGTTCGCCTGGCAGTCCACGATGAGCGCGCACGAGGCGTACGTCACCGCGATCATGTTCCCGGGCATCCTGATGATGCTGGGCGGCGGTCTGGCGATGACCCCGCTGGCCGCGCTGGCGACCTCGGGGGCGGCGGCCCATGAGGCCGGGGTGGTCTCCGGCCTGGTCAACACCTCGCGCACGATGGGCGGTTCGCTCGGTCTCGCCGTGATGTCGACCATCGCCGCCACCGGCACGGGCAGCGGCACCGGACCGCAGGCCCTGACCGACGGCTACGCGCTGGCCTTCCGCGCCTCCACTGCGGTGCTGCTGGGCGCGGCGCTGCTGATGGTGCTGTGGCTGCCGCGCCGTCTGCCGCACAGGTGAGCGGCTGCCGGGGCGGCGCTCGCCGCGGGTCCCCCGTTCGTCGCTCGCACCGGCGCCCCGGGCCCCGGTCTCACAGCCACCCCTGCTGACGCGCCTCCCGCACCGCCTCCGCGCGGTTGCGGGTGCCGGTCTTGCCGATGGCCGAGGACAGGTAGTTGCGCACGGTGGACTCGGACAGACGCAGCCGGCCCGCGATGTCGGCGACGGTCGCGCCGTCCACGGACGCCGTCAGCACCTCGCGCTCGCGCGGTGTGAGCGGGTTCGGCCCGGCGGTGAGCGCGGCCGTCGCCAGCGCCGGATCGACCACGGTCTCCCCGGCCAGCACCCGCCGGACCGCCGCCGCCAGTTCCTCCACCGGCCCGTCCTTGACCAGGAACCCGGACGCCCCGGCCTCCAGGGCCCGCCGCAGGTACCCGGGCCGCCCGAAGGTCGTCAGGATCAGTACCCGGCAGTCCGGTGCCCGGGTCCGCAGCTCCTCCGCCGCGTCCAGCCCGCTCGCCCCGGGCAGCTCGATGTCCAGCAGCGCCACATCCGGCTCGTGCCGCAGTACGGCCGCCACGATGGCGTCCCCCGCGGCCACCTGCGCCACGACCTCGATGTCCTCCTCCATACCGAGCAGGAGGGCGAGCGCGCCGCGCATCATGCCCTGGTCCTCGGCGAGCAGCACTCTGATGGTCTTCGCGGCTCCGGGACCCCCCGACATCTCATCCACACGGACAGGCTAGAACGGCGCGGGCGCCGGGCCCACCCGCGAGGCCCCGGCCCGCGGCACGCCCCGCCCGGCGCCGGGCGGCGACGCGTGTCAGCCCGTGGCACCCGCCGACTGCAACTCCTCGGTCACCAGCGGGAGTTCCGCCGTCACCGTGAAGCCGCCGCGCGGTGCGGGGCCGGCCGTGAGGGAACCGCCCGCGGCGGCCAGGCGTTCGGTGAGGCCGGTGAGACCGGTGCCGCCGATGCCCGGGGAGGGGCGGCTGACCGGGGTGCCGGAGCCGTCGTCGCCGACCGTCAGACGGACGCGCTCCTCGGTGCCGGTCACGGCGATCTCGCAGCGAGTCGCGTCGCTGTGCCGGATCACATTGGTGACCGCCTCGCGCACCACCCAGCCCAGCAGGGCCTCCGTCTGGGGTGCGAGGAGGGTGCCGGAGCGGCGGAAGACGGGCTCGACGCCCGCCGCCGTCAACGCCGAGCGGGCACGGTCCAGTTCGGTCGCCAGGCTGCCCTCGCGACAGCCGGTGACCGCCTCGCGGATCTCGGTCAGCGCCTGCCGGCCCACCGACTCGATGTCCGTGATCTGGCCCAGCGCCGCGGCCATGTCGCGCGGGGCCAGCCGGCGGGCCGCCTCCGACTTCACCACGATCACCGACAGGGTGTGGCCCAGCAGATCGTGCAGATCGCGGGAGAACCGCAGCCGCTCCTTCTCCACCGCGCGCCGGGCCAGTTCCTCCCGGGCGGCACGCAACTCCCGTACCGCCTCCGACAGCCCGAGGATCGCGGCGGTCACCATGGTGGACAGGAACGTGGCGTACCCGATGTTCGCCGCGTCCGACCAGTCCCCGCGCACCCCGCAGAGCGCGGCCGCGTAGAACGCCAGCAGGACCCCCGAGCGGCCCAGCCACGGCCCGCGCAGGGCGGCGCCCGCGGCCAGGCCCAGCAGCGGGAAGAACATCAGCCAGTCGCCGCCGTAGCCGAGCGCCAGGCCCGTGGTCAGCAGGGCCATCAGCAGCAGCGCCACCCGCGTGCGCGGCTCCTCGCGCCTGGCCCGGTCGAAGGAGCGGAAAGTGACGTAGATGTACAGGGAGTTGAAGGCGAACAGACCCAGCCCGCCGATCAGCGGGTTCGAGGTCCGCCCCTGGAGCAGGTTGGCGAAGGCCCCCATCCCCATCAGCAGCCAGGGCAGCAGCGCGAAACCGGTGGGCGGCGGCCCGGGATCGCCGGCGGCCGGCGCCTCGCCCCGCTTCCGGGCGGCGCGCGCCCCGGCCTTGAACCGCTCGCCCTCCGCCTTCCGGCGCTCCAGATCCGCCTTCCACTCCAGCCGTGCGGCCTGCCAGGCCCGCGCCTGGCACCGCACCCTCCGCCATCCCGACATATTCGCGTTCCCCCAGGTCAGACGGTCCCCGTCGCACGGCGGTACGACAGCACAGCGTACGATCCGAACGCCAGGAGCCACCCCGTCCACGGCACGCACGGCCCCGAACGTCCGGACCGCCCCCGTGAAGGACACGGCGCGTGTCCTCGTCCCTCTGCGTCATGCCCACGACGGTAGAAGCCGGACCCGGCGCACCGGCAGATGCGCATGTACGGACTCGGGCAGTACGAATGTCACCCCTCCCATGCGAACTGACGTATCGTCAGATGCCTTCACAAGTGCGGAGGGCTCGGCTATACAAGGGGCGCCGGACTGGAACGCGTTCTAGACTTGTTGACCGTAGGGCGTTCCGGGCCCGCTCCGTGGACGACCTCGGCGCGGCCGACGGTGCGGACGACCGCGCCGAGGTCTCGATACCTCTTTGGAGCCCCATGCCCATCGACGCAGCCAGGGCCCTCGCCGCCGAACCCCGCTCGGGTGGGATCACCTGGACCGCGAAGGACGTCCAGCTCTACCACCTGGGCATCGGCGCGGGCCGCCCCGCCACCGACCCGGACGAGCTGCGCTACACGCTGGAGTCCCGGCTGCACGTGCTGCCGAGCTTCGCCACCGTCGCGGGCGCCGGCAAGCCCGGGGTGACCGGCGGGCTGTCCATGCCGGGCGTCGACGTCGATCTGGCCAGCGTGCTGCACGGCGGACAGACCCTGCGCGTGCACCGGCCCATCCCGGTCGAGGGCAGCGCCACGGCCACGTCCCGCGTCGCGGCCGTGTACGACAAGGGCAATGCGGCGGTCCTGGTGATGCGCACCGAGGTGGGCGACACCGAGGGCCCGTTGTGGACCAACGACGCGCAGATCTTCGTCCGCGGCGAGGGCGGCTGGGGCGGCGACCGGGGCCCCTCGGCCCGCCTGCCGGAACCGGGCGGCGAGCCGGACCGGACCGTCGAGTGCCCGGTCCGCCCCGACCAGGCCCTGCTCTACCGGCTCTCCGGCGACCTCAACCCCCTGCACGCCGACCCCGAGTTCGCCAAGCTCGCCGGCTTCGAGCGGCCCATCCTGCACGGGCTGTGCACCTACGGCATGACCCTCAAGGCCGTGGCCGACACCCTCCTCGACGGCGACGTGGGCCGGGTGCGGTCCTACACCACCCGGTTCGCGGGTGTCGTCTTCCCGGGCGAGACCCTGCGCATCCGCATGTGGCGCGAGGAGGCGGGCCGGGTGCGGGTCGCCGTCGCCGCCGCCGAGCGGGACGACGCGCCGGTGCTCGCGGACACCGTCGTGGAGCACTCCTGAATCCAGTACTGCGAGTATCGCGAGGGGAGTCACGGCATGCGCGCAGCCGTACTGCACGAGATCGGCCAGGACAAGCTCGACGTGCTCGGCGACGTCGAGGCGGCCGGGTTCGGTCCGGGCAAGGTCCGTATCAGGGTGCGGGCCACCGGGCTGTGCCACTCGGACCTGTCCGCGATGAGCGGCGTACTGCCCCAGCCCGCACCGTTCGTACCGGGCCACGAGGGCGCGGGCGAGGTGCTCGAAGTGGGCGAAGGCGTCGGGAACGTGAAGCCGGGCGACCGGGTGGTCGTCTGCTGGCTGCCCGCCTGCGGTGGCTGCCCGGCGTGCCGGCGCGGGCAGACGGAGCTGTGCCTGGCCGGGTTCATGAACGCGGGCACCCCCAACTTCCGCCGCCCCGGCGGCGATGTCTTCGGCTTCGCGGGCACCGGCACCTTCGCCGAGGAGGTCGTACTGGACGCCCGGTGCGCCGTCCCGCTGCCCGACGACGTGCCCTACGACATCGCCGCCCTGATCGGCTGCGGTGTCACCACCGGACTCGGAGCCGCCCTCAACACCGCTGACCTGGCCGCCGGTTCGTCGGTCGCCGTCATCGGCTGCGGAGGGGTCGGCATGTCCGCGATCCAGGGGGCGAGGCTGAAGGGCGCCGCCGAGATCGTCGCCGTGGACCCGGTCCCGGCCCGCCGTGCGGCGGCCCTCGGGTTCGGTGCCACCAGGGCGGTCTCGCCCGACGGGCTGGCCGAGGCCAGGCAGCAGGTCACCGGCGGCGAGGGCTTCGACTACGTCTTCGAGGTCGTCGGCAGGTCCGCCACCGCCCGCACCGCCTACGAGAACACCCGGCGCGGCGGCACCCTCGTCGTGGTCGGCGCGGGCGCCATGGACGACTTCCTCCAGCTCAACATGTTCGAGCTGTTCTTCGACGAGAAGCGCATCCTGCCGTCCCTGTACGGAGGCGGGGACGTGGTCCGGTCCTACGAGCGCGCCGTCGCCCTGTGGCGGGCCGGCCGGATCGACCTGGCCGGGCTGATCACCCACCGGGTGCCGCTCGCCGCGGTCAACGAGGCACTGGACCAGATGCGTACCGGGACCGCCCTGCGTACGTGTGTCGAGATCTGAGGGGCACCGCCCATGACACTGCCACTTCAGGGGCTGTCCGCCGTCGTCACCGGTGCCGGGCGCGGCCTCGGCCGGGCCGAGGCGCTCGAACTCGCCCGCCTCGGCGCGTCCGTCGTCGTGAACGACCACGGACGACCGGGCCGGGACGGCACGGGGGACGCCTCCGCCGGACCCGCCGAACAGGTCGTCGCGGAGATCCGCGAGACCCTCGGCGGCACCGCCCTCGCCCACGCCGGAGACGTCGCCGACTCACGGCAGGCCCGGGAACTGGTCGAGTTGGCGATCGGCGAGTTCGGCAAGCTGGACATCCTCGTCAACAACGCGGGCATCCTGCGCGACCGCATGATCTTCTCCATGACCGAGGACGAGTGGGACTCGGTGCTGCGCGTCCATCTCAAGGGCCACTTCAACACCACCCGCTTCGCCGCCGCGCACTGGCGGGAGCGCTCCAAGGCCGCCGGGCGACCGGTCCACGGGCGGATCATCAACACCTCGTCGGAGGCATTCCTCGCCGGCTCCGCCGGACAGCCCAACTACGCGGCCGCCAAGGGCGGGATCGTCGGCCTCACCACCTCCACGGCCCTCGCCCTCGCCAAGTACGGCGTCACCGCCAACGCCATCTGCCCGCGCGCCCGCACCCGGATGACCGAGGACGTCTTCGCGGGTCTGGAGGCCCCGGACGAGGGCCTCGACCCGCTCGCCCCCGAGCATGTCGCCCCGCTCGTCGGCTACCTGGCCGCACCGGCCGCCGCCCGCGTCAACGGGCAGCTGCTCGTGGCGCACGGCGGCATGGTGGCGATCGTCGAACGGCCCCGGGTCCGGGCGCGGTTCGACAGCGAGCAGGAGACGTTCACCTACGACGAACTCGACGCGCTGCTCACCCCGCACTACGCGGAGCGGCCGCCGGGGGAGACCTTCGCGGCGGCGGAGGTACTCGCCCTGAGGCGAGGCGGGGAACGAGGCGGCGCATGAGAAGAGGGGCGGTGCGTGAACAGGGGGACGGCGCATGAGGAGGGGGCATCCGGATTCCGGATGCCCCCTGCTGTCCTCACTGCCTTCAGGCCGCCGCCTCGCCGGTCTCCCCGGCGGGCTTGCGGTGCCGGCCGTGCGGAGACTGGTCGGTCTCCGTGGCCGAGACCGGGCCGCGGTGCCGGCCGTGGCCGGCGTCCTCCAGAGAGTCGGCAGACAGCTGCTCCGTCGTGCTGGTGTCGCTCATTGGACGTATTCACCCCGTCAACATCATCTTTCGTACAGCCGGAGGAGTCTAACCGGCACACCACGGCCCTAATCCAGGCGCACACGCCAACCGGCACTAGTTCGTTACAAGACGTCCCAGAGGCGCCTGCGCCAAGGGCACCGGACGCGGCGCCGGCGGTTTCGCGGGGCCCGGGTCCGCCGCCTCGGCGACCTCCTCGGCCGCCGTGCCCGCGGCCGGGGCGGCGGCCGGGACGGCACCCTCCACCCGGGCGCGCGGCTCGCCCGCGGGCGCCCGCAGCTCGGCCACCCCGCACGGCGTCTCCCGGGTGGCGTACGGCAGCCGCAGCACCCCCTCCGGGGTCCACAGCCCCGACCCGGTCAACCAGCCCTTGGGCGCGGCGAGATGCCGCACCCGCCGCTCGGCCGGCCGCCAGATGCCCACCCAGGTGCCCACCGGCCCGTCGATGCGCAGCGCCACCGCGCAGTTCTCCGGCTCGAGCACCTGCCCCGGCTGGATCGCGAACGGCACCGCCGCGCACTCCGGCAGCCGCAGCGAGGTGGGGAAGCGCACCGGCAGGGTGGAACCGAGGACGCCCCAGCCCAGTCGTTCCCGCCCCGGCGAGGGCGCGTCGGAGGAGATCAGCAGCAGCCCGCTGTCCGGGTCGGCCATGAGCAGCCGGTCGTCGCTCGCCGGAGTGATCTGGAGCAGCGGCGTCACCTCGCCCAGCTCCAGGTCCACCACGACCGTCTTGACGCACCCCTCCAGCTCCCGGTCCAGTGCCAGCAGTCGCCCGGCGCGGTCCAGCCAGACCCCGCCCGAACAGCGCCCCGGCACCTCCACCAGCCGCTCGGGCCCCGCCGTCCCGCCCGCCACCTGCCACACCGCGCTGCTGCGGGGGCCGACCGTCAGGGCGTAGGCCCGCGCGCCCCCCGGCGCCGGGGGCAGCAGGCCGAGCCGGATCCCGGGCCCGGCGCACTCCATGGCGCCCAGCGGCAGCTCACCGGTGCCGGGCCCGGTCGGATACAGCAGCGCGAAGAGGTGCCGTACCCCCGCCCGCCGGTGGATCAGGACCCGCCCGTCGCCCAGCGGCTGGAGCCCGGTGCCGGGCTCCTCCGGCTGGGCCCCGGGCAGCGGCACCGCGTACGGCTCCGGGCCGTCCAGCGTCCAGCGCTCCGGGAACCACGAGTCACCGTCCCGCGTGAGCCGCGCGGCGTACGCGCCGTCCGCCGTGAGCACGCAACCGCGTTCCGGCGAGCGTTCGTCCGCGCCGACGGACGGGGATTCGATAGCACAGGCCGTCATCGTTCGGTCACCTCCGGCGACGAAGCTAGTTTTGAACGCACGGCCGTGCGGGGGGCCGGCCGCCGCTTCACACATACGGGTGGCGCAGAAGCGATTCCTCCGAGAGGGCGGACACGACTGTGCTGCGCGTGGCCGGGAGGGGCGGACGCGGTACGGCTGCGCCGAACGGCCAGGTAGCCTTTTCCCGTGCCCCGTCTGTCTGAAGTCATCGCCGCGCTGGAGAACCTGTGGCCCGCCGAGCGGGCCGAGTCCTGGGACGCGGTCGGCACGGTGGTGGGCGACCCCGACCAGGAGGTCACCCGGGTCCTGTTCGCCGTCGACCCCGTCCAGGAGATCGTCGACGAGGCCGTGCGGCTCGGCGCCGACCTGCTGGTCACCCACCACCCGCTCTATCTGCGCGGCACGACCACGGTCGCGGCCTCGCACTTCAAGGGCCGGGTCGTGCACACGCTGATCAAGAACGACATCGCGCTGCACGTCGCCCACACCAACGCCGACACCGCCGACCCGGGTGTCTCCGACGCCCTCGCGGGCGCGCTCGACGTCCGTGTCGTACGCCCCCTCGTGCCGGACCCCACCGACCCGAACGGACGTCGGGGCCTCGGCCGGGTGTGCGCGCTCGACCATCCGCTCACCCTGCGGGAACTGGCCGCGCGCGCCGCCGAGCGGCTGCCCGCCACCGCGCAGGGCATCCGGGTGGCCGGCGACCCCGGTACCGTCGTCCGCACCCTCGCGGTCAGCGGCGGCTCCGGCGACAGCCTCTTCGACCAGGTGCGCGCCGCCGGCGTGGACGCCTTCCTCACCGCCGACCTGCGCCACCACCCGGCCTCCGAGGCCGTCGCGCGGTCCCCGCTCGCGCTGCTCGACGCGGCGCACTGGGCCACCGAGTGGCCCTGGTGCGAGCAGGCCGCCGGCCAGCTCGACGAGATCTCCGACCGCCACGGCTGGGACCTGCGGGTCCACGTCTCCAAGACGGTCACCGACCCCTGGACCGCCCACGCGGCGTCCTCCGTCACCACTAGTTAATGGGAGCCCCCAACTGAACGCCGCGCCCGCCGACCAGATCCGACTCCTCGACGTCCAGGCACTCGACGTCCGCCTCCAGCAGCTCGCGCACAAGCGGAGGTCCCTGCCCGAGCACGCCGAGATCGAGACGCTGAACAAGGACCTCACCCAGCTGCGCGACCTGCTCGTGGCCGCGCAGACCGAGGAGAGCGACACCGCCCGCGAGCAGACCAAGGCCGAGCAGGACGTCGACCAGGTGCGCCAGCGCGCCACCCGCGACCAGCAGCGTCTGGACTCCGGCGCGGTCTCCTCGCCGAAGGACCTGGCCAACCTCCAGCACGAGATCGCCTCGCTCGCCAAGCGGCAGGGCGACCTGGAGGACGTCGTCCTGGAGGTCATGGAGCGCCGTGAGTCCGCGCAGGAGCGGGTGAACGAGCTGACCGAGCGGGTCGCCTCCGTCCAGTCGAAGATCGACGACGCGACCGGCCGCCGGGACGCCGCGTTCGAGGAGATCGACCGCGAGGCCGCGTCCGTCACCAAGGAGCGCGAGGTGGTCGCGGGCGCCGTGCCGGCGGACCTGCTCAAGCTCTACGACAAGCTGCGCGAGCAGCAGGGCGGCATCGGCGCGGCCAAGCTGTACGCCCGCACCTGCCAGGGCTGCCGCCAGGAGCTGGCCATCACCGAGCTGAACGAGGTCCGCTCGGCCGCCCCCGACACCGTGGTGCGCTGCGAGAACTGCCGCCGGATCCTGGTGCGCACGGCCGAGTCCGGGCTGTAGGGGGCTTACGGCGTGCGGGAGTTCATCGTCGAGGCGGACGGCGGTTCCCGGGGCAACCCGGGTCCCGCGGGCTACGGCGCGGTGGTCTGCGACGCGGCGACGGGCCAGACGCTGCTGGAGGCGGCCGAGTACATCGGGGTCGCCACGAACAACGTCGCCGAGTACCGGGGCCTGCTGGCCGGCCTGCGCGCCGCCCACACCCTGGACCCCGCCGCCACCGTCCACGTCCGCATGGACTCCAAGCTGGTCATCGAGCAGATGTCCGGCCGCTGGAAGATCAAGCACCCCTCGATGAAGCCCCTGGCGACGGAGGCCCGGGGGGTGTTCCCGGCGGACCGGGTGACGTACGAGTGGATCCCGCGCGCCGAGAACAAGCATGCCGACCGCCTGGCGAACGAGGCGATGGACGCCGGGGCGCGGGGGGAGCGGTGGAGCCCGGAGGAGTCACTGGCGGAGCTGGAGTCGGGCACGGCCGCCGCGGCTGCGGGCGCGGCGGCACCTCCTGGCGAGCAGTGCCCCCAGGCCCCGGGCCGGCAGCACCCCCGCGGCTCGGACCGGCAGCAGGACGCACCCGGCACCACCACGCGGGGCTGGACCTCGGCCCCCGACCTGGGCGCCCCCGCCACCCTCGTCCTCCTCCGCCACGGCGAAACCCCCCTGACCCCCCAGAAGCGCTTCTCGGGCAGCGGCGGCACCAACCCGCCGCTCTCCGACGCCGGCCGCGCACAGGCCCACCGCGTCGCCGACGCCCTGGCGAAGCGCGGCACCGTCCAGACCGTCCTCGCCTCCCCCCTCACCCGCACCCGCGAGACCGCCGAGATCGTCGCCGCCCGCCTGAACCTGGACGTCGTCGTCGAAGACGGCCTGCGCGAAACGGACTTCGGTGCCTGGGAGGGCCTGACCTTCGGCGAGGTCCGCGACCGCTACCCGGACGACCTGAACGCCTGGCTCGCCGACCCCGCGGCCCGCCCCACCGGCGGCGGCGAGAGCTTCGCCGAGGTCGCCGCCCGCATCGCCGTCACGAGGGACGAGCTGCTCACCGCGCACGCGGGCCGCACCGTCCTGCTCGTGACCCATGTGACCCCGATCAAGACCCTCGTCCGCCTCGCCCTCGGCGCCCCGCCCGAGTCCCTGTTCCGCATGGAGCTCTCGGCCGCCTCCCTCTCCGCGGTGGCGTACTACGCCGACGGCAACGCGAGCGTCCGCCTGTTCAACGACACCTCACACCTGCGCTGACGCCGGCCCGCGGATCCCGGCCGCCGCCCGCGCGAGCGCCTCGATCCGTGCCCAGTCCCCGGCCGCCACCGCGTCCGCCGGTGCCATCCAACTCCCGCCCACACAAGCCACGTTGGGCAGGGACAGATACTCCGCCGCGTTCGCGGGCCCGATCCCGCCGGTCGGCAAGAACCGCGCCTGCGGCAACGGCCCGGCCAGCGACCGCAGATACGCCGTGCCCCCCGCCGCCTGCGCCGGGAAGAACTTCATCTCCCGCACCCCGCGCTCCAGCAGTGCCACGACCTCCGAGGCGGTCGACACCCCGGGCAGGAACGGCACCGGGCACCCCCGCGTCGCCGCCAGCAGCCCCTGCGTCCACCCGGGACCGACGAGGAACCGCGCCCCGGCCGCGACGGCCGCCGCCACCTGTTCCGGCGCGATCACCGTCCCAGCCCCGACCACGGCCTCGGGCACCTGATCGGCGATCGCCCGGATCGCCTCCAGCGCGGCCGGCGTACGCAGGGTCACCTCGACCGCCCGCAACCCCGCGCCCGCCAGCGCCCGCGCGAGCGGTACGGCGGCGGAAGCGTCCGGGACCACGAGCACGGGTACGACGGGCGCGAGATCGAGCACGGAGTCGACCGGCGAGGGCGGGGGCTCGGGCGGGACCATGCCCTCATCGTGTCGACCTGCCGCACTCCCCGCAATCACCGTTGCACACAGTGCAACACTTCCCTGATGGGCCCCTAGTGGATCTCCTCCACCAGCACATCCAGCCCCCACGCCTTCCCCGCCCTGTCCGGGGCCTGCGCCTCCACCTCGTACCCCAGCTCCCGCAGTGCCTCCACCAGCTCGGCGGGGTCCCGCGGTGTGACGCCGTCCGACAGCAGGGACCGCACGATCCGCCCCTTCGTCGCCTTGTTGAAGTGGCTGACGACCTTGCGGGTCGGCGCGTGCAGCACCCGTACCGTCGCCGTCCGCCCCGCCAGCTCGCCCTTCGGCTTCCACGCCGCCGCGTACGCGGCCGAGCGCAGGTCCAGCACCAGCCCGTCCCCGGCCGCCTCCGGCAGCACCTCGGCCAGCGGCGCCCGCCAGTGCCGGGCCGGCGCACCGAGCCCCGGCAGCCTGATCCCCATCGAGCAGCGGTAGGAGGGGATGCGGTCGGTCACCCGCACCGCGCCCCACAACCCGGAGAAGACCAGCAGCGAGCGCGCCGCCCGTCGCTTCGCCGCCGCGTCCAGGGAGGCCAGGCCGAGGGCGTCGTACAGGACACCGGTGTAGATCTCCCCGGCGGGGCGTGCGCCGGCCGTGCGCAGGGCCGCGTTCTTGGCGACCTCGCCGCGCAGCCCCTCGCTGAGCCCCAGCACCTCGCGCGCCTTCTCCTCGTCACCCGCGCACAGTTCGACCAGTTCCCCGAGCACGGCCTCGCGCGCGCGGGTCAGCCCCGGCAGGGACAGCGACTCCAGCCGCAGCGGGGCACCCCTGCCCGAGTCGGCCTTACCTTCCGAGGGCGGCAGCAGGACCAGCAACACGTACTCCTTCTCTTGCGCTCAGGCGCCAGCGTACGGGGTGCCGCCCAAGACCCCGCGCCCTGCGCTCGGCTCATGCCCAGCCGCAGGATCCGCGTGACCGGCGCCCCCGGGGCACCCCTGAGGGCCGCGCTCACCGCCCTGCGCGCCCGCCCGGACGTCCCCGAGGGGTTCCCGCCGGAGGTGCGGGCGGAGGCCGAGCGCGCGGGCGCCCAGCGGGCCATCGACGCGGGGGCGGCGGAGGAACCGGTCGCGCTGCTCAGGGACGCCGGCCGGGCGCGGGAGCGGCAGGAGGCCGCGCGCGGGGGCATCTCGCTGACGGTGCCCGAGCAGGAGATCACCGAACGGGACCGCGCCTACGCGCTGTCGTACCGCGCTCCGCTGCCCGTCGAGACGTGGAACGCCCGGCTCTCCCTGCTCACCGGCATGGCCGCCGCGGATCCGATGCTCGCGCGGGGCACCGGCATCCTGCGCACGCTGCCGCCCGCCCCGGACGGCGCGGTGGCCCGGTTGTGCCGAACCGCGCGGGCCCACGGCATCGACTGGCCGCACCTGGAGGGCCTCGGCGGTGATCGGCGCGCTCGACCCGCGGGTGCCGCACCACGCGGCGTTCCTCCAGGAGTGCATCACGCTGCTGCGCGGCGCGGGCTGCGCGGTCTTCCGGGACGGCGCCCGCCGGCGATCACCACCCATGCCGCCGTGGCCGCCCCCTACACCCACTGCACCGCGCCCCTGCGGCGCCTCGCCGACCGCTATGCCCTGGAACTCTCCCTGTCCGCCGCCGCCGGCGAACCCCCGCCCGACCGGGTCCTAGCCGCCCTCGACGGCCTGCCGCATCGGACGGCCCACGGCCCACGGCGCGCGGCTCGCGAGCACGGTGCAGCACGAGTCCGTCGAGATCGTCGCCGTGGCCCTCCTCGAAGACCGGGCCGGCGAGACCTTCGACGCCTGCGTGGTCGACCTGGACGACCGCCACGCGGGCGCCGGCACCGTGCAGCTGGCCTCCCCGGCCGTCCTCGGCCGCGCCGAGGGCCCCGGCCTCACCCTGGGCGACCCCCTGCGGGGTCCGTCCCGTCAAGGCGTCACCCGGCACGGCCGGGCCCCTGTTCATCCCCGCTTGAGCGCCCCCACGAGCGCCGCGGGTTCGTCGGCGTACAACCGCACCACCCGTACGTCCTTCCGCCGCCCGAGCGGCGTGAAGTAGTGCACCGGGCGGTCGAGTTCGACCGTGACGGTCGTCTGCGACCCGACGGGGAGGTCGAGTTCCCCTTCCGCCCGCTCGTGCGTCATCCGGGTCTCCCGCCGTACGGCCCCGACCGCGTCCAGCGGTATCCGCACATCCACGCGCACCCCGTACCGCACTCGCAGGCTGTCCCCGGTCAGCACGTGCGGCCGCACCACACCGGCCGCGTGCAGGCCGAGCACGAGCAGCACGGTGTAGATGTCCAGCACCAGCATGGCGTCGTGCGCGGCGGGCCAGTCGCGCAGCATCGCGGACACCCCGACCGTCTCGACCACGCACACGAACGCGAGCCCCAGCAGCGTCGCCCCCTGCCCCCGCGCGTACCCGAACTCCCGCCCGTCACCGACTCCTTGACGGCGCCGCCCCACCCACAGCGCGAGGCTCCCGAAGACCCGGGCCTCGTGCAGCACCAGCCGTTGCGCACCTCTCATGCGTCCTCCCCTCCTCCCGCCATGTCTACCGCATGCCGGCCGGCCTCCGCCGGGGCCGGGGCCGACTCGGCGCGGAGGGAACGGAGAACGGCTCGATCACCGATGACCGCCGGCGCCGGATCCCGTGGTGCGTGTGGAGACGCCGGTGGCGGCGGCCCGTCCTCCGATCCGCAGGGGACCGGTACGGGCGCCGACGCGGCGGCAGGGTCAGGCGGTGGCCCCCGCGGTCCCCACCCAGCGCTCCAAGGCCGCGGTCAGTCCGTCCTCCTTCGCCTCCCCGTCCGCGTCGGCCGCCCACGCCACGAAGCCGTCCGGACGGACGAGGAGGGCCCCGAGGGCGGGCCTGGCCGGACAGGTGGCGGTGAGGACGGTCAGCCGGTCGGCGTAGGGGGCGGCCAGGGCGCGCAGGGCGGGGAAGCCGGTGAGGTCGAGGAGGAGCGGGCGGCCGGTGCGCAGGTGCTCGCCCAGGCGGGTGCCGTCGGACAGCGGGAGGTCGGGGGCGCTCGCGCCGGTCAGCGGGTGGCCGCCGGGCAGGTCGTAGCGCTGCCAGACCCCGGAGACGCGGTTGACCAGGTAGGTCGTGCCGGCGCTGCTTCCCGCGAGGTCCTCGACCACCCGGCGCAGCGCGCGGGCGTGCCGGTCCGGGCGCATCAGCGCTATCTGGGCGCGGGTCCAGTCGAGCACCCAGGCGCCGACCGGATGCCGTTCGGCGGTGTAGGTGTCCAGCAGCGACTCGGGCGCCCGGCCCCGGACGACCGCGGCGAGCTTCCAGCCGAGGTTCAGCGCGTCCCCGAGCCCGAGGTTGAGCCCCTGCCCGCCGAACGGCGAGTGCACATGCGCCGCGTCGCCCGCGAGCAGCACCCGGCCCCTGCGGTACTCGGTGGCCTGCCGGGCGTTGTCCGTGAACCGGGTCGCCGTGCGCACCCCGGTGACGCTCAGCTCCGGCACGCCCGAGACCCGGCGCAGGCTCGCCTCCAACTCCTCGGCGGTGACGGGCGCGTACCGGTCGGCCGGCGGGCTGTCGAACTCGACGGTGACCACGCGCCCGGGGAACGGACCGTGCGCGTACGTCCCCACGTCCGTGGTGTTCCAGCCGGCCTTCAGCCGCTCGGCACCGCGCAGTTCGGCCAGTGCCTGGTAGCCGGTGATCTCCGGTGCCGTGCCCGGGAACTCGAACCCGGCCAGCCTGCGCACCGTGCTCCGGCCGCCGTCGCAGCCGACCAGCCGGTCCGTGTGCACGGTCTGCCCGTCCAGATGTACGGCGACCCCGGCCCCGTCCTCCGTGAAGCCGGTCAGCTCCACGCCCCGGCGCACCTCCACCCCGAGCCGCTCGGCCCAGCGGCCCAGCACCCGCTCCAACTCGGCCTGCGGCAGCACGAGTCCGGGGCCGGCGGCGGGATCGACGTCCGCCCACTCGGGGCCGGAGCCGTCGAACCGCTCGGGGTCCAGCATGATCCCGGCGAAGTGCCCGGCGAACCTGGGGCGTTCCGCCGCATCGACGCCGTCCTCGCCGTCCCGGAACGCCCGGAGCCGCTCCCGCACTGCCTCCCGTGCCGCCGTCAGCTCGGGCAGCAGCCCCCGCCGGTTCAGGGCGACCACGCTCGGGTTGTTGATCCAGCCCGCCTTGATCGTCTCGTCCACCTCGGTCAGCCGCTCCACCACCAGCACCCGTGAGGCCCCGCCGAGCCTCAGCTCACCGGCGAGGAAGAGTCCCACGGGGCCGGCGCCGGCCACCACCACGTCGTACCGAGTGCCGTGTTCCGTGCCGTCTGTCGTCGTCATGAGCCGGACTATAGCCACTAAAAGTTTTTATCCGCTATAGTTTTTTCATGAACGATGAGCTGGACGACGAGCCGGACGGCGAGAACCCGCTCCCGCTGAGGGAGCGCAAGAAGCGCGCGACGCGCCGGCGGATCTCGGACATCGCGACGTCGCTGTTCGGCGAGCGCGGCTTCGACGCGGTGACGGTCGCCGAGGTGGCCCGCGCGGCGGGCGTCTCCGCCATGACGGTCTTCAACTACTTCCCGCGCAAGGAGGACCTGTTCCTCGACCGCATCCCCGAGGCGGCCGACCTCTTCGCCACCGCCGTGCGCGACCGCGCCCCGGACGAACCCCCGTTGACCGCCCTGCGCCGGCTGGCCCTCCGGCTCCTCGGCGAACGGCACCCGTTGAGCGCCGTGGGGAAGGGCTACGTCCCCTTCTGGCGCGTAGTCCTCGGCTCCCCGGCCCTGCGCGCCCGCGCCCGCGAGGGCGTCGAGGAGGTGGAGACGGCGCTCGCGGCGGCCCTCGCCGACGCCGGCACGCCCGACCCGGACCTCCTCGCGGCCCTCGCCGTCGCCGCGTACCGCACGGTCTTCGTGACCACCGCCCGCCGGCTCCTCGCCGGTGAACCGGTGGAACGGGTGGCCGAGGACCACCGGGCCCGTCTGGAGTCGGCGTTCGCCGCGCTGGAGGGGACGGGGCTCGACGGCTGAGGCGCCTGACCGCGGGGAGTCCGCGCCGACCCGCGCGGAAGGAAGCGGGGCCCGGCCGGCGTTCCCATGGCGGGCGGCGCGGCCGCCGTACGACGAGGGGGCGTCCCATGACCGAAGCAGTGATCGCATCCGGGCCCGAGCGGGCCCTGTGGCGACGGGCCAGACTCGGCCACCAGGGCCCGCCCCTCGACCTGCTCACCGCGAGCTTCCGCCGGCACACCTACGCCCCGCACGCCCACGACGAGTACACGATCGGCGTCTGCGTCGGCGGGTACGAGGTGATCGACTACCGGGGCGGCCACATACGCACCGGCGCCGGGACGATCGTCGTACTGGACCCCGGCGAGATGCACACCGGCGGACCCGGCAACACCACCGACGGGTACGCCTACCGCGCGCTCTACGCCGAGCCGTCCCTGCTGGGGGAGGGCACCGCCGGGGGCGCCCCGCACTTTCCCGAACCCCTGCTGGACGACCCGGAGCTGGCCCTGGCGCTGGCCCGCGCGCACGCCGAGCTCAGCGCCTGCCCGGACCCGCTGGAGGCCGAGTCCCGGCTGCCCTGGCTGCTCACCGCGCTCGCCCGGCGGCATTCCTCCGCGCGGCCGCTCCACGACCGGGTGCCCGGCGCGGCCGGTATCGCGCGGACGGTCCGCGACCGGCTCGCCGACGAGCTGACCGCGCCGCCGACGCTCGCCTCGCTCGCCGCCGACCTCGGCCTCTCCCGGTACCAGCTGCTGCGGGCCTTCCGCACGGCGACGGGCGTACCGCCGTACGCCTGGCTGGCCCAGCATCGGGTGAGCAGGGCGCGGGCGCTGCTGGAGGCGGGGCTGCGGCCGGCGGAGGTGGCGGGCCTGGTCGGTTTCGCGGACCAGGCGCATCTGACCCGCTGGTTCCGCAGGGTGCTCGGGGTGACCCCGGCGGTGTACCGCCACAGCGTCCAGGCGGTGCACCGCAACAGCGTTCAAGACACCCGCTGAGGAGGTGGCCGAGACTCGCCGCATGACTGCACGTGGCTGGTTCCTGTTCTCCCTGATGGGAGTGGTCTGGGGCATCCCCTATCTGCTGATCAAGGTCGCGGTGGCCGAGGTGTCGCCGCCCGTCCTGGTGTTCACCCGCTGCGCGCTGGGCGCGGCGCTGCTGCTGCCGTTCGCCCTGCGCCAGGGCGGCCTGCCCCGCACGATCCGCACCCACTGGCGCCCCATGCTGGCCTTCGCGGTCCTGGAGATCGTCGTCCCCTGGTTCACCCTCACCGACGCCGAACGGCACCTGTCCAGCTCCACGTCGGGCCTGCTGATCGCGGGGGTGCCGATCGTGGGCCTCCTCGCGGCCCGCTTCCTCGGTACGGCGGAGCATTTCAGCCCGCGGCGGCTGGCCGGCCTCACCCTGGGCCTCGCCGGGGTCGCGGTCCTGGCCCTGCCCCACCTCACCGGCGGCGACGCCCGGTCCCTCGCCGAGGTCCTGCTCACCGTCGTGGGCTACGCCACGGCGCCCCTGATAGCCGCCCGCCACCTGGGGGAGGTCCCCTCCCTGCACCTGACGGCGCCCTGCCTCACCCTGGCCGCCCTGGTCTACGCCCCCGCCGCCGCCCTCACCCACCCGACGGCGCTCCCCTCCCCCCAGGCCCTCGCCGCCCTCGCCGCACTGGGCGTGATCTGCACGGCCCTCGCCTTCGTGGCGTTCCTGGAACTGATCAAGGAGGCGGGCCCCACCCGCGCCACGGTCATCACCTACGTGAACCCGGCCGTGGCGGTCGCCGCGGGCGCGGCCTTCCTGCACGAGCCCCTGACCCCCACCGTGCTGCTGGCCTTCGTGTTCATCCTGGCGGGCTCGGTGCTGGCGACGGCGGCCGGTCCGCGGCGGCGCACACGACCGGTACCATGGTCGGCACGGCAGACGAGCCGGGCGGACGGCCGCGTGGAGTCCCCCTAGGGGGGCTTCCCGAGGAACGTCCGGGCTCCACAGGGCAGGGTGATGGCTAACGGCCACCCGGGGTGACCCGCGGGACAGTGCCACAGAAAGCAGACCGCCGGGACTGCGCTCTTTCGAGGGCGGTCCAGGTAAGGGTGAAACGGTGGTGTAAGAGACCACCAGTGCCCAGGGCGACCTGGGCAGCTAGGTAAACCCCACCCGGAGCAAGGTCAAAAGGAGCGCCGTGAAAAGCGCTCTGCGCGGACGTTCGAGGGCTGCCCGCCCGAGTCCGCGGGTAGACCGCACGAGGCCGGCGGCAACGCCGGCCCTAGATGGATGGCCGTCGCCCCGGACCCCGCGAGGGACCCGGGGAACAGAACCCGGCGTACAGCCCGACTCGTCTGCCGCCCCCGCGATCACCGGCACGTCTGTCGGCACGGCCAGGTATCACCGAGCGGGCTGCGGGAGATCGAGCGTGACGGCCACGGACTGCTCTTCACCGGGTACGACGCGGACGACACTTCCCCGCTGATCACCGTGAATCGCGAGAGCTCTTCTGCGCGCCGAGGCCCGGCGGCGGAGCAAGCGGGGCGATCTCCCGGGCGAAGAAATCGTAGAAGTCTTCACCGCGCTTGTAGAGTGCGTCGAACCCGAGAGACGTTTCCCTGATCAACGATCGCTCGGTGAAGCGATTGGCGCCTGCCGCGTTCCCGTCGTCGTCGTAAACCACCTCGTACATGACCGCGTCTCCGAGAATCACCACCTCGGGAACTGGGCCATCCTTCTCGATCTCCGAGATCCCGCGGGCATCGAGCGCCTTGATTTCGTCACCCAGATCCACACGCGTCCGCAGCACGAAGAATTCCCACTGCACATACGGCGTGACCGGGAACTCCACGACACGAAGACGACGGTGTCGAACGCCCAGACGTGCCGCTTTCTGCAGTTCCTGGGCGTAGTCATCGCGCCTCTCATCGGCGAGGGACAGCGCCTTCGACCAGTCGCCGGCGGCGAAAGCCTCCCAGCTGGCGAAGCCCCGCTCCTTGAAATGCTGCCCGCGTTCGAGCTTGTTCAGAAAGCCGACGCCGCTGTTGTAGACGCGGCCGAAGTCCGCGTGATACGCCGGACGGTCCATGCGCTCGGAAGCACCGCTGGGAAAGGAATCAAACACTGGGAATATCCGGTTTCGCCGCGACGATCATGTTCCTCGGGATGACCACGAGTCGTTCGTCCGCGCCGATCGAGACCCCGTCGGGCAGCTTGGCACCGAGTGACTGGGTGAGGTCCCGGCCGATGACGGCGATGTCGCCGTTGGCGAGTTCCCAGATGTCGGGGCAGTCAGGTGTGCCGGTCGTGTTCCCCAGCTCTTGGGGTGACTTTCCCAGACGCTTCTTGAAAGTCGTGGCCGGATCCGCTTCCCATGGCCTGGTCACTACCGTCGTCGCCCCCTCGAACGGTCGGGTGGCGGTACTGTAGCGCCTGACGACGTCGCCTGACCATGTGTCAAGTCCGGTCTGTGGTCGAAGTGGCGCGGAGAGACGCTTTCTTGTCTCATCCCGACCCAAGCGGAACGATATTGATCGGTAGAGGAATCGCGCCAATGCCTGACGGGAGACGACTTTTCCGTCGCGCTGTCGGAAAATCGGTTGAATGGAGGGGTCGCTGTGGATCCGGAAGTGACCTCGCTCGCCCAGAGCGCGGGAACCACCTTGATCACACTGATGGCGACCGATGCGTGGCACCGCACTCGCGACGGGCTCACACAGCTCTGGCGCCGGATGCAGCCCGAGCGTGCCGAGACCGTGGCCGCCGAGTTGGAGGCCGGCCGCGAGGACGTTCTGGCCGCCATGGTGGCGAATGACCAGGAGACGCTGAACGAGCTGCGTCTGCAGTGGCAGGGGCTGGTGCGGCGGCTGATCGTCGCCCGACCTGCCGCCGTCGGGGAACTGCGCGCGCTGCTGGCCGAACTCGATCCTGACGGCACCGCCTGCCGGCCGGTCACCCAGCGCGCCACGGCGTCCGGTCATGCGCGGGTCTACCAGGCGGGACGAGACCAGCACATCAGTGAGCGATGACGGGCGGGATGGACGGTCACGCCGAGGACCGGGGGCGTGTCTACCAAGCGTCGGGCGACCAGCACATCAACGAGCACCACCACTACGGCGTCGACACGACCGGGGTGAGAGGGCCGGACTCGGTCCGCCGCCCGGCGGTCGGACGTCCTCCGGTCGTGCTGCGCGATCGCACCGAGGTGATGGAACGCCTGCGTACAAGCGTCGAGACAGGCCGCGGTGGCGAGGTCTACGTGCTCTACGGCATGGGCGGCTGCGGCAAGACAGCGGTCGCCTGCGACTTCTTCCAGCTGGCCACCGGTGACTACGGCCGAGTGGGACTGTGGGTCAACGCTTCCGACCGGGCGAGCCTGCGCGCCGGCATGCTGGCCGTCGCCGCGGACCGGGGCGCGGCCGACGGTGAACTGCTGGCCGCTCGTAACGGCCTTCGTCCCGCGGCCGATCTCGTCTGGCATCATCTCGACCGGTCCGCCGAGGCCTGGCTGCTGGTCCTCGACAACGCCGACGAGCCCGAGATCCTGCGGGACGGCAGCTGGCTGCGTACCAGCCCGCGTGGCACTGTCGTGGTGACCACCCGAGCAGCCGCTCGGTGGTGGCCCGGGGCCGAACTGCAGCACATCGGAGTGCTACCGCGAGAGGACGCCGCACTCGTCCTGCGCGACCTAGCCCCGGGCAGTGGTACGGCCGAGCAGGCGGCGCGGATCGCGGACCGGCTCGGGAGGCTGCCACTCGCCCTCACCCTGGCCGGCGGTTTCCTCTCCCATCAGGTGCTCGACCCCTGGACGTTGGAGGCCTACGGGCATCATCTCGACGAAGACGAACGAGTCCAGCTCATCGACCGAGGAGCCGATGCGCTGTCCGAGGCGGATCCACGGCACCTGGTCGGTCTGACCTGGCAGCTGACACTCGACGCGTTCGAGGCGCGCGGGCTGCCCGAAGCGGCGGCACTGCTCAGACTGCTGGCCCGGTTCGCTCCGGAGCCGCTGCCACTGTCCTTGCTCAACCATGCCGACATCGGCGTCGTGCTCCCCCGTGCCCGTACCGAAACAGCGCTGAGAGCCCTTCTCGACCAGTCGTTGACCGACCTGGTCGACGTCGGCGTGCGCTGCGTACAGAGCCATGGAGTACTGCTCGACAGCGTCTCGACGGCGACACCCGCGGAACGGATACCAGCGCTCGACACCACGGCCGTCCGGCTGCTCGACTCGGCCGTTCCCGGCATGCCGGACGCGGGCCCCCATGATCCGCGGCTGCGACTGCTGGTACCTCATGCGCTCGCCCTGCTGCGGCACGCCGGCGAACCCTCCGCTCGGACCACTGCCCTCGCCGTCGCGACCCGGCTGTCGATCGCCCTGCACCGCACCGGCGACTACCTCTCTGCCTGGGACACCTCCCGTACCTCGGCGGACCTCGCACAGCAGTCGCTCGGCGCGGATCACCGCCTGGTGCTGGCCGCCCGCTCCAGAGCCGGCCGGGCGCTGTTCCGACTGGGCAGATACGCCGAAGCCGAAAGGTCGCTTCGCGGTGTCCGCGCTGTTCAGGAAAGACTGTTCGGAGCTGACGACCCCGACGCCTTGGACAGCTGCTACGGCCTTCAGCTCGTGCTGGCGAACCTCGGCAGCCGCGAGGAATCGCTCGCACTCCTCCGGACCGTCGTCAGCGGCCGGCACAGGGCACTGGGCCCCGGACACCCCCTGACCCTGCGCGCCCGCGCCAGTCTGCTGGAGATGCTGCCCGCCTGCGAGGTGGTCACCGAAGAAGGCGGAACGCTGCTCTCGCTGCCGTCGGAATGCGCCCGGCTTCTCGGCCCCGATCACACGGTGACGCTGGGCGCCGGACACAACCACGCCTGGGCGTTGTACCTCCTGGGCCGTTACGAGGAGGCCGACGAGGAGATGCGGCTGGTCGCCGAAGCGTATGTACGGCGCTTCGGGCCGGAGTACCCGATCGTGCTCGCGGCCCGGCAACTCCACTCCCGGACCCGGTCCGCGCTCGGCCACCTGGGCACGGGGATCGAGCTGATGACCGATGTTGTCGTCCGGCGCGAACGTGACCTGGGGCCCGAGCACCCTTTCACCGTCGCGAGCCGTCGGCTGCTGGAGGAGTACCGATCGGGTCGATGGCGTCCGCCGCGGCCCCCCGACGCATGAGAGCGGGATGCGCGGACGGTGCACGGCGCGGGTCGGCCGCACGACGTGGAGCACGTTCGGCCTGTTGGCTTCGAGCGCGCGGACCCCGTCGTACGCGCCCATGGCCCGCGAACAGTCGGTGACGCGATTACTGATCACCGTCTTGCCGACGCCTTGCGGAAGAGCGGCCAACAGGTCGTGAGCGTGGCGCTGCTCTGCATGACTTCGAGCGCGCCGTCGACGGGGTCGTTCGCGAACCGGCCGTCGCCGTCCTTCCCGTCGAACTTGGCATGGAGATCCCAGACGTCCGGGTTCTTCTTCTCCGTGGCGATCATGTCGTCGGTGACGTCGGCGACGAACCGGGGGGAGTAGCCGTGTCCCTGCTGCATGAGCGTGGCGAGGCTTTGTAACCGCGAGCCTTCTGACCGTGCCCGTACCCGACGGCTACCTTGTTCCCGGCTGCTTCGAGTCCCGCCAGCCGGACCGGAAAGTTCTGGACATGTTCGCCCCAGGTCCTTGCCGAGAGTGTCCGCTGCGGCCGGACATGAACCCTCTCCCCGTCACACCTCTGTTGGCGTGCGCCTGCCAGGCTAGCAACCGCAGTCGTGCTTCTCGGTGCCCGAGGCGGCGCACCGCTACGAGTTCCTTGCCTGGCTTTACGTCACCCTCGGCTGCCGGCAGGCCAAGCGGTTTGTCCTCGACTCGGACAGCGTGCAACAGCTGTACAGCCCGACTCGTCCGCCGCCTCCTGCGGCTTTGCCTGAGAGAGGGTCCCCGCCCTTGACCACCGCCGACCACCGCTACGGCTGTCGGCACCGCCAGGTACCCTCAGACGCATCGTCAACGCGGCCCGACGGGCTTCCGCTCCACCACGGTGGAGTCTCGAAGGACATGCCCCCACCCGCACGAGTCTTTTCGTGCTGCCTGGGGGAAGTCCTTGCTGTTCCGCGCGTCCGCGAAAACGGTCGCCGTCATGGCACTCGACGGTTCGCTGTTTCTGCACCTCACCGACAAGTTCGTCCACATGCACGGCTATCGGCCCGGCGCCTCGGAGATGCGTTCCTGGGAGCGCAGCATCCCTGTCCTGGCCGCCGCACTCAACGACGCCGGCCTGGGCGACGTGGAGGTCATGCTGGAGTATGCCCTCCCTCTGAACAGCAAGCGTGCCGACGTCGTCCTGGCCGGGGTGCACCCGGTCACGGGAGAGCCGTCCTACGTCGTGGTGGAACTGAAGCAGTGGAGCCAGGCACTGCCTCACGAGGACGACCCCACCCTGTGTCATGTCGGCGCCTATGCCCAGCCGGTCCTCAACCCCATCGAGCAGGTGCGCCGCTACTGCCAGTACCTCGTCAATTTCAACGGGGCGGTGGCCGAACACACGCACCGGGTGGCCGGAGTGGCGTATCTGCACAATGCCACCGAGTTCGGCGTGAGCGGACTGCGGGAGATCGAGCGTGACGGCCACGGACTGCTCTTCACCGAGGAACGCCGCGGCGCCTTCCTCGACCACCTTCGTTCGAGGCTGAGCGACAAGCACGCAGGGGCGCAGGCAGCGGACGAACTCCGTGCGGGCGCTACGGTGCCGTCCAAGCAGCTCATGTCGGTGGCTGCCGAGGAGGTGCGCGAGCGTACGCAGTTCGTCCTCCTCGACGAGCAGCAGGTCGCCTACCGCATGGTGCTCAACGCGGTGGAGAAGGCGAAGCACGCCGACCGCAAAGAGGTCGTCATCGTCACGGGCGGCCCCGGTACCGGCAAGAGCGTCATCGCTCTCCAACTGCTCGGCGAGCTCTACCGGCGCGGCGTTCCGGCCCTGCACGCCACCGGCTCGCAGTCGTTCACGAAGACGATGAGGAAGGTCGCCGGAGCCCGCAAGCGGGAAGTCCAGGACCTGTTCAAGTACTTCAACAGCTTCATGACGGCCGAGAAGAACAGCTTGGGCGCGCTGATATGCGACGAGGCGCACCGCATCCGGGAGACCTCGGCCAACCGCTTCACGCGCGCCGAGAACCGTACCGGCAGGGCACAGATCGACGAACTCATCGACGTCGCCTACGTGCCCGTCTTCTTCCTCGACGAGCACCAGGTCGTCCGCCCCGGCGAGATGGGCACCGTGGCCGAGATCAAGGCCGCGGCGGCGAGGCGGGGCATCCCTTGCAGCGTCGTTCCCCTGGACAGCCAGTTCCGCTGCGGCGGCAGTGACGCCTATCTGCGCTGGGTGGTCCGTCTCCTCGGCCTGGAACCGGGCGGCCCGGTCGGGTGGGAGCCCGACGGCCGCATGCAGTTGCTGGTCGCCGAAAGTCCGCAGGAGATGGAAGCCTTCCTCGAAGCCCGTCGCAGCCATGACTACGGCGCCCGTATGTCCGCGGGCTATTGCTGGCGCTGGTCCCCGGAGCCCAAGCCCGGCGATCCGCTCCCGCCCGATGTCGTCATCGGTGACTGGGCCCGTCCCTGGAACCTGCGCGGTGAGCGTTCCGTCTCAGGCGCGCCCCCGGCCGCCCTGTGGGCCACCGACCCGGCCGGCTTCGGACAGGTCGGCTGCGTCTACACCGCCCAGGGTTTCGAGTACGACTGGTCCGGCGTGATCATCGGCCCGGACCTGGTCTGGCGCGGTGACCGCTGGGTCACGGACCGTACCGAGTCCAAGGACCCGGTCTTCAGAAAGTCCACTCCCGACACCGACGTCGACCGGCTGATCCGCAACACGTACAAGGTCCTGCTGACCCGGGGCATGGTCGGCACCATCGTGTACTCGACGGACCCGGAGACGCGACAGAAGCTGCGCGACCTGGTGAGCGGAGGGTTGCAGCGGCAGCCCGCGCAGGTCTGACCCCAGAGGGCGGAGAAGGCAGCCGGAACGGATCAGGAAGACCCGCGGGACGGAGCGACCGAACACCCCATCAGCTCTGCCTCCTTCGCGATGTCCTCGAAGGACGCGAGGGGATTCAGGCGAGCGACGATCTCGCTCGTCAGCGGCCGCTCGCCGAAGATGTGGCGCAAGGCTTGGAGATCGACGGGCTGCTCGTAGTAGTCCTCGGCGAACGACCGGAACGTCTCCGTCGTGGGGTCCGTCGGCAGGCTGAGCATCCAACCCGAGCCGTCGGGGTCCGGGTGGCCACTGGGGAAGTCGATCCGACCAGCGTGCCATTTCGGGTCACCTGTCTGACGCCACAGGCAGAAGGTGACCCGGGGCACGCCGTCGTCCATGAACGCGGGCTCCTCGATCTGAGCGCGGAAGACCCCGGGAACCGAGTCGAGCACGCCCGGCCAGACCGTGTCGTCCGCGTACGGACTCATCGGTGACTCGTGGTCGAATCCGCGTATGTATGCGCCGACGGGAGAGAAAACGATGTCGAACTCGTCCCCGCTGCCGTTTCGCATCGAGAAGACCTCCTCGGTCTCCGACCAGTGTGCGCCGAAGGAGTGGTACCGGTAGCCCCCGGGGTTCAACACGGCCTCGGCCAAGGCGAGGGAACGGCATGCGTGCCGCAGGCCGCGGATGTCCGGCAGGGCCGCGGCGGCGTCGTGAACGGTCATGAGGTCATTCAAGCCCGAGCCACTGACAGACCGATCCGGCCACGGTGTTCATGGACCGGGCCGGCCAGCTGCCACGTGATTTCTCCCCGAGCGGTCGTCCTAGATCACCGGTACCGGTTGCGGCCCGACGGGCTTCCCTAGGGACATGCCCCACCCGCACGAGTCACTCGTGCCCTGGGGGCACCACTTCGTGTCCGTGCTCCTGCTGAAGCTGGCGGCGCGTGAACTGCTCACGCTGAGCGCGAGGCGCCGTATGGTGCCTCATCCGGCCGCACGTCGGCGGCACTTCCGTGGTGTCGACGCCTCGCTGACGGAGCGATCCGCTTGGGCGGAGAGCCTGGTGAGTCTCGCCGACGACCCGGTCGCCGCGGAGGGCTGGCCGCCCCACTGGTGCCCTGCGGTTCAAGGGGTTACGACGACGCCTTCGGCAACTGGCCGAGGACCGACGACGCCCAGTTCTGCATCGAGTTCGGCGACGACGTCAGGGAACACGGCGCCGACGGGTACGGCCTCAAGGCTGCCGGGGACAAGATCAACACGGTCGCCGAGGGACACGGCCGGCAGGCGCGCGGCTACCAGAGCCTGGTCACGCTGATGCAGCAGGGACATGGCTACTCCCCGCAGTTCCTCAGCGTGCTCGCCGCCGGACCGCGACCGGGGAACGGCGGGGTCCGCGGCCGCAGTCGTTCGCCCTGCGGCCCGAACAGGACCAGGTACTCGACCGGCCCGCCGGGGCCGGCGTTCGCCACCCCGTGCGGGGTGCGGGTGTCGAACTCGGCGACGTCCCCGGCGGTCAGGAAAAGATCCTGGTCGCCGAGCGCGAGCCACAGTCGCCCGTACAGGACGCACAGCCACTCGTAGCCCTCGTGGGAGATCTGCCGGGGCCGCGCGGGCGGATCCTCGACTGCGGGCAGTACGTGCTTGTGAGCGTGCAAGCCGCCGACGTACCGGGTGAGCGGCAGCACCGCCTTGTCGTCCCCGAAGCTCAGCGGCGCCGAGGTGCGCGGCCCGACCGCGGGAGCGGGGGCGGTGCCGGCCAGTTCGTCCAGGGAGACGCCGTACTCCTTCGCCAGCCGCAGCACGACCTCCAGGGTGGGCTTGCGCCGGCCGGTCTCGATCCGCGACAGCGTGCTCGGCGAGATGCCCGTCGCACGGCTGACACCGGCGAGCGTGGCGCCGTGCCGCTCGCGTGCGGCGCGCAGCCTGGGCCCCATCGCCGTCGGCACGCCGTCCAAGCCGTCGCCTGCCACCGTTCCCGCTCCTTCCGGCCGCGCCGCTCAGTAGCCCTGTGTCCTGCGAGCTTGCCAGAATGGCAACGCTGCTCGCGACGGGAGGCCGCCGCGCCGCATGATCGGCAGGTGACCGCGTCCACCCGCGAACCGAGGAGCAGCCCATGCAGCACGAACCGGCCGCTGACTTCCGCCACAGGACCATCGAGGCCCCGGCCGGGCGCCTGCACCTGGTCGAGCAGGGCACCGGCCCGCTGGTCCTGCTCGTGCACGGCTTCCCCGAGTCCTGGTACTCCTGGCGCCGCCAGCTCCCGGCCCTCGCCGCCGCCGGCTACCGGGCGGTGGCGATCGACGTGCGCGGCTACGGCCGCTCCTCCAAGCCCGCGGCGACCGACGCCTACCGGATGCTCGACCTGGTGCGGGACAACGTCGCCGCGGTGCGCGCCCTCGGCGAGGAGAGCGCGGTGGTCGTCGGCCATGACTGGGGCTCGAACATCGCCGCCTCCTCCGCCCTGCTCCACCCGGAGGTCTTCCGCGCCGTCGGCCTGCTGAGCGTCCCCTACGCGCCGCCGGGCGGCCCCCGCCCCACCACCGTCTTCGGCCGTATCGGCGGCCCCGAGCAGGAGTTCTACGTCTCCTACTTCCAGGAGCCCGGCCGTGCCGAGGCGGAGATCGAGCCCGACGTCCGGGGCTGGCTCGCCGGCTTCTACGCGGCACTGTCCGCCGACACCATGCCCGCCCAGGGCGAGCCCGACCCGCACTTCGTCGCCCACGGCGGCCGACTGCGCGACCGCTTTCCCGCAGGCAGGCTCCCTGCCTGGCTGAGCGAGGACGACCTCGACTGCTACGCCGCGGAGTTCGAGCGCACGGGTCTGACCGGCGCCCTCAACCGCTATCGCAACATGGACCGCGACTGGGCAGACCTCGCCTCCCACCACGGAGCCCCGATCAAGCAGCCGTCCCTGTTCATCGGCGGCGCCCTGGACGCCTCCACCACCTGGATGGCCGACGCCATCGACGCCTACCCCACCACCCTCCCCGCCCTGACCGCCTCCCACCTGCTGGAAGACTGCGGCCACTGGATCCAGCAGGAACGCCCCGACGAGGTCAACCGCCTGCTGACCGACTGGCTCGCCACCCTCGGGAGCTGAACCGGACAGGCCGAGCAGCCGGCCCCGGACACCCACTCACAAAGCGGTACGGCTTTCTCACAGGCCGGCCGCCTTGCCGGTGACCGGGGTGAGCGCGGCCGTCATTCCGCTCACCGAGGTGGGCTCGTCAACTGCGAACGATCCGTCGACGTGCCCCGTGGCCAGCCAGGCCGCTCGGTCCGGACACCGCGTGCGAGCCGACGTACCCGAGAGCCCTGCCGTCCCCGAGGGACCTGGCAGGGCTCTCGGCGTCGTACGAGCGTCAGACGCCCCGCTCCGACGAGGCCGGCCCGACGAACCCCGCCCACGCCTCACGCGACACGGTGAGCACGGGCCCGGCGACGGCCTTGGAGTCACGGATGTGGACGGTTGCCGTACCGGCCGCGACCTCTACGCACTGACCGCCCTCGGCCCCGCTGTAGCTGCTCTTGAACCAGGCGAGGATGGGTGCGTTGGTCGAGGACTCAGCGTTGTTCATAGCTCTCCCAGCAACCCTTCGATGAATTCCATGGACTCTCGCGGCGTGAGTGCCTGCGATCGGATGATCCCATAGCGTGCGGCAACGAGAGCGGCTCGTTTCGGGTCGGTCTCCAGACTGCTGGTGCCCTGTGACTCGGCGTACACGAACTTCTTGCCGTCGTCGCGCGTGACGCCGGTGAACGGACCGTCCACGCCCGCGTGTTCGACGCAGTCGAGTGGCAGTACCTGAAGCTCGACGTCCTGCTTCTGGCCGACCAGGAGCAGGTGCTCCAACTGGCCCCGTGCCACACTGTTGCCGCCGAGCCGACGTCGTAGCACCGACTCGCACATCACGAAACTCAGCAACGGCGAGGGGCGCCGGTCGAAGATGTCCTGTCGGGCCAGTCGTGCGGCCACTCGCTGTTCGATGACCTCAGGGTTCAGAGTGGGGCGCCGCATGCCCAGCACCGCCCTCATGTACTCCTCGGTCTGAAGCAGGCCGTTGACTACGAGCGTGTCGTACATGAGGAGCTCGATGGCCTCCTTCTCCAACTGGGCCATCCCCTGGAAGAACACCGGATACTGGGCCCTCTCCACCTCCTCCTTCCACACACTCAGCAGCCCGCCCGCGCCCAGCGCCTCGTCGGCCTTGTCGATCGTCTTCGGCGACGGAATCCTCCGTCCCTGTTCGAACGAGGCGACCGTGGAGGCCGAGTAGCCGATCCGCCGTCCGCACTCCGCCCGGTCCAGCCCCGCTCGCAGCCGCAGGGTCTTCAGGGTCTGCCCGAAGGCCGCGACGACACCCGTCCCGGCACCCTCCGGCACCGCCCCGGCTTCCGCCGCCGTATCCGCGTTCTCCGTCATCTCCACCACCGCCTCACCCGGCCAACGCCCCGCAGGGGAAAGCCGTCACGCCGCACGCCTCGTACTCGTGGACACAACGCACGTACAGCCGGTGGGCGTCAGTGCGTCACCACTCGTCACGCTACGCCACCAGCGGCACCGTGATCAGTGTGACGACGAAACCCGCCAGCACTGCTGGCGCCACCCAACTGACGACCCCAGCCGCCCCCTTGCCCTCGGTGGAGCAGCCGGACCGCACCTTCCGGATGCGCTTCACCTCCACCCCGCGCGGGGCCCGCCTCGCCCGCAGGCTGGCCGCCGTACGGCTGGACGCCTGGGGCGTCCCGTACGGCACCGGGCCGCACGACGACATCGTGCTGATCGTCGCCGAACTCTCCGCGAACGCCGTACGGCACGGTCGCGTACCCGGCCGGGACTTCCACTTCGGTCTCCACCTGGCGCCCCTCTCCGGGACCGTTCGTGTCGAAGCCACCGACACCCGGGGCGAACGCCTCCCCGAGCACCGCCCCGTCGCGCCCGAGGGCGCCGGTACCGAGGAATCCGGCCGTGGACTCCTCCTCGTGTCCCACCTGGCGGTCCGCTGGGGCTGGCGCCCGCGTGCCGAGGGCCCCGGCAAGACGGTGTGGGCGGAGTACGTGCTCCCGCGGACCGCGCCCCCGGCAGAGAGGGGGCCTTCCGAGGGGGCCGCCGTAGAATGAGCCTGCCGACGGGATGCTTGTACCTTCGGTGACCGGGGGGAGACACGACATGGGCACGCGGGGGACGGGGCGGGGCCGGCAGCAGGGTGCCGACCTGCATGTGTCGTCCGAGGACCTCACCAAGCTGGCGAACGACCTCGACCACATGCAGAGCCATCTCGACCAACAGATCCGTCGCATGGACGAGTTGGTCGACCGCGTCGAGGCCGGCTGGCGGGGGCCCGCGGCCACGGCGTACCGGGACTTCCACCGCGCCGCGGCCGAGGACGCCGTGCGGATCCGGGAAGTGATGAAGGGTCTGGAGCAGGCGGTGCGGCTGAGCCGTGACGGCTTCAGCGGTGATGACCTGCACGTCCTGGAGGAGATGCGGCGTATCCACGTGGACATCGACAGCGAGGTAGACAAGCTGTCCACGCCGAACACCGCCGCGGACGACGCGTCGACGCGCCCGCACAGCAGCCTGGACGGCTTCTGACACACCCGTCCCACCACCGCGTGACCGACAACAAGGGGGAAACATGTCGACCGGTGCCGACGACGACCACATCACCGTCTCGTTCGCCACGCTCCACGAACTCGCCGTGGACCTGGAGGACATCCTCAAACAACTCAACGGCAAGCTGGAGGATCTTTTCGACCGTGCGGAACCGGTCGTCCTGTCCTGGAAGGGCGAAGCCCGCGAGATCTTCGTGCAGAAGCTCGATGAGTGGGACCGCTCTGCCCAGGATCTCCAGGCTGCTCAGAAGTGGCTGCACGCGTACGTGATCACCGGTCACGCCAACTATGCAGCGGCGCACCGTGCAGTACTGCGTGGCTGGGGGGCGGCCTGATGGCGACCCCACCCCCGCCACAGCCGTCTCCCTCTGCCAGCCCCTCGGCCGACCCGCACCCTACGAACTCCAAGCCGAGCTCGCCCAAGCTGCCGAGTCCCAGTCCCGGGACGTCCCCGGATCCGAACTACAAGCCGCCGCCGCCCCCTCCCACAGGCGCTGACGGCCGGCCGTCCGACGCCCGCCGCAAGTGGGAGCGGGAGCAGCTGAAGCAGGCCGCACCGGGAAGTGACGCTGAGATTGAAAGGGTGG
>NZ_LBDA02000032.1 GCF_000980885.2 Streptomyces malaysiense | reverse complement strand
CCCTCCACCAAGGCCCTCGTCGCCGCCTACCGCACTCTCAAGAACGCATCGGAGAACTGATCATGCAGCTCGGTCTCATCGGTCTCGGCAAGATGGGCGGCAACATGCGCGAGCGGATCCGCCGCGCCGGCCACACCGTCATCGGCTACGACCGCAACCCCGAGGTCTCGGACGTCAAGAGCCTCGCCGAACTGGTCGAGAAGCTGGACGCGCCCCGCAATGTGTGGGTGATGGTCCCGGCCGGCACGGCCACCCAGACCGTCGTGGACGAGCTGGGCGACCTGCTGGAGCCCGGCGACACGGTGATCGACGGCGGCAACTCCCGCTGGACGGACGACGAGAAGCACGCCGCGGCGCTCGCCATCAAGGGCATCGGCTTCGTGGACGCGGGTGTCTCCGGCGGTGTGTGGGGCCTGGAGAACGGCTACGCGCTCATGGTCGGCGGCGAGAAGGAGAACGTGGACCGGCTCCAGCCGGTCTTCGACGCGCTCAAGCCGGAGGGCCCCTACGGCTATGTGCACGCGGGCCGGGTCGGCGCCGGGCACTTCTCCAAGATGGTCCACAACGGCATCGAGTACGCCATGATGCAGGCGTACGCCGAGGGCTGGGAGCTGCTGGAGAAGGTGAACTCCGTGGAGAACGTCCGCGAGGTGTTCCGCTCCTGGCAGGAGGGCACGGTCATCCGCTCCTGGCTGCTCGACCTCGCGGTCAACGCCCTGGACGACGACGAGCACCTGGAGAAGCTGCGCGGTTTCGCGGAGGACTCCGGCGAGGGCCGCTGGACCGTCGAGGCGGCCATCGACAACGCGGTGCCGCTCCCGGCGATCACCGCCTCACTGTTCGCCCGGTTCGCCTCCCGGCAGGACGACTCGCCGCAGATGAAGATGGTCGCCGCGCTGCGCAACCAGTTCGGCGGCCACGCGGTCGAGAAGAAGGGCTGATCGTGGCTGATCTTCTGCTGGTCCGTCACGGGGAGACGGAGTGGAGCAGGTCGGGGCAGCACACCAGCTTCACCGACCTGCCCCTGACGGACCACGGCGAGGAACAGGCCAAGTCACTCGCCCCGCTCCTGTCCGGCCGGACCTACGCCCTCGTGCTCAGCAGCCCGCTCGGCCGCGCCCTGCGCACCGCCGAACTCGCGGGCCTGACCGGGATCGAGCCGGAACCCGCGATGCACGAGTGGGACTACGGCGGCTACGAGGGCATCACCACCGCCGAGATCCACCGCACCCGCCCCGACTGGGACCTGTGGACCGACGGGGTGGCGCCGGGGCCCGAGGCGCATCCGGGCGAGTCACCGGACGAGGTCGGCGCCCGCGCCGACCGGGTGCTGGCCCGGGTGGACGCCGCGCTCGCCGCGGACGGGCCCGATGTGGTCCTCGTCGCCCACGGCCACTTCCTGCGGGTCCTCACGGCTCGCCGGCTGGGCCTGGCGCCCGCTCAGGGCCGGCTGTTCCAGCTGGCCACCGGCACCGTCAGCCGGTTGTCCACCGAGCACGGGCACCCGGTGATCGCCGAGTGGAACGGGCGGTCGTAGCACCCTCCCGCCGTGGCCCGGGGCACCTCGTGTGCTCCGGGCCACGGCGTATGCACTGTCATGCTCGCGTCCTAGAATCGACGGCACCGAGCACGCCACCGCGGCGGCCCGAGGCCCGAAGGAACCACCCGATGACCAGCGTCGACGAACCGGTACGCCCCGACGGGCGGGCGCGTGACGCCGCCCGCACCAAGGCCGAGATCCTCGACATGGCCACCCGGGAGTTCGCGCGGGCCGGCTACGAGGGCGCCCGAGTGGAGGAGATAGCCGCCCGCACCCGCACCACCAAGCGGATGATCTACTACTACTTCGGCGGCAAGGAGCAGTTGTTCACGGCCGTCCTCGAACGGGCCTACGGCGCGCTGCGCGAGGCCGAGCGGCGGCTCGACGTGGCCCACCTGGACCCGGTCACGGCGGTCCGGCGACTGGCCGGGCTGATCTTCGACCACCATGAGCGGCACCCCGAGTACATCCGCCTGCTGAGCATCGAGAACCTCCAGTGCGCCGAGGACTCCGCGCCCTCGGGGCGGCTCGACGCGATCGGTTCCCCGGCGCTGGACGCGCTGCGCGAGATCCTCGCCGCGGGGCGGGAGTCCGGGGTGTTCCGGGCGGACGTGGACGCGGTCGACCTGCACGCGGTGATCAGCTCGTTCTGCTTCTTCCGGGCCGTCAACCGGCGTGCGTTCGGTGCCCTGTTCGGCCGGGACCTGGTGGACCCGGACCGGCGGGACCACTACCGGGCGATGCTCGGCGACATGGTGATCGGGTACCTCACGACGGAGGAGGCGGGCGGGGCCGGACACTGACGCCAGGCCGGGGCTACGCGGGCCGGGTCACCGCCGCGTCGAGCAGCGGGCCCAGTTCGCGCACCACCGCCGTCAGGGGCCGCACGTTCTGTTCGGCCCGTGCCATCAGGATCGCCCCCTCCAGGGTGCTGATCATCAGCGTGGCCAGGTCCGCGGACCGGTCGGCGGGTACGCCCATGGCGGTGAGTGCCTCGGCGAGCGGGGTCCGCCAGGCGGTGAACGCGGCGGCGACGGCGGCGCGGGTCACCTCGTCGGAGGCGGCGCGGTCGACGGTGGCGGCGGCCACCGGGCAGCCCGTGACGAAGCCGTCCCGCTCGTACTCCTCGGTCCACTGCGCGGCCATCGCGGCGAACAGCGCGCCCGGCGTCGGCCCGGACAGCCCCTCGACGAAGCGTCCGATCCGCGCCCCCGCGTACCGTCCGGCCCAGGCGACGGCCTCGCCGACCAGCTGTTCCTTGCCGCCCGGGAAGTAGTGCTGGAGGGAGCCGCGCGGGGCCCCGGCGTGCGCGGCGACCTCGCGCATGCCGGTCGCGTTCACCCCGTCGCGCCGGATGAGCTGGGCCGCGCTGAACACCATCCGTTCGCGCGGGCCGCGCTGCCGCTCACTCATGTCCCGCCTCCGTGTCTCACCCCGGGGTCAATTCTATGACCGCCGTCATAACGTTCGCTACTATGACCACTGTCATAGTCGGCCCGTGGAACGAAGGGCGGCCCCCGTGCGCGTCGGATTCATCGGTCTCGGAGTGATGGGCGGGCCCATGGCCCTGCGGCTGGCCGGAGCCGGTACCCCTCTGGTGGTGTGGAACCGCACCCCGCACCGCGCCGAGCCGCTGCGCGCGGCCGGCGCCGAGGTCGCCGGGGACGCGGCCGAGGTGTTCGCGCGGGCCGAGGTGGTGCTGCTGATGCTCGCCGACGAGGCGGCCCTCGACGCGGTCCTCGGCCGCGGCGGCCCGGCGCCGGCCGCGCGGTTCGCGGGGCGGACCGTCGTCCACATGGGCACGACCTCGCCCGAGTACTCGCTGGCCCTGGAGGCCGGCATCCGCGCCGCCGGCGGCCGCTATGTCGAGGCGCCGGTCTCCGGGTCCCGGGTTCCGGCGGAACAGGGGCAGCTGGTGGCCATGCTCGCGGGCGAGGGTGCCGCCGTGGAGACGGTACGGCCGCTGCTCGCGCCGATGTGCCGCGAGACGTTCCGGTGCGGGGCGGCGCCCGGCGCGCTGCTGATGAAGCTCTCGGTCAACCTGTTCCTGATCACCCTGGTGACCGGGCTGACCGAGGCCTTCCACTTCGCCGAACGGCAGGGCCTGGACCCGCGCCTGTTCCTGGACGTCCTCGACGCGGGCCCGATGGCCAGCCCGGTCTCCCGGATGAAGGCGCCCAAGCTGCGCGAGCGTGACTTCGCGGTGCAGGCGGCCGCGCTCGACGTCCTGAAGAACAGCCGCCTCGTCGCCGGGGCCGCCCGCGGGGCCGGCCTGGCGTCCCCGCTGCTCGACGTCTGCCACGCCCTCTTCGAGGAGGCGGTGGGCCTCGGGCACGGCGCCGAGGACATGGTCGCCGTACTGCGGGCGATCGAGGCGCGGACGCGAAGCGCGGCCTAGGGTCTTCCGCCCGGGGCCGACGACCGGGTCAGCGCCTGGGGATGCCGTAGACCCGCGCGACGTGCAGCCGGACGACCAGCCGGCGGTCGCGGACCATCGCGGCGCGGTAGTCGTCCCAGTCGGGATGCTCGCCGTGCACCGCGCGGTAGAGCCGGATCAGCTCCTCCACGGTCTCGTCGTAGGGGTCCCCGGCGACCGGGGACAGTTCGGCCGTGCCCTCGGCGACGGCGTACGCCCAGCGGTCGTCGCTGGTGACGTGGTAGGAGGCGCGGGGGTCGCGGCGCAGGTTGCGGGTCTTGGCGCGGTCGTCGGTGACGGAGATCCGGATGATCCGCTCGTCGGGATCGTAGGCGTGGCTGACGTTGGACAGCTGGGGCCGGCCGTCGCGGCGGAGGGTGACCAGCACGCCGCCGTTTCCTTCGGAGAGCAGCGGGAGGAGCGCGTCCTGCGTGGAGTCCTGAGTCATGAAGAGATCAACCGCGCGCGGGAGGAGCCGCATTCCCGGCGGTGCGCACCGGTCGCCACCACGTGACCGGCGAACGCCACCCCTGACGGCACTCCCGCACGCCGGTGGGCCGCGCGGTCCCGCGCGGCCCGCCGGCGTCCGCCGCTACGACCGCGCCGAGGACCGGTTGCGCAGCAGCGCGAACACGGCGGCGGCGAGGCCCAGGACGCCGACCACGAGGCCGGCGACGCCGAGTCCGCGGGCGGTGGAGTCGCTCGCCTTGGTGGTGGTCGTACTCGCCGCCTCGGCGGTGGCCGCGGCGGGCGAGGCGTCGTCCGCGGTGAGCTTCAGTGCCGGGGCCGGGTTCTCCGGCTCGTCGTCGCCCGAGGCGGGCTGCTCGATCCAGCGGACGACCTTGCCGTCCGAATAGGTCTGGAGCGTCTTGAAGACCAGCCGGCCGGTGTCCTCGGGCAGCTGACCGAAGGCGACGTCGAAGTCCTCGTACTGGCCGGGGGTGATCCGGCCCCCGGTGAAGGTGATCTCGGAGGCGGCCTCGGTGATGGTGCCGTCGTCGGTCTTGACCGGGGTCTTCAGCTTCGTGGTGGTCACCTTGGCGGTCCAGCCGTCCTCCGGGTGGACCAGGACGCCGAGGACGGGGTGGTCGGTGGGCAGGAAGACCTGGACCTTGCTGGTGTAGGCGTGGTCCTCCTCGTTGGGCACGCGGAAGGTCAGCACGCCGTCGGTGGCGCCCTTGGCGTAGCTCTCCGGGTGGACGGTGACGTGCGCGGACGCGGCACCGGCGGCCAGCAGGACCGAGGCGGTCGTGAGGGCGGCGAGGGCGCCGGCGCGGCGCAGGGCGATGCGTGGTGCGGACATGGTGAGTCGATCTCCGTACGGTGACGAGTGACAGGGTCGGGGGTCAGAGCGGGTACGGGATCGGGACGGGCGGTCCGCGCCGGGTGACCGGGTGCCGCAGCGGGGCCCGGCGGGGCGGCGCGTGGGCGGACCGGTCGCGCGGGACCAGGCCGGTGGTGGCGGGCAGCGGGGCGGGCCGCCACCAGGTGAGGAGGGCGGGGACCAGCGCGGCGGTGCGCCGCAGCAGCGACCACAGCGCGGCCTCGCCGCGCCGCAGCCACCAGGAGGCGGCGAGGGCGGCGAGGAGGTGGGCGGCGGTGGCGTGGGCCGTGTTGTGCGCGGCCGCGGCGTGGGCGGTCGGACCGGCCATGCCGGGCATGCCCGGCATGCACGAGCCGGTGCAGGCGGTACGGAAGCCGCCCTGGGCGGCGGCGAATCCCAGGTGCAGCCCCGCCTGGGTGAGCAGCATCACCGCGCCGATGCCCGCCCCCGACCGCTCCCGCGCGCCCAGCGCCCAGCCGAGCGCGAAGACCGCGAGGAAACCGGCGCCGTCGCAGCCCAGCGAGGGCATCCGGCCCATGGCGAGCCCGTGGCCCACCGCGGCGAGCAGCACGCACACCGCGGCGAACACCGCGGCCCGCAGACCTCTCACCGTCGGGGATGCGCTCACAGTAGGCGATCCTCCCACGGCGGGGAGGCACCCGCGCCGTGCCCGTGGCGTTCGGCCGACACGGGCGGGGCGGCGGGGCGGCGGGTACGGCGGGACACGCGGGACGCGCCGGCCGTCCCGGCGCCGGGCGCCGACGGCGGACCGGCGCCCGGCGACCCGGATCAGGCGGCGCCGCGGCCCCGCTCCCGGTGCGCGCGCACGATCTCCGCGTAGCGGTGTCCACTGCCCTTGACGGTCCGGGCCTGGGTCCGGTGGTCGACGCGGACCAGTCCGAAGCGTTTGCCGTATCCGTACGCCCATTCGAAATTGTCCAGCAGGGACCATGCGAAGTAGCCGGCCAGCGGGGCGCCCCGGCGGGCGGCGGACGCGCAGGCGGCGAGGTGGGCCTCCAGGTACTCCTGGCGTTCGGGGTCGTGCACCGTGCCGTCGGGGCGGACCGTGTCGGGGAAGGCCGAGCCGTTCTCGGTGACGTACAGGGTGCGGGCGCCGTACTCCTCGGTGAGCCGGAGCAGCAGGGTCTCGATGCCGCCGGCGTCGATCTCCCAGTCCATGCCGGTGCGGGGGACGCCCTCGCGGCGGACGGTACGGGCGTACGGCGCGGGGCCCCGGGGGTCGTCGACGACATGGGCGGGGAAGTAGTAGTTCAGGCCCAGCCAGTCCAGGGGCGCCGCGATCGTCTTCACGTCCCCCTCCCGCAGCGGGAGCCCGACGCCGTACGTCTCGGTCATGTCGGCCGGGAAGCCGCGGCCGTGCACGGGGTCGAGCCACCAGCGGTTGACATGGCCGTCGTGCCGGCGGGCGGCCGCGGCGTCCTCGGGGCGGTCGGTGGCCGGGCGCACGGTGGAGAGGTTGTTGACGATGCCGATCCGGGCGTCCGGGACGGCCGCGCGGACGGCCTCGGTGGCGAGGCCGTGGCCGAGGAGCAGATGGCAGGAGGCCCGGACCGCGGCGGTCAGATCGGTCCAGCCGGGGGCCATCGTGCCCTCGTAGTGGCCGATCCAGGCCGAGCAGGACGGCTCGTTGAGCGTAGCCCAGAGCTTGACGCGGTCGCCGAGGCGCCGGGCCACGGCGTCGGCGTACGCGGCGAAGGCGTGCGCGGTGTCCCGCTCCGGCCAGCCGCCGCGGTCCTGGAGCGACTGCGGCAGGTCCCAGTGGTAGAGGGTGACGGACGGGGTGATGCCCGCTTCGAGCAGGTCGTCCACCAGCGCGTCGTAGAAGGCGAGGCCCTCGGCGTTCACGGGTCCGGTGCCGCCGGGGACGACACGCGGCCAGGCGACGGAGAGCCGGTAGGCGTTGAGCCCGAGGCGGCGCATCAGGGCGATGTCCTCGCCCGTGCGGTGGTAGTGGTCGCAGGCGGTGTCGCCGTCGTCGGCGCCCGCGGTCTTCCCCGGGGTGTGCGAGAAGGTGTCCCAGATGGAAGGTGTCCGGCCGTCCTCGGCGACGGCTCCCTCGATCTGGTAGGCCGAGGTGGCCGTGCCCCACAGGAAGCCGTCCGGGAATGCGGCGAGGTCGATGCGTTCGGACACGGAAGTCCTCTCGGGTTACGGGGTGTCGCCGGTCATTTGACGGCGCCCGCCGTCAGTCCGGCCACGAGATAGCGCTGGAGCAGCAGGAAACCGGCCACCACGGGCACGCTGACGACCAGGGAGGCGGCCATGACCTGGTTCCAGTAGACGTCGTTGAGGGTGGCGAAGCCCTGGAGGCCGACGGCGAGGGTGCGGGTGGTGTCGTTCGTCATCACCGACGCGAACAGCACCTCGCCCCAGGCGGTCATGAACGCGTAGACGGCGACCGCGACGATGCCGGGGAGCGCGGCCGGTACGACGATCCTGAACAGCGCGCCGAGCGGTCCGCAGCCGTCGACCAGCGCCGCCTCGTCGAGGTCGCGCGGCACCGAGTCGAGGTACCCGGTCAGCATCCAGACGGAGAAGGGCAGGGAGAAGGTGAGATAGGTGAGGATCAGGCCGCCGCGGGAGCCGAACAGGGCGATGCCGGTGGCGTTGCCGATGTCGGCGTAGAGGAGGAAGAGCGGGAGCAGGAAGAGGATGCCGGGGAACATCTGGGTGGACAGCACGGTGACGGTGAAGACGCGCTTGCCCCGGAAGTCGTAGCGGCTGACCGCGTAGGCGGCGAACACCGCGACGGCGACGGACAGTACGGTCGCCGAGCCCGCCACGATCAGCGAGTTCACGAAGTAGCGGGCGAGCGGCACCGTGGACCACATGTCGATGTACGGGCGGATCGTCAGCCCGCTCGGCAGCCAGCGGAACTTCCCGGAGACGTCCGCGAGCGGCTTCAGCGAGCCGGAGAGCATCACGTACACCGGGAGCAGCACGAAGCCGGTGAGCAGGGTGAGGAAGACGCGCCGGGCCCAGCGGAACGAACGCGGCGGCGCCAGCGGCGAGTCAGCCATCGGAGGTCCTCCGCTCCCGCGAGGTCACCAGCAGGTAGCCACCCGTCACCACGAGCAGGAAGAGCAGCAGCAGGACGGACATGGCGGAGCCGGTGCCGAAGTTCCAGGCGACGAAGGAGGCTTGGTAGATGTGCACGGAGACGAGGTCGGCGGCGTCGGGCGCGGACCTGCCGAACAGCACGTAGGGCGTGTTGAAGTCGTTGAACGTCCACAGGAACAGCACCAGTACCAGCACCTGGTTGACCGGGCGCAGGGACGGCAGCGTGATGCGCCGGATCCGCTGCCACATCCCGGCGCCGTCCAGCGCGGCCGCCTCGTACAGCTCCCCCGGGATGTTCTGGAGTCCGGCCGTCACCATGAGGAAGGCGAACGGCCAGCCCTTCCAGACCGACACGGTCAGCAGGGCGTAGAAGCTGTTGCCGCCGATGAGCCAGAAGGCCGGCTCGGCACCGATGTGCAGCTGGTCGTGCAGGACGTGGTTCACCAGGCCGTTGTCGTGCTGGAACATGAACACCCAGGTGATGACGGCCGCGTAGACGGGCAGCGCGTACGGCACCAGGAACAGGGCGCGCAGCAGGCCCCGGCCGCGGAAGGCGTCCTGGAGGAAGAGGGCGGCGGCGGTGCCGATCAGCCAGCACAGGGCGACGGACAGCAGGGTGAAGCCGACGGTGACGAGGAACGAGTGCAGCAGGGCCTCGCCGACGGGGGCGTGGAAGTCCACCGACAGCCGGTAGTTGCCGAGTCCGGTCCAGGGCGCGGTGCCCCAGTCGCGGATGTAGAACTGGGTGAGTTCCTTGAAGCTCATCGCGATGCCGATGACCATCGGCACCAGATGGACGAGGAGTTCGAGGACGAGGGCGGGCAGGAGCAGCAGGTACGGCAGCCCGGCGCGACGGATCCTCCCGGGCCGGCGGCGGGCCGTGGAAGCCGCCGGTCCGGGAGGGGACTTCGCCACCGGCTCCTCAAGGGTGTGGGTGGTCACGGCGGTCACGCCGCCGGCATCTGCTGCTGGGCCTTGTGGAGCGCGGCCCGGACCGAATCGGTGGTAACCGCGCGTCCGGCGGCGGCGTCGGCGAACAGGTCCTTGACGGCCGTGCCGACCGTCGTCTCGAACTGCGATTCGGCGGGCACCTGCGGCAGGGCGGCGGCACTGGTGGCGAGGGTGTTCTTCAGGACCGTGTCGGCGGGGCCGCCGAAGGCGGGGTCGTTCTGCGCCGAGGTGACCGCCGGGATGGAGCTGTACGCCTTGTTGAGGATCTTCTGTTCCTCGTCGGAGGTCATGAACTTCACGAACCGGGTCGCCCCGTCGAGGTTGTGGGTGTTGCGGAAGACCGCGATGTTGATGCCGGCGGCCATCGAGTCGACCTGGGTACCGGGGCCGGGGGTGCCGGAGCGCACCGGCACGGGTGCGACACCGTACTGGCTGTCCTTCATGCCCTGCGAGGCGAGGTTGGCGGAGGCCGACTGCCACAGCAGCATGGCCTGGTGGCCCTTGGCGAAGTCGCTGACGGACTGGTTCTGCGCGTACTCGGCGTCCCCGGTCGGGATGACGTGGTCCTCGGCCATCAGATCGACGTAGCTCCGGACCGCGTCGACCACCTCGGGGCCGGTGAAGTCCGGCTTGCCGTCGGCGGTGAAGAAGTCGGCGCCGCGCTGCTTGGCGAAGACGAAGACGTGGTGGACGTTCTCCGAGACGTTGGAGCCCTCGGCGCCGAGCGGGGAGATGCCCCTGGCCCTGATCTTCTTGCCGTCGGCGACCAACTCGTCCCAGGTGGCCGGTGGTCGGGCGATCCCGGCGTCCGCGAAGACCTTCTTGTTGTAGTAGAGCGCGTACGCCAGCGCGTACAGGGGTACGGCGGCCGGGTCCTTGCCCTGGACTCCGGTCGAGGCGAGCGCGGACGGCACGAACCGGCTCCTGCCGCCGATCTTGTCGAAGTTCCCGGCGTCCCAGGGCAGCAGCGCGCCGCTCGCCTGGAGGGAGGCGCTCCAGGAGTTGCCGATGTTCAGCACGTCGGGGCCCTGGCCGGAGGTGGTCGCGGTCAGGATCCGGTTGAGCAGGTCGGGCCAGGGCACGACCTCCAGCTTCACCTTGATGTGCGTCCGCCTCTCGAACTTGTCGAGTTCGGGCTGGAGGACCTGCTTGTCCACGGCGACGTCGGCGCCCTGGTTGGAGGCCCAGTAGGTCAGCGTCTTCGGCGCGTCGTTGGAACCGCCCCCCGCGGACGAACCGCCTCCACAGGACGTCGCCGTGAGGGCGAGAGAGAGGGTGACGGCGCCGACGGCCGCGGCTCGGATGCTGCGCATGTCTCCTGGTGTCCCTTCCGGGCGTCGAGAACCTTCGGGATCGCGCACCGGGGACCGGACTGTTCGACCGGTTCCGCCCGAAGACCCTCACGTCTTAATTTAGGACGTGAGTTAATCGGCGCGGCGACGCGCCGTCAAGGGATCCGACAGAGGTTCCCCACCGCCCCCGCGCCTTCGCTCGGCGGCGTCGCGGCTCGAAGGGCCCGGCCCGGCCGGCGTCAGGGCGCCGCGGGCCGAAGGCGAGCGGACCGTCCCGGCCGTCAGTCCGGCCGGTAGGCCCGGTTCCGCGGGAGCACGCCGGCGAGGGTCAGGGCGACGAGGCGGCAGGCGAGGTCCTCGTCGAGGGGGGCACCGCTGATCAGGGCTCGGGTGAAGAGGGCGCCGCTGACGGCCTCGATGACGAGACCCGGGTCCGTGTCCGGGGCGAGTTCACCGCGCTCGACGCCCCGGCGGACCATGACGGCGCCGCGTTCGAGCCGCTCGGTCCAGTAGGGGAGGCGGCGGTCGGGGAGGGTGTCGTCGCGTTCGACGCTCAGCCGCAGCAGCGCCTCGCCCTGCGCCGTCGCGAGCAGCCGGGCCAGCGTGCCGAAGTAGGCGGTGAGGTCGTCGCGGACGTGTCCGGTGTCCGGCACGGGCAGCGCCGCGTCGAGCTGTTCGGCGAGAGCCTCCAGGATCAGCTTCTCGCGGGTCCCCCAGCGCCGGTAGACGGAGGTCTCATGGACGCCGGCGGCGCGGGCGACGGCACCGACGGTCGTACCGGCGAGCCCGTGTTCGGTCAGGACGTCCACGGTGGCGGCGAGCACGGCGGAGCGCATACGGGCCCCTCGGCGGCGCAGGGGCGGTGCGTTCCGGTCGGGCGAGGGCATGATCCACCATAACGCAGGGTTACTTGCTTTACCTCGCGGGCGGGCGTAGGTTTCATCGCAAGACGACTTGCGTTAAGGGGCTCGCGGCCCCCGGGGTCGCCGCCGCGCCAAGGAGGCCATGTCATGGAGCAGATGCTCGCCGCCCGGCTGCACATCCCCAGCCGCACCCTGCGGATCGAGGAAGTGGCGAAGCCCGAACCCGGCCCCGGCCAGGTCCTGGTGAAGGTGGAGGCCGCGGGCGTCTGCCTGTCGGACGTCCACCTGATCGACGGCACCCTCACCCCGCTGCTGCTGCGCGGCGACACGGTCACCCTGGGGCACGAGGTGTCCGGCACCATCGCGGGGACCGGTCCCGGCGTGACCCGCTGGACACCGGGGCAGCGGGTCGTGCTGTACGCCGGCGAGATCCGCGAAGGCGTCACCTACACCCGGGGCGTGGACTACGACGGCGGCTGGGCCGAGTACGCGCTCTCCTCCGAGCACGCCCTCACCGAGCTGCCGGCGGCCATCCCCTTCGACCAGGGCGCGATCATCCCGGACGCGGTCTCCACCCCCTGGGGCGCGATCACCGTCACGGGTGCCGTGAAGCCCGCCGAGGCGGTCGGCGTCTGGGGCGTCGGCGGGCTCGGCGTGCACGCCGTGCAGTTGCTGCGGGCCGTCGGCGCGTGTCCGGTCGTCGCGATCGACCCCAACCCCACCGCCCGCGAGCGCGCCCTCGCCCGGGGCGCGGACCTGGCGCTCGACCCGGCCGACCCGGCGCTGCGCGAGCGGATCCGCGAGGCGACCGGTGGGGCCGGTCTCGCCGCCGCGTTCGACTTCGCCGGTGTCCCGGACGTCCGCGCGCAGGCACTGTCGGTGCTCGCGCCCAAGGGCCGACTGGTCCTCGTGGGCCTCACCGACAAGCCACTGACCGTCGCCGACGGCACCCGCTTCAGCTACCTCCAGCAACAGATCCTCGGCCACTACGGCTCGGACATGCCGGTCGCGCTGCCGCAGCTGCTGTCCCTGCTGCGGGGCGGCCGGCTGGACTTCTCCGCCTCGATCAGCGGCGAACTGCCGCTGGCGCGGGCCGCCGAGGCGGTCGAACGGCTGGAGAAGAAGACCGGCGACCCGATCCGGCTGGTACTGCGCCCCTGACCCGGACGCTCGCGGAAAGACCGGCGGTGGGCGGGATCACCCGCGGTGATCCCGCCCACCGCTCTCGCGTACCGCACCACTCCTTCACGTTCCGCGGCTCCCCAGGCCGCCCATCCCCTCACCACGACACGGGGGTTCACGGCTCCGGAGCCGGCCGCGCCGCCTCCCGCGCCGTGCGGAACGCCGGCCGCGGGCACGCCGCCGGGGCCGGCTGTCCGATGAACACGGTCGTCGTGGTGTCCGCCCCCGCCACCGGGTCCGGCATGTCGCACAGGACGGATGGTTTGCAAAAGGTGAGGAGTTCGTGACGGCCCGGAGCTGAATATCGGCAAAACGTTCACCGACGGCCTTGGGGTCGCGCAGGACCTCGACACCGCCCGGGGGATCCGGGTGCCGCCGGCCCCGGGTCCACAGCGGGCCCCGCGGACCGGCCGGTTCCCGCGAGGCCCCCTCAGGCCGGCCGACGGTCTCGCGCCGGGCGGACATCAGCCGCGCGAGGGCCAGTTCGGGGGGCACCCCAAAGCACGTCGTCACACGTCCGCGGCGTGCGGTGGCCAACTGCCGCCGCACCGGGGCGTCCAGGACGCCGCACCCGCGCCCGCGCGGCACACCCGCCTCGCGGGCCACCTCCGCGGCCGTGCGGGAGCCGCGTTCGATGAGCGACGGACGGATCCGCGCCTCGTGGCGGGCGAACCCCACGGACATCAGAGGGCCGACGGTGGCGTCGTCCAGATCCATGGCCGTACGAGGTATCGGTCGACCCGGAAGCTCGGGCCAAGGTTTTACCAACTGCCCTTGTTCTCAACGGCAAACAGTCAATAACCTCAACCCCAGCCACCACTGACCGGGGTGGCGGATCCATCGACATGCCCAGAACCAGACTCCGGCCGGCCACCCCCAACGATGGGTTGTCATGCCTTTGACATGCCCACCGGCCGCTGCTCCGGAGTCGACCATCCCCCCACGGAGGGCAGTTTCTTGCATTCCCACCGCAGAAGGAACCGGATACGCCGCAGCGCTCCCGCGCTGCTGTCCGCGGCGGCACTGATCACCGGCGGCGTGGCCGTCGCCACGCAGACGTCGGCCTTCGCCACCACCCCCGCCGCCTCGCACGCGGCGACCACCTCCGCCACCTCCGCGGCCGCGCCGGCGCACACGCACCGACTGTGCTCGCAGCCGAGCAAGCCCGGCTACATGGCCTGCCAGTCGGTCGAGCGCACCGACATCGTCCAGCACAAGGCCCTCGGCCCCCACGACACCCCGCAGGGTTTTGGGCCGTCCGGCCTGGCCGCCGCCTACAACCTCCCGAAGGACGGCGGCAAGGGCCAGACGGTCGCGATCGTCGACGCCAACGACGACCCGAACGCCGAGAAGGACCTGGCGGCCTACCGCTCCCAGTACAACCTTCCCGAGTGCAGCACGGGCAACGGCTGCTTCAAGAAGATCGACCAGGACGGCGGCACCGACTACCCGGCACCGGACGCGGGTTGGGCCGGGGAGATCTCCCTGGACGTCGACATGGTCAGCGCGGCCTGCCCGCAGTGCAGCATCCTGCTGGTCGAGGCCAAGTCGGCGAACATGAACGACCTGGGCGCGGCCGTGAACCAGGCCGTCAAGCAGGGCGCCAAGTTCGTGTCCAACAGCTACGGCGGCAGCGAGGGGTCCGACGACACCACCGCGGACGACCAGTACTTCAAGCACCCCGGCGTCGCCATCACCGTCAGCTCCGGTGACAGCGGCTACGGCGTCGAGTACCCGGCGGCCTCGCAGTACGTGACGGCGGTCGGCGGGACCTCGCTGAAGAAGGACAGCAGCACCCGCGGCTACTCCGAGACCGTCTGGGGCACCTCGGCCGGCGGCAACGGCGCGGGCTCGGGCTGCTCGCAGTACGACGCCAAGCCGTCCTGGCAGAAGGACACCGACTGCGCGAAGCGCGCGGTCGCCGACGTCGCGTCCGTGGCCGACCCGGCCACCGGTCTCGCCGTCTACGACACCTACCAGGCCAGCGGCTGGAACGTGTACGGCGGCACCAGCGCCGCCGCGCCGTTCATCGCCGGTGTCTACGCCCTCGCCGGCGCCCCGGGTTCGGGCGACACCCCGGCGTCGTACCCCTACGCCCACCCGGACCAGCTGAACGACGTGACCAGCGGCTCGAACGGGTCCTGCGACGTCGCCTACCTGTGCCAGGCGGGCAAGGGCTACGACGGCCCGACGGGTCTCGGCACCCCGAACGGGACCGGGGCCTTCACCAAGTAGTCCGGATCCGATCCGGACCGCGTGAGCGCTCACGCCGGCCCGCCCTGCCCCCGCCGCGGGCCGGGCGGACCGGCGTTCCGTCTTTGGCGTCAACTCCATTGCGAGCCGCACGAGTTCGGAGGGTGCGTCAGGTACGCTCGGCCACATGAGTGCTGACGATCTCCCCAAGCTCGCCCTCGCCTTCCCGGGTCCGGAGCGCGATCGCGGGGTCGAGGCCATCATCAGCGGTCGCAAGACGGCCATGACGGCGCTGGTCGAGATCCTGGAGCAGATAGGGCAGCCCGTCCCAAAGGCCGGCCAGCGGTACGCGGTGCTCGACTCGGACGACCGTACGGCCGTCGTGATCGAGCTGACCGAGGCCCGGGTGATCCCGTTCGGCGAGGTGGACGACCGGTTCGCGCTGGACGAGGGCCGCGGCTACGCGAACGTCGAGGAGTGGGCCGCCGCCCACCGGGACTTCTTCCGCGGCGAGCAGGTGACCGAACTGCTCGGCTACACACCCGTCGTGGACGACGACGCCCTGATCGTGGCCGAACGCTTCCGCGTGGTCGACGCGGAGCGATAGGACCGAAGGAGAGGGCCCCGCCGGTCGACGCCCGGCGGGGCCCTCGCGGTCACGGCCGTTTCTCCAGACCGCCGCTCCGGGCCGCTGCTCCCGGTAGGTCGCCCCTACTCGCCGCGCGCCTTCGCCAGGTGCCGCACCGACTCCTCCAACGCCCCCTCCAGGTCCACCAGCCGGGGCATCGGGATCTCGCCCATGGTGGCGATGCGGAAGTGGGTCCGCGACAGCCGGCCCTGACCGGCGTAGATGACGTAGCCACGCCGTTTCAGCTCGTCGTGCAGCGCGGGATAGGTGACTCCGGTGGGCAGCTCCAGCGCCGTGACCGAGTTCGCGCGGTGCGGCGCTTCGATCAGGACCGGCAGGCCGAGCCGGGCGAACCCGGCGCGCACCACGGCCGCCCGCTCCCGGTACAGCCCGACGCGTGCCTCGTACCCGCCGGCGGTCTCGTACTCGGTGATCGCCTCGTCCAGCGCGTAGCACGTCTGGACCGCCGGGGTGAACGGGATGTCCCCGGCGCGCTGGGCCGCCAGTTGGGCCCCGGGGTCCAGGTAGACGCTGCGCCGGGGCGCAGCGTCTACCCGGTCGGCGCCCTTGGCGGTGGAGAGCAGCAGGAAGGAGACGCCGGGGATGCCGTGCAGCCCCTTGTTCGCCGTCCCGCAGACGATGTCGGCGCCGGCCTCGGCGAGACCGGGTGACTCGATGGCGGTCGAACTGATCGCGTCGACCAGGAAGACCGCTTCGTGATCACGGACGATCGCGCCGATCTCCGCGATCGGGTTGAGCATCCCGGTGGTCGTCTCGTGGTGCACGCACGCGACGGCGTCGATGCGCCCGTCCGAGCGCAGCCGCTCGGCGATGGCGCCCGGATCGACCGGTGCGGTCCATGGCGCCCGCACCACGACCGTCTCGATCCCGTGCGCCTCGGCCATGGACAGCAGCCGGGCGCCGTACACCCCGTTGTCGACGACCAGCAGCTTGCGTCCGGCGCGGACCGAGCCGATCACGGCCGTCTCCATGGCCGCCGTGCCGGACCCGGTGACCAGCACCGTCTCATGGGTGTCCGCCACGCCGAGGCACCGCGCCACCGAGGCGCGCAGTCGGCCGAGGAGATCCGCGAACTCCGGTTCGCGGTGGCACAGATCGCCCCGGAGCATGGCGGCGCGCACCGCCGGGGAGGTGCCCGCGGGGCCGGGGTTGAGCAGGACGAGGTCACTCATCGTCGCCCCAGTAGACCGGTGCCGGGATGGCTCCCTGGAGACCGTTGATCATCAGGTGGCCGTCACCCTTGATGCCGTAGCGGCGGACGGCGCCGACGAACTCGCCGTCCAGGACGTAGGAGCCGTAGACCACGGGGACGGTGAGTTCATGCAGGTCACCGGCTTCGTCCTGGAAGGACAGCGGCTTCGGGGTCGCCGTCATCAGCTCCTGGACGACCCAGGGGCGCTCGGCGGTGGCCGCCTGCTCGATCAGGGCGGACCACTCGGCGTCGGCGAGTTCGCGGCCGATGAGGACGTCCCGGCCCTTCTCCCCCAGCGCGGGCTTGATCACCAGGCGGTGCCGGTTGCGCAGGGACCAGTCGAGCAGGTCGACGCGCTCGCCGCGCCAGAGGGTGTGGCGCTCGGTGAGCCGCCGGGTCCAGGGCACCGCCTCGGTCAGGCCGGCGGCGAGGGAGGGCGGCAGTTCGCCGGTGAACTCCTCGTCGGAGAGCATGGCGAGGGTCGCCTTGGTGGCCAGGATCTCCCCCCACAGCCCGGTGACGGACCTCAGCGCGCCGGCGCGGGCGGCGGCGGAGATCCGGCCCAGCTCGGCCATGTGGTGCGGGTTCTCCGCGTCCGGCAGGAAGTAGCGGTGGACCAGTGCGATGCGTGTGCCCTGGTGCCAGGCGGCGCCCTCGCGGATCTCGATGTCCTCCATGTGCACGGAGCGCGCGGTCAGGCCGTGCCGGGCCAGCTCCAGCACCAGGGAGCGGTAGTGCCAGTTGTCGAAGTGGTCGTCGCCGGCCGCCTCGTCGGCGAAGTACGTGAGGGCGATCAGGCCGTCCTCGTGCGTCATGTGCCGGCGCAGGACGTCCGCGAAGCGGCCCATGAGATAGCGGGGTTCGCCGCACGAGCCGAACTCCGGCCTGAGGACGTCCGCCTGGTGGGCGCGCAGCAGCATGTCGTTGAGCGGGAACAGGCCGGCCAGGGAGCCCGCGTTGACGTCGACGATGACGCAGCGCTCGGGTCCGGTGCCGTCGGTGGTGCCGAGGATCATGTCGGGACGGCCGATGAGGTGCCAGTCCCGCGCGGGCAACGACTCCCACATCGGGACGAGTTGCTCGGGCAGTCCCAGGGCCTTGGCCATCCGTCCGGCGTCACCGTCGTGCCGGTCGATGAACGCCTCGACGCCGCGCCGGAAGACCGCCCAGGTGCGGGACATCTGCCCGAAGGTCGCCGTGGACAGCCGGGCGGCCGACAGGGCGAACCGGAAGGGTACCGGCACCGCGTCCAACTCGGCGGTCACGGACGACAGTTGTGCCGGGGTGAGCGTGCGGGGCGTGAGCAGTCCGGTCACCGTGCCGCCCCCGCGAGGAAGGTGCGGGCCTTCTGGAGGAACTCCTCGGGACGCTCCATGGTGATCATGTGGCCCAGGTCGGCGATGTACTCGGCGCTCGCACCGGGGATGTCACGCGCGAGGCGCTCGCCGATCTCGATGGCGTCCGGCTGGTCCATGCCGCCGATCAGGACGAGCGTGGGCACCCGGATGGAGCCGAGCCGTTCGGCCGCGTTGGGCACGAGTTCGAGCTCATCGGGCTCGTTGCCGGTCTCCGCGACCGTCCTGCGCCTGCGGTCGTAGCCCGCGGTGGCGGTGACCCGCAGCCGCGCGATCAGCGTCGGGTCCATGTCCGCGAGCGTGCGCTTGGGGCCGGCCACCCAGCTGCCGAGGCTGATGTCGAGGGCCTTGTCGTCGTCGCCGGCCCAGATGAGGTCCTCCTCGGCCATCCGGTTGGTGTTCACCTCGTCGGTCCACGCGTGCTCCCGGCTGACCGGCGCGGCCAGCAGCAGGGAGCGGACCCTGGCGGGGTGCAGCACCGCGAACTCCACGGCGATCCGGCCGCCGAAGGACGGGCCGATCACATGGGCGCGTTCGATGCCGAGGTGGTCGAGGAGCGCGGCGAGGTCGTCGGCGGACTGGTACGGCTGGTCCGGGTATCCGGAGCGGCCGAAGCCCCGGCAGTCGTAGCGGACCACCGTGTACTCCCGTGCCAGCTCCTCGAACTGGCCGTCCCAGATGGTGGTGTTGCCGTTGCCGGTGTGCAGCAGGACCACGGCGTCGCCGGAGCCCGCGCGTTCGTAGTAGAGCTCCGTGCCGTTGACGGGTGCGAAGCCGGTCTCGTGGTTCGTCATGTTCTCTCCTCGTGCTGGCTCAGCCGCGGGCGGCGGTCAGCGCGCCGGTCAGCGGGGTGGAAGGCAGGGCGACGGTCTCGCCGTAGCCGGCGGCGCGGATCTCCACCAGAAGGTCCTCCTGGGTCAGGGAGCTGCCGCCGTTGACCGCGGTGACCAGGTCGGACATCGCGTTGACGATGGGGAGTTCGGAGTCGGCGGCGAACGTGGTGGCGATCACCCAGCCGCCGGGCCGCAGCACCCGGCGCACCGCTTCGAGCGCCTTGGGGATCGCGTCGGGGGACATGAAGCTCAGCGGCAGCCAGGCCAGGTCGTAGACCGCGTCGTCGGCGAGGTCGGTGACATCGCCGTGGCGCAGTTCGACCCGGTCGGCGCAGCCCGCACCGTCGACGACGGTGCGGGCGAGGCCGAGCACCCGTTCCATCCGGTCCACGCCGACGACCCGGGCGCGGGGCCAGCGTTCGGCGATGCGGACCGCGAGCTGGCCGGTGCCCACGCCGACATCGAGGAAGACGGCGCCCGACCGCTCGGCGACGCCGGTGAGGCCGAGGACGGGGGCGGCCTCGTCGACGATCCAGTCGGCGACCTGGCGCGAGCCGCGTCCCTGGGCGAGCAGGACCTCGTCGGGCATGTCGCCCCAGCCCTTGGTGGGGCCCTCGGCGAACGCCGCGGCCTGGGCGAGCTGGCTGGTCAGGGCGGCGGCGAACTCCGGATCGTGGGAGCCGACCGGCAGCCCGGACAGGGTGAGCGCCCGCTCCACGGCGGCGCGCTGCTGCGGGCTCAGGTCGTCGCGGCCCTGTGCGGCGTAGGCGGCGACGGCCCAGGCCGCGTCGACCAGTCTGCTGAGTTCGAACTGCATCTGTGCACCGAGCATGATGCTGCCTCCTTGGGCATCAAACCGAGTCGATTCGAGCCGGGCCGGGCCGGACGGGGTCCGGCCGGGCCCGGTCCGGGCCGTGTCAGACCGTGGTCTCGGCCGGCTCGTTCTCCACCGCCGCGGGCCGGGAGGAGAAGGTCGAGCCGCCGCGCACCAGCAGCGGCAGCGGGGCCGCGACCAGCACGATGAAGGCGCTGACGATGAGCATGTCGCGCGTTCCGATGCTGGCGGCGACGACACCGGCCGCCGCGTAGCCGAGCGGCATCAGGCCCTGGCTGCCCAGCCAGTCCAGGGCCATCACACGGCCGAGGACCCGGTCGGGAACGTCCTGCTGGAGGGCGGTCATCCACAGGATGGAGAAGACGGTGACGCCGACGCCGGCGATCGCCCAGCAGATGAGGACGCCGGCCAGCGGCAGGACGGCGAGCGAGCCGACCGAGCCGAAGATGGTGAAGATGCCGCAGACGGCGACGGTGCCCGGACGCCTGGTGCGGATCTTTCCGCCGACGATCGAGCCGATGATGGAGCCGACGCCGAGGGCGGCGAACGCACCGCCGTAGGCGGCGGATCCACCGAGGCTCTTCTCGGCGACGATCGGGGCGGCGAGGAAGGCGGGGGCCACGCAGAAGGTCATGACGACGGTCGCCATGCCGATGGAGGCGCCCACCCAGGGGCGGGAGCGGATCTCCCGGATGCCCTCGTTGAAGTCGCGCAGACCGCGCCGGACGATGCCGCCGGCCTCCTCCTCGTCCGGGGACTCGTCACGCGCGTCGGCGGCGTCGGTCTCCTTGATGAACACGAGGGTGGCGAGGCTGGCGGCGAAGGTGCCGACGTCGATCCACAGCGCGGGCCCCGGGCCCACACCGGCGATCACGAGGCCGGCCAGGGTCGGTCCTGCCACCATGGAGACGTACTGGGACAGGGCGCTGAGCGCGTTGCCGCCCTGGAGCGCCTCCTCCGGCAGCAGTCGCGGGGGCACGGCGCTGTAGGCGGGCAGGAACAGGCCCTCGGCGATGCCGATGGCGATCACGAGGACCATGAAGACGGCCGTGTTCAGGTGCACCGGCGCGATCGCGATGGCGGCGACGCCGACGGCGCGCACCACGTCCGCGCCGATCATCACCCGGGTGCGCCGCCAGCGGTCGCCGATGGAGGCCGCGAGCACGGTGCCCACGGCCAGCGCGATGCCCTGCACCGCGAGGACCACGCCGAGCCCGGTGGCGCCGGCGTCTCTGTCCAGGACGACCATCGCCAGGATGATCGGGAACATGGCGTTGCCGATGGAACTCAGGGACTGCCCGGTCCACAGGAAGGCGAAGTCCCGGTGTTTGAGCGGCAGGAACATGCTGGGCTTGGGATCCGTCATGTACTCGATCTCTCAGGGGGGTCGGTTCGTCGGAGCGGTGGTGCGTCAGAGCGGCCGTGCGGCGGTGAGACAGGTGAAATGCGGTGGGGCGCTGGGGAGTTCGACGGTACGGGTACCGGTGAGGCCGGCCTCGGCGAGCCAGTCCGTCACCTCCGCCCGGGAGTACATGGCGCCGCTGCTGGTACGGGCGGCCAGGAACAGGGCGTACTGGGCGCGCACCGGGTTCGTCTCGTACGGTCCGGAGCCGAGGATGTCGATGACGGCGAGGGTTCCGCCGGGCTTGACGGCGGCGGCCGCCCGGTGCACCAGGCGCTCGGCGTCGCCGGCGGTCTCCAGGTGCAGGATGTTGCCGAGGATCACCAGGTCGTGGGCGGCGTCGGGCAGGTCGACGTCGAAGTAGCTGCCCTCCAGCGTGGAGACGCGGGCCTCGACACCGGCCTCGGCCGCGTTGTGCCGCAGTCCTTCGAGGACCGGCGGCAGGTCCACCGCGGTGACCTGTGCCCCGGGCATCCGGGTGGCGACGGCGAGGCTCCACACGCCGGAGCCGGCGCCGAGGTCGAGCACGGAGCGGGCGCCCCGGCCGAGGCCGTAGGGCCCCCGCTCCAGCGCCTCTGCCAGTTCGGCAGCCGCGTCCGGGTACATGTGCCCGAGGCCCTGGGCGACCTGGGCGTAGTGGCGGCCCCGCTCCTCCAGGGTGCCGTCCATGGACAGCAACGGCTCGCCGGAGACCAGCAGTTCGGGCAGGTGGTCGAAGAGGTTCAGGTGCAGGTCGACACCGCCGGGGGCGTTGCGGGCGCGCTCGGCCAGTTCGGGCGAGGCCTGGTAGCGCCCGTCGGCGTGGACGGCCGCGCCGCTGTGCACGAGGACATTGAGGGTGAGGCGGGTGGCGAGCGGGTCCAGCTTGAGGTCGGTCGCGAACTCCTCGGCGGTCGCGGCCCGTTCGAGCAGTGCCGCGAGGAGACCGGCGCGCCTGGCGCCGAGGACCGCGAGCACGGGTATGCCCTGGTCGAAGACATCGGCGAGCGCGGAGGCCGGCTTCGTCATGAGAAATCCCTTCGATCTTCCGAGTCGCACATCCAGGAGACGAGCTCGACTGGTTCCGCCCCGAGGCGCTGCTTCCACACCGGGTTGGTCCGGCCCAGCTCGATGACCTCGCAGCCCTGGGACACCGCGTAGTCGACGGAGAGGTCCAGCAGCACGAGGTACGGGCTGAAGTGGCCGCGCACCTCGCTCTCCACGCCGATGGCCCAGTTGTGCAGGGTCCGGCCGTCCATGAAGGACACCGAGGCGGCGACCACGTGCCCCGCGTCCTCCAGTGTGAAGACGCACGCGGGCCCGCCGACGTTGGTCAACAGCGCGGCCAGCGGCCCCTGTTCGTAGTAGCCGGGGTTGTAGCGGTCGGCGGTCAGCTTGAGGAGCCGGCAGGCGTCCGCGACGACCCGCTCGGGCAGCGGGTCGCGGTAGACGTGTCCGGTGATCCCGGCCCTGGCCGCCAGGCGGAGCTGCCGGCGCGCGTCCTGCCGTACCCGGCCGGGCAGGCGTTCGAGGTGCTCGGCGAAGCTGCCGACGGCCGTCAGGGGCATGCGGAAGCGGTGGTTGCGCGGCACCCGTCGGGCCCTGCTCTCCATGAGCGGGGTGAGCGGGGAGTCCAGCGCCATGTTGATGAACCCGAACTCGGCCGCGCCCCACTCACGGGCCTGCGCCCGCATCGCTTCCCACAGGGGCTCGACCAGTTCCTTCTCCGCGTGGCGCAGGGGCAGCCGGGTGTCGTAGCAGTGCCAGAAGTGGCTCACCGCCCAGGGCGGGCCCTCCACGGTCCGTGTCCCGAACGGGTCCCGGGCCGGCACCAGGTACAGCGGCATGACCGCGGTCAGGTCCTCGCCGGAGCCGACGGTGAGGTAGCGGACGTCCAGGGTGGGCTGCAGCGGGCTCGCGGCGTACGAGGTGAGCAGCGCGGACCGGTAGAAGACGGGTGCGCCCGCGGCGGTGACCACGGTGTCCCAGCCGTGCGGGTCCGGGATCCGGGTGTGGGAGGAGATCCGTATGCCTGTGGCCGGCATCGGAGGCTAGCCCACTCGCTCGTCGGTCATGCGCAGCACCCGCTCCACCGGGGCGATGTCCTGCTCGACGGCGGAGAGCAGGCACTCGCCCCGCAGGGTCCCGAGCATGGTGGGGAGCGTCGCCAGCATGCGGCGCACGACGACGTTGGCGAAGAGCACGGTCGTCGCGCCGTACTCGGCGAACGTCTCCAGCGGTACCTCCGGCAGCGAGGTGGGCGCGAGCGTGATCGGGAGCAGTCCGCGGACCTGTTCGAGGACGGGGAAGAGCTGGTCCTTGCACTTCTTGTTGACCTGCACGAACAGCCCGTCCACGCCGGTCTCGGCGTAGCGGCGCAGGCGGCGGACCGCCTCGTCGACGCCGAGCCCGGCCACGAGCGCCTCGCAGCGGGCGACGATGCGCAGGTCCTTGCGCTCGGCGGTCACCCGCTCCAGGCGGCGGGCGAACTCCTCGGTGTCCATGAGGTCGCGGGACTCGTCGGCGGCGAGCGAGTTGCGCTTGGGGAAGACGTTGTCCTCGATGACGACGGTGTGGGCGCCTGCGTCCTCGAAGGCGCGGATCGCGCGGGCGGCGGTCAGGTCGCTGCCGTAGCCGTTGTCGGCGTCGACGAAGACGGGCAGGCTGGTGGCCGCGCGGACCTCGCGGATGACGGAGGTCATCTCGGTCGGGGTGAGCAGGTTGCGGTCGGGTATCGCGAAGCGCGAACAGACCTCCAGGCTGCCGAGCCACAGCAGGTCGAAGCCGGCGCTCTGCACCATCCGCGCGGTGAGCGCGTCGTGGACGCCGACGCCGATGGCGGTGGCGGTGGTCGGCCTCAGGGCGGTGTCGTGCACGGTCATGGTCTCAGGTCCTTCGGGTGGGGTGTCCGGTGGTGCCGTGGTGGGTGGGCTACGGCGCTCAGCCGGCGGCCGCGGTCATGAAGCGGGCGCGGATCGCGTCGGGTTCCAGGCTGGCCGTCGCCCGTGGGGGCGCGGCGCCCGCGCCGGCCGTCGTCTCGATGACGAGCAGGGCGGGTCCGGGCTGCGAACCGACGTGCTCCAGCACGGGTTCGAGGTCGCCGAGGGAGGTGACGCGGCCGCCCCAGCGGTAGCCGCTCGCGCGGGCGACGTCCTCGAAGCGGGTGCGGGCCCCCGCGGTGGGCTGGCCGCCGGTCGATTCGTACTGCTGGTTGTCCAGGACGACGTGGACGAGGTTGCCGGGGGCCTGGGCGCCGACGGTGCCGAGCGCGCCCATGTGCATCAGGCAGGCGCCGTCGCCGTCGAGCACGAACACCCGCCGGTCGGTGCGGGCCAGTGCCAGACCGAGGCCGAGGGAGAGCGCGTGGCCCATGGAGCCCTGCATGTAGAAGTTGCCGGGCCGGTCGGCGCCCGCGAACAGCCAGCGGGAGGTGAACCCCGTTGTGGAGACGACGAGTTCGTCGCGGAGCAGGGCGCCGAGCGCGGCCACCACGTCCTGGGTGCCCGGTCGCCGGGAGGTCTCGGTGGCCTCCTCGGCGGGGGCCGGCTTCCGCATCACACCGCGGGGGACGACGAGCGCGGCGGTGCGTCCGGTCCGGACCGCGCCGAGGGCCGCGTCGAGGGTCGCGCCCAGTTCGGCCGGTTCCGGTGAGAGCTGCCAGTTCGGCACCCGGAGCGCGTCGAGCAGCGGGACGGTGGCGGCGCCCATGAGCCGGTGCTGGGGCTCGTCGGCCGGGCCGTCCGGGTCGCCCCGGTGGCTGACGAACATCAGGACACCGATGTCATACGGCGCGGACAGTGAGGTGAGGGGGTTGACCAGGTTGCCGAGGCCCGAGTTCTGGAGCAGTACGGCGCCCGGCGTCCCGGCGAGGGAGAAGCCGCAGGCGGTGGCGAAGGCCGCACCCTCGTTGGCGCAGGCCACATAGCGGCCGTCCTGCTGGAGCAGCGGTATCAGACCGGCGAAGTAGGAGCAGGGGACGCCCGCGAAGCGGTCGACGCCCCGGTCGCGCAGCGCCCGGTCGAGGAGGTCCGCGGGCAGCGCTGGAGTCGTGTTCGTCATGTGTGTCCCTGACATCGGAGCCGGAGTGCGGTGCGGGGTGAACGGGCCACCGCGTCGGCGAAGCGGACCGCCCCGGCGGCGCCGACCCCGAAGAACGTGGCACGCAGGGCGGGCAGGCCGGCTTCGAAGTGACGGGCGGCCACGGCCTTGAACCCCTCCTCGTGGAACGCTTCGAGCGCGGACTCCTCCAGCTGCTCGGCGGTGGGCGCGGGGGCCTCGCCGGCGCGCGGGTCCAGCGGGATCAGCGCGTTGGGTCCGTCGAAGGCGGGGAACTCGATGCCGTGCGCGGTGGCCAGCCGTTCCCTGAACGCGTCCTTGGCGGCCTCCACTCCGGCCAGCGGTCCGTTCCGGAGCAGGTCGAGTCCGCCGTCCCGGAGGAACAGTCCCCAGGCCCGCTGCCAGACCGGCGAGGGCGGGGTGCCCAGCAGCTCCGGGAACGCCTCCTCGAAGCAGCCGGGTCCGGCCATCCAGCCGAGGCGGGCGCCGACGCCCCGCAGCTTGTGCAGGGTGCCGGCGCTGTCGGCCCCGGCGGGGGTGCCGGCGTGCCCGCAGAACCAGGCGTACGTCTCGTTGACCACGACGCGGTGGCCCTCGGCGGCCAGCTCGGTCACGCGGTCGCGCTCCTGGCCGGTCAGGGTGCGGCCGTCCGGGTTGCGTCCGGGCGAGGTGAGCCACAGCACCGTGTCCCGGGGGTCGCCGCCGAACCCGCCCTTGAGCAGTTCGTCCCAGGAGGCCCGGGTCACCTGGGCTCCGGCGCTCGCGAGGACGGGCACGACGCCCGGATAGCCGGGCCTCTCCAGCACCACGTGTCCGAAGCGCCGGGCGTAGGTGAGGGCCGTCGCGCGCAGACTGGCGGTGATCGTCAACTGTTCTGCGGGCAGACCCAGTTGGCCGGCGAGCGTCTCCCGCAGGACCTCGTCGCCCTGCGGGGCGGGTACGGTCCACAGGTCGGTCTGCCGGGCCGCCCGGCCGACCCGGTCGGCCCACAGCCGGGTGGCCTCGTCCGGCCAGGGCGCGGGGGATCCACTGAGGTCGATCACGCCGGTCCTGCCGTGAGCCGGTGGGCGAGCGCGAGGCTCTCCCGGCTGATCTCGCCCCAGACGGTGGGGACGAGGACGTCCCGGCCGTACCGGACGGCCCAGGCGTTCGCGCCGCCGAACAGGGTCATCCCGGCGGCGAGTTCGACGCTCGTCACCTCCGCGGGCGGCCCGTCGGCGGCCGCCCCGGCCAGGGTCTCCCACACCTCGCGCGGCACCAGCCGCCAGCAGCGGCCCCGACCCGGCTCGCCGGGAGCGGCGGCGCCGTCCGGGTCCGCGACGCGCGGGCCGAGGTCGGCGGAGAAGTAGTGGCGCGCGGAGTCCGCGACGGCGGTCGCCGCGGTGTCGTCGGCGCCGCGGGCGCGCTCGTCCTCGTAGGCCAGGGCGGCGAACGCCTCGGCCCGCGCCTCGGGTCCCGGCGGGGTCAGCTCCAGGCCGGTCTCCTCCCCCAGGTCCGGGGGCAGGACGGCGGCGCTCTCCGGGTAGGCCCGGCGGACCGCGTCGACCACCCGGGCGAGGGCGCCCTGGGCGCGCACCGAGCGGCACAGCTCGCTCACCGACACCCAGTCCGGGGTGGTGTGACTGATCAGGGCGTGCAGGTCGTTGACGTCCTTGACGGACAGCATCTGGTCGCACAGGGCGTGCGCGGCGGTGATCGCGACGGAGGTCTCGACACCGGGGACGGTGGCCGGCCGCCCGAGGGCGGTGCCGGCGCGCCAGCCGACCAGCGGCAGCAGTCCCGCGTGGCCCACCGAGAAGGCGCCGATGTGCAGGTCGACGCGGGCGTCCGGGTTCTTGTTGTCCGGGTGGACGAGGGAGACCTGGCCGTACACGACGCCGTTGTCGTGCCACTTGAGCCAGGGCATCTCGTCGGTGTCGTAGACCCAGTCGCGCTCGCGCAGCCAGTCGACCAGCGGCCGGGCGGCGGCCCACTGCGGGAACTGGACGTCGACGTCGCCCAGGTGCCGCAACCCGGGGCGGGGATAGACCGACTGGGCGCACAGCCCCTTGATGATGCGTCCGCCGAACTCCGCCACGGCGTCGACGACTTCGCGCATCTTCGGGGCGGCTTCGGCCTGCCAGGTGTCGTCCTGGCGGACCTCCTCGGCGAGGAGTTCGTACAGCCGGTTCGCCCAGGGGGATCCGGTGTGGCCGGCGAGCGCGGCGTGCGCGAGCCGGGTGACCTTCGAGCGGGAGAGGATCGCGTACAGATCCTCGGCGGAGATCTGGCCGTCCAGCGTGTTCAGCGCGGTGGCGACGGTCGGGGACGGCGGCTCAGTCCGTCCCAAGGTCATGATCGCGGTCTGCGTGTCCATGCGCGCCTTTCGTGGTGAGGACGGGCTCGAAGTACTGCGAGGTGGTCAGGACCGCGGTCTCCCAGGAGTCGCACGCGCAGCCGTGGCGCCGGAGCACGAGGTCCACCTCGGCCAGGTCCCAGGGGGCCGCGCTCGGGTCGAAGGGGTGCGCGAGGACGGCTAGCAACGGGTGCCCGGCGGCCTCCGGGCGGACCAGGCCGGCGAGCCGGCGGCCGGCGTCCGGGCGGGCGAGTTCGCCGCGGGCGGTCAACCGCTCGGCGAGGGCCCGTCCTTCGTCGCTGAGATCGGTCCACAGCGCGGAGACGATACGGCCGCGCAGCGCGCCGAGGACGGCGACGTGGTCGCGGGACTCCTCGGGCTGGGTCCGGGCGAGCACCGAGAGGTAGCCGTCGAACGTCCCGGCGTCGTGGAATGCCGCGAGCGGTTCGGGGCCGAGTATCGCGGCCGATTCCCGGGCGGCGTTCGCGGGGCTGTCCGACAGATGGAGCAGGCTCAGAATGGCGTTCACCGAGCCGACCTCGTGCCGGATCGAGCCGGGACGCGTTCTGGGCGGCGTGCCGCCTTTGATCTCGTGGAGAACGGCGTACCGTTCGTCCGCACCGCGGGACACTTCGTCGCGCAGCCGCAGGGCCACCGACGGTCCGAGTGAGAAGAGGGCGTCGAGGGCCCGATAGCGGAAAGTGCTTCCGGCACCGACGTTCTGAATCTCGGCAATGGCGTCGATCTGCTGGGCGGTCACTCGCACCGCACGCCATCCGACCGGCTTGAATCCCGCGACCGCGAGATGACCGAGTACGGCGCCGACTCGCTGTTCACGCAGACTGTCCGGACTGATCAGGCAGAACGCGTGAGTTTGCCAGACCGATTCGTCGAAAGACTGTCCTTCTTGAATGGCCCGTTCGTCTTCGATTGTCATGGGGCCTTTCCCTGTATATACGAGTCGAGGAACCCTAAAAGTGCCCGTCAAGGCGCAGAGCGGCGCCGTACAAAGGGGCGGCGACGCATCCTCGGAGTTGCTTGGCCTCCCAGGAACCGAGGCCGTAGGGAATGATCCGGACGCCCCGCTCGGGTGCCAGCTCGATGGGCTTGTAGAACAGCGTGGCGAAATAGGTGAGCCGGGAGTTCGGGTCGGTGTAGTCGGCGCCGGCGAGCGTGGGCATCCATGTTTCGCCGTCCTGGACGAAGACGCCGAATCCCAGGGTCTTTCCCTGGCGTTCGGCCGTGACGACGGTGATCTCGTCGTCGTCGAAGCAGGACCGCAGCCGGCGGATCATCGACGCCTCTTTGGCGGGGTCGGCACTCCCCCCGTACTTGACGACCAGCCGGCAGCGCAGCTCGACCAGCTCCGGCTCGTCGTCCCGCAGGGTGCGGGTGGCCACCCGCACCTCGGCCTCCTGGAGGGCGCGCAGCTCACGGCGCACGCGCACCCGGCGGCGCGAGGACAGGGTGTCCATGTAGCCGGCGAAGTCGGACCAGGTGACATGGAGGTCGCAGCGGGCCGCGAACTCCACGACCGGCCAGTCCGCCGCGCGCAGGGCGTTCGTGAGCGGCGCGGCCTCCGGCGTGAGGTACTCGAAGGCGATGCCGCGCAGTCCCTGCTCGCCGGCCCATCGCCGCAGCCGCTCCAGCAGGACGGCGCAGGCCACCTCGTCCTTCGCGAGCCCGCCCACCGGAAGCGCCTCGTAGTGCGGCATCAGCACCAGCAGGCAGGGATAGACGTCCTCGGGTGCGAGGTCCCGCCACGGGTGGGGGCCGTCGGTGGCGAGCCCCTGATAGGCCGAGGCCCCGGAGAATATCGAATACGGATCGATGCGGGTATTCGGTGAGGGACCCGTCATGACCGAGCCATGGAGCGCTAATTCGGGCTCACCCGTCGCCCTACGCAGAAAGATGGTGACTCGTTCTCCCGGCAGACGCTTCGGCGCGAGACGCAGCCAACGGTCCGTCGTGGTGGCGGGGACGGGTGCGGGAGTAGCGGCGACAATGTCGTCCCAGGAGCCAGGAATGCCCGGCTCCACTTCGATCGCTAACGCGGCTTTCGTCGTTTCTGGCTCATCAGGATGCCGAACATGAGGCATGAGTAGATCCCCCGTCGCGCACAGATCTGTCACAGACACCGGCCCGAATGATCGATGCAGTCAAACACACCGCCGAGAGCGAGGCAAGAGGATCTTCGGCGAATCACACACTCGCGGAGATGTCCCGATTTCCCGTTATGTCGACTTCGCCTCGGACGGAAGTCACCTCGGGCTATTGACTCGGCGGCTGTTGACTCCCCGCAACGGTCCGTGATTAGCTCCCGGACCATCTGCCACTAATCTCCTCTTACCTCCGCCGGTACGGCCTGCCCTCGTGCGTGCGGCCACTCGGGATTTGTCAAAACATTTATTCCTGCCCACTTGAGCATCTGAACGCCCTAAGGAGTAGCAGGATGGCTCACCTCCTTGAGGAACTCGCGCTTTCGGTACTCCCCGGGGAGGCGGACACGGCCGCGCTCACCGAACTGAGCTTTGTGCGGCTGGGCGGTGACTCGCTGCGGGCGATGCACCTGGTCTCGCTCGCCGCGGAGCGGCTCGGCGTCGCCGTTCCCCTCGGGCGACTGCTGGCGGACGAGCCGTTGCGCGCCGTCCTCGACGAGGCGGAGCCGGCGTCGGGGCCGAGACCCGTAACGCGCCGTCCCGCTCCCGAGCCGGTCGGCTCCGAGGGCCAGTTGTCGCACGCGCAGCAGGGCATGTGGCTCACCGAGCGGGCGGTCGGCGGCTCGCCGTACAACCTGGTCTTCGTCGCCTTCGCCGAGGGACCGCTGCGACGGGACCTGCTCGCCGGGGCGGTGGCCTCGGTGGGGCGCCGGCACGAGAACCTGCGCACCCGCTTCGTGGAGGTGGACGGCCGGGTCGACCGGCAGGTGGACGACGAATTCACCGTGCCGGTCGAGGAGTTGGCCTACGACGCGGAGAGCGACGGCGACTTCGGGCCCTTCGTGCGAGCGGCGGCGACCCGGGAGGGCCGGGTGGTCTTCGGCCTCGCCGACGCTCCCCCGGTGCGCTTCCTCCACGCGTCCGACGCGAACGCCCGGCACGCCGTCGTCCTGATCGCCCATCACCTGCTGCTCGACGGCTGGTCGGTCGGCCTGCTGCTGCGGGAGCTCTTCGACGCCTACGACCACCCGGGCCGTCCGCTCGCGCCCGCGCCCGGTTTCCAGTGTCTGCTGGACCACCAGGAGGAGCTGTCCGGCAGCGGAGCCTGGGACCGGGAGGGCGCGTTCTGGGAAGGTCATCTCGGCGGCGCGCCCGCCGTGCTGGAGCTGCCGAGCGATCTGCGGCGTCCCGCGCTCCAGGATCCGTCGGGCACCCGTACCCCCTTCGACCTCGGCGCCGAGACCTCGGCCGGGATCACCGCACGCGCCCGGGAGTGCGGTGTCACCCCCTTCGCCCTCCTGCTCGGTGGCTACGCCCTCGCCCTCGGCCGCCACACCGGCGCCCGCCGGCTGCTGATCGGCGTGCCTCTGGCGGGGCGCACCACCCCCGAGCTGCGCGAGCTGGTCGCGGTGACGGGCAATCTGGTGCCGGTCAGGATCGACATCGACGACGACCGCGGCATCGGCGACTACCTGCGCGCGGTGCAGCGCTCCCTGGCGCTCAGCCTGGAACACGGCTCGCTGCCCATCGACGCACTGGTGACCCGGCTGGGCATGGGCGGCAGCACCAGCCGCCATCCGCTGGTGCAGTTCTGCTTCGGCATGCACGACCAGCTGGTGCCCAGGCACCTCACCACCCGGGAGCTGGCCGTCCGGATCGAGGAACTGCACGGCGGAGGCTCGCAGTTCGACGCGACCCTGTTCGTGAGCGACAGCGATCCGTCGTTCGCGGGCAGCCTGGAGTACGCGACCGCGGCTCTGCTCCCGGCGGAGGCGGAGGCGTTCCTCTCCGGCTTCGCGGAGGCCGTCGTACGGCTGGCGCTCGATCCGGCGCAGGAGGTCCTCGAAGACGTACGGGCGGTGTCCGCGTCGCAACGCGCCCGGCTCGACCGGCTGAACCGGACCGAGCAGCCCTGTCCGGCGCTCACGGTCGAGGAGTTGTTCCTGGACCAGGTCGAACGCCGGCCGTCCGCGACAGCCGTACGCGAGGGTGAACAGTCGCTCACCTACGCGGAGTTGGCCGCCGAGGCGGCACGGCAGGCCGCGCGGCTGCACGAGGCCGGGGTCCGGCCCGGGGACACCGTGGTGATTGCCGTCGAACGGTCGGTCGCCGAGATCGTGGCCGTCCTGGGCGCCCTGTGGGCCGGGGCCTCCTATCTGGGGATGGACCCCGCCCTGCCCGCGAGCCGCGTCGACCAGATGCTCGACCGTGTCAAGCCCGCGGCCATGGTGGCCCGGCCGGGCACCGGCGCGGGGCGGCTGGGCGAGATCGGACTGCCGCTGGTGGCGCCCTGGCCGGCCGGCACCGGCGCGGGTGTCCTACGGCCGACCGGTGAGGGAGATCCCGGACGGGTCGCGTATCTCGCGTTCACCTCGGGCTCCACCGGAACGCCCAAGGGGGTGCGGGTGCCGCACCGGGCGGTCACCCGGCTGGTGCACGACGCCGGCTACCTCCGGCTCGGTCCCGGTGAGCGGATGCTCCGCCTCGCGCCGCTCGGCTTCGACGCGTCGACCCTGGAGATCTGGGGCCCGCTGCTGTCCGGCGCGGCGATCGAGGTCCTGCCCGCCGGACTGCCCACGCCGGCCGGGATCGGCGGCTTCCTGCAGCGGCGCGGGGTGACGGTGTGCTGGCTGACCTCGGGCCTGTTCCGGCTGGTGGCGGACTTCGCCCCGGACGGGTTCACCGGCGTGCGGCACGTGCTGACCGGCGGGGACGTGGTGCCGGCCCGCCAGGTGGCCGCCCTGCTCGAACGCCACCCGCATCTGCTCGTCACCAACGGGTACGGCCCGACGGAGAACACCACCTTCTCCACCGTGCACACCGTCGGCCGCGCCGAGGACGTCGAGGACCCGCTGCCGATCGGCGTCCCGGTACCCCGGTCGCGGGCGCACATCCTGGACGAGCGGGGCCGGCTGCTGCCGCCCGGCGCCGCGGGCGAACTGTACGTCGCCGGGGACGGGCTCGCCCTGGACTACGCGGGCGACCCCGCCGGGACCGCGGAGCGGTTCGCGCACTTCTCCGTGGACGTACCCGAACGCCTGTACAGAACAGGGGACTTGGTCCGGCTGGACGCGCGGGACCGGGTACGGTTTCTCGGCCGGGTGGACGACCAGGTCAAGATCCGCGGCTTCCGGATCGAACCCGGCGAGATCGCGGCCGCGCTGCGCGAGCACCCCGGGCTGCGGGACGCCGCCGTGGTGGTCGACGACGACGGTGGCGTCAGCAAGCGGCTGCTCGCCGTCTGCGTCCCCTCGGACACCGCCTCGGCCCCCTCGACCGCCGAACTCGCCGCGTTCCTCGACCAGCGGCTGCCCGCGTACATGGTGCCGGGGCTGTGGGCGGTCGTGGACGAAATCCCGGTGACCGCCAACGGCAAGACCGACCGCGCCCGGCTCGCCGGACTGGGCCGGGTGCCCGACGCCGGGCCCGCCGTCCCGGCCGGACAGGACGAACGGCGGCCCGCGGTGGCCCGCTTCCTGTGCCAGGTCCTGGAGCGGGACGAGGTGGGCGACGACGACAACTTCTTCGACGTGGGCGGCAACTCGACCCGAGCGGTGCGTCTGGTCGGGCTGCTCAGAAGGGAGTTGGGCGTCGAGCTGGGACTGCGGGACTTCCTGCGCGCTCCGACCCTGTCCGGCCTGCTGCGCACCCTCGCCCGGAACTCCGGTCCGGCGCCCGGTCCGGCCGCCGTGTGACCGGCCGCGCGCCCGTGTGCCGTACCGCCCCCTCCTTCCAGCCCCAGGGAGTTCGCCGCCGTGCCACTTGCCAGGATCAACGGAACGGATCTCTCGTACGCGGTCGACGGCGACCGGGGCGCCCCGGTGCTCCATGTCGCCGGATCCGGTCAGTCCTCGGTCGTCTGGGAGATGCAGACCGTGCCCGCGCTGCTGGCGGCCGGCTACCGCACCGTCGTCTTCGACAACCGGGGCATGCCGCCCTCCGCGGTGCCTCCCGCCCCGTACAAGATGGAGGACCTGGTCGCGGACACCGTCGGCCTGATGGAGCACCTCGGCCTGGGCCCCTTTCATATGATCGGGTCGTCGCTCGGCGGCCTCGTCGCCCAGGCGGTGGCCCTGCGCAGACCCGATCTGGTCCGCTCCGTCACCTTCCTCCAGGGCTGCGGCGACCTCTCCCCCGCCGCCGTACCGGTCCTCGAAGCCACGGCCGAGCTGTACGCGCTGGACGCCCCGCCCCCGGCCGCGCTGCGCTGGCTGGCGGCGGACGGCCTGGTCCCGCCGACGCGGTGGCACGACGCGGGCGCGGTGGCCGAGGCGCGGGAACTGACCGCCGAGATCATCGCGGGTCCGGCCGGTGCCGGGGTGGTCGGGCAGACCGCGGCGACCCTGGAATGGGCCCGCGAGGATCATCTGACCGAACTCGCCGGTCTGTCCGTTCCGGCCCTGGTGGTCGCCTCCGAATGGGACCGCATGTTCCCGCCGGCGCTGCTCCGGCGCGCCGTCGAGACCGTTCCGGACGCGCGCTACCTGGAGATCGGCGGCGCGGCGCACGTGCCGACCGGCCACTCCGCCGGGATCGCCGCCGCGATCCTGGACTTCCTGAAGGAGATCGGTGAACCCTCAGCAGACTGAGTCCGCGCCCGCTCCGGGGGCCGGCCCCCTCGCCCTCGCCTTCCACAAGTTCGCCCTCTTCGCCTCGATGTCCGCCCAGGCAAACCCGGGCATCGCCCCCTGTGTGCCGGCGGTCGGCGAGGTGGAGGAGACACTCGGCGCGGCGCTCGCCCGGCGCGAGATCGCCGTGCTCGCGGTGAGCGCGGGCGACGTGCTCCGCGCGGACGCGGCGGGCCTCGGCGGCCACCGGCGCTTCCCCGGCGCCTACGTCGGACCGGCCTGCCCCGAGTTGGACGGGGTGCCCGCCGCCCGGCTGATCGGCTCGCTTTCCGGCCTGATCGTCCCGCACGGCGCCGTCCTCCTCGCGGGGCCGGAGCGATGCGGGGAGATCCGGGAACTGCTCGCTTCCTGCGGGCTGCACGACAGCGACGACCCCCGGGCGGGCACCCATCTGCTGGCGCGGAAGAAGGACGTCTGCTGCCACGATCGCGACCAGGAATTCCATGACCGCAGCGCCATCTGGTTCGAAGGCTGACTTCGCGACCGCCGACGAAGGGTTCACCATGATCAGCCCCCCGCGCCCGGCCCCCTACGGGACCTGGTCCTCCCCCGTCACCGAGAAGGCGGCCGCCTCGCACCCCGGCCGGGCCGAATGGCTCGGTTGCGTGGGGGACGAGGTGTGGTGGACCGAACTGCGGCCGGGCGAGGGCGGCCGGCAGGCCCTGCTGTGCCTGCGCGACGGCGAGCGGCACGACGTGCTCCCCGCGCCCTGGAACGTCCGCAACAGCGTGCACGAGTACGGCGGCCGGCCCTGGACCGGCCACGAGCGCACCGCCCGGGGCCCGCTCGTGGTGTTCACGCACCACTCCGATCAGCGACTGTACGCGTACGCCCCGGAGGAGGACGCGGCGCCCCGCGCGCTGACGCCCCCGGCGGCGGGCGAGGGGCGCCGGCTGCGCTGGTGCGCACCGCGGGTCGCACCCGCCGGCGACGAGGTCTGGTGCGTGCTGGAGGAGCACACGGGACCGCGGCCGGGCGACGTCCGGCGCGTCCTGGCCGCCGTGCCCCTGGACGGATCGGCCGCCGGGGATCGCGGCAGGATCAGGGAACTGACCGGCGACGGGCCGCGGTTCCTCACCTCGGTGGTGCTGTCGCCGGACGGCGAGCGGGCCGCCTGGCTGTCGTGGGACCACCCGGACATGCCGTGGGACGCGACGCGGTTGCACCTCGCGCGGATCGGCGCCGACGGTGACCTGCACGGGCAGCGGACGCTGACGCTCGTCCCGGACGGGGAGGAGGGTACGGCCCCGGCGCGCGAGTCCGTCGCCCAGGTCGAGTGGTACTCCCCCGGCGAACTGATCGTCACCAGCGACCGCAGCGGCTGGTGGAACCTGTACCGCGTGGACGCCGAGACCGGGCACGCGACCGCTCTGCACCCCGCGCGCGAGGAGTTCGCCGGGGCGATGTGGCAGGTCGGCATGGAATGGTTCCGGGTGCTGCCCGACGGCCGGATCGCCGTCCTGCACGGACACGGCCGGCTCGCCCTCGGCATCCTCGATCCGGCGACGGGCGCGCTGACGGACGTCGCGGGCCCCTGGACCGAGTGGGCGCCGACCCTGGCGGTGCGCGGGGACCGCGTCGTCGGGGTGGCGGCGGGACCGGCGTCCGGCTACGAGATCGTGGAGACCTCGGCCGGTACCCGGGCCGCGCGGGCGATCGCCGGCTCGCGGGGCGACTCGCTCGACCCGGACTACTGCCCGCTGCCCGAGCCGCGCACCTTCGAGGGCGCCGACGGACGCGACATCCAGGCGTGCCTCTACCGCCCCCGCAACCCTCGTTTCACCGGACCGGCGGGCGAGAGGACGCCGTTCGTGGTGTGGGTGCACGGCGGCCCGACCGCCCGGACGCCGAAGGCACTCGATCCGCAGATCGCCTACTTCGCCTCACGGGGCATCGGTGTCGTGGCCGTCGACCACAGCGGCTCCACCGGGTACGGCCGCGCCTATCGGGAACGGCTCCGGGACCAGTGGGGGGTCGGCGACGTGCGGGACTGCGCGGACGTCGTCGCGGCGCTCGTCGCGGAGGGTGTCGCCGACCCGGCGCGGGTGGCGATCCGCGGCGGCAGCGCCGGGGGCTGGACCGCCGCGGCGTCCCTCACCTCCCCGCAGGCCGGGGGCCGCTACGCGTGTGCGGCGATCCACTTCCCGCTGCTCGACGCGGCGGCCACGGTCACCGGCGGGACACACGACTTCGAATCGCGGTACGTGGAGGGGCTGATCGGCCGCCCGGACGAGGTGCCGGAACGCTTCGCCGAGCGCTCCCCCATCCATCACGCCGAACGCGTCACCACGCCGTTCGCGCTCTTCCACGGGGCCGAGGACCCGGTCTGCCCCGCGGACCAGTGCGACCGGTTCCTGGCCCGTCTGAAGAACCCGGACCTGGTGCACACCCATCTCCTTTTCGCGGGCGAGGGACATGGATTCCGCCGCGAGGAGAACATCATCGCCGCGCTGAAAGCCGAATTGCGGCTCTACTTGGACACGTTCAGCCCTTCGGAAGGTTGATCACGCATGGACGGTTCCCGTTCGGAGATCCTGCTCTGCTTTCCGGCGGCCGGCGGCGGCCCCAGTTTCTTCGCGCCCTGGATCGGCGCCTCGTCCGTCTTCGACGTGGTGCCGGTCGATCTCCCGGGAAAGGAGAAGCTGCTCTTCGAAGACCCCGTCGACAGCATTCCGGGGCTCGCCCGCGCCGTGCTTCCCGCCGTGCGCGCGGCGGTGGCCGGGCGGCGCCGGATCACCCTCTTCGGGCACTGCTTCGGCGCGATCGTCGCCCACGAGCTGGCCCGGCTCCTGGAACTCGACGACCCGACGGTGGAGTCGGTCCTCTTCGCCAGCGGCTCCGCCGCACCCGGCGAGATCCCCTGGAGCCGTGCGGCCGGTCTGCCCGACGAGGACCTCCTGCACCAGGTCGGCCTGAACGCCGGGAAGTCGGGGGCCATCCCCGAGGACCCCGAGCTGCGCGAGCTGATCCTGCCCGCCCTGCGCGCGGACGTGCGGGCGCACGAGTCGTACGAGCCTGCCGCGGGTCCCCTCGGCTCGTGCTCCGTCGTCACCGTGCGCGGCGGGCACGACGCGCTGGTGAGCGCCGAAGCGACGGTCCGCTGGCGGGACTTCACGGCGTCCCGGTTCGGCGGCTTCGAACTGCCCGGCGGTCACATGTATCTGACCGAGCAGTGGGGCCCGCTGATGGCCCGCATGGAGAAGGAACTCGGCGGCAGCGCCTGATCCAGGCAGCGCGGCCCCGCCGCGCGGACGACACGAGCCGGAAGACGTTGGGAGTTGGAGCGGATGCGTGCACAGCAGTCGTCGAACGCCGGGGCCGGCGCCCCCGTCGATCCGGCGCGGGACCTACTGGCGGCCGCCGTGCTCGCGGTCTCCCGGTTCGCCGGACAGCGGGACGTCGAGGTCCGGGTGAGCCTCGGCGACTACCAGGCGGTGGACGTCCGGGCGGCGGAGGGGACCACCGCCGCCGGGTACCGGGAGGCGCTGCTGCGGCACTACGAGAAGGTCACGGCACCGGCGGGCGCCGACGTCCCCGCCCGGCTGCTGGTGGAGGCCGCGGGGGACGACGCGGCCTGCCCGTCCCTCGTGGTGACGCGGGAACCCGAGGGCGGCCGGACGGCGGTGAGCGCGGGTCCGGGTGCCGTACCGCAGTGGCTGACGCAGCGGCTGGGCGCCGGCGTGAGCCGGCTGCGGGAGTTGCTCACCCACCCGGCCTGGCAGCACCGGACACTCGCGGAGATGCCTCTCCAGACGCCGGACGACGAGCGGGAGTCCGTCGCGCTGGGCCGGGGTGCGGAGCTTTCCACGGATCTCCCCGAGGGCATCCACGCCGCGTTCGGCGCGCAGGCCCGGCGCGCTCCCGACGCCGTGGCGGTGACGGACGCCGGCTCGCACATCCGCTACCGGGAACTGGACGCGTGGGCCGACGAGATCGGTGGCCGGCTGCGGGCGGCCGGTGCGGTGCGGGGCAGCCGGGTGGGCGTGCTGCTCGACCGCTCGGCGGCGACGGTCGCCGCGCTGCTGGCCGTCCTGAGGACCGGCGCGGCGTACGTCCCGATCGACTCGCAAGTGCCGGACGAGCGGCTGGCGTTCATGGCGGCGGACTGCGGCCTCGCGCTCGTCGTCACCGAGGACTCAGGGCGGGCGGCGCGCCTCGGCCTGCGCGCCGTCACCGCCCGGCGGCTCGGGGACGCCCCGGCGCCCGTGCCGGACCCGGTGACCGGCGGTGCCGGGGACCCCGCGTACGTCATCTTCACCTCCGGCTCGACCGGCCGGCCCAAGGGCGTCGAGGTCGCGCACCGGAGCGTGCTCAGCCTGGTGGCGGCGACCACCCCGTCCTTCGGGTTCGGCACCGGGGACGTGTGGACCTGGTTCCACTCCGCGGCGTTCGACTTCTCCGTGTGGGAGATCTGGGGCTGCCTGCTCACGGGCGGGCGACTCGTCGTCGTACCCGAGTCCGTACGGCGCGCACCCGACGAGTTCCGCGCGCTGCTGGCCGAGCAGCGGGTGACGGTGCTGAACCAGACGCCCTCCAGTTTCCTGCGACTGGTGGAGCTGGAACACCGGGAACGCACCGAACTCCCTCTGCGCCTGGTGGTGTTCGGGGGCGAGACCCTCGACACGGCGGCCCTGGGGCACTGGCTCGCGGTGCATCCGGCCGACCGGTGCCGGCTGGTGAACATGTACGGCATCACCGAGACGACCGTGCATGTGACGGCGCAGGAGATCTCCGGGGAGTCGGTGGCCGCCGCGTCCCGGTCGGTGGGGCCCGCGCTGCCCGGCTGGTCGGTGCGGGTGGTCGACGCCCGCCAACGCCCCCTGCCCCCCGGCGCGTCGGGGGAGATCGCGGTGGGCGGGGCGGGGGTCGCCCTCGGCTACGTCGAGCGCGCGGAGCTGACCGCGCGGCGCTTCGTCGCCGATCCGGTGAGCGGGGAGCGGATCTATCTCAGCGGGGACCGGGGCCGGATGCTGCCGGACGGGTCCCTGGAGCACCTGGGCCGTCTCGACCAGCAGGTCAAACTCCGCGGCCACCGGATCGAGCTGGGGGAGATCCGGGCCGTACTGCTGGCCAGGCCGGAGGTGCTCGCCGCGGCGGTGGTGGTCGGCCGGCCCGTGCCGGAGGACCCCGCCTTCGACCGGCTGGACGCCTACGTCGTGCCCGCCCCGGACGCGGGCCCCTGGGACGCCGAGGAGATCCGGCGGGGGCTGGCCGCGACCCTGCCCGACTACATGCGCCCGGCCACGCTCACCCCGTTACCCGCGATGCCGCTCACCGCCAACGGGAAGCTCGACGTGACGGCCCTGCCCGCCCCCCGGCACGGACGCACCGAGGGTCCGGTGGACGACGCCCAGGCCCTGGTGCTGGACTGCTGGGACAGGGCGACGGGGCTGGCCGCGGGCCTGGACGACAACTTCTTCGACCTCGGCGGCAACTCCCTCCTCGCCGCCCGCCTCGTCACCGCCCTCCGCGACTGTGGCCTCCCCGCGGCCCGCCTCGCCGACATCTACCGCCATCAGACGCCACGCTCGCTGGCGGCCCACTATGCGCACTCCGGCTGAGGCCGCGGGGGCGTCGCCGCCGGGGCGGGACGCGGGCCATGGCGACCGGCCGGCCGCGGGCGCGGGCCCCGGCGGGCGGGCGGTGCGCGGCACGAGCCGCGACGACCGGCCCGTCGGGGGTACGGGGCGCGGGGGTCCGCCGGGGTGCCGCGCACGGCCGGAGGGCCGGAGGGCGCGGGGTGCGCCCGCCGGATGTTCGGCCCCCGGTGCCCGACCGCTGAACGGCCCGCGCCCCGGCCCGGCGGACCCCCGCGACCGGCCGCCGGGCCGGCCCGGTCCCGATCGCACGGTTCCCGCCGGCCCGCCGGCACATCGCGCCCGGTCTGCGGCCCGGCCGGGGCCATGGACCCGCGCCCTCGCCCGGCAGACGCCCGGCGCCCGAGGGCCGGGGCGCCGCCGGTCCTCGGGACCGGCGGCCCGCACCCGCCCCGTCAGTTCCCGGCGCGGGCGGGGGCCCGCCGCGTCCCCCGGGTCAGTGCCCGAGCCCCGCCATCCAGGCCTCGACCTCCTCCGAGCGGCGGGGAAGGGAGACGGAGAGGTTCTCGTTGCCCGATTCCGTGACGAGGATGTCGTCCTCGATGCGGACGCCGATGCCCCGGTACTCCTCCGGCACGGTCAGGTCGTCGGCCTGGAAGTAGAGGCCCGGTTCGACGGTGAGCACCATGCCGGGCTCCAGCGTGCCCTCGACGTACGTCTCGGTGCGGGCCGCGGCGCAGTCGTGCACGTCGATGCCGAGCATGTGGCCCGTGCCGTGCATCGTCCAGCGGCGCTGGAGGCCGAGTTCCAGGACCTTGTCCACCGACAGGTCGCCCAGCAGGCCCCAGGAGACCAGGTGTTCGGCGAGCACACGCTGTGCCTCCAGGTGGTACTCGCGGTACCCGGCACCGGGCCGGACCACCGCGATACCGGCCTCCTGGGCCTGGTACACCGCGTCGTAGATCTTGCGCTGGAGCGGTGTGAAGCGGCCGCTGACCGGCAGGGTCCGGGTGATGTCGGCCGTGTAGAGGTCCCGCGTCTCCACGCCGGCGTCGAGCAGCAGCAGGTCACCGGGGCGGACCGGGCCGTCGTTGCGCACCCAGTGGATGGTGGTCGCGTGCGGGCCGGAGGCGCAGATCGAGGCGTAGCCGACGTCGTTGCCCTCGACGCGGGCACGCAGGAAGAACGTGCCCTCGATGTAGCGCTCCGACGTGGCCTGGGCGCGGTCCAGGACCCGTACGACGTCCTCGAAGCCGCGCGCGGTCGCCTCGCAGGCGAAGCGCAGGTCGGCGATCTCGAAGTCGTCCTTGATCAGGCGCATCTCGGAGAGGAACACCCGCAGTTCCTCGTCGCGTTCGGCGGTCACCTTGTCGGTGAGGGCGTCCTCGACCACCGTGTCGTGGCCACGCAGCACCCGCACCGTCCCGGTGCTCTCGCGCAGCGCGTCCGGCAGGGTGCGGACGTCCGCGCAGGGCAGGCCGAGGAGTCGGGCGTTCTCGGCGAGGCTGTTGCGGCGGCCGTCCCACAGTTCACCGCGGGCGGAGAGCCAGAACTCCCCGTTCTCCCGGTCGGACCGGGGCAGCAGATACGCGGTCTCCGTGTGGCCGCCGTCCTCGCGCGGTTCCAGGACCAGCACGCCGTTCTCGGTCTGGTCGCCGGTGAGGTAGGCGTAGTCGGAGGAAGGCCGGAAGCGGTAGTAGGTGTCGTTGGCCCGGACCTTGAGCCGGCCGGCCGGGATCACCAGGCGCTCGCCGGGGAAGCGGGCGGAGAGCGCGGCGCGGCGGCGGGCGGTGTGGGCGGCCTGCGGTATCGGCTCCAGGTCGTCGCGCTCGGTGTCGTCCCAGCCCGCGTTCATGTTCGCGGCGAGTTCGTCGCTGATCCTGCGGTCGAGGCCGTTCTTCCGCTGTTCGACTGGTGCGCGGGACGTCCGCTCGGTCACGTTTTCCTCCTGCGTCGATTCGGTCGGGACCGCCCGTTCACCTGCGGCCGACCGTCATCGTATGGGGAAATAAATCACCGTCGCACAGGAAGTCCGGAACAGCCGGATCCGCGTCCCGGAACCGGAGCCATATTTCCCAACTCGGGCCACGAACATAAGCCGTTGACACCCCGTGGTGATCACCCTACTATCACCACGGCACGGCAGCGGGCGGGGGCGCACCAGATCGGCACGGTCGGCGGGGAAGCTTTTAGTTTCCCGACATGTGGCGGAACCGAGTTTCCTGCCCGAATTTGCCAGATCTTTCTACATGGCCTATTCCATGCCGACAGGAGTGCTGTGTCCGCAGCGGTTTCGGGGTCGCATTCGGGGTTCGGTTCCTATCTGAGACTGCTGAGGTCACCCGGCGCCGCGCCACTGGCCCTGTGGGGCGTGGTCGGCCGGGCCCCGATCGCGATGCGCTCCATCAGCATCCTGATGCTCATCTCCGCGATGACCGGCTCGATGACCGAGGCGGGCACGGTGGCGGCCGCCATGCTGCTGGCCCAGGGCGTGGTCAGCCCGATGCTCGGGCGCACCGCCGACCGGGTCAGCCAGCGCCGGGTGCTGCTGACCGCCGGTGTCACGCACGTCGGAGGCATGACGCTGCTGCTCCTCGCGATCACGCTGAAGGCACCGCTGGTGGTGATGATCCTGGCGGCGGTGGCCACCGGCTGCACCTCGGTGTCGTTCACCTCGTTCATGCGGGCGCGCTGGGCGGCGATGGTCGAGGCGGACGTGCTGCGCACGGCGTACGCCATGGAGTCCGTCCTGGACGACACGATCTTCCTGCTCGGCCCGCTCGTGGTCACCGTCCTGGCGTCGGCCGTGCACCCGGCCGCCGGGCTGGTCGCCTGCGGGTTGCTGACGCTGGCCGGGTCCGTGGCCGTCGCCCTGCACCGGCGCTCCGAGCCGGCCCCGCAGGGGGCGACGGGACGTGCCACCGGGCGCGCCATCAAGGTGCCCGGCGTGTGGATCCTGATGCTCTGCTACGCCGGGATGGGCTTCCAGTTCGGCGCGGTCGACGTCACGATGATCGCGTTCGCCCAGGAGCGGCACGCGGCGGGACTCGGCGGGGTGTTCCTGGCCCTGATCTCGGTGGGCAGCCTGATCGCGGGCGCCGTCTACGGCGCCGTCAACTGGCGGCTGTCCCAGGCCCGTCTGCTGACGGTCACGTGCGGCGTGCTCACGCTCGGGGTGCTTCCCCTCGCCTTCGCCACCTCCTCCCTCGCGATGGGCTTCCTCGCCGTCCTCGCGGGGGTCGCGATCTCGCCGGGGCTGATCGCGGGCAGCACGCTTCTCGAATCGGTCTGCCCCAAGGGCGCGCTGTCCGAGGGATTCTCGTGGCTCACCAGTGCCGGTGCCCTCAGTATCGCCACCGGCACCGCGGCGGGCGGCCGGCTGGCCGACTCCTTCGGATCTGCCTCTGGGGCCTGGGCGGGCGTCGGCGGCGGCCTCTTCGCCCTGGCGCTGGCCGTGCTGGGGCAGCCGGCCCTGCGCGCCGGGCGGCCCGCGGTGGAGCCCGCCGCGGAATGGGCGGTGCAGGAACAATGAGCGGAGAGGGAAGAGTTGTGGACGCAAGCGAGCCTGACCCGGTGAAGAGCGGCCTCGGCGGTCTGCCCGTACCCCGGCTGTCGTTCGAGGAGTTCATGGCCTTCGGGCGGGACGCCCTGATCCGTGCGGACGTCCCCGTCGTCATCACCCTGCCCGGGGGCACCGAGGGCATGGGCAAGGAGGGCGTGGCGGAGCTGCTCGGAGAGCTGCCGGTGACCCTTTTCACCGAGCCCAGCGACAAGAAGAACCCCGAGCGCTGGACCACCAGGGAGATCCGGCTGGCCGAGTTCTTCGCCGACGACGCGTACCAGAACGACGCGAGCACCTGGAACCGCGTCGTGTCCAACATCCGCGACCGGCCCTCGGACGTCAACGCGATCCTCGGCTTCGACGCCGGGAAGCTGTTCGACTACCGGCGGGCACTCAACGCGGCCAACCTGTGGATCAGCCACCGCGGGGTCTTCACCCAGAGCCACTTCGACGAGCTGGAGAACTTCAACGTCGCCCTGGAGGGCCGCAAACGGTTCGTCATGGCACCGCCGGGCTCGCGCGCGTACTACCCGCGCTCGCTGAAGAAGGGGTTCGGCGACAAGTCCCGGGTCTTCGACTTCGACGACGTGGACCGGACGCGCTACCCGAGGATCGCGGCGAAGCTCGCCCGGCGTCGTGAAGTGGTCCTGGAGCCGGGGCAGATGCTCTATCTGCCGCTGGGCTGGTGGCACCAGGCGGAGTCGCTGGACGCGATGAACATCAACGTGAACTTCTGGCTGCGCGACCCCAAGATCCTGCGCCGGCCGTACGTGCTCGGGGTGGCGGTCTACACAGCGGTCTTCCGCAAGCTCAAGGGCGTCTACAACTACGAACCGGCACAGGCGGCGTCATGACGGAGCGCATCACCATCACCCCCACCCACCGGTACCGCAACAACGACAAGCTCATCGGCATCGGCAACGAGTTCTGGGACATGTCGGAGCGCAACGGTCTGGCCGGCATCGTGGCCGACCTGGACTCCGGGGTGCTGCGGACCACCGCCGGACACGACTTCGTCGCGGACGGACACGAGTTCGTCAACTTCAGCTGCTGCTCCTACCTCGACCTGGACTCCCATCCGAAGGTGATCGAGGGCGGCCTCGAAGCGATGCGCCGCTACGGCGTCCTGGACCACTGCATCGCCCGCAGCCGGGTGCAGATCCCCGCGATGCTGGAGCTGGAGGACTCCCTCGGCGAGCTGTTCGGCGCGCACGTGGTGTGCTCCATCGCGGCCAGCACGGCCACCTTCGGGCTGCTGCCGCTGATCGCCTCCGGCCATCTCGGCGACGGCACACGGCCGTTGATGGTCTTCGACAAGAACGCCCATGTCTCGATGTCGAACCTCAAGCCCGTGTGCGCCGACGAGACCGAGGTCGTCACCTCGCCCCACCACGACCTCGACTTCATCGAGGACGCGTGCAGGAAGTACGCGCGCGTCGCCTACGTCTGCGACGGCAGCGACAGCCTGGGCGGCTACGCGCCGGTCAAGGAACTGGCCGAACTCCAGGACAGGTACGGCCTGCTGGTCTACTACGACGACTCCCACTCGCTGTCGGCCTACGGCGAGCGCGGCGTCGGCTACGTCCGCACGCACAGCCCGGTGCTGGACGAACGCACCATCGTGGTGGTCACCCTGAACAAGGCGTTCGGCACCAGTGGCGCGGCCATCGTGCTCGACGGGTACGAGAAGGAGACGCTGCGGATCATCGAGCGCTTCGGCGGCGCCCTGAACTACTCGCAGTTGCTGAACACGGCCGCGGTGGGCGCGGGCCTCGCCTCGGCCGAGATCCACCGCACACCCGAACTGAGCACGCTCCAGTCCCGGTTGTACCGCAACATCGAGCTCTTCGACTCCCTGGTGCACACCGCGCAGACCGGCAGCACCTACCCGATCCGGCTGGTGCCGATGAGCGACGAGACGGTCATCGAGGCCGGGCGGCGGGTCTTCGAGGCCGGGTTCTACGTCTCCCCGGTGTTCTTCCCGATCGTCGCCCGCGGCACGGCGGGCCTGCGGGTGATGATGCGCGCGGGCCAGACCGAGGAGCAGATCCGGGGGCTGTGCGCGGTCCTCACCGAGGTCGGCGCCTGCCCCGCGATACCCGCGCCCGGGGAGGCGGCACTGTGACGGACGCCACCCGGGCGCTGCCGCGCAGCATCCTGTACACGCCCGCGCTCTCTCTGGACCGGGTCGTCAAGGCGTGGTCGTACGACGCCGATGTGCATCTGATCGACCTGGAGGACGCCGTTCCGCCGCCCGGCAGGCCGGCGGCGCGCGAGGTGTGCCGAAGGGCACTGGGAAAGGCGCCGGTCCCGGCCAACACCGCGGTGCGGATCAATCCGCTGGGCACCCTGGACGCCGTACGCGACCTGCTGATGCTCGCCGAGTCCCCGGTCCGCCCCGGCATCGTCGTGATGACCATGGTGGACTCATCCGTCGAGGTGAGGCTGCTGCGGGACACCCTCGCCACGGCCGGGGCGCACCCGGAGATCTACGTGACGCTGGAGACCCCGGCCGGCGTCCGCGCCGTGGACGGCATCGCCGAGGCCGCCGACGGGCTGATCCTCGGCTCGGCCGATCTGGCCGCGACCCTGGGCGTCGAGATCACCTGGGCCGGGCTCCTCGCCGTCCGTCAGGCGATGGCCCTCGCCTGCGCGCGGTACGGGACCGCCTGTGTCGACACCGCCAATTTCCGGCTCGACGCGCCCGAGGTGCTGGCCGAGGAGATCGAGCGGGTGCGGGAGCTGGGCTTCCACGGCAAGGTGGCGGTGCATCCGAGCGAACTCGCGGCGATCAACCGGGCGTTGCGGCCCGACATGGCGGAACTGCGCCGCGCGCGCCGGGTCACCGAGGCGGTCCGGGCCGCGGACGGCGGTGTGGCGCTGCTGGACGGCGCCATGGTCGGCCCGCCGTTCGCCCGCCGGGCGCGGATGACGGTGGAGCGCGGGGACGCGTGGCACGCGCGGTTCGCGCCGACGGGCGCGCGGACGGCGGGTCCGCGGGCGGCGGCCCCGGAGACCGTCCCCAGGGGAACCGCGGACCCGGGAGCCACGGACCCGGGAGCCACGGACCCGGGAGCCACGGACCCGGGAGCCACGGACCCGGGAGCGACCGATACAGGTCCGGGGCACGTGGGTGCGGCCGGTGCGGGTGCGGCGGGTGCGGGTACGGGTGCGGCGGGTTCGGCCGGTCCCCGGGTATCGGACTCGGAGGCCGCGCGGTGATCGTCACCGACGACAGCGCCGTGCACACCGTCCCGGGCATCTCCGTCGCCGTCATCGGCACCGGATCCATCGGGCAGGACCTGGTCTCCAAGATCCGCCGTTCGCCCGTGCTGGACTGCACGCTCGTGGCCGGGCGCGACCCGGAGTCGGCGGGGCTGCGCCGCGCCGCCGGGCTGGGCTGTCCGACCAGCGCGGACGGGATCGGCGCGGTCCTCGCCGCGCCCCGCCCCTTCGACGTCGTCTTCGACGCCACCAACGCGCGGGCGCACGCCGAACACCGGCGGCTGCTGCGGTCGTTCGACACGCTGCTGATCGATCTGACGCCGAGCAAGATCGGGCAGATGGTGGTGCCGACCGTGACCGGTGTGCACGCGCCGCCCGAGGGCGACGTCAGCCTGATCAGCTGTGGCGGCCAGGCGTCGGTCCCGGTCGCGCACGCCCTCGCCGACCGCTTCGACGTGCGGTACCTCGAAGTCGTCTCGACCGTCGCCAGCAGCGTCGCGGGCCGGGCCACCCGGCTCAACCTGGACGAGTACGTCGCGACGACCCAGCAGGCGCTCACCGCGTTCACCGGCGTGGGCGGCACCAAGGCGATCCTCAACATCAGCCCGGCCGTGCCCCCGGCGACCTTCCGTACCACCGTGCACGCGGTGGCGCCCGGGGCCGATGCCGGGACGGTACGGGCCGTGGTGGACGAGGCGGCCGCGCGGGTGCGGGAGTTCGCGCCCGGTTACCGCGTCCGTACCTGCGACGTGCGCGGCGAACTGGTCGTCGTCACCCTCGAAGTGACCGCCGACAGCGAGGTGCTGCCCGCCTACGCGGGCAACCTGGACATCATCGACGCGGCCGCGGTCCTGGTCGCCGAACAGCACGCGGTCCGGCTCGCCCCGGCCGCCCGGCGGGGGGTGAGCCGATGACCGCCGTGGTTATCCACGACCCCACCCTGCGCGACGGCCAGCACGCGGTGCGCCATCAGCTCGGCACGGACGCGCTGCGCGGCTACGCGGCCGCCGCCGACGCCGCGGGGGTACCGGTGGTGGAGGTGGGGCACGGCAACGGGCTCGGCGCCTCGTCCGTCCAGGTCGGCCGCGCCGCCGTACCGGACGACCTGATGCTGTCCACCGTGCGGGAGGCCCTGCGGCACAGCCGGATGGGGGTGTTCCTGCTCCCCGGCTGGGGCACCTCCGACGATCTGCGCAGGGCCCTGAGGCAGGGCGCGGACGTGGTGCGGATCGGCGTGCACTGCACCGAGGGCTCGCTGGCCGAACGCCATCTGGGCTTCCTCGCCGAGCAGGGCGCCGAGGCCCACTGCGTGCTCATGATGAGCCATATGGCCTCCCCCGCCGAACTCGCCGAGAACGCGGCCCGCGCCGTCGGCTACGGGGCCCGCGCGGTCGGCATCATGGACTCCGCCGGGCACTTCCTGCCGGACGACGTCAGCGAGCGTATCGGTGCCATCCGGGCCGCCGTCGACGTGCCGGTGATCTTCCACGGACACGACAACCTCGGCATGGCCGTGGCCAACTCGGTCGCGGCCGCGCGGGCGGGCGCCGGGATCATCGACGGCTGTGCGCGCGGCTTCGGGGCGGGCGCCGGCAACACCCAACTGGAGGTGCTGGTACCGGTGCTGGAGCGCACCGGGTTCACCACCGGCATCGATCTGTACGCGCTGCTGGACGCCGCCGAGTTCGCCGAGCGCGCCCTCATGCCGGCGCCTCCGGTGACCGGTTCGCTGAGCATCGTCAGCGGTCTCGCCGGGGTCTTCTCCGGCTTCAGGCACCAGGTCCTCGAACAGGCGCGGCGGGCGGGCGTCGACCCCCGGGACGTGTTCTTCGAACTCGGCAGGCGGCAGGCCATCGCCGGGCAGGAGGACATGATCGGGGACGTGGTCGCGGAGCTGAGCGCGCGGGGACCGGCCGCGTGAGCGGGCCGGTGTTCATCGGGCCCGGGGACATGGGGGGCACCGAGCGGCTGCTGCGGGTGGTCGACGCGCTCGCCGAGGCCTTCGCCGACCTGTCCGCCGGGCGTACGGCCTCTCCCCCGCGCACGATCGTCCCGCACGAGCGCGGCGGGGAACTGCTCGCGGCGGCCTCGGTGTGGGAGCGGCACGGCGTGGGCAGCGTCAAGATCACCACGCTGACGCCGGGGAATCCGGAGCGCGGCCTGCCGCTGATCCACGGGGTCGTCGCGGTCACCGATCTGGCGACCGGCCGGATCACCGCCCTGCTGGACGGCGCCGAGCTGACCGCCGTCCGCACCGGTGCGGTCGCCGCGCTGGCCACCCGGCTGTGCGCCCCCGAGGATGCCGCCGACCTGGCCGTGCTGGGTGCCGGGGTGCAGGCGCGGGCCCTGGTGCGGGCCGTGTCCGCGGTGCGGCCGCCGCGCACGGTCCGGGTGTTCTCCCGTACCCGCGAACGCACGATGGAGTTCGCGCGGTGGGTGCGGGACGCCTCGGACGGCGGGCTCCGGGTGACCGTGTGCGACACCGCGGAGGAGGCAGTCACCGACGCCTCCGTGATCTGCACGACGACGTCGACCGGCGCGCGCGAACCGCTGGTCGAGGCCGGCTGGGTGGCCCCGGGCGCGCACCTCAACGTGATCGGCGGCACCCATGAGGACGCCCTGGAGGTCGATCCGGCGCTGCTCGCCGACGCACTCGTCGTGGTGGAGGAACGGCGGGCCGCGTGCGAGGAGGCCGGGGAGGTGCGGGCCGCGCTGGCCGGCGGCCTGATCGCCCCGGGGGCCCTGCGCGAGCTGGGCGAGCTGGTCGGCTCCACGGCCGCGGCCGGCGGCCGTACCTCGGTGTTCCGCGGGGTGGGTCTGGCCATCGAGGACACCGCGGCCGCGGCCGCCCTGTGCGCGGGCGCGGCACCATGACGTGCGGGGCGGTGGCGTCAGGCCGTGTGGCGGCAGCGGACCATGAAGGACCGCTCGAAGACGATGACGGTCTCCCCGGTGGACTTGTGTCCGGTCGTCTCGACCGTGACGATCCCCTGTCCGGGCCGGGACCTGGACAGCCGCTTGTCCAGGACGCGGCTCGTCGCGTACAGGGTGTCGCCGACGTACACCGGGTCCTTCAGCCGGATCCGGTCCCAGCCGAGGTTGGCCACCGCCCGCGCGGACAGCGCCTGTACGGTCATGCCGCTGATCAGGCAGATGGTGATGCCGCTGTTCACCAGCACCCTGCCGTACTCGGCGCCTTCGCCGTAGGCCTTGTCGAAGTGCAGCGGGTGCTGGTTCATCGTCAGCAGCGTCAGCCAGGTGTTGTCCGACTCGGTGATGGTGCGGCCGGGCCAGTGTCTGATCACCATCCCCGGCTCGAAGTCCTCGTAGTCGCCTCCGTGTTCCTCGACGTACTCGTTGTCGCCCACCCGACGCAGTGTCATACGGCTGTCTCCCGTGTGCGTTTACGGACCGCGGACGCCGGACTCGCGGCGGCGCCGCGCACACCTTAGCGGTGCGCAGCGCCTCGTGATCAGAGAGAGGGAAAGAGAGGAAGACGGATGACCGTGCTCCTGGAGGCGGACCCCTCGCCGGTGACGGGCCACCCGTGGTTCGGCCGGCACCGGCTGGCGCCCGCGGCCGGTGCGGCGACGCTCCGCGACATGCTGCGGCACGAGATACGGGACACGGGCTACTGGTACCAGACGCATCTGCCGGCCGCCCCGATCGCGCTGCCGACCGCGTCCTACGCCGAGTTGTTCCGCGTCTCGCGGGCCCTGCTCGACCTGGTGCGGCGCGCCGCCCTGGAGAGCGCGGCCACCACGGAGGGGCGGCTGGCCGCGTACCGCATGCCGCCCGGGGAGCGCCGGCTGTTCCTCGCCGACCAGTTCACCGAGGAGCGGTACGCGGACTGCGTGGCCCGTCCCGACATCGTGATCGGACCGGACGGACCGCGGTTCCTGGAGTTCAACGTCAGCGGCGCGCTGGGCGGCCCGGTGGAGTTCCACTGCCGGATGGCGGTCTGGCGGCGGCTGTACACCGACGCCGGGGGGCGGCTGCCGTTCGGCTGCCAGGACCCGTTCACCGTACGCGCCGAGATGTTCCGGCAGCTCTGCGCCGAGTCCGGGCTGCCGCCCCGGGTGGCGATGGTGGGCAGCGCCCGCGACCAGGGCGGCCTCACCCGGTACTTCGATCTCCAGGTCGACCACTTCAACAGTCATGGCCTGATCGCGCGCTTCTTCGAGCCCGAGGATCTGCACGAGGCCTGGGACTGCCCGCCCCGGCTGCGGTACGGGCTGGGGCTCCGGGACTTCACCATCGCGGACTGGGCCGAACTCGGCATCGACACCGCGCCGGTCGGGGCCGCGCTGGACAACGGCTGCCTCCTGGTCGGCACCCAGACCTCCACCTTCCTGTCCAGCAAGCTGACCATGGGCCTGCTGTCGGAGGGCCGCCCGTGGATGAGCGCCGCCGAGCGCGCCCTCGTCGACACCTATCTGCCGTGGACCCGCGTCCTGTCCCACCGGTGGACGACGCGGGGTGAACGCGAGGTCGACCTGGTGGAGTTCACCGTCTCGCACCGGGAGTCGCTGGTGCTCAAGGAGAGCATCGGCATGAGCGGCCGGCAGGTCCTCATCGGCCGGGAGACGGACCAGGGCGCATGGGCGGCGGCGGTGGCGGCGGCCGCGGAGACCGGTACCAGTGTGGTGCAGGAGTTCGTGGCGCCGCGCACCTGCCGGCTGGCGGTGGTGGCGGACGGGGTGGACGAGCCGTACGACACCGAGGTGGCCCCGGTGTTCGGGCCGCTGCTGTTCGGCGGCCGCCCAGCCGGCCTGTTCGCGCGGTTCTTCGGCGACGGAAGGGAGGGAATCGTCAGTGTCGCGGGCGCGGGCTGCTCCGACGACTGTGTGGTCTCCGTCTAGGCACGACCGGCCGAGCAGAAGGGACACCCGTGGTATCCGCACTGGTCCGCACAGCCCCGGAAGGGAGGAGGAGCCGTGTCCCTCGAAGCCGCTGAGGTCGCCCATCTCCTCCTCGCGCTGATCGTCCTGCTCACCGCCGCGCATGCCGGCGGCCATCTGTTCGCGCGGATGCGCCAGCCCCAGGTCATCGGTGAGATCGCGGGGGGCCTGGTGCTCGGCCCGACGGTCCTCGGCGAGTTCGCGCCGGGCGTCCGGCACTGGCTGTTCCCGTCCGGGGGCGCCACCGGGTCCGTGCTGGGCGCCTTCTACCAGCTCGGCATGCTGCTGCTGGTGTACCTGACCGGCGCCGAGTTGCGCGCCCGCCGCGAGTCCCGGGGCCGGCGCACCATCACGTATGCCGCGGTCTCCGGTCTCGCCCTGCCGTTCGCCTCCGGGCTGGCCGTCGCCTCCGCCGTGCACACCGGCGATCTGGCCGGACCCAACGGCTCGCCCGCCGCCCTCGCGCTCGTGTTCGGCATGGCCGTCGCGGTCACCAGCGTGCCCGTCATCTCCCGCATCATGCTGGACCTCGGCATCCTGCGGACCCTGTTCGCGCGGATCGTGCTTGCCGTGGCCGTCGTCGAGGACATCCTGCTCTACGTCGTCCTCGCCGTCGTCCTCGGCATGGCGCAGGCCCGCGGTGCCGACGCCTACGGGCTGTGGGCGTCGTACGGCTCGGGCGAACTGGTACCCACCGTCGCCTACTTCACCGTGGCACCGCTGCTGTTCCTCACGCTGTCCCGGTGGCTCGGCCCGAGGCTCTTCGTACGGCTGTCCCGGTCACGGGCCAACGTCCTGGAGCGGCGCAGCCCGCTCGCGTTCCGCCTGGTCGTCGTCTTCCTGCTGTGCGCGGCCTGCGCGGGGCTCGGCATCGACCCGATCTTCGGCGCGCTGGTTGCGGGCATGTGCGTGGCGGGTGCGCCGGGAGCGGCGGCGGAACGGTCCCAGGAGACGCTGCGCCAGGTCTCGCTCGGCTTCTTCGTGCCGGTCTACTTCGCGATCGTCGGCGTCAAGCTCGACCTGGTGCGCCACTTCGACCCGGTGTTCTTCTGCTGGTTCCTGGCACTGGCCTGCCTGGTGAAGTCGGCCAGCGTCTGGCTCGGGGCCCGGCTGGCGGGAGAGTCCTCGGCGGCGGCCAGGAACCTCGCGGTCGCGATGAACGCGCGCGGCGGTCCGGGCATCGTGCTCGCCTCCGTCGCGTTCGGCGCGCACGTCATCAACGAGGAGTTCTTCACCTCGCTGGTGCTGCTGTCCATCGTGACCAGCCAGTTCGCCGGGTTCTGGCTCGGCCGGACCGTGGCCGCGGGCAAACCCCTCATGCCGGGCTCTCCCGGCGAGAGGGCAGGCTCCGAGGCCGACCGGGAACCGCTCGTGGAGGACGTCCGGTGAAGATCTGCCTGGTACGACACGGTCAGGCGCAGGTGGCCCCGGGGCGCCGCCGGGACAGCTCGCTCAGCCCGCTCGGGCACACCCAGGCCGGGCATCTGGCGAAGTGGCTCGCGGACGGCGCGCGGCTCGACGGCGACACGGCACTGACCGTGGGCAGCGTGGTGACCAGCCCGCTGACGCCGGCCCGCGAGACGGCCGAGTACGTGTGTGAACCGCTGGGGCTCGCGGCCCGGGTCCAGCACACCCTCATGGCGGCCGACTTTCCCCTCGCACCCGAACTTCCGTCCTCCGCAGCGCCGTTCACCAGACGGCGCGGCAGGCTCCTGTCCGAGCGCTATCTGGACTTCCGCGCCCAGGCGCGCACGGCTCTGGTCGAACTGACGCGGTGCGCGCGGGAGTCGGGGCAGCCGGTGCTCGCGGTGGCGGACGGCGGGCTGATCGCCACGGTCGTCCGGGCCGCCGCGGAGTCCGACGCCTTCTGCCTCAAGCCCTACCACTGCGGGATCACCGCGCTCGAATGGTCCCACGGCCACTGGCGGCTGTCCCACGTCAACCTCTGGGACCACCTGCCGGTGCCACTGCGCACCAGCTGACCGCCCCGGCGCGGCGGCTCCGCCGCCGGCCCTGATCGGCGGAGCGCCGTGTCACGTGGTTCCGGGACCGGCAGATCGGGACTTATCTCCATCCGGGTCGCGCGCCTAGCGTTGGTCTCACCAACCAGTGGGATCAGTGCCGCACGTCCAAAAAGACGTGGCGGTCGAGGGAGTCGACTTGGCCACTCACGTCACGGCCGAAGCGTTCACCGAGCCGTCGGTCAGCGTTTTCCGCGCCTCGCGGGCCCAGCAGCGGATGTATTTCCTCCAGGAGATGGAGGAGGGCAGGCCGACGTATCACATGCCGGTCTTCTGCGCGCTCGACGGTCCCGTGGACGCCGAGGTGCTCCGCTCCTGCGCCCAGGGACTGCTGGACCGGCACGAGGCACTGCGGACCCGATTTGTCCTGGAAGACGGGGAGTTGACGCAGCACATCGACGCCTCGGCGCGGCTCGACTGGTCGGTGGCGCGGGAGCACGGCGACGTCGATGCCGGGCGCTGGATGGACGCCCAGCACCGCAGGCCCTTCGACCTGGCGGCCGGCCCGCTCTTCAGGGCCGCGCTGCTGCGGCGGCCCGAGGGTGCCGTACTCGCCCTGGCGATGCACCACATCGTCGGGGACGGGTGGTCGGCGGGGCTGCTGCTCAAGGAGATCCTCACCGACTACGCGGCCCGGACCGGTGCGGCGAACGCGCCCGGTGCCCGCGACTTTGAGCCGGAGGAGCCCGAGTTCCAGTACGCCGACTTCTCCGAATGGCAGGAGGAGTGGCTGCGCGGACCCGCGGCCGAACGGCAGCTCGCCTACTGGGCGGCCCAGTTGGGCGGCGAGCTGCCGTCCGCGGGGCTGCCGGCGGACCACCGGCCGGGCGGGGAACCGCTGCCCCGCCGCGCCGCCCTCCACGAGGCGGCGGTCCCCGAGGACGTCCAGGCGCGGCTGGACCGGCTCTGCCGGGAGACCGGCAGCACCCTCTACACGACCATGCTCGCGGCCTTCCAGGTCGTCCTCGGCCGCTACACGGGCGGCTCGGACATCCTGGTGGGCACGCCCGTGGCCAACCGCAACCGCGGGGAGTTCGCGGACACCGTCGGGCTGTTCGTCAACACCCTCGTGATCCGCTCCGACCTCTCCGACGACCCCCGGTTCCGCGACCACCTCAAGCGGTTGCGGGACACCGTCGCGGACGCCCAGGACAACCAGGACCTTCCCTTCGAGCGGATCGTCGAGCACCTCAACCCCGAGCGCGGCACCGACCGCGCACCCCTCTTCGACGTCGTGTTCGGCCTCCAGGACGAGGCGGAGACCACCGCGGCGCTGCCCGGTCCCCGCGCCCGGCTGCTCGAAGGCCCGCCCGGGACCGCCAAGTTCGACCTGACCTTCGATGTCGTACGGGGCGACGACGGCGTCCGCTGCCGGCTGGAGTACCGCGCCGATCTGTTCGAGGCCGCCACCGTCGAACGGTTCACCCGGCACTACCTGAACCTGCTGGCCGCGGCCGTCGCGGAGCCGGAACTGCCCGTCAGCCGGCTTCCCATGCTGAGCGAGGAGGAACGGCGCCCGCTCGTCTCCGCCCTGCCCGATCAGGCGGCGGCCGCCGCCGTGCGCTGCGCCCACGAGGTCTTCGCCGAGCACGCCGCCCGCACCCCCGGCGCCGTCGCCGTCACCGACGGCGCGCTCGCCCTCGGCTACGGCGAACTCGACCGCCGCGCGAACCAGTTGGCGCACCGGCTGCGCGCACTCGGGGTCGGCCCCGACACTCTGGTCGGCCTGTGCGCACCGCGCTCCGCCGAGCTGGTGGTCGGCCTGCTGGGCATCCTCAAGGCGGGCGGCGCCTATCTGCCGCTCGACCCGGACAACCCGCCGGAGCGACTGCGGCACATCATCGGCGACGCCGGGCTCCGCCATGTCGTGGGCACCACCGCCACCCGGCCGCTGTGGGAGGCCGCGGCCGCGCACACGGTGGATCTCACGGCCGACGCGGTTCAGCTCGCCGAACTGCCCGGCACCGCGCCCGACAGCGGTGTGACACCCGATCATCTCGCCTACGTCATCTACACCTCGGGCTCCACGGGACGCCCCAAGGGCACCCTGGTTCCGCACCGCAACATCACCCGGCTGTTCTCCGCCACCCGCCACTGGTTCGGCTTCGGCCCCGGCGACGTGTGGACGCTGTTCCACTCCATCGCCTTCGACTTCTCCGTCTGGGAGCTGTGGGGCGCGCTGCTGCACGGCGGACGGCTCGTCGTGGTGCCGTACGAGGTCAGCAGGTCCCCGGAGGACTTCCACCGCCTGCTGTGCGACGAGGCGGTCACCGTGCTCAACCAGACCCCGTCCGCCTTCCACCAGCTCGACCGCGCGGACGCCCGGCGCGCGGCCGGACCGCCCGGCCGGCTGAGCCTCAGGTACGTGGTGTTCGGCGGTGAGGCCCTCGACGTCGGCGCGCTCACCGGCTGGTTCGGCCGGCACGGCGACACCGCGCCCCGGCTGGTCAACATGTACGGCATCACCGAGACCACGGTGCATGTCACCTACCGCCCGCTGACCGCCCGGGACGCGGCACAGGGGCGGGGCAGCGTCATCGGCGTGCCCATCCCGGACCTGCGGCTGCACCTGCTGGACCGCCACGGCGACCCGGTGCCGCGCGGCGCCGCCGGCGAGCTGTACGTCGCCGGGGCGGGTCTCGCCCGGGGCTATCTCAACCGCCCGGAACTGACCGCGGAGCGCTTCCCCACCGCGTCCTGCGGTGAGCGCCTCTACCGGACCGGCGACCTGGCACGGCTGCGGGCCGACGGCGAGCTGGAATACCTCGGCCGCATCGACGACCAGGTCAAGCTGCGGGGCTTCCGCATAGAACTCGGCGAGATCGAGGCGGCGCTCACCGCGCACCCGGGCGTCGGCGCCGCCGTCGCCCGCGTCGTCCCGGACGCCACCGGGACCCCGGTACTGGCCGGCTATGTCGTGCCGGCCGCCGAGCACCCCGCGGCGAACGGCCCCGAGGCGGACGGCCCCGTCCCGGGCCCCCTCACCGTGGACGGCCTCCGCGCCCACCTGGCGGCCCGGCTCCCCGGCTACATGGTCCCCGGCGCCCTCGTCACCCTTCCCGCGCTCCCCCTCACCGCCAACGGAAAGGTGGACCGCCGCGCGCTGCCGGTCCCGGGCGCGACGACAGGCGCGCTCGCGCCCGGATCGGCGTACGAACCGCCCCGCGGTCCCGTCGAGACGGCACTCGCGCGGATCTGGCAGGAGGTGCTCGGACACGAGCGGGTCGGCGCCCTCGACAACTACTTCGCCCTCGGCGGCGACTCCATCCGCTCCCTCCAGGTGCTCGCACGAGGCCGGGAGAGCGGGCTGCGCTTCGGCGTCGTCGACCTCATGCGGCACCAGACCGTGCGCGGCCTGGCGAAGGCCGTCTCCCAGGACGCGGGCGCGGCGGAGGGAACACCGCCGTACGAGCCGTTCTCGCTGCTCACCGCGGCGGACCGGGCCGCGCTCCCCGAGGGGCTGGACGACGCCTACCCGATGACGCGGCTCCAGGCCGGGATGCTCTTCCACAGCGATCTGCCGGCCGCCGCGGGACGCGTCTACCACAACGTCTCCGCCTACCACGTGGAGGCGCCCTGGTCCGAGGCCGCCTGGCGGCAGGTGGTCGCCGAGGCCGCCGCCCGGCACGAGATGCTGCGCACCTCCTTCGACCTGCACGGCTACGGCGAACCCCTGCAGTTCGTGCACCGCGACGCCCGCCCCGAGATCACCTTCGAGGACCTGCGCGGGCTCGACGAGGCGGCGCGGGAGGCGGCCGTCGCCCGGCGCTACGAGGCCGAGCGCACCAGCCCCTTCGCCTGGGACCGTGCGCCGCTGATCCGCTTCCATGTGCAGCGCCGCTCCGACACCGCCTTCCAGCTGTTCATCGCCGAACACCACGCGATCGTGGACGGCTGGAGCGAACGCTCGCTGTTCACCGAGCTCAGCGCGCGCTACGTCCGCCTGTGCGCCGGGGCCGACGCGCCGGCGCCCGCCCCCGCGCCGCGCTCCCGTTTCGCCTCCTTCGTCACGCTCGAACGCGCCGCCCTCGCCGATCCGGCGCACCGGTCCTTCTGGGCCGGCCGGACGGCCGGTGCCACCGTGACCCGGCTGCCCCGCACCGGCCCCGCGGGCGCGCCGCCCCGGATGTCCTGGCACCACGAGCCGCTCCCCGCCGGCCTGCACGAACGCCTCACCGCGCGCGCCGCCGAACAGGGCGTGCCGCTGCGCACCGTCCTGCTCGCCGCGCATGTGCGGATCATGGCGCTGATGGGCGGCGCCGACGAGGTCACCACCGGCGTGGTCCACAACGGGCGCACCGAGGAGCCGGACGGCGACAAGGTCGTCGGCGTGTTCCTCAACACGCTGCCCTTCCGCTGCGTCCTCACCGCCGAGAGCTGGCGGGAGTTCGTCCGGCGCGTCGCGGACCTGGAGGTCCCCGTCCACGAGCACCGGCGCTTCCCGCTCGCGGAGATCGTGCGCGCCGGCGGCGGCAGCGCGCCCTTCGACACCTTCTTCAACTACACCCACTTCCACGTCGAGCGGGAAGGCCCCGCCGACGGCGCGTTCACCGTGCTGGAAGAGATCGGCGAGGCCGACACGGACTTCGCGTTCGGCGCGGAGTTCTCCCGCAGCCCGGACGGCCGGCTGCTCGAACTCGGGCTGCGCTACGACGCCGCCCGGTTCCCCGCCGAGCGGATGGCCGCGGTCCACGCCTCGTACAGGGCGGCGCTGCGGGCCCTCGCCGACGCCCCGGACCAGGACTGCCTCACGGCCGACCTGCTCCCGGAGGCGGACCACCGGCGGTACGCGGAATGGAACAGCACCCGGAAGCGATACGAACATCCGCATGTGCTCACCGAATTGATCGAGCGTCAGGTGCGGGTGTCCCCGGATGCCGCGGCCGTGCGCTTCGAGGGCGGTGAGCTGAGCTACCGCGCGCTGGACGCCTCGGCGGAGGAGCTGGCCGTGCGGCTGCGGGAGCGCGGTGCCGGTCCGGGGGCGTTCGTCGGGCTGCTGCTGGAGCGCTCCCTCACGCTGCCGGTGGTCCTGCTCGCCGTGCTCAAGTGCGGTGCGGCGTATGTGCCGTTGGACCCGGAGCACCCCGAGCGGCGGGTGCGGTCGCTGCTGGCGGAGGCGGGGATCGGGCTGGTCGTCGCCGGCGAGGAGTGGGGCGTACGGCTTCGGGACGCCGGCGTGGGTGTCGTCGTACCGGGCGAGCCGGACCCCGGGCCGGACCGGCCGGTGGACGTGCCGCGCGCCCCCCGGCCGGCCGCGTCCCCCGACGACCCCGCGTACATGATCTTCACCTCGGGTTCCACCGGCACCCCCAAGGGCGTCGTGGTGTCCCACCGGGCCATCGCCAACCGGCTGCTGTGGATGCAGGACGCCTACGGCCTGGCCGCCGGTGAGCGGGTGCTCCAGAAGACGCCGTACACGTTCGACGTGTCGGTGTGGGAGCTGTTCTGGCCGCTGCTCACCGGTGCGACGCTCGTCCTCGCCCGGCCCGGCGGGCAACGCGACCCCGGCTATCTGGCCGCACTCGTGCGGGACGAGCGGATCAGCACCGTGCACTTCGTGCCCTCGATGCTGGCCGTGTTCCTGGACGACGGCGACGCGGTCGCGAAGGCCGCCGGGCTCACCCGGGTCGTGTGCAGCGGCGAGGCACTGCCCGCCGACGTGCGGGACCGGTTCTTCGAGCTGCTGCCCGGGGTCGAGCTGCACAACCTCTACGGTCCGACCGAGGCGGCCGTCGACGTGACCGCCTGGCGGTGCGCGCCCGGCGACGGCGACGCCGTGCCCATCGGCCGGCCCATCGCCAACATGCGCACCCATGTCCTCGACGCCCGTCTGTCGGAGGTCCCGCTGGGCGTCACCGGCGAGCTGTACCTGGAGGGCGTCGGGCTGGCCCTCGGGTACCACGGCCGCCCGGACCTGACCGCCGAGCGGTTCGTACGGCACACCGGCGCCGACGGCGTCACCCGCCGCCTGTACCGCACGGGTGACCTGGCCCGGCACCGGCCGGACGGCGCCCTGGAGTACGCCGGCCGCACCGACCACCAGATGAAGATCCGCGGCTTCCGGGTGGAGCCCGGCGAGATCGAGGCGGTGCTCGGCGAACACCCGGCGGTACGCGGCTGCGCCGTGCTGCTGCGCGGGGAGCGCCTGGTCGCCTACGCGGTGACGGCCGGCGCCGACGCCACCGCCACCGGCACGGGCACGGGCGCCGGCGCCGGCGCCGAGGAACTGGTCCGGCACGCCCGAGCCCTGCTCCCCGACCACATGGTCCCGTCGGCGTGGGTCCTGCTGGACGCCCTGCCGCTCACCCCCAACGGCAAGCTCGACCGCGCCGCCCTGCCCGCGCCGGACCCGGCGGGCGCGCTCCGCCAGAGCCCGCCCGAGCCGCCCCGCGACGGGACGGAGGCCCGGATCGCCGCGATCTGGGAACAGCTCCTCGGCACCGGACCGGTCGGCGTGCACGACGACTTCTTCGCCCGCGGCGGCCACTCCATCGACGCCCTGCGCCTCATCGGCCGCCTCAACGACGCGTTCGGCGAACGGCTCTCGGTCTCCACGGTGCTGGAGCGTCCGACCGTCGCCGGCCAGGCGGAGGTGCTGCGCGCCCAGCGGCGGCCGGCCGGCCCTGACACGGTCGTCCGCATCCGGCCGGGCGGCGGCCTGGACCCGCTCCTCCTCGTCCACCCCATCGGCGGTCACGTCCTGTGCTATCGCGACCTCGCGGCCGAACTCGCCCCTGGTCGACCGGTGTTCGGGCTCACCGCACCGGGACTGGCGGGCACGGCACCGGCCGGGGACGCCGGCACCCCGGGAACCGTCGAGGAACTCGCCGCCGCACACCTCGCCGCGCTGCGCCGGATCCGGCCCGAGGGGCCGTACCACCTGGCCGGCTGGTCGTTCGGCGGACTGCTCGCCTACGAGATGGCCCACCAGCTGCGCGCCGCCGGCCAACGCGTCGGGACGCTCACGCTGCTGGACACGGCCTACCCCGGGACGGTGGACGTCCCCGAGGACGAGGTGTCCCTGCTGGAGTGGTTCCACGACGATCTCGCGCGTTCCTCGGGGACGGATCCCGGCCCGGAGGCCGGTGCCGCGCTGCGCGCCGACCTGCTCGCGGCCGCCGGCACCCCGGCCCGGCTGCGGGTCGTGGCCGGCCGTCTCCCGGACGCGGGGCCGGACCTGGACGACCTGGTCCGGCACTACACCGTCTTCCGTACCGGCCTGCTGGCGACCGCCCGCTACCGGCCGCCCGCCGCCCCGGGCCCCCTCCACTTCCACCAGAGCCTGACCGGCGCGGGTCTCGGCTCGGCGAAGCGGTGGGCGGACCGGGTCCCGGACGGTCTGGTCCGGCACGACGCCGACGCCGACCACTACCAGCTGGTGCGGCCCCCGCACGTGCGTGCCGTGGCCGCCGCGCTCGACGCCGCCCTGGCCGCGGCCGACCACCGCTGATCCCGCCCTGTCCCGTTGCCACGAGCCGCCCGTCGGCCCTCCCGCACCAAGCCCGCTCACACCACAGAACGGACACCGTCACGTGACGAGCCAGTCCCCGGCACCCGCCGCCGAACTCACCGGCCGCATCAGCGGCGGACCGAGCGAACTGCTGCACGACGAGGTGCTCGCCCCGCAGTTCCGGTTCGAGTCCCGCCATCTGCTGCACCACTACGTCGCCATCGAGAAGACCCTCGCCGCCGAGTACGCCCGCATGGGGCTGCTCGACGCGGACGAGGCACACGCCGTCGCCGCCCTCCTGGACGGGGTGGGCCCGGACACCCTCAGCGCCCGTCCCGACGCCAACATGTCGGACATCGCCTTCGCCATCGAGCGGCACGTCGAGACGGGGCTCGGCCGCCCCGTCGTGCGCTGGCACGTCGACCGCAGCCGCAACGACCTGCAGGCGTGCGCCCAGTTGATGTTCGGCCGTGAACGGCTCATCGGGTTCGCCGGGGCCCTGGCGGAGCTCGCCGAGGTCGTCGTAGGGCTCGCGGAGCGGACCCGCGAGCTGCCCATGCCCGGGTACACGCACTTCCAGGCCGCCCAGATCATCACCCCCGGCTTCCATCTCACCGCGCTCTCCGAGCACTTGCTGCACACCCAGCGGCGGCTGCTGGCCGCCTACGACGGCATCGACGCCTGTCCGCTCGGCGCCGGCGCGATGGCCGGGCAGGAACTGCCGTGGGACCGGGTCAGGATGGCCCGGCTGCTCGGCTTCGACCGCCCGCAGTCCAACGCCCTCACCGCGGTCGCCTCCCGCCGCTGGAGCGCCGAGGCCACCGCCGAACTCAGCCTGCTCGGCGCCGCCCTCAGCCGCTTCACCACCGACCTGCTCAGCTGGGGCGGCAGCGAGTACGGTTTCATCGAGCTGCCCGACGAACTGTCCGGCATCTCCTCGGCGATGCCGCAGAAGAAGAACTACCCGGTGCTGGAACGCGTCCGGGGCCGCACCGCCCATCTGACCGCCTTCCACGCGGACGTCCTGCTCGGCCAGCGCAACACGCCGTTCTGCAATCTGGTCGAGGTGTCCAAGGAGGCCGGTACCCACGTCCTGGCCGCCTTCGACTCGGCGCACGGCACCGTCCGGTTGCTCACCGAGGTGCTGCGCCGCCTCACCTTCCGCGCGCAGCGGATGCGCGAGGTGTGCGAGCGGGAGTTCCTGGGCGGGTTCAGCCTGGCCAACGCCCTCACCCTGACCGAGGGCGTGCCCTGGCGCACCGCCCAGGTGATCGCCGGCAAGTACATCGTGCGGGCCGTCGGCGCCGGTGCGCCGCCGCACCCGGGCCTGCCCGGACTGCTGGTCGAGGCGGCGGCCGAGCACGCCGTCGCGCTCACCGATCCGGCCGGGCTGCTCGCGGACGCCTTCGACGTGCGGCGCGGGCTCGAACGCCTGGTCTCGCAGGGTTCGGCGCGGCCCGAGGCGGTCGCCGAGGCGCTGCGCGTCCAGCGGGAGGAATACGCGCGGGTGCGGGCCGCCTGGGAGCGGCGGGCCGCGGCGGTCCGCGCGGGTGCCGCCGAGACGGACCGGGCGCTGGGGCTCACGGCCGCGGCGGACTCCGCCGAGGGTGCCGTGCGCGCGGACGAGGGGGACCGCTGATGCCGCCGTCGCCGATCTCCAGCCCGGCCGCCGCGCCGGCCGCCCTCGAACCGGGGCTCGGGCATGCCTTCGGCACCTTCGGGGAACTCCTCCAGGGCGCGCTGCCCGAACCGGACGGCGACTTCCTCGTGACGTTCCCGCTGGCCCGGTGGGCGAGCGCCGTCTTCCACCCGTGGCCCGGACGGCAGGACGTGCGGGTCGCGCCCGCCCACAAGGTGAAGTCCCGGCGCACCGCCGAGGCCGTACTCGCCGCGCTCGGCGTGACCCACGGCGGTCTGCTGGAGCTCGGCGGCGACCTGCCCGAGGGCAAGGGCATGGCCAGTTCGTCGGCCGACCTGGTCGCCAGCGTGCGAGCCGTCGGCGCGGCCTTCGGACGGTCGTTCTCCCCCGCCGAGACCGAGGCGTTCCTGCGGGGCGTGGAACCGGCCGACGGTGTGATGTACGACGAGATCGTCTGCTTCCACCACCGGGGCGTGCGTCTGGGCCGCAGGCTCGGCACGCTGCCGCCGTTCGCCGTCGTCGCGCACGACGAGGGCGGGCAGGTCGACACCGTCGCCCACAACCGCACGGCCGGTCCGATCGGCGGCGCGGAGCGGCACGAGTACGCCCGGCTGCTGGACCGGCTCACCACCGCCGTCGTCGACGGCGATCTGCCGGCCGTGGGCCATGTCGCCACGCGGAGCGCGGAGTTGAACGGCCGGCGGCGGGAGCGGCCCGGCTTCGACCGGCTCCGCGCGCTGTGCGCGGAGGTCGGCGGGCTCGGCCTGGTCCTCGCGCACAGCGGCACCCTGCTCGGGGTGCTCCTCGAAGCCGGCGACCCCGAACTCGACGCCAAGTCCGCGCACATCGGGGCCGGTTGCGCCGCTCTCGGCGGCGAGGTGTCCGTGCACCGCTCGCTGGGCGCGGGCGACGACTGGACCGGACCGCGCCGAGGGCAGCACACCGGTTCCACCGGCCCCGCGTCCCCTCCCGCCGCAGACGTCCCCGCCCTCCCTCACGAGCTGGAGATCTGACCATGCTGTTCGACACGCTTGCGGACGCGATCGGCAAAACGCCGCTGGTCCGGCTGCGCCTCGGCGAGGCACGCGGGGTGGAGGTCTACGCCAAGCTGGAACTCCAGAACCTCTTCGCGATGAAGGACCGCGTCGCCCGCAACATCATCCTGGAGGCCCGGCGCCTGGGCACGCTGCGGCCGGACGCCCCGGTCGTGGAGAGCTCGTCCGGCACCATGGCCCTCGGTGTCGCCCTGGTGGGCCGCTCGCTGGGCCATGAGGTCCATATCGTCACCGACCCGCGCATCGATCCCGTCACCCTCGCCAAACTGCGCGCCCTCGGCTGCCGAGTGCACATCGTGGCGGCGATGACCAGCCACGGCTGGCAGTCCGCCCGGCTGGAGCGGCTCGCGGAGCTGATGGCCGAACTGCCCGGCGCCTTCTGGCCCCAGCAGTACACGAATCCCGACAACCCGGGGGCCTACCGGGAGTTGGCCGGCGAGCTGCTCGCCGACCTCGGGCACATCGACACCGTCGTCGGGGCGGTCGGCAGCGGCGGATCGCTGTGCGGCACCTCCCGGGCCCTGCGGGAGAGCCTTCCCGCCCTGAAGGTGGTGGGCGTGGACTGCGTGGGCAGCGCCCTGTTCGGACAGCCCGACGTGCCCCAGCGGCTGCAGAGCGGCCTCGGCAACAGCCTGCTGCCGAAGAACCTCGACCGCTCGCTCGTGGACGAGGTGCACTGGCTCAACGACCACGAGGCGTTCGCCGCCACCCGGGACCTCGCCCGGGAGCAGCAGATCTTCGCCGGCAACACCTCCGGCTCCGTCTACCGCGTCCTCGGCGACCTCGCCCGGCGCGCCGAGCCGGGCTCCCGCATCGTCGGCATCATGCCCGACCGCGGCGACCGGTACGCCGACACCGTCTACAGCGACGAGCACTGGGACACCCACCGGCTGCACGAGCTCCCGGCGCCCGAGCGGCCGTCCGTCATCCCGGCCGGACAGACCGCGCTGAGCTGGTCCCGGCAGCCGTTCCGGGCCCCCGGGGAGCTGCGGCGGCACCTGGTCTTCGTCGAGTCCAACACCACGGGTACGGGCATGCTCGCCCTGGAACTGGCCCGCGGGGACTTGGGCACCGTGCCGGTGCTGCTGACCGGTGACCCCGACCGGTACCGGGGGCTCGCCAAAACCGGCGCCGAGGTGATCCGCTGCGACACCAACTCGGACGCCGCCCTGCGCGCCGCAGTCCAGGACCGCTTCCGGCGCGAGGAGATCGCCGGCATCACCACCACCAGCGACTTCTACGTCCCCGCCGCCGCGCGCCTGGCCCGCTGGCTCGGGCTGCCCGGCAACCCGCCGCGGGCCGTGGCCGCCTGCCGCGACAAGTCGGCGCTGCGGGCCCTGCTGGAGACGGCCGGGGTGCGCCAGCCGCGGTACGCGGTCGTCCGCGAGCCGGGCGAGGTGGCCGCCGCCGTGGCCCGGACCGGACTGCCCTGCGTGGTCAAGCCCGCCGACGACTCCGGTTCCGTCAACGTCCTGCTCTGCGCCGACGAGGCGACGGCCACCGCCCACGCCGAACGGGTCCTCGCCGTCACCACCAACGTCCGCGGCATGCCGACCGCGCGCACGGTCCTCGTGGAGGAGTACCTGGACGCCCCCGAGTACAGCGTGGAGATGTTCACCTGGGACGGCCGGGGCGAGTGCGTCGGCATCACCGAGAAGTCCGTGACGGGCACCCCGCACTTCGTCGAGCACCGACACCTCTTCCCGGCCCCGTTGCCGGCCGAGACGGCCCAGCGGATCACCGAGACCGTGACCGCCGCCCTGGACGCGGCCGGGATCCGGCTGGGGGCCACCCACACCGAGGTGAAGCTGACCGCCGAGGGGCCCGCCGTCATCGAGATCAACCCGCGCCCCGCCGGCGGCATGATCCCCGAACTCATACGGCTGGCCACCGGGGTCGACCTGCTGGAGCAGCAGCTGCGCACCGCCGTCGGGCTCGCACCCGCGCTCAAGCCCGCCCACGACGCCCACGCGGGCATCCAGTTCCTGCTGCCCGATGCCGACGGGGTGCTCGACGCCGTCGCCGGGACCCAGGAGGCGGCCGCCGTGCCGGACGTCGAGTCGGTCACGGTCACCGCCGCGCCCGGCACGGCCGTGCGGCGCCCGCGCAGCGCCGGCGACCGGATCGGGCACGTCATCGCCGGCCACCCGACGCCGGAGCGGGTGGCGGCGGCGCTGGACGAGGCGCACCGCCTGGTGCGGCTCACCGTCGGCACCGCTCCCGAGGCGTAGGGCCTCGCTGCCGGAGCCCGGATCCCGGATCCCGCCGGGTCGCGGCCCGGCCAGGAGGCATCGCCGCCCGCGGCCGACCTGATCCGACACAGAGGCGCCGGCCACCCGGCCCACCGCTCCCGCGGCCCCGCCCGGGACGACCCTCGCCGCGGGCCCGTGACACCCGCCCCACACTCCCGCCGTACGACCCGTACGGCACCCGGAACGGACACCCCGAGGACCTGCCATGAGCAACCCCTTCGAGAACGACAACGCCGACTACCTCGTCGTGCGCAACGACGAGCTGCAGCACGCCCTGTGGCCCGCGACCGTGGCCGTCCCCGCCGGCTGGACACGGGTGCACGGCCCCGGTACGCGGCAGGACTGCCTCGACCACGTGGAGCGCAACTGGACCGACATGCGGCCCGCGTCCCTGGTCGCCACCCTCGCCGGGAACCAGGCCCGTGACTGACCTCGACCGCCGCGCGACCACCACCCTGGCCCACGAAGGCGCCGCCCGGGGGCGGAACCCGGTGGATCCCGCCGGGACGCTGTGCGCGCTGATCGCGGACGTCCTCGGGCTGGCCGCCGTCGACCCGGGGCAGAGCTTCACCGGGCTCGGCGGTGACAGCATCCAGGCCATCCAGGTCGTCAGCCGGGCCCGCCCCGCCGGGCTCCTCGTCACCACCCGTGAGGTGCTGCGCAGCGAGACCGTCGCCGCGCTGGCGGCCGGTGCCCGCGCGGTCGGTCCCTTGGGTGCGGGCGCCGGGCCCGCGCGGCCCGCCCGCCGGCTCGGCCCGTTCGCGCCGACCCCGATCATGGCGTGGCTCGGGGAGCTGGGCGGTCCCGTCGACACGTACAACCAGTCGCTCGTCGTGCGCACTCCGGCCGGTTTCGGCGCCGAGGACGCGGTGCGCGTCGTACAGGCCCTGCTGGACACCCACGACATCCTCAGGCTGCGGGTGCCCGGTGGGGCGGGCGCGGCCGGCGCGCAGCCGACGGTGCCGCCGCCGGGGAGCGTCGACGCCCACGCGCTGGTCGAGTCGGTGGCGGCGGGCGCCGCCACCGACGAGGAGCTGCCCGGTCTGACGACGCAGCGCATCCGGGCCGCGCGGCGGCTGCTCGCGCCCGCCGAGGGGATCGTGCTGCGTGCCGTCCACATCGACCGCGGCCCCGCCCGGCAGGGCCGACTGGCCCTGGTCGTGCACCACTTGGCGGTCGACGGTGTGTCCTGGCGCATCCTCCTGGACGATCTGCGCGTCGGCTGGGAGCGGCTCTCCGAGGGCCGCGAGCCCGGCCTGGCGCCGGTGCCGACCCCGTTCGCGCACTGGGCCGGCCTGCTGCGCGCCGACGCCACCTCGGGCCGCCGGATGGCGGAGGCCGGCCGGTGGGCCGCCACCCTGCGCCCGGCGCCCGAACCGCTCGGCGGTGTCTGCGCGTTGGACCGCCTGGACGCCGAGAGCGCCGTCAACCGGTACACCCTGGATCTGCCCCCGGACGTCACCGGGCCGCTGCTCACCGTCACGCCCGGTCTGGTCAACGGCACGGTGAACGACGTCCTGCTGACCGGTCTCGCCCTCGCCGTCCTGGCCTGGCGGCGACCCGGCACCGGTGACGGTGACGGTGACGGCGGTTCGGTGCTCGTGGACGTCGAGGGGCACGGCCGGGAGGAGATCACGGACGGCCTGGACCTGTCCCGCACCGTCGGCTGGTTCACCACCGTGTACCCGGTCCGCCTCGACCTCGGACGGCCCGATCTCGCCGACGCCCGCGCCGGCGGTCCCGCCGCCGGAGCGGCCCTGCGCCAGGTCAAGGAGACGCTGCGGGCGATCCCGGACCACGGCATCGGCCACGGTCTGCTGCGGTACGCCAACAGCCGTACCGGCCCGGGGCTCGCGGCCCTCGGCATCCCCGAGATCGGCTTCAACTACCTGGGCCGCTTCCCCATGGGCGACGCCGCCGACTGGTCCGCCGCCCCCGGGCACGACTTCGGCCTCGACGACGCCGACGAGGGCCTGCCGATGGCGCACGCCGTCGAGGTCAACGCGGCCGCGCACGAGGGCCCCGCCGGGCTCACCCTCAGCGCCACCTGGACCTGGGCGGGCAACGCCTACCCGGCCGGCCGGGTGCGGGCGCTCGCCGACGAGTGGTTCGCGATGCTGCGGGCCCTCGCCCGGCACACCGCGCTGCCCGGCGCCGCCGGACTGACCCCGTCCGACGTGTCCCTCACCGGCCTCAGCCAGGCCGACCTCGACGCCTTCGAATCCCAGCTCGGAGAAGTGCTGTGATCCCCCTGTCCCACGCCCAGCGCCGCCTGTGGTTCCTGTGCCGCGACGGCGACCCGTCCGGCCTGCACAACATCCCCGTGGCGCTGCGCCTGCGCGGCGACCTCGACCGCGCCGCCCTCGCGGCCGCCCTCGCGGACGTGAGCCGCCGGCACGAGGCGCTGCGGACCGTGTTCCCCGACGAGGACGGCCGCCCCCGCCAGCACGTCCAGGAGCCGGGCGCCGCACCGGACCTGACCGTCACGGTCCGCCCGGCCGCCGAGCACGCGGAGCTCGCGCGCCGCGCCGCCGGCCGGCCCTTCGACGTGGCCACCGAAGTCCCCTTGCGAGCCCACCTGTTCACCGACGAGGCAGACGAGCACCGGCTGCTGCTGGTACTGCACCACATCGCCGGTGACGGCGCCTCGCTCGATGTCCTCGTCCACGACCTGGCCGCCGCCTACACCGCCCGCGTGCTGGGCGGAGACCCGGAGTGGCCCGAACTGACTGTGCAGTACCCGGACTTCGCCCTGTGGCAGCAGGAGGTACTGGGTGACGCGGAGGACCCGGACTCCCTGCACGCCCGGCAACTCGACCACTGGGCGCAGGCGTTGGCGGGCCTGCCCGAGGAGCACGCGCTGCCCACCGATCGGCCGCGTTGCGCCGTCGCCTCGTACCGCGGCGCCGTGGTGCGCGCCGAGGCCGGTGCCGCCGTCCACGCGGGGCTCGCCGCGCTGGCCCGCGAGCGGCACGCCACACCGTTCATGGCCGTCCAGGCGGCCTTCGCCGCGCTGCTCACCCGGCTCGGCGCGGGTACCGACCTGCCCCTGGGCTGCCCCGTGGACGGCCGTGACGAGGAGGCCCTGCACGATCTCGTCGGCCTGTTCGTGGACACCGTGGTGGTGCGGGCCGACACCTCGGGCGACCCCGCCTTCACCGAGGTGCTCGACCGGGTCCGCGACGCCGTGCTCGACGCCCACGCCCACCGCGACCTGCCCTTCGACGCGCTGGTCGAGCGGCTCAACCCGCCACGCTCGCCCGGCCGTCACCCCCTGTTCCAGATCGCGGTGGCGAGCCAGCGGGACGCGGACGACGAGCCGGTCTTCCCGGGTCTGCGGGTGCGCACGGAGGTGGTGCGCACCGCCACCGCGAAGTTCGACCTGACCCTGGAGGTGGACGAGCGTCACGACCCGGCGACCGGAGCGCCCGCCGGGATCGGCCTGGCCCTGGAGTACGCCGCCGACCTCTTCGACGCCGGCACCGCCCAGCGGCTCCTCGACCGCCTGGTCCGCCTCGCCGCCGCCGCCGTCCACGACCCCGTAGCCCCGATCGCCGCCCTCGACCTGCTGACCCCCGCCGAGCGCGCGGACCTCCTGCACGGCTGGCAGGGCGCCCCCGCCGAGCCCCACGCCACCACCGTGCACGCCCTGTTCACCGCGCGGGCCGCCGCCCACCCGGAGCGGACGGCCGCCGTGTGCGGTGGACGCGAGGCCACCTACGGTGAACTCGACGCGCTCTCCGACCGGTTGGCCGCCCGGCTCGCCCGACTGGGCGTGCGGCACGGCGACACCGTCGCGGTGCTGATGGACCGCTCGGTGGAGCTGGTCGCCGCCACCCTCGGCGTACTGAAGGCCGGCGCGGCCTACCTCCCGCTGGACGCGGCCGCTCCGCCGGCCCGTTCGGCGGCGATCGTCGCCGAGGCCGGGGCGGCCGTGCTGATCACCGGCGCCGCCGGGGCCGCCCCCGGTCTCGGCGTCCGGCACACCCTGCGCGTGGAGGACGGCGACGGCGGCGCGGACGGTGACGGCGGCGCCGCCCCGGACCGTGCCGGCGCCCACCCCGACGGCCTCGCCTACGTGATGTACACCTCCGGCTCGACGGGCACCCCCAAGGGCGTCGCCGTCTCGCACCGCGAGGTCGTCGCCCTCGCCGTGGACCGCCGATGGCGCGGCGGCGCCCACGAGCGCGTCCTCTTCCGCTCCCCGCACGCCTTCGACGCCTCCACCTACGAGTTGTGGGTGCCGCTGCTGAACGGCGGCCTCGTCGTCATCGCTCCGCCCGGCGACCTGGACGTCCCCGCCCTCGCCGCACTCATGGCGGAGCAGCGGGTCACCGGCACCTTCCTGACGGCGACCCTCTTCAACGAGCTCGCCGACCGCTGCCCGGACCGGCTGGCCACGCTGGCCGAGGTGATGACCGGCGGTGAGGCGGCCTCCCCCGCCGCCGTCCGGCGGGTCCGCGAGCACTGCCCCGGCACCACCGTCACCAACGCGTACGGGCCGACCGAGGCGACCACCTTCGCCGCCACGTTCGCCGTGGCCCCCGGAGCGCCGCTCCCGGACGGGCAGGTGCCCATCGGCCGCCCCCTGGACGGCACCCGCCTGCACGTCCTCGACGACCGACTCGCCCCGGTGCCGCCCGGGGTGACCGGCGAGCTGTACATCGCCGGGGCGGGCCTCGCACAGGGCTATCTGGGCCGCCCCGGGCTCACCGCCGAGAGGTTCGTCGCCTGCCCGGCGGGGCCGCCCGGCTCCCGGATGTACCGCACCGGCGACCTCGCCCGCTGGAACACCGCGGGGCAGGTCGAATACCTCGGGCGGGCCGACCGCCAGGTCAAGATCCGCGGCCTGCGCATCGAACCGGGCGAGATCGAGAACGTGCTCGGCGGGCACCCGTCCGTCGGCCGGGCCGCCGTGACCGTCGTACCCACCGCGGCCGGACCGGCCCTCGCCGGGTACGCGGTGCCCGCCGAGGGTGCCGCCCCCGACCCCGCCGAGCTGCGCCGGCATCTGCGGGCCGCCCTGCCGGACTACCTGGTGCCCCTGACGATCACCGTGCTGGAGCGCTTCCCCGTCACGGCGAACGGCAAGACCGACCTGGCCGCGCTGCCCGCCCCGGCCCCGGCCGAACGGCCCTACGAGGCACCGCGCGACGACACCGAACGGGCGCTCGCCGCCCTGTGGGAGAAGTTGCTGGGCGCCGATCGAGTGGGTGTCCACGACAACTTCTTCGAACTCGGCGGGCACTCCCTGCTCGCCACCCGGCTGCTGGCGGAGATCCGCTCCGGCCTCGGCGCCGCGGTCACCGTCCGCCGCTTCTTCGCCGGACCCACCGTCGCCGAACTCGCCCTGGCCACCGCCGAGTCCGCCGCCGCGCCCGAACCGCCGATCGTGCGCCGCGCCCGCCGCGGCCGTCCCGCCTGACCACCGACAAGGAAACGCACCGTGAGCGAAACCGCCGCCCCCGCGGACCCGAACTCCTCCGCCGCCCCCACCGCCTCCCGCGTCGAGGACGTCCTGCCCCTCTCCCCGCTCCAGGAGGGCATCCTCTTCCACGCGCTCTACGACGAGGACGAGAGGGACGTCTACGTCGCCCAGTTGCTCCTGGATCTGGCCGGGCCCCTCGACGCCGAGCGGTTGCGGGCCGCCGCCGACGCGGTGCTGCGGCGCCACGCCAATCTGCGCGCCGGCTTCCTGCGCCGCGCCTCCGGTGAACCCGCGCAGGTCGTACGGCGCGAAGTCCGGGCCCCGTGGGCACAGACGGACCTGAGCGGACTCGGCGAGGCGGAGCGCGCGGCCGCCGTCGAGACGCTGCTGGCCGAGGACCGGGCCCGCCGCTTCGACCTGGCCCGCCCGCCGCTGCTGCGCTTCACCCTCGTCCGCACCGGCCCGCTCAGCCACCGCCTGCTGCTGACGTACCATCACATCCTGCTGGACGGCTGGTCGTGGCCCGTCCTGGTCCGCGAGCTGCTGGCTCTGCACGACGCCGGTCCGGACGGCGCCGCGCTGCCGCCGGTGACGCCGTACGCGTCCTTCCTGCGCTGGCTCGAAACACGCGACAGGGACGCGGCCCGGGACGCCTGGGGGCGGGCGCTGGCCGGGCTCTCCGGCGGCAGCCGTACCGCGCCGGTCTCCGCGGCCCCCTCGGGGCTGCTGCCGCAGCGGGTGGAGACCGTGCTGCCGCGGCCCCTGACCGAGCGGCTCACCGCGCTCGCCCGGGGCCACCGGATCACCCCGGGCACGCTGCTCCAGGGCGCCTGGGCGCTGCTCCTCGGCAACAGGCTGCGTTCCTACGACGTGGTCTTCGGCGCGGTCGTCAGCGGTCGCTCCCCCGAACTGCCCGGCGTCGCCGACATCGTCGGCCTGTGCCTCAACACCGTCCCGGTGCGCGTCCGCATCGACCCCGCCGAACCCCTGATGGGGCTGTTCACCCGGCTCCAGGACGAACAGGCGAGCCTGATCGAGCACCACCACCTCGGCCTCACCGAGATCCAGCGCACCGCCGACGCGGGTGAGTTGTTCGACTCCTGTGTCGCCTTCCAGAACTACCAGGCCGACGCCGAGGGGCTCGCCTCGCTGTCCGCGCTGTCGACGGGCGACCTCCGCGTCGTCGGTGTCGACCCGCACGACGCGGCGCACTACCCGCTCGCCCTCACCGCCATCCCCGGGGAGCGGCTGCGCCTCCAGATCGACCACCGGCCGGACGTCTTCGACGCCGAGGACGCCCAGGCCCTGCTGGACCGCCTGGTCCGCCTCCTGACGGCCGTCGCCGACGACCCGGAGCGCCCGGCCGGCGCCGTCGACCTGCTGTCCCCGGCCGAGCGCCACCGCGTCCTGGTGTCCTTCAACGACACGGCACGCGACGAGGACTTCGCCGAGGTCACCGACCGGGTACGGCGTCAGGCCGGGCTGCGCCCGGACGCCGCGGCGGTCACCGACGACACCGGCCGGACGCACACGTACGCCGAGCTGGTCACCCGCGCCGACGCGCTCGCCCTGCGGCTGCGCGCCGAGGGAGCGGGCGAGGGCGATCTGGTCGCGGTGCTCAGCGAGCCGACCGCCCGGGTGCCGGTCGCCGTGCTCGGCATCCTCGGCGCCGGCGCCGCCTATGTGCCGCTCGACCCCGAGGGCCCGGTGGCGCGCACCGCGGACCTGCTCGCCGCCGGGGGCGTGACCTGGCTGCTCGCCGCGCCCGAACAGCGGTCCCGCGCCGAGGAGATCGCCGCCGCGGTGGCCACCGTACGGCTGCTGTTCCTCGACGACGCGCGGCCGGCGCCGGCCCCCGTGCCGCCGGCCACCGCCGGCGGCCCGGACGCGCTCGCCTACGTCTGCTTCACCTCCGGCTCCACCGGCCGTCCCAAGGGCGCCATGGTGCACCGGCGCGGCATGAACAACCACCTGCTCGCCAAGCTCGACGACCTCCGGCTCACGCCTGCCGACCGCGTCGTGATGAACGCGCCGCTCACCTTCGACATCTCGGTGTGGCAGATGCTCGCGCCGCTGATCACGGGCGGCCGGGTGCACCTGGTCTCCCGTGACGTCGCCCGCGACCCTGCGGTGCTCTTCGCCGCCGTCGCCGAGCACTCCGTCACCGTGATGGAGACCGTGCCCTCCTTCGTCCGCGCGGCCCTCGACCTCTGGGACTCCGGCACGCCGGCCCCCGGACTCCCGTCGCTGCGCTGGTTCATCGTCAACGGTGAGGTGCTGCCGCCCGAGCTGTGCGAGCGCTGGTACGACCGGCACCCGGAAGCGGCGATCGTCAACGCCTACGGTCTCACCGAGTGCTCGGACGACAACACCCACGCGCTGATCACCCGGGACGTGAACGCCCAGCTGGAACAGGGCAGGCTGCCCGTCGGCCGGCCGCTGCGGAACAACCGGCTGTACATCCTCGACCCGACCCTCGCGCCCGTACCGCCCGGTGTGCCCGGGGAGTTGTTCATCGCCGGGACCGGCGTCGGGCCCGGCTACCTGAACGACCCGCGGCGCAGCAGCGAACGCTACGTCCCCGACCCCTTCGCCCCCGAGCCGGGCGCCCGGATGTACCGCACCGGTGACCTCGCCCGGCTGCGCGCCGACGGGCAGCTGGACTTCCTCGGCCGCCAGGACCACCAGGTCAAGATCCGCGGCAACCGCATCGAACTGGGCGAGGTGGAGACGGCGTTGCGTGCCGCGCCGGGCGTCGGCGACGCGGTCGTGGCCGTGGACCGTGACGGCGCCGGCCAGCAGCGGCTCATCGGCTACGTCACCGGCACCGCCACCCCCGACGAGATCCGCGCGGCGCTCTCCCACACCCTGCCGAACTACATGGTCCCCTCGCTGCTGCTGCCTCTGCCCGCGCTGCCGCTCACCACGAACGGCAAGGTGGACCGCAAGGCGCTGCCGGATCCGGCGAGCCTCACGCGCTCCGCCGGGCGGGCGCCCTCGGGCCCCGGCGAGCAGGCGGTCTGCGACCTCTTCGCGGCGGTCCTCGGGCTGTCCGCGGCGGGCCCGGACGACGACTTCTTCGCCCATGGCGGGCATTCGCTGCTCGCCACCCGGCTCACCGGCCGGCTGCGTACCGAACTCGGCGCCGAACTGACCATCCGCGACCTGTTCGAGACGCCCACCCCCGCGGGTGTCGCCGCCCGTCTCGCCTCGGCCCGGCGGGCCCCGGCCCGCCCGGCCCTGCGGGCGCGCGCGAGGGACGGCGCATGAGCCCCGTCGTGCCGGTGGCCGCCAACCGCGGACCGGCCACGCATCCGGCCGTGTCCTCGACGTGTCCCAGTCCGGCCGTACCGACCAGGAGATCCCGCATGACCGCCACCGACCTCCCCGTACCGCTGCGCATCGCCCGGCAGGCGGCGGCGACCCCCGACGCCACGGCGGTGAGCGGGCCCGAAGGCGAGCTGACGTACCGTCAACTCGACCAGCGGGCACGCGTGGTGGCCGGGGATCTGCGTGCCGCCGGTGCGGGCCCCGAGGACACGGTGCTGGTCGGTGTGGGCCGGGGGGCCGACTGGGCCGTCGCGGTGCTGGGCATCTGGTACTCCGGTGCCGCGCCGCTGCTCGCCGACCCGGCGACGCCCGACGAGCGGCTGCGCACCCTGCTGGCCGCCGCCGGCACCCGGTACCTGGTAGCCGCGGACCACGCGGCCGCGGCCGCCCTCCAGCACCGCGCCGGCACCGAGCTGTTCTGGGCGGCGACCGGCGGGGCCGGGTCCGGCGTCCCGGACCTCGTCCCGGCGCGGCCCGCGCCCGGCGCTCTCGCCTACGTCCTGTTCACCTCCGGCTCCACCGGCGCGCCCAAGCCCGTCGCGGTCGGGCACCCCGGCCTCGCCCGGCAGACCCTCGTGCTCGCCGAGCGCTACGGCCTGACCGGTGCCGACCGGGTGCTCCAGTTCGCCGCGCCCGCCTTCGACGTGTCGCTGGAGGAGGCCCTGCCCACCTGGTGCACGGGCGGCGCCGCCGTCTTCGTCGCCGACAACATGGTCTCGCCCGGCGAACTCGAACCCTTCCTCGCCGGGCAGCGGATCAGCGTCGTCAATCTGCCCACCCCCTACTGGGCGCAGTGGGCGAAGGACGTCGAGCGCCGGCCCCGCCCGCTGCCGGCGTCCCTGCGCCGGGTGGTGATCGGCAGCGACGCCGGCCGCACCGCGGACCTCCGCCGCTGGTACGACGCGGGCGGTCCTCCGGTGACCAGCGCGTACGGCCTCACCGAGTCGACGATCACCGCGACGTGCCACGAGGCCCGCGCCGCCGGGCTCGACGGCGCGGACGGGGCCGACGAGGTGATTCCGCTCGGCGTGCCGCTGCCCGGTGTGCGGGCGTACGTCCTCGACGAGGAACTGGCGCAGGCGGCGGACGGGGAGGCGGGCGAACTGTATCTGGCCGGGGCGTGCCTGGCACGCGGTTACCACGGCAGGCCCGCGCTGACCGCGGAGCGCTTCGTGCCCGACCCGTTCGCCGAGGAGCCGGGGCAGCGGATGTACCGGACGGGCGACCGGGTGCGCCGGTCCGCCGACGGCACGCTCCGCTTCCTCGGCCGCGCGGACGACCAGGTCAAGGTGCGCGGCCACCGGGTGGAGCTCAAGGAGGTGGAGGCGGCGGTCGGCGCGCTGCCGGACGTGGTGGACGTGGTCGCCCGCGCGGTGACGCACCTGGGCGAGGTCCAGGTGGCCGCCTACGTCGCCGCCGCGCCGGGCCGGACCCCGGACCCCGCCGAGCTGCGCCGCAGCCTGAGCTCCCGGGTACCGGCCCACCTCGTCCCGGCCCACCTCACCGTCCTGCCCCGGCTCCCCCGCACCCCGGGCGGCAAGCTCGACCCGAGGGCCCTGCCCGGGATCACCGTCGGCTGACCGGCACCGGGGTAGCCCCACCGCTCCGGCCATCGCGCGGCGCCCGCCGCCCTCCACCAGACAAGGAACGTCTCTCGTGTCCCAGCCCACGGCCTCGTCCGGCCCCGCCTCCCCCGCGGAACCCGGGTCCGGCCCCGCAACCGATCCGGACACCGCGACCGACACGCCCGCCACGTCCGGATCCGGTGCCGCCGAGGCGGCACCCGGCGACATCGACTCCGGGCCCGGCGAGTCCGCCCCGTCCTCCCGGCAGCGGCGCGACTTCCGCCGGTTCATGGCGTCGCACATCTGCAACGAGCTCGGCAACAACATCACCTACGTCGCCCTCCCGCTGACCGCCGTGCTGACCCTGCACGCCTCGGCCTGGCAGGCCGGTCTGCTCGCCGCGGCCGAGCAGGCGGCGTTCCTGCTGTTCGGGCTGCCCGCCGGCGCCTGGGTCGACCGGATGCGCCGGCGAAACGTCATGATCGCCGCCGATCTGACGCGCGCGGTGCTGCTCACCGCGGTACCGGTGGCCTGGCTGCTGGACCTGCGCTCCATGACGCTGTTGTACGTGGTGGCCCTGCTGCTGGGCTGCGCCCGGCTGTTCGGCGATGTGGCCGACCAGAGCTATCTGCCCACCCTGGTCGGCCGCTCGACCCTGGTGAGCGGCAACTCGCGCCTGGAGACGGTGCGTTCGACGGCCGAGCTGGCCGGTCCCGGCATCGCGGGCTTCTTCGTCCAACTCCTCGGCGCGGTGGGCACCCTGGCCGGGCAGGCGGTCACCTCCCTCGTCTCGGCGGCCCTGCTGGGCCGGATCGAGGCGCGCGAGGACCGGCCGTCGCCCGCCGGACGCGGCCCGCTCCTGCACGAGATCCGCGAGGGCCTGCACCATGTGCTGCGCAACCCGGTCCTGCGGGTGATCGCCCTCAGCACCGCGTCCGTCAACCTCTTCCTCAGCGGGATCTTCGCCCTGGAGACGCTGTTCCTGACCCGCACGGTGGGCCTGCCGCCGGCCGCGGTCGGCTGGGTGCTCACCACGGCCGGCGTCGGCTCGATGCTCGCCGCACTGGTCACCGAACGTCTCTCCCGCGCCCTCGGCGAGGCCCGTCTCACCTGGCTCTCCCTGCTGGTCACGATGCCCTTCGGCCTGCTCCTCCCGCTGACCGGCCACGGCTGGCGCGTCGCCCTGTTCGTGCTCGGCGCCCTGATCCAGTCGGCCGGTGTCACGACGTACAACATCTGCCAGGTCAGCTACCGCCAGACGGTCTGCCCCCCGCACCTGCTGGGCCGGATGACGGCCACCATGCGCTTCCTGGTCTGGGGCGTGCTCCCGCTCAGCGGTCTGCTCGCCGGCGGCCTCGGACAAGTCGCCGGTGTGCGCGGCGCCTTGTGGTTCCTGACGGCCGCCCTGTCGGCGACCCCGCTGGTCCTGCTGTGCTCCCCGCTGCGCCGGATGCGCGCGTTCGACACGGGCACCGCCGTCGCCCGGTAGCCGCCCACGGCCCCGAAGGACGGGCCGGAGGCGCTTCGGGGTCACACATCGCCTCCTCGCATGCCGTCCCCGCGCGAGCCGTCCGGGACCCCGGACCCCTCACCCGGGCGAGGCCGACCCGGCACCGGCCCGGCCCCGGGACGGCGGCGCGCCCGGACCACGAGACCGGGCGCGCCGCCGCGACGGGCACCCGGCTGTCCGAGAGCGGCCGCCCGAACCCTAGGATCGGTCCATGCGAGGGTGGACGAAGAGCCTGGACGCCGCCGGTGTCCGGGAGCCGGGACTGCGCAGGGACTACGGCCGTCAACGGCGGTCGGTACGACGCTTCCGGCGCACCGCGTACCTCGCGGCCAGGCTGCTGCTGCCCCGCGCCCTGCTGCCGCACGTGGTGGCCGCGACCGCCGTGATGCACCACGGCGACAACCTGCTGGACACCGGCCCCCTGCCGCGGCGCGAGGCGGCGTGGGCCTCCTGGGAGCGGCAAGTACGGGACGCCCTGCGGACGGGTACGAGCGACAGCCCGCTCCTGCGCACCCTCGCGCACACCGTCTCCGTCCACCCCCGGCTGGGCGGCCTCGTGGAGACCTACCTGGCGACCGCGACCGCCGAACTGCGCTTCACCGGCCTCGCCACCGAGGCGGACTACCAGGCGTACGTGGACGCCTACTCTTACCCCGGCTTCATGCTCGTCGCCGGACTGCTCGCGCCGGAAGCGGACGACATGCCGTACCGCGCCGCATGCCGGACCTTCATCGAGGGCAGTCAGCGCCTCGACTTCGTCAACGACCTCGCCGAGGACGTCCAGGAAGGACGCACAGGCATCCCGGTCGAGGCGATGGAACGCTTCGGGATCACCATGGACGACCTGAGGACCGGCGCCGGCGGCTCGGCCCTTCGAGAACTGATGGCCGATCAAATCACGCTCGCGCAGACCTCCCTGTCGGCCGCGAGACCCCTGTGCACCCTCACCTCGCCCGGCGGCCGACGTCTCGCCGGCGCACTGGTGGAGATCGAACTCCTCACGGCGGAAGCCGTACTCGCGCGGGGCACCGGAATACTCCGCGGTTCCGTGAACCCGCCGCTGGGCAGAACCCTGCGCGTTCTGACGCACAAGCACTGACCGCCGCCGCGGCGATCTCGGTGACGGTTCACGGCCGGGTGCCATCTCGTCGAGAACTTCCGCACACAAGACGGGAGTTCGGTCCGGCTCCGCCGCGCGGGGCACCGCACGGGCGGCAGCGTCCCGGTGCCTCCTCGGTTGACATCGGCCGGCCGGTGCCGGCCCGCTCCGCCGAAGTCCGGGCCCGCGGCCCGCGGCCGGGGCCCGGAGGGGGCCCCGCGGCCCCGGCCCCGGGCACTCTCGCGAGAGCCGCGCCGAGCCGTCCGGCCGGTCAAGTGGCGCGCCGACAAGGCGACAAGAGGGGAGAGGGGCACCTCTGCGCAGAGGTACTCACGCTTGCGGCCCCCGTGAATGAGTACGTGCGCCCATCCGCCCGCTCCCGCCCTTCCTCCAGGCTTGGTGCGTCACAGACCGTTCCCGCGGAAGGGGAAACACATGACCACGCACCGCGCCCGCCGACGGGCCACCGGGACCGCCGCGGCACTCGCGGCCTGCGTCACCGCCGCCTCCGCCGCACTGCTGGCCGGCTGCACGACAGCCGACGCGATCTGCTCGGACGGCCAGTACCCCGTGCAGAACATCGGCGCGACCGGGGGCCAGTGCGTCGACGACGGCCACGAGGTCCCGAAGGGCACCTTCCGTTATCCCGAGGACAAGACCCCGAAGCACGTCGACGACAAGTGGGACATCTACTGGCAGACGCACACCATCGACAAGCACGGCGCCATCGTCAAGGCCCCGCAGGACTCCTGACGGCCGCCCGGCGCACGACCCGGCAAAAAGGCAAGTGTCCGGTGACCGAGCACCCTTGTGGCACCGACCGGTTAATTCGTTTGGCTCGCGGCAGGCGTTGTGATGGGATCAGGGCAACGGGGGCGGCTCCCCGGCGCGCATCCTTCTCACCTTCTTCGAAAAAAGACCCGGCGCGCCCACTCTCCGCCCCCGTTCTTCTGTCCCGGGTCATCGTGGAGGGGAATCCCCTGTTGCTCGCTGCCGAGTCCGTACTGCTGCGCCGAATCCAGACCGTCTACGTGGACACACCGTCCGCGTCCGGCAGCGGAACAGGACCGGCACTGCGCCGGCTGGAGGCCGAACTGCTCGGCCGCGGTCATGTCCCGTCCGCCGAACTGCACACGGCACTCGGCTCATTGACCTCGCAGGAGCTGGCGGCCGCGCACTCCCGGCTGGTCGGGCTCGTCGACGGCCTGCTCGGCAGCGACCGCGTGCACGTCCCGCTCTTCCGCCGCTTCCCGCACACCGTGCCCCGGGACACCGAGGCGCTGTACGTGGACCGGGTCTTCGCCTTCCTGCTCCAGCAGCCGGACCACCCCTGCGTGCTGTGCGGCGAGGCCCGCACGGTGTTCCCCGTCTCGCCCTGCGCCCACCTGGTGTGCCGGCTGTGCTGGGACGGATCCGACTACGCGGGCTGCCCGGTCTGCCACCGGCGGATCGACGCGGACGACCCCTTCCTGCGACCGGTGCGTGCGGTCGGCGCCGCCAAGGCACCGCGGCCCGGCCCGCTGCGGCTGCTGCGCGTCGGCGCCGACCGGGCCGCCGACGCCACCGCCGTGGTGGACTCCCTGCTCGCCCGCCGCACCCCGCTCTCCCCGCAGGACCGCGACGACCTGCTGACGCTGCTGCCGCTCACCCCGGCCGGCCGGGGCCTGCTGCCGGAGGAGATCCCGGTCCGGGAGACCAAGGCACTGGTGCTGGGCGCGCTGCTGCGCGAGCCCCCGGCCGGGCTTCCCGCGCGGAAGCTGCTGACCGAGCGGCTCACCACCGCCACCGACGTGCTGCGGCTGCTCGCCGTGCTCTCCGGCGGCGACGCCGGACTGGTGGCCCTGTCGTCCTTCACCAGCCCGCCGCGCCCGCTGCGCCGCGAACTCCTCGTGGCCCTCGACGCCCTGCCGACGCCGTACCTGGTGGAGGACGTGCTGCGGCACCCCACGGCGTGGAAGCGGGCCGCGGAGGTACTGCACCCCTTCGAACGGCACTCCCGGCATCCGCGGGCCGCCCTCGCCTTCGCCGTGCTGCGCGGGACCCGGGTGGATCCCGGCACGGCCTTCGGCGCCGCTCTGCTGGCGACGGCCGCCGCGCACCCGGACGCCGTCCGGGTCGACGGCGTCCGGCTCCGCCCGGCCACCTGGGCCGGACGCCTGGAACAGGCGGTGGCCGAGGGCGACGCGGGCCGGGCCGCGGCCCTCGCCGGGGAGCGCCCCGGCGAACTGGTGCGCCGTCTCGACCTGTTGCTGCGCCTGCACACCGGCGACACCCTCGTGCCGGAGCTGGAGAAGGCCCTGCTGCACGGCCTGCCGAAGGTGGGCCCGGGGCCGCTGCTGTCGGCGTTCGGGGCCCTGCGGGTCCGTACCGAGGATCGGGCCGGCCGCCGCCGGGTGTTCTTCCCGCGCGGCGAGGTCACCCGCGCCCTGTCCGTGCCGGAGCGGCGGGCCCCGCTGCCCGCCGGGCTGGCCACGGCGGCGGTCACGCTGCTGGAGGCCGAGCTGCTGCGCCGGTTCGCCGCCGGGGAGCCGTACGAGCTGTCGGTGCTGGACGCGGGCCTGGCCGACCTCACCGTGCCGTTCACCGAGCGGTCCACCGCGAAAGCGCTCGTCTCGGTGCCCCGGGGCAGCACCCAGACGCTGCCCGAGGGCGCGGTGCTGCGGCTGTTCCTGCACTGGACCGAACCCCATGGCAACCGCACCGACCTTGACCTGTCGGTCGCGTTCTTCGACGCCGAGTGGCAGTTCACCGGCTTGTGCGACTACACGAACCTGGTGCACGGCACGCGGGCCGCGGTCCACTCCGGTGACCTCACCTCCGCCCCGGCCCCGCGAGGCGCGACCGAGTACGTGGACCTGGACCTGGAGCTGCTGGCGGAACGCGGGGACGCCTACGCCGTCCCGCTCGTCCTCAGTTTCAACAACGTGCCGTTCGAGGAGTTGCGGGACGCCTTCGCGGGCTTCATGGCGCTGCCCGAGCAGGGTCCGCGTGACGCCTCGTACGACCCGCGCACGGTCCGCCAGCGCTTCGACCTGGCGGGCGACTCGCGCGTGTGCCTGCCGATGGTCGTGGACCTGGGCAGGCGCCGGGCGCTGTGGACGGACGCCCATCTGCCGTCCACGAACGGCTTCCAGAGCATCGGCTCGCACGGCGGCACCCAGCTGGCCACGGTGGCCCGGGACCTGTGGGAGCAGTTCGGCTCCGGCAACCGGACCACCCTCTGGGACCTGACGGTACGGCGGGCCGCGGCGCGCTCCCCCGAGGTGGCGGTGGTGTGCCGGGACCCGGAGCCCGCACTGCTGCGGTACCGGCGCCGACCGGACGAGGACGCGGCCGCGTTCGCCGCCCGCGTCTCCTCCCTCCGGGCGGCCGAGGAGCGGCTGCCGCACCCGGACCCCGACACGGCGGCGGCCGAACTCGCCTCCGGCACACGGGTGTTCCTGGCCACGGTGCAGGGCACCATCGGGCCCGCACGCGCCTCGGGCACGTACTACCGCCTCTTCCCCGGAGCCGGGGACGCCTCGCAGGACCTGGTCCGTGTGACCGCCGGGGATCTGGTCGCCGAGCTGAGCGGCGGCTCGTAGGAGCCCGCCCGCTCCCGTCCTCGTCAGGACGGGAGCGGGCGGGATTGGACGGGATCGGAGGGGAGCGGGCGGGAGTCGGCGGGCAGGGCCCACCGTCATCGGCGCCTGCCGGACCTCACCGGCCGAAGCCGTAGGCGAACAGGTGGTCGCTGCCCGTCGAACCCGTCACCGGCAGGGTGATCGAGGCCACCTGCTTGGACGGGTCGAGCGGGATCTTCGTGGCGAAGACGTAGGTCTTCACGCCGTCGCGGCCGCCGCTGCCCGTGTTCCGGTAACCCGTGGTGAGAGCCGTGGTGTCACCCGCCATCGGCTTGGTCGAACCGGCGTTGAGCGTCCAGTCCGAGAAACCGACCGTCGCCTTGGCGGTGGTGCCGTCGGTGTACCTGACGGTCATCGTGCCCGAGACCCCGCTGCCGTCGGTCGGTGCGTTGGTCGCCGTGCCCAGCAGGCCCAGCGACGCACCCGACGTGCCGGCCGGCATCGGGATGGTCTGGCCGGCCATCTCCAGGTTGTCCGGCCGACCGGACGCGATCGCCGGCCAGGTGTAGGAGACGCCGTCGACCGTGAGGGTGGAGCCGCCGGTGGCGCCGGCCGCCGACAGCGCGTTCTGCGAGAACGCCCAGCCGCCGTGGTCGAAGCCGCCGGAGAAGGTCGTACCGTCGGGGTAGACGCCCTCGTTGGTGTCGTACGGCCACAGTTCGCCGGCCTTGGCCACGGCGACCCGCAGGGCCGCCCCGTTCAGTGGTGTCCCGGTGCCGTGGTCGGTCAGCGCGAAGGTGACGGGGAACGTCCCCTCGCTCGCGCCGGCCGTCACATGGATCTTCGCCTCGGCGCTGCCCGAGGCGGGCACCTTCACCGAGCCGGACGCCGGGTCGAGCGTCACGCCCGAGGGAGCCGTCGCCTTCCAGTCGACGGTGACGTCCTTGCCGCCGAGGTTGGTGAGGCCGAGTGTGCCGTCACCGGAAGTGCCCGGCTGGAGCACGAGGCCGTCACCGGCCGGGCCGGCCGCGGCCAGGACACGGCCCCCGCCCGTGGTGTCCGACGGCGGCGCCGCCGCCGGGCCGGAGGCCCAGGACTTGTCCGGCTGGGTGCCGAGGGTGAAGTCCAGGGTGCCCGCGCCCTTGAACTGCCCGTACGTCAGCCAGGAGCTGTTCCACCGCTTGCCCTTGACGTCGAGCGACCGCACGTACGGGGCGTCGGGCGCCGCCTGCGGCGCGTTGATCCGCACCGTCCTGCCGCCGGCGAGCCTCACCTGCGCCACCGGGAAGGCCGGGCTGCCGAGCGCCAGGATGTCCGTGCCCGGGGTCTCGGGGTACATGCCCAGCTCGGACCAGACGTACCAGGAACTCATCGCGCCGAGGTCGTCGTTGCCGAAGGAGCCGACCGGGGCGTTGAAGTACAGGTTCCGCTGGGCCGCCCGGACGGCCTCCTGGGTCTTCCACGGCTGCCCCGTGTAGTCGTACTCCCAGGGGATCTCCACGCTGGGCTCGTTGCTCAGGTTGGCGTCGGTGTTGCCGGGGTCGGTGATGTCGTCGAGCAGGCTGTCCAGGTAGGACGAGTACGCCTGGTCACCGCCGCGCGCCTGGATGAGCTGCTTCAGGTTGAACGGGACCATCGGCGTGTACTGGGCCGACGTGCCCTCGACGAAGCCGTTGGAGGTGCCCGGGGTGAACCCGCCGGCGAACCGGCCGTCCTTGTCCTTCGCCTGCATGTATCCGGTCTGCGGGTTGAAGACGTTCATCCAGTCCTGGGCGCGGGTGGCGAACTTCCGGTAGACGGACGTCCTGCCCAGCGACTTGGCGAAGGCGGCGAGGGCGTAGTCGGCGGAGTCGTACTCCAACTGGGTGGAGACGGGACCGTAGAAGTTGCAGCACCCGTAGTCGTTCTCGTCCAGCGGGAGGTAGCCCTTGGCGTCCCGTACGGACTCGCCGGGACGGTCGTTGTTCGGGGCGGTGGCCTCGTGCTGGAGGGCGGCGAGGGCCTTGCCCGTGTCGAAGCCCCGGGCGCCGAAGGCGTACGCGTCGGCGATGATGCCGGCCGCCGGGTCACCGACCATGACGTAGCTCTCGCCGTTGTTGGAGGCCCACTTGGGGAGCAGGCCCGTCTGGTCGTAGCCGTTGAGCATCGAGGTGACCACGTCGCTGGTGACCCTGGGCTCGGCCATCGCCATCAGCTGGGTCTGGGAGCGGTAGGTGTCCCAGCCCGAGTAGTTGGCGTACTGGGCCCGTTGCCCCTTGGCCAGTTTGTGGATCTGGTTGTCCATGCCCATGTACTGTCCGTTGTCGTCCGAGAAGACGTTCGGATGCAGCAGCGCGTGGTAGAGCGCCGTGTAGAACTGCACCTGCTGGTCCCGGGTGCCGCCGCCGATCCGGACTCTGTCCAGCACCGCGTTCCAGGCGTCGTGGTTCGCCCGCCGCACCGTGTCGAGGTTCCAGTTCTTGATCTCGCTGGTGAGGTTGTGCGCCGCGTTGGCGTCGCTGGTGTACGAGATGCCGACCTTCGCCCTCACCGTGGGGTTCGAGGAGGTGTCGAAGGTCACGAACATCCCGTTCGCGCCCGTCGTGGGCGGCTGGGCGGTCCTGCCCGCGGCGGACGGCGAGGGCGTGGCGCCGGAACCCGGGGCCGGGGACGGCGTGCCGGAGGAGCCGGCGGGGCCGTGCACGGTCGGGGACGGGGCGGCGGGAACGGTGAAGTGCTTCTCCTTCACCGGCTTCGACGGGTGCGTCTGCGGGGCGGGCTCGGCCCTGCCCGCCTTCAGCGACGTCGCGTCGGGGTTGACGGTGCTGCCGACCCAGGTGCCGCTGCTGGTGAACGGCCGGTCGAACTTGATGTCGAAGTGCAGGGTGTAGCGGTTCTTCGCACCGCAGAAGTGGCCGCTGTCGACGGAACCGCTGATCTCCTTCCTGTTCACCACCTGGACGCGGGTCCCGTCCACCTGGGTGGCGCCGCCGCTGAGCTTGAACAGCAGGTTCGCCCGGCTGTCCGCCGGGAAGGTGAAGGAGCCGAGGCCGGCGCGGGTGGTGTCGGTCAGCCGGGTCGTGACGCCGTTCGCGTCGGTGACCTGGTACGACCCGATGCCGGTCCGTTCGTCGGCGTGGCTGAAGCCCGCGGACGCGTTGCCCAGGTCGCCCGAGAGTTCACCGGTCACCGGCAGGATGGGCAGGTCTCCGGCGACACCGCAGCCGGGTCCGGAGACATGGGTGAGGCTGAAGCCGGAGATCTTCTTGTCGGCGTACTCGTAGCCACCGCCCGAGGGCCGGTGGGGCGTGGTGTCCGGACCCCACTGCACCATCCCGGCCGGCATGTCGGGACCGGGGAAGGTGTCCACCTCTCCGGACGTGCCGATCAGCGGGTTGACGAGGGACGCGGGATCCTTCACCAGGGATGGTGGCGCGGCGCTCGCGGCATGGGCGCCCCCGATCGCCGGGAGCGGGAATGCCGCGATGCCCAGGACGGAGATCACGGCCAGGCGTTGACGAACTCTCTTCCGGTCACGTGGCGCGGCTGAACGTCGGGGTCGGACCATCGGTTGCCTCCGCAGCGTTTCGTGCTTCGCACAGGTGCTGATGTGCCGAAGGGCAGGGACGTCGTGCGGGCCTCGGTGCCGGACGCCTCGATCGACGGCCTGACAACGTTGCCATACACAGGTGACGAGTGAAACGCGCGGGCTCACGGCATGTCAACGAGGCCAACAGCATTTTCTGAGAGCGAAGTTCGCGGTCAGGGTCGGCCGGTACGGCGACGGCGCGGCCGGGACCGACGGCCCCCGGCCGCGTGCCGGCCCCGCTCCGGCCCCGGCGAACTGCGCTTTCCCGAAACGGAGTTCACCGGCCCTCCCGTCGGGCGTGTCCGGCGGCAGCGTGCCGGCCCCGGCCCGACCAGCCGGAAACCGGGTCCGGGTCCCGGCACTCCTCGGGCGGGAGAACCCGCGCCGCACCGCCGACGGGGACGCGGAGGAGCGGCGAGGAGGCGGGCCGCGCACCGTGCTGAGGCTCCGTCAGCGTTCGACCGGGCCAGCGGCGCCGTGAGCACGACCGCCGGGCCGGGAAGACCTCCCGCATCGCGAAAGCGACGAGCAACGCCCCGGCCGCCTCCCGCCCCGGTCACACCTCGTGGCGCGCGGCACGGGCGAGCGGCGCCCGTTCGACGGGAAGCTCCGCCGGCCGTCCCCCACGGACGGCACGCCCGCCTCCCTCGGGCGCCTGGAGCGGGAACACGGCGCCGGACGGTCCGGTGCGGGTCGCCGCCGAAGTGCCTGATGCTCTCGTACCGGCACCACGAGGACACACGGGCAGAGCAACCGCGGCCGGCCGACGCGTCACCGTCCGCGTGACACCACCCGGCCACTCCACCGGCCCCGGCGCCCCGCGCGCGACGACCGGGACGGCCACGACTCCCCCGGCCCACTGCCCCTACGGGCCGCGGCCCGGCGAGCCCCACCCGAACCCGTCGTCCACCGACCGCCGCCCGACCACCGGCCGACGGCCGGATCCGCGCATCGCACGGGCTGCGACAGCACGGACTTCGACGGCGAGCAGGCCCGCACGACAGGCCCACGAAAACACGACGAGGACCATGACCCCAAGGTCATGGTCCTCGTCGCGAGATGTGTCCGAGGGGGACTTGGACTCTCCACTCGGACACCAGCCCATTGGGGCGTGTCTCAGAAGTGGCCTTCTGAGGTGCAGGCCCTCGTTCGCTGGTGCGGATGATGACGAAGATCGGCAGCTCGGCGAACGAATAGTCGATTGCCTGTCGGCGACGGTCCTGGATCCAATGACCGACATGATCACCCGGGCGCGCCCGCCGCGGCGCGACGTGACGAACGCAGACCACCGGCCCCGGCCGGCGCGCGATCCGGGCGAACCGCGACCGCATCGTCCCAAGGGCCCTGCTGCGAAAGATCGCGAACCGTCGGCGGCCGCGCAGCAGGCTCAGAGCCGCCCTGACCACCGCGGTCCCGCAGGGCATCTGGGAGCCGGGAACATGCAACCGCCCTGCATGTGGACGGCATGGCGGAGCCCGTTAACGCGCTGTCTGTCGTCTGCTGCCCCATGGGGTTCGTGAATCGATCGCCTGCGTCAGCACCGAACTCAACCGGGCGTTGTCGAAAGCCAAGTCTCGGACGCCCTTGAGGCGAGATCGGGCGTGTCCCGGCAACTTCCCCAGTCCAGTCGACGGTACTGGCCTCTCGTCCGAGATCAGCATCTACCCTGAGGCAGGGTCAGGTAGCCCCTGTCGATGCAACGCTCCGGCAACCAACAAGAGGTGGCAAGTGACAGCGGATGTCCGTGGGCCGGCATGGGCGCTCGAGGGATTGGGCGTGCGGTCCGGGCGGTATCCCTTGGCGGTGGAGGGCCCGGTGATGCGGGCTGTGGACCGGTTGGTTCCCGGAGTGTCCACCGTGACCCGCTACATCCGTTACCACTCGCTGTACGCGGCGATCGCGGCGCACGCAGATCGGAACGCATGGGACATCACCGCCTGCCGCCGGTCGGTCCGCCGCAGCGAGGTCCTCCTGGCGGCGCTCCAGCATCACACGGAGGCAGACCCGGCGCGGCTTGCCCACGGGGCCGATCGGGTGCGGCGTTTCTGCGCTGAGGAACTGGAACTCGCGCGAGCTGCCGACGAGGAGCAGCTGAGCCAGTCGTACTCGCCCCGCCGCTGGGGCTTTTGGGACCAGTACGGCGGACCCGCCACGGTGCTCGGCACCGTGGACGTCCGGGACGGAGTGCTCAGACCCGGCCGACACCCGTGCCCTCCTGCCGTCAGGGAGCTCTTCGCCCCTGTGCTGTCTCTCGCGGCGCGGGACGTCGTGTCCTTGGCCGACCTGGAGACAGCGGGGCAGGCGGCTCTTGGTGTCCCGTGTGCGGCCGAGCGGGAATGGCTGACGGGCGTACTGACCGCAACCCGTGGCGGAGGAACCGACGCGCAGGGGGACTGGGAGGCGTCCGACCGCACGCGGCGTGCGACCCTACGTATCCTCGGCCGGGCGATCGATCTCCACGGCCATGACGGCGACGGGTACCAGGAGACGCTGCGCTCTGCGGTGGCCTTCGGCGAGGAGGCGACAACGGATCCCGTTCTGGCGGCGATTCCCGAGACGGCCGGTTGGCGGGGAGTGCTGCTGCGCCATTACTCCGTCGGCGCCTGGCGCCGGCTGTGGGCGGCATTGGTGGCCGATGTCGGCTCCAAGGACGGCGAGGCCGACCGGTCGGCCGAGGAACTGCGCGACTGGCTGGCGCAGCAGGCCCCGGATGCGGTTGTAGGGCGGGTCCTGGGCGATCTGCCTCCACTCAAGAACGCGGCGGGTCAGTTGCTGCCCGTCGAACGACAGCTCCTGGCGCAGGGTACCGATGCCCCGATGACCAATGTGCTGCTCCTGATGGTGGGTGCGCTGCGCTCCCGAGAGGGTCATCTGCCCGGCGACGTTCGGGCCGTCTTCCTGGGCCGTCAGCGGCGCTGGGCCGAGTTCCTCGACCCGACGTGGGTCGACGGCCTCATCGACGACTACGCCGACCGGCCGGTCCGCGACCTGGCCGCCCGGCTGGTGGACGACATGCTCGCCCAGTCCCGCAGAGTCGCTCTCGCGAAGCTGCGCACCGATTCCGCGACCGGCGGGCTGAAGATCTTCTCCCGTCTGCACCTTCGCAACGAGCGCTATTTCAAGACCGGTGACGAAGGAGACTCCGACATCGGCACCCGCATCCCCCAACTGGGCTCCTTGGCAGCGCAGCTGGGGCTCTTCGCCGTCCGCGACGACTGCCACACCGTCACCGCGGAGGGACGGCGAATCCTGGAGACGAACCCATGAGCGCGGCACGGCACACCCAGTTCGCATCCCCCGTCACGCTGCTTAGGGAGTGGAGCGAACGCAGCGATCAGCAGGCGCTGCATGAAGCGCTCTTCCTGGGTTTCACGGTTGATCTTCCCTTTCTGGAGAAGGTGGCCATACCCGTCGCCCGTGGTCTGGGGGCTCGCACCGCGGTGATCGGTGACGCGGCCCAAGGGCTGTACGACCCGGTTGATGTGCGCTTGGCCGGCCGCAGTTATCTGCACGGCCTGGCCTCCTGCCGGCGTGCGTTCCACCCCAAGGTCGTCCTTCTGATCGGGGAACATGCCTGCCGGCTCGCAGTGGGGTCGGGGAACCCGACGCTGTCCGGCTGGGGTGCCAACGACGAACTGTGGACGGTGGTGGAGACCGAGGACGACGATTCCCACGCACTCCTGGCCGACCTCTCCGACTGGTTGGAGGCACTGCCCTCCGCCGTGGAACTGGCCCCTTGGACAGTGAGTCATCTGACGGAACTGGCCGCTCTTCTGACCGAACGGCATGTCAACGCCCCGGCCGCACCGGAACCCGGTGCCCGGCTTCTGCACAATCTCCAGGAGAGTCTGCTGGACCAACTGCCGCTCGGTCCTGTCGACGAACTCCACGCGTACGCCCCGTTCGTCGACGAGGCCGGTCATGCCCTCAGCGGGCTGGTCGGCCGTCTGACACCCCGCCGCACCATCCTCGGGCTCCAGCCTCGCTGGTCCAGCTACGACGCCGGAGCGATCAAGAGGGCACTCGGCGGCTTCGACGCGCAGATCCGTTTTCTCGAGGAGACTCGGATGCGGCACGGCAAGTTCGTCGAATGGCAGGCCGACAGCCGTCGATACGCTCTCACCGGGAGCCCGAACCTCACCCGCGCCGCGCTGTGCACCAGCACCCGGGACGGTGGCAACTGCGAGCTCGCCGTACTCGCCGCCGACACTGCGCCGCTGCTTCCGAAACAGGGCCGCGTCACCTCACTCGCGACCCTGACGGGCCGCACCGTCCGGCCCTTCGAGTCCACCGGTCACACGCTCGTCCTACTGGGCGCGAAGACGGACAGCGAAGGCCTGCACGTCTCTCTGGCGCACCCCCAGCCCCTGCCTGTGGGGATCAGCACGTCTCCGGACGGTTCACCGGGTTCCTGGACGCGGACCGGAACCATTCCGGCGGGGGCGTCGGCCTGTTCCTTCCCGCTGCCGGAGGTTCCTGGTGCGGCGGTTCGTGCCACCTGCACGCGTCCTGACGGCACCACCGCCGAATCCGCCGTCGTCTTCGTCTACAGCCCCGTGCACTGCGCACGGCGCCACAGCGCCGACAGCGGTCCCCGGCTGAGATACGACTACACGGCGCAGACCCTGTTCGCCGACGAGCGTGCCGCACGCCGTTTCGAAACCGATCTGCTGCGCCTTCGCGAGCTCACCGCCGCAGCGTCCGCTCCTCGGGCGAGCCCGGCGGGAGACGCGACAGCGGGCTCGGTGGCATCGAGCGGCGTCGACCACTGGGACGCCTACCTCGCCGACTGCCGCCGGATGATCGGAGCGCCGTTGACGGATCTGGCGTTCGGCACCTCGCAGCTCGACCTGCCGCAGGCATCCTCGTCGCGGTGGATCGTATCGGCGGTCACCGTTGGCGTGCGGGAGGAGGACGACGAAGAGCACGAGGACGAGACGGAGGAGGCGGACCTACCCACCACGAGCGAGCCGCTCGCCCCCTACGTCGCGCCAGAGCAGCGTGCCCGTTGTCGCGCCTGGGCCCAGCGCTGGGTCGGGACGCTCGCGGGCCCTGACGGTTCAGCCGCAGCACCGGTTCCGGTCCGGCTGCTCGTGGCCAACCTGTACGTCCAGCTCCTGGCCGCGGGAGCCTGGGACGAGCAGGACCAGAGCTGGCGCGACGGACTCAGCCGCCTCCTCGAAGCACTCGGTTCCGAAGACCCGCCGAGCGAGGCGGACCACGACGCTCCGCCGGAGACCCGGCGACGACTGGACGCGGTGGCGGCCGTGGTGATGACACTGCTTGCCCAGGACGCCACTTTCACCGGCGGCGGCGAGCACGACGTACTGGCCGCCCGCGCCTGGCACGGCAGCAAGACGATGATCGCGCGTGCCGAGCCCGCCGAGGCGGAGGACCTGATGATCCCGCCGGAGCGGGCGCTCGCCCGCGTGGCGCCCTGGAGCGAGGTGGACAGACTCATCACCCTGGCACAGGAGGACGACCCCTACGCGGAGGTGGTCGAGGGGCTCACCGCGGCCGGCTGGTCGGTCACGTGCGAGGACGGCCTCTGGGAGATCACGGGCTCCTTCGGCAATCCGCTTCCGGTCGTGGCCAAGGCCGCCGAACGACTTGGACGGCACCACACCGAAGGCGTGCTCGTACGAGCCCGCAGCAAGAACCGCTGGGCCTTCATGGCGTGGGCGGACCCCTACCTGGTCCTGCTGAATCCCCCGGCACGCGTCTGGCGCACCTACCAGGTACGCCCCCCTGCCACACCGGAATCACGGTTCAGCGGCGGCGACCTTTCCGCGGTACCCGGCCGCGCCGGTTCTCCGACCCCGCTGCAGAAGGGCCCACCGGAAGCTCTCCGGAAGATTCTCGCCGAAGCAGGCCTCCTCTACCCGGAGTTGGTCAGTCGCCTGTTCACACTCGACACCTGACGGGGAAAGGAGGCGATCCGCGCCGTGACGCCACCGACGACGGCCCGTCGAGCGGCTGAGTTCCCTCGAATCACCTCGCCCCACGGTCACGCCGCTGCTCAGGGCGAGCAGGCGCGATGATGGTGGGAGCCTGACCCGGAGGCAGGGAGCTGTCCGCTCCGAGTACTTGGCAGCGCGCCAGTCCGTGCCGGAACCACAGCGCGGCCGTCCACGCACAGAGCAGCGCGTCGATGAGGTCCTCCCGATGCTTGTAGTCAGCTGCCTTCTGGGGTGAGGGCTCAGAAACCAGTTGACGGGAGACCGGGTGGGAGGAGAGCAGGAGGGGCGGATCGGCGGTGGCCAGGCCCGCCATGTGCCCGATCAGCCTGTCGCACTCCGCCGCCCGTACCGCCCGCCACTGTGCCGTCGGAACTCGTGCCGGTCGGCGCTTGTACGTGGGGCGTTCCTGGTCGTAGCCCAGCTCGGCGGCTCCGACCAGGGTCGTGTACGGATAGCACTCGGAGAAGACCAGACCACCGGTCGGCGGCCCGCCCCTGCCGTCGTCGTAGGCCCAGCCCGACTCCTGCAACCGTTCCCGCAGCAGCACTCCGGCCTGTCGGGGAGAGCTCTGGTTGGTGCTGTTCGCACTCACCTTCCAACGGCCGTACCGCTGGCCGACCTCCCTTTCGCACGGCCTCTGGCCGACCGGGTTGTCGACGACCAGCGGTGCGTCGACGAATGCCAGGGTCGATCCGTCGACGGCTGTCCTGGCCAGCCATGCCATCGTCTCGTCGAGGCCACGGGTCCAGCCGCATTCGATCACGACGCCGTGCGCGTCGATGGCGGCCACGCCTGTTTCATTGGGCTTGGCGCGGGCTCCGCTCTGTGCCCAGGCGAGGTCGATGCCTATGAACCGATCGATTTCCATGCAGCCGTGGTACCAGAGAACCGGCCCCTGATGTGAAGCGGGCCTCTTCCCTGCCGATCAGCCGGGGCCAGTGGCCAAGTGGCGGCAGAAATACC
>NZ_LBDA02000031.1 GCF_000980885.2 Streptomyces malaysiense | reverse complement strand
ACATCACGAGTTCAACCTCAGTAAGGTCAAGACACGTAGAGCTCTTGGGGGAGGCGTTGCCTCCACGCTCAACAGAACCTCATGTTTCGTACGCCGCTGACGCCCGGATAGACTAAAGGGAAAATCCCGAGCCCTGGACAATCACCAGATAAGGGAGCTTGCTGTCCGGCAAACCGGAATGACGCACCGCCATGACTGTGAGGTGCACCACACGACCCCATACCCCTTGCCGGGCGTTGTCACGTTGTTGGCCGCGTAGGCCCCTTGACGGTACGTCGGGGTGTGGTGGGGCCCCAGTGACTTTGCGTGAAGTGATCTTGTCCGGTTTCATCCGGTGAGGCCGAGGAGGGTCAGGGGGCGACGGTAGTCGTGGGCCGTGTGCCGGAGGGCAGCTGCGATGTTCTTCTGGCCGTCTTGCCGGTGGAGGCCGATAGCCAGGTTGCGGAGACTGGCCATCGTGCGGGGCAGTTGAGCGGTACGGATTTTGGAGTCGTCCTCGCGGAAGGTCCGGTCACGGACGTGGTGGAGGAGGTTCTCGATACCCCAGTGGCCTCTGATCCAGGAAGCAAGCTGGGCGCCGGTGGCCGCGCCGGCCGGCAGACTGGTGACCAGGTAGACACGCTCGATGGACAGCTTGCCCGAGCCGAGGTCTCCTCTCCAGCGCACGACTTGGAGGGCCTGGCGGGCGTCGGGGTAGTCCAGGTGGGCGAACGCGGCGGTCTTCAGCCGGCGGATCTCGTCGCGGTGGTGGGCCCGGGTGCGCTCGTAGTGGTCAAGCGTGATCTCGCGCCAGGGCAGGGTTCGGACGCGGTCGAACAGGCCGGGGTGGTTCCTCTTCACAACAGCGGTGTAGTGGGCTCCTCGTGCGCGCAAGTACGTGCCGTGGCCGTGCTGGGTGTGCAGGGCGTCCGCCGTGATCACGGCATGGCTGAGGTCAACACCAGTCAACAGCGGTGCGAAGGAGGGGATCTCGTTGCTCTTGTCGGCGACCTGGCGCTGGGCGAGGAACTCTCCGCTGTGTGCCATCGCGGACAGCAGCGAAATCGCCGGGGTGGTCCGGGTGCGTGAGCCGCGAACGGTCTTGCCGTCCACCGCGATCGGCCGCAGCGCGTCCGGCTCACGGGTGGGGGCTGTCCGCGCGGCCGGGAAGGCGCCGATCGCGGCGTCCAGCGCGTCGCCGTCCAGACGGGCGAGCAGACGGCGCACCGTCGCCGGGTGCGGGACCACCACCTGCCCGGTCAGGGGATCCGGGGTGAAACCGAGGGCGCCCACGGCCCGGCGCGGTGCGTCCGTGATCCACTCTCCGATCGCAGCCAGGGAGCGGGCGCCAGCCAGGACGGCAGCCGCTGCCGCGGCCGGCAGCGCGGACAGCGGACGCCGCCGGCCCCTGCGGTCCCGCGGGTCGGGCACCGCGCCCAGGAAGGGACGCAGGCCGGCTGCGTCAACGGGGGGGTGCGGAAGCAGAAGCGTGGGCCAGGTGCTCCAGCGCGACGGGCATGGGAGATGATGCAGGGGCAGGCACGGTCTCGTTCGGTTCTCATGGGTCTCGACAACCACATGATCACCAGCGCCGTGCCTGTACTGCTTCCCGGCCCCAGAACGGGACATGACACAACGTCACGGGCAGGACGCGTGAACCGGACGAATCCGCTTTATGCAAAGCCCCTGGGTGGGGCCCGGCTGCGGGTCTGTGCTCAGGCCGTGGTGGGCTGGCCGGTGGCGCCGGTGATCTGCTCCCACATGGTGAAATGGACGGTCATCTCGGCTCAGTAGGCGAGCACCACGGCTACCTGTGGACCGGCCCCAAGGCGCGGTTCGACCAGGAGGCGTTACGACGCCCTCCGCACCCCGAACCGCCGCCGCCCGGCAGCCGGTCCGAGTCGATCGCCCGCTACCGCGAGGTGACCACCGAGTTCCCGCTCTCGGATCTCCCCCCGCTGGAGACCGCCTACTGGCTGCTCAAGCCGGGCTCGCTGGTACGCGGCACCTGGCGGACGGCGCAGGAGGCCGCAGCGTGGCTGGGGTGGCGGCTGGAGGAGTACGCGCAGCGGTTCGCCGACGCAGCGCGGAGCGGTCAGGGAGCGCGGGACGCCCTCGTCGCCTCCGTGGTCGAGCGGCTCGGGTCGGGCGGTGACGTGTCGCTCGGCTTCCACCTCGAACGGTCCGCCTTCCCGTCCCTCTCCCCCGTCACCTGCTCCCCGAACCGAGCGAGACCCGAACTCCCCTGTCCGCTGGGCGAGTCACCCCTTGCGCCGGCGCAGCCGTCCCACCCCGAACAGTGCCGCCACCACGGCGACCAGCGCCAGCGCGCCCAGTTCGACGCTCGACCCGCCGGTCACCGAGCTGTCCGACGAGTCGTGCCCGGGGGCTGGGGAGGGCTTCGGGCTGTCCGGGGCGTCCCTGGCGACGACCGCGCTGCCGGCGCCCTCGCTGCTGTAGAGGAGTTTCGTGCCGTCGGCCGAGTAGGTGATGCCCTCGCCCTGGCCCTGGAGGGGGACGTCGAGCATTCGGGTGCGCTTGGGGTGGCCGTCGTTCCAGGAGTAGTAGATGCCGCCGAGGTAGCCGCGGACGGCGAGGTGGTTCCCGTCGGGCGAGAAGGTGGCGTCCGTGGCCCACAGGTCGATCGGGGCGATCGGCTTGAAGATGTTGGCGCCGCTGGTGGAGAGGGTGGCGGGGCCCTCGAAGAGGTGGCCGCCGTCTTCCTTCTTGTCGATGATGTACACCCGGCCGGTCTTTGGATGGACCAGCAGCGACTCCGCGTTGCGGGGGCCGTCGGAGTACTTGACCACGTACTGGGTGGCCGTGACCGTCTGGTCCTTGAGGACCTTCGGCTCCGGGAGGCGGTAGATCCACACGTAGGGCCAGCGGCCGTCGAAGTTGTCGCCGATGTCGCCGACGTAGATCTCGTCGTGCGGCCCGATCGAGATCGCCTCGACGTCGCGCGGGGTGCCGACGCCCCGCAGCGTCACCCGGGCCACCGTCTTCCCGGTCGCGCCGTCCACGGCGTAGATGTACGGGCCGTCGCCGCTGTCGTTGTGCGTCCAGTAGATGCCGGGGTGCAGATGGGAGGCGGCCAGACCGCTGGACTCCGTGATCCTCGGGTCCTCGAACGTGAATCCCTTGTCGCCGGTGCTCACGGTGTGCCCGGGGCCCTTGGTGCCCTCCGCGGCGGAGGCGGGCAGCGCGCAGGCGCCGGCGAGCAGGACGGCGGCGAGGACGGCGAACGGTCGGCGCATCCCCCAAGCCTGCCATTCCCGTCGGCGGTTCACCCCCGCGGCCACCGCGCGGGCACCTCCACGTGGCGGGCCTCACACCCCGCCCGCCGCGGTGATCGTCCATGATGATCGGATGCTCAGGTTCATGCCCGTGGGCGACTCCATGACGATCGGGAGCGCGGGCGAACACACATGGCGTCACCGGCTGTGGCAGCTCCTTCGCGATACGTACGACCCCGCCGTCACGCTCGTCGGCCCGCGCGAGACGCTGTACGACAAACAGACCGACGCCCCGACGTCCCTCGCCTACGCCGACCCCGGCTTCCCCCGCGGCCATCTCGCGGGCTGGGGCGAGGGCTGGCTGCACATGGCCCCGCTGATCGGTGACGCGATACGCACCTGCCGGCCGGACGTCCTGCTCGTCTCCCTCGGCCTCATCGACCTCGGCTTCTACACCGACGCCGAGCAGACCGCCGGGAACGTCCGCGCCTTCGTCGGCGCCGCGCGCGCCGCCGACCCGTGCGTCCGTATGGTGCTGCTCCCGGTGATCCCCAATGTCCGCGCCGAGTCCGACGCCCCCTTCGCCGGCCAGGTCGCCCTCTTCAACGTCCTCCTCGCCAAGGCGGTCGCCGACCTGGACGAGCCCCGGTCGCCGATCCTGCTGGCATCGCCGCCGCGGTCGTACGACATCCACACGGACACGTACGACGGCACCCATCCCAACGCGAGCGGCGAGCACCGGATCGCGGCGGCGTTCGCGGGGGCGATGCGGGAGGCGTGGGGAATCGGGCAGGCGTACGCGGCCGGAACGGTCTGACTGGTCCACGGCGTCGTCTCAAAGGGCACGGCACGACTACGGCCCCGAGAAGACGGCGTACGCCACCGCCGGGGTCGTCGCCTTTCTCGTCGCCGGTCCTCACCGGGGCAAGTGCCACCTCTGATCCGAGCCCGACGACGGTGCGTACCCCGGCGAACCGGCGGTCCCCTCGGAACGGACGTCGGCCTGACCACACCCCTCGGCCTCACCCTCGGGACCGACGCGTTCCCCCGCGACCGGCCCGCCCGCCCTTGCCTCGAGCCCACTCCAAGCCGTTGGCTTGCGACCATGAGGTACACGCAGCTCGGACGCACGGGACTCAAGGTAAGCCGGCTCGTTCTCGGGACGATGAACTTCGGGCCGCAGACGGACGAAGCCGGCAGTCACGCGATCATGGACGCGGCGCTGGACGCGGGCATCAACTTCTTCGACACCGCCAATGTGTACGGGTGGGGGGAGAACAAGGGCCGGACCGAGAGCATCATCGGGAACTGGTTCGCCAAGGGCGGTGACCGCCGGGACAAGGTCGTCATCGCCACCAAGGTCTACGCCGACATGACCGCCGAGGGCGACGCCTGGCCGAACCACGACAAGCTCTCCGCACTGAACATCCGGCGCGCGGTGGACGCCAGCCTCAAGCGGCTCCGGACCGATCACATCGACCTCTACCAGTTCCACCACATCGACCGGAACACCCCCTTCGAGGAGATCTGGCAGGCGATCGACACCCTCGTCCAGCAGGGCAAGATCCTCTACGCCGGCTCCTCCAACTTCCCCGCCTACAAGATCGCCCAGGCCAACGAGACCGCCGCCCGGCGCGGCGGCACCGTCGGCCTCGTGAGCGAGCAGTGCCTGTACAACCTCGCCGAGCGCCGCGCCGAGATGGAGGTCGTCCCGGCCGCGCGGGAGTACGGCCTCGGGGTCATCCCCTGGTCCCCGCTGCACGGCGGGCTGCTCGGCGGCGTGATCAAGAAGGAGGTGCAGGGCGGACGCCGTGCCTCCGGGCGCGCCGCGGACACCCTCGCCGACCCGGCCGCCCGCGCGCGCATCCAGGCGTACGAGGACCTGCTCGACAAGCACGGTCTGGAGCCGGGCGAGACCGCCCTGGCCTGGCTGCTCACCCGTCCCGGTGTCACGGGGCCGATCGTCGGCCCGCGTACGGCGGAGCAGCTCCGGTCGGCACTGCGGGCCGTGGAGCTGGAGCTGAGCGAGGAGCTGCTGGCCGCCCTGGAAGAGATCTTCCCGGGACCGGGCCCGTCGCCGGAAGCCTTCGCCTGGTAGGCACCTTGAGGGCCCAGGCGTCCCTAGGGGCGCGGGGAACCGCACGAACGACCCGTGACGGCTCGCGGCCGCCGTCGAACCCGTGCCCCCGCCCCTCGGGCGCCCGCCGGCCGGCCGCTACCTCACGGCTGCGGCCACGGCGACAACCACCAGCAGAAGAACGAGCGCACCGGCCATGATCCGGTTCCGGGTTTTCGGGTCCACGTATCGAGCCTAACCGGACGCCCCGCACACCCATCGCCCGACCGCCTCGTACCGCGGCTGCTCCCCCCGCACCCCCGACCGCGGCAGGTTGCTCCTTACCAGCGCCAGATCGGTCACCCGCCAGCTCCGGCCCGCGAACCCCCGCAGCAGCTCCATGTACGGTCCCACGTCGATTGCCTCCCGGCCCCGCGCCAGCGTGAGGTGGGCCCGGTAGCGGCGGTGCTCCTCCATCCGCAGCCCCGCCTTGCGGCCCGCCGCCTCCGCCCGGCCCGCCAGCAGGCGCAGCGCGTCCACGTCGCCCGCCGCGCCGGTCCACAGCGCGCGGCCGTGGCCGAAGTGGCCGCCGCCGTTCAGGGCCAGCTCGAAGGGGGCGGTGTGCCGTGCCGCGCGGGCCAGGCGGGCCGCCAGACCGGGTACGACGTCCTCGGCGACCTCGCCGTAGAAGGCGAGGGTGAGGTGCCAGCCTGGGCGGCCCGTCCAGCGCAGCCCGTCGGCGCCCGGCAGCCGCCTCAACCGATCGACCTCCAGGGCGAGTTCGGCGGCGACGTCCTCCGGCGGCAGCACAGCGGCGAAGAGTCTCATGCCTTCACGATCCCAGAGACACCTGGGCATGATGGCCGCCATGACGATCACGATCCGCACGGGCGGCCCCGACGAAGTTCCCCTGATCCTCGCCATGCTGGACAGCTCCGTGGAGTGGCTGGTGGCCCAGGGCCGCCCCGGGCAGTGGGGCACCGAGCCCTGGTCGGCGAGTCCCAAGGCGGTGGAGGTGGTGCGGCGGTACGCGAGCACCGGCACCGTGTACTTCGCCGAGATGGACGGCACACCGGCGGCCACCCTCACGCTCTCCGACGCCCCCGGCCCCTATCTGGAGCCCGCCGACGAGCCCGAGCGGTACATCCACCTGCTGGCCTCGGACCGCCGGTTCAAGGGGCACGGCGCCGGTGCCGCGCTGCTCGCGCACGCGGCCGAGGTGACCCGGCGGGCCGGGGTCTCGCTGCTGCGGGTGGACTGCTACGCGGGCGACGACGGCAAGCTGGTCGCCTTCTACGAGCAAAACGGCTTCGTCCGCACCGAGGCGTTCACCCACGGTGCGGACGAGTGGCCGGGACAGGTGCTGGCCCAGAGGGTGCGGTAGTCGCACCGACACCCTCCGGACCGCCGCGAGGACGGGGCCGGTCACGCCGCCGTGGCCAGCTCCTCCCGCTGCCGGGGCACGAACCGCAGCCGCGGCGCGCCCCGCTCCCAGCCCACCGACAGGCGCAGACCGCCGACGCGGGCGAGGACCAGGCCGATGACGCCGGCCGCGACCGCGGAGACGACGCCGCCGAGGGCGAAGCCGACACGGGCCCCGTAGGTGTCGGTGACCCAGCCGATGACCGGGGCGCCGAGCGGGGTGCCGCCCATGAAGACCATCATGAACAGGGACATCACCCGGCCGCGCATGGCCGGGTCGGTGGCCGTCTGCACGGTGGTGTTCGCGGTCACGTTGACCGTGAGGCCGCAGATCCCGATCGGCACCATCAGCACCGCGAACAGCGAGTACGAGGGCGCCAGCGAGGCCACGACCTCCAGCGCGCCGAAGGTGAGCGCGGCCAGGATCAGCAGCCGCATCCGGGCCGAACCGCGCCGGGCGGCCAGCAGTGCGCCGCCGAGGGAGCCCGCGGCCATCAGGGTGTTGAGGAGGCTGTAGCCGCCGGCGCCGACATGGAAGACGTCGTCGGCGAAGGCGGAGAGCCACACCGGGAAGTTGAAGCCGAAGGTCCCGATGAAGCCGACGAGGACGACGGACCAGATCAGTTCCGGACGCCCGGCGACGTACTGGAGTCCCTCCCGCAGCTGGCCCTTGCCGCGCGGGGTCCGCTTGACCGGGTACAGCTCGCGGGCGCGCATCAGGAGCAGGCCGGCGATCGGCGCGGCGAAGGAGAGGCCGTTGGCGAGGAACGCCCAGCCGGTGCCCACCCCGGTGATCATGAGGCCGGCGACGGCGGGGCCGACGAGGCGCGCGGACTGGAAGTTCGCGGAGTTCAGGCTGACCGCGTTGTGCAGCTGGCCGGGGCCGACCATCTCGGAGACGAAGGACTGCCGGGCGGGGTTGTCGACCACCGTGGCGAGTCCGACGAAGAACGCGGCGAGATAGACGTGCCAGACCTGGACCTGGCCGGTGAGGGTCAGCGCGGCGAGCGCGAGACCGCTGAGGGCCATCGCGGACTGGGTGACCAGCAGCGCGGGGCGCTTGGGCAGCCGGTCGACGAGGACACCGCCGTAGAGACCGAACAGGAGCATCGGCAGGAACTGGAGGGCCGTCGTGATGCCGACGGCCGCGGAGGATCCGGTGAGGCTCAGGACGAGCCAGTCCTGGGCGATGCGCTGCATCCAGGTGCCCGTGTTGGAGACGACCTGGCCGATGAAGAAGAGTCGGTAGTTCCTGACCTTCAGCGAGCTGAACATCGAGGACTTGCGGACGGGGGTGGTAGAAGCGGTCGGTGCGGGGGCGGAAGGTGTTCCGGATCCCGTACTCAAAAGGGTTCGCCTCCTCAGGCTGCTTTACAGGTGTGCGAGTTTTTCCAGCACGGGGGCGGCGGCGCGCAGCTTCGCCCACTCGTCCTCGTCCAGGCTGTCCACGAGACCCGCCAGGAAGGCGTTGCGCTTGCGGCGGCTCTCCTCGAGCATCGCCTCGGCCTGCTCGGTCTGGGTGACGACCTTCTGGCGCCGGTCCTCCGGGTGGGGCTCCAGGCGGACCAGCCCCTTGGCTTCGAGCAGCGCGACGATGCGGGTCATCGAGGGCGGCTGGACATGCTCCTTGCGGGCCAGCTCGCCCGGCGTGGCCGAGCCGCAGCGGGACAGGGTGCCGAGCACCGACATCTCGGTGGGGCTCAGCGACTCGTCCACCCGCTGGTGCTTGAGCCGACGGGACAGCCGCATCACGGCGGAGCGAAGGGAGTTCACGGCGGCAGCGTCGTCGCCATGGTTGAGGTCCGGCATGTCCTTAGCGTAACTCATTACTCTAACTAAAGACCACCGGGGGCGCGCCGGTGAGCCCGTGATGCCCGCCACTGGGGCACTCCAAAGCTTCCATCACCCGAATGAGTGAGTCGGGGCCGGAAAGTGACGCATCCGCGGGGCGGCAGTGGCGACCCTCGTACCCATGGGGACCACTGTGCTCAGCCTGCGGATAGACGGGGAGCTGCTCGAACGGCTCCGGCAGCACGCGGCGAAAAGGGGAATGAGCGTGCAGGACTATGTGGTCCGCACGCTCATTCGTGACGACTTCGACCAGCGGTTCCGGACCGCGGTCGAGGAGACGGAGCGGTTCTACGGCGTCACGTGAGACGCCGCGGAGCCGAGGAGGATCAGGTCAGCCCCAGAGCCGGCATCAGGTAGTAGAAGGCGAAGACCGCCGAGACGACGTACATCGCCACCGGGACGTCGCGGTACCGGCCCGCGGCCAGGCGCAGCACGGTGAAGGTGATGAAGCCCATGCCGATGCCGTTGGTGATCGAGTAGGTGAACGGCATCATCAGCATGGTCACGAAGGCCGGGATCGCGATCGTGTAGTCGGCCCAGTCGATCTCCTTGACGGAGTGCGAAAGGATCAGGAAGCCGACCGCGATCAGCGCCGGGGTGGCCGCCTGGGACGGCACCATCGTGGCGATCGGGGTGAGGAAGAGCGAGACGGCGAACAGGCCACCCGTGACGATGTTCGCGAAGCCCGTGCGTGCGCCCTCGCCGACGCCGGCCGTGGACTCCACGAAGGCGGTGGTGGCCGAGGCGGAGCCGGCGCCGCCGGCCGCGACCGAGAGGCCGTCCACGAACAGCACCCGGTTGATGCCCGGCATGTAGCCCTCGGCGTCGGTCAGCTTGGCCTCGTCGCTGATGCCCATGATCGTGCCCATCGCGTCGAAGAAGCACGACAGCAGGACCGTGAAGACGAAGAGGATGCCGGTCAGCACGCCGACCCTGGAGAAGCCGCCGAACAGGCTGACCTGGCCGACCAGGCCGAAGTCCGGGGTGGAGACCGGGTTGCCCGGCCACTTCGGGACGGTCAGACCCCAGGAGGGGATCTTGGCGGCGGCGTTGATGATCATCGCGAGGACGGTCATGCCCACGATGGAGATCAGGATGGCGCCCGGCACCTTGCGCACGATCAGGGCGAAGGTGAGCAGCGCGCCCAGGATGAAGATCAGCACCGGCCAGCCGGTGAGGTGACCGCCGGTGCCCAGCTGGAGCGGGACGGTGGTCTGGGCGACGTCCGGGATGCGGCTGACGAAGCCGGAGTCCACCAGGCCGATCAGCATGATGAACAGGCCGATGCCGATCGCGATCGCCTTGCGCAGACCGAACGGCACCGCGTTCATCACGCGCTCCCGCAGACCCGTGGCGACCAGCAGCATGACCACGAAACCGGCCAGCACGACCATGCCCATGGCGTCCGGCCAGGTCATCCGCGGTGCCAGCTGGAGGGCGACGACCGAGTTCACCCCGAGACCGGCGGCCATGGCGATCGGCACATTGCCGATGACACCCATCAGCAGGGTGCTGAAGGCGGCCGTCAGCGCGGTCGCCGTCACCAGCTGGCCGTTGTCCAGGTGGTGCCCGTACATGTCCTTCGCGCTGCCCAGGATGATCGGGTTCAGCACGATGATGTACGCCATCGCGAAGAAGGTGGCGAGACCGCCCCGGACCTCACGCGCGACGGTGCTGCCGCGCTCGGAGATCCTGAAGTAGCGGTCGAGAGGGCCGCCGGCGAAAGCGCCGCCCGGCTTCTCGGGGGTGGGGACCTTGGCAGGCGCCGAGGTGGACATGCGGGACCTCATCACCAAAGGGGTTCCCCCGAGCCCTCTTGGAGTTTTCTACGATTAGAAGCGGTCAAAGACAAACGGTTTCAGTATGAACGTATGACTACTAGATCGCTATCTCCGCGCGTAGACCTTGTGAGGAACCGGTCGTGTTCTGATCGCCTCGTAAGCTGTCCGGCATGGCCAAGTGGATCCCCCAGCACGAGGCGCCCGAGCCCCTTGAGGGGCCCGTGGTCGCCACCATCACCGGCGGCACGATCGTCTGGTTCGTCCTGTTCCTGGTACAGCTCCCCTTCTACGGCTGGTTCCACGACCACGGCCATCTGTGGTGGGTGTGGACCTGCCTGGCCGGGGGCGGGCTCGGGCTGATCGGCATCTGGTACGTGCGGGGCCGGGACGCGGCACTCAAGCGGGCGGCGCGCGAGCGCACGGAATCCACCCCCGTGGAGTAGCCCCGGGCACCTCGTGGAACGTCCCCGGTCATCCCGTGCGGCGGCCCGGGTCCGGACGGCCCCGTGCCACCGGCGCGAGGCCGGGTGGGCGGCCACGCAAAGGCCACGTACCGTCGGATACATGAGCCATATAGACGCCGGCGCCGAACTCGACCCGGTGCACCCGGTGGCCCTGCCCACGATCCGGGCGACGGGGCTGACCGGCGCGGAGGTCGCGGAGCGACGGGCGCGTGGCCAGGTCAACGACGTACCCCTGCGCAGCAGCCGCTCGCTCGGGGAGATCGTCCGGGCGAACGTGTTCACCCGGTTCAACGCGATCATCGGCGTGCTCTGGGTGATCACCCTGTTCGTCGCGCCGATCCAGGACAGCCTGTTCGGGTTCGTGATCCTCGCCAACACCGGCATCGGCATCGTCCAGGAGTGGCGGGCCAAGCAGACCCTGGACTCGCTCGCGGTGATCGGGGAGGCCCGGCCGACCGTGCGCCGGGACGGCGAGGCCGTGGAGATCGGCACCGACGAGATCGTCCTGGACGACCTGATCGAGATCGGGCCCGGCGACAAGGTCGTGGTGGACGGGGTGTGCGCGGAGGCCGACGGGCTGGAGATCGACGAGTCGCTGCTCACCGGTGAGGCCGACCCGGTGGTCAAGCGGCCCGGCGATCCGGTGATGTCCGGCAGCTTCGTGGTCGCGGGCGGCGGCGCCTTCGCCGCGACCAAGGTGGGCCGGGAGGCCTATGCCGTCCGGCTCGCCGAGGAGGCGTCGCGCTTCACGCTCGTCCACTCCGAGCTGCGCACCGGTATCTCCACGATCCTCAAGTACGTCACCTGGATGATGGTCCCGGCCGCGACCGGTCTGGTCGTCACCCAGCTCGTGGTCAAGAACGACGACCTCAAGGCCGCCGTCGCCCGCACCGTCGGCGGCATCGTGCCGATGGTCCCGGAGGGCCTGGTGCTGCTCACCTCCGTGGCCTTCGCGATCGGTGTCATCCGGCTCGGCCGCAAGCAGTGCCTGGTGCAGGAGCTGCCGGCGATCGAGGGCCTCGCGCGCGTGGACACCGTCTGCCTGGACAAGACCGGCACGCTCACCGAGGGCGGTATGGACGTCACCGAGCTGCGCACCCTGAACGGCGCGGAGGAGCCGTACGTGCGCAAGGTGCTCGGCGCGCTCGGCGAGTCCGACCCCCGGCCCAACGCCTCGCTCCAGGCGATCATCGACGCCTACCCCGACGACGACGAGTGGCGCTGCGTCGAGTCGCTCCCCTTCTCCTCGGCCCGCAAGTACAGCGGGGCCGCGTTCAGCGAGGGCGACGGGGAGACCAGCACCTGGCTGCTGGGCGCCCCGGACGTGCTGCTCGGCGCGGACGACCCGGCGCTCGCGGAGACCGAGCGGCTCAACGAGCAGGGGCTGCGGGTGCTGCTGCTGGCGCGGGCCCACCGGGACCTGGACGACGCCGCGCCGGCGAAGGGCGCCCACCCCACCGCCCTGGTCGTCCTCGAACAGCGGCTGCGCCCGGACGCGGCCGACACCCTGCGCTACTTCGCCGAGCAGCGGGTGGCGGCCAAGGTCATCTCCGGGGACAACGCGGTCTCGGTCGGCGCGGTCGCGGCCAAGCTGGGCCTCGACGGGACGGCGACGGACGCGCGGCGGCTGCCGCGGGACAAGGCCGGCATGGCCAGGGTGCTGGACGCGGGCACCGTCTTCGGGCGGGTCACCCCGCAGCAGAAACGGGACATGGTGGGCGCGCTCCAGTCGCGCGGGCACACGGTGGCGATGACCGGCGACGGCGTGAACGACGTGCTCGCCCTCAAGGACGCCGACATCGGCGTGGCCATGGGCTCGGGCTCGGAGGCGACCCGGGCGGTGGCGCAGATCGTGCTGCTGGACAACAGTTTCGCGAGCCTGCCGTCGGTGGTCGGCGAGGGCCGCCGGGTGATCGGCAACATCACGCGGGTGGCGACGCTGTTCCTGGTGAAGACGGTCTACTCGGTGCTGCTCGCGGTGCTGGTGGTCTGCTGGCAGGTGGAGTACCCGTTCCTGCCCCGCCACCTGACCCTGCTGTCCACGCTCACCATCGGCGTCCCGGCCTTCTTCCTGGCACTGGCGCCCAACAACGAGCGGGCGAGACCGCACTTCGTGCGCCAGGTGATGCGGTACTCGATCCCGGGCGGCCTGGTGGCCGGGGTGGCGACCTTCGTGACGTACCTGATCGCCCGGCACTACTACACGGGGCCGGGCCAGCTGGCGGCGGAGACCAGCGCGGCCACGCTGACCCTGTTCCTGATCTCCATGTGGGTGCTGTCGATCATCGCCCGCCCCTACACCTGGTGGCGGGTGACGCTGGTGGCCTCGATGGCCGTGGCGTTCCTGCTGGTGCTCGTCGTGCCCGCGCTCCAGGACTTCTTCGCGGTACGGCTGGTGGGGCTCGCCATGCCGTGGACGGCGGTGGCGGTCTCGGTGGTGGCGGCGGCCGCCCTGGAGTTCCTGTGGAAGTGGGTCGACCACCGCTTCCCCGGCTAGGACCCCTCCGGAGGAAGGGCCCTGGCCGGGCCTGCGTCACCTGCCTACCTCACGTCGACGTAGTCACCCGTGGCGATGGTCGCCGGGGTGGTCGTGGTGCCCGCGAAGGCGTAGCGGAAGTAGCCGTCGACCGTGGCGGTGGTCGTGGTCTTCAGGTTGCCCGTGGAGTTCGTCCTGACGGTCTTCAGCGTGGTGTAGGTGCTGGAGCCCTTCTTGCGGAACTGGAGCTTGACCGGCTGGTTGGCGTAGCCGTGGTACTTGCCGTCCTCCCAGTCGGCGCGGGCCAGCTTGCCGGAGACCGTGACGGTCCTGCCCTTCTTCACCGGCTCCGGGGCGGCGTCGGCGTTCAGGGTCGCCCAGCGCTGGAGGCGGTAGGAGTTGGTCGGGTCCTTGACGGCCACGCCCACCTTGGTCATGTCGGCCGGCTTGGTGGGGTTCTGGCCGTTGAACGCGACGGCGTAGGCGGCGGCCTTCCAGCTGCCGGCGTCCTCGCTGAGCAGCTGGGTCGGGTCGATGGTCACGGTGGACTTGCAGGAGGCCACCGTGGTGGAGGTGTCCGTGCAGGCCGAGACCGCGCTGTCGAAGTAGTAGATCGAGTCGTCGAAGGAGGCGCCGCGGTACAGCTCGACGGCCGCGACGAAGTCCTTGGCGTGGATGCCGACCTCGGCGCCGTGCGTCAGCGTGAAGGAGACGGGCACCTTGACGAGCTTGGTGGTGCCGGCGGCGATGTTCCTGCCGTTGTTCACCTTCACCGCGGAGAAGGTGGCGTTCAGCTTGTAGGGCGTGCCCGAGGCGGCGACGGCGAAGGTCGCGCGGCCCGGGTGCCGGGCGGCGTGGGCGGCCTTGCTCGCGGAGTTCCCCGCGGGCACCCGCTCCTGCCCGGCGGCGTGTGCCGCGGGCAGGGCGAGGGCGGAGAGGGCCAGGGCGCCGGAGACGGCGGCCACGGTGGCACGAATACGCATGTGCGGTTCCCCTGCGTACGAAGTAGATGGGGAGTCGGACGACTCCGGAAGATCAGACGAGGCACGCAGGGGAACGGTTGTACGGAACTTGTGTGTTTCGTGAGAGACGTCTGGAGATCAGTCGAACCAGCGGTCCCGCGCCAGTTCCTCCGTCCGGGACGGGTCCTCCAGCAGGGCGGCGACCTCGAAGCGGCGCGGCCACTGCCGTGCCGCCCAGGCGAGCCCGGCGGCCACGCCCTCCAGGGTGGCCGCGTGCAGCACCCCGTCGTCGGTGAGCCGCCAGTCGATCTCCACGCCGTCCACGACCAGTTCGTCGTGCTCGACGTACGTCCCGGGGGTGCGCGGGCCGAGGAGCACCCGCACCGGGTCCGGTACGTCGTGCTCGACGCCCTCGGAGTGCACCGCGCCGGTCACGGACTCGCTGAGCCGCCGCACCTGGAACAGCTCGGCCAACTCGGCGGCACGGGAGGGCCGTACGGGCAGCAGAGGCACACCGGAGGTGAAGGGCAGCAGATCCGGGGAGTCGACGACCACGGCCTCGGCGGCGTCCACCACCGTCGCTCGCCCGTCGGCCACGGCCCGCAACTCGTCCGGCAGGGTGACCTGTTCCGGGTCTACATCGGCCAACATGCCGTAAAGGCCGTGCAGTTGGGCACCGGTGACCGGGCGGTCCGGATCGGCGAGCCGGTCCAGGAGTTCGGCGGCGCCGCCGGGCTCGTCCAGCAGCGCGCCCACCGAGGTCCGGACGCCGAGGGCGCGCAGCACCTGCTCGTCCTCGAACCCGGTGGCGTCGGCCTCGTCGTACAGGCCGCGCAGCAGCGGGTCGCCGCCCGCGGCGAGCAGGCCCGCGGGGCGCCGGCCGTCCAGCACCGGGTGACCGCGCAGCCACCAGGCGGTGTACGGCCGTACGACCTCGTGGGTGCCGTCGGGCAGCAGGACGCGCACCGGCTGGGTGAGGGCGTCGCGCAGCGGCGGGCGGGCGAGCAGGGAGAGCGCCTCGGGCCAGTGGTCGTCGTCCACGAGGTCGAGGTCACGGACGGCGACGAGTTCGGTGGCGACCGGGGGTACGGGGCTGTCCGGGAACCGGTCGAGGACGTCCTCGCACCACACGTCCACGGCGTCCAGCAGTCCGGCGTCGTCGGGTTCGGCGAAGTCGCCCTCGCGGGGCTCCAGTTCGTCCGGGTCGAGGACGACGTCGGTGGCGCGCACCAGGGCGAAGGTGGCGAGCACCCCGCAGGCGGTCAGCGGCTGTTCGCCCCACTTGTCCGCCAGTTCCTGCTCGACGGAGGCGAGTTCGCCCTCGCGGATCACCCGGGCGAAGGGGCTGCCGGGGAACACCAGCTCGCCGGCGGGGGCGAGTTCGCCGTCCTCGTCCGGCAGCGCCAGGGCGCCCAGCCAGGGCTCGTCGCCGGGCTCCAGGCCCGCGTCCCGCACCAGACCGAGGACGGTGTCGGCGAGTTCCTCCGCGTCGGGGGCGTCCTCCTCCCAGCCGAGGGCGCCCCCGTCGTCCAGGGAGGCGGCGACGGCGGCCCGCACCTGGGGGGTGGTGAGCACCGCGCGCGGGGTGGCGGGCAGCGCGCCCAGCTTCTCCAGCAGCGGATGGGCGGCGTCCTCGTGGGCGACCTTCAGGCCGAGCCGGGCGAGCACGTCCGCGTCGATACGGGCCCCGTCGGGCGTGGGCAGCAGCACCTGGCGCGGGCCGATGGTGGTCCTGCCGTCCGCGAGCGGCACCGGCAGCCCCGAGAGCCGCTCGACGTCCACCCCGGCGAGGCTGTCGTAGAGCCGCCACCACCAGTCGGGTTCCTTCTCCAGGCCCGCGAGCCGGTCGACGGCGTCGGCGAGCGGGAGGCGGGCGACGCCGAGGGTGCGCAGCTCGGCGCGGCGCTCCAGACCGGCGGGCAGCAGGGTGGGCAGCACCTCGGCGAGCACCCGCACGGTCTCGGCGCCCGCGCCCTCCACGATCTCCGCGTCCCGGGGCCGCAGGGCCTGCGGCAGCTCGTCCTCGCCGCCCTCGCCGGGCAGCGCGGGCGGCAGGAACGCGGTGCGCGGCAGCCGCTCCAGCAGGGCCTGGCGCAGCGCGCCGTCCAGCTCGCCCTTGCCCAGCGGCCCGGGTACCAGGTCGACGGCGGCCTCGGTCACCGGGCGCCATCCGGCGAGCAGTTCGGTGTACGCGTCGGCCGCGCGCTGCACCAGGAAGTCGGTGAGCGGGCCGGGCGCGGTGTGCCGACGGGTGGTGTCGAGGGGGAAGGAGGCGATGAGGAGGGCGGGGACGCCGAGGGGTTCGTCGCTGGGGGTGGGGGCGTGCACGACGGGGGCCGTGCGGGGCCGCACCGGGCGGCCCAGCTCGTCGGTCGGCACGGCCCAGGTCACCGACCAGTGGGGCCGCAGCCGCTCCTCCACCGGCCGGTCGGCGAGCAGTTCCCGGGCGAGCGGGCCGTGCGCGGAGGCGGTGCGCCAGCGGGTCGTGCCCTCCCGCGAGTCCACCACGACGGTGACGGCGCCCTCGGCGTGCCGGCGCAGGGTGCGGGGCGCGTCGTCGCCGGTCTCGATGACGACCTCCTCGAGTCCCGGGAGGGTGAGGAGGAGCGCGTCGTCCACGGCGTCGAGCAGACGCTCGGCGAGGTCGGCGGCGGCCGCGTCGCGCAGCGGCAGGATGACGGCGGTGTCGTACGGATCGGGGGCGGTGCCCTCGGCGGCGAAGGGCAGCCGGAGCAGCGGCACATGGCCCGCGCGGCGCCGGACCTCGTCGCCGAGTCCGGGGCTGTGCCGGGCGGCGTCGGCGGCCAGCTCGCGCGACTCGGCGAGGGACCAGCGGACGCCGCCGTGGCGGCCGACGAGGGCGGGCTCGTCGGTGACCGAGAGGACGGCGGCGAAGCCGACGCCGAAACGGCCCACGGCGCCGTGGGCGGAGTCGGCGTCGCGCTTGGCGGAGGCGCGCAGCGTGGACAGCGACTCGACGCCGGTCGCGTCCAGGGGGGCGCCGGTGTTGGCCGCGATCAGCACGCCGTCGCGGAGGGTGAGGCGCAGGCGGCCCGGCACATGGGCGCGCGCGGCGGCGTCGGCGGCGTTCTGCGCCAGCTCGATCACCAGCCGGTCCCGGTAGCCGCCCAGCACGAGGTCCTCCTCGGCGTTGGCGTCCTCACGGAAGCGCGCGGGGCTGGTGGCCCAGGCGTCGATGACACCGCGACGCAGCCGGGCCGTCCCGAAGGGATCGGCGCCCTCGGCCGCCGGCCGCACGTACTTGCTGCTCACGTTCACACTCCTCGTCGACGTGAGGAAGAAGGTACAGCGCGGCGCCGACATCCCGGTTTCCCGCCCGCCCACGCGCTCGGCCACCGTGGCCGAGGCGGGCGCCGGGGGCGAGGGGGCCCGGGGCACCGGGCGGTGCGCGTCACTCCGGCCCGGCCGCTCCCGCGAGAACCCCTCGGCGAACGTCCGGCATCAGGGCAGCAGCCGTCGGTACACCTGCCGGGAACCGCCCTCCGGCCCAGGGCCGGCCGGTTCGGCCGGGGTGAAGGCGAGGCTCTCGTAGAAGACGCGGGCGCCGCTGGTCACCGCGCCGGGGTGGTCCGGGCCGAAGGTGACCACCTCGACGGTGGCCGGGGGCCGGACGAACCGGTGGATCGCGTCGGCCAGCAGCGCGCGGCCCACGCCCGTGCCCCGGGCCCGTTCCGTGACGACCAGCCAGTGCACCGTGTGCACAGGGGGGTTGCCGCCGAAGAGGAGGGCGCCCAGGAGATCCCCGGACGCGGCCTCCGCCACCAGCGCCGTGCCGCGACCGACACCGCGCCGCACGGCCTCGGTGAAACCGGGGTCGTCCACCATCGGGCCGAACCAGTGCTCCACCTCGGCCGCCAGGGAGAGGAAACCGGGAAGGTCCGGGTCCCGAGCGGGGCGGACGAGGGTCACGAGTGGCCCAGTTCCGCGGTCTCCTCGTCCGTCGTCTCCGGGACCGAGCCGGAATCGCGGGCGGGGTGCAGCGGGAAGGGCTCCACCCGGGTCTCGTCGATGACCGGCGCGGCCGGCTGCGGGGGCTTGGGCATGACCGCCGCCTCGGAGTGGCCGCCACAGCCGTAGGCGAGGGAGACCACCCGGCCGTCCGCCGGGGCGAACTGGTTGGCGCACACACCGAACGCCTGGCCCAGGGAGCCGCCGATGGGCGCGAGAAAGCCACAGGTCAGACACGTGGCCGGAGCCGCCTGGGCCATCGGCGTCCGCGGTCCGAACGCCTCCTCCCAGCGGTCGGCCGCGCTGTGCAGGCCGTAACGGGACAGCACACGCGCCCTGCGCATGCCCAGTTCCTCGGCCACGGAGGCGATGGAGCCCCGGGCGGGCACCGTCTGCTGGACGGCCGGGGCACCCGGGCTGACGTCCGCGTCCTCGGCCTCCGCCAGCTCCGTCAGCTCCTCGGACACCGCCGAGTCGGCCGGCGGCCGGTCCTCACCGGTGTAGCCCGGCTCCAGCCGCAGGTCGTCCTGGTCGGTCGGGAGCAGATCACCGGGGCCGAGGTCGCCGGGGCGCAGCCGCTCGCTCCACGGCACCCACTCCGGCGCGAGCAGCGCGTCGGGGCCGGGGAGCAGCACCACCTCGTCCAGCGTGACGACCTTGGCGCGGGAGGCGCGGGCCACGGTCACGGCCCAGCGCCAGCCCCGGTAGCCCAGTTCCTTGCACTCGAAGAAGTGCGTGACAACACGGTCGCCCTCGGACAGGAGGCCGGAGTGCTCGCCGACCACACCGGGCGCGGCCGCCTCCTCCGCGGCGGCACGGGCGAGGTCGACCGCCTCGGCGCACAGGCGGTCGGGGGTGCGGCTTCGCGTTGTCGCTGCGCTCACAGGTATCGCTTCTCTCCTACGCCGTCTCGTCAAGGCGGCTGCCTTAGGCGGGTTGGCCGACGGAGCGGACCTCAGGACCGCATCGACGTCTGCATCATCCGCGCGCTCGGGCGCACCTCTGCCATCCATTCTGCGTTATGGCTGAGATACGCACGCTACACCGAACAGGATTCATTGCCGCTCGGCGGCATTCTCCCCCACTCCGACCGCCCCTCCCGCCCGGCCGGCGGGCGCGGTTCGCCGCCATACGTGCCGTATCCGCACTATCCGGCGGCATCTCGGGGCACTATGAACCTCGTGGCAACCGCGGACAGGCGTGGGGTTCGGGGGGGCGGTGCGCGCCGGGTGGGCGGTGCCGCCCGGTCCGTCGGGCGTGCCCTGCACTCCCCCGTCACCGGCGCCGCGCGCGGCATCCGCCGGGCGACGCACGCGCACGGCGCGGGCGAGTCGGGCCTCGGCAAGCTGATCGAACTGCACGCGGTGAACGGCGCCGGGGACGTCATGATCACCGTGGCCCTCGCCTCCACCGTCTTCTTCTCCGTGCCGACCGACGAGGCGCGCGGGCGGGTCGCGCTGTACCTGGCGATCACCATGGCGCCGTTCACCGTCCTCGCCCCGGTCGTCGGCCCGCTGCTCGACCGGATCCCGCACGGGCGCCGGGCCGCGATGGCGGCGGCCATGCTGGCGCGGGCGCTGCTCGCACTGCTGATCTCGGGCGCGGTGGCGACCGGGAGTATGGAACTGTATCCAGCGGCGCTGGGCGTGCTGGTGGCGTCCAAGGCGTACGGGGTGGTGCGCAGCGCCGTCGTACCGCGGCTGCTGCCACCCCTGTTCTCGCTGGTGAAGGCCAACTCCCGGGTGACCCTGGCCGGGCTGCTGGCCACCGGGGTGGCCGCGCCGATCGCGGCGGGACTGCACCGGCTCGGCGACCCCTGGCCGCTCTACGGCGCCTTCGTGATCTTCGTGGCCGGCACGGTGCTGTCCTTCTCGCTGCCGCCCAAGGTGGACTCGGCCCGCGGCGAGGCCGTGGCGCTGCTCGCCGCCGAGGAGAGGCGGCTGCCGCGGACCAAGGTGAAGCGACCCGGGCTGCGCGAGGTCGGGCCCGCCGTGACCCACGCCCTCGGCGCCAACGCGGCCCTGCGGTGCCTGTCCGGCTTCCTGATCTTCTTCCTCGCCTTCCTGCTGCGCGAGCATCCGCTCAGCGGCCAGAGCGCGGTGGTCTCGCTGGGCCTGGTGGGCGTCGCGGCCGGCACCGGCAACGCGCTGGGCACGGCGGTGGGCGCGTGGCTCAGATCACGGGCGCCGGAGATCATCATCGTGACCGTCGTCGCGGCGGCGCTGGGCATGGCGATCGTGGCCGCGGCGTTCTTCGGGGCCGTCCTGGTGACCTGCCTGGCGGCGGTCGCCGGGTTCGCGCAGGCGCTGGCCAAGCTGGCACTGGACGCGCTGATCCAGCGGGACGTGCCGGAGCTGGTGCGCAGCTCGGCCTTCGCCCGCTCCGAGACGCTGCTCCAGATGGCGTGGGTGTTCGGCGGCGCGGTCGGCATCGTGATGCCGCTCAACGGCACGGTGGGACTGCTGGCCGGTGCCGCGTTCGTGGCCGTGGGCTGGCTGAGCACCCTGCGCGGACTGATCGCCTCCGCCCGGTACGGCGGGCGGCCCCGAGCCCGGGTGGCATGAGCGGACGCTCCGCCGTACCGGGCCGATGCCGCACGTGACGGGACGACGTCGTAAAGGGGCAGGTGACATGACGAACCGGACATGCTTCGGTTGTCGCGGACACGACTGGCGTAACGAACCGGGCACGCCGCACCCCGCGTGGGCGGACGACTCCGGGCGACCGATAATCTTTCGGCCATGACCACGCTGCCCCGCGGCGAAGCCGCTGAAGTACACCGCGTTGTGCGGCGCCGCCGCGCCGTCGCCGCTGCCGGCGCCGTTGCCGCCGGACTGCTCGTCCTGTCCGCCTGTGACAAGCCGACGCCCACCGCGACGATCACCGTCGGCCGGGACTCGGTGCACTCCGAGGCGGTCTGCTACAACGACGGCAACGCGCTCGACGCCAAGGCCCTCGCCGCCTGCGCCAAGAAGACCGGCGACGCGAAGGCGATCTCGGTCGGCGAGGACTCGACCATCCGGATCGGTGTCGACCCGAAGATCGCGGACGCCGGCTGGGCCGTGCTGGTCAACGGCCGCCCCTTCACCAGCCTGAGCAAGGAGACGTACCGCACCCTGCCGGGCAACGCGTTCTTCAACGAGCAGTACGGCACCGGCGGCGACTCCAACACGCTGGTGATCCAGATGGGCTCCAACCCGACCAAGGGTGTGTGGTCCTTCAAGCTGAAGAAGGCCTGATCAAGACGTCCGCACGAGTCCTCGTCGCCACCGCGGTCCCGGCCGAACGGGACGCGGTGGCGGAGGCGTTCCCCGAGCCGGGGGAAGAGGTACGGCTGCCGGGTGCGGTGCTGATCCGTACGGCCGCCGGGGCCGGCCGCCCTCGCACCGGTGCCGTGATCGATCTGCTCGCCGCCGGGGTCGGGCCCGCGCGGGCCGCCGCGTCCACCGGCGCCGCGCTCACCGCGGCCGCGCTCGCCGGCGCCCCCTACGACCTGGTCGTCTCGGCCGGGATCGGCGGCGGGTTCGCGCCCGGGGCCGCGCTCGGCTCACTCGTCGTCGCCGACGCGATCACCGTCGCCGACCTGGGCGCCGAGACCGCCGACGGCTTCCTCCCGGTCACCGAGCTGGGATTCGGGACCGTCACCCATCGCCCGCCGGAATCACTCGTACGGGCCGTGGCCGAGGCCACCGGCGCCCGCACCGGCACGGTCCTGACCGTGTCCACCATGACCGGCACCGCCGACCGCGCCGCCACGCTGCGCGCCCGGCACCCCCGCGCGCTCGCCGAGGGCATGGAGGGCTTCGGTGTCGCCGAGGCCGCCGCCGCCCAGGGCGCCCCGGTGCTGGAGATCCGCGCGATCTCCAACCCGGTCGGCCCGCGCGACCGCGCCGCCTGGCGCATCGGCGACGCCCTCGCCGCCCTCACCGCGGCGTTCGGGAAGTTCGCGCCCGCACTGGAGAGTTGGAAACCGGTATGACCAGTGAGCCCTTGCAGATCGCGTACTCGCCCTGCCCCAACGACACCTTCGTCTTCGACGCCCTCGCCCACGGCCGCGTCCCCGGCGCCCGTGCGCTGGACGTGACCTTCGCCGACATCGACATCACCAACGGCATGGCCGAGCGCGGCGAGTTCGACGTGCTGAAGGTGTCGTACGCCGTCCTGCCGTACATCCTCGACGAGTACGCGCTGCTGCCCTGCGGCGGCGCGCTCGGCAGGGGCTGCGGGCCGCTGGTGCTCACGCGGGAGGCCGGTGCCGACCTGACGGGCCGTACGGTCGCGGTGCCCAGCGAGAAGTCGACGGCGTACCTGCTGTTCCGGCTGTGGGCCGCGGACGCCGTCCCCGGGGTCGGCGAGATCGTGGTCATGCCGTTCCACGAGATCATGCCGGCCGTGCGGGACGGCAAGGTGGACGCGGGTCTGGTGATCCACGAGGCCCGCTTCACCTACCAGAACTACGGGCTGCACAAGCTCGCCGACATGGGCGAGCACTGGGAGCGGACGACCGGGCTGCCGATCCCGCTGGGCGCGATCGTGGCCAAGCGGTCGCTGGGCGCCGGGACGCTGAAGGGGCTCGCCGACTCCGTGCGCGCCTCCGTACGGGCCGCCTGGGACGCGCCCGAGGTCTCCCGGCCGTATGTCATGGCGCACGCCCAGGAGATGGACCCGGCGGTGGCCGACCGGCACATCGGGCTGTACGTCAACGAGTTCACCGCCGACCTCGGCGAGGACGGCTACGCGGCGGTCCGCGGGCTGCTCACCCGGGCCGCGGCCGAGGGGCTGGTGCCACCCCTCGGCCCGGACGCGCTCGCCTTTCCCTGACCGGAGCCCGGACGAGCGGGCGCGGTCAGACGTCCAGCTGGTCGGCGACCGCGCGGAGCAGCCCGGCGATCTTCTTGCCGGAGGCCTTCTCCGGGTAGCGGCCCTTCTCCAGCATCGGGGTGATGTTCTCGAGGAGGGTCGTCAGGTCCTGCACGATCGAGGCCAGCTCGTCGGGCTTCTTGCGCTGGGCGGCGGCCACGGAGGGCGTCGGGTCGAGCACGACCACCGAGAGCGCCTGGTCGCCGCGCTGTCCGGCGACCACGCCGAACTCCACACGCTGTCCCGGCTTGAGCACGTCGACTCCGGCGGGGAGAACCGAGGAATGGACGAAGACGTCACCGCCGTCGTCGCGGGAGAGAAAGCCGAAGCCCTTCTCGCTGTTGAACCACTTGACCTTGCCGGTAGGCACGTCTGTCCTCGTCCTCGTACTCGTCGGGAAAACTGCTCGGAAACGGCTCTGGATAGCACTGGAGCGGGTCGGCCGTGACCCGCTGTCATCAAGGCTAATGGTGCTGGACCCGGTGACAAGACGTCCCCCGGTCGTTCTCTCGCGCAGGAACTACCCTGGTCCGGTGCGTGACAAAACCCAAGCGAATTCCGCCGGGCCCGGCGACGGACTGATCCGTGCCGGCGCCATCGTGTTCTTCGTCGGGGCCCTGGCCACCCTGGTCACGTTGGTCCCGCTGTTCCTCGGAACCAAGCCGTTTCCGACCTACATGTACGGACTGTGCATGCTCATGGGCGTCGGCTTCCTGATCGCCGGCGCGGGGGTGCTGCGGTCGATCGCGGCCGGCCGGCGGCAGGCGAGGAGCGCCGCGGCGTCCCGGTAGCGAGCGGGCCCGCGGCCGGTCCCGAGGGCCGTCGGACCCGGCTCGGTCAGGGGCGGTAATCGGCCAGCCACGCCGGAAAAGCGGACAGATCGTCCAGGACGACGTCCGCTCCGGCCGCGCGCAGCTCGTCCGCGGGGCACGGCCCGGTCGCCACCGCGACCGACAGCGCGCCCGCCGTACGCGCCCCGCGCACGTCACCGGTGTGGTCGCCGACGTACACACCCGCGCCGTACTCGCGCAGCGCCTGCGCCTTCTGCTCGGCCCACAGGTCGCCCACGACCACGTCCGGCTCGATGCCCAGATGGGACAGGTGCAGCTTCGCGTTCGGCTCGTACTTCGCGGTGACCACCATGGTCCGGCCGCCGGCCGCGCGCACCGCCGCCATGGCCTCGCGGGCGCCCGCCATGGCGGGGGTCGCGGCGACGGCCGTGGACGGGTACATCTCCCGGTACAGGTCGGCCGCCTCGGCCACCCGCTCGGCCGGGAACCAGTTCACCAGCTCCTCCGCCAGCGGCGGGCCGAGCCGGGTTATCGCCAGGTCGGCGTCGATGTACGTCCCCGTGCGCTCCGCCAGCGCCACGTAGCACGCGCGGATGCCCGGCCGGGAGTCGATGAGGGTCATGTCGAGGTCGAAGCCGACGGTGAGGGAGGCCATGGGGGACATGGTGCCAGGCGGGCCCGGCGGGGCCCGCGCCCGCGTCCGGCCGGCGCCCCGCGGACGTCAGCTCCGGCGCTGCGAGCGCCACACCACGTAGAGCGCCGAGGCGACGGCCGCGCCCCGCACCACCCAGGGCCAGGTCTGGGCGACGGCGTCGTTCATCTGCCCCTGGGCGATCGGGTCGCCCCAGCGGCCGCTCTGCCGTCCCCACAGCCACACCAGGCCCGCCACGACCGCGGTGCCGGGCAGCACGAGCACGGCCCACTTGCTCTCGGACGGGCTCAGCCGCCGGGAGGTGTAGGCCATCGCCCAGCCCGCGAGCAGCGCGAACCAGTTGCCGAGCACCGCCCCGGCGACCAGTGCGGCGGCGGCCAGCAGCAGGAACGGGTTGGACCAGCCGGCGGCCGGACCGGGCAGGAGACGGCGGGCCGGGACGGCGGCCTCGGCGTCCGGCACGGTGCCGGGAGCCTGGTCCGGGGCCGGGGCGGGCGCCGGGGCACGGCGCGGGAACAGACCGAAGCGCCGGGCGGGGGCGGCCGGAGCGGCCTGCGCCGCCTTCTCCTTCTCCGCCTTCTCCTCCCTCTCCCGCTTCTCCTTCTCGATCTCGTGCGGCGGGCGGCGGAGCAGGTCCGGGATCTCCACCCCGCCGACGAAGCCGGGCACCGGGTCGGTGTCCAGGAAGGGGCTGTTCCCGGCGCCGCCGAAGGGACCACCGGCGGTACGCCACCAGTCGGGCGCCGACGCGGCTTCCCACAGTTCGTGCCCGGCGGCGGGCGGCGGCGCGTCCCGGGGCACGGACGGCTCGGGCCGGGACCCGGTGGAACGCGGCCGGGGTACCACCCGGCGCAGGCCCCGCGGCCGCTCGTCGGCCGGCGACGCGAGCTCCGGCTCCCGCTCGCGGGGTACGGGCTGCGCCGGCACGGCGGTGGACGGACGGCCCGCGCCGCCCGCGGGCCCGGTGCCGCCCGCGGCCTCCACCACCTCGTCGGGGGTGCCCAGGCGGTCCAGGATGCGACGGACCGCGTCGGGACTGTCCACCGTCGCTCTGGCCCGGTCGCGGTCGATCTCGTTGCGCAGCTCCGAGACCAGCCGCATGCGCGCGGACGACGGCAGCTGCCGCTGCGACGCGATGTCCCCGACGCGGCTCAGGTACTCGTAGACGACCTTGTCGCTTTCGATGCCCACGGAATCCCTCCGGGGTGACGCCGACTGAAACCCCGTGAGGACGGTAGCGCAGAGCGGGGCCCCGCCCGCCACGGCTGAACCGCCGGGGGTAACCCGCTACCGTTGGCCGGATGAGCCAAGAGGCCAACCCAGCCCCTCGGTCCCTCGCGGAGGCGCTCCGCGCCAGGGACGACGCCTCCCTGGCCGCGCTGCTGCGCAGCCGCCCGGACCTCATCACGCCCGTGCCCACCGATCTGACCCAGCTGGCCACCCGGGCCGGCACCCGGGCCTCGGTGCTGCGGGCCCTGGAACGGCTGGACCGCTTCGCGCTGCAGACCGCCGAGGCGCTGGCCGTGGCCCCGGACCCGGCCTCCGGCACCGCCCTGCTCGGGCTGATGGCCGGGGACGCCGGGGACGAGACGGTGGCCGCCGCGCTCCCCCGCGCCCTCGCCACCCTGCGCGAACAGGCCCTGGTGTGGGGCGACGACGAGCGGCTGCGCCTGGTGCGCACCGCCCGCGAGCTGCTCGCTCCGTCCCCGCAGCACCCCTCGCCGACCGGGCTCGGACCCGCCGTGCACGAGGCCACCTCGGGCATGTCCCCGGGGCGGATCCAGGAGATCGTGACCACGGCGGGGCTGGCCTCGACCCATGACTCGGTGTCGGCGGTGACCGCGCTGACCGCGCTGTTCACCCATCGCAGGAAGATGGCCGAGCTGCTCTCCGGGGCGCCGGAGGGTGCCCTGGAGGTGCTGTCCCGGCTGGTGTGGGGGCCGCCGTACGGGCAGGTCACCCCGGAACCGGCCGCCCATCTGCGCTGGCTGCTGGACCGGGGCCTGCTGCTGCCGACGGCTCCCGGCACCGTCGTGCTGCCCCGCGAGGTGGCCCTGCATCTGCGCGCGGGCCGCGCCCACCGGGAGCCCGAGCCGCTGCCGCCCGCGGTGGAGCCGGCCGCGAACCACCGTCCACAGGGTGTGGACGCCACGGCGGCCGGCCAGGCGTACACCGCGCTCGCCACGGTCGAGGAGCTGCTGAAGGACTGGGACGAGGGCGGCCCCGCGGTGCTGCGGGCCGGCGGGCTCAGCGTGCGCGATCTCAAGCGGACCGCCGTCGCCCTGGACGTGCCCGAACCGGTCGCCGCGTTCTGGGTCGAACTGGCCTACGCGGCGGGCCTGCTGGCCTCCGACGGCGAGGCCGACGAGCGGTACGCCGCCACCCCCTTCTACGACGAGTGGCTCGAGCGTCCCCCGGCCGAGCGCTGGGCGCTGCTCGCCGGGGCCTGGCTGGCGGCGACCCGGGCGCCGGGCCTCGTCGGCGGCCGGGACGCGAAGGACCGCACCCTCTCCGCGCTCGGCCCCGGCCTGGACCGCTCGGCCGCGCCCGAGGTACGGCACCGGGTCCTGACCCTGCTGTCCGGACTCCCGGCGGGCGCCGCGCCCGCCCCGGAGGCGGTCCTGACCCGCCTCCACTGGGAACGCCCCCTGCGGGGCGCCGCGGGCACCCCCCGCCCCGGCAAGGACACCCCCGCCGAGGACCTCCGCACCCGCCTCGCCCGGTGGACCCTCACGGAGGCGGAACTCCTCGGCGTGACGGGGCGCGGCGCGCTGTCCACCCATGGCAGGGCGCTGCTGGGGACGCCGGGGGCGGTGGGTCCGGGCGGGCCGGGTGAGAGGGCTGAGAGGGGTGACCTGACCGCCGCGGCCGCACTGACCGACTCGGCCGGCGTCGCCTCCGGAGGCAGCGCGGGCGGCCCGGCCGGTGCGGGTGAACCGGGTGGCCCCGGGGACAAGCTCCCCGTCCATCACCACCACGCATCCGCCCCGGCGACGGCCCCGAGCACCACCGTCCCGGCCGCCACCGCGTCCCCCGCTCCCCTCACCCCGGCCGAGCAGGCCGTCGCCACCGCCACCGCCGCCCGGCTCCTCGCCCCCCTCCTGCCCGAGCCCCTCGACCACGTGCTCCTCCAGGCCGATCTGACGGCGGTCGCGCCGGGGCCGTTGGAGCGGCCGCTCGCGGAGATGCTCGGGGTGCTCGCGGACGTCGAGTCGAAGGGTGGTGCGACGGTCTACCGGTTCACACCGGGGTCGGTGCGCCGGGCCCTGGACGCCGGGCGGACCGCCGCCGACCTGCACGACTTCCTCGCCCGGCACTCGCGCACCCCGATCCCGCAGCCGCTCGCCTACCTGATCGACGACGTGGCCCGCAAGCACGGCCATCTGCGGATCGGCGCCGCCTCGGCGTACGTCCGCTGCGACGACGACGCCCTGCTGAACGAGATCCTCGCCGACAAGCGCGCCACCGCCCTGCGCCTGCGCCGGCTCGCCCCGACCGTGCTGGCCGCCCAGTCCGACCCGGCCGCCCTGCTGGAGGGCCTGCGCGCGATGGGCTTCGCGCCCGCCGCCGAATCCGCCGAGGGCGACGTGCTGATCACCCGGGTGCACGCCCACCGCACCCCGCCCCGGACCGCGCCCGAGCCGGTACCCGACGGCCCGCCGCCGCCCGACGGCACGCTCCTGTCCGCCGCGATCCGCGCGATCCGGGCCGGCGACCTGGCCGCCACGGCCCCCCGCAAGCCCGCCGGCACCGACCCGGCGGCCGGCGAACTGCCCCGCACCTCCTCCGCCGAGACCCTGGCCACCGTGCAGGCCGCCGTCCTCACCGGTGAGTCCCTGTGGATCGGCTACGTCAACGCCGAGGGCGCCGCCAGCCAGCGTGTCATCGCCCCGATCCGCGTGGAGGGCGGCTTCGTGACGGCCTACGACCACACGGCGGACGAGGTCCGCACCTACCCGCTGCACCGCATCACCGGGGTCGCCGAGCTCGCCGAGGAGTGAGCGGGGACGGTCCCGCCGGCCCGCGCCCCGCCGCGACCGCCCCCGGATGGGGCACACTGGAGGTTTGGTCCCGGTGAAGGCCGTTGTGGAAAGGGTGTGCCGCGCGTGAATGGTCCACTGATCGTCCAGTCCGACAAGACCCTGCTCCTGGAGGTCGACCACGAGCGGGCCGACGACTGCCGTCGGGCCATCGCGCCGTTCGCCGAGCTGGAGCGGGCGCCCGAGCACATCCACACCTATCGGGTGACACCGCTCGGGCTGTGGAACGCGCGGGCCGCGGGGCACGACGCGGAGCAGGTCGTGGACGCGCTGGTGGAGCACAGCCGGTACCCGGTGCCGCACGCGCTGCTCGTGGACATCGCCGAGACGATGGACCGCTACGGCCGCCTCACCCTCTCCAAGCACCCCGCGCACGGGCTGGTCCTGACGACCACCGACCGGCCGGTCCTGGAGGAGGTCCTGAAGTCCAAGCGGATCACCCCGCTGGTCGGCGCGCGGATCGACCCGGACACCGTGGTGGTGCACCCCTCCGAGCGCGGGCAGATCAAGCAGACGCTGCTCAAGCTCGGCTGGCCGGCCGAGGACCTCGCGGGCTACGTGGACGGCGAGGCGCACTCCATCGACCTGCACGAGGACGGCTGGACCCTGCGGCCGTACCAGAAGCAGGCCGTGGAGAACTTCTGGCACGGCGGCAGCGGCGTCGTCGTGCTGCCCTGTGGCGCGGGCAAGACGCTGGTGGGCGCCGCCTCCATGGCGGAGGCGAAGTCGACCACGCTGATCCTGGTGACCAACACCGTCTCCGCCCGGCAGTGGAAGCACGAGCTGGTGAAGCGGACCTCGCTGACCGAGGACGAGATCGGCGAGTACAGCGGGACCCGCAAGGAGATCCGCCCGGTCACCATCGCCACCTACCAGGTGCTGACGACCAAGCGGAAGGGCGTCTATCCGCACCTGGAGCTGTTCGACTCCCGGGACTGGGGACTGATCGTCTACGACGAGGTACATCTGCTGCCCGCTCCCGTCTTCAAGTTCACCGCCGATCTCCAGGCACGGCGGAGGCTGGGGCTGACCGCGACTCTGGTGCGCGAGGACGGCCGTGAGTCGGACGTGTTCTCCCTGATCGGGCCCAAGCGCTTCGACGCGCCCTGGAAGGAGATCGAGGCGCAGGGCTATATCGCGCCCGCCGACTGCGTCGAGGTCCGGGTGAACCTGACGGAGTCGGAACGGCTGGCGTACGCGACGGCCGAGACGGAGGAGAAGTACCGCTTCTGTGCCACCACGGACACCAAGCGGAAGGTGACGGAGGCGATCGTCCGCCGGTTCGCGGGCCAGCAGATCCTGGTGATCGGCCAGTACATCGACCAGCTAGACGAGCTGGGCGAGCACTTGAACGCCCCGGTCATCAAGGGCGAGACCTCCAACGCCCAGCGCGAGAAGCTCTTCGACGCCTTCCGCGAGGGCGAGATCAACGTGCTGGTGGTGTCCAAGGTCGCGAACTTCTCCATCGACCTGCCCGAGGCCACGGTCGCCGTCCAGGTGTCCGGCACCTTCGGCTCCCGGCAGGAGGAGGCCCAGCGGCTCGGCCGGGTGCTGCGGCCCAAGGCCGACGGCCACCAGGCCCACTTCTACTCGGTCGTGGCCCGCGACACCATCGACCAGGACTTCGCCGCCCACCGCCAGCGCTTCCTGGCCGAACAGGGCTACGCCTACCGGATCATGGACGCGGACGAGATCCTCACGGAGTCGGAGGGCCGGTCCGAGACGGAGGGCTGACGGGAGGGCCGGGTGGGAGGCGGTGCCGTCACACCCGGCGTATGCCCGCTTCCTCGCCGTACTCGCCGAGGATGACGACGCCGAACGCCGCCTCCGCGAACACCTTCAGCGCGCGCAGGGCGCTGCCCAGGAGGTGGCGCGGGGCGCCGTCCACGGCCGTGGCTCCGGTCGGGGGGCGGGGAGTGGAGGGGGAAACGGTTGCTGCGCTCATGACTCCATGGTGGAACTCCGAGCCCCTTCGCGGTATCGGTCCACGGGTCCGATTCCAGCGGCCCCCGTCTGCACCCGCGGGTGGACCCGACCCCGACCCGACCCCGGCGTCCGGCCCGCCCGTATCCCCTAGGGGCCGTGCGGAGCACGGGGGCGGGCGAACATGCCGGGCACGGGCATCCTCACCCAGCGCCTGAGGGCGTCGTGTTCACGTGTGGGCGGCACCGTGCCCCCTGGACCGTCGTGGCGACGACCGGGTCTTCGGCTCCTTCACCGTGACCGGGGCGAGCAGCACCACCCCGGTGGCGGTCTCCGTCGCCGGCGAACCCCGCGAACAGGGCGGCGCGTACGGCTACGGCCCGCGGGACGGGAAGGGCGAGCGCTGAGGCCACGAGCCCCCGTCACCGGTCCGGCGGGGACGCCGGGCGCCGTGTCGCTCCCCGAGGAATATCCATTGGCGTTCCCCCCCACTCCCTCACTAAAATCTCCTCTCTTGCCCGCCTCCTTCCCGGAGAGCCGCCGCCCGGACGGAAACCGGACGGCATCGCCGTCGTACACGACAGCGGAGTCACCCGCACCGTCGTCGGCGGCGACACCGTCACCGTCGTACCGCCCGCAGCAGGCCCACCGGAGGCACCCCCCTTGTCCACGTACGCCCAGGAACAGGCCATCGACCCCGCCGGGGACCCGCTCTCCCGGGAACGTTCGCACCTCGCCGACTCGCGTGCCGCGCTGCGTGCCATGCGGGAGGACGTGGAGGCGCTGGACATCAGGGACGTCACCGCGAACTGGGTCAACGCGGCGGTGCTCAGCCGCCAGATCGACGACCGCATCAAGGCGCTGGCCGACCTCAGCGACACCCCGCTGTTCTTCGGCCGCCTCGACTACCTGCACGCCCCGGGCGAGGACCGGGCCGAGGGGGCGTCGGGCGAGCAGTTCTACATCGGGCGCCGGCATGTGCACGACGCGGACGGCGACCCCATGGTCATCGACTGGCGCGCGCCGGTCTCCCAGCCGTTCTACCGGGCGTCCAAGAAGGACCCGATGGACATCGGGCTGCGCCGCCGCTTCGGCTACACCGGCGGGGACCTGACCGCGTACGAGGACGAGCGGCTGTCCGACCCGGCCGAGGCGGCCACCACCAGCAAGCTGCTCCAGCGGGAGATCGAGCGGCCGCGCGTCGGCCCGATGCGGGACATCGTCGCCACCATCCAGCCGGAGCAGGACGAGATCGTCCGCAGCGGGCTCGGCGGCACCGTCTGCGTGCAGGGCGGCCCCGGCACCGGGAAGACCGCCGTCGGCCTGCACCGGGTGGCGTACCTGCTGTACGCGCACCGCGAGCGCCTCGCCCGCACCGGCACCCTGGTCATCGGCCCGAACAAGTCCTTCCTGCACTACATCGAGCAGGTGCTGCCCGCGCTGGGCGAACTGTCCGTGCAGCAGGCCACCGTGGACGACCTGGTGGCACAGGTGGAGGTGCGCGGCACGGACGAGGCCGCCGCCGCGGTGATCAAGGGCGACGCCCGGCTGGCCGAGGTGCTGCGCCGGGCCCTGTACTCGTACGTGACCCCGCCGACGGAACCGGTCGTGGTCGTGCGCGGATCCCGGCGCTGGCGGGTACCCGCGTACGAACTGGAGGAGCTGGTCCGGCAGCTGCTGGACCGGGAGATCCGGTACGGCGCCGCCCGCGAGGCGCTGCCGCAGCGGATCGCGCACGCGGTGCTGGTGCAGATGGAGCGGGCCGGGGAGGCGCCGGACGACCGGGTGCAGGACGCGGTGGCCCGCAACAGCGCGGTGAAGGCGGCCGTGAAGGCGATCTGGCCCGTCGTCGACCCGGCGAAACTGGTGCTGCGGCTGCTCACCGAGCCGGAGTTCCTGGACGAGCACGCGGCCGGGATCCTGGACGAGGACGAGCAGAGGACGATCCTGTGGGCCAAGCCGGTCCGCAGCGTGAAGTCGGCCAAGTGGTCCGCCGCGGACGCGGTGTTGATCGACGAGGCCGCCGACCTGATCCAGCGCACGCACTCGCTCGGCCATGTGGTCCTGGACGAGGCGCAGGACCTCTCCCCCATGCAGTACCGGGCGGTGGGCCGCCGCTGCAGCACCGGCAGCGCGACCGTCCTCGGCGACCTGGCGCAGGGCACGACCCCCTGGGCGACCCGGAGTTGGGACGAGGCACTGGGGCACCTGGGCAAACAGGACGGCGTGATCGAGGAGCTGACGGCCGGTTTCCGCGTGCCGACCGACGTCATCACGTACGCCTCCCGGCTGCTCCCGCACATCGCGCCGGGCCTGACCCCGGTCGCCTCCGTGCGGGAGAACCCGGGCTTCTTCGAGGTCCGCGCGACCGAGAGCACGGACCAAGTCGTCTCCGCCTGCGCGGAGTTGCTGGCCAACGAGGGCTCGACCGGTCTGATCGCCGCCGATGCCCGGGTCCCCGCGCTGGCCGAGGCGCTGACCGCGGCCGGGATCGGATTCCTCGCGCCGGGCGAGGAGACGACCCGCGAGACCCGGCTGACCCTGGTGCCGGCCTCGCTCGCCAAGGGCCTGGAGTACGACTACGTGGTGCTGGACGAGCCGCGGGCGGTGGTCGACGGCGAACCGGACGAGCGGACGGGCCTGCGGCGGCTGTACGTGGCCCTCACCCGTGCGGTCTCCGGCCTCGTGATGACCCACACGGCAGCCCTGCCCGAGCAGCTGGCCGCGTCTGTGCGCGTGCTGTGACATCCCGCCCGTTGGTGCGCGGCCCGACTGGGGCTATCGTCGGAATCCTGAGGCCAGCGCGAGGAGGACGGCCGGTGATGACGCAGGACGAAGCCGTGATCGGCTGTACGGGGAAGGTCCTCATCGGAACACGTGGATCCGCCGGACCCGGCGAGATACTGGTCCGGGTCCGGGGTGGCTCCGAGACGTTCCTCGCCTGGTCGGAGGATCCCCTGCCGCCCGGAGCGACGGTCCTCGTGATCGAATCACGGGGATGCCGCGAGGTCGGCGTCATCGAGTGGGCTGATCCATTGGACGCGCTCGGCGGCGACGCCGTCGACGCCTGCTGAGGAGTACGAGAAAATGTTCGGATACCGCGTACCCGCGCCGGACGAGGCGATGTTGATCTCGGGCGGACGACGGGGACTGGGGGGCGCGCCGTTCCGAGTGGTGACGGGCCACGGCAAGTTCGTGGTGCCGTTCTTCCGCAAGACCCGCTTCCTCTCACTGGCGATGTGCGAGTCGGAGGTCACCGAGACCTGTGTGACCAAGCAGGGCATCGCCCTGCATGTGCGTGCCGTCATCGCCTTCAAGGTCGGCAACGACCACGAGAGCATCATCAACGCCGGTCAGCGCTTCCTGTCCGACCAGGACCAGATGTCGGTGCTGACCGGCCGGATCTTCGCCGGTCATCTGCGTGCCATCATCGGCTCGATGACGGTCGAGGAGATCGTCACCGAGCGGCAGAAGCTGGCCGCGGAGGTGCTGGACACCTCCAAGATGGAGATGGCCAAGATCGGGCTGATCGTGGACTCGCTCCAGATCCAGTCGATCGACGACGGCGACACCGGTTACATCGACGCGATGTCCGCCCCGCACAAGGCGGCCATCCAGCGCCAGGCGCAGATCGCCCAGGCGCAGGCCACGCAGGCCGCGGTGGAGGCGGAGCAGGAGGCGGCGCGCCGGCAGGCGGAGTACGCCCGGCAGACCGCCGTCGTCAAGGCCGAGTACTCGGCCGAGGTGGACCGGGCGCAGGCCCAGGCGGCGCAGGCCGGTCCGCTGGCGCAGGCGCACGCGCAGCAGGAGGTGCTGGACGCGCAGACCGAGCTGGCGCAGCGTCAGGCCCTGCTGCGACAGAAGCAGTTGGTGTCCGAGGTCGTGAAGCCGGCCGAGGCGGAGGCCGAGCGGGTCAGGATCCTCGCGGCGGCCGAGGCCCAGCGGATGAAGATCCAGGCGGAGGCGGCGGCGTCGTACGACCGTGTCGCGCTGGACCGGATGCTGATCGACCAGCTGCCGCAGATCGTGAAGGAGGCGGCCGGCGGCCTGGCGGGCGCCAACGTCAACGTCCTGAACGGCGCGGACGGCCTCGGTGAGATCGCGGCCGGTCTGGTCTCCCAGGGTCTGACCATCCTGGACTCGGTCCGCCAGAACCTCGGCGGCCAGGAGTCCGAGGGCGACCGCTCCGAGCAGCAGCCCCGTGACAACGGCCTGCTCCAGCTCAGCGCCCGGCGCGAGAAGAAGTCGGACGACGGCCCGGTGGACGTCGACTAGCGGCCACCCGGCCTCGCGCCCTCACCCGCGCGCACCGCACCGCCCCGCCCCACACCGCGCCGAGAAATCGGCCGGGGGCGGGGCGGTTCGCGTCGTCCGGGGTCCGCGACGGCTCCTGACGTCGGTCCGGCGGTCCGGCGGTCCTGCGGTCCGGCGGTCCGGGCCGCGTCACCCAGCCGTCCGGCGTACGACGGTTCAGGCCGCGTCTCCCGGCGTTCCGGCGCGCGCCCTGCGCCGGTCGAGGACGGCGAGGAGGTTGTCGACCAGGCGTTCCGCGTCGGCGTCGGTGCGCAGCGGGTGGCCCAGCAGGGCGTGCGTGTAGGCGGGGGCGAGGATCAGCTCCAGGACGTCCCTGACGTCCAGCTCGCTCGTGCCGCCGGCGGTGAGCATCGCCCCGATCTGGCGCGTGCGGGGTTCGACGAACTGGTTCAGCCCGTCGGCGTCGAGCACCCCCGAGCGCGTCGCGGCGGCGAAGGACCGGGCCAGCACCAGGTTCTTGTCCTCGCGCAGGTCCGCCAGCAGCCGGCGGGTGTAGACCAGCGCGTCGGCCCGCAGGTCCCCGGTCACGGGCAGCGGCGAGCGCCGGCTCAGCTCCTCGAAGAGCGTGTCGAGGACGAGCCCCTCGGGAGTGCGCCAGCGCCGGTAGATGGTCGCGGGGTGCACCCCGGAGCGCTCGGCCACCTCCGCCACCGTGACCGTGCCGTCCGGGGAGGCGTCGAGCAGTGCCCGGACCGCCGCGTGCACCGCGTCCCGGGTCCTGGCGGATCTGCCTCCCGGACGGATCGTCCCTGCTGCCTGCGTCATACGCCCATGCTACCGCGACACACTCGCGTTAGTGGCGGGATCTCGCCCATCTAACGCGAGTGATTCGCATTAGATGGATTCCTCGGCGTACGCTCAAACGCAAGAGATTCGCGTTAGAGAGGTGGGGCTCATGCCTCGGGTACTTGTGGTGGGCGCGGGGATCGCCGGCGACACCGTCGCGCTCATGCTGGGACGGGCCGGATGGGAGGTCACCGTCGCGGAGATCGCCCCGGCGCTGCGCGGCGGCGGCCAGGCCGTCGACCTGCGCGGCGACTGCCGGGCGGTGCTCGCCCGCCTCGGCCTGCTCGACGAGGTCCTCACCCGGCTGCTGGACCAGCGCGGCGCGGCCTGGGTGGACGGCGACGGACGCCGGCTGGCGGCGATGCCCGTCGAGGCGTTCGACGGCAACGGCTACGTCTCCAAGGAGGAGCTGCTCCGCTCGGACCTCGCCCGCATCCTGCACGACGCGGCCGGCGCGCGTGTCACGCATCTCTTCGGGGAGACCGTGGAGGCGCTGGAGGACGCCCCGCACGGGGTGTCCGTGCGGTTCCGCGACGCGCCGCCCGCCGAGTTCGACCTGGTGATCGGCGCGGACGGGGCGCACTCCCGGGTACGACGGCTGCGCTTCGGGCCCGAGGAGGCCTTCCGCCGCCGGCTGGGCCTCGCGCACGCCTGGTTCACCATGGACGAGACGCCCGGGACCCCTCCGGTCGACGGCTGGTTCATCACCCACAACGCACCGGGCAGCCGCTCCGTCGAGGCACGTCCGGGCCACCCCGGCCAGCAGGAGATCGGGTTCACCTTCGCGACGACGTCGCTGCCGCCGCGGCACGACCGGGAGGCCCGGTTCGCCCTGCTCGACCGGGTGTTCGCGGACGTGGGCTGGCGCACCCGGGAGCTGCTCGCCGCCGCACGGCACTCGCCCGACTTCGCCCTCGACACCTTCGACCAGATCCACCTGCCGAAGTGGTCCGACGGCCGGGTGGTCCTGCTCGGGGACAGCGCCTGGTGCGCGAGCCCCCTCAGCGGTCTCGGCACCGCCCTGGCGCTGCGCGGCGCGGCGGCGCTGGCCGACGCCGTCGAGGCGGCCGACGCCCTGCGGCTGCCGCACCGCCTCTCGGACGCGCTCACCGCGTACGAGAGCGCGATGCGCCCGCGCGTCCGGGACGCCCAGCGGCTGTTCCCCGGGCGGGTGCGGCAGGCGGCGCCCCGCACCGGGTTCGGCATCCACACGGTCGCCTGGCTGATCCGCCAGATCCAGAAGCCCCCGCTGGCGAAGACCTTCACCCGCCTGGCGGCCGGGCACGGACACGGGCAGCCGGCCTGACGACGCGGCGGAACGGCGGGCCGGGACGCCGCCGGGCGAGCCGGGGCGCGCCGGGGTGAGAGCCCCGGCGCCTCTCATCCGGACCTCGCCGGAGCCGGGTCGGCGACAAGGCGCCGTCGCCCGGGGCCGGCCTGATCCGAAAGGCGCTAGCCGGCCGCGCCGTCCAGCACCCGCCGCCACTCCTTGACGGCTCCCTCCGACACCGGCCCGCGCCAGCCCTGGGGGCGGGCCGCGCCACCGATGTGGAAGGCGTGGAGGCCCGCGGCGAGCAGGGGCGGGACGTGGTCGAGGCGGAGGCCGCCGCCGACCAGGAGGGTCTGGCCGTAACCCGGCTCATCGCGGCGGCCGTACTCGGCCAGCAGGGTCGGCAGCCCCTCGTCGACGCCGGAGGCGGCGCCCGCGGTGAGGTAGGTGTCGAGACCGGGCAGGTCGGCGAGCTGCTTGCGCAGGGCGTCGCGGTCGGCCGCGCGGTCGATCGCCCGGTGGAAGGTCCACCGGCAGCCCTCCAGCGCGCCGGCCACCCGCTCCACGGCGGCCAGGTCCACTCCGCCGTCCGTGCCGAGGAAACCCAGCACGAACTGGTCGGCACCGGCCGCCCGCATCTCCTCCACCACCCGCAGCAGCCGCGCCACGTCACCGGCCGCGAACCCGTCCGCCAGGCGGAGCATCACGCGCAGGTCGATGTCGACGGCGGCACGGATGCCGGCGACGGTGGCGGCGGACGGGGTGAGCCCGTCGGCGGCCATCTCGGTGACCAGCTCCAGGCGATCCGCGCCTCCGGCCTGGGCGGCGACCGCGTCCTCGATGTCGAGGGCGATCACCTCCAGGACTGCACGCTTGCTCATGGCACCCCATTCGTCGCGGCCAAAGATCCAGTAGAGGTCTAGTCCAATTTAAGAGTACGCTGCCGGGCGCGCGCCAGTACGCCGCGGACGCGCCCGTCCGGGTCCGGGTCACGCGCGCCTCGGTACGCTCGCGCGACGGCCGACCCGGCGCGGGCCACGGTCACCCTGCCGGCGGAGCAGGCCGCCGGACCGGGGAAGCGCATGGTGGACACGCCCCGGCCGCGACCGGCCCTGCCCCGTGTCAGGGCCGGGCCGGTGACCGGGGACATCCAGGAGAATGACCCCCATGGCCGACCTCGACGCCCTCCGCCTCCGCTTCGCCCGCGCCCTGGACGCCGCCCGTGGCCCCGAGGGCGGCCCGGACCCCGCCCCCTACGCGGACAACCTCCTCGCCCGCTGGCGGGAACCCCAGCGCCGCTACCACACCCTGGCCCACCTCACCGCGGTCCTCGATCACATCGACGTGCTGGAGACGCACGCCGCCGACCCCGCCGTCGTACGCCTGGCCGCCTGGTTCCACGACGCCGTCTACCTGCCGGAGCGCTCCGAGAACGAGGAGCGCTCGGCGCGGCTGGCCGAGCGGGCGCTGCCCGAGGCGGGGGTGCCGCGGGCGAAGGCAGCGGCGGTGGCCCGGCTCGTCCGGCTGACCGTCACGCACGACCCGGCCGAGGACGACCGCGACGGCCGGGTGCTGTGCGACGCCGACCTGGCGATCCTGGCCGCGCCCCCGTCGGCGTACGCCGCCTATGCCGCCGAGATCCGCGAGGAGTACCACTTCGTCCCCAACGACGCCTTCCGGCAGGGGCGTTCCGATGTCCTGCGTCAACTCCTGGCAATGCCGAGGCTGTTCCACACCACCTACGGCCAGGAGCACTGGGAGCCCACCGCCCGCTACAACCTCGCCGCCGAACTGGAAATGCTCTCGCGGTGACGACGCCCCCCGCCTAGGGTGCGCCCATGCGAGCGATGAGCGGGGACCATGTGACCGAGGCGGTGGCCGGGTGCCTGGCCGTGCTGCGCGGGGCGGTCGGCCGGGACTGGCGGAGCGTGCGCGCCGGCCGGGTCGAGTGGGACTGCCACAGCACCGCCGTGCACATCGCGGACGACCTCCTCGCGTACGCCGCCAATCTGGCCGGGCGCGCGCGGGACGCCTACGTCCCCTTCGAGCTGAAGCTGGACGAGGGCACCGGCAACACGGGGCTGCTCCAGGTCCTGGAGACCACCGGCGCGCTGCTCGCCGCCGCCGTGACCACCGCGCCGCCGGACGTCCGCGCCTTCCACCCCTACCCGTTCCGCGGCGCCGACCGCCACGGCTTCGCCGCGATGGGCGTCGCCGAAGTCCTGCTGCACACCCATGACATGGCCGAGGGACTCGGCCTCGCCTACGCGCCGTCCGCCGAACTCGCCGACTCGGTGCTGGCCACGATCTTCCCGCACGTCCAGCCCGGCCCGGAGCCCTGGCCGACCCTGCTGTGGGCGACCGGCCGCGGCGAACTGCCCGGCCGGGCCCCGGTCACCGGGTGGCGGTGGTACAACAACCTCGTCCTGAGGACCGAGCGCCTCGCCCTCACCGGCGTCCGCCCGGCCGCCGCCCGCGATCTCGCCCTCGGCGGCGACGGCGGCTTCCACTGGATCGGCGACGGACCCGAGGAGGGCACGCGGGACGCGGCCAGGATGCTGCTGAAGGCCTACGAAGCCGGCGTCCACCGGCCCGAGTTCACCTCCTTCGCCCTCGTCCGCACCGAGGACGGCCGCGCCGTCGGCGCCCTCGGCTTCCACGGCGCCCCGGACGAGAGCGGCCGGGTGGAGATCGGCTACAACCTGGTCGGGGACGCCCGCGGCCAGGGCTACGCCACGGAGGCGCTGCGCGCGCTGTCGGGGTGGGCGCTGGCCCGCGACGACGTACGGACGCTGTACGCGCGGGCACAGAAGGCCAACACCGCCTCCCAGGGGGTCCTCACCCGGGCCGGGTTCGAGCCGGCGGGCGCGATCGACGACCGGCTCCTGGCCTACGAGCTGCACGCCTGACCAGGGGCCGGTGAACAGCCGGCGCACCCGCGAGGGCGCGGCTACGAAAGCCCCCGCCGCACCAGCCCCTTGGGCCGCCGCAGCCCCGACCCCCGCAGCAGCCGGACCAGTTCACGGCTGCCGACCTCCACCGCGCCGGCCGTCACCGCGTCCGCGTACCGGTGCGCGGGAAGGTCGTAGTGGTCGCGCTCGAAGGCCCGCCGGGGCACCCCCAGCCCATCGGCGAACAACCGGAGTTCGTCATAGGACACATCGCTCACCAGGTGCGACCACAGGCGTCCGTGCCCCGGCCAGGTGGGCGGGTCGATGTACACCGTCACGGGCGCCTCACGAGGACGCGGTCCCGCCGGTCGCGGCGCCCAGCAGGCCGACCGCCGCGACCTTGACGCCCGCCTGGTGACACACCCAGTGCGGGTCGGGGCCCAGTTCGGGCTCCACCTCCAGCGCGTGCGGGTCGCCCGAGCCGCAGACCGGGCACAGCGGCCAGCGGCCGTACCGTTCGAGCAGCGCGTCCTGCACGTCCTGGGCCACCAGACCGGCCACGTAGGGCACGCCGTCCGGCCACTGCTCGACCCACCAGCGCCGCTGCGCCACGGAGTCCTCGACCAGCGAGACCACGTCCGCCTCCGCGACCCGGTCGGCGACGAGATCGGCGAGGACCAGGGCGCGGGCAGCGTGCAAGGCCTGTTCAAGGGGACTGATGGGCTCCATGCAACCCATTGTGCGCACTCTTGACCCGGACACCGAACCGAAAATATCTTTCAGAGGTGACCAAGGACGCGAAGGAAAGTTTCGGCGGTCCGGTGGGCTCGCTCGCCGCCAAGGTGCGCACCCTCGCCCCGTCGATGACCCGGTCCATGCAGCGCGTCGCCGAGGCGGTCGCGAGCGACCCGGCCGGCTGCGCCGCCCTCACGGTCACCGGACTCGCCGAACTGACCGGCACCAGCGAGGCCACCGTCGTGCGCACCGCGCGGCTGCTCGGCTACCCCGGCTACCGGGACCTGCGGCTCGCCCTCGCGGGCCTGGCCGCCCAGCAGCAGTCCGGGCGGGCACCCGCCATCACCACCGACATCGCCGTGGACGACCCGATCGCCGACGTCGTCGCCAAACTGGCGTACGAGGAGCAGCAGACCCTCGCCGACACCGCCGCCGGACTCGACACCGGCCAGCTCGACGCGGCCGTCACCGCGCTCGCCGGCGCCCGCCGCACCGATGTGTACGGCATAGGGGCGTCCGGGCTCGTCGCCCAGGACCTCACCCAGAAGCTGCTGCGCATAGGGCTCATAGCGCACGCGCACAGCGACCCGCATCTCGCCGTGACCAACGCCGTCCAGCTCCGCTCGGGCGACGTGGCGATCGCGATCACCCACTCCGGCTCGACGGGAGACGTCATCGAGCCGCTGCGGGCCGCCTTCGAGCGCGGGGCGACCACCGTGGCCATCACCGGCCGCCCCGACTCACCGGTCACCCAGTACGCCGACCACGTCCTGACCACGTCCACCTCACGGGAGACCGAGCTGCGCCCGGCCGCGATGTCCTCGCGGACGAGTCAACTGCTCGTGGTGGACTGCCTGTTCGTGGGAGTGGCCCAGCGCACGTACGAGACGGCGGCACCCTCGCTCGCCGCGTCGTACGAGGCGCTGGCGCACCGGCACCGCAGCAACTCCAGGTGAGCACCTGCGCCGACGCCAGGTGAGCACCGGCACCGGGGGAACACCAACCGGCATCCGAGACCGAGAGAGCCGCTCCCATGACCGCCCATGACCTGCGCAGCCAGCTGGCCGCACTGACCACCGAGGCCTTCCGACCCGAACTCGCCGACATCGACCGCCTGCCCACCCTCGACATCGCCCGCCTGATGAACGGCGAGGACGCGGGCGTGCCCGCCGCCGTCGCCGGCCAGCTCCCCCGCATCTGCGCCGCCATCGACGCGGTGGCCGCGCGGATGAGCCGGGGCGGCCGCCTCATCTACGCGGGCGCGGGGACCGCGGGGCGCCTCGGCGTGCTGGACGCCTCCGAGTGCCCGCCCACCTTCAACACCGATCCCGCCCAGGTCGTCGGCCTGATCGCGGGTGGCCCGGAGGCGATGGTCTCCTCCGTGGAGGGCGCGGAGGACTCGGCCGGACTGGCCCGCGGCGACCTCGACGCGCTCAAGCTCAGCCCCGAGGACAGCGTGGTCGGCGTCTCCGCCTCGGGCCGCACCCCGTACGCCGTCGGCGCGGTCGAGCACGCCCGCGCGCAGGGCGCCCTGACCATCGGGCTCGCCTGCAACGAGCACAGCGCGCTGGCGGCCGCCGCCGAGCACGGCATCGAGGTCGTCGTCGGACCGGAGCTGATCACCGGCTCCACCCGGCTCAAGGCGGGCACCGCCCAGAAACTCGTCCTCAACATGCTGTCGACGATCACGATGATCCGGCTCGGCAAGACGTACGGGAACCTGATGGTCGACGTGCGCGCCTCCAACGCCAAGCTGCGGGCGCGCTCGCGCCGGATCGTCGCGCTGGCCACGGGCGCGGCCGACCCGGAGATCGAGCGGGCCCTGACCGAGGCCGAGGGCGAGGTGAAGACGGCGATCCTCGTCCTGCTGGCCGATGCCGACGGGCCGACGGCCGCCCGCCTTCTGGAGGACTCCGGCGGCCATCTGCGCGCCGCGCTGGCCCGCGCGACCGGCTGACCGCACGCTCAAGGGGTGCACACGGACCCCGCCTCCACCGCGACCGCCGTCCTGACCCACCTCGGCGGCCCCGCCAACGTCACCTCCGCGACCCACTGCATGACCCGGCTGCGGCTCACCCTCGCAAAACCGGACGCGGCGGACGGCACGGGGCTGCGGGCGGTGCCCGGGGTGCTCGGGGTGGTGGAGGACGGGGCCGCGTGGCAGATCGTGCTCGGGCCGGGGGTGGTGGCGGCGGTGACGGACCAGGTGCGGGCGCGGCTGGAAGGGGGACCGCCCGCCGCGGCGGCCCTGAAGGAGGAGTTCCGCCGCCGCCACGCCACCCCCCTCAGGACCGCCCTGCGCCGCGTCGCGGGCGTCTTCGTCCCCCTCATCCCCGCCCTGATCGGCTGCGGCATCCTCGCGGGTGTGGGTGGCGTGCTCCGGAACGCCGGCTGGCTGCCCGGCCTCACCCCCGCGCTGACCGCGCTCGCGTCGGCCTTCATGGCGCTGCTCGCGGTGTTCGTCGGCTACAACACGGCCCAGGAGTTCGGCGGCACACCGGTGCTGGGCGCGGCGGTGGCGGCGGTGGTCGTGTACCCGGGCGTGGCGGGGGTGACGGCGTTCGGGACGCGCCTCGCCCCCGGCCAGGGCGGGGTCCTCGGCGCACTGGCCGCCGCCTTCCTCGCCACCCGGGTGGAGCGGTTCTGCCGGGGCCGGGTGCCCGAGACCCTGGACGTCCTGCTCACCCCGACGGTGACGGTCCTCGTCCCCGGCCTGGTCACGCTCTACGGCCTGATGTACGCGGCCGGTACGGTCGCCACCGCGATCGGCGCCGCGGCGAACTGGCTGCTGACCACGACGGGCGCACTGGCCGGCCTGCTGCTGGGCGGCCTCTTCCTCCCCCTGGTCATGCTGGGCCTGCACCAGGCCCTGATCCCCATCCACGCCACTCTCATCCAGCAGCAGGGCTACACCGTCCTGCTCCCCCTGCTGTCCATGGCGGGCGCCGGCCAGGTGGGGGCCGCCCTCGCGGTGTACGTCCGGCTGCGCCACGACGGCTCACTGCGTACGAGAATCCGCTCGGCCCTGCCCGCGGGGCTGCTCGGGGTCGGCGAGCCGCTGATCTACGGCGTGTCCCTGCCCCTCGGCCGCCCCTTCCTGACCGCCTGCGCGGGCGGCGCGGCGGGCGGCGCGTTCATCGGCGCCTTCGCGATGCTCGGCACGAAGGTCGGCGCGACCGCGATCGGCCCCTCGGGCTGGGCCCTCTTCCCCCTGCTGTCCGGCAACCGGAGCCTGGCCGCCACCGCGGCGATCTACGCGGGCGGCCTCCTCACCGGCTACACGGTCGGTTTCCTGGCCACCTGGCTCACCCTCCCGAGGAGCGCGCCACACCAGGGTGTACCGCCAGAAGAAGCCCCGCCGCAGCCGGACCCCGGGCAGCAGCCGGCGGGACTGCCCGGCGATCTCTGAGAAGTCCATCCCCGGCCGCCGCACGGGCGCGGTCATGCCCACGGGCCGTTCCGCGGCGGCCCGCCCCCGGTTCTTCACCCAGCCGAACAGGGCGTTGAGCGGCACGGAGAGGACCCCGCGCACGTCCTCGTCCCGGGCGCACCCCACGACGACCAGCGTGCCGCCGGGCGCCAGCTCCGCCCGGAACCGGGTGAGCGTCTCGGTGAAGGGGAGGTGGTGCAGTACGGCGACACAGGTGATGACGTCGTAGGGGCCGGGCGGCAGCCCGTCGGGGGCGGCGGCGAGGGTGTGCCGGACGTTGGCGAGAGCCCCGCCGCGCTCCCGGGCCCGCTCCAGGATCCCCGGGTCGGAGTCGACCGCCTCCACCCGCTCCGCCCGCCCGGCCAGCAGCCGCGCGAGCTCCCCGGCACCGCACCCCACGTCCAGCGCCCGCCCGAACCGCCGGGGCAACTGCCGCAGCAGCCAGGGGTGGTAGTGGGCGTTGTGGTCCCAGGGGTGGGCGTCGTTGAACCGCCGAAGACCCTCGACCAGTCGCCCCGTCGAAGTCGCCATGGCCCCCACTCCACCACATCCTCCCCTCGGGGAGCACCGGTGGAGCCGTGCCGGTTCCGCGGCGGCATCCTGGACACTGGGGGCAGCGAACGCGCCAGAGATCCGCCTACCGACCGGAACCCACCACCATGAATCACGCCCAGCTGACCGCCCTCGGCCGCGCGCTCCGGCTGCTCGGGGAGCACGGGGAGGCGCTGACCGCCGACACTCCGGACGGACGGCTCCAGGAGATCAGGACGGATCTGCGCCGGGCACTGGATCTGCTGGAGGAGAGCGTCGGGGCGAACGCGCCGGCCACCCGGTGCGCCGAGCATCCGCACGGCCCCGTGGACGAGAGCGCCCCCGACCTGTGCCTGCTGTGCGAGACACGGCGCCGGTCCGCCCGCCGCTCGGAGTACGGGGGCCGGCCGAACCCGGCCGAGCCGGTGGCCACCGCGCCCTCGCGCTACGGCGTCCGGGGCGACCGCCCGCAGCCCCAGCAGCGCTGGCTGCCGGAGCTGTGGAACGGCCAGGAGTGGCAGCTGTGCGGCACCCCCCGGCGCGACCGCCGGGAGGCCGAGGCGTACCTCGCCGCGCAGCGGCGCGGGGCGCGGCCGGCGATGGCGTACCGGCTCGTGCACGAGTTCACCGACTACGAGGTGCTCCGCGTGTGGGGCACCCCGGTACGCGTCGACATCGAGCCGCTGAACGGCAACATCGGCGGGATCTGAGCCCTCGGCGGGGCGACCTCAGCTGAGCGTCTTGATCGACGCCGCGTCGTACGGCGCCAGCTCCGACACCCGGCCCGCGAGCACCTTCGCCGCCCACTGCGGGTCCTGGAGCAGCGCGCGACCGACCGCGATCATGTCGAACTCGTCGGCCTCCAGGCGGTCGAGCAGGTTGTCGATGCCCTGAACCGGGGAGCCCTCGCCGGCGAACGCTCCGGTGAAGTCGCCGTCGAGGCCGACCGAGCCGACGGTGATGGTCTGCTTGCCGGTGAGCTTCTTCGTCCAGCCCGCGAGGTTGAGGTCGGAGCCCTCGAACTCGGGCATCCAGTAGCGGCGGGTGGAGGCGTGGAAGACGTCGACGCCGGCCGCGGCGAGCGGGGCCAGGATCGCCTCCAGCTCCTGCGGGGTCTCGGCGAGCCGGGCGGTGTAGTCCTGCTGCTTCCACTGCGAGTAGCGGAAGATGACGGGGAAGGTGGCCGAGACGCGCTCGCGGACCGCCGCGACGATCTCGGCGGCGAACTTGGTACGGGCCACCGGGTCGCCGCCGTAGGCGTCGCCGCGGCGGTTGGTGCCCTCCCACAGGAACTGGTCGACGAGGTAGCCGTGGGCGCCGTGGATCTCCACGCCGTCGAAGCCGATGCGCTCGGCGTCCGCGGCCGCCTGGGCGAACGCGGCGACGACGTCGTCGAGGTCCTGCCGCGTCATGGCCCTGCCGGTGGGCTCGGCGCCCGCGGTGACCAGGCCGGAGGGGCCCATCGCGGGGGCGGCCGGGAAGGGGGCGTCGCCGTCCTTGCGGACCATGCCGATGTGCCACAGCTGGGGGACGATCGTGCCGCCCGCCGCGTGCACGTCCTCGGCCACCTTCGCCCAGCCCGCCAGCTGCTCCTCACCGTGGAACCGCGGCACCCGGTCGCTCTGGCCGGCCGAGTCGTGGCCGACGTAGGTGCCCTCGGTGACGATCAGGCCGACGCCCGCGGCGGCACGCCGGGAGTAGTACGAGCGCACGTCCTCGCCGGGGACGCCGCCCGGGGAGAACATCCGGGTCATCGGCGCCATCACGATCCGGTTGGGGACGGTGAGGCCGTTGAGGGTGATGGGGCGCGAGAGTACCCGGGCCGCGCGGGAGGCGGGCGGCGTGTCGACGGTCATGTGGGGGCTCCTCGGAAGGCTGCTAACCAGGCGGTATGTGAATGCGCATTGTTGTAGCTGCTTAAGTAAGCCGTTGTACAGAGGCAGGCATTCCCGGACCCGGAAGCGGTCGTCTGTGACCCCGGACACGCCCGGGGTGCGCGGGAAAAGCCCGAGGGCGGCACCCCCTGTCCCTGACAGGAAGTGCCGCCCTCGGTAAGGACGTCGATCAACCGGAGGTCGATCAGAAGTCCATGTCACCGCCCGGCATGCCGCCCGGAGCGGCCGCGGCGGCCTTCTCCGGCTTGTCGGCGATGACGGCCTCGGTGGTGAGGAACAGCGCGGCGATGGAGGCGGCGTTCTGCAGCGCGGAACGGGTCACCTTCGCCGGGTCGATGATGCCCTCGGCGACCAGGTCGACGTACTCGCCGGTCGCGGCGTTCAGGCCGTGGCCCGGGGTCAGGTTGCGCACCTTCTCCACCACGACACCGCCCTCGAGGCCGGCGTTGACGGCGATCTGCTTCAGCGGGGCCTCGAGCGCGATGCGCACGGCGTTGGCGCCGGTCGCCTCGTCACCGTCGAGCTCCAGCTTCTCGAAGACCTGGGAGGCCTGGAGCAGGGCCACGCCACCACCGGCGACGATGCCTTCCTCGACGGCCGCCTTGGCGTTGCGCACGGCGTCCTCGATGCGGTGCTTGCGCTCCTTGAGCTCCACCTCGGTGGCGGCACCGGCCTTGATGACCGCGACGCCGCCCGCGAGCTTGGCCAGGCGCTCCTGGAGCTTCTCGCGGTCGTAGTCGGAGTCGCTGTTCTCGATCTCGGCGCGGATCTGGTTCACGCGGCCGTTGACCTGGTCGGAGGAGCCGGCACCGTCGACGATGGTGGTCTCGTCCTTGGTGATGACGACCTTGCGGGCGCGGCCCAGGAGGTCCAGGGTCGCGTTCTCCAGCTTGAGGCCGACCTCCTCGGAGATGACCTCGCCGCCCGTGAGGATGGCGATGTCGCCGAGCATGGCCTTGCGGCGGTCGCCGAAGCCCGGGGCCTTGACGGCGACGGACTTGAAGGTGCCGCGGATCTTGTTGACGACCAGGGTCGACAGGGCCTCGCCCTCGACGTCCTCGGCGATGATCAGCAGCGGCTTGCCCGACTGCATGACCTTCTCCAGGAGCGGGAGCAGGTCCTTGACGGAGCCGATCTTGGAGTTCGCGATGAGGATGTAGGGGTCCTCCAGCGACGCCTCCATGCGCTCCATGTCGGTGGCGAAGTAGGCGGAGATGTAGCCCTTGTCGAAGCGCATGCCCTCGGTGAGCTCGAGCTCCAGACCGAAGGTGTTGCTCTCCTCGACGGTGATGACGCCTTCCTTGCCGACCTTGTCCATCGCCTCGGCGATCAGCTCGCCGATCTGGGTGTCGGCGGCGGAGATGGACGCGGTGGAGGCGATCTGCTCCTTGGTCTCGACGTCCTTCGCCTGCTCCAGCAGGGCGGCGGAGACGGCCTCGACGGCCTTCTCGATGCCGCGCTTCAGGGCCATCGGGTTGGCGCCGGCGGCGACGTTGCGCAGGCCTTCCTTGACCAGGGCCTGGGCGAGCACGGTCGCGGTGGTCGTACCGTCACCGGCGACGTCGTCCGTCTTCTTGGCGACTTCCTTGACCAGCTCGGCGCCGATCTTCTCGTACGGGTCCTCGAGCTCGATCTCCTTGGCGATGGAGACACCATCGTTGGTGATCGTGGGGGCGCCCCACTTCTTCTCGAGGACGACGTTGCGACCCTTGGGGCCGAGCGTCACCTTGACGGCGTCCGCGAGCTGGTTCATGCCGCGCTCGAGGCCGCGCCGCGCCTCCTCGTCGAACGCGATGATCTTGGCCATGTGAAGTGGTCCCTCCAGGACTGGGGGTGATTCCTTCGGACCGCGCCCGCGCCCGCGACGGACGGTTCGCCGGCCTGTGGTTCCTTGCCCCACGTGGCCCGCGGACCTCACCGACCCGGTCCTTCTTTGTCACTCTCACCTTCAGAGTGCTAACGCAATGATTAGCACTCGGCATGGTCGAGTGCAAGCGCCTTGGGCCCTCCCGGGCCTCCTCGGCGGCCGGGTCCGCCGGAGGCGAACACGCGCGGGCCGGGCACGCCGAAGGGCCCGCACCCTGTGCGAGGTGCGGGCCCTTCGGTGGAGAAACGTTCAGACGGCGACGCGAACCATGTCGGCCTGCGGACCCTTCTGGCCCTGCGAGATCTCGAACTCGACTCGCTGGCCCTCCTCCAGGGTGCGGTAGCCGTCCATCTGAATGGCGCTGTAATGGACGAAGACGTCCGCACCACCGTCGACCGCGATGAAGCCGTACCCCTTCTCCGCGTTGAACCACTTGACGGTGCCCTGAGCCATGCCTAACTCCCCTATTACTGGCCCTTGCACAGATCCGCACTTCGCGGACCCGGGTCAGACCTCGCCCCCCGATGTGTCGGGGGCGTGCGCCGGAACGCGTCGACCGCGGCTGAATGTATCTGTCCAACTGCCGTCTGCAACAGGTCAATTGGACGAGAATTCTGGACGCGAACGATCCGGAATGTAGGGAGAATTCGTCCGAATTCAGGGCAAGTCGGGCCCCGTAAAAGACGCAAAAGCCGCGGAAAGCCCGTGCATTTTGGCTACTTCTTGTCGGGCCCGCAGAAGAGAATCGAGGGCTTACCCTCGATCATCGGAGGGCGCGTTCCCCAACTGTACCGCGCTCAATCACGCAGAATTGCCCCCTCCGCTTCTCTCACGGAGAGGGCAATCCGACGTACCTTCGGTGACCGTCATTACCCAAGGTAATGATCGATCGTCCGGTCAGCAGCCGCCGGCCACCGCCGGGATGATGGAGACGCCCGCGCCGTCCGGGGTGGAGGTCTGGAGTCCCTGCTCGAAACGGACGTCGTCGTCGTTGACGTACACGTTCACGAACCGGCGCAGCCTGCCCTGGTCGTCCAGGACGCGGGCGGCGATGCCGGCGTGGTTCTTCTCCAGGTCCTCGATGACCTCGCCGAGCGTCCCGCCCTCGGCGGCGACCTCGGCCTGTCCGCCGGTGTAGGTGCGCAGGATGGTGGGGATGCGAACGGTCACGCTCATGCGAGGCCAGCCTCTCGGAAGGAGTCCAGGTTCGGGCGGATGGTGGCGGTCAGGCCGGTGCCGGCCACCGCGTCGAGGGTCTTCAGGCCGTCGCCGGTGTTGAGGACGACGGTGGTCTTCGCCGGGTCGAGCGCCCCGCTCTCGATCAGCTTCCTCGTGACGCCGACGGTCACCCCGCCGGCCGTCTCGGCGAAGATGCCCTCGGTGCGGGCCAGCAGCTTGATCGCGGCCACGACCTGCTCGTCCGTCACGTCCTCCACCGCGCCGCCGGTGCGCCGGGCGATGTCCAGGACGTAGGGGCCGTCGGCCGGGTTGCCGATGGCGAGGGACTTGGCGATGGTGTCCGGCTTCTGGGGCCTGACCACGTCGTGGCCCGCCTTGTAGGCCGTCGAGACCGGCGAGCAGCCCTCGGCCTGGGCACCGAAGATCTTGTACGGCCGGTCCTCGACCAGGCCGAGCTCGATCAGCTCCCGGAGACCCTTGTCGATCTTGGTGAGCTGGGAGCCGGAGGCGATCGGGACCACGATCTGGTCGGGCAGCCGCCAGCCGAGCTGCTCGCAGATCTCGTACGCCAGGGTCTTGGAGCCCTCGGCGTAGTACGGCCGCAGGTTCACGTTGACGAAGCCCCAGCCCTCGCCGGCCGGGTCGCCGATCAGCTCGGAGCAGAAGCGGTTCACGTCGTCGTAGTTGCCCTCGATGCCGACGAGTTCACCGCCGTAGACCGCGGCCATGACGACCTTGCCCTGTTCCAGGTCGTGCGGGATGAAGACGCAGGAGCGCAGACCGGCGCGGGCGGCGGCGGCGCCGACGGCGCCGGCCAGGTTGCCGGTGGAGGAGCAGGAAAGCGTGGTGAAGCCGAAGGCGCGGGCCGCCTCCAGCGCCTGGGCGACGACCCGGTCCTTGAAGGAGTGGGTCGGGTTGCCGGAGTCGTCCTTGACGTACAGACCGCCGGTGACGCCCAGCTCGCGGGCCAGGTTGTCCGCCTTGACCAGCTTGGTCCAGCCGGGGTTGATGTTCGGCTTGCCGGCGACGTCGGCCGGGACCGGCAGCAGCGGGGCGTAGCGCCAGATGTTGGCGGGGCCGTCCTCGATCCGCTTGCGCAGCTCTTCGGTGTCGTAGGCGGAGAAGTCGTAGGCGATCTCCAGCGGTCCGAAACACTCCTCGCAGGCGAAGACCGGGCCGAGCGGGACGCGGTGGCCGCATTCGCGACAGCTGAGGGCGGCGGCGGGGCCGAGATCGACGGCGGAGGTACCGGAGGTGGCGATTGTCTGCACAGCCATGGGAGGCGAGGCCCTTTCTCCTCATCTTCCTCACGACGCACTTCGCCGTGAGACGGATTTGGCACCTTCCCTAGCCGGGAGCCTCGCTGTCGTGGATCACGAGAACCGGCTGGAGGGTTGCCGGGGCTTCATCGGGCCGTGTCCCTCTGCCCCTCTGGATGAGCGGTATTCGATTGTGTCCGCAGTGCTGCGGCGTGTCCGCGCGCGACCCCCGACATGCGATGGTCATCGGCGTTGCTCAAGACTGTAACCGAAGGCCTGGAGAGTTGAGATAGTCGTCCGTACCGCGAGACGAGCGTGAGGAGCCGGGGACCGTGCTGGAAGAAGTCGAGCGCTGGATGGGCAATCGCTCCTGGTCCGTGCGCGACCGGCCGTCGCACCAGGTCCTGGCGGCGAAACAGCGCACCGGCCAGACCGTCAGCGTGGTGCTGCCCGCGCTCGACGAGGAGGAGACCGTCGGCGAGATCGTCGCGGTGATCCGGCGCGATCTGATGGAGCGGGTGCCGCTCGTCGACGAGGTCCTCGTGATCGACTCCGGCTCCGCCGACCGCACCTCCGAGGTCGCCGCCGCGGCCGGCGCGCGGGTGGTGCACCGGGACGCGATCCTGCCCCGGATACCCGCCGTGCGGGGCAAGGGCGAGGTGCTGTGGCGCTCGCTGCTCGTCGCCACCGGGGACATCATCTGCTTCATCGACGCGGACCTCAGGGAGTTCTCCTCCGACTTCGTCCTCGGCATCGTCGGGCCGCTGCTCACCGAGCCGGACGTGCAGCTGGTCAAGGCGATGTACGACCGTCCGCTGGCCGGAGCGGCGGGGCAGGGCGGCCGGGTCACCGAGCTGATGGCGCGCCCGCTGCTGAACATGCACTGGCCGCAGCTGGCGGGCTTCGTGCAGCCGCTGGGCGGGGAGTACGCGGCCCGCCGCGCGCTGCTCGAACGGCTCCCGTTCCCGGTCGGGTACGGGGTGGAGCTGGGCATGCTGGTGGACGCCCTGCACCTGGTGGGCCTGGACGCGCTGGCCCAGGTGGACGTCGGCGTGCGCAAGCACCGGCACCAGGACGGGCAGGCGCTCGGCCGGATGGCGGCGGCGATCTACCGCACGGCCCAGCTGCGGCTGGCCCGCGGCCACCTCGTGCGCCCCGCGCTCACCCAGTTCGAGCGGGGTGTCCTCGGCTTCGAGCCGCGCACCTACCCGGTGGACACCGAGGAGCGGCCGCCGATGACCGAGATCGCGGAGTACGCCCGGCGCCGGGTGGCCTGAACGCGCAGGCAGGCCGGGTACGGCCGGGTTCCGCGGTGGTCCGCGGGTTTGAGTGTTTCCGGGCCGGGCTAGGTTCTGGACCATGGTTTCCACCCACGGTGCTGAGGTGCTGGTCGCCTCCAATCGCGGCCCGGTCTCGTACGAGGCGGCCGAGGACGGTTCACTGCGCGCCAGGCGGGGCGGCGGCGGGCTGGTCTCGGGCCTGTCGGCGATCGGTCCGGAGACGGACGCGGTCTGGGTGTGCGCCGCGCTGGGCGACGGCGACCGGGAGGCCGCGCGCCGCGCCGAGGGCGGCCCGCTGCCGGAGGCGGACACCGGCGGGCAGCGGGTGCGGATGCTGGACATCGATCCGGACGTCTTCGCCGGCGCGTACAACGGGATCGCCAACTCGGTGCTCTGGTTCGTGCACCACATGCTGTACCAGACACCGCTGGAGCCCGTCTTCGACGCGGAGTTCCGGCGCCGGTGGGCGGCGTACGAGGCGTACAACCGGGCGTTCGCCGAGGCGCTGGCCGAGGAGGCCGGCGAGGGGGCGGCGGTGCTGATCCAGGACTACCACCTGGCGCTCGCCCCGCGGATGCTCCGGAGGCTGCGGCCCGACCTGCGCATCGGCCACTTCTCGCACACACCGTGGGCACCGGCGGAGTACTTCCGGCTGCTGCCGGACGACATCGCGGCGCAGCTGCTGACCGGGATCCTCGGCGCGGACCGGGCGGCCTTCCTCACCCGGCGGTGGGCGGACGCGTTCACCGAATGCTGCCACGCGGTGCTGGGACCGGGGATCCCCTCCGGTACCCGGATCGGGGTGCACGGCCTGGGCGCGGACGCCGACTTCCTGCGCGAGCGGTCCCACCGGCCGGACGTGGCCGAGCGGATGGCGGCGCTGCGGGCCGAGACCGGCGAGGGCCGCCGGACGATCGTCCGGGTCGACCGTACCGAGCTGTCCAAGAACATCGTGCGCGGGCTGCTGGCGTACCGACAGCTGCTGGACGCGCACCCCGAGTGGCGGGAGCGGGTCGTGCACCTCGCGTTCGCGTACCCCTCCCGGCAGGACCTCGCCGTGTACCGGGACTACACGGCGGAGGTGGCCCGGGTCGCCGAGGAGATCAACTCGGTCTACGGGACGCCGGGTTGGGTCCCTGTGGTGCTGCATGTGAAGGACGACTTCGCCCGCTCCCTGGCCGCGTACCGGCTGGCCGACGTGGCGCTGGTCAACCCGATCCGGGACGGCATGAACCTGGTCGCCAAGGAGGTCCCGGTCGTCTCCGACGAGGGCTGCGTGCTGGTGCTCTCACGGGAGGCGGGGGCGCACGAGGAGATGGGCGAGGACGCGCTCACGGTCAATCCGTACGACGTCACGGGCACGGCCGAGGCGCTGCACACGGCGCTGACCATGCCGGCGGCGGAACGGGCCGAACGATCGAAGCGGCTGGCCGCGGCGGGGACGGCGCTGCCGCCGGCCCGGTGGTTCCTGGACCAGCTGCACGCCCTGGACGATCAGACCAGCTGAGCCGCCAGCGCGGTGAGAAGTGCCACGACGCCCTCGGGGCCGTCGACCACCAGGTCCGCCTTGTCGGCCAGTTCGGTGACCTCCGTGCTGCCGCTGCACACGAGGAGCCCGGGGGTTCCCTCGGAGCGGAGTTTGTCGACGGCCGCGTAGGCGGGGAGGTCGCCGAGGTCGTCGCCGGCGTAGAGGACGGATCCGGCGCCGGTCTCACGCAGGTACTCGCCGAGGGCGACGCCCTTGTCCATGCCGGGCGGACGCAGTTCCAGGACCATCCGGCCGGGTTCGACGATCAGCCCGTGGCGGGTGGCGAGGTCGGTGAGGGGGGCGCGCAGGGCCTCGAACGCGGCCGCCGGGTCCTGTGCGCGGCGGGTGTGCACCGCGACGGCCCGGCCCTTCTCCTCGATCCAGGTGCCGCGCCAGGCGCCGACCCGGTCCAGCAGGCCCGGCAGCTCGGCGCGGACGGCGGCGACGCCGGGGTGGGGGGCGGGGGCGGTGACGGTGCCCGTGGCGGCGTCCCAGCGTTCGGCGCCGTAGTGGCCGAGGACGGTGAGGTGGTCGAGGCCGGGCACACCGGCGAAGCCGCCGTGGCGGACCGCGACGCCGGCGGGCCTGCCGGTGATCACGGCGACGTGGGCGACCTTGGGGGCGAGGGCGGTGAGCGCGGCGACGGCGGCGGGGTGGGCGCGGGCCTGCTCGGGGTCGGCGACGATGGGGGCGAGGGTGCCGTCGAAGTCCAGGCCGATCACCGCGGCGGCGGGGTTGTCGAGCAGCGCGGCGAGTCCGTCCCGGCCGGCCTGGGTGGCGGGGGTCGGCAGAGGATCCATGTACCGACACTATCCAGCGGGGGCGGTTGTCACGCCTGGTACTTCGCCTCAGCGCTCCGAACGGCGCGCCTCCCTGACCCGGCGCAGGCGGTTCACCGTGACCGGGTCGTGGGAGAGGGCGCGTTCGTCGTCGAGGAGGGCGTTGAGGAGCTGGTAGTAGCGGACCGGGGAGAGGTGGAGGTCCTCACGGATGGCGCGTTCCTTCGCGCCGGGGCCGGGGAAGGGCCTGCGTTCCAGCGCGAGGACGGCCTTCTCCCGGTCGCCCAGTTCCATGTCACCCGGTTCCATGGGGAAACCGTAGCGCTCAGCCGGTGCCGGCCGCGCTGTCCGCCGCCGTGGCCGTGGCCTGGAGGCGGGTGAGGACGCCGGCGGGGTCGCCGCCGGGTGCGACGGCTTGGCCGATGTTCTGCTTCACGGCCGCGCTGACCGACGCCCAGGAGGTCTTGCCCACCGGATACAGCTCGCTCGTGGCCAGCTGGTCCAGGAAGGGGTGCAGGGCCTTGTCGGGCGCCGCGTCCGACGCGCTCATGGCGTTGGACGCGGAGGTGGTGACCGGGAGGAGCCCGTAGTCGCGGGAGAAGTCGAGGACGTTCTTCTCGCTGTAGACGAAGTTCAGGAAGTCGCCGATCTGGTCGGCGTGGCCGTTCTGCTTGAACGCCATCATCCAGTCGGACACCCCCATCGACGCCCGCGCCCGCCCGGTCCGGCTCGGCGTCGGCACCATGCCGAAGCGCACGCCCTTCGCCTCGGCCTGCTGGATCAGCGTGGGGTGTCCGTCGACCATGCCGACCTGGCCGTCGGCGAACGCCGCGAACGCCTGCGCCCGGTTCAGCTTCCCCGGCGCCACCGGCCCGGTCAGCCCCTTGGCGACCAGGTCGTCCTTGAGCCAGGAGAAGGTCCGCACGTTCTGCTCGGAGTCGATGGTGTAGGTGCCGATCTCATCGGTGAAGCCGGTGCCCCCGGTACCGCCGTCGCCGCCGCTGAGCAACCACTGCATCGTCTCGGCCTGCGCCTCCTCGGGCCCCAGCGGCAGCGCGAACGGGTACTTCACGCCCTTCGCCTTGAGCGCCCTGGCGTCCGCGGCCAGCTCGTCCCAGCTGGTGGGCGGGGTGATCCCGGCGCTCGTGAAGAGCGTCTTGTTGTAGAAGAGCACCCGTGTGGACGCGGCGAAGGGGATGCCGTACTGCGTATGGCTCCACTGGCCGGCGTCGGCCAGCTGGGAGAGGAAGTCCGCCTGGGTGCGGATGGAGAGCAGGTCGGAGGCCGCGTAGAGCTTGCCGGCCGCCGCGTAGTCGGCGTACGCGCCGATCTGCGCCATGTCCGGGGCGTGCCCGGCGTCGACCATCTCCTTGACCTTGCGGTCGACGTCGTTCCAGGAATACACGCTGACCTGGACCTTCACGCCAGGGTGGGTCGTCTCGTACTCCTTGACCAGCGAGTCCCAGTACTTCTGCGAACTGTTCGCCGCCGAGTCGCCGTAGTCCGCGGCCACGAGTCTGAGCGTCACGTCGGAGGAGCCCGTGCTCCCGCAGCCGCCGAGGAACGCGGTCATGCCCATGGCGGACACCGTCGCGATCATTCCTGCCGTACGCCGACGCACCGTCAAAACCTCAACCCTGCTGTCCGAACGAATAAATCAGATGAACGCCTAAGGTCTACACCACGTGAGTGGACTAGACCTCTCGTGGGTCAGCGGGCCACACTGTCCCCGTGAGACATGTCATCGCCCTGGACGTGGGCGGTACCGGGATGAAGGCCGCCCTCGTCGGGGACGACGGCGCCCTGCTGCACCGCGCCCGCCGCGCCACCGGCCGCGAACGCGGCCCCGACGCGGTGGTCGCGGGCATCCTCGACTTCGCCGCCGAGCTGTACGCGTACGGCGCCGAGCACCACGGGCCGCCGGCCGCCGCGGGCATAGCGGTGCCCGGCATCGTCGACGAGGAGCACGGCACCGCCGTCTACGCCGCCAACCTCGGCTGGAAGGACGTACCGCTGCGCGATCTGCTCGCGAAACGGCTCGGGGTGCCCGTCGCGCTCGGCCACGACGTGCGCACCGGCGGGCTGGCCGAGGGCCGGATCGGCGCGGGCCGGGGTGCCGACCGCTTCCTGTTCGTGCCGCTCGGCACCGGCATCGCGGGCGCGATCGGGATCGACGGCCGGGTGGAGTCCGGGGCGCACGGCTTCGCGGGCGAGATCGGCCATGTCGTCGTACGGCCCGGCGGCGCGTCCTGCCCCTGCGGGCAGCGCGGCTGCCTGGAGCGGTACGCCTCCGCGTCCGCCGTCAGCGAGGCCTGGGCCGCGGCCGGCGGGAACCCGGACGCGGACGCGGCCGACTGCGCACGGGCCGTCGCGGCGGGCGACCCCGGCGCCCGGCGGGTCTGGCAGGAGGCGGTGGACGCGCTCGCCGACGGTCTGGTCACCGCGCTCACCCTGCTGGACCCGCGCACGCTGATCATCGGTGGCGGTCTCGCCGAGGCGGGGGAAGTGTTGTTCCAGCCCCTGCGGGACGCCGTCCGGCGCCGGGTCACCTTCCAGAAACTGCCGTCCATCGTCCCCGCCGCCCTCGGCGACACCGCCGGCTGCCTGGGCGCGGGCCTGCTCGCGCGGGACCTGTTGACGATCACTTCTACTCCGGAGGTAGACACCTGATGGCCAGTCCAAGAGGAGCCGCGACGAACCCGCGGGTACTCACCGGCGCGAACGTCGTCCTCCCCACCGGAACGGTGCGAAACGGCCGCGTGGCCGTGGACGGCACGCGCATCGCCGGCAGCGCGCCGGCCGGCGCCGCCGTGCTCGACGTGTCCGGCCACTGGCTCGTCCCCGGCTTCGTCGACCTCCACAACCACGGCGGCGGCGGCGCCTCCTTCTCCGGCACCGCCGAGCAGATCCTCACCGCCGTCCGCACCCACCGGGCGCACGGCACCACCACCCTCGTCGCCTCCACCGTCACCGACGAGATGGACCTGCTGGTCCGCCAGGCCGGGCTGCTCAGCGAGCTGGCCGAGCAGGGCGAGATCGCGGGCATCCACTTCGAGGGGCCGTTCATCTCGCCGTGCCGCAAGGGCGCCCACTCCGAGGCGCTGCTGCGCGACCCGGAGCCGGCCGAGGTGCGCAAGCTGATCGACGCGGCGCGCGGGCAGGCGCGGATGCTCACCCTCGCCGCCGAGCTGCCGGGTGGCATCGACTCGGTACGGCTGCTCGCCGAACACGGGGTGATCGCGGCGATCGGGCACACGGACGCGACGTACGAGCAGACGGTGGACGCCATCGAGGCGGGTGCCACGGTCGCCACGCACCTCTTCAACGCGATGCCCGGCCTCGGCCACCGCACCCCGGGTCCGGTCGCCGCCCTCCTGGAGGACGAGCGGGTGACGGTCGAGCTGATCAACGACGGCACCCACCTGCACCCGGCCGCCCTGGAGCTGGCGTTCCACCACGCGGGCGCGGACCGGGTGGCGTTCATCACCGACGCGATGGACGCGGCCGGGACCGGCGACGGCCGCTACATGCTGGGCCCGCTGGAGGTGGAGGTCAGCGAGGGGGTGGCCCGGCTGGTGGAGGGCGGTTCGATCGCGGGCTCCACGCTGACGCTGGACCGCGCCTTCAAGCGGGCGGTGACCGTGGACCGGCTGCCGGTCGAGGACGCGGTGAAGGCCCTGTCCGCCAACCCGGCCCGGCTGCTCGGCGTTTCGGACCGGGTCGGCTCCCTGGAGCCCGGCAAGGACGCGGACCTGGTGCTGCTGGACGCGGACTTCGACGTGCGGGGCGTGATGCGGCGCGGCGAGTGGGTGGTCGCTCCCCAACTGGGCTGATAGGCCCGGCTTCTCCCGCTGCCGGGGGCCGACCCGCGTCTGTGTCGGCCCCCGGCTCTTTGGCATGATCGGGCCCCGGAACGACGGCTTCGAGGGAGGCAGCCCGGGTGATTCTCACGGTCACGCTGAACACCGCTCTCGACATCACCCATCGGGTGGCGTCGCTGCGTCCGCACACCTCGCACCGGGTGTCGGAGGTCATCGAGCGTCCGGGCGGCAAGGGCGTGAACGTGGGCCGGGTGCTCGCCGCGCTCGGACACGAGGTGACGGTCACCGGGTTCGCGGGCGGCGGCACGGGCCGGGCGCTGCGGGACGGGCTCGCCGGGACCGAGGGGCTGACGGACGCGCTGGTGCCGGTGGCGGGGGCGACACGGCGCACCATCGCGGTCGTGGACGAACATTCCGGCGACACCACGCAGTTGAACGAGCCGGGCCCGCAGATCGCGCCCGCGGAGTGGGTCACGTTCCTGGACCGCTACGCGGAGCTGCTCTCCGGCGCCTCGGCGGTGGCCCTGTGCGGCAGCCTGCCACCGGGGGTCCCGGTGGGGGCGTACGCGGGCCTGATCCGCACGGCGCGCTCCATGGGCGTACCGGTCCTGCTGGACACCAGCGGCGAGCCGCTGCGCCGCGGGGTGGCGGCCCGCCCCGACATCATCAAGCCCAACGCCGACGAACTGGCCGAACTCACCGGGTCCCACGACCCGTTGCGCGCCACCGAATCCGCCCGCCGCCGCGGCGCCCACACGGTCATCACCTCCCTGGGCCCGAACGGCCTGCTGGCCACCACTCCCGAGGGCCGCTGGCACGCCACCCCGCCGGGCCGGATGCACGGCAATCCCACCGGCGCGGGCGACTCGGCGGTCGCCGCGCTCCTGTCCGGCCTGGTGACCCGGCTCCCCTGGCCGTCCCGCCTCGCCCACGCCGTCGCCCTCTCGGCGGCCACCGTACGAGCGCCCGCGGCGGGCGAGTTCGACCGCGCGACCTACGAGAGACTCCTGGAGCGAGTGTCGGTGACGACGGCGTCATAGCCTTGCATCCGGACACACCGCCTGACAGATCGATCGAAAAGCACTCTTTCCCCTTATACCAGCCGAATGATCACCATTTGCTACATTGACCAGTAGTGGCCGATATAGGGGAACCTCACATGAGCATGCTCACGAAGAGCCTGGCGACGGTGGCTGTGGCCGGCGCGTTGCTGGGCGGCACCTTTGCCACACCGGCCGCGGCGGCCGCTCCCAACACCTGCCCGAAGGGCAGGTTCTGCGGATGGTCGGGGACGAACAGGACCGGGACCAGGACGGTCTACTCCGAAACACCCGGCTGTATCCCTCTCGCCCACATCGCCCGGTCCGTCTCGAACCAGACCTCTTACACTCTGGTCTTCTGGAAGGCCACCCTCGGCTGTGCCACCGGCACCAAGCTGGTCACTCTGAAGCCGGGCAGCTACGCGGACAACCCCGGCAGCGCCAACTCGGTCGAGATTTACGGCTGAGGTGCGCCAAAGGGCTTTACCTGAAGTTCGCCATGCGCGACAGCCGCTGGAGAACAACACCTCCGGCGGCTGTCGCGAATGACGGACCCTATCGGCCTCTGCGTGGTGATTCAGGCCTTGGCGATGTAGAGCTGGTCGATGAGGGCGTTGCACTGGTTGCCCTGACCGCAGGCGATCGTCACCGTGTTGGAGCCCTGGTTCAACGTGACGGGGGCCCAGGTGGTCTGCCAGCCCTTCTCGAAGTCGCCCTTCGGCGAGCCGATGAAGTTCTTCATGCCGAGCGGCTGCTGGTTGGCCTTGCCGTTGACCGTCACCGTCGCGTTGGCGTCCTCACCGGGAATCGCATAGCGCACGTACAGGCGGTACGAGCCGGCCTTCTGGATGTCACCGACAGTCCAGGTGACCGAGGCTCCGACCTGGTTGAGGCCGGCCACATACCTGCCTCCCGCCCCCTTCGCACCCTTGACGTCCGTGGCCACCGAGGTGCCGCCCGCCAGTTGCACGGAGCTGTCCGCCGCGTCGACCTTCGGCAGCTCGCCGCCCGCCGAGCTGCTGCTCGTCGGGGTCGGATCCGCGGACTGGGTCTGGGTCGGGGTGGTCCCGGCCCGGTCGCCGGACTTGTCGTCGGAACTGCCGTTGAGCATGGCGACGCCGATGCCGATGACCACCGCGGCGACCACCGCGATCGCGCCGATCAGCAGGCCCTTGGTGTTGGGGCCGCGGCGGCCGGGGCCGGGGGCCGGGGCGTGGCCCGCGGGCGGGGCGCCGCCGGGGAGGGTCTCCGGGGCCTGGTAGTGCGCGTTGGGCTGGCCGTAGCCGCCCTGCTGCGGAACGTAGGGCGCCTGCTGCTGGCCGTACTGACGCTCGCCGACCGCGCGCACCCTGCTGACCGAGTTCGGGTAGCCGTAACCACCGGACGGCGGCTGGGCTCCTCTGGCCTGGCCGTCCGCGTACAGATAGCCGAACGGGTCGTCTTCCTCGGGCGTGCTCGCGCCGTTGTCGCCGGGCGTCATCCCTTGGTACTCCTCAACAGGTGCGAACGGATACGGTCATGGCTGGAAAGGCGAGCCTACCCGTTCCGCTTGAGCCAAACAGGTGACGCAGACCGCATCAACTAGCTGACCTGCGGCTCATCCCGCGCGGCGGTGTTGTTTGGGACGAGATCGTTTCTCTACGTACATCCGCTCGTCGGCGGACTTCAGCACTTCGTCGGCCGTCATCCCGCAGTGCGCCCAGCCGATGCCGAAGCTCGCCCCCACCCGGACCGCCCGGCCCTCGGCCCGGATCGGCTGGATGATCTCGTTGCGCAGCCGTACCGCCAGGTCCTGGGCGTCCGCGCGGCCGAGCCCGTCGGCGAGGATCACGAACTCGTCGCCGCCGAGCCGGGCCACCGTGTCGCCGTCGCGCACCCCCTGGGACAGCCGCCGGGCGACCTCGATCAGGACGGCGTCGCCCGCGTTGTGCCCGAACCGGTCGTTGATCGACTTGAAGCCGTCCAGGTCGCAGAAGAGCACCGCGAGGCCCTTGGTGCCGTCGTCCTGCTCGCCCTCGGGCGCGACGGTGTGCACATGGTGGTCGTAGCCGTCGAACGACTCCGCGCCCGGCGCGAAGTCGAAGCCGTGCCCGCTGGGCCCGTCGAAGGCGGGGTGGTGGCCGTAGGCCGCGTCCAGGGACTCCAGGGCGTGCGCCGGGCGGCGGCACAGCCGGGCGGCGAGCCGTGAGCGCAGCTCGGCGGAGTTCGGCAGGCCGGTCAGCGAATCGTGCGAGGCGCGGTGGGCGAGCTGGAGCTCGCGGCGCTTGCGCTCCTCGATGTCCTCGACGTGGGTGAGCAGGAAGCGGGGCCCGTCGGCGGCGTCCGCGACCACGCTGTTGCGCAGCGACACCCAGACGTAGCTGCCGTCACGGCGGCCGAGGCGCAGCTCGGCGCGCCCGCCCTCCGCCGAGGTGCGCAGCAGGGTGCCGATGTCCTCGGGGTGCACCAGGTCGGAGAAGGAGTAGCGGCGCATCGCGGAGGCCGGACGCCCGAGCAGCCGGCACAGGGCGTCGTTGGTGCGCAGGATGCGGCCCTGCTGCTCGCCGCCCATCTCGGCGATGGCCATGCCGGAGGGCGCGTACTCGAACGCCTGCCGGAAACTCTCCTCGCTCGCCCGCAGCGCCTGCTGCTCGCGCTCCAGGCGGACCAGGGCGCGCTGCATGTTGGAGCGCAGCCGGGCGTTGCTGATCGCGATGGCGGCCTGGAAGGCGTACATCTGGAGGGCCTCGCGGCCCCATGCGCCGGGCAGGCGGCCGTTGCGCGGGCGGTCGACGGATATGACTCCGAGCAGTTCACCGCAGGAGCCGCCCGGCCCGCCCGGGGTGTACATGGGGGCGAAGAGGCGGTCGGAGGGGTGCCACTCGTCCTCGAAGCGGGGCGCGGGTCCGTCCGTGAACCACTGGGGCACGTCGTCGTCGTCCAGCACCCAGCCCTCGGTGTGCGGTATGAAGACGAGGTCGCCCCAGCGCTCGCCCATGCCCAGGCGCCGGTCCCAGGCGTCACGGGAGCCGACCCGGCCGGTGATCAGGGCCTCGGCGGCGGAGTTCCCGGAGAACGCGGCGACGACGAGATCGCCGTCGGGGCGTACGAGGTTCACCCCGGCCATCTCGTACCCGAGGGCGTTGACCACACCGTCGGCGACGGTCTGCAGCGTGTCCGCCAGGCTGCGCGCCGTGTTCATGTCCGCCATGACCTGGTGCAGCTGCCGCAGGGACGCAAGACGGACATACGGCTCCGACTCGGTCTCCATGCTCGCCCTCCCCCCGAGACCTCGCAGCGAATCAAGGGTCGTCGTCCTCGGCGCCTCGTGGTTGCTCCGGCAGTTCCACCGCCACTGAATCACAGCGCGCCGCTAACCCGGTACACAGGGTCAACAATTCCTACCCCTTGTGACTCAAGTCACAGCAAAACATGAACAATTGGGCGGCGTTTCGGCGTTTTCCAAGCGTTCGTCGAATGCCTGCTTTCCGGTTCCGCTCCGCCGCTGGTCCTAGGACCCGGCTCGGGCGGAGGCCCGATGCGGCCGGCGCAGAGCGCACACTAGCGTTTCCGGCGTGCTGAAGACGCCTTCCCCCACCGCCCTCGCAGCTTCCGGGCATGCTGAGGGGGTGAGCAACGACGAGTTCCGGGCCGCGATGTCCCGGCTGGCCGCGGGCGTGGTCCTGGTGACCGCGCAGGAGCCGCCGCTCGACCCCGACGACCCGGACGCCCCGGGCGTGGAGGACGTCGGCATGACCGCCACGGCCTTCCTGTCGGTCTCCCTCGATCCCCCGCTGGTGCTGGTCAGCCTGCGTGAGGGCTCGCGCATGGACGACCTGCTCGCCGAACAGCCGCTGTGGGCGGTGTCGGTGCTCGCCGAGAGCCAGCGGCACATCGCGGGCCGCTTCGCCATGAAGGGCCGCATCAGCGACCGGCTCCTCTTCGCGGACCTCGGCTGCACCCGCGGCGAGGTCACGCACGCCCAGCTGGTCGACGGCGCGCTCGCGACGCTGGAGTGCCGCACGGAGCAGCGGGTGGCGGCGGGCGACCACACCCTGGTCGTCGGGCGGGTGCTGGCGGCCCGGGTGCCGAGCACGGAGGGCGGCCCGCTGACGTATTTCCGGGGCCGTTACCGGAAGTTGGGCTGAGAACCCGCAAATCCCCTCCGGGGTAATTCCGTGGTGGCGGGGTGAACTCGCCGTCTAAGGTGCGCGCGTGACATTGCACCTGGAAGAAATAACGCCCGGGAATTTCGAGGCCGCTCTCGGCATCCGTGTCCGGCCCGACCAGGAGCACGCGGTCGAGCCGGTGGAACGCTCCCTCGCCGAGGCGTACGTCCACCCCCCGGGTGTGGCCTGGCCGCGGCTGATCCTCGACGGCGCACGGCCGGTCGGGTTCCTCATGGCCTTCCTCGACATCGACTGGTACGGCGACGGAAGCGTGCGCCGGTCGGGGCTGTGGCGGCTGAACATCGCGGCGGGCGAGCAGGGGCGCGGGTACGGGCGCTTCGCGGTCGGCTCGGTGGGCGCGCAGATCCGGCGCCGGGGCGGTTCCGACCTGTACGTCACCTGGCATCCCGGGGCGGACGGCCCCGAGGGGTTCTACCTCCGGCTGGGCTTCCGGAAGAACGGGGAGACGAGCGGGGGGCAGACCGTGGGGGTGCTGGGAGTGGGGCACGGGTAGCCGGCGGGGAAGGGCGGGCCCCGCTACCCCCAGTCGCGCCCGGAACGGCCGCGCTTGGTCTCGGCGCGCTGCTTCTTCTCCCGCAGCCGGCGCTCGTTGATGCCCCTCGGTATCCGGGTGGGCCTGCGGGGCTTGGGCGGGGGCGCGCTGGCCTGCGCGAGGAGCGCGGCGAGGCGTACGGCGGCGGTCTCGCGGTTGCGCCACTGGGAACGGTGCTCGGACGACCGCACGGTCACCACCCCGTCGACGAGCCGGGTGGCCAGCCGCTCCAGCGCCCGCTCCTTCCACACCGGCGGCAGCGCCTCGGTGGCCGCGAGGTCGAAGCGCAGCTCCACCTGGGAGTCGCTGGTGTTGACGTGCTGCCCGCCCGGACCGGACGACCTGGAGAAACGCCACATCAGCTCGGCCTCGGGGAGCGAGACGGAGCCGCGGACGACGTATGGACCGGACATGCCCTCCATGTTCCCGGCCCGGGGCCGTCCACGTCACCTGGATTTCCCGGATCCGCGGCGGAGAGCGGGTAAAAAAGGTAAAGGGGTGCGGAACCATGGGCACCCCCCTCGACGTTCTCCCGGGTGACGGTAGCTTCGTCGGCACGCACAGGGACAACTAGGAAGGGACTCCCAACATGGCTGTAAGCCTGTCCAAGGGTGGCAACGTCTCGCTCTCCAAGGAGGCTCCGGGCCTGACGGCCGTCACCGTGGGCCTCGGCTGGGACGTCCGCACCACCACGGGCACGGACTTCGACCTGGACGCCTCCGCGATCGCGGTCGACGCGCAGGGGAAGGTCTTCTCGGACGCCCACTTCGTCTTCTTCAACAACAAGCAGACCCCGGACAGCACCATCGTGCACACCGGTGACAACCGCACGGGCGAGGGCGCGGGCGACGACGAGGCGATCAACGTCAACCTGGGCGGCCTCCCGGCCGACATCGACAAGATCGTCTTCCCGGTCTCCATCTACGACGCGGAGAACCGCGGCCAGAACTTCGGCCAGGTGCGCAACGCCTACATCCGCATCGTCAACCAGGCCGGCGGCGCGGAGATCGCCCGCTACGACCTGTCCGAGGACGCCGCCACCGAGACCGCCATGGTCTTCGGCGAGCTGTACCGCAACGGCGCGGAGTGGAAGTTCCGCGCGGTGGGCCAGGGTTACGCCTCCGGCCTGGTCGGCATCGCCCAGGACTTCGGCGTGAACGTCTGACGTACCGCCGTCTCCGCCCTTCCCCGCCCGAGGGCCCGGGGGAGGGCGGAGCCCCCGGCACGCGGCGCCCCGGTCACGGGTGGGCCGGTTTGCCCTGGCCGTACAGCCAGTCCTTCCATATCTCGCCGAAGTCCTGGTCCGGGAAGCGGTGTTCGACGTACGCCGTGAAGTCCGCGGTGCTCGCGTTGCCGTAGCGGTGCGAGGCCGGCCAGGCGCGCAGAAGGGCGAAGAATGCCTTGTCGCCGACCTTCTGCCGGATCTTGTGCAGCACCATCGCGCCGCGCTCGTAGACCGGCGACCCGGAGATGTGCGCGGCGCCGGAGGGGGTCGCGGGCGGGAAGGCCCACAGGGCGCTGTCGTGGGCGTCGTAGTAGGACCGGAAGGTCTTCTCGGCCGTGTCGCCGCCGTGGTCCTCGTCCCACAGCCACTGGGCGTACGTGGCGAACCCCTCGTTGAGCCACATGTCCCGCCAGGACTTGGGGGTGACGCAGTCGCCGTACCACTGGTGGGCGAGTTCATGGACGAGGGTGCCCAGCTCGGGGGCGCCCGGGAAGACCGGGCGGTTCTGGGTCTCCAGGGCGTAGCCCGCGTCGTCCGGCCGGTCGACGATGGCGCCGACGGAGGAGAAGGGGTACGGCCCGAACGTGTCCTCCTCCCACTTGACGATCTCGGGAAGCCTCGCGAGGACCGCCGCGCTCGCCTTGGCCTGCGTGGGGTCGACCGCGGTGAGCACGGGCAGCCCGCCGGGCCCCTTGGACCGGGTGATGTCGAAGTGGCCGATCGCGACCGTGGCGAGGTAGCTGGCCATGGGCTGGGCGACGTGCCAGTGGTAGGACGTACGCCCCGCGCGGGTGGACCGGTCCGCCAACTCGCCGTTGGAAACGGCCTGGAGGCCCTGCGGGACGGTGACGGTGATGTCGTAGGTGGCCTTGTCGGAGGGGTGGTCGTTGCCGGGGAACCACGCCATGGACCCGACCGGCTCGCCGAGCCCGAGCGCGCCGTCGGCCGTGGGCAGCCAGCCCTCCGCGGAGCCGTCGGGGTCGGTGAGAGTGCCGGGGACGCCTGAGTAGCGGACGGTCGTGCGGAAGACGCGGCCCTTGCGCAGATCGTCGTGCGGCCGGACGGTGAGTTCCTGCCCGGCCCGGTTGTAGCGGGCGTCCCGGCCGTCGACGCCGACCGAGTCCACGTGCAGCCCGGCGAGGTCCAGGTCGAACGCGGACAGGTCCTTGGTGGCGCGGGCCCTGATGACGGCCGTGGCGACCAGGCGGCGGGTGGCCGGGGTGTAGTCCAGGGTGAGGTCGTAGTGGTCGACGTCGTACCCGCCGTTGCCCGCCTTCGGGAAATACGGGTCCCGCACGCCCGGACCCCCCGGCGTGCCGCGCACCCCGCCCCCGCACCCGGTGCCGGCGAGGACGAGTGCCAACGCGACCGCGACGGCCGGTACCAGGCGTACGGATCTGGACATGTCAGCGATCTTAGGCGGAAGCGGATCATCGGGGGAGACGTCTTCGGGAGCGGATCGATCGGCGTCGCGAAGCCCGCTGCCTGCGGAAACAGCTCCCGGACACAGCCCGTTCACAGGAAGGCGGCGGCCCCGGACCGGCACCGCGCCCGGGGCCCCCGCGCCGCCGTGACACCATCGGTCCGTGCTCGACATCGGCTACGCCCTCTCCAACCGGTTCCCGGATCCCCCGCAGACCGACTACCGCCGCGCGGACGTGCGCGCGCTGCGGCACGACCTGTTCTGCGGAGACGTCTACCTCGCGGACACCAGGACGGACCGGGAGCTGTCCACAGCCTGGGGATGGGTGCCGGTGCTGGACTTCGCGTGGGCGTTGTGCGACATCGTGGAACGGCTGGACCGGGATCCGATGGGCTCCCGCGCCGCCCGGCCGCAGCGGGCGGAACTGGACTTCACCGAGTCCAGCGACCGGATGCTGTTCGAGCGTCGCTTCGGCTGGGTCGACATCACGGCCGACTGGCAGCCGCTGGACGAGGCCCCGCTCTCCTTCGCGCACACCGAACTGCGGCGGGAGGCACGGGACTTCCTCCAGGACCTGGTCGCCGACCTCGTGGACCTGCACGAGGACCTGGGCGAGAACCCGGCGATCTGGACCCTCCAGGCCCGCTTCCCCCGCGTCGCCTGAGGGCTCCGCCCGCCCGCTACTCCACGCGTATCCCGAGCGCCGCCGCCAGCGCCGGTGCCAGGTCGAGCAGCTGGGCGGTGCCGATCACCGCGCCGGACAGCCGGTCGAGGCCCCGGGCGATCTCCAGCGGGGCGGCGCCGCGCAGATCGACGTCCTTCAGCGTGGCCCCGGTGAAGTCCGCCCCCTTCAGCGCGCAGTCCACGAACTCCACCCGCTCCAGGCGCGCGCCGCCGAAGTCCGGTTCGACCAGGACGCAGGACTCGAAGACCACGTCGCGCAGCCGGGCCATGCGCAGGTTCAGACAGTCGATCTTGCCGCCGCGCACGACGACCCGCTCCAGCACGGCGCCGTGCAACTGGGTGCCGCCGAGGCGCGGGTCGGTCAGTTCGACGTCGCGCAGGGTGGCCTCGGACAGATCCGTGCCGACCCCGCGCGGACCGGTGAGCGCGGAGTCCAGCACACGGGCGTGCCGCAGCCGTGTCCCGTCGATCGCGCAGCCCCGCAGCGCGCAGTCCATGAACCGGGCGCCCGCCGCGTCCTGGCCGGTGAGGTCCGCGTCCGCGAACTCCAGCCCGTCGTAGTCCCCGTCGGGCTCCAGCCCGGCGCCGGCCCACGGCTCCAGCGGCGGCAGCCGCAGCTCCGGTCGCCGTGCGCCCCGTCCCATCCGGCTCCTGCCGGTCGTTCCCCTCGCCATGACTCCATGCTCCACCCCACCACTGACAATCACCGCCGCCCGCCCGCACCGCTCCTCCCCTCCCGGCCCCGGACCCGCTTCCGGACGCGGGGTCGCGGCACCGCCGGAAAGGCGGCCGGGACGCGCGTACCGGAACCCTGAGAAATACCTGAGAATCAGGGCGAAGTCACCCAGATGCGGCACCTGGCGATCCATGGTGTTCTGGCCAGATGAGCATCGGCCGAACGGGTGAGTCCCGGGCCGCCGCGGAGGGTACGGATCCGCACCGCTGGTGGGGGCTGGTCGTCATCGCCCTGGCCCAGCTGATGGTGGTCCTGGACGCCACGATCGTGAACATCGCGCTCCCCTCCGCGCAGCGCGCCCTGCACATGTCCGACGGCAACCGGCAATGGGTGATCACCGCGTACACCCTTGCCTTCGGCGGGCTGCTCCTGCTGGGCGGCCGGATCGCCGATCTCGTGGGACGAAAACGCACCTTCGTGATCGGGCTGGCCGGCTTCGCGCTCGCCTCCGCGCTCGGCGGGGCCGCGACCGGCTCCGGGATGCTCTTCGGCGCCCGCGCGCTGCAAGGGGTCTTCGCCGCCCTGCTCGCGCCCTCCGCGCTGTCCCTGCTGACCACGATGTTCACCGACCCGCGCGAGCGCGGAAAGGCGTTCGGGCTCTACAGCGCGCTGGCGGGCAGCGGTTCGGCGATCGGGCTGATCGTCGGCGGGGTGCTCACCGAGTACCTGACCTGGCGCTGGTGCCTGTACGTCAACGTGCCCATCGCGGCGCTCGCGGTCTTCGGCGCGTTCACGCTGCTGCACGACCGCCCGGGGCACCGGGACGTCCGGCTCGACGTGCCCGGTGTGCTGCTGGGCTGCGGGGGCCTGGTCGCGATCGTCTACGGCTTCGGCGAGGCCCAGCCGCGCGGCTGGGCGGACCCGCTGGTGCTCGCGCTGCTGGCGGCAGGGGTCCTGCTGCTCGTGGCGTTCGTGTGGTGGCAGGCGCGGGCGCCGAGCCCGCTGCTGCCGCCGCGCATCCTGCGCAGCCGGGACCGGGCGGGCTGCCTGCTGACCATGATGTTCGCGGTGATCGGGATGTTCGGGCTGTTCCTGTTCATGACCTACTACCTCCAGGTCATCCTCGGCTACTCGCCGGTCCGGACGGGCCTGGCGTTCCTGCCGATGACCGCCGCGATCGTCACCGGGTCCACGCAGATCTCGGCGCGGCTGCTGCCCCACGTGCCGCCGCGGTGGCTGCTGGTTCCGGGCATGCTGCTGGCGGCGAGCGGGCTGCTGCTGCTCACCCGGCTGACCGTGCACTCCTCCTACGCCGGGGAGATCCTGCCCTCCCTGGTGCTGCTGGGGCTCGGCATGGGGCTCACCTTCATGCCGGTGTTCGCGACGGCCACGGCGGGGGTCGCGCCGCGTGACGCCGGGGTCACCTCCGCGACCGTCAACACGGCCCAGCAGGTCGGCGGTTCGATCGGTACGGCACTGCTGAACACGATCGCCACCACCAGCGCCGCGACCTACATCGCGACCCGCCCGCACCGGCCCGGCACGGTCCCGGCGGGTGTCGTGCACGGCTACGCCGTCGCCATCGCCTGGGCCGCCGCGATCATGCTCGTCTCCGCCCTGACCGCGGGCCTCCTGGTGACCGCCCCGGCCCCGAAGCACGGCACGCCGGCCGGCACTCCGGTGCGGGAGTCGGTGGGCTGAGAGAGGGACGCGACCCGTTCCGCGCCCGTCAGCCGAGCGGGACGTCGAAGTTCTTCGCGGTGATCTCGGTCCCGTCGGAGGCCTTGGCCGCCAGCCGCTTGTAGCGCAGGACGAGCTTGTCCGCGTCCTTGGTGGGCGTGAAGACGACCCAGCCCGTCGACGTCTTGCCGGTCTCGGCGTCCTCGAGCGGCGGGTAGCCGGCCGCCTTGATCTCGTCGTCGAGGATGGTGGTGCTCGCCTGGTCGATGCCGTTGGGCATGCCGGTGAGGTAGAACGACGAGGCGCCGAAGCTGTCGTAGTACTTCGAGCTCGCGGTGACCGCGACGTCGACCAGGACGACCTTCTCGTCCGCCAGCGCCGGGAACTTGGCCTTGGCCGCCGCCGACGGCTGGAAGTCCTCGACGTACTTGACGACGGTGGCCTTCTCGCCCATCACCTCGTCGTCGATCGTCTTGTTCACCGGCACGGCGGTCCCGGCGGCCGCGCCCCCGTCACCGGCGGCCGACCGCGAGGGCGACGCCGCCGGGGCGGAGCCGCCGGCGGTGGCCGACGCGGTCGGTGCGGGCGAGGACGCGGAATCGGCGCCCGCACCGGAATCGTCGTTGCACCCGGTGAGCAGCAGGCCGCACACGGCTATCGCGGCGACGGCGGGAACGCGGGCGGCGACACGGATACGCATGAAAACAGAACCTCTCCCCGTAGCGGAACGCGGGCCCGCCGCACGATTGCCACGGCAAACCGGACCCGAATGTTCCGCTTGTTGATCTGCGGCGGGGATCATACTTGCCGCCCCAGGTCGCGTTTTTGTCATGGCCCCGTCCCGCTTTCGTCAGGGAGCCAACGGCCGGCGCCTCAGTGCCGTCCCGCCACCCGGTCCGCCACCTTGGCCAGCCGCGAGGACTCCGTCGCCGGGTGGCGGCGCTCGCGGCGGTCGGCCGTGTGGTAGGTGGCGTACATGCCGTGGACCCCGAGCCAGCGGAAGGGCTCCGGCTCCCATCTGCGGACCTTGTGGCCGACCCAGGGCAGTTCGGTCAGTTCGGTGCGGCCCGCCTGCCCGGAGTCCTGCCGGACGAGGTCGCGCAGGGTGCGGGCGGCGAGGTTGGTGGTGGCGACGCCGGAACCGACGTAGCCGCCCGCCCAGCCGAGGCCGGTGGCGCGGTCGAGGGTGACGGTGGCGCACCAGTCGCGCGGCACACCGAGGACGCCGGACCAGGCGTGTGTGACGGCGACCCCCGCCAGGGACGGGAAGAAGCGCACCAGGACGTCCCGGAGCGCCTCCACGGTCGCCCGCTGGGTGCGGCCGTCGTTGTCCGTGCGGGAGCCGAAGCGGTACGGCACCCCGCGTCCGCCCAGCGCGATCCGGCCGTCGGCGGTGCGCTGGGCGTACATGTAGGCGTGCGCCATGTCGCCCAGCGTCTCCCGGCCCGCCCAGCCGATCGCCTCCCACTGCTCCTCGGTCAACGGCTCGGTGGCGATCATCGAGGAGTTCATCGGCAGCCAGGTCCGCTTCTGGCCCTTGAGGGCGGCCGTGAAGCCCTCGGTGCAGCGCAGCACGTAGGGGGCGCGGACGGTGCCGTAGGGGGTGACGGCGTGCTTGGGACGGATCTCGGTCACCGGGGTCATCTCGTGGATCACCACGCCGAGCGCCTCCACCGCGGCCGCCAGGCCCTTCACCAGCTTCGCCGGGTTCAGCCGGGCGCCGTGCGGGGTCCAGGCGGAGCCGACGGCGTCCGCGACCCGGATCCGCTCGGCCGTCTCCCGGGCGCCGTACAGCTCCCGGTCCTTCTCGCCGTACGCCAGCTCGCGCTCGTGGAACGCCCTCAGCCGGGCCAGCTGCGCGGGGCTGGTGGCCACCTCCAGGACGCCGCCCTTGTGCAGGTCGGCGTCGACGCCCTCCGCCTCGGCGACCGCGATCACCTCGTCCACGGTGTCGTTCATCGCCCGCTGGAGGCGTACCGCGGCCTCGTGGCCGTGCAGCTTCGCGTAGCGGTCGCGGCCCGCGATGCCGTTGTACAGCCAGCCGCCGTTGCGGCCGGAGGCACCGTATCCGCAGAACTTCTGCTCCAGGACGGTGATCCGCAGGAAGGGCGCGGACTTCTTCAGGTAGTACGCGGTCCACAGGCCGGTGTACCCGCCACCGACGATCACCACGTCCGCCGTGGCGTCCCCGGGCAGCGGTTCCCGTACCGCCGGGAGGCCGTCGTCCGCGTACCAGAAGGAGATGCCACCGTTCACGACGCTGCTTGCCGAGCTGCTCATGGCCGGGAACCTAACCCTTGAGCGCGGTCAGTGTCTCCTTCGGATTCCATGCTTTTCCGCGGCCTCTGGTCAGCGGATAGCAGGCCAGACCGATCAGCAGCGCGAGGAAATGTCCGATGTCGGTGAAGGTGGGTGTCTCGGTCAGGGGCAGCGCGAAGACGGCGGTGGCGACGGCGAGGTAGGCGTAGCGCCAGGGGGCCGCGATGCGGTAGGTGAGGACGCCGACGACGCCGGCCAGGGCGTAACTGACGCCGATGTCGAGGGTGTCGACCGCCGAGTGGGGCGCGATGCCGTCCCGGATCGCCTTCAGCAGCAGCCCTTCGCTGACCAGCGACGCGAGTACATGGGCCGCCGCGCACACCACGAGCCAGCGGGCCGTGCCGAGCCAGCGTTCGGCCGGGGCGTGGAAGACGGTGTACAGGAACGCGTACGGCAGCCAGTGCCCGCCGTCGATCCACATCGCGCTGGTGACCAGCACTCGCAGCGGGGTGCGGGACAGCTCGTGGATGTTGGTGGACCTGCGGCGCAGGAAGTGCTGCTCGAACCCGGGCGACATGTGGTGCACGGCGACGGTGGTGACGAACAGGACCGCCAGCCAGACGTAGGTGCCCGGGGCGCTGCGGACCCAGCCCGCGACCGCCCCGAGTCCGCGGCGGAGGGGACTGACCCGGGTCACGTCGCCAGTATGCGTCCCCTCGCGCGGACACGCCGCCGATTGGCCTATCCGCACATCTACGGATTATTCGGTCATAACGTACCCAGTATGAAGAGATGTCACATCGCTTACGCCGCGGGTGCCGTCGCGGCACTCGTCGGTACGGCAATCGGTCCGGGCGCCACCTCCGCGGCCGCCCTCCACCAGACCCTCGTGGTCCACCAGGGTGAATCGATCCAGAAGGCCGTCGACAGAGCACGGCCCGGCGACACCGTGCTCGTGCTCCCCGGCACCTACAAGGAGAGCGTCACCATCGGCACGCCCCGGGTCACCCTGCGCGGGACCGGCGCGAACACGGTGATCGAGCCGGCCGAGAAGACGACGGCGGGCAGGACGCCGGCCAAGGACACCAAGAACACCAAGGCCACCAAGAGCTGCGCCGAGGGCGGCAACGGCATCTGTGTGATCGGCACCAAGACGAAGAACGTCGAGGGCGTCACGGTCGCCGACCTGAAGGTGACCGGCTTCAGCCGCGCGGGGGTGTTCGGCATGGCGACCGACACCATGACCGTGCGGGACGTCCAGGCCGTGGAGAACGCCGTGTGGGGCATCGCCCAGGAGCGGTCCGTGCACGGGTACATCACGGGCAACTACGCGCAGGGCAACGGCGACGCGGGCGTCTTCCTCGCCAACACCATCACCGAGGAGGCCGGCGCCCTCGACACCCGGCGGACGGTGGTCGCCCACAACCGGCTGGAGGGCAACCGCATCGGCGTCACGGTGCGGCGGCTGCGCAACCTCTCGGTGGCCGAGAACTACATCGCGGGCAACTGCGCCGGGGTGTTCGTCGTCGGTGACGAGAACAAGCCCAGGGCCGGTGACCTGGAGGTCGCCTTCAACGACGTCACCGAGAACAACAAGTCCTGCCCCAAGACCGACCGGCTGCCCGCCATCAAAGGCTCCGGCATCGTGCTGACCGGCGCGGAGAAGACCGTGGTGGAGGGCAACCGGGTCACCAACAACTCGGGCGACGCGCCGATGTCCGGCGGCATCGTGCTGTTCAAGAGCTTCGTGGGCGTCACCAACGACCGGAACCGCATCAGCGGCAACGCGCTGGCCGGCAACTCCCCCGCCGACCTGGTCGACACCGAGACCAAGGGCATCGGCAACACCTTCGACTACAACGCCTGCCGGGTCTCCAAGCCCGCCGGCCTGTGCTGACCGCCCGACCACTGCCCCCGCTGCACCGACGCACGCCGAGAACGAAGGAAGGCGGCAGATGACCACCGCTGAGACGGCACCGCCGAACCGGGCCACCGCCCAGGCCCCCACCGCCCCGCCCGCGCCGATGCGGCTGCGCGAACTCGTCTTCGGGGCGGCCCTGTCCGCCGCCGTACGGGCCGCCGCCCGCCTCGGTGTGCCGGACGCCCTCGGGGACACCCCGCAGAGCGCCGAGGCCCTCGCGGCCGAGGTGCGGACCGAACCCGGGCCGCTGCGCCGGATGCTGCGGGCCCTGGCCTGCTACGGCGTCTTCACCGAGCGGCCGGACGGCACCTTCGCGCACACCGACATGTCCCGGCTGCTGCGCGAGGACGACCCGAACAGCTTGCGCGCCATCGCGCTGTGGTGCACCGAACCGTGGACCTGGGCCGCCTGGCCCAAGCTGGACGAGGCGGTGCGCAGCGGCCGCAACGTGGTGGAGGGCCTGTTCGGCAAGGAGTTCTTCACCTATCTGAACGAGGACGCGCCGGAGTCCGCGGACGTCTTCAACCGGGCGATGACCCGTTCCAGCGAGCAGTCGGCACGGGAGGTCGCGGCCCTGCTCGACCTGTCGGGGGCCGCGTCCGTCGCCGACCTCGGCGGCGGCCAGGGGCACGTGGTGGCCTGTCTGCTGGACAAGTACCCGGGGATGCGGGGCAGTCTGCTGGACCTGCCCCGGGTGGTGGAGAACGCGCTGCCGAGGCTGCGCGAAGGCGGCGACCTGGCCGGCCGCGCGCAGATCGTGCCGGGCGACGTCCGCGAGGCGATCCCGGTCAAGGCCGACGTCTACGTCATCAAGAACATCCTGGAGTGGGACGACGAGAGCACGTCCCGGCTGCTGCACAACGTGGTCCAGGCGGGCGGGCCCGGAACCCGGGTGATCGTCATCGAGAACCTGGTCGACGACACCCCGTCGATGCGCTTCAGCACCGCGATGGACCTGCTGCTGCTCCTCAACGTCGGCGGGGCCAAGCACACCACCGACAGCATGGTGAGCCGGCTCACCGCGGCGGGGCTCGCGGTGGACACCGTCCGGCCGGTGAACCCGTACCTGCACGCGTTCGAGTGCCATGTGAGCGCGTGACCGGCG
>NZ_LBDA02000030.1 GCF_000980885.2 Streptomyces malaysiense | reverse complement strand
GGGTCGGGACGTTCGGCGGGGGCCGGCTTGGGGGCGGGCTTCGGGGGCTGCTTGCCGTCGTCCCCCGACCGGTGGGCCGCGCCGCCCGACAGGGCCAGCAGGCGCGTCCTCGCGGGCGGCACCGCCGGCGCCGGGACCCTGCGCGCACCCTGGGCGAAGCGGGCCCGTACGTCCTGTTCCGCCAGCGCCCGGCAGCGCTCCAGCAGCGCCGCCGCCCTCGGGTTCCCGCGCAGCGCCCGCAGCGCCGCGAGGTCGTCCGGCACCGGCCGGTACGCCGCGCCCAGCGCCTCCTCCAGGAGGGCGAAGTAGCCGGCCGCGGAACCGGGCAGCGCGGCCCGGTAGCGGTCCAGATCGGCCAGCAGGAAGGCGCGCAGTCTCACCGCCTCGTGGATCGCCTCGTCGAGCGACTCGGCGAGCCGGAGGCAGTCCTGGACGTCCTCGGCGGACGTGCGGCCGGGGTGAAGGGCGAGGGCGAGGGCGCGGCGGAGCACGCGCAGCTCCTCCGCGCCGAACGCCATGCCGCCGCGGGATCCGTATGGCGTGGGCATGCGGCGACGCTATCGCTAATCGGACAAAAGTGACACAACGGGATGATGTGTCGCGGCGGTTTCCCTCGAAAGCCGCGACCTCAAGGCCGCGGCCTCAAAGTCGCGACGCGTTCCGCTCGTACACCAGCCGCAGCCCGATCAGCGTCAGCCACGGCTGGTGCTCGTCGATCACCGACGCCTCGCCGAGCACCATCGGCGCCAGCCCGCCCGTCGCGATCACCGTCACGTCGTCCGGGTCGTCCGCGAGCTCGCGGGCCATCCGGCCCACCACCCCGTCGACCTGGCCGGCGAAGCCGTACACGATGCCCGCCTGCATGGCCTCGACCGTGTTCTTGCCGATCACGCTGCGCGGCCGGGCGACCTCGATCTTGCGGAGCTGGGCGCCCTTGACACCCAGCGCGTCGACCGAGATCTCGATGCCGGGGGCGATGACCCCGCCCACGTACTCGCCGCGCGCGGAGATCGCGTCGAAGGTGGTCGCCGTACCGAAGTCGACCACGATCGCCGGACCGCCGTACATGTCCACCGCCGCGACCGAGTTGACGATGCGGTCGGCGCCGACCTCCTTGGGGTTGTCGGTGAGGATGGGCACACCGGTCTTGACGCCCGGCTCGACGAGGACCGCGGGGACATCGCCGTAGTAGCGCCGGGTGACCTCGCGCAGCTCGTGCAGGACCGACGGGACGGTGGCGCAGATCGCTATCCCGTCGATGCCGTCGCCCAGTTCGTCGCCGAGCAGCGGATGCATGCCCATCAGGCCCTGGAGCAGCACCGCCAGCTCGTCGGCGGTGCGACGGGCGTCGGTGGAGATGCGCCAGTGCTCCACGATGTCCTCGCCGTCGAACAGGCCGAGGACGGTTTGCGTGTTGCCGACGTCGATCGTGAGCAGCATGGCCGTTACTCCGCCTCCCGCAGGTCCAGGCCGATGTCCAGGATCGGCGAGGAGTGGGTGAGCGCGCCGACGGCGAGGAAGTCGACGCCCGTGTCGGCGTAGGCCCGCGCGGTGGCGAGCGTCAGGCGGCCGGAGGCCTCCAGGAGCGCCCGGCCGCCGACGACGCCGACGGCCTCCGCGCACTCGCCGGGCGTGAAGTTGTCCAGCAGGATCAGGTCGGCGCCCGCGTCCACGACCTCGCGCAGCTGGTGCAGCGTGTCGACCTCGACCTCGATCGGCACGTCCGGGAAGGACTTCCGTACGGCCTTGAACGCCTCGGCGACGCCGCCCGCGGCGACCACGTGGTTGTCCTTGACCAGGGCCGCGTCCGACAGGGACATCCGGTGGTTGACACCGCCGCCCGCGCGGACCGCGAACTTCTCCAGGGCGCGCAGGCCCGGGGTCGTCTTGCGGGTGTCGCGGACCTTGGCCTTCGTGCCCTCCAGGACGTCCGCCCACGCGCGCGTCGCGGTCGCGATGCCGGACAGCCGGCACAGCAGGTTCAGCGCGCTGCGCTCGGCGGTGAGCAGGTCGCGGGTGCGGGCGGTGACGGACAGCAGCTTCTGCCCGGCCTCGACGCGGTCGCCGTCCTCCACGTGCCGCTCGACCTCGAACTCGTCCGTGCAGACCACGGAGAGCACGGCCTCGACGACGCGCAGCCCGGCCACGACGCCCGCCTCACGCGCGGTGAAGTCACCGGTGGCCACGGCCTCCTCGGAGATGGTCGCGACCGTGGTCACGTCCACCCCGCCGGCCAGGTCCTCCTGGATGGCCACGGTGGCGATGTCCTCGACCTCGACCGGGTCGAGCCCGGCGGCGGCCAGCAGTTCGGCGAGCACGGGGTCGAGCCCGCACTCCAGGTACTCCTCGTCGTGCTCCGCGCCGCAGCCGCAGCCGTCGCCGCAGCCGCCGGTCGTCGCGAGGGGAAGGTCGTCGGTGCTCACGTCTGTCACTGCTCCTGGCGCTGGGTGTTACCGGGTAGGGGGGAAGTCTGCGGTGTCGGTGGTGCGCACCGCCAGCGAACGGTCCGGATCGAGTGTGACGACGATATGGCGCCGCCAGTTGGCGTCGTCGCGCTCGGCGTGGTCCTCGCGCCAGTGGCAGCCGCGGGTCTCCTCGCGCAGCAGGGCGGCGGCGACCAGGACGCGGGCCACGCACAGGAGGTTGGTGGCCTCCCAGGTGTCCACACCGGGCTCGGCGGTCTTGCCGTGCACGTCCAGGGCGTCCCGGGCGTCCGTGTGCAGCCGCTGGAGCTGCTCGGCGGCCCCGGCGAGGGAGTCCGCGCCGCGCAGCACTCCCGCGCCCTCGGTCATGATCCGCTGGATGGCGAAGCGGGACTCGGGGGCGAGCAGCGGGTGCGCGGGCCTGTCGGGGTGCGGGACCGGCTCGGGCACCCGTGCGCGCAGACCGTCCGCGGCGCGTTCGGCGGCGATGTCCGCGACGATCCGCTCGGCGTAGACCAGGCCCTCCAGAAGGGAGTTGGAGGCGAGCCGGTTGGCGCCGTGCACGCCGGTGCAGGCGCACTCCCCGCTCGCGTACAGGCCGGGCACGGTGGTGCGGCCGTGGTCGTCGGTGCGCACGCCCCCGGAGGCGTAGTGGGCGGCCGGGGCGATCGGGATGGGCTCGGTGACCGGGTCGATGCCGTTGGCCCGGCAGGCGGCCAGGATGGTCGGGAAGCGGTGCTCCCACATCTCGGCGCCGAAATGGCGGGCGTCGAGGAACATGTGCTCGGCGTCCTGCTCCTGCATCCGCCGCATGATGGCCTTGGCGACGATGTCCCGGGGCGCCAGCTCGGCCAGTTCGTGCTGCCCGGCCATGAAGCGCACGCCGTCGGCGTCGACCAGGTGGGCGCCCTCGCCGCGCACCGCCTCGGAGACCAGCGGCTGCTGGCCCTCCGCGTCGGTGCCGAGGAACAGCACGGTCGGGTGGAACTGCACGAACTCCAGGTCGCTGACCTCGGCGCCCGCGCGCAGCGCGAGGGCCACCCCGTCGCCGGTGGACACGGACGGGTTGGTGGTCGCGGCGAACACCTGGCCCATGCCGCCGGTGGCGAGCACCACCGCGGGGGCGTGCACGGCGCCCACGCCGTCGTGCTGGCCCTCGCCCATGACGTGCAGGGTGACACCGGCCGTGCGGCCCTCGGCGTCCGTGAGCAGGTCCAGGACCAGCGCGTTCTCGATGGTGCGCAGACCGCGCGCGCGGACCGCCTCGACCAGCGCGCGGGAGATCTCGGCGCCGGTGGCGTCGCCGCCCGCGTGCGCGATCCGGCGCCGGTGGTGGCCGCCCTCCCGGGTGAGCGCGAGGCCGCCCTCGGAGGACTCGTCGAAGTGCGCGCCGGTCTCGATGAGCCGTCGTACCGCGTCCGGGCCCTCGGTGACCAGGAGGCGTACGGCCGCCTCGTCGCACAGGCCGGCGCCCGCCACCAGGGTGTCCGCCAGGTGCTGTTCGGGGGTGTCGCCCTCGCCGAGGGCGGCCGCGATGCCGCCCTGGGCCCAGCGGGTGGAGCCGTCGTCCAGGCGGGCCTTGGTGACGACCACCGTGGTCAGCCCGGCGGCTTCGCAGCGCAGGGCGGCGGTCAGCCCGGCCACGCCGGAGCCGACGACGATCACGTCCGCGGCGATGGCCCAGCCGGGGGCGGGCGCGTGCAGTCGTATGCCGGTGCTGGTCACGAGGCGGCTCCGAGGGTGCCGAAGGTGAGCGGGAGGTTGTCGATCAGACGGGTGGCGCCGACCCGGGCCGCGACGGCGAGTACCGCCTCACCGGTGAAGTCGTCACCGATCTCGGTGAAGTCGGACGGGTCGACCAGGGCGAGGTAGTCCGGTTCCAGCGGCGGGTCGTAGTGGGTCGCCTCGTCCAGGACCTGGCGGGCCGCGGCGCGGACGGCCGCCGGGCCGCCCGGGGCCGCGGTGGCGACCGCGTGCGCGTCGGCGGCCGCGCGGGACTCCCCTATCGCGCTCAGCGCCTCGGCGCGCGCCTCGGTGGCGGGCACCTCGCGGGCCCGCGCGCGCAGCGCCTCCTGCGCGGCGTGCCGGTCGCGGCCCGCGAACAGCGCGCGGGAGAGCGCGAGGGCGGTGCGGCGCTCGTCGGCCGACAGGAAGCGGTTGCGGCTGGAGAGGGCGAGCCCGTCCTCCTCGCGCACGGTCGGCACGCCGACGATCTCGATGCCGAAGTTCAGGTCCCGCACCATGCGCCGGATGAGGGCGAGCTGCTGGGCGTCCTTCTGGCCGTACAGGGCGACGTCGGGCCGGGTGAGGTGGAGCAGCTTGGCGACGACGGTCAGCATGCCGTCGAAGTGGCCGGGGCGGGAGGCGCCCTCCAGGCGTTCGCCCATCGGGCCCGCGGTGACACGGACCTGGGGGTCGCCGCCGGGATAGACCTCGTCCACGGAGGGCGCGAACACGGCGTCGGCGCCGGCCTGTTCGGCGATCTTCAGATCGGCTTCCAGGGTGCGCGGGTAGCGGTCCAGGTCCTCGCCCGCGCCGAACTGGAGCGGGTTGACGAAGACGGTGACGACGACCTCGCCGTCCGGGCCCGCGATCCGGCGCGCGGAGCGGATGAGGGTGGCGTGGCCCTCGTGCAGGGCGCCCATGGTCATCACGACGGCACGGCGGCCCTCGCGGGTGCGGGCGTGCAGCTCCTGGGCGGTGCTGAGCAGGGCGGTGGTCATCGGTCGTTCCCCTCGGTGCCGGTCGGGCCGTCGGTTCCGTCGGTGTCGTCGCTCCCGGTGCCGTCGGCCAGCGCGCCGAGCAGGTTCTCGGCGAGTTCGGGCTTGAGCAGGCCGTGCGCGAGGGCGCGGTCGGCGGTGGCGCGGGCCATCGCGACGTACCCGGCGACGGCCGCCGGGGCGTGCTCTCGCAGCTCGGCGAGGTGCGCGGCGACGGTGCCGGCGTCCCCGCGCGCGACCGGCCCGGTCAGGGCCGCGTCGCCGGAGCGCAGGGCGTTGTCCAGGGCGGCGCCGAGCAGCGGGCCGAGCATCCGGTCGGGGGCCTCGACACCGGCCGTGCGCAGCAGTTCCATCGCCTGGGCGACCAGGGTGACCAGGTGGTTGGCGCCGAGCGCGAGGGCCGCGTGGTAGAGCGGGCGGTTCTCCTCGCTGATCCACTCCGGCTCGCCGCCCATCTCGATCACCAGGGCCTGGGCGGCCAGGCGCAGCTCCTCGGGCGCGGTGACGCCGAAGGAGCAGCCCGCGAGGCGCTGGACGTCGACGGCGGTGCCGGTGAAGGTCATCGCCGGGTGCAGGGCGAGCGGCAGGGCGCCGGCCCGCAGGGCGGGGTCGAGGACCTTGGCGCCGTACCGGCCGGAGGTGTGCACGAGCAGCTGTCCCGGCCGCACGGCGCCGGTCTCGGCGAGGCCGGTGACCAGGGCGGGCAGCACGTCGTCGGGGACGGTGAGCAGCACCAGGTCGGCGCGCTGGAGGACCTCGGCGGGCGGTACCACGGGCACGCCCGGCAGCAGGGCCTCGGCGCGCCTGCGGGAGGCGTCGGAGACACCGGAGACGGCCACCGGGCGGTGCCCGGCGAGCCGGAGGGACGCGGCCAGCGCGGGACCCACCCGGCCGGCGCCCACGACGCCGACGGTGAGCCGCGCGGGGCGGTCCTGGTGGTCTTGCTGGTGGACTGTACTCACGCGACGGCGGCCTTCCCGTTCCAGTCCGCTTCGGGTACCGGACGATGTACCGGACGATTTCTCGTCATGTTAACGCTATCTCGGTCCGCCGCCGACCGGTCGTCCACAGGCTGTGGGTTTCGACACCCCCCCCCGGGGGGGCGGGCCGCCGAATTCCCCGTGCCCCGGGCGGTCCCGGCGCGGCATGATCCCGGGCATGACCGAGACACCTGGACAGGACGCGGCACCCACGACCGAGGAGCGGACGGAGCCTACGGCAAGGGAACGGTGGGCGGCGGTACGGCGACGGGGCGCGCGCCGGCTGAACCACGCGCCCGCGGGCGGCTCGCTCCGCGAACGCCTCGCGGACCTGGCGGAGGCGGGCGCGGCGGCCTACGACCTGGACGAGCCGGCCGACATCTACGGCAACCGGATCGTCGCCGCGCTGGAGGAGCGGGTCGCCACGCTGCTGGGCGCGGAGGACGCCGCGTTCTTCCCGTCGGGCACGATGGCCCAGCAGGTGGCGCTGCGCTGCTGGGCGGGCCGCACCGGCAACCCCGCGGTGGCCCTGCACCCCCTCGCCCACCCCGAGGTGCACGAACGCGACGCCCTCAGCCAGGTCAGCGGACTGCGCCCGGTGAACGTGGGCAGCGGCAGCCGTCAGCCGACGGTGGCGGAGATACGCGGCCTCGAAGAGCCCGTCGGCGCAGTGATGCTCGAACTGCCGCTGAGGGACGCCGGTTTCGTGCTGCCCACCTGGGAGGAGCTGACCGGACTGGTCGAGGCGGCACGGGAACGCGACGCGGTGGTGCACTTCGACGGCGCCCGCCTGTGGGAGTGCGCCGAGCACTTCGGCCGCCCCCTGGCGGAGATCGCGGGGCTGGCCGACAGCGTCTACGTGTCGTTCTACAAGTCCCTCGACGGCCTCGGCGGCGCCGCGCTCGCCGGGCCGCGCACGCTGGTCGAGGAGGCGCGGACCTGGCGGCACCGGTACGGCGGGCAGATCTTCCAGCAGTTCCCGACCGCGTTGTCCGCGCTGATCGGGCTGGACCGCGAACTGCCCCGGCTGCCCGAGTACGTCCGCCACGCGCGCGTGGTCGCCGCCGCGCTGCGCGAGGGGTTCGCCGAAGCGCGTCCCCTCTGGGCGCGGGTGCACCCCGAGGTGCCGCACACCCATGAGTTCCAGGTCTGGCTGCCGTACGAGCCCGAGGTGGTGGCCGAGGCGGCGCTGCGGCAGGCCGAGGAGACCTCGGTGGCGCTCTTCCCCGGCCACTGGTCCGGCGCCGCCGGTCCCGGCATGGCCCGCACGGAGGTCTCCGTCCGCGCACCCGGCCTGGAGTGGACGGCGGAGGATGTACGGGCCGCCGTACGGGACTTCGCGCGACGGCTGCCGGGACGGGACTGAGGGGGAGGTTCCCGGGTGGTGCCCGGTGGGGTGCCGGCGGAGCGCGTGGCGCCCCGCCCGTGCCGCCGTGGCTCAGCCCTGGCCGCCGGCCCGCACCAGGCCGGTCTCGTAGGCCAGCACCACCACCTGCACCCGGTCCCGCAGCCCCAGCTTGGTGAGGATGCGTCCCACATGGGTCTTCACGGTCGCCTCGGACAGCACGAGCCGTGCGGCGATCTCCCCGTTGGACAGGCCCTGCGCGACCAGCACCATCACCTCGCGCTCCCGCTCGGTGAGCCGCTCCAGCTCCTTGTGCTGGGGATCCCGGCCGCCGGAGGGCAGCATCGGCGCGAACCGGTCCAGCAGGCGGCGGGTGGTGGAGGGCGCCACCACCGCGTCACCGCTGTGCACGGCACGGATGGCGGCCAGCAGCTCACCGGGCGGCACGTCCTTGAGCATGAAGCCGGACGCGCCCGCCTTCAGCCCGGAGAAGGCGTACTCGTCCAGGTCGAACGTGGTCAGGATCAGCACCTTGGGGGGGTCGGGCTGCGCGCAGATACGCCGGGTGGCCTCCACTCCGTCGAGCTTCGGCATGCGGACGTCCATCAGGACGACGTCGACCGCGGTGGAACGCAGCGCCTCCAGGGCCTCGACACCGTCGCCCGCCTCGGCGACGACCTCCATGTCCGGCTGGGCGGCGAGCACCATCCCGAACCCGGTGCGCAGCAGCACCTGGTCGTCGACGAGCATCACGCGGATCGTCATCGGGGTCCTTCTTCCATCCGTCTTCGGTGACTCAGTGCGCCGGTCTGAGCGGCAGGAGGGCGCTGATGCGGAACCCTCCACCGGGACGCGGCCCGGCGTCCAGGGTGCCGCCGACCATGCCGACGCGCTCGCGCATCCCGATCAGGCCGTGCCCCCGGCCGTCGGCACCGCCCTCCTCGTACAGCTCCTGCGGGGCGCCCTTGCCGTCGTCCTCGACGAGCAGGCCCAGACCGTCGTCGAAGTAGACCAGACGGACGCTCGCACCCGTGTTCGGCCCGCCGTGCTTGCGGGTGTTGGTGAGCGCCTCCTGCACGATCCGGTACGCGGTCAGCTCCACCCCGCTGGGCAGCGGGCGCGGGGTGCCCTCCACCTTGAAGTCGACGGGGAGGCCGGAGTGGCGGCACTGCTCGATCAGCTCGTCGATCTGCTCGACGTCGGGCTGCGGGACGTACTCCCCGCTCTCCTGGTGCTCCCCGGTGCGCAGCACGCCGAGCAGCCGGCGCATCTCGGCGAGGGCCTGCCGGCCGGTCGAGGAGATCGTCTCCAGGGCCTTCCTGGCCTGGTCGGGGGCGGCGTCCAGCACATAGGCCGCGCCGTCGGCCTGGACCACCATCACGGACACGTTGTGCGCGACGACGTCGTGCAGTTCGCGGGCGATCCGGGCACGCTCGGCGGCTACCGCGACCTTCGACTGCGCCTCGCGCTCCTTCTCCAGGCGGGCCGCGCGCTCCTCCAGCTGGGCGAAGTAGGCGCGCCGGGTGCGCATGGAGTCGCCGAGCACCCAGGCGAGCGTGAACGGCACGGTCTGGAAGACCACGATGGCGATCTGCCCGAGGAAGCCGGAATGCTGCGCCGGCCAGCGCAGCTGCGCCATGGCCGCGGCGCAGAAGCTGGCGACGAGGGCCAGCCGGGAGGCCCAGCGGGCGCCCATGGTCGCGACCGTGTAGGCGATCACCAGCAGCGCGAAGTCGGCGACGCCCGTCTGGACGTCCAGCACCAGTTGGGCGAGGCCGGTGGCGAGCGCGAGCAGCAGCATCTGCTCCGGGAACCGGCGGCGCAGCGCCACGACGACGCACAGCACGGCGGAGACGGCGATCCCCGCGGCGAGCGGCCCCTTGCGGCCGGTCACCCCGTGCAGGTTGACCTCGCTGAGCGCCGACAGCCCGAACAGGACGACGGCCCAGAAGGAGTCGACCCCGGTCGGGTGGCGGCGGAGGAAGTCGTAGAGGCGCTGCACGTAACCCAGAGTAGGGAAACGGAATGCCCGACCGGGTCAACCGGAGGGCCGATCCGGGCCCGGCGCACATACTCCCCAAGGTGGAGGAGATGATCACCCGTGGGCCTACGCTGGTGCGGTGACGCAGGAGACGCGAGGGCAGCGGCGGAACACGCCCGGGAACCCGCGCGGCTGGCGGGCGGCGGCCGAGGAGGCCCTGTACGGCCCCGCCGGCTTCTACCGGCGCCCGGAGGGGCCCGCCGGGCACTTCCGTACGTCCGTGCACGCCTCGCGGCTCTTCGCGGGGGCCGTGGCGGAGCTGCTCCAGCGGGTCGACACGGCACTGGGACGGCCCGAGGGGCTGGACTTCGTGGACATGGCCGCCGGGCGGGGCGAACTGGTCACCGGCGTGCTCGCCGCGCTGCCGCGGGAGGTGGCGGCACGCGTGCGGCCATGTGCGGTCGAGATCGCCGGCCGCCCCGCGGACCTGGACGAACGCGTCGTCTGGCGCGCCGAGCCCCCGGCGGAGATCACCGGGCTGCTGTTCGCCAACGAGTGGCTGGACAACGTGCCCGTGGACGTGGCCGAGACGGACCCGGCGGGCGTGCCCCGGTACGTGCTCGTCGGCGACGACGGCACCGAGAGCCTCGGCGATCCGGTGACCGGCGCGGACGCGGACTGGCTGGCCCGGTGGTGGCCGCTGGGGACCGGGGAGGGCACGCGGGCGGAGATCGGGCTGCCCCGCGACCGGGCGTGGGCGGCGGCCCAGGGCCGGGTGGTACGCGGGCTCGCGGTGGCCGTGGACTACGCCCACACCGCCGACGCGCGCCCCCCGTTCGGCACCCTCACCGGCTTCCGCGCGGGCCGCGAGACGGCCCCCGTACCGGACGGGACCTGCGACATCACGGCCCATGTCGCGCTGGACGCGTGCGCGGCGGCGGGCCGGCGCCCGGCCGTGCGGGGGCCGGGCGAGCGTCCGGCCCCCGCACGCCTGCTGACCCAACGCGCCGCCCTGAACGCCCTCGGCATCACCGGCGCACGCCCCCCGCTCGCGCTCGCCTCCACCGACCCCGCCGCCTATGTGCGCGCCCTCGCGAGCGCCGGGGAGGCCGCCGAACTCACCGCCCGGGGCGGGCTCGGCGACTTCGGCTGGCTGGTCCGGGCGGTGGACGTCGCCGACCCGCTGGCCTGAACCGGCGTGCCCGTCCGGGTCCGCGCGCCGGCTACTTGTCGATGTCGCCGACCACGAAGAACATCGAGCCCAGGATCGCCACCATGTCCGCGACCAGCGTCCCGGGCAGCAGCTCGGTCAGCACCTGGATGTTGTTGTACGAGGCCGAGCGCAGCTTGAGCCGGTACGGGGTCTTCTCGCCCTTGCTGACCAGGTAGTACCCGTTGATGCCGAGCGGGTTCTCGGTCCAGGCGTACGTATGCCCCTCGGGCGCCTTCAGCACCTTCGGCAGACGCTGGTTGATCGGACCGGGCGCCAGCTCGGCGATCCGGTCCAGGCAGGCGTCCGCGAGGTCCAGCGCGTTGTGCGTCTGCGCCAGCAGCACCTCGAAACGGGCGAGGCAGTCGCCCTCGTCGCGGGTGACGACCTTCAGCGTGTCCCGCAGTTCGCCGTACGCCAGGTACGGCTCGTCGCGGCGCAGGTCGAAGTCGACGCCCGAACCGCGCGCGATGGGCCCGCTCACGCCATAGGCGTGCACCGCCTCGGGAGCGAGCGTGCCGACCCCGCGCGTGCGCCCCCGGAAGATCTCGTTGCCGAGCACCAGGTCGTCGAAGACGTCCATGCGCGAGCGCACCGCCGCGACGGCGGCACGGGCGCGTGCCGTCCACCCGGCCGGCAGGTCCTCCTTGAGGCCGCCGACGCGGTTGAACATGTAGTGCATGCGCCCGCCGGAGACCTCCTCCATGACGTTCTGGAGCACCTCGCGCTCACGGAACGCGTAGAACACCGGCGTGATCCCGCCCAGTTCCAGCGGGTAGGAGCCGAGGAACATCAGGTGGTTGAGCACCCGGTTCAGCTCGGCGAGCAGGGTGCGCGTCCACACCGCGCGCTCGGGCACCTCCATGCCGAGCATCCGCTCCACGGCGAGGACCACACCCAGCTCGTTCGAGAACGCCGACAGCCAGTCGTGGCGGTTGGCCAGCATGATGATCTGCCGGTAGTCCCGCGCCTCGAAGAGTTTCTCGGCACCGCGGTGCATGTAGCCGATCACCGGCTCGGCCCGCACGATGCGCTCACCGTCCAGCACCAGCCTGAGCCGCAGCACGCCGTGCGTGGACGGGTGCTGGGGCCCGATGTTGAGCACCATGTCGGTGCTCTCCGCGGCACCGCCGATCCCGACCGTGGTCTGCGTCGTAGGACTCATGCCCCCAGTCTCCCCCATGCCGGGACGCGCGAGGGCCCGGCTCCCCCGTGCGGGGGCCGGGCCCTGTGGCGGACGTGCCGTCGTCAGGAGGCCGCGCTGCGCAGCCCCTGGATGTCGATCACCTCGGTCTCGTCGTGCGCCGTCAGGTCGATGACCTGGCCGACACCGCGCACGGTGTCGGCGGCGGGCTTGAACTCCGCCTCCGCCTCGGCCTTGTGCACGGCCAGCGCCTCCTGGCCGACGACATCGGCCAGGTCCTCGTTCTGCACGGCGTCCAGCGCGGCCTCGGGCGCCTCCTTCTGCGTGCCGAAGAAGTCGAAACCGCCCTCGGCCAGCGGGCGCCGCGCGGGCGTCGCCGGTACGACGGCCACGGCGGTCGGCACGGTGAAGTGCCCGGCGGAGGTCCGTCCCGCGGGTGCGTCGGAAGCGGAAGCCGCGGGGACCTCGCGAGCCCCGGGGCCCGCCGGGGCCCCGGGGGCGGCGGCGGTCTCCGGCGCGGCGGGCCCGGCGGCCGGCGCGTGCCCGTCGGCCGCCGGTGGCCGGTCCCGCACCGCTTCCCCGCCCGGCACGTCCTCGGCGCTCTCGGTGTTCTCGACGCCCTCGGAGTTCTCAGCGTTCTCGAAGGTCCCGGCGCTCCCGGCACCGGGGGCGTCCTCGGCGTCCGGTGCGGACCCGTCCTCCGGCGCGGTCCCCGTCTCCGGCGCGGCCTCGGTCTCCGGCGCGGCCTCGGCGCGCGCCTCGTCCCGTCCGGCTATGTCCCCCTCGGCGCCCTCCCCTTTGGCACCGGCCTCGTCCTCGCCCGCCGTCTCGGCGGCGGACGCGGCCACAGCGGCGCTCCCGGCACTCCCGGCGCTCCCCGCGGCATCCCGCTCGAACGCCGCGAGCGCCCGCAGCGCCCGCCCGTACAGCTTGGCGCCCTCGGCCGAGAAGACGTCGTACGCCTTCTCCGTCTCCTTGCCCTCGGCGGTGTCCGGCTCCGCGCTCCGCGCCGGCGGCAGTGCCGGGGAGACCGCGCGGGACGGCAGCGAGGGCGCCGTGAGCCCGGCCGGCTCCAGCGCGGGCGCGCCCGACTCGATCTCCAGCAGGCGGCGCCCCTCCAGGGCGCTGGCGCGCTCGGTCTCCGCGGTGGCGTAGCGGCGCAGCAGGGCGGCGTGCTCGTTGCGCAGGCCCGCCAGTTCGGCGCGCTTGGCGCGCAGCCGCTGCTCCAGCTTGCCGCGCAGTTCGCGCGACTCCTCCAGGTCGGTCTCCAGCTCCGCGACCCGTTCCTCGAAACGCCATTCGTCACTGGCGCGGGCGCGGGTGAGGTCGGCGACCTGTTTGCCCGCGTGGATGTCCCAGCGGCGCATCACGAACGCACCGGCGAGGGCGGTCGCCGCGGCGGCCCCGGCGAGTACGCGCAATACCGCGGCCTCGGAGAAGACCCAGGGGCCCAGCGCGCACGCGACGGAGACGCCGGCGATCGCGGAGGGAGGCAACAGCCGGTGCAGAGGCGGGGAATGGCGATGGCGTCCACGTGGCATGGCCAGAAACTTACCGCGCGTAGGGGAATGATGGACCCCCGCCCCGCAAAAACACGGCCATTCCGTGTGCTTCACGGGGCGTCAGGACCGGGACGTTCAGTGGGAGACGAGCCGGGCGCCGAGCCACTGGAGCGCCGCCGGGATCTCCCGGCGCCAGGTGTTGAAGTTGTGGCCGCCGCTCGGGAGGATGATCGAAGAAATCCTGGTCACGTTCGTGTCCTGGACGTTCTTGATAAACCGAAGCGTGTCCTTGTAGTTGTGCTCACCGATTTTGCTGCTGGTGACGAGCAGTGACGTTTCGGGGGCCGACTGGTGCTTGAGCAGCCAGAAGAGGTTGGCACGATTGCGCAGGTTCTTGTCACCGTGGAACAGGTCGCCGGTGGTCGGGTCGATCGGCGCCTTGTAGTACGGCGACAGGCCCACGGCGGCGCCGTACGACTTCGGGTGGTGCATGGCGATCTTCAGCGCGCAGTACCCGCCGGTCGAGTCGCCGATGATGCCCCAGCTCGCGGGCGTGGCGTCCACCCGGTAACGGCTCATCACCGAGTCGCGCAGGTCCTTGGCGAAGAATTCCTCCGTCTTCGGACCCCCGGGCACGTCCACGCACTCGGTGTCCCGCGGCGGCGCCACCGCCGGGCGCAGCATCACCAGGATCATCGGCTGCATCTTGCCGCCCTTGGCGAGCTTCTGCGCCGTGCTCGGGTAGTGCAGCTTGTCCACCAGCGCCTGCGCGGTGCCGGGGTAGCCGGTCAGGACGACGGAGACCGGGAACTTGCGGTCGCGCCCGCCCGGCTGGAAGTACTCCGGCGGCAGGTACACGAACGCCGGCGCCGCGATCCTCGTCGTACGGCCCAGGATGTCGACCTTCTGGATCTGCCCGGCCACCTGCGGCAGACCGCTGCTCACCCCGACCACCCGTGAGGTGGAGACCACCCGGATCGGACTGCCCGCGCCGTCCGCTATGTGGTCGACGACCACGCCCTGGCCGTCCTCCTGCCCGAACAGGTCCGCCCAGGTGCCGTAGAAGCCGAAGGCCTGGTTGGCGGCGAGGCCCACCGAGGCGAAGACCGCGACCTGGGTGGCGAGCAGCAGCCCGACCCGGCCGCCGACGGCCCGCCAGTTCTGCCGGGCGAGGCGCGGCCACAGCCACACCGTGCCCGCGAACAGCACCACGGCGAACACGACCGCCAGCATCAGGACCTTGTTGCTCGTGAGACCCATGGACTGTTCCTGCCTGCGCTCCAGGCCCGTCGCGCGCCCACACGTCGTCGCGTGGGTTTGCCCGGGACTTTCCTCGGCCTTTGGCCCGACTTTCCGGTGGGGAGTGAACCTCTCTCCCCAAGACACCGTCCTAGAGGGCGCAATGTCACCGGATGCCCGATCGGGCCCGGGTTCAAGGTCTCTCGCAGAACTACGGGATGCGATGTCTGTCAGGATAGATGGGGAAATGTCGGGCGGGGTTCCGGGCCGATCAAGCCGGGCGCGGCGCATACTGCGCGGCCCGCGCCCCGAGGCCGTTCCCGGCCTGGTCGGCAGGGCGGTCGCCCTCGTCGGGCTCCTGGACATCGCCGCCGGGGTCTTCCCGCGCTTCCGGCACAGCCGTATGCACGCCATCGCCGAGGTACTGCCCGGTTCCTTCGGGCCGTTCGCGGCGGCGCTCTCGCTGAGCGCCGGTGTGCTGCTGCTGCTGCTCGCGCACGGACTCAGGCGGCGCAAGCGCCGGGCATGGCGTGCCGCGGTCGCGCTCCTCCCGGCCGGCGCGGTGGCCCAACTGGCCTACCGGCACTCGCTGATCGGCGTACTGATCACGGTCCTGCTGCTGGTGCCGCTGGTGTGGCACCGCCGGGAGTTCGCGGCCCTTCCCGACCCGCGCAGCCGCTGGCGGGCACTCGCCAACTTCGTGCTGATGAGCGCCGGTTCGCTGGTCCTCGGGCTGGTCATCGTCAGCGTCCACCCGCACCGCACGCTGGGCGACCCGAGCCTGGCCGACCGGCTCACCCATGTCGTCTACGGCCTGCTCGGCTTCGAGGGCCCGGTCGACTACCAGGGCGCGACCTCCTGGACCGTCGCCTTCTCGCTCGGCGCCCTCGGCTGGCTCACCGCCGTCACCACCATCTACCTGGCCTTCCGCCCCGAGCACCCGGCGGCCCGCCTCACCGAGGACGACGAGGTGAAACTGCGGGAGCTGCTGACCAAGCACGGCCGCCGCGACTCCCTCGGCCACTTCGCGCTGCGCCGCGACAAGGCGGTCGTCTTCTCGCCCAGCGGCAAGGCCGCGGTCACCTACCGCGTCATCTCCGGCGTGATGCTCGCCAGCGGCGACCCCATCGGCGACGTCGAGGCCTGGCCGGGCGCCATCGAGCGCTTCATGGACGAGGCCAAGGCGCACTCCTGGACCCCCGCGGTCGTGGGCTGCTCGGAGACCGGCGGCGAGGTGTGGACCCGCGAGACCGGCCTGGACGCCCTGGAACTGGGCGACGAGGCGGTGGTGGACGTGGCGGATTTCTCGCTCGCCGGGCGCGCCATGCGCAACGTCCGGCAGATGGTCAAGCGCATCGAGCGGGCCGGCTACGAAACCCGGGTGCGGCGTATCCATGACCTCGGCGACGCGGAGCTCGAGCGTGTCCGGCGGGCCGCCGAGGACTGGCGCGGCACCGACACCGAGCGCGGCTTCTCCATGGCACTGGGCCGCATCGGCGACCCGTCCGACGGGGACTGCCTCATAGCCACCGCCCACAAGGCCGACGACGAGCCCGGTGAGTACGGCGACCTGAAGGCGATCCTGCACTTCGTGCCCTGGGGCACGGACGGCGCCTCGCTCGACCTGATGCGCCGCGACCGCAGCGCCGACCCCGGCATGAACGAACTGCTGATCGTGGCCGCCCTCCAGGCCGCCCCGAAGTTCGGCGTCACCCGCGTCTCGCTGAACTTCGCCATGTTCCGCTCCGCCCTCGCGCGCGGCGAGAAGATCGGCGCGGGCCCGGTGCTGCGCGCCTGGCGCGGGCTGCTGGTGTTCCTCTCGCGCTGGTTCCAGATCGAGTCGCTGTACAAGTTCAACGCCAAGTTCCAGCCGCGCTGGGAGCCGCGCTTCATCGTCTACCGGGCCACCACCGACCTGCCCCGCATCGGCTTCGCCACCATGCAGGCCGAGGGCTTCGTCAACCTCGCCCTGCCGCTGCCCCGCTTCCTGCGCCGCCGGCGCTCGGCCGCCGAGCGCGTGTGCGCCCACACGGTGACCGAACGGGACGCCCGCGCGGCGTGATCGTCCGTCCGGCGCCGCCCGAGCCCTCCGGGCCGTGGCGGCGCCGCCCTGGGCCTACGCTGAACGTATGAACAACCAGAGCGGGCGCGGCCGGGTGGCGGGCCTTCCGGCATGGGACCGGTGCGCGGTCATGGGGGTCGTGAACGTCACCCCCGATTCCTTCTCCGACGGCGGCCGCTGGTTCGACACCACCGCGGCCGTCAAGCACGGCCTCGACCTGGTCGCCGAGGGCGCCGACCTGGTGGACGTGGGCGGCGAGTCCACCCGTCCGGGCGCCACCCGGGTGGACGAGGCCGAGGAGCTGCGGCGGGTCGTCCCCGTCGTGCGCGGACTCGCCTCCGAGGGCGTCGTGGTCTCCGTCGACACCATGCGCGCCTCGGTCGCGGCCCGGTCCCTCGCGGCCGGCGCGGCCCTGGTCAACGACGTCAGCGGCGGGCTCGCCGACCCGGAGATGATCCCGGTCGTCGCCGACGCCGGCGCCCCCTTCGTCGTCATGCACTGGCGCGGCCTCCTGGAGGGCGCCGCCGTCCACGGGGTCTACGACGACGTCGTCGGCGAAGTCGTCGACGAACTGCGCGCCCGGGTGGACGCCGTGCTGGCCGGCGGCATCGCGCCCGACCGGATCGTGGTCGACCCCGGCCTCGGCTTCTCCAAGGAGGCCGAGCACGACCTCGCCCTCCTCGCCCACCTCGACCGGCTGACCGCCCTCGGCCACCCGCTGCTGGTGGCCGCCTCCCGCAAGCGGTTCCTCGGCCGGGTCCTGGCCGGGCCCGAGGGCGCGCCCCCGCCCGCCCGGGAGCGCGACGCCGCCACCGCCGCCGTCTCCGCGCTCGCGGCGCAGGCCGGCGCCTGGGCCGTACGGGTCCACGAGGTGCGCGCCACCGCGGACGCCGTACGGGTCGCGCGCGCGGTCGAGGAGGCCCGGACCGCGGACCGGGCGACGGACGGAGCCCGGTGAGCGCCCCGCACACCGACGTCGAACAGGTCGAAGCCGCCAACACCGCCTTCTACGAGGCCCTGGAGCGCGGCGACTTCGAGGAGGTCTCGGCCCTCTGGCTCACCCCCGCCGACCTGGGTGTGGACGAGGAGTACCACGACCCCGCGGACACCGGCGTGATCTCTTGCGTGCATCCCGGCTGGCCGGTGCTCACCGGGCGCGGCGAGGTCCTCAGGTCGTACGCCCTGATCATGGCGAACACCGACTACATCCAGTTCTTCCTCACCGACGTGCATGTCTCCGTCACCGGCGACACCGCGCTGGTGACCTGCACCGAGAACATCCTCAGCGGCGGCCCCGCACCGGCGGAGGGCGACGAACTCGGGCCGCTGGTCGGCCAGCTCGTGGTCGCCACCAATGTGTTCCGGCGCACACCGGAGGGCTGGAAGCTCTGGTCCCACCACGCCTCCCCCGTGCTCGCCGAGACCGACGACGATGACACCGAGACCGACGGCAACGGCACGAAAGGCCTGAATCCGGACGACGGTCCCCTCGGCTGAGCGGGCGGGAAGAGGGCGGTCGGGCGGATGGTTCCCATAAGTGTCCGGAATCACCTACCCCTGGGTATGACCGGCTACGAGCCCCCGGCACGACCGGGTCCACCGGGGAGAACGGGCGGTGGAACCCGCCGCTCCCGGCCACGCCCACGCCCCTGGGGCCCGGCGCTGTCGGCGCCCGCAGGTAGATTCGTGTGCGACCGGTGTCTCGCACGCACGCGGTACGACCGGTCGTTCCCGACGATTGCAGGAGTGATTCGCGTGGATCGTGTCGCGCTGCGCGGCCTGAAGGCTCGCGGGCACCATGGTGTGTTCCCCAGGGAACGCGAGGAGGGCCAGACCTTCCTCGTGGACCTCGTCCTGGGCCTGGACACCCGGCCGGCCGCGGCCGACGACGACCTGACGAAGACCGTGCACTACGGCATCGTGGCCGAGGAGGTCGTGGCCGTGGTCGAGGGCGAGCCGGTGAACCTCATCGAGACCCTCGCCGAACGGATCGCCCAGACCTGCCTGAAACACGACGGGGTCCAGGAGGTCGAGGTGTGCGTCCACAAGCCGGACGCCCCGATCACCGTCCCCTTCGACGACGTGACCGTCACCATCACCCGGAGCCGAGTATGACCCGACCTTTCGTCCAGGGTCAGAGTGACCCGACCGTCCAGCCGGTGCCCGCCTCGGTCGTCGAGCGGGTGGACGCGGCGGACACCACCCTCCAGAACCCCAAGTGGGCCGTGATCTCCATCGGTTCCAACCTCGGCAACCGCCTGGAGACCCTCCAGGGCGCCGTGGACGCGCTGGAGGACACGCCCGGCGTCCGTGTGAAGGCCGTGTCGCCGGTCTACGAGACCGAGCCGTGGGGCGTCGAGCCCGGCAGCCAGCCGTCGTACTTCAACGCGGTCGTGGCCCTGAAGACCACCCTGCCGCCCTCCTCCCTGCTGGAGCGGGGGCATGCCATCGAGGAGGCGTTCAACCGCGTCCGCGAGGAGCGCTGGGCCCCGCGCACCCTGGACGTGGACATCGTCGCCTACGCCGACGTCACCTCCGACGACCCGCGGCTGACCCTGCCCCACCCGCGCGCCCACGAGCGCGCCTTCGTGCTCGCGCCCTGGCACGACGTGGACCCCGGCGCCCAGCTGCCCGGCCGCGGTGCCGTGGCCGAACTGCTCGCCGCCGTCACCCGCGAGGGCGTGGAACCGCGCACGGACCTGGAACTCCGACTGCCCGAGTAGTCGTTAAGGTCGACGACGACCCGGCGGCCGAGCGTCCGGGCATCATCCGGGACCCGGTCCGGGGGAACTGAAGGGACACCGTGAGAGAGCTGCGCATCAGGGTGCTGGTCGGCGTGTTCGTCGTGGCGGGCATCCTGTCCTGGGCGGGCGCCCGCCTCTGGAACTCGATCGGGACCCTGCCCAGCGTCCCCCTGGCCGCGCCCGTCGTGCTCGCCCTGATCGCCGTGGTCCTGCTGGCCACGGCGCTGTCGCTGCGGGCCCGCTTCAAGGCGCAGCGTGAGCGGCGCCCCGGCGCGAAGGGCGTCGACCCGCTGATGGCGGCCCGCGCGGTCGTCTTCGCCCAGGCCAGCGCCCTGGTCGCCGCCCTCGTCGCCGGGATGTACGGCGGCACGGGCGTGTTCCTGCTGGAACTGCTCGACCTCCCGGCGCGCCGCGACCAGGCCTTCTACGCCGGTTTCTCCGTCCTCGCCGGACTCGCCGTGATAGCGGCCGCCCTCTTCCTGGAGCGCGTCTGCAAGCTCCCCGAGGACGACGACCAGGACCACCACCAGGGCGCGGAACCGGCGGCCTGACCGCCGGTCCCCCGGAGCCCGGCCGCGCGGTCCGGACCCCGGCTCAGCGCGCCATGATCAGGCTCATGGCCTCGTTGCGGGTGGCCGCGTCCCGCAGCTGACCGCGCACCGCGGACGTTATGGTCTTGGCGCCCGGCTTGCGGATGCCGCGCATCGACATGCACATGTGCTCGCACTCGACCACCACGATGACGCCGCGCGGCTCCAGGATCTCCATCAGGGAGTCGGCGATCTGCGTGGTGAGCCGCTCCTGCACCTGCGGCCGGCGGGCGTAGACGTCCACCAGGCGGGCCAGCTTGGACAGGCCGGTGATCTTCCCGGAGACCGACGGGATGTAGCCGACGTGGGCGACGCCCCGGAACGGCACCAGGTGGTGCTCACAGGTCGAGTACACCTCGATGTCCTTGACCAGGACCATCTCGTCATGGCCCAGGTCGAACGTCGTGGTGAGCACGTCCCCGGGCCGCTGCCACAGGCCGGCGAAGATCTCCTGGTACGCCCGCGCCACCCGGGCCGGCGTCTCGCGCAGCCCCTCGCGGTCGGGGTCCTCACCGATGGCGATCAGCAGCTCGCGTACGGCGTTCTCGGCGCGCTTCTCGTCGAACTCGCCGACGGGGCGCTCGCTGTCCAGCGTCACCGGGTCGGTCATCTGGTGCCTCGTTCCTGTCGTCCCACGTGCGGGCATAAGGAAAATGCCGCGCCCCCAGGCTAGAACCTGGGGGGCGCGGCGTTCATTCCGGGCCCGAGTGGCCGGGAAGCGACCGAGGTGCGGTCAGCTCTCCGGGCGCTCCTCCGGGGTCTGGTCCGCCACGGGGGCGGACTCGGTGGCGGTGGACTTGACCGTGCTGATCGCGGCGGTCGTGCCGTTCGCACCGTTGGTCAGTGCCAGCTCCTTGGGGGAGAGCACCGGCGGGCGGGTGGACGGGGTACGACGCGAGGAGCCGGTCCAGGCGGGCCGCGCCGGACGCTTGACGATCGAGGCGAAGATCTCGGCGATCTCCTCCTTGCCCAGCGTCTCCTTCTCCAGGAGCTGGAGGACGAGGTGGTCGAGCACGTCGCGGTTCTCGACCAGGATCTCCCAGGCCTCGTTGTGCGCGGTCTCGATGAGCTTCTTGACCTCTTCGTCCACCAGCGCGGCGACCTCTTCCGAGTAGTCGCGCTGGTGCGCCATCTCCCGGCCGAGGAAGGGCTCGCTGTTGTCGCCGCCGAACTTGATGGCGCCGAGCCGCTCGGTCATGCCGTACTGCGTGACCATCGCGCGGGCCAGGTTGGTGGCCTTCTCGATGTCGTTGGCGGCACCGGTGGTCGGGTCGTGGAAGACCAGTTCCTCGGCCGCCCGGCCGCCCAGCATGTAGGCGAGCTGGTCGAGCATCTCGTTGCGCGTGGTCGAGTACTTGTCCTCGTCCGGCAGGACCATGGTGTAGCCGAGGGCGCGGCCGCGGGACAGGATCGTGATCTTGTGCACCGGGTCGGAGTTCGGCGAGGCCGCCGCGACCAGGGCGTGACCGCCCTCGTGGTACGCGGTGATCTTCTTCTCCTTGTCCGACATGATCCGGGTCCGCTTCTGCGGGCCCGCGACCACGCGGTCGATCGCCTCGTCCAGCGCCTTGTTGTCGACCAGCTTCTGGTCGCTGCGGGCGGTGAGCAGCGCCGCCTCGTTGAGCACGTTGGCCAGGTCGGCGCCGGTCATGCCGGGGGTGCGGCGGGCGACGGCGGCCAGGTCGACGTCGGACGCGACCGGCTTGCCCTTCTGGTGGACCTTGAGGATCTCCAGACGGCCCTGGAGGTCCGGCGGGTCGACGGCGATCTGGCGGTCGAACCGGCCGGGACGCAGCAGCGCCGGGTCCAGGATGTCGGGCCGGTTGGTCGCCGCGATCAGGATCACGCCGCCCTTGACGTCGAAGCCGTCCATCTCGACCAGCAGCTGGTTGAGGGTCTGCTCGCGCTCGTCGTGACCACCGCCGAGGCCGGCGCCGCGGTGGCGGCCGACCGCGTCGATCTCGTCCACGAAGACGATCGCCGGGGCGTTCGCCTTGGCCTGCTCGAACAGGTCGCGGACGCGGGAGGCGCCGACACCGACGAACATCTCGACGAAGTCGGAACCGGAGATCGAGTAGAACGGCACCCCGGCCTCGCCCGCGACGGCACGCGCCAGCAGGGTCTTGCCGGTACCCGGGCGGCCGTAGAGCAGCACACCCTTGGGGATCTTGGCGCCGACGGCCTGGAACTTGGCCGGCTCCTGGAGGAACTCCTTGATCTCGTGGAGCTCCTCGACCGCCTCGTCACAGCCGGCGACGTCGGAGAAGGTCGTCTTCGGGGTGTCCTTGGTGATGAGCTTGGCCTTGGACTTCCCGAAGTTCATGACCCGGGAGCCGCCGCCCTGCATCTGGTTCATCAGGAACAGGAAGACGACGACGATCAGAACGAACGGCAGCAGGGAGAGCAGGACACCGACGAACGGGTTCTGCTTCGACGGCGAGACGGTGTAGCCGTCCGGGATCTGCTTGTTCTGGTACCTGGTCTGGAGATTGTCGGCGAGCTGAGCGCCCTGGTCACCGATATAGCTCGCCTGGAGCTTGGAGCTGCCCTCGACCTTCTGACCGTCCTTGAGCGTGACCTTGATGGTCTGCTCGTCGCCGGTGGTCAGCTTGGCCGACTGGACCTTGTTGGCATTGATCGCCGCGACGACCTGGCCGGTGTCCACCGACTTGTAGCCGCCGGACGAGCCGACGACCTGCATCAACACGACCACGGCAAGGACGGCCAGCACGATCCACATGACCGGCCCACGGAAGTATCGCTTCACGTCCATCCATACGGAGCGGTGCCGCCCCGTCCCTCCTGCCACAGTGAGTTTGATAAGACAGTTCTTCCGACGGTACCCCAGCCTTGGCGCCCGAAGCCGCGAGAAGCCGTTTCGAGAGCCGGGGAACCCGTCTCTGCATGCTTCAACGGCACGGGACCCGCCGGGGTTCCCGATCACCTCGCCGGGCTTGGGCCGAGTGGCTCAGCCCAGGCGCCCGGTCCGGCCTCAGCCGCCGTAGACGTGCGGCGCGAGCGTACCGACGAACGGCAGGTTGCGGTACTTCTCGGCGTAGTCCAGGCCGTAGCCGACGACGAACTCGTTCGGAATGTCGAAGCCGACCCACTCCACGTCGATGGCGACCTTGGCGGCGTCCGGCTTGCGCAGCAGCGTGCACACCTTGAGGGAGGCGGGCTCGCGCGAACCGAGGTTGTTGATCAGCCAGGACAGGGTCAGCCCGGAGTCGATGATGTCCTCGACGATCAGGACGTCACGGCCCTTGATGTCGGTGTCGAGGTCCTTGAGGATGCGCACGACACCGGAAGACTGGGTGCCCGCGCCGTAGGAGGACACGGCCATCCAGTCCATGGTGACCGGGGTGGACAGCGCCCGCGCGAGGTCCGCCATGACCATCACCGCGCCCTTGAGGACGCCGACGATCAGCAGGTCCTTGCCCGCGTACTCCGCGTCGATCTTCGCGGCCAGCTCGGCCAGCTTGGCGTCGATCTCTTCCTTGGTGATGAGCACCTTCTCGAGGTCGGCACCCATGTCTTTCGCGTCCACCCGCATCACTTTCGGTCGTCCCGCACTTACGGCCGCAATCACGGCCTCCGGCCGCCCCGTGCCGGCCGCCGGAGGGTCGCTCCGGACGGTCGGGATTCAGCCTTGCCGAATCACCAGTCTGCCACCCTGCCGCTGGGCGACGACCCTGCCCGGGAGATTGATGGCTCCCTGGCCACGCCAGCCGGTGATCAGACGGTCGATTTCCTCGATGTGACGGGCGAACAGGGAACCGGCCGGAGCGCCCGCCTCGATGGCGGCGCGGCGCAGGATCCGGCGGCGCACGGCGGGCGGCAGGGCGTAGAGCTTGGCGCACTCCAGCAGTCCCGCGGCGTCCCGTACGGAGGCCTCGGCCTGGCTGGCCCAGGAGTCGAGGGCGTCGGCGTCGTCGCGCGAGAGCTGGGCGGTGCGGGCGAGCGCCTCGACGACGCCCTTGCCGAGGGCCTTCTCTAGGGCGGGCAGGCCCTCGTGGCGCAGCCGGGAGCGGGTGTATGCGGGATCGGTGTTGTGCGGGTCGTCCCAGACGGGCAGGGACTGGACCATGCAGGCCTTGCGGGCGGTCTGCCGGTCGAGATGGAGGAAGGGACGCCGGTAACGGCCGCCGGCCCCCGAGACCGCGGCCATTCCGGACAGGGAGCGGATGCCGGAGCCGCGGGCGAGGCCCAGCAGCACGGTCTCGGCCTGGTCGTCGCGGGTGTGGCCGAGCAGGACCGCGGCGGCGCCGTGGCGGTCGAGCGCGGCGTCCAGGGCGGCGTAGCGGGCGTCACGGGCGGCGGCCTCGGGGCCGCCGTCGCGGCCGACGTCGACGGAGACGGACTCGACGGGGTCGAGGCCGAGGCCGCGCATGCGCAGGGCGACCTCGTCGGCGCGCAGGTCCGAGCCGGGCTGGAGGCCGTGGTCGACGGTGATGCCGCCGGCCCGCAGGCCGAGCCGGGGGGCCTCGAAGGCGAGGGCGGAGGCGAGGGCCATGGAGTCGGCGCCGCCGGAGCACGCGACGAGCACGAGGGGGCTCTCGGGCGGGGACACGAGGGTGGATCCGAGCGGGGAGGGGAGCCGCTCGGCCGGCCGGTCCGGACGCTCGCCGGAGGTCGGGACGGTGTTCAGGATGTCGTGGAGGACGCGGCGGACCGCCAGGCGTATCGCCGCGACCGCAGGATGGGGACCCATGTCCGGTTCCCTTCATGAAGTATTCGGGGGGTGAGCCCGGTTCGGTCACTCAGAGTGTGTAGATGGTGACAGAAGCGGGCCGTTCCCCGAGCATTGCACGCCTACGCATGACTCACGGTCCCTCGGACGGGTGATTGGAGGGGCGTTCGACTGCCGTCGGCCGGATTCGATTCACGACCCCGGCGTGCGTTTCACGAGTCGGCCTTGCGGTGCACCCGCGCGACCCAGTCCGCCGGTTTGGCGATCTCCGCCTTGGTGGGCAGGGTGTTGGGCGAGGTCCACACACGGTTGAAGCCGTCGACACCGACCTGGTCCGTGACGGCTCGTACGAAGCGTTCGCCGTCCCGGTACTGCTTCAGTTTGGCGTCCAGGCCCAGCAGTTTGCGCAGGGCCTGGTCGAGCCGGGAGGCGCCCTTGGCGCGCCGCTGCTGGAACTTCTCCCGGATCTCGGCCACGGACGGCACGACGCTCGGGCCGACCCCGTCCATCACGTAGTCGGCATGGCCCTCCAGCAGGGACATCACGGCGGTGAGACGGCCGAGGATCTCACGCTGGGCGGGGGTCTGCACCAGTTCCACGAAGGAGCGGCCGCCGTCGTCCTCCTCGGCCTCCGGACGGCCCCCGGCGAGGGACTGGGCCGCCTCCCGCACCCGCTCCAGGAAGGTCATGGGGTCCACGTCCGTCTCCGCCAGGAAAGACTGGATCTCGCCCTCCAGGTGGTCACGCAGCCAGGGCACGGCCGTGAACTGCGTGCGGTGGGTCTCCTCGTGCAGGCACACCCACAGGCGGAAGTCGTGCGGCTCGACGTCGAGTTCGCGCTCCACATGGACGATGTTGGGCGCGACGAGCAGCAGGCGGCCGCCGCCGTTCGCGCCGGCGGGCAGATCGCGGCCGGCGGGGGCGAACGTCTCGTACTGGCCGAGGACCCGGGAGGAGAGGAACGAGAGCAGCATGCCCAGTTCCACGCCGGTGACCTTGCCGCCGACGGCGCCGAGGACGGCGCCGCCCGGAGTGCCGCCGCGGCGTTCCTGCATCTTGTCCAGGAGCGGTTTGAGGATCTCCCTGAAGCCGGCGACGTTGGCCCGGACCCAGCCGGGGCGGTCGACGACGAGCACGGGGGTGTCGTGGCTCTGCTCGGTCTCCAGCCGCGTGAAGCCCCGCACGTGCTCCTCCGAGGCCTTCGCGTGCCGCCGCAGCTCCGCGACGACGGACCGGGCCTCGTCACGGGTGACGTCGGGGCCGGGCCGTGCGAGCCGGGTCGCGGTCGTCACCGCGAGGTTCCAGTCGACCATTCCGGGGGATGCGGTGCCTCCGAAGCCTGTCATGCGTCAACGGTACGTGAGCGTTACCACTTGGGGCAGGCCGTGGACGCCGGGTTCGGGGGGACACCGGATCGGAGCGGGCCCCGCCGCGGTGCGGCGGGGCCCGCACGTCAGCCGCAGCCGCACGCCGCCAGTGCCGTCGCCGTCCGGTCCAGAGCCGCCTGGGCGGCCATCGGGTCGGTCGTGCCGGAGGCCAGGAAGGCGAAGGCCAGCAGCCTGCCGTCCTGGTCGACGACCGTGCCGGCCAGGGTGTTGACGCCGGTCAGGGTGCCCGTCTTGGCATGCACGAGACCGGCCGCGCCGTCGGCGTAGCGGCTGGTCAGCGTGCCGGTGAAGTGGGCGATGGGCAGGCCGGTGAGCAGCGGACGCAGGCCGGGGTGGGCGGGGGTGCCGGCCTCGACCAGGATCGCGGTCAGGAGGTCGGCCGTGACCCGGTCGGCGCGGTCGAGGCCGCTGCCGTCGTGGAAGGACGTGCCGGTGAGAGGCAGGCCCAGTTTCCGCAGCTGCGCGGCGATCGCCTTCGCGCCCCCGCCGAAGTCGGCGGGCTGCCCGGCGGCCAGGGCGGTCTGCCGGGCGAGGGCCTCGGCGATGTCGTTGTCGCTGTAGGTCAGCATGCGCTCGACCAGGGCGGACAGCGGCGGCGAGGAGACGCTCGCGACGGTCTCCGCGTGGTCGGTGCCCTTGGCCGGGGCGGGGCCGGTCGTGTCCACGCCGGCGGCCTTGAGGAAGCCCGCGAACTTCCGCGCCGCGTCCTTCGCCGGATCGGCGACCCGGCGCACCGGCCCGCTGGTGGAGTCGTCGGTACGGCCCTCGTCGGCGACGAGGGAGCTGACCGGCGCGAGATTGTCGTTGACCCCTATGGGGTGCAGGGCGGGACCGGTGAAGAGGCTCGTGTCGTACGACAGCGCGATCTTGTGGATGCCGCGCTCCCGCAGGGTCCGCGCCGTCCGCGTCGCCAGGGTCCGCAGGCTCGCCCATCCCCCGGACTTCGCGCGCGCCGTGAGCGTGGGGTCGCCGCCGCCGACCAGGACGAGTTCGCGGGTGCCGCCGAGGAGCGCGGCCCGGGTGGTGAAGCGGTGGTCCGGGCCGAGCGCGTTCAGTGCGGCGGTGGCGGTGGCGAGCTTGGTCGTGGAGGCGGGAGTGAGCCCCTTGTCGGGGTCGACGCCGTACAGCCGCTTGCCGGTTGCCGCGTCGACCACCACCGCCGTATGGCCCTCCCCGAGCGCGGCGGAGCCCAGGAGCGGCCCCAGGACGTCCGCCAGGGCCGTCCCGCCCGCCGCCGGGGCCTGCCGGGTGTCCACGGGGCTGGTCGCGGGGCCCAGGCCCGCCAGGACGGCGCCCGCGCTCGGCGCGGGCCGCGGGCCGGCCGCCGGCCCGCGGCCCGGTCCGTGATCTGCGCCACGTGCGTGCTCCAGGGCGGTCGCCCGGTCCCGCTCGGCCGTACGCTGACCGGTGGCGTCCCACGGCCCGGCCAGCGTCACCACACCGGCGGCGAGCACCAGGCCGGCGGTGGCGGCGCCCGCGGTGTACTGCAACGTGCTGAGGGAACGCGGACGGGGGAGGTCGGCGAGCAGCGGTCGTACCGTGGAAATCAAGCGCGTGGCCTGCGGCTTCGCCGTTCGCACGGCACGCGCGAAACGCGGTCGCACGGCGCTCGCGATCCTCCTCATCCGCGGTCCCGCGGCCCGCCAAGGTCCGAGCTCTGGCACGACCACCAGCCCCTTTCGCGATCACACACCTGCGTGAGGGACACTTAACCACCAGAACTATGTGCTGATCATGAAGGAGCCACCGGTGGAGTTCGACGTCACGATCGAGATCCCGAAGGGTTCGCGGAACAAGTACGAGGTGGACCACGAGACCGGTCGGATCCGCCTGGACCGTCGCCTCTTCACCTCGACCGCCTACCCGACCGACTACGGATTCGTCGAGAACACCCTCGGCGAGGACGGCGACCCGCTGGACGCGCTGGTCATCCTCGACGAGCCGACCTTCCCGGGTTGCCTGATCAAGTGCCGCGCGATCGGCATGTTCCGGATGACGGACGAGGCGGGCGGCGACGACAAGCTGCTGTGCGTGCCGGCCACCGACCCCCGGGTGGAGCACCTGCGCGACATCCACCACGTGTCGGAGTTCGACCGCCTGGAGATCCAGCACTTCTTCGAGGTCTACAAGGACCTGGAGCCCGGCAAGTCCGTCGAGGGCGCCAACTGGGTGGGCCGCACGGAGGCCGAGCAGGAGATCGAGCGGTCCTACAAGCGCTTCAAGGAGCAGGGCGGTCACTGACCCCCGGTTCGCGAAACGGGCCGCACGCGTTTGTGTGCGGCCCGTTTGCATGTCCGCCGACGGTGCATGCGCATACTGAGGCCAGCGGAAGGTGTCGTTCAGGGGACGGTGCGAGGTGACGGAGGCGGACGACCGCAAGCCCCGGTCGGACGAGGCGCGGTACGACCCGGAGATCACTTCGGAGTTCGCCGTCCCCAAGGGACTGGACGTCCCGAGGACGGGAGGCGAGCCGGAGACGACCTCCGAGTTCCAGGTGCCGCGGGGGCTGCTCACGCCGCAGCCGCCGGCCGGGGAGCCGGAGGGGTCCGCGTTCAGCACGCCGAGCACGTACGGGCCCCAGGGCGGGTTGGCCGCGTTCACACCGGCCACCGGCGTGCCGCTGGTCAGCCTGGTCAAGGACGCGCCCTGGCAGGACCGGATGCGCACCATGCTGCGCATGTCGGTGGCGGACCGGCCCGCGCCCGAACCGGTGCAGCACGAGGAGGAGAGCGGCCCGGCCGTCCCGCGCGTGCTGGACCTGACCCTGCGTATCGGTGAGCTGCTGCTCGCGGGCGGCGAGGGCGCGGAGGACGTGGAGGCCGCGATGTTCGCGGTGTGCCGGTCCTACGGCCTGGACCGCTGCGAGCCCAACGTCACCTTCACCCTGCTGTCGATCTCGCACCAGCCGTCGCTGGTCGAGGACCCGGTGACGGCCTCGCGGACGGTACGGCGCCGGGGCACCGACTACACCCGGCTGGCGGCCGTCTTCCGGCTGGTGGACGACCTGACCGACCCCGAGACCCATGTCTCACTGGAGGAGGCCTACCGGCGCCTCGCGGAGATACGCCGCAACCGGCACCCCTACCCGGGCTGGGCGCTGACCCTGGCCAGCGGGCTGCTGGCGGGCGCCGCCTCGACGCTGGTGGGCGGTGGCCTGATCGTGTTCTTCGCGGCGGCGGTCGGCGCGATGCTCGGCGACCGGCTCGCCTGGCTGTGCGCGGGGCGCGGGCTGCCGGAGTTCTACCAGTTCACGGTGGCCGCGATGCCGCCCGCGGCGATCGGCGTGGCGTTCGCGCTGTCCCCCGCGGACGTGAAGGCGTCCGCGGTGATCACCGGTGGGCTGTTCGCGCTGCTGCCCGGACGGGCGCTGGTGGCGGGCGTCCAGGACGGCCTCACGGGCTTCTACATCACCGCCTCGGCCCGCCTCCTGGAGGTCCTGTACTTCTTCGTGGGCATCGTGGCCGGCGTGCTGCTCGTCCTGTACTTCGGCGTGAAGGTGGGCGGGGAGCTCAACCCGGAGGCGGCGCTGCACATCTCCGGGCGGCCCCTGGTCCAGATCGCGGCCTCCATGCTGCTGTCGCTGACCTTCGCGGTGCTGCTCCAGCAGGAGCGCTCCACCGTGCTCTGGGTGACCCTCAACGGAGGCGTCGCCTGGAGCGTGTACGGCGCGATGCACTATGTCGCGGACATCTCGCCGGTGGCCTCCACGGCCGTCGCCGCCGGCCTGGTCGGACTGTTCGGGCAGTTGCTGTCCCGCTACCGGTTCGCCTCCGCGCTGCCGTACACCACGGCGGCGATCGGACCGCTGCTGCCCGGTTCCGCCACGTACTTCGGGCTGCTGAACATGGCCCAGAACCACGTGGACAAGGGGCTGGTGTCACTGGCCAACGCGGCGTCGCTGGCCATGGCGATCGCGATCGGGGTCAACCTGGGCTCGGAGATCTTCCGGCTCTTCCTGCGGGTCGGCTCCCCCGGGAAGCGCCGGGCGGCGAAGCGGACCAGGGGGTTCTGAGCGGTCTACCGCTCCCGGTGGTCGTAGGGGTACTGGCCCTGGTTCTGGTTCTGCTGCTGCTGCTGCTGCTGCGGATACTGCCGCGGGTCGTAGTACGGCTGCTGCGGCTCGTTCCAGTCCTGCTGCTGGGGCTGCTGGTACTGGGGCTGCTGCTGAGGCTGCTCGTACTGGGGCTGCTGCTGAGGCTGCTCGTACTGGGGCCAGGGCTGGTTGCCGTAGCCCTGGCCGCCGTAGCCCTGGTCGTGCCCCTGGCCGCCGTAGCCCTGGTGGCCGTGGCCGTGGCCGTGGCCCTGGTCCTGCCCCTGGCCGCCGTACTGCTGCTGCCCGCCCTGCGGCCGCTGCCCGTAGGGCTCGTCCGGCTCGATGCGGCGCAGCCGGGTCGTGGCGTCGTCCATGACCGGCGGCCGCGGGAACCGCGGCGACTCGGCGGCGGGGCGGGGCTGCTCCGCGGGGGCCTTCTTGCTCTTGCCGCGGGCCCTGAGGTACTCGATCGCGATCGGCACCACCGAGACGAGGACGATCAGCATCAGGATCGCCTCGACGTTGGCCTTCACGAAGGCGATGTTGCCGAGCCAGGACCCGAGCAGGGTGACGCCCGCGCCCCACAGGGTGCCGCCGATGACGTTGAAGATCAGGAAGGAGCGGTAACGCATGCCGCTGACGCCCGCGATGATCGGTGTGAAGGTACGCACCACCGGCACGAAGCGGGCCAGGATCAGCGACTTGGGGCCGTACTTCTCGAAGAACTCGTGCGCCTTGACGACGTTCTCCTGCTTGAACAGGCGCGAATCGGGCCGGTTGAACAGGGACGGCCCGACCTTCTTGCCGAACATGTAGCCCGCCTGGTCGCCGAGGATCGCGGCGACGCAGATCAGGGCGATCGCGCCCCACAGCGGGAAGTCCAGCTGGTGCGAGGTGATCAGCAGACCGCAGGTGAACAGCAGCGAGTCGCCGGGCAGGAAGAAGCCGATGAGCAGACCGGACTCGGCGAAGACTATGAGCAGCAGACCCCAGACGCTGTACGTGTCGAGCAGGTAGTTGGGATCGAGCCAGCTCGGGCCTAGGGCGAGTGTCATCACGGGTCCGGGCTCCTGAAGGGGGGAGAAGGGGCGGCTACGGTGACCGGGTGGGGCCGCACAAAGCTATCAACGTGACATGGCCGCCCCGGGTTCCCCCGATGACCCCCGGGACGACGGGAAGGAAGCGGTGATCCATGGGACTCGACGACTTCGGCGGCGGTCAGGGACCCCAGCCGGACGTACTGGTCGTGACGACGAACGACGTGCCGGGCCACCGGGTGGAACGGGTGATCGGCGAGGTCTTCGGGCTCACCGTGCGGTCCCGGCACCTGGGCAGCCAGATCGGCGCCGGGCTGAAGTCGATGATCGGCGGCGAGCTGAAGGGGCTCACCAAGACGCTCGTGCAGACCCGCAACCAGGCAATGGAGCGCCTGGTGGAGCAGGCACGCGCGCGGGGCGCCAACGGGGTGCTCGCGTTCCGGTTCGACGTGACGGAGGCGGCGGACGTGGGCACCGAGGTGTGCGCGTACGGCACGGCGGTGGTCCTGGCCCGGGAGTGACCCGGGACCAGGACCGGTCCGGGAGCGCGCCGGCCGCTCAGGAGGGCCGCAGGTCGGCGTTCGCCAGGATCGCGTCGTGCAGGTGTTCGGCGAACCCGGGGTGCATCGCGTCGTAGAACGCCGTGAAGCGCTCGTCGGCGACATACATCTCGGCGAGACAGCGGTGCATCGGGTAGGGGCATTCGTAGTACCACTGGCTGATGTGCTGCCGGTGCTCCTCGGCCATGGCCCTGGCGGCCTCCCCCGTCGCGGGCTCGCCGGCGGCCAGCAGCCGGACGTAGCGCTCGCCCCAGGCGTCCGCCTCTGCCTTGAGCCGCTTCCAGTCCTCCTTGCCGTAGGCGGCGGCACGGCGCTGGGACTCGGCCCAGGCCGCCGTGTCGCCCCAGCGGGCCTCCGCCTCTTCGGCGTACTGCTCGGGGTCCTCGTCCCCGAACACCTCGAACCGCTCCTCGGGTGTCAGATCGATGCCCATCCGGCGTGCCTCCATCGCGTGTTCCACGGCCTCGGCCATCCGGCGCAGCTTCTCGATCCGGGCGGTCAGCAGGGCGTGCTGCCGGCGCAGATGCGCGCACGGGTCCGCGTCCGGGTCGTCGAGCAGCACCGCGACCTCGTCGAGCGGAAAGCCGAGCTCCCGGTAGAACAGGATCCGCTGGAGCCGGTCGAGGTCCTCCTCGGTGTAGCGGCGGTGACCCGCATGGGTGCGCCCGCCGGGCACCAGGAGGCCGATCTCGTCGTAGTGGTGCAGGGTGCGCACCGTGACGCCGGCGAACCCCGCGACCTGTCCCACGGAGTAGCTCAACTGTCCGCTTCCTTCCGTTCGTTGATCGGTACGACGGTCAGCCTGCGGCCTCACGTGGCGTGAGGTGCAAGTCCGCCGCGTCCCTGGTTCCGGGGCACCGGGGTCAGGGTAGGCGTCCGGGTCATTCCGGATGTCGTGGCGGGGCGGCCTTGCATAGGGTGGCGGCGAGGAGGCAGCCATGGCCCTGCACAAAGGTCCGCAGAAGCATCAGGAGCGGGTGTTGTCCGTCAACCCGTTCTTCGGGGAGGCGAACCCGGTCGGCGGTATGACCGAGGCCCCGCCCACGCACCGGCTTCCGGACGCCCCGATGCCGCCGACGACCGCGTATCAGCTGGTGCACGACGAGCTGATGCTGGACGGCAACTCCCGGCTGAACCTGGCCACGTTCGTCAGCACCTGGATGGAGCCGCAGGCCGGGGTGCTGATGGCGGAGTGCCGGGACAAGAACATGATCGACAAGGACGAGTACCCGCGCACCGCCGAGCTGGAGCGGCGCTGCGTGGCGATGCTCGCGGATCTGTGGAACGCGCCGGATCCGGCGGCCGCGGTGGGCTGCTCGACCACGGGGTCCAGCGAGGCGTGCATGCTGGCCGGGATGGCCCTGAAACGGCGCTGGACCCAGCACAACGCCGACCGGTACCCGGGCGCGCGGCCCAACCTGGTGATGGGGATCAACGTCCAGGTGTGCTGGGACAAGTTCTGCAACTTCTGGGAGGTCGAGGCGCGGCAGGTCCCCATGGAAGGCGACCGCTACCACCTGGACCCGCGGGCGGCCGCCGAGCTGTGCGACGAGAACACCATCGGCGTCATCGGCATCCTCGGCTCGACCTTCGACGGCTCCTACGAGCCGATCGCCGACCTGTGCGCGGCCCTGGACGCCCTCCAGGAGCGCACCGGCCTGGACATTCCGGTGCATGTGGACGGCGCGTCCGGCGCGATGGTGGCGCCCTTCCTGGACGAGGACCTGGTGTGGGACTTCCGGCTGCCGCGGGTGGCCTCCATCAACACCTCGGGGCACAAGTACGGACTGGTGTACCCGGGCGTGGGCTGGGCCCTGTGGCGGGACTCGGAGGCGCTGCCCGAGGAGCTGGTCTTCCGGGTCAACTACCTGGGCGGTGACATGCCGACCTTCGCCCTCAACTTCTCCCGTCCCGGCGCGCAGGTCGTCGCTCAGTACTACAACTTCCTGCGCCTGGGCCGCGAGGGCTACCGGGCGGTCCAGCAGTCCACCCGGGACGTGGCCCGCTCCCTCGCCGACCGCATCGAGGGCCTCGGCGACTTCCGGCTCCTGACCCGGGGCGACGAACTCCCGGTGTTCGCGGTGACCACGGCCGACCATGTCACGGCGTACGACGTCTTCGACGTCTCCCGCCGTATGCGCGAGAGCGGCTGGCTGGTCCCGGCGTACACCTTCCCGGCCGACCGGGAGGACCTCTCCGTCCTGCGCGTCGTGTGCCGCAACGGCTTCTCGCACGACCTGGCCGACCTCTTCCTGGACGACCTGACCCGCCTGCTGCCGGAACTGCGCCGCCAGCCGCATCCGCTGACCCGGGACAAGGGGGCGGCGACGAGCTTCCACCATTAGGACACACCGGGCGTGGCGCCGGGCCGCCGCCGCCCGGCGGGGGCCCGGCGGGCTCCGGTCAGCCCTTCGCCCGCTCCAGGGCCACCAGCTCGAACGCGGTCTTCCCGTCGAGGGACTCGCGGACGATGTCCGCGTGGCCCGCGTGGCGGGCGGTCTCGCGGATCAGGTGGAGGCAGAGCCAGCGCAGGGAGACGCGGCCCTCCGGCGGGAACCAGGGGTCCGGCGGGAGCGGGAAGGTGTCGTCCAGGCTCGGGGCGGAGCGGATGAACTCCTCCGTCTCGGCGGCGATCCGCTCCCAGTGGGCGAGCTGCGAGGCCACCGTCTCCTCGCCGACCAGCTCGAAACTCTCGTGCCAGTCGGACTCGTCCCGCCGCACCGGCGGCACCTCCTGCCTGGCCCGTGCGAGCCACATCTGCTCGACCTCGGCCACATGCTTGAGCAGCCCGCCCAGCGACAGCTCGCTCGCGCTCGGCCGGGTGCGGGCCTGCTCCTCGGTCAGTCCGAGCACCGAACGGCGGATCCCGCCGCGCTGCTCCTCGATGAACGCCAGCAGCGCTCCTCGCTCGTCGCCCCGCGCCTCCGCGGACACCTGCGTGACCATGACCGGCCGCCTCTCCTCGGTTCGCCGTGGCGTTCGCCCCGGCACCGAGAAAGCTACGGGCCCTCTAGGTCGGATCCTGGCCTAGAGGGCCCGCGCGCGAAGACCGGGAAGTCCGGCGGCGATCAGAACGGGAAGCCGCTGCGCCCGTGCTGGACGGAGATCCACTTGACCGTGGTGAACGCCTCCAGGGTCGTCTCGCCGTTGAGCCGGCCGACACCGGAGTGCTTCTCGCCGCCGAAGGGCACGATCGGCTCGTCGTGCACGGTGCCGTCGTTCACATGGAACATGCCGGTGTCGATCCGCTTGGCGAAGGAGACGCCCCGCTCGATGTCCCCGGTGTGGACGGCGCCGCTGAGACCGTACGGAGTGTCGTTGACCATCCGCACCGCCTCCTCCTCACCGTCGAACGGGACCAGGAAGACGACCGGACCGAAGACCTCCTGCTGAAGCAGCGGGGAGTCGGCGGGGACACCGGTGAGCACCGAGGGCTCGACCATGTTGTTGGTCGTACCGCCGTGCACCAGCGCCGTCGCGCCCTCCGCGAGCGCCTGCTCGACCACGCCCGAGACGGCGTTCGCCTGCGCGGAGTTGATCACCGGGCCGATGACGGTCTCCGGGTCGCGCGGGTCGCCCACCTTGAGGGTGCGCACCTTGGCGACGAACCTCTCGGTGAACTCGTCCGCGACCGAGCGGTCCACGAGGACCCGGTTGGCGGCCATGCAGACCTGGCCCTGGTGCACGAACCGGCTGAAGACCGCCGCGTCCACCGCGTAGTCGAGGTCCGCGTCGTCCAGCACCACGAGCGCGCTGTTGCCGCCCAGTTCGAGCACCGAGCGCTTGAAGTTCGCGGCGCAGACGGTGGCGACGTGCCGGCCCACCTGGTCGGAGCCGGTGAAGGAGATGACCTTCGGGACGGGGTGCTCGATGAAGGCGTCGCCGATCTCGGCGATGTCGGTGACGACGACGTTGAGCAGCCCGCCGGGCAGCCCGGCCTCCTCGAAGAGCCTGGCGATCAGGGTGCCGCCCGCGATCGGGGTGTTCTGGTGCGGCTTGAGCACCACGCCGTTGCCGAGCGCGAGCGCCGGGGCCACGGACTTCAGCGACAGCAGGAAGGGGAAGTTGAAGGGGCTGATCACGCCCACGACGCCCACCGGCACCCGGTAGACGCGGTTCTCCTTTCCCTCGCCCGGGGACGGCAGGATCCTGCCCTCGGGGCGCAGCGCCAGGTGCACGGACTCGCGCAGGAACTCCTTGGCGAGGTGCAGCTCGAAGCCGGCCTTCACCCGGGTGCCGCCGAGCTCCGCGATGATCAGGTCCGCTATGTCCTGCTCGCGGTCCTCGATCAGTCTGAGAACCCGCTCGAACACCGAGCGCCGGGCGTACGGGTTGGTGTCCGCCCATGCCTTCTGGGCGCGCTCGGCGGCCCGGTATGCCTGGTCGACCTCGTCGACGGTGGCCACGGTGATCGAGGCCAGCTTCTCGTCGTCGTACGGGTTGAAGTCGATGACGTCCCAGGAACCGCTGCCCGGTCGCCACTCGCCGTCGATGTACTGCTGGGCCAGGTCGCTGAAATAGGACGACATGTGATCCCTCAATCACTAGCGGAGCCGGATCCCGGCCACGGTCTGAGTCTGATCACACGTCATCCTACTTGCGGGTCAGGAGAGTTGGAGCAGACCGCGCAGAAGATCCCGGCTCTCGTCGGTACCCGGGCTGTCCTGCTGCAACTCCTTCAGGGCCTGCTCGTACTGGGCCACGTCCTCGCGCTTGTCGAGGTACAGGGCGCTGGTCAGCTGCTCCAGGTAGACGACGTCGGAGAGGTCGGACTCGGGGAAGCTGAGAATGGTGAAGGCTCCGCTCTCGCCGGAGTGCCCGCCGAAGCCGAACGGCATGACCTGGAGCCGTACGTTGGGCCGCTCGGAGACGTCGATGAGGTGCTGGAGCTGGCCGCGCATCACGTCCCGGTCGCCGTAGGGGCGGCGCAGGGCGGCCTCGTCCAGGATGATGTGGAACTCGGGGGCGCTGTCGGAGAACAGGTGCTTCTGGCGCTCCAGGCGCAGCGCGACCCGCCGCTCCACGTCGTCGGCGCTCGCGCCCTTCATGCCGCGCCGGACCACCGCGCGGGCGTACTCGGCGGTCTGGAGCAGGCCGTGCACGAACTGCACCTCGTAGGCGCGGATCACGGCGGCGGCGCCCTCCAGGCCCACATAGGTGGGGAACCAGTTGGGCAGGACGTCGCTGTAACTGTGCCACCAGCCGGCCACGTTGGCCTCGCGGGCGAGGGACAGCAGCGACTGCCGCTCCGCGTCGTCCGTGATGCCGTACAGCGTCAGCAGGTCCTCGACGTCTCTCGTCTTGAAGCTCACCCGGCCCAGCTCCATCCGGCTGATCTTCGACTCGGAAGCCCGGATGGAATACCCCGCCGCCTCGCGGGTGATCCCCCGAGCCTCACGCAGTCGCCTGAGTTGCGAGCCGAGCAGCATCCGCCGCACCACCGATCCGGGCTCTCCCGCGCTCACGTTCGTCAGCCTCCCCAACCGTCTTCAGGGGCCGAAGTCTGCCACTAAAACGCTCCGCGCAGTACTCGTACGGTTACGGAAACGGAGAGATCGGGGCCGCTTCCGGCAGGCGGGGACGGGGGGAGGTAGATACCACTGGAGGGAACCGTCATGAAGATGGCAGAAAAAATGGCCAAGAAGTGGTACGGGACTGTTCATTTCGGTCGCGTGCACGTGCATCTGCCCTTGCATCTGCTCTTCCCATCCGAAACCATGGTCCCGCGCCACCGCTGCATCGCAACGACCGCGAATTCCCGGGAGTGCCTCGCATGGGGACGAATGGATCGACCATGCTCAAGCCGTTACGGCAGGGCCTTCCGCCGTTGGACCCCGCGGCCGTGTCCAGCGCCGCGTCCTGTGCTCTGCCGGCCCGGTACGAAGCGGTGGGCGAGGCCCGGCGGTTCACCCGGGACACCCTTGGACAATGGGGCCTGGACGAGCGCTTCGACGACGTCTGCCTGGTCGTCTCCGAACTCGTCACCAACGCGCTGCGGCATGCGCTGCCGGGTGGCCACGGGTGCCCGCGGAAGGACGTCGCCCCGGTGCGGCTGCACTTGATGCGGTGGGCCGAGCGGCTGGTCTGCGCGGTGCGGGACCCGAGTCACGAGTCGCCGGTGCCGCAGGACTCCGACGACTTCTCGGCGGAGTCGGGGCGGGGGCTCTTCCTGGTCGACTCCTTCGCGGACAGCTGGGGATGGCACCCACTGGCAGGCCCGCTGGAGGGGAAGGTCGTCTGGGCGATGTTCCACGTGGACCGGCCGGCCTGATCCTCTACGCGCGTCATCGCCCCGGCTCCACCCCGCACGCCCGCGCGGGGATCCGGAGCGGAAGCCCCGTGATGGCGGCTTCCGCGGTGAGGGAGCCGGGCACGCACTGCCCGGTGCCGGCTCCGTGAGAATCCCGGTCGCCCGGAGGGCTCAGCTCGCGATCAGGTGGTCGAACTCGCCGTCCTTGACGCCCAACAGCATCGCTTCTATCTCGGCCCGCGTGTACACCAGTGCCGGACCGTCCGGGAAGCGGGAATTGCGGACGGCGACCTCGCCGCCCGGCAGGCGCGCGAACTCCACGCACGACCCCTGCGAGTTGCTGTGCCTGCTCTTCTGCCAGGCCACTCCGTCCAGCTGCGTGGCAGCCATGCCGTTGTACACGTCGTACCCCCCGAACACGCCGTCAACGTCGCGGTCCACAGGTCGCTCCCCGGTGTGCACTGGCTGGTGAGGCCATAGATGCGGTGGTCAACTGACCTGGATCATAACCCCCGCGTCACGTGCAACTGCACGAGCAGATGCACGTGCACGGCGAGTGTTCTCACAGTTACAGCCTTGACGCGCGCTTTACCTGACGGTGTGCGGCCGTATGCCGCCGTTTCCACCGAAGCCGTTTCAGCGCCTGCCCCAAAGCGGGCGGTACATGCCCTGTCCGCCTTCCGGCCATGATCGTCCATGGTGCCGGTGAAGCCGGATCTCCGGGACCGGATTTCCCGTGCACAAGGAAGGGACGCGTTCCGGGCCCTCACTGTTCCACGCCCGGCGAGGAAGTCCCGGCGCGCCCGGGTTGCGGGCAAGGGCTGCTGGTAGCTTGCTGCGGACCGTCCGGCCGAGGGCGCGGACGCCTACAGCTTGGGGAGCCTGACGTGACTTCGGCGACTGCTTCGACCGGTACACGGGTACGGATCGCGGCCCTGGCCGCGGGACTGGTGGGCGCACTGGCGCTGACGGCGTGCGGCGGCGGTGGCGGTGGCGGCGACCACTCCTCCACGAACCCGTCGGGCACGGCGAGCGCCGACCCCGCGCCCTCCTCGTCCGCCGACGGCTCCGGGGTGACCGGCGCCTCCGGCAAGCTCCAGGGCAGCTGGCTGGCCACCAGCGGCGGCACCATCGTGGCCCTGGTGATCGACGGAAAGCAGGCCGGCGTGTTCGCGACCGGCGGCACCGTGTGCAGCGGCACCGCGGGTACCGAGTCCGGCATGCAGATGATCCATCTGACCTGCTCCAAGGGCAGCAAGGACCGCACCACCGGGATGGTCGACTCGGTCGACGGCACCTCCATGAAGGTGACCTGGTCGGGCAAGGTGGGCCAGGAGACGTACACCAAGGCGGAGGGCGGCAAGCTGCCGTCCGGCCTGCCGACCGCCGCGGCGCGGTGACACCTCCGCCTCCCCCTTCACGCCCTTCGTGTACGAGGGGAACGGGAAGCACCTGAAGCGGTGATTCACGAGGGGCGCGGGAACGCGGTGGCCGTCGAGGCGCGATGATGCAGGAGCACCGTCACGATCTCGATGGGACCTGCTCATGCGCGCCTTTCCGCTCACCGTCACCGCCGTTGCCGCCGCCCTGCTGCTGACCGCATGCGGTGGCGGGGGGAACGGCGGCAGCGGGGCCAAGAACAGTTCGGCCTGCCGGATCGGCGGGGTGTCACTCCAGGTCGGCGCCGCGAGCGTGGCACCGGCGGCCGGTGACACCGGCGAGGTGCCGGTCAGCATCACCAACCAGAGCAAGACCTGCACGCTGGAGAACTTCCCCGGCGTCACCCTGAGCGGGAGCGGCACGAGCGCGAAGCTGCCCGCCCAGAAGGGCGCGAAGGCCCAGACCCTGAAGCTCGCCAAGGGCGACGCCGCGTCCTTCACCATCGGCTATGTGCGCGGCAAGGACGGCGACGCCAAAAGCCTCGCGGCCACCGAGCTGAAGATCACCCTGCCGGGCGGGGACGCGGTGCAGAGCTTCCCCTGGAAGTACGGCCCGATCGCCGGCCAGGGCACCGCGGCCAAGCCGAACGCCTCCGTCAGCGCCTTCCAGCAGGCCGGCGACTGAGCCGGCGGGGCGTCCGGTCCGCGCCTCATCCCAGCCGTGGCCGCGCCCTGACCTGGGCGCGGTCCGCGGCGGCCGCGCCCTCCGTCCAGCCGGCCTCGTCGCTCACCCCGCGCAGCCGGGTGGTCGTGGTCCGCGGGAACATCCGCTCCAGGCGGCCGGTCACGGCTGTCTCGCGCGTGGCGAGCACGGGCAGCAGGTCCTGGGTGACCTGGCTCTCGGCGGCGGCCGCGAGCCGGGCGCCGACCCGGTGGGCGTAGGCGGCGAGGAAGGACTGCCGGAAGGTCTTGGTGCGCTTGCGGCCGGCCGCCCGCTGGCCCGCCTCGGCCTTGGTCATGGCGTGTGTGGCCTGCACCAGCAGCGAGGTGTAGAGCAGTTCGACCGCCTCCAGGTCGCCCTCGAAGCCGACGACGGTGGAGAAGCAGAGCGGTTCGTTCCACACCGCGCGGCAGTGGTTGGCGGTGGCCACCGCGTCCAGCAGGACGGCCTTCGCCTGTTCGTACGGCGGTTCGACGCCTATCCGGCAGGCGCCGGGCGCGTCCGGCGCGGGCGCCGCGGCGGCGAGCAGCGCCTCGTCGACGCTGTGCCGGGCCATCAGCTCCTGCGCCTTGGTGGTCAACGCCTCGGCCTCCTCCGGGTAGCCGGTCGCCTCGGCCTTGGCGAGCAGCGCGCGGATGCGGCCGAGGAGCCGGGACGCGGCGGGATCGTGGGCGCGGCGGCTCTCCTCCTCCAGGGGTTCGAGGGAAGGCAGCCGCAACAGCAGGCGGTACAGCTCCAGGACGGCGGTGGCATGGGAGAAACGGTCGGCTCCGGACGCGGGGCCCTCGGGCAGCTCGTCGAGCTGGGCGGCCCAGCGGCGCCCGCGCGGCCGGTCCGCGCCGGACTGCGCGCGGATCAGGGCCGCGGCCAGAAGCACGTGCGGCTGCTCCAGCTCGCGCCGCACCAGTCGTACGACATCGGCGGGTGCCCAGCCGCGCCGCCAGGCGGCGGCCACGAACTCCTGGCCGCGCCGGGCGAGTTCGCCGTCCGCGGCGGGGTCGGCGGCGAGCAGGGAGGCGCCCGTGTCGAGGCCGGTGTCGGTGTCGTCGTAGAGCGCGGCCCGGAAGGCCCGCTCGACGGTGCTGGCGGAACTGGTCACATCGCCGATCGTGTCACGCCCCGCCGACAGCGCGCCGAACACCGTCCACAGCCTGTGGACGAACCCGCGCCGCCCGCCTTTCGGCGAGCGTCAACTTCAGGTTGACGCCCAGGGGGGTGCAACCTACGGTTGACACATGGCGACCAACCCGAACATCCCGGCATCCGTGCGCCTCGACGACCTCATCGAGGCCATCAAGAAGGTGCATCCCGCACCCCTCGACCAGCTGCAGGACGCGGTGATCGCGGCCGATCACCTCGGCGACGTGGCGGACCACCTGATCGGGCACTTCGTGGACCAGGCCCGCCGCTCGGGCGCGTCCTGGACCGAGATCGGCAAGAGCATGGGCGTGACCCGGCAGGCGGCGCAGAAGCGGTTCGTGCCGAAGGAGTCCGCCGGCCTCGACCCCGGCCAGGGCTTCGACCGCTACACGCCGCGTGCGCGGAACGTGGTCATGGCCGCGCACGACGAGGCGGTGGCGGCCCGCAGTCCCGAGGGCCGCCCCGAGCACCTGGTCCTCGGCCTGCTGTCCGAGCCGGAGGGCCTCGCGGCGAAGGCGATCACCGCACAGGACGTCCCGCCGGACGCCGTACGCCGGGCCGCGACCGCCGCGCTGCCGCCCGCCGCCGAGCAGGTCCCCGGCCTCGTCCCCTACGGCCCCGAGGCCAAGAAGGTGCTGGAACTCACCTTCCGCGAGGCCCTGCGGCTCGGGCACAACTACATCGGCACCGAGCACATCCTGCTGGCCCTGCTGGAGCACGAGAACGGCGCGGGCGTCCTCAGCGGGCTCGGCATCACCAAGGCCGCGGCCGAGGAGTACGTGGTCGGTGTGCTCGACCTGCTCCTGGAGAAGCCCGCGCAGACCCCCGACGAGGACTGAGACCGCGGGTCACGGCGATTGTCAGTGGCTCCTGCCACACTCGCCCTCATGACCGACCGGTGGGCACTCGCCCCGGCCGAGGACGGTGGCGTGGACGTCGCCCCCCTCGGCCCGGACGGGCTGCCCGCCGGACCGGTGCGGCGGGAGAGCGATCCCGCCGGGGCGGTGCGGAGCCGCCCGGAGGTGACGCGCTGGGTGTGGCGGTCGACCCCCGACGTCTATCCGCGTCTGCTCGCCACGGGGGTGCGAGTGGAGCGGTGCTACGACATCGAGGTCGCCGAGACCCTGCTGCTGGGCCACGAGGGGCGGTACGGCGAACCACGCTCGGCCGCCGCCGCCCTGGCCCGCCTCCGGGGCGGCCCCGTGCCCCCGGATCCACCGCAGCGGGCGGCCGACCCGGGCGCCCAGTCCCCGCTGTTCGAGTCCAGTGGCGCCGCGCTGCCCCTGGCCGACCTCCTCGCGGTCTACGCCGACCAGCTGCGGCGGCACGAGAAGACGGACGCCCCGGGCCGGATGCGGCTGCTGACCGCCGCCGAGTCCGCCGGCACCCTGGTGGCCGCCGAGATGAACCGGGCCGGGATGCCCTGGAGCTCCGAGGTCCACCGCGGACTGCTGCGCGACCTGCTCGGGGAGCGGTATGCGGGCGGGGGCGAGCCACGCCGCCTCGCGGAGCTGACGGACGAGGTGTCCGCCGCGTTCGGCCGCCGGGTCCGGCCCGATCTGCCGGCCGATGTGATCAAGGCCTTCGCGCAGGCCGGGATCAAGGTGCGGTCCACCCGCCGCTGGGAGATCCAGTCCCTCGACCATCCGGCCGTCGCACCGCTCCTCGCGTACAAGAAGCTGTACCGCATCTGGGTGGCCCACGGCTGGTCCTGGCTCCAGGACTGGGTGCGCGAGGGCCGCTTCCGCCCGGAGTTCCAGGCCGGCGGCACGGTCACCGGACGCTGGGTGACCCATGGCGGGGGCGCTCTCCAGATCCCCAAGGTGATCCGGCGGGCCGTGGTCGCCGACCCCGGCTGGCGGCTGGTGGTGGCCGACGCCGACCAGATGGAGCCCCGCGTGCTGGCCGCGATCTCCCGCGACCCCGGTCTGATGGAGGTCGCGGGCCGCGAGAGCGATCTCTACCAGGCCGTCTCCGACCGGGCCTTCTCCGGCGACCGCGAGCAGGCCAAGCTTGCCGTGCTCGGCGCCGTCTACGGCCAGACCTCCGGCGACGGCCTGAAGAACCTCGCCGCGCTGCGCCGCCGCTTCCCGAAGGCCGTCGCCTACGTCGACGACGCGGCGCGGGCGGGTGAGGAGGGCCGCCTGGTGCGCACCTGGCTGGGCCGCACCTGCCCGCCGGCCGCCGGCACCGGCGAGGACGCGGCGGAGGAGGCGGGCATCCCCATCGGGCCCGGGGAGGACGAGGAGGAGGCACCGGCCGACGGCCGGGCGGCCTGGGTCCCCGGCCACGCCTCCGCCGACTCCCGCGCGCGGGGCCGCTTCGCGCGCAACTTCGTCGTCCAGGGCAGCGCCGCCGACTGGGCCCTGCTGCTGCTCGCCGCACTGCGCCGGTCCTGCGCCGGGCTGCGGGCCGAACTGGTCTTCTTCCAGCACGACGAGGTGATCGTGCACTGCCCCGCCGAGGAGGCCGCCACCGTGGTGGCCGCCATCCGCGACGCGTCCGCCCTCGCCGGCCGGCTGACCTTCGGCGAGACACCGGTGCGCTTTCCGTTCACGACGGCGGTGGTGGAGTGCTACGCGGACGCCAAGTGAGGGGTGCGTGCGGCGAACGGCCACCCGCCGTAGGCCGGTTCACTCGGCCAGCAGTTCTCGCAGTTCGGTCACCACGGCCCGTTCGTCCGTGCCGGTCAGGGCGGTGAGGGCGGTATGCCAGGCGGCGCGGGCCTCCGGGCGGCGGCCCCGTGCGCGCAGCACAAGGCCGTACTGGTGGCGGGCCAGGCCGCCCGTGTAGCGGTCATCGCGGGCGTCGGCGCGACGCAGCAGCTCGCCGCACTCGTCGTACGCCCGCTCCCCCTCCCCCAGCTGCCGGAGCGCCCGGACCAGGCCGAGCCGGGTCTGGGACTCGCCGTGCCAGTCACCGTGCCCGCCGAGGATGCCGAGGCTCTGCTCGAAGTGCCGGGCGGCCTCGGCCGGTTCGCCGAGGGTGAGATGGGCGTAGCCGATGTTGCAGTGCGCGGCGTGGCGCACGATGACGGCGCCGGCCGCCTCCCCGATCGCCAGCGAGTGCCGGTGCTGCTCGATGGCGGCGCGCGGGTCGGTGTGCTCGTAGAGGTTGCCGAGATGGCTGTGGGTGATGGCCTCGCCGACGGGGTCGTTCAGCAGCCGTGCGTAGGACAGGCTCTGCCGCAGCGCCTCCTCGGACTCCGCGAACCTGCCGAGTCCCTCCAGCAGCAGCCCCCGGTTGTTCAGGCAGCGCCGGATGCGGCTGGGCACGCCGAGCCGCCGCCAGCTCTCCAGGCAGCGGTCGGTCAGGGCGAGGGCCTCGTTGTGCCGGCCGGTCAGGAAGTGCAGGCCCGCGAGATCGCCGAGCGCGTACGCCCGCGCCTGCGCGTCACCGAGCCGCCGTGCCGCCCCGAGCGCGGCCCGCCCGAGCACCTCCATCTCCGCGACCCGGCCGCTGCGCTGCACGTACGGGAACAGCACACGGGCCAGCACGGAGAGATGGGCCAGCCTGCGCGGATCGTCGGCGTCGGCGTTGCGCGCCACCAGCGCGACCACGTTCTCCAGCTCCGTCTCGCCCCAGGCGAACGCCTGCCCGACCGACTCGAAGGACGGCAGCCCGGCCACGGCGGCGGCGTGTTCCGGCGGCTGTGCGGGGGTCGGCCGCAGCCGGTCGTCCAGATCGAGGCCGGGTTCCACGATGGCGACGAGCGCGCGCTCGGCCGCGGCGGCGTACCAGCGCAGGGCGACGAGGTCGGGGGAGGTGTCGTGCCGGGCGTGCTCGGGGGCCCGGCCGGCCGGGGAGGGGCCGGCCGCCGTACGGAACTCCCCCTCCTCGGCGAGCTCGCGGGCGAACTCGCGGACCAGGTCGTGCGGGGTGTAGCGGCCGTAGGCCGTCTCCTCCAGGAGGGCCACGTCGACCAGGCGGTCCAGGGCGGCCTCGGCGCGGCGCGCGTCGATGCCGGTGAGGCGGGCGAGGAGCGGGGCGCCGTAGGCCGGCAGGTCGAGCGCGCCGATGCCGCGCAGCACGAGGGCCGCGTCCCGGTCGGGCTCGCGGTCGGCGGCGGCGAGGGCGTCATGGGCGACGGCGAGGGAGCGCCGGACGCTGAGGTCGTCGTACTCCAGCTGCCGCAGCCGGCCTCCGGTGGCGGCCAGTTGGCCGGCGAGCACGTCGGGGGTGAGCGCGCGCCGGGCCACGAGCCGGGCCGCGACCACGCGCAGGGCCAGCGGCAGTCCGCCGGTCAGCTCGACCAGGGCGTGGCCGGCTTCCAGTCCCGGGCGGCCGCTGAGCGCGCGGAGCAGCGCCGCGCTGTCCTCGCCGGTCAGCGGGGCGAGCGGGAAGCGCCGGGCGCCGTCGAGGGTGGTCAACGGGGAGCGGCTGGTGACGATCACCGCGCAGCCGGGGCCGGCCGGGAGCAGGGGCCGCACCTGGGCGGCGTCGGCCGCGTCGTCCAGGACCAGCAGGATGCGGGCGGGAGCGAGCAGGGAGCGGAGCAACGCGGCCGCGGCGTCCGGGTGTTCGGGTACGTCGCGGGGCTCCGTGCCGAGGTCGCGCAGCAGGGTGGCGAGCGCCTGCGCGGGGGCGAGCGGGGGCATGCCGGGGGTGGCGCCGTGCAGGTTGACGTAGAGCTGGCCGTCGGGGAAACGTTCCCGCAGCTCATGGGCCGCATGCAGGGCGAGGGCGCTCTTGCCGACGCCCGCCATGCCGGAGACCACCGCGACGGCCGGACCCGGCGCGGGCGGTTCGGTCAGCGCGTGCCGCAGGGCGCGGCGGGCGGCGGCGCGACCGGTGAAACGGGCCGGCGGAGGCGGCAGCTGGGCGGGCGGCGGGGAATGCGGAGCGGGTGCGCCGTGCTCGTCCTCGCGCTCGCCGGCACGCGCACCAGCGCGCCCGTCCGCACGCGAGACCCCGGAAGCGACCGGCTCGGGCTCCTCCCCCCGCGCCTGCGGACGCCCCGTCCGGTCCCGTTCCGCCGCCGGGCGGCCGGCCTCGGCCGGCCGGCCGGACTCACCGTCCTCCCCGCTCCCGTGCTCCTCCTCGTCCGCCGGGGGCCGCGTGTCGCTCCCGCCGCTCCCCCGCAGCACCTCGACATGGGCCTCGCGGACGGCGGGGCCGGGTTCGATGCCGAGTTCCTCGATCAGGCGGGCGCGCAGATCGCGGTGGACTGCGAGGGCCTCGGCCTGGCGGCCGGTGCGGTGCAGGGCGAGCATCAGCTGGCGGTGGTACGACTCGCGGAACGGATACTCGGCGACGAGGGCCGACAGCTCGGGGACGAGTGCCGTCAGCCGGGTTCCGCCGAGGGCGAGTTCGGCGTCGTACCGCCACTTCAGCAGGATCAGCCGCGCCTCCTCCAGGCGGCGCACCAGCGTGTGGCCGCCGAGGTCGGGCAGCCCGCTGAGCGGGGTGCCGCGCCACAGCGCGAGCGCGCTCGTGCAGGACCGTACGACGCCCGGCCAGTCCTGCCGGGCGTGCGCGGCGCGGGCGTCGGCGACCAGCGCGTCGAACACGTCCACGTCCAGCTCGCCCCGGTCGACGCGCAGCAGATAGCCCGGCGGCACCGACCTGAGCCGTTCCGGATCGTCCAGGAGCCGGCGCAGCCGGGTGACATGGTTGTGCAGGGACGCCTGCGCGGAGGCCGGCGGCGCCCCGCCCCACAGCGCGTCCTTCAGCGACTCCACCGACACGACCCGGCCGGCCTCCAGCAGCAGTGCGGCGAGCAGGGCGCGCATCTTGGGGCTGCCGATGGCACGGACGGCGCTGTCGGGGGCCGGGTGACCGGAGGTGTCGTACGACGTGCCGCACGACGGCCGGTCGTAGAGGACCAGCGGACCCAGCAGTCCGAACCGCAGCTCGCGCCGCCCTTTCACGCCGCTCCACTGCCTTCCCGCGCCGGCCGGGGCCGGCCGTGCTCCGCGACGGGCGCGCGCCCGCCGTACTCCTGGCGGGAATCCGTCCCGCAGGCGACGATTTCACGCCACCTCTCGCGGCCGGTCCCCTGTCGCCGTCCACGGGGCGGCCGGCCTTGGTGAACAGCCACCCGGACGTCCGCCCGCCGGTCCGCTCACCGGCCTGCCGCCGCTTTCACCGGGCGAGTTCCGGCCATCTGGCCTGCCTCGCACCGACGCACCATTGGCCACATGTTAGCGATCCGTTGGTGAGAGTTGATGTGATCATTCCATCGGAACCGGCCCGACGGCGCGCGCGTCAGTCGCGTAACTCGGGGGAGTGTCGCCGCAGGTCGGATCCGGGGACGTGGGTGGTCCCGGTCGGCGGAGGTGAACGACCGGGACCCCGTCCCGCCTCCCCCTGTGCCTCAGATCACGGGCGGGCGGCCCAGCCTGGTCAGGCGCCACACCGTCCGCCAGCGCATCGGTCGGCGCTCCCCGGCCGGCTCCCGCACCCCCTCCAGGAATCCGCCGAACCACGCCCTGAGCCCGGCCGCGGAACGGGCGCGGGCGAGGGTGAGCAGCGTCCACACCCCGAGGTGGACCGGGACGAGCGGCAGCGGCAGCCGGCGCCGTACGAGCCAGACGCGGTTGCGGGCGTTGACGCGGTAGTAGATGGCGTGCCGGGCCGGGGAGGTCTTGGGGTGCTGGAGCAGCAGTTCCGGGCAGTAGCGGATCTTCCAGCCGGCGTCGGCGGCGCGCCAGGCGAGATCGGTCTCCTCGTGCGCGAAGAAGAACTCGGCCGGCCAGTCCCCGGTCTCGGCCAGCATGGCCGTGCTCAGGGCGTGGCCGCCGCCGAGGAATCCGGTGACGTAGCCGCCGCGCAGGGGGCCGGAGCCGCCGATCCTGGGCACGTGGCGCTGCTGGGTCTCGCCGTGCTCGTCGGCGATGCGGAAGCCGACGACGCCGAGGCGCGGGTCGGCGGCGTAGAGGTCCCGCACCCGGCGCAGCACGTCGGCGTCGACGAGCAGCCCGTCGTCGTCCAGTTCCACGACGACGTCGACGTCCCCGAACTCGCGCAGCCGGGCGAGGGCGACGTTGCGGCCACCCGGGCAGCCCAGGTTCTCCGGCACGTCGATGGTGGTGACCTCGCCGGGCAGGGAGAGACGGCGGGCGAACTCGGGGAGCCGGCAGCCGTTGCCGACGATCACGGTCCGGGCGGGGGCCAGGTCCTGCTTGGCCACGGACTCCAGCAGGGCGTCCACCTCGGCGGGCCGGTTGCCCATGGTCACCACGGCGACGGCGATCCTCGGCTCCACCACGTCCACACCCCATCCGGCAGGCAGCGGCGGCGCGTTCCGGCCGCGCGCCGCCCGTCGTTCACCAAGATGTTGCCGCACCTGCGCCGGTTCGCTCTCCCCGTCATCCCTTTACGCCATTTTTGCTATATTTCGCCGGCCGCGGGGAGTTCCCGGTTCGGGCAGGCCCGGAAGCCCACCGGTCCGGACGGCCGGCACGGACCGGATTCCCCCCGAACCGGGTGCCGTTCTGTCACATGGCGCCCCTTCCACCTGGTGGGGTTCGTGCGCGGCCGCGCTCCCGCGAACCGGGTCACGGATCCGGTTTGCTGCGCTCAAATCCCTTGTGTGCCTTATGACTTGTAGCCTTCGTAGCAAGGGGTTACCTTCATGTGCTAGGCGCGGCTTCGGGCAGGCGCTGCGCCTCACGGGGGAGGCACGACGACGCTTCGGCTCGCCGCCGGGGCGGGGGGGTAGGCAACATGGCAACCCGAACCACTCATGCCCCGCCGCACGGCGCACAGATACGGATCGTCGTGGTGGACGGCCACCACCTGTTCCGCACCGGCCTGGTCTCCCTGCTCACCTCGGTACCGGCCTTCGCGGTCGAGGCCGAGGGCGCGACCGGCGCCGAGGCGGTCACCCTGTGCCGGTCGATGGCCCCCGACGTCCTGATCCTGGACATCGAACTGCCCGGCTGCGACCCGTACGAAGTGCTGACCGACGTGCTCAAGGAGAGCCCGGACACCAAGGTCATCATCCTGAGCATGCATGACGACGGCGCGCACATCCGCGAGCTGATAGCCGTCGGGGCCTCCGGCTACCTGCACAAGTCGGTGGACTACCCGGCGCTCAGAACGGCGATCCACTGCGTGACGCTGAACTCCGACCAGCTCGTCATCCACCTCCCGCAGAAGGCCCTCTTCCTGGACGACTGGGCCGAGCCCAAGCCGTCCGGGCTGATCTCCAAGCGCGAGCTGGAGGTGCTCGCCCTCCTCGCCGAGGGCGCGAGCAACGCCGAACTCGCCCAGCGGCTGTTCATCAGTGTGAGCACGGTCAAGCGCCACCTCACCAACATCTACCGCAAGCTGGGCGCGGTCTCCCGCTCCGACGCGACACGGCGGGCGGAGGCGGCCGGGCTGCTGCCCGCGCGCCGCCCGGGTGAGCGATTCGTCATCTCAGGCTCCTGCGCACCTCCTCGGCAAGGCCGTCCACGTCCGCCCGAGCGGTGGCGTGAGACGTCATGAGCCGGGCCGGTCCCGTCGGCAGCAGGTGAAAGGCCCAGCGCGGACGCAGGAAGTCCGTCGCGGCGCGGGGTAGTTCGACGAAGACCGCGTTGGACTCGACCCGCTGGGCCAGCCGCAGCCCCGGCAGTGGCGCCAGCTGCGCGGCGAGCCGGTCGGCCATGGTGTTCGCGTGCCGCGCGTTGTCCAGCCACAGGCCCCCGTCGAGCAACGCGCCGACCTGGGCCGCGAGGAAGCGCATCTTGGACGCCAACTGCCCCTGCTGCCTGCGCAGATAGGGCGCCCGCACGGCGATGCCGGGGGCCATCAGGAGCAGCGCGTCGGCGCCGAGCGCCCCGTTCTTGGTGAAGCCGAGGCTCAGCGCGTCCGCGAAACGGGCGATGTCGGCAACCGTGCAGCCCAGCCGGGCCACCGCGTTGGCGAGCCGCGCCCCGTCCAGGTAGACCCGAAGTCCCCTGCGGTCGCACAGTTCCCGCAGGTCGGCCAGCTCCCGCAGGGTGTAGCAGGTGCCCAGCTCGGTGGCCTGCGTCAGCGCCACCGTGGAGGGACGCGGTGTCCGCACGTCCGCGCACCGCTCCAGCACGGCCTCGACGGCGGCCGGGGTGAGCTTGCCGTCCGGTGCCGGGGCCGTCAGCAGCTTCCGGCCGAGCATCGCCTCGACGGCGCCGCACTCGTCCACGGCGAAGTGGGACTGCTCGGCGCAGATGATCGCGTCCCCCGGGCCGAGCAGGACCGACAGCCCGAGCACGTTGGCGGCCGTGCCGTTGAAGACCAGCAGCGGCACCGCCGCCGGCCCGGCCAGGTCGCGCAGGCCCGCCTCGGCCGCGGCCGTCCAGCGGTCACCGCCGTAGGCGGGGGCGGGACCGGGGGCGGCCGCCGCGAGCGCGGCCAGCACGGCGGGATGGGCCTCCGCGTGGTTGTCGCTCGCGAAGTCCAGACGCGGGGAACCCGGCAGTCCGTTCATGGTGTCAGATGCTCCGGCAGCGAGGGGAGCCGGGACATCCTCCCCGGCGGCCCGCGGCGCTCCTCCCTCCCGGCCCATTCCGCTGCGACCAGGCGCACCACCCGGCCCGCAAGGGTCGTATCTCCGTCGCTACGACCCCCTCCCCGCGGCGGGCCGCTCCTAGGCTCGATGGCGCCTGTGGCGGCCTGCCGGGGCGCCCTCGAAAGGGAGTGAGAGGGATGAGCGTTACGCCCATACGTGCGAACGTGCCGGACACCACCCCGCCCGCATACCTGTCGGTGTGCTTCTTCGGCCGGTTCGCCACCTCGGTGGGCGGGGTGCCGGTCGAGCGGTGGCGGGCCGGTAAGTCACGCAGTCTGTTCCAGTACCTGATGCTGCACCGCAACCGGGTGATGACCCGCGACCAGTTGCGGGACGCGCTGTGGCCGGAGGCCGAGTGGCGCGCCTCCTCCAGTTCCCTGAAGGTCGCGTGCTGCGGGGCACGCAGCACGCTCGGCGCCAGCAAGCAGCCGGCCGGCACCGGGGCGCCCATCCGGCTGCTGCACCGCGACGGCGGCTATCTGCTCGACGCCGACGACGCCTGGTGCGACATCGAGGAGTTCCGCGAACGCGTCCACGAGGGCATGCGGCGCCGCTCCCACGGCCGCCCCGAGCAGGCCGCGGAGAGCCTGACCCGGGCGATCGCCCTCTACCACGGTGACTTCCTCGCCGGTCAGGACGAGGACTGGATCGCCGAGGCGCGGGAGTACTACCGCTCGCTCGCCCTGGGCGCCCTCGACGTCCTGCGCACGAGCGCGATGCAGCGCGGCGACACGGACACGGTCGTCGCACTCGGCCAGCGCACCCTCCAGATCGACGCCCTGCACGAGCCCACCTACCAGGCCCTGATCGAAGTCGCGGGCCTGCTCGGCCAGGAGGAGCAGGCACTGCGCTGGTACCAGCTCTGCGAGCGGCGGCTGCTGCGCCGCATCGGAGTCGAACCCTCCACCGACACCCGGCAGGCCCTCCAGCGGGTCCTGACCGGACACGGCCGCACGTTCGTACCCGGGCCCTGCGCCGTCCGGCCGGTGGAAGGGAGGGCTCGGGCATGACCGCGACCCCTTCGCCCGCGACGATGCCGCCCGTCGTCTCCCGGCTGCTCGGCCATCTGGCCCGGCACGCCGCCGAACGTCCCGGCGAGCCCGCGGTGCTGACGGCCGACGGCCGCCTCGGCTGGGCCGAACTCGCCGCCTGCGTGGACACGATGACGCGAGTGCTGGAGGCACACGGCATCGGGCGCGGCACCGCGGTGGCGCTCGCCACCGGCCGGGACCGGCACGCGGTCACCGCGCTCCTGTCCGTCTGGTCGCTCGGCGCGAGCGCGGTCCTCCTCGACGAGCGGCATCCGGCGGCGCACCTGAGCGAGGTCGTCGTCAACTCCGGTGCCGAGTGGATCGTCGCGGCCGAGCTGACTCCCGAGGTGCTCGGCAACGGGGTGCCCGTGCTCACCGTCTCGGAACTGTTCGAGAAACCCGCCGAGGCGGACGCCTTCACCGGGCCGGCCGGGCCCTGCCGCCCCGACGACGTCGCCTATGTGATCCACACCTCCGGCAGCAGCGGCCGGCCGAAGGGGGTCGAGGTCTCCTTCGCGAACCTGGAGGCGTTCCTCGACGCGATCGAGACCCTCGGGATGCCACGCGGCGGCAACGGCGTCAACGCGGTGTCGCCCGCGTTCGACGGCTGGCTGTGGTGCACCCTGCTGTACCTGGTGTTCGGCAACGCGCTCGGCATCGTGGACCTCGCGCGTTCGACGGCCGGCTCGCCCGCCGCCGCGATCGCCGCCCTCGCCCCCCGGGTGGTCTGCCTGACCCCGTCCCTGCTGGCCGCCTGCGAGGCGGGCGTGGACGGCGCGGAGGCGATCGTGGTCGCGGGCGAGCCCTGCCCGCCGGACCTGGCGGGGCGGCACCGGACCGGGCGCCGGATGCTCAACGTCTACGGCCCGACCGAGGCCACCATCGCCGCCACCTGGGCGGACAGCGCCCGCGGCGACGACCTGGCCACGATCGGCACCGCGATCCCCGGCTACGCCGTCCATGTGCTCGACCCCGAGGGCCGGCCGGTGCCCGACGGCACCCGGGGCGAGCTGTACATCGGCGGGCCCGGGGTCGCCCTCGGCTACCGGAACGAACCCGAGCTGACGGCGCGGTACTTCGTGTCCGACCCCGAGCGCGGCCGCGTCTACGGCACCGGGGACCTCGTACGGCGCCGGGCCGACGGACTGCTGGAGTTCTGCGGCCGGGGCGACGAACAGGTCAAGGTGCGCGGGTTCCGTGTGGAGCTCGCCGAGATCGAGCGCCGGGCCACCGGGCCCGGGGTGGCGCGGGCCGTCGCCTACCTGCTGCCGGGGGGCCGGACCATCGGCCTCGCCGTGGTGGCCGCCGAGGGCTACCCGGGGGACGACGAGCTGCGGGAGCGGCTCGCCGCGGCGCTCCCCGCGCACCAGGTGCCGAGCGGCGTCCGGCGCGTGGAGCGGCTGCCGCTGACCCCGAACGGCAAGACGGACCGGGCCGCGCTCGCCACGGCGCACGCGCTCGCCACCGGGCGGCCGGCAACCGCGGCCGGCGACGGCACCGGACCGCACCCGCCGCCCGCAGACCCCCTGATCGGCGCCGTGACCAAGGTCTGGAACGCGGTCCTCGAACACCCGGTGACCGACGCGGACGCCGACTTCTTCGCCTCGGGCGGGCACTCCCTGCTGGCCGCCGGGGTGATCACCGCGCTGCGCCGGGAGACCGGGGTGTCCCTCTCGATGCGCGAACTGCTGGGCAATCCCACCATCCGCGGCTGCGCGGCGCTCCTCCGCGCCCGGCTCGACGAATCGACGGCGGTGTCATGACGTACCTGCGCACCTGGACGAAGGACGTGCCGGCGGCCCGCCCCGTCCTGCTCTGCCTGCCGCAGGCGGGCTCCGGCGCCCTCCAGTTCCAGAACTGGCAACTGCGGCTCGGCTCCCGGGTCACCGTGTGCGCGGTACAGCTGCCGGGCCGGGAGGACCGGTGGGGCGAGCCGGCTCCGGACGGCATCGCGGAAGTGGTCGCCGCCGTGGTCGCGGAGCTGTCGGCCGCCGGGTTCCTCGGCCGGCCGCTGGTCGTCTTCGGGGACAGCTTCGGCGGACTGCTCGCCTACGAGGTGGCGCGCGCCGTCGGCCCGGCCGCACTGGTGGTGTGCGTCTGCCGGGCACCGGTCCACTGGCGGCGCCACGGCGGGCTGGACGAGGACGACGTGGAACGGCTGGCCTCGGCGAGCGTCGGCAACCCGGCCCTGCCGCCGGAACTCGCCGCCGAGCTGCGGGAGATCGCCGCCGAGGTGCTGCGGCGCGACGCGGCGCTCTCGGAGACCTTCCGCACCCCGCCGAACGCGGAGCCGCTGCGCTGCCCGGTGTACGCGTGGGGCGCCCTCGGCGACCCGACGGTCACCCCCGCGCAGCTGGACGACTGGCGCGAGGTCACCACCGGGCCGCTGCACCGCCACGACTTCGCCGGTGGGCACCGGGTCAGCCGCGAGGACCCGCGCGCGCTGCTCGGGCGGCTGTCCGGGATCCTGTCCGACCTCGCCGAGGAGGAACCGAGGTGAACCCCGAGGCACCGCCGGTGATCGATCTGCTCGATCCCGGCCCCTTCGCGCGCGACGACTTCTGGGACACCCTGGCCTGGCTGCGCGCCCACGCGCCGGTGTACCGGCACCAGGGCGGCGGTGCCCCGTTCTGGGTCCTGACCAAGCACCGTGACATCACCGCCGTGTACGCGGACTCCACCCGTTTCGGCTCGCGTTTCGGCATGCGCGTCGGGAGCGACGTGGCCGCCGTGGCGGCGGTCTCCCAGCGTATGCTGATCGTCTCCGACCCGCCGCAGCACACCGCCGTCAAACGGACGCTGATGGAGTGGTTCGGGCCCGCCCGGATGCCCCGCGTCGAACGGCTGGTACGGCGGGTGGTGGACGAGCTGGTGACCGACGACGTCCTCGACCGGCCGCTGGACTTCATCGAGGTGGCCAAGCGGCTGCCGAACCATGTGGTGTGCGCCCTGATGGATCTGCCCCGGGCGGACTGGGACTGGGTGGGCGCGGTCACCACCGAGGCGTTCGACGACACGTCGGGTACGTACGCCAACGGGGAGATCTTCCTGTACTTCGCCGATCTGCTCGCGACGCGCCGGGCGCACCCGGGCGACGACTTCGTGAGCTGGGTCGCGGCGCACGGCCGGGTGGACGGCGACGGCGGCCGCCCGCTGACCGACGAGGAGATCATCTTCAACTGCAACGGGGTGCTCTCCGGCGCCAACGAGACCACCCGTTACGTCGCCGCCGGGGCGCTGCTCGCCTTCGCGCGGTTCCCCGAGCAGTGGGAGCGGCTGCGCGCGCTCGGCGCCGCCGGGGTGCCCGGTGCCGTGGAGGAGGCGCTGCGCTGGGCCTCGCCGGGGGTGCACGCGATGCGCACCGTGCTGCGTCCGGCCGAGATCGCCGGGCAGCGGCTGCGGCCCGGGGAGCGGGTCACGCTCTGGAACGCCTCCGCCAACCGGGACGAGGAGGTCTTCGAGGAGCCCGACCGGTTCCTCGTGGACCGCAGTCCCAACCGGCACCTGGCGTTCGGCCACGGCAGGCACCTGTGCCTGGGAGCGCGGATGGCGCGCTGCGAACTCGACGCCCTGCTGCGCAGGTTGGCCGGAAGTGTCGGACGGGTGGAGCTGCTCGGGGCGCCGTCGTTCACGCCGTCCAACTTCACCTGGGGGGTCAGCGCGCTGCCGCTGCGGCTGCACGGGCGTGCGTAACCACCGGGTAATGGCCGCCGCCGACGATGCCGGGAGAACAACCATCTGACGGAGGTCACCATGGGGGAGCCCATCCGCAACATCGTCATCCTGGGCGGCGGCACGGCCGGCTGGATGGCCGCTTCCTATCTCGGCAAGGCGTTGTCCGGCCAAGCGTCCATCACGGTCGTCGAGGCACCGGCGATACCGCGCATCGGCGTCGGCGAGGCGACCGTGCCCAATCTCCAGCGGGTCTTCTTCGACTACCTCGGGCTGCCCGAAGAGGAGTGGATGGGCGAGTGCAACGCCGGTTTCAAGATGGCGGTCAAGTTCGTCAACTGGCGTACGCCGGGACCGGGTGAGCCGGCCGCCAGGCGGGACGCCGGCGGATCCGACCACTTCTACCATCCGTTCGGGCTGCTGCCCGCGCCCGACGGGGTGCCGCTGTCGCACTACTGGACGCGCAAACGGCTGGCGGGCACGACCGGCGAGCCCTTCGACTACGCGTGCTTCGTCGAACCGCCGCTGATGGACGCCAATCGCTCCCCGCGGTTCCTGGACGGCACCCGCTGCACCAACTACGCCTGGCACTTCGACGCCGCCCGGGTGGCCGCCTTCCTGCGCGGCTTCGCCACCGGCAAACAGGGCGTACGGCACGTCGAGGGCACCGTCTCGGACGTCCGGGCCGACGCGCGCGGCTACATCGAGTCGGTGACGCTGGAGTCCGGCGAGGTGGTCGGGGGCGACTTCTTCGTCGACTGCAGCGGACTGCGCGGACTGCTGATCAACAAGAAGCTCGGCGAGCCCTTCATCGACATGAGCGACCACCTGCTGAACAACAGCGCGGTCGCCACCCAGGTGCCGCACGACGACGAGACGCACGGGATCGAGCCGTACACCTCCTCGATCGCGATGCCCGCCGGGTGGACGTGGCGGATCCCGATGCCGGGCCGGTTCGGGAGCGGCTACGTGTACTGCGACGCGTTCGCGGACAAGGACGAGGCCGCCCGCGACCTGTGCCGGCTGTGGGGCCTGGACCCCGAGAAGGCCGCGCTCAACCACATCAGGTTCCGGGTCGGCCGCAACCGCCGGGCGTGGGTGGGCAACTGCGTCGGCATCGGTCTGTCCTCCTGCTTCGTGGAGCCGCTGGAGTCGACGGGCATCTACTTCATCACCGCCTCGCTGTACCAGCTGGTCAAGCACTTCCCCGAGCGCGACGTCGATCCGGTACTGCGGGACCGGTTCAACCGCGAGATCGTCGACATGTTCGACGACACCCGGGACTTCCTCCAGGCGCACTTCTCGCTGTCCCCGCGCACCGACACGCCGTTCTGGCGGGCCACCAAGGAACTCACCCTGGCCGACCAGATCAAGGAGAAGATCGAGATGTACCGCTCCGGGGTCCCGGTCAACCCGCCCTCGACCGACGAGAGCACCTACTACGGCAACTTCGAGTCCGAGTTCCGCAACTTCTGGACCAACGGCAGCTACTACTCCGTCTTCGCCGGGCTCGGGGTGCGTCCGCGCTCCTCGCTGCCGATCATCTCGTACCGGCCCGGCTCGGTCGTCACGGCCGAACGCGCCTTCGCCGACGTGAAGGCCCGCCAGCGCCGGCTGCTTTCCGAACTCCCCTCCGCCTACGAGTACCTGAGCCATCTGTACGACGCCGACCGGCCGCGGCACGCCCCCGCGAAGGCGCCACGGCGGCAGGCGTGACCCGCGCCCCGGGACCGCTCGTCGCGGCGGAACAGGCGGAGAAGGTGAAGCAGGAGGCGCGGGCCCGGGAGGCGTTCCGCCGGGTCATGGGCTCGTTCCCGACCGGGGTCACCGTGGTCACCGCGCCGGCCGACGACGGGCCGCGCGGCATGACCTGTTCCTCGCTGACCAGTGTGTGTCTCCAGCCGCCCACCCTCGCGGTGTGTCTGCGCACCGCCAGTTCGACGCTGGCCGCCGCGCTCCGGCAGGGCGGCTTCGCGGTGAACCTGCTGCACGGCGGCGCCGAACGCGCGGCCCGGGTGTTCTCCACCGATGTCCCCGACCGGTTCGCGCTGGTCGGCTGGCGGATGTCCGAGAAGGGCCTGCCTCTGCTCACCGAGGACGTGTGCGCCTACGCGCAGTGCGAGGTGAGCCGCACGGTCGAGGCCGGCGACCACACGATGGTCCTCGGCGCGGTCATCGACGCCGGCGTGGTGCCCGGGACACCGCTCGTCTACGCCCACCGGTCGTTCCGGCCCTGGGACGTCCTGCCCATCACACCCGAGCGCCCGGAAGGCGGCCGCTGATGTCCACTCCTGCCGTAGAACCGCTGCCGGCGCTGCTCGCCGACCGGCCGGCCGAGCCCGGCGAACCGCGCGAGCCGGACCGCCCCTGGCATGCCGCCCCGGCCGGTGCCGCCCTCGGCCGCGACCGGCGGTGGTGGTCGGGTGTGTGGGCCGCCCTCCTCGCCCGGTACAGCGGGCACGACCGGGTGTGGCTGGCGGCCCGGGACGGCTGGTACGAGATCCCGGTGGACCAGGACGCGCCGGTCGGCTCGCTGATCGCGGCCGCGGCGGAGGCGCTCGACGGACCCGTGTTCCAGCCGTCCCGGCCGCCGGCCGCACCGGTGGCCCTGGTCGCGGGCGGGCCGGGGGAACACCGTGGCGCGGGCGACCTCGCGGTCGAACTCGCGGACGGCGCCGTGGAGGTGGCCGGTGACGCCCGGCTGTGGGAGCCCGCGACGCTGCGCCGGCTGGCCGGACAGCTGCGGCTGCTCGGCGCTCGGGCGCAGGCCGCGCCGGGAACTTTGCTGACCGAGGTGGATCTGCTGACCGACGCGGACCGGCTACTGGTCACCGAGGAGTGGAACCGCACCGCCGCGCCCTTTCCGCCGACCGGCTACCTGGAGCTGATCGCGCACCAGGTGCGCACCCGCCCGGACGCGCCGGCGGTCGAACAGGGCGAGCGTGTCGTCTCGTTCGCCGAGCTGGACCGGCGCGGCGACCAGATCGCGGGCGAGCTGCGCCGGGCCGGGGTCGCGGCCGGGGACCACGTCGGACTGTTCTGCCCGCGCGGCCTCGACTACGTGCTGGCCGTCCTCGGCATCCTGAAGTCCGGCGCGGCGATCGTCCCCCTCGACCCGGTCAATCCGGACGCGCGGATCGCGTTCATGCTCCGCGACAGCGCGGCGACGGCGGTCCTGACCACGGAAGGACTGGTCGAACGGCTCGCTCAGGGGGCGGACGGCGGGCTCGGCGGGCGACTCGGACAGGACACCGGCGGCGGGACGGGCGACCGGCTCCCTGGGGACGCGGGCGGCCGGCCGCGCGAGCGCCTCGCACCATGCCCGCCGGTCATCGGCATCGCCGCCACCGCGGCCGCGCCCGCCGAGCCCCCGGCCACCCCGGTGGCCGCGGAACCCCTCAGCCATCTCATCTACACCTCGGGCTCGACGGGGGAGCCGAAGGCGGTCCTGGAGCGGCTGCGGGCGATAGAGAACCTGGTGCACTGGACCGGCCGTGCCTACGGGGTACGGCCCGGTGACCGCGTGTCCTGGCTGTCCGCGCCCGGGTTCGGCGTCCAGATCATGGAGTGGATGCCGCACCTCGCGCTCGGCGCCACGGTGTGCGTCCCCGCCGCCCGGCACGCGCTGTCCCCGGCGCAGCTGCGGGACTGGCTGGTCGCGGAGCGGATCACCCACACGATGCTGGTGGCCGCCCTCGCGGAACCGGCCTGGGCGCTCGACTGGCCCGCCGACGCCGCGCTGCGGGTCATGGTCACCACCGCGGAGCGCGTGCACAGCTGGCCGCCGGTGGACACCCCGTTCCGCGTCGTCATGACGTACGGCACCACCGAGAGCACCAACGCGCTGACCTGCCTGGACCTGGGTGCGGGCATCGACCTGACCAGTCAGGCGACCCCCGCGCACATCAAGGCCGCGCATCCGGTGCCCGCGGGCCGCCCGATCGCCAACGTGCGCGCCTACGTGCTCGACGCGCTGGACCGCCCGGTGCCCCCCGGGCTGACCGGACGGCTGCTGATCGGCGGGGCCGGGCTCTCCGCCGGCTACCACGAGCGGCCCGAGCTGACCGGGAAGCTGTTCCGCCCGGACCCGGTGACCGGTGAGGGGCTCGTGTACGAGACCGGTGACCTCGCCCGGTACCGCGCGGACGGCGCGATCGAGATCCTCGGCCGGGGCGACGCCCAGGTGAAGATCCGGGGCTTCCGGGTCGAGCTGGGCGAGGTGGAGACCGCCCTGGTCGACTGCCCCGAGGTGGCCGAGGCGGTGGTCACCACCGTCCGCACCGGCCAGGGCGGGCCGCGACTCGCCGCCTACGTCACGGCGGACGGCGGCACCGGACTGGACGGCGCCGCGCTCAAGGCGAGGCTCAGCGAACGGCTTCCGTACTACATGGTCCCGGCGACGGTCACCGCGCTGGACCGGATCCCCCGGCTGCCGAACGGCAAGACGGACCTGCGCGCGCTGCCCGCCCCCGAGCCGGCGGAGCGGGGCGGCGACGGCTTCGTGCCCGCCCGCAGCGAGACCGAGGCCGCCATGGCAGCCCTGTGGGCCGAGATCTTCGACGGCCGGACGATCTCGATGACCGACAACTTCTTCCACCTCGGCGGCCACTCGCTGCTGGCCTTCCGGCTCATCGACGAGCTGCGCGGCCGGTTCGGCACCGAGCTGTCCATGACCGAGCTGTACGCCGGCCCGACCGCGGGCGAGCTGTCCGCGGCGGTCGAGGCGGGCCTCGCCGGCTCGGCCGCCTACGCGGGGCTGCCCCCGGTCGAGCCGGACCCGGCCGCGCGCTTCGAGCCGTTCCCGCTGAACGACGGGCAGCAGGCGATGTGGATCGGCCGCGGCGGCCTGGTCGAGCTCGGCAACGTCGGCTGCCACGGATACTTCGAGTGGGAGTCGCCCGACCTCGACCCCGACGCGTTCGAGCGCGCCTGGCAGAGCCTGGTCGAACGGCACGACGCGCTGCGCACCGTCGTACTGGCCGACGGCACCCAGCGGGTGCTCGCCGAGGTCCCCGACTTCGTGATCAGGCGCCACGACCTGCGGGCGACGGCCGAGCCGGAGCCGGAACTGCTGGCCCTGCGAGAGCGGTTGTCGCACACCATCCTCGACGCGGCCACCTGGCCGCTGTTCGATCTGCGGCTGACCCTGCTCCCGGGTGGCCGGACCCGGATCCACCTGGTGCTCGACTTCCTGGTCGCCGACGCCTGGAGCTACTTCCAGGTGATCGTCCCCGAGCTGAGCGAGCTGTACGCGGGCCGGGGCGCGGCGCTCGAACCCCTGCGGCTGACGTTCCGCGACTATGTGCTCGGCCTCGCGGCGAACCTCCCGGACAGCGACGTCTACCAGCGCTCCCAGTGGTACTGGCTCGACCGGCTCGAAACGCTCCCCGGCGCCCCGCGGCTGCCAAAACGCCCGTCACACCAGGCCGAGCTGACGGCCAGGATCGAGCGGCACAGCGGTGTCCTCGACGCCGCCGACTGGGCGGCGGTCCGCGCGCTGGCCGGCGAGCACGACGTGACCGGTTCCGGTGTGCTCGCCGCCGCCTACGCCGAGGTGCTGCGGTCCTGGTCCGCCGAGCCGTCGTTCTGCCTCAACTTCCCGCTGTTCAGCCGGCTGCCCCTGCACCCCCAGATCGGCGGGGTGATCGGTCATACGACCACCACACTGCTGCTGGAGGCGACCGGTGCCGGGAACACCTTCGCGGACCGCGCCCGGACGCTGCAGCAGCGGCTCTGGGCCGATCTCGAACACCGCCACTTCACCGGCATGCAGGTCCTGCGCGCCCTGACCCGGCTGCGCGGGACGCTCACCCCGGCGATGCCCGTCGTGATGACCAGCCTGGTCGGCTATCCGCCGGACCAGCGGGAGACCACGTTCGGCTCGGCGGTGTACGGCGTCTCCCAGACCCCTCAGGTCAGCCTGGACTTCCAGGTGTTCGAGACCGAGGGCGGGGGGCTGCGGTTCAACTGGGACTACATCCAGGCCGTCTATCCCGACGGGCTGGTCGGCGAGATGTTCGCCGCCTTCCTCGACCTGCTGGGCCGGCTCACCACCCGCGAGGGCTGGCGGTCCGGCGACCTCGGCTACGGGACCGCCCGGCACACGACGGGCGGCGCGGCCCCCGCAGCGGTCACCGGCACCCGGCGCACCGGCGCGGCATGGGAGCGCTACTGGTCGTCGGTGGACGCCACCGGCCGGGGCGGGGACGTGCTGTGGGACGCCGACGACGCCGACGAGATGCGCTGGCTCCTGGACACCACGGCACGGCACCTGGACCCGGCGCTGCCCGTCATCGACCTGGGCTGCGGCAACGGCCGCTACGCCCGCGCGCTCGCCACCCGCTTCCGCACGGTGGTCGGTGTCGACGTGTCGCCCACCGCGATCGCCCGAGCGCGCGCGGAGGGCTCGGGGTCCGGCGACCTCTCCTTCGAGGTCCTCGACCCGGGCGACGCGGCCGCGGTCGAGGCGCTGGCGAAGCGGCTCGGCCCCGCCAACGTCTTCATCCGCGCCGTCCTGCACGTCCTGGACGAGGAGGAGCGGGCCGCGACGGCCGCCGCGCTGGCCGTGCTCACCGGGGGCCGGGGCGGGGTGCTGCTGGTCGAACCCGACTACGCGCGCGACTCGTTCGGCTACCTCGGCCATGTGGGCGGCGCCCGCGGCCGGGCCGCCCGTCTGGTCCGGCCGCTCGAAGCCGCCGGGGTGCGCCACTCGACCCCGTTCGGACCGACGGACCTGGACCGCCACTTCCCCGCGAACCGGTGGCGGCGGCTGTCCTCCGGCCCGGCGCGGATGTACGCCGTCGACCCCGAGTCCGAGGGCGGCGCGATCCGGGTCCCCGGCTACCTCGCCGCCGTACGTCCCCGCACGCCCGGCAGCTGACCGGCCCGGCGGATGCCACGGCGGGCGGGCGGAGTCGGCGGAACGACTCCGTCCCGCCCGCCGCCGCTACTACAATCGGCGGCTCCTGAGCGGTTGTTGACCACGACGGCGACACGCGCGAGGTCGTCGGCTCCGGCACGAAAGCGGGATGACCCCATGGCCTTCACCGGTTTTCCGGACGAGGCGTTCGACTTCTTCGAAGAGCTCGCCGAGGACAACTCGACCGCCTTCTGGCACCGCCACCGCGACCGGTACGAGCGGGCGGTACGGGAGCCGATGGCGCGGCTGGTCGCCGAACTGTCCCCGGAGTTCGGCGCGCTGCGCATGCTGCGGCCGCAGCGGGACACCCGGGCCTCGAACGACAAGTCGCCGTACAAGACGTACCAAGGGGCCCTGGTGGACCTCGAACCCGGCCTCGGCTACTGGCTCCACCTCGACGCACGGGGACTGCGCGCCACCGGCCGGTACTACTCGCGCGCCCCGCAGGAGACGGCCGCCCTCCGCGCGGTGGTGGCCGAGGAGCGCGGCGCCGAACTCCAGTCGCTCGTGGACGGCTTGGCGGGGCTCGGGCACGCCGTGGGCGGGGTCGCGCTGCGCACCAGACCGCGCGGGGTGCCGGCCGGCCATCCCCGGGTGGGGCTGCTGCGCCACCGGACGCTGGACATCGGGCGCGACTGCGACCGGGTCGCGGCCGGCCGGCCGTCGGCCGCGGCGTGGGTGGCCGGGACCTGGCGGGAGCTGCGTCCCGTGCTGGACTGGCTCTCGGCCAACGCCTGCGTCCGGGCCCGGGAGCTGCGCGCCTCGGGCGGGTAGCCGTCCGAAGGGGCGCCCGGCCCCGCGGGGCCGGGCGCCCCCTCATGCCTCTCATGCCTCCTGGGGGTCCGGATAGCCGGGCAGGGGGTGCTCGGCGCAGACGCGGCGGACCTCGGCCCGGATCTCGGCGGCCATGCCGGGATGGACGGCCTTGGCGTCGCGCAGTTCCTCCACGACGTCCGCGACGAGGTCGGCGCACCGGGCCGCCGTCCCGGGCGAAATACCGCGGGCCGCCAGGGTGTTGGTGCCGATCCTGATCCCGCTGGTGACCCGGGGCGGTGTGTCGTCGCCGGGGACCCGGTTCCGGTTGAGCAGGATCCCGCAGGCCTCCAGGGCCTCCTCGGCGTCCGCGCCGCTGACGTGGTGGGGGCCGAGGTCGGCGAGGACCATGTGCGTGTCGGTGCCGCCGGTGATCACACGCAGGCCGCGCCGGTCGAGCCGTTCCGCCATGGCCGCGGCGGTGTCCAGCACCCGCTCCATCAGCGTCCGGAAGGCGGGCTGGGCGGCCGCGTGCAGCGCCCTCGCCTTGGCCGCCACGTTGCCGAGGTCCGGGGTGCCCTGCACGAGCGGGAACACCGCGCGGTCGGCCAGCTTCCGCAGCGGCACCCGGCCGTCCGGTCCCGGTGCGTCCGCGTCCCGGCCGAGCAGGATCATGCCGCCGCGCGGGCCGTAGAGCTGCTTGTAGGTGCTCGTGGTGGTGAGGTGCGCGTGGTCGACCGGGCTCGGGTGCAGCCCGGCGGCGACCAGCCCGGCGATGTGCGAGATGTCCGCGATCAGGTACGCGCCCACCTCGTCGGCGATCTCCCGGAACCGGGCGAAGTCGATCCGCCGGGGGTAGGCGCTGGCGCCGGCGATGACGACCTTCGGCCGGTGCTCGTCGGCGAGTTCGGCGATCCGGTCGTAGTCCAGCAGGTCCCCGGCGCCCGTGCGGTAGTGGACGGAGCGGAAGTAGCGTCCGGTGATCGAGGCGGCCGAGCCGTGCGACAGATGGCCGCCGCAGTCGAGGCCCAGGCCGAGGATGGTGTCGCCGGGCTCCAGCAGGCCGGTGAGGACCGCGAGGTTGGCGGAGGACCCGGAGTGCGGCTGCACGTTCGCGGCCTCGGCCCGGAACAGCGCGCGCGCCCGGTCGAGAGCGAGCCGCTCGACCTCGTCCGCAACCTCGCCACCCGCGTGATAGCGGCGCCCCGGGTAGCCCTCCGTCGTCAGGTTCCCGAGCACCGACCCCGCGCAGGCCAGCACCGAGGGCGGTGCGACGCTGGAGGACGCGACGAGCACGAGGGTGTGCCGCTGCCGGAGGTCCTCACGGACGAGGAGGCCGGCGAGCGCCGGGTCGTCCTGCGCGAGGGGGGTGGGGGGCAGCTTCGCGCCGGTGGCGGAGGTCCGCCCGGTGCCGGTGGCCGGGGCCCGCCCGGCGCCCGGTCCTCCTCCGGCCGCCGCGAGCTCCGCCTCCTCCGCCTGCTCGGCCTCCTCCGCTTCCTCGGCCTCCTCCAGCGTGGCCAGCAGCCGGGCCACCCGGAGTGCCTGGGGCCCCGACACCGGGTCGGCGGCGACGGCGGCGGCGAGGTCGGCGAGGTCCGGGTTGGCGAAGACGGTACGGACCGGGACCGGGGTGCCGAGGAGGTCCTGGAGACGGGCGGCCAGCCGGGTGCCGCTCAGCGAGTCGCCGCCCAGGCGGAAGAAGTTGCCCGTCGCGGGGACCTCGTCCAGACCGAGGATCTCGCCCACGCAGGCCGCGACCAGCTCCGCCAGCAGCCCGGTGTCCGTGCGGGACGCGGCCGCCGGCCGCGGCGCGGACCCGGCCGGCTGTTCCGGGGCGGCGGCGAGGCGCGCGAGCTCCAGGCGGTCCACCTTCCCGTTGGCCGTGAGCGGCAGTTCGGGCAGCACCCTGATCGCCGCGGGCACCATGGCGGCGGGCAGCCGCGCGGCCAGATGCTCCCGCAGCGCCTCCGCGTTCAGCCGCGCGCCCGCCTCCGGCGTCGCGAAGGCGTGCAGCCGGACCACGCCCGCACCGCTGCGCGGCGCCGTCACGACCGCGCTCCGCACCCCCTCGGCGCGGTTCAGCACCGCCTCGATCTCACCGAGTTCGATCCGCTGCCCGGCGACCTTGACCTGGAAGTCCTCCCGCCCCAGGATCTCGATCCCGCCGTCCGGCAGCAGCCGCCCGAAGTCACCGGTCAGATAGGCGCGTTCACCGCTCACCGGCAGCGTGACGAACTTGGCCGCGGTGCGCTCCGGGTCGTTCAGGTAGCCGAGGGCCAGGCCCAGCGGGCTCGCCACGGCCATCTCGCCGCGCGCCCAGGTGGGGCGCGGTCGCAGGTCCCGGTCGACGATGTAGTACCGCTGATTGGTGATCGGCTTCCCGTAGGGGATGCTCGTCCACCGCGGGTCCACGACGTCGATCGGGTGGAAGAGCGACCAGCAGATGGTCTCGGTGGGTCCGCCCGATCCGACGACCCGCAGCCCCGGCGCCTGGGCGCGGGCCCGCTCCGGCAGGTCCAGCGGGATCCAGTCGCCCGACACCACCGCGAGCCGGAGCGTGCCCAGCGGCCGGTCCGCGCGCGCCTCCGCCTCACCGACCAGCAGTTCCAGCAGCACCGGCACCGAGTTCCAGAGCGTCACCCGCTCGTCCCGCACCAGCTCCGCCCAGACGTCCGGTTCGGCGCGCCGGAACGGCGGCGGGACGACGACGGTGGCGCCGCAGGCCAGCGGCCCGAAGACGTCGTAGACCGACGCGTCGAAGTGCAGGCCGGACAGCGCGAGCAGCCGGTCCGCGGCCGTGACGTCGAACCGGCGCCGCACGTCCCGGACGAGGTTCGCCACCCCGCGGTGCGCCACCACGACGCCCTTGGGTTCCCCGGTGGATCCGGAGGTGTGGATGACGTAGGCCGGATCGTCCGGCCCCTGCACAGGGGTGAGTTCGGCGGCGGAGGCGGTCTCGAAATCGGTGTCGGCGCACAGCACGGTCGTACCGGCCGGCACTTCCAGCTCGCCCCCGAGCCGGGACTGGGTGAGCACGACGCCGGCTCCGGCCGCCGCCAGCAGCCGGGCGACACGTCCCCGCGGCGACGCCGCGTCGAGCGGCAGATAGGCACCGCCGGCGGCCAGGACGCCGTACACCGCGGCGTACTGCTCCCAGCCCTTCTCCATCACCACGCCGACCAGGTCCCCCGGCCGTACACCCCGCTCGCGCAGCGCGTTCCCGATGCGGCGGGCGTGCCGGGCCAGTTCCCCGTAGGTCAGCCGCCGGCCGGGCGCCACGACGGCCTCCGCGTCGGGCGTCCGCCGCGCCTGGGCGAAGAACCGCTCCTGGAGGAGCACGGCGGGTACCGGCTCGGCGGTGTCGTTGGTCTCGTTCCAGACCGCACGGTCCCGTCGGCCGCGCACGTCGAGGAAGGGGGCCTCCCAGACGCCGTACCCGGGCTCGTCCGCGAGCATCCGCCCCACCAGGTCCCGGAACGCCTCGAACGCGCTCTCGACGACGCCGGGCGCGAAGGTGCCGGACCGGTGGTCCCACACCAGTCGCAGCTCCCCGTCCTCCGGCCGGATCTGGAAGTCCAGCGACACCTGCGGGGTCTGCGTGATCGAGTGCACCTCGGTGCCGAACTCGGTGATCGACCGGGCGGGCGGCAGCCCGAGCAGGCTGGTCACCACGACCGGCATGGCCGCGGCGGCGAGCCCCCGGCGCCGGGCCAGCTCGCGCAGCACCTCCACGCCGTTCACGCTCGCGTGCCGGGTGTCGGTGCGCAGCCGCTCGGCCAGGGCGGTGATCCGCTCGGCCACGGTCCGCCCCTCGGGACGCGCTTCGAGCAGGATCGCGTTGGTGTAGTCGCCGATCACGTCCTCGGCGCCGGGTATGCCGAACCGCTGGAAGACCGGCACGTTGAGGGTGAACGCGGGATCGGAGCTCCAGCCGCGGAGCACCTCGGCGAACGCGCCGACGAGCAGTTCCGTCCCGGTGAGTCCGTAGTGGCGGGCCCGCTCGCGCAGCAGGTCGAACTCCTCGGCCGGGTAGCGGACCGCGCACCGCTCGAACTTCCCCGGCCCCCCGGCGTCGTACCGGGCCACGGGCAGGTCGGGCGCGGGCGGCAGGCCGTCGAGGCGCTGCTGCCAGTAGGCCCAGTCGGCCTGCCACCGCGCTCCCCCGCGCACGTCCTCGTGGAGCCAGCGGGCGAAGTCCCGGAAGGCGAGCCGCTGCGGCGGCAGCGGCGCGTCCGGGTCCTCGTACAGCGTGACCAGCCCGGGGAAGAGGTTGAGGAACAGGCTGCCGGCGTCCATGAGCTGGAGGTCGATGCCGAGCTGCACCCGGACCCGGTCGGCCAGCAGCACCACCCGCAGCTCGAACATCGGCCAGGTACCGGGGTCGAGGACGCGGTGGCCCCGCTCGTCCCGGCTCTCCGCCAGCCGTCGTGCCGCCTCCGGGTCCGCGCGCAGGTCCTCGACGGTGATCGGCACCGGTCCGGGCCGCTCCAGCACGTACTGGGTGCCGTCCGGGCGCACCACGGTGCGCAGCCCGGGATGGTGCGCGACCAGCCGCTCCCAGGCGCGGCGGTAACGGGGCAGGTCCAGCTCGGGCCGCTCCCACTCGAAGTACCCGTAGCAGCCGATCCCGCCCAGCTCGACGGCGTCCGCCCGGCCGACCCACAGGGCCTGCTGGGTGGGAGTCAGCGGGAACGGTTCGCCGGCGGCGTCCGGTTCCGGCACCAGGGGCGGCAGCGCGGCCGCCTCGTCGCCGGCCTCGGCAGCGCCGTCCGGTGTACGGAGCGTGCGGTCCTCCGGGACACTGATCGTCATCGCGACTCCTCGGACATGACGGCGGACGACAACGCCGACTGTAGGAACCGCAGTTACCCGGGGGTTACGTCACCGTCCGATAACCGGCGGGCCCGACGCTGGGCCCATGGAGAGCACGAGCGCAGCGATTCCCGCGGCGGCCCGCCGGTCACGCTCGGTCCAGTGGATCGACGGCGACTGGCGCCCCGCGCGGTCCGACGAAGCCGTCCCGGTCGTGGACCCGGCGACCGGCCGCACCCTCGCGGAGGTCCCCGCGGGCGGGCCTGAGGACGTGGACGCCGCCGTCGCGGCCGCCGGCCGGGCGTTCCCCGCCTGGTCGGACACGCCCCTCGAAGAGCGCCTGGGGTATCTCGACCGGCTCGCCGAGCTGCTGGAGAAGCACGCCGACACCGTGGCCGGTGTGCTGACGGCGGAGACCGGGATGCCGGTGGGCCTGGCCCGGCACGCGCAGGTCCCCTTCGGCCTGGAGGCGCTGCGCTCCTGCGCCGAGGCCGCCCGGGAGCACGTCTGGCAGCAGCGGATCGGCAACTCCCTGGTGCGCTCCGAGGCCGCCGGGGTCGCCGGGTGCGTCACTCCGTGGAACGCCCCGGTGGCGCTGAACCTGCAGAAGGTCCCCGCCGCGCTGGCGGCCGGCTGCACCGTGGTGCTCAAGCCCAGCGAACTGGCGCCGCTGAGCGGCTATCTGCTGGCCGAGCTGCTCGCCGAGACCGGTCTGCCGCCCGGCGTGTTCAACCTGGTGTGCGGGCGGGGCCCGCAGGCCGGGGAGGCGCTGGCCGCGCACCCCGAGGTCGCCGTGGTGTCCCTGACCGGCTCGATCCGCTCGGGGCGCCGGGTCAGCGAGCTGGCCGCACCCCGGGCCGCCCGGGTCAACCTCGAACTGGGCGGCAAGAGCGCCTCGCTGGTGCTGCCCGACGCCGACCTGGGCGCGGCGGTGACGGCGACCGTGCAGCAGGCGAACTTCAACACCGGTCAGGTCTGCTTCGCCTGGAGCCGTCTGCTGGTCCCGGCCGCCCGGTACGACGAGGCCGTGGCACTCGCGGCGGCCGCGGCCGGGACGCTGCGGGTCGGCGACCCCTGGGACCCGGCCACGCGGATCGGGCCGCTCATCCACCCCGAGGCGGCCGCGCGGGTGCGCGGCATCCTGGACGAGGCGGTGGCCGGCGGCGCGACCCTGGTCACCGGCGGCGAGGCCCCCGCGGGGGTGGCCGGCGGCGGCTGGCTGACCCCGGCCGTCCTCGCCGGCCTGCCGGAGCGGGCACGGGCGGTCGTCGAGGAGGTCTTCGGTCCGGTCGTCGTCGTACTGCCCTACCGCGACGAGGACGACGCGGTGCGGATCGCCAACGACACCTGCTACGGCCTGTCCGGCGCGGTGTGGTCGAAGGACGTGGCGCACGCCACCGCCCTGGCCACGCGGCTGCGCACGGGCCGGGTGGACGTCAACGGCGCCCCGTTCAACATGCGCGCCCCCTTCGGCGGTTACAAGAGCTCGGGCAACGGCCGCGAGCTGGGCGCCTGGGGGCTGGCCGCCTTCAGCGAGACCAAGGCGATCCAGCTCCCGCCCACCGGGGACGGCCCGGCGGGCCTCACGCTCAGCTCCGCGGCGGGCTGAACCGGGGCCGCGCCGGGGGCGGGGCGGCCCGTCACATGGCGGCCAGCAGCTCCGCCAGTTCCTTGGGCCGTGACAGCATCGGCCAGTGTCCGGTGGGCAGTTCGGTGATGGTCCAGCCCGGCCCCGCCAGCATCGCGAAGGCCGGCAGCCCGGCCGCGACCATGGCCCGCACCTGCTCGGCCGTGAAGGTGGAGGCGATCAGGGTGCGCGGCGTGTCCGGGATCTCGGCGGGCCGGCGGGCGGGAGCCAGCACCAGCGCGGCGGGCTGCGCGGAGGCGCGCCCGCGCATCTGGGTCAGGTCGCCCGCCGAGAGACCGGCCAGCGCGACCGGGTCCCGCTGCCGGTCGTCCTCGTCGAAGGGCCGGGCCGGCAGCAGCCAGCCGTTCCCCTCCGTCTCGATCTGCCGCCGCTGCTCCGCCTGCGCGTCCGGCGGCAGGAACTCGATCTGCGCCATGCCGTCCGGGAACGGCGCGGTGTCCACGTAGACGATCCGCCGCAGCCGCTCCGGCAGCCGGTCGGCGGCCGCGGTGCCCGCGATCGTCGCGCCGCTGTGCAGGACCAGCACCACGTCGTCCGCGTCGCCGACGGCGTCGGTGATGTCGGCGACGTGGGTGGAGACGCCCACCTCGGGGGTCGCCTCACCGGCCCGCTCGCCCTGCCCCGTCAGGGACACCGTCCGTACCTCGTGCCCGGCGTCGCGCAGCAGCCTGCCGACCTCCTCCCAGACCCACGGACCGAAGAAGAACCCGGGCACCAGCACGTATGTCGACATGCGCCTTCTCCTCGCTTCACCACACTCTCCGACGCTCCGACGGTAGACTCCCATCAGGACGAAATCGGTCCGGATAGCCGTCGGGAAGAGGGGGCTTGTGCCGAACGAGCGACCCACGGCCCGCGTCCTGGCGATGCTGGAGCTGTTACAGGACCGCCCCGGCATCAGCGGCCGGGATCTGGCGCGGCGGCTCGGCGTGGGCGAGCGGACCGTGCGCCGCTACGCCGCCCACCTGGCCGACCTGGGCATCCCGCTCACCGCCGAACGCGGCCGCTACGGCGGCTACTGGCTGCCGCCCGCCTTCCGGCTCCCCCCGCTCGCGCTCACCGACAAGGAAGCCGCCGCGGTCGTCCTCGGCCTGCTGGCCGGATCCCCGCACGGGCTGCCCGGCAGCACCACCGAGAGCGCCCTCGCCAAGATCAACCGGGTGCTGCCCGAACCGGTCGCGGACCAGGTGGCCGCCCTGCGCGACACCTTCGCCCGCACCCCGCCCTCCGGTCCGGCCGCCGCGCCCGACCCGCGGATCGCCCTGGACCTGGCCACCGCGGCCCGCGACCGGCGCCGGGTACGCATCACCTACCAGTCGTGGCGGGGCGAGACCTCCGCCCGCGACCTGGACCCCTACGGACTGGTCCTGCACGGCGGCCGCTGGTACGTGACCGGCCTCGACTCGCGCAGCGCCGAGATCCGGGTGTTCCGGGTCGACCGCGTCCGCTCCCTGGAACCCGCCGCTGATCCCCGGGCGGCCCCGCCACCACCCGGGTACGACCCCGCGGCGCAGCTGACCGCGGCCCTCGGCGAGGTCGCGGGCCGGCACCGGGTCCGGGTGCTGCTGCACACCACCCTGGAACAGGCCGCGCGCCGTGTCCCACCGGCTGCGGCGACCCTCGTCCAGACCGCCGAGGGGGTACTGCTGGAGACGCGGGCCGAGCGGTTCGACACCATGGCCGGCTATCTGGCGGGGCTCGGCTGCCCGCTCACCGTCCAGCACCCGGCCGAACTCCGCGCGGCCCTCGCCCGGCTGTCCGACCGGCTCGCGTCCTGCGCGGCCCGGACGGGCGGACCATGAGGCTCGCCCGGCCGGCCGGGTCCGGTGGCTGACGGCCCCGTTCAGTGCTTGACGGCCGTGATCATGGCGTGCTCCATGGGCAGTCCCCCGACCGCACCGACCTGGTCGAACCCGGCCTTGCGCAGCATCCGCTCGTAGTCGGCGACCGGGTAGGCCATCCCCTCACCGGTGGCGATCACGTTCAGGAACAGGGAGAGCGAGGTGGCGATGATGCCGCCCGCCTCGTCCGGCGCCGTGTTGCAGGAGTAGATCAGCACCCGGCCGCCGGGCCCGAGCGCGTCGTACGCCTTGGCGAGCAGCGTCTCCACCCGGTGGGCGTCGAACACGTCGAGCACGCTGCTGAACAGGATGGCGTCCATGCCGGACGGGAACGGGTCGGCGAACATGTCGCCGGGCCGGAAGCGCACCCGGCCGTCCACGCCGGGCGGCAGCTCGCGCGCGGCGAGGTCCGTCACCGACGGCAGGTCGAACACCGTGACCGTGATCCCCGGGTGGTGTCCGGCGATGGCCGCCGCCTTGGCGCCGCTGCCCCCGCCGACGTCGAGCAGGTGCCCGGTGCCTTCGAGGTCCGCGGTGCGCAGCAGGCCCTGCATCTCCTGGTGGGCGAAGGCGGCGATGGACCGGTGCAGGATCGCCTCGGTCTCCGGGTCGGCGCCGAGCCGTTCGTAGACCGAATCGCCCTCCCCCGCGTGCACCTTCAGCCCGTCGTTGGTGCCCGAGCGCAGCGCCTGCGTGGTGTGGGCCATGCCGGCGTAGTCGGTGCGGTGGCGGGAGAGGAAGATGTTGCGCCAGCTCTCCGGGCCCCGCGGGGCGAGCAGCCGCTCGGCGAGCGGCGCGTTGCGGTACCGGCCGTCCGTCCTGGTCAGCAGGTCGATCGCGGACAGCGAGGCGAGCAGGACGCGCATCTTGTGCGGGGCCGTGCCGGCCTGCTCCGCGAGTTCGTCCAGGGTGGCCCCCGGGTGCGCGGACAGATGCCCGAACACGTCCAGTTCCAGGCCCGCGACGACGGCGTTGAACAGCGTGTGCCCATGGGCGACGAGGAGGAACCGCTGGTAGGCCTCGTCTTCGGAAGGGTTCGCCATGGTGGGGTGTGCCTCCTGGGTCGGTTCGGACTTGTCGAGTTCGGCCAGCAGCGCCGCCACCTCGTCGTCGCTCATCGCGTCCACCCGGCGCTCCAGTTCGCCCGTGGCGTTCTCCTCGTCGACCAGAGCGGCCAGCGCCTCCACGGTCGGCGCGGCGAGGAAGTCGGCGAGGCCGACGGAGGCGCCCCGGCCGGTCATGACCCGGTGCAGCATCCTGACCGCGAGCAGGGAGTGGCCGCCCGCCCCGAAGAAGTCCTCGCGCACACCGACCCGTTCGCGCTCCAGCAGCTCGGCCCAGAGCCGGGCGAGCCATTCCTGGGTCGGGGTGACCGGCGGATCGGCGGCACCCTCGTCCCCGGCGAGCACGGTGTCCGCGAGATCCCGCGCCGCGAGCGCGCGCCGGTCCACCTTGCCGCTGGAGTTGTGGGGGAACTCCGGTACGGCGACGATCCGGGCCGGCACCATGTACGCGGGCAGCCGGGCGCCCACCGCGTCCCTGAGCTCCGCCTCGCTGCCGTGCGCCCCGTCCGCGAGCCGGACGAACGCCACCAGCCGCAGATCGCCGCCGCCGAACTCCCGTCCGATCACGACGGCTTCGCGCACCCGGTCGTCGCGCTCCAGCGCCTCCGCGACCTCGTCCGGCTCGATCCGGTGGCCGCGGATCTTGAGCTGGTGGTCCGTGCGCCCGTGGCAGGTGAGCGATCCGTCGGCGTGCCGCCGGAAGAGGTCGCCGGTCCGGTACAGCCGCTCGCCGGTCACCGGATGCCGTACGAAGCGCTCGGCGGTCAGCTCCGGTTCGCCGAGGTAGCCGCGGGCGAGCCCGGCACCGCCGAGGAACAGCTCGCCCAGCACCCCGGTGGGCACCGGACGCAGCTCCGCGTCGAGGACGTGCGCGGTCGTACCGGCGATCGGCGGACCGATCAGCGGGGCGGCGCCGTCCCAGCGCCGCACCAGCGAGTAGACGGTGGTCTCCGCGGGGCCGTACAGGTTCCACACGTCGCCGACGGCGGCCCGCAGCTCGCGGGCGAGTCCGGGCGGCAGCGCCTCTCCCCCGCAGAGCACGGAGCGCAGCCCGGACAGGTCGGCACCGGCGTCGAGCAGCATCCGCCAGGTGGAGGGCGTGCCGTGCTGCACGGTCACGCCCCGCAGCAGGGCCGCCAGCCGCTCCGCGTCCCGCGCGTCCGCCCGGCCGCACACGGTCACCGTCGCGCCGACGGCCGGCGGCAGGAACAGCTCGATCACCGAGCCGTCGAACGGCAGACTGGCCAGGGCGAGGGTCGCGTCGTCCGCGCGCAGGGCGTCCAGCTCGGCCATCGAGGCGAGGAAGTTGCCGAGGCTGCGATGGGTGACCGCGATGCCCTTCGGGTGCCCCGTGGATCCGGAGGTGTACATGATGTACGCCAGCCGGTCCGGGTCATCGGCTTCGGGATCCCGCCGGACGGACGTGTGGTCCGGCAGGGCGCGTACGTCGAGGGACGGGGGCGGCGCGGGAAGCACCAGGCCCTCGAAGTGGGGGAGTTCGGCGCCCGCGGTCAGCAGCAGCCGCGCGCCGCTGTCGCTCAGCAGCCGGGCGAGCCGCTCCGCCGGGTACTCCAGCTCCAGCGGCAGGTACACGGCGCCGGCCTTCCAGATGCCGAGCACGGCGGGCAGCAACTCGATGGAACGGCCGGTGCCGACGGCCACCACCGGTTCCGCGCCCCGGACCCGCTCCCGGACGGCCGCGGCGACGGCGTCGGACGCCGCGTCGAGTTCGGCGTAGCTGAGCACGGCGCCCTCGCAGCGCACGGCGGGCGCGTCGGGACGCAGCGCGACCTGCCGGGCGAACAGCTCGCCGAACGTGGTCGCGAACGCCGGCCGCGCCGGTACGGCGGCCTCCCGCAGGGCGGCCAGGCGGGCGTCCTCGGGCTCCAGCGGGTACCGTCCGATCGGCAGGTCGGGGTCGGCCGCGATGCCGGCCAGCAGGGTGGCGTACCGCTCCAGCAGCCGCTCGGCGGTCGAGGCGTCGTACAGGTCGCTGTTGTAGTCGAGCCGTCCGCCGAGGCCCTCGCCCGACTGCTCCACGGTCAGTTCGAGGTCCAGCCGCGCGGTGTTGTTGCAGAACGACACCGGGCGCAGGGCCAGTTCGGGGGTGACCGCCACCTCCGCGTCCCCGAGCGGGAGGCTGCCCATGCTGAACAGCACCTGGTAGAGCGGGTTGCGGGTGGTGTCCCGCGCGCCGCCGAGCCGCTGGACGAGCGACCCGAACGGCAGGTCCTGGTCGTCCAGCACGGCCACGAGGGCGTCCTGGACCCGGTCGACCAGCACGCCGAACCGCGGGTCGCCGCCGGAGTCGATCCGCATCGGCAGCGTGTTGGCGAACGGGCCGATCAGCGCCTCGGTGCCGGGCCGCGCGCGCCCGGACACCACCACCCCGGTCACCGCGTCGTCCAGCCCGCTGTACCGGGCGACGAGCGTGTGCAGGGCCGCCAGCATCACCGGGAAGAGGGTGACCCCACGCTCCCGGGCCAGGCCCCGCAGACCGGCGGCGAGTTCCGCGGGCAGCCGGAAGGGGACGCTGCGTCCGTCGAAGGTCTGCACCGCGGGCCGCTCGTGATCCGCGGGCACGAACGCCGCCCCGGCTCCGGCCAGCCGGGCCCGGTGGGCCTCGATACGGTCGTCGGCCGCGTCGAGGCGCCGCCACTGCCACTCCGCGAACTCGGCGAACCGGATGGTGAGCGGCGGGAGTTCGGGCGCTGCTCCGGCCAGCCTGGCGCGGTAGGCCGCGCTCAGTTCCTCGATGAGAACGCCGACCGACCAGCCGTCGGCGGCGATGTGATGCACGATCCACAGCAGCAGGTGGTCCCGCGGCGCGATCGTGATCAACTCGCTGCGCACCACGGGCCCGTGCTCCAGGTCGAACCGGAGCCGCGCCCGCTGCTCGGCATACGCGAACGCCGCCTCCTCCCCCGCGGGCAGCGCTACGACGGACAGCTCCGGCGGCGCCCCGGGCACGGCCGTCGCGGTCCCGTCCTCGAACCGGAAGCGGCAGGAGAGCACCGGATGCCGCTCGACGACATCCGCCAGCGCCCGCCGCAGCACGGACACCGACAGCTCCCCGGTCAGCCGCAGCGCGAACGGCACGACGTAGGGAGCACCGTCGCCCGTCCACAGCCGGTCGAGGTAGAGCTGGTGGGCCTGACCGGGGGAGGCGGGGCTCGGACGCGAGGCGGGGCCGTCGGCCGCGGCGGCCGGCGCGGGGCCGGGTACGGCGCCGGGCTCACCCGGCACGGCGACGGAACCCGGCCGCCCGGCGGCCACGGGTGCCGGCCCCGCGACGGCTCCCGGAACCCGCTCGCCGACCGGGGCGGAAACCGGCCCGGCGGGCTCACCGTCCGCCCCGGCGGCCGCACCGCGGCTCCGCCCGGCGGGCTCGGCCGAGGGGGCGGCGGCCTCCGCCGCGGGTCCCGTCCGCCCGAGGAACGCCGCGCGTTCCTCCGCCGTCATCCCGGCGAGCCGCCGGAGCGCATGTCGCATGGGGAACTCCTCTCGTCAAGTTCCCCGGCCGCCGGCCGGGGCCGGACGCGCTCCTAGGCGGTGAGCGGCACGGCCGCGTCGTCGGCGGCCGCCGGCTTGATCGTGCGGTTGGCGATCAGGTAGCAGGTGACCGCGCCCACCACGAGCACCGCACCGGCGATCACGAAGGAGAGCGACCGCCCCTCCTCCGCCGCCTTCGCCGCACCGGTGCCCGAGACGCGGAGCGCGTGCGCGTGGCTCAGCCCGATGGTCATGATCACCGACAGGCCCAGCGACTGGCTGATCTGCTGGAGCGACGTCAGCACACCCGAGCCGAGCCCCGCGTTGCTCGGCGAGACGTCGTCGAGCGCGGAGAGCTGGAGCGCGGGGGCCGCGAGGCCGGAGCCGAACGCGGCGAGCGCCATCCCCGGCAACAGACCGGTGACGAAGCCGCTGTGCCCGCCGAGCAGGCTGAAGAGGAAGATCCCCACCCCGATGACCAGCAGCCCCACCGAGAGCAGCAGCCGCGACCCGAGCACCGGCATCAGCCGGGTGGAGAGCACCAGCCCGGGAGCGAACAGGACGGTGTACGGCAGCCAGGCCAGGCCGCTCTGCAGCGGCGAGTAGTGCGCGGTCTGCTGCATGAACAGCACCACGAGGAAGAACATCACCGAGGTGGAGACCGCCATGAACACCTGCCCCGCGTACCCCGTCAGCCGGGTGCGGCTGGTGAAGAACCCCAGCGGGATGAGCGGATTCGCGCTGCGCAGCTGGAGCACCGCGAACACGGCCAGCGCGACCAGGCCGCCGATCAGGGACGCGAGCACCGCGGACGAACCCCACGGGTGGTCGATGCCGTTGAGCAGGCCGTGCACGAAGGCGATCATGCCGCCGGTCAGCAGTACGGCACTGAGCCAGCTCGTCCGGCGCCCGCCGGTCTCCGCCGCCTCCCGTGTCTCCGGGACCAGCCTGAGGGTCATCACCAGCGAGATCACGCACGGCGGGACCCCGATGTAGAAGATCCAGTGCCAGCTCGCCAGGTCGGTGAGGACCCCGGACAGCAGCACACCCGACGCCGCGCCGAGACCCGCGAGGCCGCCCCAGATGCCCAGCGCCTTGGTCCGCTCCCGCTCGTCGGTGAAGAGCAGCGCCACCATGGAGAGCGCGGTCGGTGCCGCGAGCGCCTCGCCGACGCCCTGCGCGAACCGGCTCCCGATGAGCATGCCCGACGAGGTGGACAGGGCGGCGGTGAGCGAGGAGACGGCCAGCAGGGCCGCACCCGCGGTGAACACGCGGCGGCGCCCCACGAGGTCCCCGAGCCGGCCGCCGAGCAGCAGCAGACCGCCCGCCGCGATCAGGTACGCGTTGACCACCCAGGTCAGCTCCGATTGGCTCAGGTTCAGATCACGCTGGATCGACGGCAGCGCGACGTTCACGTTCGTCGCGTCCAGGAAGATGATGAACTGGACGAGGGCCAGTCCGATCAGGGCCTTCCAGCGAAGCGGGTTCGGCGCCGGTAAAGCCTCGGTGTCGCCGGTCATCTGTGCTCCTGGTTCGTCGTGCACGGTCATGAGTCGTGGGACGCGCGGTACGGTAAGAGCGATGAGTTATCCGGCGGTTACGCCGGGCGGCTGCGCAGGTGTGCGGCCAAGTCCCTGGGTGTCGCCCGTTCGTAGACGTCCCGGGCGGTCACCTGGCCGAGGCCCCGGGCGCGCAGCTCCGCGACGAACCTGCTGATGGTCACGGAATCGGCGCCCGCATCGAAGAGGTTGCCCTCCCCACCGGCCCGCAACCCGGTGAGCCGCTCCCAGATCCCGGCCAGCAGATCCTCCGTCACCTCCGGCACAGCGGCCCCTGACGTACCGCCTGCCGCCGCCGTACCGCCTGCCGCCGGCGGACTCCCGGACACCGCGTCGGCGCCGGGCCCCGGCAGCCGCCCCCGGTCGAGCTTGCCGTTCACCGTCAGCGGGAACGCGTCGAGCGCGGTGACCGTGGCCGGGACCATGTACGAGGGCAGCAGCGCGCGCACCCGCCGCCGTACCGCCGCCGGATCCACCCCGGCGGGCGTCACATAGGCGTCGAGACGCGGGGCCTCCGGCGTGCCGCCGATCACCACCGCCGCGCCGGTGACGCCGTCCGCGGTGAGCAGCGCGGCCCGTACCTCCCCGGGTTCGATGCGGTAGCCGCGCAGCTTGACCTGGTCGTCCAGCCGGCCCAGGTGCTCTACCGTCCCGTCGGGCAGCAACCGGCCGCGGTCCCCGCTCCGGTACACCCGGGTGCCGTCCGGATCCACCCCGAACCGCTGCGCCGTCAGCTCCGCCAGACCGACGTAACCGAGCGCCACCCCCACCCCGCCCACGTGGATCTCCCCCGGCACACCCACCGGCAGGAGCCGGCCGGCCCGGTCCCGGACCGTCAGCGACTCCCCCGGCAGCGGCACCCCGACCGAGCGGGACGCGGTCGCGGCGATCTCCGGCGTCACCGTCGTCCAGGTGCTGTGCACGGTGGTCTCGGTGATGCCGTAGAGGTTGACCAGCCGGCACCGCCGCGGGTACCGCCAAAACCAGGGCAGGAGCATCCGGGTGTCGAGCGGCTCCCCGCCCAGGGTGACCAGGCGGACGGCCAGCCGGCGCGGGGCGTCCCGGTCGGCGTCGATGAGCATGCCGAAGGCGGTGGGCGTCTGGTTCAGCACCGTCACCCCCTCCTCGGCGAGCAGCCGGTGCAGTTCGTCCGGGGCGCGGGTCACCCGCCCCGGCACCACGACGAGCCGGCCCCCCGTGGTCAGCGCGCCCCAGATCTCCCACACGGACATGTCGAACGCGACCGAGTGGAAGAGCGCCCAGACGTCGCCGGGGTCGAATCCGAAGGCGGTCCCGGTGCCGGCGATCAGCGCGGTGACGCTGCGGTGCGCGACCGCGACCGGCTTCGGCGCACCCGTCGAGCCCGAGGTGCAGATGACGTAGGCCGCGTCGCCCGCGTCCCCGGTGCGCTCCGGGGGCGCCGCGGACTGACGCCCGGCGAGGACGCCGAGCCGCGAGGGGGACACCCGCCGGCAGTTCCCGGCCGCCGGGAAGCCGGCCACCCCGGTCACCACGAGCCGGGGGCCGGCGGCGGCGACGATCCGCGCCAGCCGCTCCGGCGGGTTGTCCGGCTCCATGGGCAGGTACGCGGCTCCGGCGCGCAGCACCCCGAGCAGCACCACGACCAGCTCCCAGCCCCGGGCCATGCAGACGCCGACGCGGTCGCCGTGTCCGACGCCCAGCTCGCGCAGCGCCCGCGCGACCCGGTTCGCGGCCTGGTCCAGGGCGCCGTAACTCAGCCGGCGCCGACCGTCGGTGACCGCGACGCCGTCCGGCCGCTCGGCGGCGCGGGCGGCGACGAGATCGTCGATCCGGTGCTGCCCGGCGGGCAGCGCGAGCCCGGTGCCCAGACGCCGGACACGCTCCGCGGCGGCCGCGTCCAGCAGCTCGATCCGGTCCAACCGGCCTTCTTCGGAGGCAAGTTGCCCGGCGACGTGTGCGACGGCACCCGCGAACCGCTCGGCGGCCCCCGGGCCGATCAGATCGCCGCGCACGGTCGTGGTGAGTGTGCCGGCGAGGTCACCGCCGACGGCCCCGGCACGACGGCCGCCCACGGTCAGGGTGAGCGGGAAACCGGTCCGCGCCGCCTCGTCGAAGCGGACCTCGACGGCCGGAGCGCCCTCGCCCAGCACGGCGGCGAGCAGGGGACCGAATCGCGGCCACCTCCCCGTGAGCGCCTCCCTCGCGACGGCGAGCAGATGGGCGGCCTCGTCCGCCGGGTCGGTCGGGAAGGCGACCAGGACCGGCTGGTCGGCCTCCGTGTCCTGTCGTACCGCGAGAACGGTGACCGGCAGGTTCTGGTACCTGCCCAGGACGAGCGCGGCCGCCGCGAGCACACGGTGCCGTGGCGCCGCGCCCGTTCCCCACGTGCTCCGGGAGGCCGGTCCGGCGAGTTCCGGCAGCCCCCAGTCGGGGCGCGGGCTCGGCGCGGCGAGCACGGCGGCGAGCCGTTCCCCGACACCGTCGGCCAGCCATTCGACCAGCTCCAGGACGGGCCCGGGGTCGTCCGCCAGGTACATGTGGCCGCCGGCGACCTCAAGGGTGCGCAGCGGCCGGGTCGTCGCCTCCTGCCAGCGCGCCGAGTCGACGGCGCTCACCAGTGCGTCGGCCGCCCCGCGCAGCACGGTGACCGGCACGTCGAGCGGGGCGACCGAGGCCCGGTGGTACCCCTCGTACATCTCCTGGTCGGCGCGGAGGACCGGTAGCAGCAGGTCCGCCATCTCCGGGTCGGCCAGCGCCGGGTGGCGGTATCCGGCCAGTTCCTCCAGCCGGGTCAGGAACTCCCCGTCCGGCAGCCCGGTGGTCCGCGGGGGCCGGGGCACGGTGGGGCCCGGGGTACCGCTGATGACCAGGTGCCGGACGCGTACGCCGTGCCGCGGGAGCAGCTCGGCCAGCTCGAAGGCGACGGTGCCGCCCAGGCAGTGGCCGAACAGCACGGCCTCGTCCCGGCCGTCCAGGGCCGAGAGCACCCGGGGCAGCAGATCGGCGACGGCGGCGGCCACCGTGCGGTGTGGCGGCTCGCCGAACCGCTTGTCGTGCCCGGCCAGATCGGGCGCGATGATCTCGAAGTCCGGGCCGGTCCGCCAGGGGCGGAAGAACGACGCGCCGGCACCGGTGTGCGGAAGGCAGACGACCGGCAGCCGGGCCGCCGGCGCGGCGGAGGGCGCCGGCGCGGCGACGGCCGGAGACGCCGCGCCGATGACCCGGGCCAGCTCCGCGGCGTGGTCGCGGACGAAGTAGTGGCCGCCGCCCTCGATCAGGTCGAGCCGCACGTCGTCGGCGAAGACCGACCAGCCGTGGTGGCCGCGCTCCGGGTCCGGGGTGACCGGGTCGGCGGTGCCGAGCACGCAGTGCAGCGGGGCGCGCAGCCGTGGTCCGGGCGTGCCGTGCGCCGCGGCCTGGAAGCGGGTCGCGCCGGCCATGTCGTGCCGTACCGCGGCGAGCACCTGATCGCGGTCGGCGTCGTCCAGGGCGCCGTCGAAGCCGCCGATGGCCTTGATGTAGGTGTAGAACTCGTCGCCCGAACTCTCCATGACGCGCGCCAGGTTGGCCTCGGCGTCCGGGTCGGTGAGGCTGGCTCCGACATGGACGGCCCGCAACTCGGCTCCCCGTGCCTCCAGTTCGCGGGCCACCGCCACGGCGAGGGACGCGCCCGCGCAGTGCCCGTAGACCACGAGGGCGCCGGTGACACGCTCCTGGATCTCGTCGGCCAGCCGGGAGACTGCCACGCCGAACTCCAGGAACTCGCGGTCGTCGCCCTCGTGGCCGGGCAGGCTCGCCGCCCACAGCCGGAAGCGCGGCGGCAGCGCGTCCGCGAGCGGCTGGTAGGCGGTCGCGGCCCCGCCGGCGTAGGGGATCGCGACGACGGTCAGCCCGGCCCGGGAGTCGTCGCTGGTGAGCGGCCACAGCAGCCGCCCGTCCGGCGGCGCCCCCTCGGCCAGATAGCCGGCGAGCGCCCCCGCGGTCCGGTGACGGAACAGTTCGGCGAGCGGTACGCCGCCGCCGAGCAGCCGCCGTACCTTGAGCGCGGCGAAGGAGTTGCCGCCCAGGTCGAAGAAGTCGCTGTGCGGATGGATCTCCGCCGCGCCCAGCACCTCCCGCCAGGCGAGGCGGACCCGCTCCAGCTGCGGACCGGCTTCCGGACCGGGCGCGCCGGCCGGCGCCGGGGCCGGCGCAGGCGCAGGCGCAGGCGCCGACACGGTCGTACGCACCCGTGCGACGGGCCGCGGCGGCTCGGGCAGCGGCAGGTCCTCGACGCCCAGATCGGGATCGGCCGCCACCGCCTCGGCCACCCGGGCGTAGAGCGCGGCGAGCCGGGCGGCGGAGGCCGGGTCGAACAGGTCCCGCGCGTGGACGAGGTCCAGTACGAACGCCCCCGCTTCGGCGCGCACCATGAAGTTGAGGTCGAACTTGGCGGCCCTCAGCTCCGGGACGAGCCCCGCCGCGGTCAGCCCGTCGTACGCCGGCAGCCGCTGATACGCCGTGGACTCGCCCTCCCCCTCCTCGAATTGGACATGGACCCGTATCAACGGCGTCCGGGTGCCGGTGTGTTCGGTCCGCACGGCATCGACGAGCAGCCCGAACGGCAGCGCGCTGCCCGCGTAGTCGGCGACCATGTCGCGGCGGGTACGCGCGAGCAGCTCCCGGAACGTCGGATTGCCCGAGAGGTCGGCGCGGACCGGGAACGCGTTGGTGAACAGCCCTATCAGATGGCGCAGTTCCGGCTCCTGGCGCTGGGCCGCGGTGGAGCCGAACAGCAGGTCCCGCTGCCCGGTGTGCCGGGCGAGCAGCACGCCGAGCAGCGCGGCGACGGTCATGAACCGGGACGCGCCCGCGCCCCGGGCGATCAGATCCAGCCGCTCCACGGTGGACGGGGGCACCGTCGCCCGGCACAGGCCGCCGTCCGCCGCCTCCGCCGCCCGCGCAGGATCGGCGGGCCGGTCGGTCGGCAGGGTGATCCCCGCGCCGTCCAGCCTGGTGCGCCAGTAGCCGATCAGCCGCTCCCGCTCGGCGGCGTCGAGCCGGTCCCGCTGCCAGCTCGCGAAATCCGCGTACTGGATGGGCAGTCGAGGCATTCCCGACGGGGCACCGCGCAGGATCGAGTTGTAGGCATCCGCCAGTTCGGCGTGCAGGAGGGGCACGGACCAGCCGTCGCAGGCGATGTGGTGCACGGTGAGCACCAGCAGGTGCTCCCGCGGCCCGAGCCGGAGCAGTTCGGCGCGCAGGAGGGGCCCGTTGCCGAGGTCGAACCGGGCCGCCTGCGCCGCGGCGAGCCTGCGGGACACCTCCTCGGCGTCCGCGCCGGCCAGGTCGCGCACCGGCAGCGGAACCGGCACGGCCTCGCCGACGACCTGGTACAACTCCCCCTCGCGCTCGGTGAACGTGGTGCGCAGCGCCTCGTGCCGCTCGACCACGCGGCTCAGCGCCGCGCCCAGCGCGTCGACGTGCAGATCGCCGCGCAACGACACGGGCAGCGGCACGGTGTACGCCGACGTCCCCTGCTCCAGCTCGGCGACCATCCACAGCCCGGCCTGCGCGTACGACGCTGGGACGAGCGCCCCGGCCGGATCCCGGCGCGCGATGCCGTGCCGTACCGGCCGGCGCTCCGCGAGCGCCCTCAGCAGCCGGGCCCGTTCCGGTGAGCGCGCGGGTGCACCCGGGGGAGGGATGATCGCCACCTGTTCTCCTACGGTCTCGGCACGTCTGCCAGGACCGTAGGGGGGCGCGGTTAGCCCGGGGTTATGCGGCGCGGGGGCGCGGCCGCCCCGGGGTCAGACGGCGAGGAAGCGGGCGACGTCCCGGACCTCGGCGTCGAGGGCCCGCGCGTGGGGCCCGTCCGCGTCCGGGGTCCGCCCGTCCGCGCCGTGGAACATCTCCAGGTCGACACCGCGCGTCCGGTCCCGGCGCCACACCCCGCGCACCAGCCCGTCCACCACCACGGTGGGGCTGATCTGACCGCCGCCCGGCCAGACCCGGCGGGTGTGCTCGGGCTCGACGGACAGCCGGCGGTCGGTGAAGCCCACCAGGTAGTTGTCGTAGGCCGGCAGCAGCCGGACATCTCCCACCGGCTCCGGACCGGACGGGATACCGGCCGCCAGCACGTACCCGTCCTGCCCCTCGACGCGGCACGGTTCGGTCAGCCCGGCCCCGAGCAGTTCCTTCCACGCCGCGCGCACGGCGGGCAGCCCCAGCCCCGACCAGGTGGCGAAGTCGGCCACCGTCGCCGGGCCGTGCGCCGTCAGGTATCTGCGCAGCAACTCCCGCACGGCGTCCGCGCCGCGGGGCCCGGCCGCGTCGGGCAGCCAGTCGGCGGCGAGCACATAGGTGGCGGAGCCGTCCTCCCGGACCGGGCCGAAGCAGGCGGTGCCGAGCAGCGCGGACCGCCGTACGAGATGGAACGGGACCTGTCCGACGGCGTGGAGGCCGGCTCCGGTCATCCGTGCCGCGAGCTCGTCCCGGGTCAGGGGTCCGTCCGCGAGCGCCTCCGCGATCACCCGCTCCCCCAGGTCGAGTTCGGCCGTACCGAGCCCCAGCTCGCGGTACCGGCGCTCGCTGCGGCGCAGCAGCAGCGGCGCGAGCAGTTCCCGCAGCCAGCCCGCGTCACGGGCAGAAACCAGGTACAGCGTGCCCCGCATGAACCAGCCCCGCACCACGCCGGGCCCGGCACCGAGCGCCCGGCGCACATCCGCCTCGGTCAGCCCATGGCCACGCGCCCTGATCCCCAGCGCCGCCGCCCGCACGTCCTGCGCCTGCACCGCCAGGCACCGCTCCAGCACCTCGGTGACCGACGCCGCGCGCCGCTCCCCGCCCACACCCTGCGCCCACGCGCGCAGCGCCCTCCCCTCAGCCGGACCGAGCTCCCGCACGTCCTCCCCCTGCCTTCTGGCTGCCGACGGTCCCCGAACCGTAGCCGCTCGCCGTCCGGCCCGCACGGTGTACGGACCTCGCGGGGCGTACGAGGACACCGTGCCGGGGCGCCGGGCTCCCTTAAACCATTGGTCGATCGCGAGGCCCCGGAGGGAGGCTGGGCCCCATGACGACAACCCTGATCACCGGAGCCAACAAGGGCCTCGGCCACGAGACCGCCCGCCGTCTGATCGCCGCCGGCCACACCGTCTACGTGGGAGCCCGCGACGTCGAGCGGGGCACGGCGGCCGCGGCCGGGCTCGGCGCCCGGTTCGTACGGCTCGACGTCACCGACGACGCCTCGGTCGCCGCCGCCGCGGCCGCCGTCGAGGCCGACGGCGGCCTGGACGTCCTGGTCAACAACGCCGGGATCGAGGTGCGGTCACCGCAAGGCGGCATCATCGGCGCCGCGGAGCTGACCGCCGACGTGATGCGGGAGGTGTTCGAGACCAACGTCTTCGGCCTGGTCCGGGTGACCCACGCCTTCCTGCCGCTGCTGGAACGCTCCGCCGCCCCGGTCATGGTCAACGTCAGCAGCAGCCTCGCCTCGCTGACCCACGCGGGCAAGGGCTACCCCGGCGTCGCCTACCCGGCCTCCAAGACCACGGTCAACATGCTCACCGTGCAGTTCGCCAAGGCGTTCCCCCGGATGCGGGTCAACGCCGTGGAACCCGGCTACACCGCGACGGACCTGAACCGGCACGAGGGCACGCAGAGCGTCGAGCAGGGCGCCGAGATCATCGTCCGGATGGCCCAGCTGGGCCCGGACGGCCCGACCGGCGGCTACTTCGACGCGACGGGCCCGCTGCCCTGGTAGGCACCATATGCGCGGAAACAATGAAGCCCGGCTCGGAAAATGCCCGAGCCGGGCCCCGACCGAGCCGCTTTTCAGAATGATGTGCGCTGTGATGCGCGGTGCGGCTCGTGACCGTTCGTGCCGCACCGTCCGCTCACGCATCGCTCACGCAGACCGTGGGTTCGACCAGTACGCATACCGGCCCGAAGCATGACGCGGCAGTCGCTTCACGGGATGAACCTCACCTCCGGGAAGGCCGGACACGGGCCGTCGAGCAGGTGCCCCTGCCCCCGGTGCCGCAGGTGCAGGTCGAAGAAGGCGAGCGGATACGCCTGCTGGATCCGTACGGCCCGAGCCGGGTCGAGGGTGCCGATCCAGTCCTGGATCTGCTGGTCGGTCATACCGAGGATCTTGCCCGCTTGCGGGATCAGCGTCGCGTTGTCGCCGTATGAGTTGTGGACGGCCCCGTCGGCCCGGATGTCGAGCCGCCAGTCGCGAAGATGCGTCCAGAACTCCTCGACGTCCGGCATGGCGGTCCGGGTGAACACGGCGGTCATCATCATGAAGGGCCGGTCCAGGTCGGCAGTGATGGTCGGCTGCATCGGGCCGTCGATGCCGAGCCCGGCGCGGACACGCCGGTCGGCGAGCATGGTGAGCGCGGTGGCGGTGCCGCCCTTCGACCAGCCGAACGCGCCGATGCGCTGCGGGTCGAGAGCGCCGAGCAGGCCCTGGGGCAGTGGCTTGCCGTCGACGTCGGGATTGCGCCCGGCGGCGAGCCCCTCCACGCAGTCGAGCAGGAACCGGAGGTCCGCGGCGAAGTCCCTCGGGTACATCGGGACGTCGCCCGGGGTGAGCACCCGGCCGTCGGGGAACTCGGTGAACGTGTCGTGGGTGTGGTCGACGGTGACCACGGCATAGCCGTGGCTGGCGAGTTCCTGGACCATGATGGTGTGGTCGCCGCGGTGGCTGCCCGAGCCGTGCGAGTACACGATGGCGGGCAGGCGATGGCCCGCACGGTGTACGGGCGCTCCCACGTGCCCGGCAGTGAGCGGGCCGAGGGCGGGGTCGAGGAGGAAGCCGACATCCGCCAGGAACGCCCGCAACGCGCCCTCGGTCATCCAGGGGGCGCGCGGCAGGTCTTCGGCCTTGCGTGCGGGGTACCAGACTGCGGCCATCAGCTCGCGGTGACGCCCGGGGCCGGCCACGGGATCCGGACGGGAAGCGTCGACGAGGTGCAGGGGCACCGTGCCCACCCGGTACGGTCCGGTGGGCACGGGCAGGGTGAGCTGCGCCGGGCCCGGGGCGGTCGAAGCCGCCAACGCCGGGCCTGCGGCGCCCATCGGCGCGGCGGCCCCGACCGCCAGCGCGGCTGCGAGCATACGGCGGCGCGTCATTCCTTCTCGGTTCATGAACGGCGTGGTTGTCACAAACCCTCCCTGGGGTTATGGGCAGCACGGGGTTTCCGGGCAGCACCGGGCCACCACCGGCGCTTGAACCGCCGGCCCGGCGCAGCAACGTTTCGGCATCGATCAGCTCAGTGGCCCAGGGCGATGCGGCTTTCACGCGGCGCGGGCATGAGGTGGGCGAGCACGGCCAGCACGCGGCGGTTGTCGTCGTCGGAGGGGGCGAGCTCCAGCTTGGTGAAGATGCTGGTGCTGTGCTTGGAAACGGCCTTCTCGCTGATGAAGAGCCGCTTCGCGATGGCGCTGTTGGAGCGTCCCTCGGCCATGAGCTCCAGCACCTGGCGTTCCCGCTCGGTCAGCCGGGAGAGGGGCCCGCGTCCGCCGCGGCTGCCGCGGCCCAGCAGCTTGGTGACCACTTCGGGGTCCATGACCGTGCCGCCCGCGGCGACCGTCCGGATCACGTCGACGAACTGGTCGTCGCTGAACACCCGGTCCTTGAGCAGGTAACCGACCCCTCCGGCCTGGTCGGCGAGCAACTCCTGGGCGTAGATCTGCTCGACGTACTGGGAGAGCAGCAGGATCGGCAGTCCGGGTATCCGTTGCCGGGCGTCGAGCGCCGCACGGAGGCCGTCGTCGGTGTGGGTGGGCGGCAGCCTGATGTCCACGATCGCGAGGTCCGGCCGGAACTCCAGCAGCGCGCCGAACAGGCCCGGCGCGCTGTCGGTGGCCGCCACGATCTCGAACCCACGTGCCTTGAGGAGCCTGACCAGTCCCTCCCGGAGCAGGAAGAGGTCTTCCGCGACGACTACGCGCACGGCACCTCCACGGCCACGATCGTCGGTCCCCCGGGCGGGCTGCTGACCGCGAGAATGCCGTCGAAGGCCGCCAGCCGTCGCTCCACCCCCGCCAGGCCCGTGCCCCGGGCGGTATCTGCGCCGCCCACTCCGTCGTCGGCCACCTCGATGCGCAACACCCCGTCCGTCCGGGCCATGCGGATCTGGAGTCCGTGCGCCGAGGCGTGCCGGACGGCGTTCGTGACCACCTCGGCAACGACGAAGTAGCAGGCCGACTCCAGCGGGGCGGCGAGCCGTTCGGGCAGATCGATCTCGGTCTCGCACGGCAGGGGCAGATCCAGTGCGAGTGCCCGGACCGCCTCCCCCAGGCCCCGGTCGGCCAGCATCGGCGGGTGAATCCCCCGGATCAGGCCGCGCAGTTCCTCCAGCGCCGCCGCCGAGGCGACGCGGGCCTCCACGACCAGTGCGGCGGCCTCGTGCGGATCGCTGTGGATCATCTCCTCGGCGACCCGAAGGTTCATCCCGATGGTGACCAGCCGTCCCTGCGCGCCGTCGTGCAGGTCCCGCTCGATCCTGCGCAGCTCCGCCGCCGCGGAGCTGACCGCATCGGCCCGCGTCTCCGTCAGTTCCCGTACCCGCCGGGTAAGCGCCAGATCCGGCCCGCGCCCCAACAGCCGCCCTGCATGCGGCAACACGGTCAGCGGCAGCAGCCAGATCCCGAGGGCCAGCAGCACCGCCCCCTGGATCCCGCCGAGGACCGACGCATGGTGAGCCGTCTCCACGGGGAGCAGCGGCGCCGGCCCACGCGGGGAGCCGAACTTCTGCACCACCACCAGGGATTGCCCGAACCCGCTCTGGGCGATGTCGTACACCCCGATCCCCACCAGCCCCAGGACCGCCAGGTCCGCCGCCGCCCTCGGCCAACGCGCCAGCCCGGCCACGACGACCGCCAGCAGCGCCAGCCCCACCAGGTAACCCACCGCTGCCGGCCCGACACCTGTGCCCGGTGACGCGGACTGCCACAGATCGAGGCCGAGCAGGTCACCGGTCATCACCACGACGGCGGGCAGCAGCAGGGCCCAGCGCGCGGAGCTCGACGCGCCGGCCGCGGCCAGACGCGCGGGCCTGCCGTTCGCCGGCCGGCGCAAGGCCGCACCGGCGAGGGCGGCGAGCAGCGGGACGCTCACACAGCCCACCAGGATGTTCAGTACTGTCCGCCCATAGCCGGCAGAGGAATGCGTGAGCCAGTACGTCCATTCCAGCAGTTCCCCGGTCACCGCCGCGACCGCGGGCAGCACCCACCGCCCGGGCACGCTCGTCGAGGTGAGCAGCGTGGTGGCCAGCAGGCCGGCCATCAGCAGCGCCGCCGGAAGCAGCCCGTCAGGTTGCAGATCCGGCACGGTGACGACGTAGCCGGCCCCTCCGGCGAAGTTGTGCAGGGCGAACAGCAGAACAGGCACACTGCCGTACGCCGCCGTACCCACCAGCCCCGCCACTACCGGCCAGCCGATCCGCCCAGCCGGTCGCGCGGTGCTCACCGACCGGCTGCGCGCCTGCTCCGCTCTGAAGGCCAGCACAGCACAGACCGTGGTCAACGCCACGAGCACACTCCCCGGCCAGGGCTCCGCCCCGTCCACCGGAAACGGCCACATATCCGACCCCGTCTCGTCATCCGGGCCACGCGCTGTGACCCGGAGATCATGCTGCTGCGCGGGGTCCGGCAAGCGCCATGGGCCGAAACCTACTTCTGAGGTGGGCAAACACCTACCCTGGCCGGAAGCCCCTACCGACAACTCCGGCCGGAAAGGGACAGGCGGGACGTGCGGGGGCGGACGACCAAAATGGCCCCTCGTACCGATCCCCACCGCGATCGGTACGACAAGGGCCTCTGGCCGGTGTTCTGCAGGCCCCACATGCCCTGGGCGAACTCGGCGTTCCGGCCGCGTCGGAGGAGGACGGCTCGCGCTCATCAAACGGTACGAACCTGCTGGTGCGGGCCTTCGCGCAGGTCGCCGCCAAGCGTCCCAAAGGTGTGGAGGAACTGAACGAAACCCTCGTTGAATTACGTGGGTTCGAGACCGAGCCCACGGCCGGCGACAGTCCATCGGTCGGGGTCGTCACCGGACGTGACCCAGTACAGTCCGGCACCATCCGTGGTGAACCCGAAGGGCAAGAACCCGCCGGGCTCCGGGAAGACCGGCGAAATGAGACCCTTCGACGCGGGACCGTGAGACCGGCGTCACGGGCCAACTAGCTCGCAGACTCACCAGGCCACCTGAGCGAAGTCGTCGAACACCGGCCACGTCTCCGGCTTCGCCAGGCCGTCGGCGAGCCAGGGCAAACTCGCCCCTGACCGATCGCTTCCGCACCGCCAGCCGAAGCACAGGAACCTTGGAAACGCTCAATGACTCCCTCGAAAGGCGTCTGCCACACTCGGCGCCATGGATGACGACCTCATTGGCACCCAAGCACCACGGGGCCGCATCACAGACCCGGCAGAGGCTGTGCATCGACTCGAACGAGCAGTGCCCGATCTGGCCAGATACCGGAGACCTGAACCGGCTCCCATCGCCTGGTCGACGGTGGAGGAGGATCTGGGGACGGCGCTACCCTCGGATTACAAACATCTCGCCGAGTACTACCCCTCGTTCACGATGAGTCACGACTTCATCCACGTGGGGCTGCCACAGCCGGGCCGCGAACGGGAAAATGCCGGCGTATTCGAGGGGCTTGTGATCCTCCAGGACTGGTGGGAAGCCGATATGTCCCTTGGCATGCGTCCGTACCCGGCCCCGGGAGGGCTTTTCCCCTTCAACGACACGGTGGTGGGCGACTTCATCCTCTGGCGCACCGTTGGCACACCGGATGACTGGACGGTCACGGTCGCCAACCGTGATGGCGGATGGTGGCACTACTCGGCGGGCGTCGTCCAGTTCCTCGCCGAACTCGTCGACGGCACCCTGGAGCCGTGGGGCCTGCCGGTCATGCACACGGACGCCAGAGCGGCTCATTCCTGACTCGGACCCCGCATCAGGGTCATTGTGATCGAGATCTGTCTAGGTTCGTCAGGTGAGACCTAGGGCTCGTAGGGGCCGGTGGTAGTCGCGGCTGGTGCGTCGGAGGGCGGCGGCGATGTTGGTCTGGCCGTCCTGGCGGAAGACGCTAATGGCGGGGTTAAGCAGGGAAGCCATGGCGCGAGGCAGGGGTGCCGGTGCGGACCTTGGAATTGTCCTCGCGGAACCTGCGGTCCCGCACGTGGTGCAGGAGACGCGCTCGATGGTCAGCTTTCCGGTGCCCAAGTCGCGTCGCCACCGTAGAACTTGGATCGCCTGGCGGGCGCCGGGGTAGTCAAGGTGGCTGAAGGCGGCGGCCTTGAGCCGGCGGATCTCGTCGCGATGGCGGGCGTGGTCGCGAGTACGGCGCCCGAGCGGGATGTCTCGCCAGGGCGACGTGATGTGGGTGCCCAGAAACGTGGTGCCCGCTTTATCTCCGTCGATACGATCTTCCCACCCGTCCTGGCCGCCCTGGAGGAGCAGACGTGACGCAGCAGACCGCTGACGAGCGGCCGGGCATCGCCGCCGCCATCATCGTTCACGAAGGCCGTGTTCTCGTGGTCCGCCGCCGGGTGAGCGAGGGGCAGCTCTCCTGGCAGTTCCCCGCAGGCGAGGTCGAGCCCGGCGAGGAGCGTGAGGCCGCCGCCGTACGGGAGACCCAAGAGGAGACAGGGCTGACCGTGGAGGCGGTCAAGCTGCTCGGCGAACGCGTACACCCCAAGACGGGCCGCCTCATGTCGTACACCGCCTGCCAGATTCTGGGCGGGACCGCTCATGTCGCCGATACCGAGGAACTTGCCGAGCTTGCCTGGGTCGCTCATGGCGACATTGCGGAGTACGTGCCGTACGGACTGTTCGAGCCGGTACAGGACTACCTCGACGTGACCCTGCTCTCCTGAGCAGCGCCTCCGAGCCACAATCGTGGTTCTGCCGGAGGGTCGAGGTATCCCTCGGGGGCTCCGCCGAACTGGGGCCACGATGTTCTGCTCGCTTCCTAGCAAATCTTCGCTCTGTGAGTACCTACCTCGTTAGCGGGGGTCGAACAGCACTCGCTCCAACTGACGCCACCCGGGCTTAGGTGCTGCAGCAGGTCGAACGACAGTGAGAAGCCGTCCGTCGAGACAGACGTCAAACCGCCCTTCCGACCGTGACGTCCTTTCCCGAATCGCCACCTGCCGGGGCGGCCTCTCAGCAAGCACTCCGACCATGACTTCGTGCTTCGCAGGTCCCAAGGCGTCGGCCGGTACCCAACGGCCACGCACGGAGATTCCGGCGAGGGTGGCCTCTTGGTCTGACTCAGGAGCGGATGCGTAGAGCCTACTCACCACATCCTCTGCAATTTCCTGGGGAGGCCGCGTGGGTTCCGCCGCCAATAGTCCAAGTGGTTCGAGCTCCATGATCTCCTCGCCTGCGGCGCCGCTGGACGCAGCTCCCACCGCCGGGGACGGCTGACTCGACGGGAGAACGTCAGGGCCAGACGCTGTATCCGCCTCCGGTTCGCCCCAGTGGAAGGGCTGCTCCTGGCCGTCCTCGTCCTCCGTGTCTGCCCAGTCGGTTATCAGCGTGCCGCCCGATTCACTGCCTTCGGGGATGAAGATGTCCACAGCCACCCCTGCCGGACCGACGTAGACCCAGCTCATGAAGTAGGAGTGGTCGCCGTGAGCAGCAGACCAGGCCGTAAGCTGAGCGAGTCGCCGTCGCTGTTCTGAGAGAAGGCGCCTGGGCAGCAGCTCCTTCTGTCTGCGATACCGCCCACGGGCCTCTCCCGCGATCGGACCCTCCGGCACATGGAACAGCAGATCAGGGCGTACACCACTGCCCCGATACGACTTCGACAGAGGTCTCGGCAGAGCATCAAAGCTGTGCAGTTCGTGGGTTCCGTCCGTCCACGAGAACAGGGCTTCACTCGCTGCGGTCAGCAGCCCGAGCCCGGCGCACTCGCTGACGAAGCTCCGTATGTGCCGAGAACTCGCCATAAGGGAGGGATGATCGAGTTGGAGGGGACTCCCTCCTGGAGCGTCGACGTAACTAAGAAGAAGGCGAGCTTCCAGCTCCTTGGTCTGAAGGTCGACGACGCCTTGCAGGTCGCAGGCCAGTGCATTGATGTGGACCAAACGAGCCAGTCCAACCGGCAGTTGCCCGCGACCGACGATCCAAGCCGCACCTTGCCCGCTTGACCGTGGTTCGAACCGCCAGACCCGAGCTTTAACGGTGTTCACGCCGGCTCCCCCTCACCAATCACTCCATGCCCCCGGTCGCCTAACAGCACGTACACGAGAGCCACGATATCGACGGCCACCGACAGTCGAGTGGTCTGGAGAGAGACCGCTGCCCACCATTAGTCGGCGAGCTAACGCGCAGGACGGCGCGCTCGGCTCACCTCGGGAGCAGCTGAGATGCCCCCACGGGGGCTGGGGGTGCTTCCCGAGGCGTTCAGCAGTGCGTGCGGCGCCGGGCGGCTTCGGCTCGGCGGTTGGGGGTGGGGTTGCGGCTGGTGGATTGCCATGCGGCGCATGGGCGAGTTCTTCATCCCCGCACCGGCCGGGGCCCAGACGGGACCCATTGAGACCAAAAATGAGACCACCGATACCCGCGCGGCCCGCTCCCAGCGTCGCCCGCACCTTCACTGAATGACAAAACCCCAGGTCAGTAAACATCTGACCTGGGGTTCCAATGGAGCCGCTTTCGGGATTCGAACCCGAGACCTACGCATTACGAGTGCGTTGCTCTGGCCATCTGAGCTAAAGCGGCTTGCTGCGTGCACCTAGGGTGCCGTCGGCAACGTCGGTAAGTCTACACAGTTTCCGGGGGTGCTTCGTACCGGCCCCGGAGTGGGTGGATCCGGGGCCGGGCGGGGGGCTAGGAGCAGCGTTTGCCGGGGGAGGGCGGGGTGCCGTGGAGGAGGTAGGCGTCGATGGCGGAGTCGATGCAGCTGCTGCCGCGGAGGAAGGCGGTGTGGCCGTCGCCGGCGTAGGTCAGGAGGTGGCCGGAGGAGAGCTGGCGGGCCAGGGACTGGGCCCAGCGGTAGGGGGTGGCCGGGTCTCGTGTGGTGCCGACGACCACGATCGGCGCCGCGCCCTTCGCCGTGATGCGGTGCGTCTCGCCCGTGGCCCGCACCGGCCAGTACGCGCAGTTCAGCGACTGCCAGGCCAGGGCCTCGCCGAAGACCGGTGACGCCTTCTCGAACGCGGGCTGCGCCTGGCGCAGCTGACCGGGACCGGTGAAGGCGGGGGGCAGGTCGAGGCAGTTCACGGCGCTGTTGGCCATCATCAGGTTGCTGTAGTGGCCGTCGGCGTCACGCTCGTAGTAGCTGTCGGAGAGGGCGAGCAGCGGCGCGCCGTCGCCCTTCGTCGCGGAGGTCAGCGCCGCGCGCAGCTGCCCCCAGGCGCCCTCGTCGTACATCGCCGCGATCACACCGGTGGTGGCCAGCGCCTCGCCCAGCTTGCGGCCGTCGCGGTCGCCCGTGGCCACGGGGTGGCCGTCCAGCTTGCGGAAGAAGGCCCTCAGGTGGTCGGCGGCCTGCTTCGGCGTCGTACCGCCGCCCCCGAGCGGGCAGTCGGTGCGGCGCAGGCAGTCCCGTGTGAACGCCTGGAACGCCGTCTCGAAGCCCTGGGCCTGCTCCAGATTCACCGTTCGGGAGTCCAGCGAGGGGTCCAGCGCGCCGTCCAGGACCACGCGGCCCACCCGGCTCGGGAAGAGGCCGGCGTAGGTCGCCCCGAGGAAGGTGCCGTACGACGCGCCCACGTAGTTCAGCTTCGCGTCGCCCAGCGCCGCGCGCAGGATGTCCGTGTCCCGGGCCACCTCGACCGTGGAGACATGCCGCAGCAGCCGGGCCGAGTGCGCCCCGCAGGCCCGCGCGAACTCCTTGTCCGCCGCGACCGCCGCGTTCTGCTCCGCCCGGTCGTCCGGGGTCACGTCGGTCTGCGTGAACGCGTCCATCCGGCGGTCGTCGAGGCACTCGACGGGCTCGCTGCGGGCGACGCCGCGCGGGTCCATCGCCACCATGTCGTAGCGGGCGCGGACCTCGGCGGGGTAGCCGAGACCGGCGTACTGCTGGAGGTAGTCCACCGCCGAGCCCCCCGGGCCGCCCGGGTTGACCAGGAGGGAACCGAGCGGCTTGCCCTTGCCGGTGGCGGCCTTGCGGGTCACCGCGAGCCGTACGTCGCCCGCGCCCGGCCGGTCGTAGTCCAGCGGCGCCTTCATCGTGGCGCACTGGAAGCCGGGGGTGCCGCAGTCGCGCCACGTCAGCCGCTGCGTGTAGTACGGCGTCAGCGCGGCCGGCACCGCGCGCGGCAGCGGGGCCAGGACGGGGGCGTCCGCCGCGCCGGCCGGTGCCGACGCGGCCGGGGACGCCTTGATCGAGCTGCTGCCAGGGGAGCACGCGGACACGAGGAGGGCGGCGGTCATCAGGGCGGCGGCCGTGAGGCGGGCGCGAGCCGCGGGACGCCCGCCGCGCGGCCGGGAGGTGGAGGACCTGGTCTGCATCAGGCGAGAGTAACGCTGGGCGACGCCATGGACGCGAGGAGTTCGGATTGTCGCCCCCTACGGGGGACGGGGCGCGCCAGAGGGGTTCGGCAGGACGCCGTCACCCGCGTCATGTCACCGTCACCCCGCCCGCAGCGCCATCGTCATCGCCTCCACCGCAAGCAGCGGAGCCACGTTGCGGTCCAGGGCCTCGCGGCACGCGGCGATCGCCTCGATGCGGCGCAGCGTGGACTCCGGGGAGCCGGCGCGGGCCAGCCGGTCCAGGGCGTCCTGCGCGTCGGCGTTGGCGATCGCCACGCGGGAGCCGAGCTGGAGGGCGAGGACGTCGCGGTAGAAGGCGGTGAGGTCGCCGAGGGCCACGTCCAGGCTGTCGCGCTGGGTGCGGGTCCTGCGGCGCTTCTGCATGTCCTCCAGGTCCTTCATCACGCCCGCCGTGCCGCGCGGCAGCCGGCCGCCCTGGACCGCGCCGAGCGCCGCCTTCAGTTCCTCGGACTCCCTGCCGTCCATCTCCTCGGCGAGCTGCTTGGCGTCCTCGGCGGCCGCGTCGACCAGTTCCTGGGCGGCCCGCAGACACGCGCCGACCTCGTCCAGGCGCAGCGGGAGCTTCAGGACGGCGGCGCGGCGCTCGCGGGCCGCCGGGTCGGTGGCCAGGCGCCGGGCGCGGTCCACGTGCCCCTGGGTGGCGCGGGCGGCTTCGGCGGCGGCCAGGGGGTCCACGCCGTCGCGTCGTACGAGCATGTCGGCGACCGCGTCCACGGACGGGGTGCACAGGTTCAGGTGGCGGCAGCGGGAGCGGATGGTCGGCAGGACGTCCTCGATGGAGGGGGCGCACAGCAGCCAGACCGTGCGGGGGGCGGGCTCCTCGACGGCCTTGAGCACGGCGTTCGCCGACTTCTCGTTCAGCCGCTCGGCGTCCTCGACCAGGATGATCTGCCAGCGGCCGCCGGCCGGGGCGGTGAACGACTTGCGGACCGTGTCCCGCATGTCCTTCACCAGGATCTCGGCGCCGACCGCGGCGACCGCGGTGACGTCCGCGTGGGTGCCGAGCAGCGCGGTGTGGCAGCCGTCGCAGAAGCCGCAGCCGGGGGTGCCGCCGAGGGCCCGGTCGGGGCTCACGCACTGGAGGGCCGCGGCGAAGGCCCGCGCCGCCTGGTTACGGCCCGCGCCGGGCGGCCCGGTGAACAGCCACGCGTGCGTCATCCGGGACGTCTCCGGCGGCGGCTCGTCCGCCGCGGCGGCGGTGACCAGGGCGTCGGCGTCCCGGGCGGCGGCGGCCAGCGCCGCGCTCACCCTCTCCTGCCCGACGAGGTCGTCCCACACGGTCATGGGTCACGCCGCCCTTCCTCGCACTCCGCGTTCCGACCTCCATTGTGCGGGTGGGGTCGGACAATCAGGACCACACCCGGGTCCACGCCCAGGTCCACGTCCAGAACCACGTCCAGGACCACGCCGGGAACGCCGAGCGGCGCCCGCCCCTGCTCCGGCAGGACGCGAGCGCCGCTCTCCACGAGGTCCGGGATCAGCCCCGGCGCCCCCTGCGGGGCTCGTCCCCGTCGTCGTACGACCCCAGCAGCTCGTCCGCCAGCGACGGCAGGTCGTCCAGCGGGGTCTCCTCGGCCCAGTCGGGACGCGGGCGGCGGCGGGCGGTGCCCTCGGTGCCGGGGCGGGGCATCTCCCGGGTGCGGTCCTCGGAGCCGTCGGGACCCGCGGTCCGCTCGTCGCGGAAGAAGCCGCGCGGCATCCGGTCGGCCGGGGCGTCGTCGCGCACGGGCGGCAGCACGGCCGTCTCGTCCGCGCTCGCCCGCGGCAGCACGGCGGTCGCGTCGGCGGCGTCCGCGGGCACCTGCGGCAGCACCGCCGTCTCGTCGGCGGCGCCCGCGACGGCCGGCGGCTGGGGCAGCTCGGCGGTCGTCTCGGCCTCGGAGAACGCGTCACGAGTGTCCCGGACATCACGGGCGTCACGGGCGTCACGAGTGTCACGAGTGTCACGGGCTGACCGCTCGGCCGCGTCCGGCGCGACGACCGGCGTGGGCACCGTCTCCTCCGTGCCGGGACCGGGCGACACCACCGGAGTGGCGACCGTGACCGCGTCCGAGGTCACGCCGGGGGCCTTCGGCTGGGGGCTGCCGGGCCTGCTGGCGGCCACATCGGCGGCCGCCGCGGCCTCGGCGGCCTGGCGGCGGGCCTCCTCGGCACGGAGCAGGGCGCTCTCCGCCTTGCGCTGCGCCTCCAGGCGCCGGGCCGCCTCCTCGGCACGCTCCTTGGCGAGCCTGGCCTCCTCCTCGGCGCGGATCCGGGCCTGGCGGGCCTCCTCCTCCGCGCGCAGCCGGGCCTCCTCCTCGGCCTGCTTGCGGCGGCGCTCCTCCTCGGCCCTGCGGCGCGCCTCCTCCTCGGCGCGGGCCTTCTCCTCGGCGAGCAGCCGCTGCCGCTCCTCCTCGGCTCGCCGGGCCGCCTCGGCCGCCCGCTGCCGGGCCTCCTCGGCCTGCCGCTCGGCCTCGCGGCGCTGCGCCTCCTCCAGCTCGCGGCGCTTGCGCTCCTCCTCCTCGGCACGCAGCCGGGCCAGCTCCTCCTGGCGCTCACGCTCCAGGCGCTCCTCCTCGGCCTTGCGCGCGGCCTCTTCCTCGGCCTTGCGGCGCGCCTCCTCCTCGGCCTTGCGGCGCGCCTCCTCCCGGGCCTCGATCTCGGCCTGGGACAACGGCAGCACGGTGTCGAGGCGGTGCCGGATCACGGTGGTGACGGCCTCGGGCTCCTGCCCGGCGTCGACGACCAGGTAGCGGCCGGGGTCGGAGGCGGCCAGGGTGAGGAAACCGGAGCGCACGCGCGCATGGAACTCCGCGGGCTCCGACTCCAGCCGGTCCGGCGCCTCGGTGAACCGCTCGCGGGCGGCCTCCGGGGCGACGTCGAGCAGCACGGTCAGGTGCGGCACCAGCCCGTCGGTCGCCCAGCGGTTGATACGGGCGATCTCGGTCGGGGACAGATCGCGGCCGGCGCCCTGGTAGGCGACGGAGGAGTCGATGTAACGGTCGGAGATCACCACCGCGCCGCGCTCCAGGGCGGGGCGCACGACGGTGTCGACGTGCTCGGCCCGGTCGGCGGCGTACAGCAGGGCCTCCGCGCGGTGGGACAGGCCGGCCGAGGAGACGTCCAGCAGGATCGAGCGCAGCCGCTTGCCCACCGGGGTGGCCCCCGGCTCACGGGTGAGCACGACCTCGTGGCCCTTGGCGCGGATCCACTCGGCGAGGGCCTCGGCCTGGGTGGACTTGCCGGCGCCGTCACCGCCCTCCAGGGCGATGAAGAAGCCGTTCGCGGCCTGCGCCTCGACCGGGTCGTCGCCGCCGAGCAGCGCGTCCTTGAGGTCCTGGCGCAGTGGGATGCCGGACCGGTCGTCGACCTTGGCGAGCACCAGCGCTGCCACCGGCAGCAGCAGCGCGCCGACCAGCATCAGGGTGAACGAGGCACCGCCGTGCGCGAACACGAAGCGGCCGTTCTCCAGCCGGTGCCGGCCGATCAGCCCGGCGACCACCGGGGCGATCACCGCGCCGAGCGCTATGAAGACGCGGACGACGGCCTGGAGGTGCTCGGTGACACGCGCCCTGCGGTAGTCCTCGGTCTCCTGGTCGAGCAGGGCGTGCCCGGTGTTGGCGGCGACGCCCGCGCCCAGGCCCGCCAGGGTGACGATCAGCAGGACCGTGGTGACGTCCGGGACCAGACCGGCGGCCAGCAGCGCGATGCCGGTGAAGGCGATCGCCAGGGCCAGCAGCCGGCGGCGGGACAGCGAGGGCAGCAGCGCGGGGGCCGTACGGATGCCGACGGCGACGCCGCCGGTCAGGCCGAGCACCAGCAGGCCGAACAGGACCGGGCCGCCGCCCAGGTCGGTCGCGTGCAGCACGCACACGGAGACGGCGGCCGAGATGCCGCCGGCCACGGCGGCGCAGGCGAGGACGAGCAGCGGGATCGCGCCCGTGCGCCCCTTGTCGACACCGGCGCCGGTGCGCGGGCGGCGCAGGCCCTCCAGCGGGGACCGGGGGCGGGGGGTGCGCGTGCCGGGCAGCTCCAGGAAGGTCAGCAGGGAGAGGGAGGCGGCGAACAGGCCCGCCGCCACGTACGACGCGAGGGCCGCGTGGTGCTGGTCGAACCAGGGCAGGCCGGTGCCCAGCAGATTGTTGAGCAGGGAGGCGACGACCAGGGCGGCGGCGGCCAGCGGCACGGCGAGGAAGCCGGTGCGCAGCGCGAGGCGGCGCAGGGCGTCCATGTGGTCCGGCAGCGGCCGTACGGTCGCGCCCTCCGGCGGCGGGGCGGGGAGCAGGGCCGGGGCCGCGCTCTCCCGGCACACCGTCCACAGCCGCTCGGCGACGCCGGTGACGAAGGCGGTGACCAGCAGCACGGCCGGCGCGTCCGCCGGGGTCCAGTCGATCCACAGGGGGGCCACGATCAGCAGCGCGGCGCGCAGGCCGTCGGCGCCGACCATGGTCCAGCGGCGGTCGAGCGGGCCCTCCTGGGCGGTGAGTGCCGTCAGCGGACCCAGCAGGACCGCGCCGAAGAGCAGCGCGGCGAGGCCGCGGGCCGCGAAGACCGTCGCGACCGCGAACGCCACGCCCCGGTAACCGCCGCCGAACGAGCCCTGGACGATCGCCGCCTGGAGGACGAGGACGACCAGGACGAGGAGGGCGAGGATGTCGCCGACACCGCTCACCAACTGCGCGCTCCACAGGCGCCGCAACTGAGGTCGGCGCAACAGGGAACGCACGGCGCGTTCGCGGGAGTCCGCGACCAGGGCGTCGTCCGGTGCTGGGGTGTGGGCCGTTGGCTGCTCGGCTCGCGTCATGCGTTCAGCCTATCCGCAGCGACCGACACCACACCCCGCACTCCTGGCATGCGCACGCCCCGACACCAAAGTGATGCCGGGGCGTGCGCGGGGCGGGACGAGACGGCCGGAAACCCGGCCCCTGTGGCTCAGTCCTCCGAGCCGGAGGCCGTCGACCTGGTCGCCGTCGCCTTCTTGGCGGCCGTCTTCTTCGCGGCGCCCGCCGTGGTCTTCTTGGCCGTCGTCTTCTTGGCGGCGGTCTTCTTGGCGGCGGTCTTCTTCGCCGGGGCGGTCTTCTTCGCCGCCGCCTTCTTGGCGGTCTTCTTGGCCGGGCCCTTCGCGCGCTTCTCGGCAAGAAGTTCGAAGCCGCGCTCCGGGGTGATCTCCTCGACGCTGTCGCCGGAGCGCAGGGTGGCGTTGGTCTCGCCGTCGGTGACGTACGGCCCGAAGCGGCCGTCCTTGACCACGACCGGCCGCTTGGAGACCGGGTCCTCGCCCAGTTCCTTCAGCGGCGGCTTTGCGGCGGCCCGCCCGCGCTGCTTCGGCTGGGCGTAGATCGCCAGGGCCTCCTCCAGCGTGATGGTGAAGATCTGCTCCTCGGCCTGGAGCGAGCGCGAGTCCGTGCCCTTCTTCAGGTACGGGCCGTAGCGGCCGTTCTGGGCGGTGATCTCCTGGCCCTCGGCGTCGGTGCCGACGACACGCGGCAGGGACATCAGCGTCAGCGCCTCGTCCAGGGTCACCGTGTCCAGCGCCATGGACTTGAAGAGGGAGGCGGTGCGCGGCTTGACCGCGTTCTTGCCGGTCTTCGGGGTGCCCTCGGGGAGCACCTCGGTCACGTAGGGGCCGTAGCGGCCCTTCTTGGCGACGATCGTGTGACCGGTGGCCGGGTCGGTGCCCAGCTCGACATCGCCGCTGGGCTCGGCCAGCAGCTTCTCGGCCAGCTCGACGGTCAGCTCGTCCGGCGCCAGGTCGTCGGGGATGTCGGCGCGCTGGTGCTGCTCGGTGTCCTTCTCGCCGCGCTCGATGTACGGCCCGTAGCGGCCGACCCGCAGCACGATGCCGTTGCCCACCGGGAACGAGGACACCTCACGGGCGTCGATCGCACCCAGGTCGGTGACCAGTTCCTTGAGGCCGCCGAGGTGGTCCCCGTCGCCGTTGCCCGCGTCGGCGGCGGCGCCGCTGATGGTGCCCTCGCCGAAGTAGAAGCGCTTCAGCCACGGCACGGCCTGGGCCTCGCCGCGGGCGATGCGGTCGAGGTCGTCCTCCATCTTGGCGGTGAAGTCGTAGTCGACCAGCCGGCCGAAGTGCTTCTCCAGAAGGTTCACGACGGCGAAGGACAGGAAGGACGGCACGAGCGCCGTGCCCTTCTTGAAGACGTAGCCGCGGTCGAGGATCGTGCCGATGATCGACGCGTAGGTCGACGGGCGGCCGATCTCGCGCTCTTCCAGTTCCTTGACCAGGGAGGCCTCGGTGTAGCGGGCCGGGGGCTTGGTGGCGTGGCCGTCGACCGTGATCTCCTCGGCGGACAGCGCGTCGCCCTCGGCGACCTGCGGCAGCCGGCGCTCACGGTCGTCCAGCTCGGCGTTCGGGTCGTCGGCGCCCTCGACGTACGCCTTGAGGAAGCCGTGGAAGGTGATCGTCTTCCCGGAGGCGCTGAACTCCACGTCCCGGCCGTCGGCGGCGGTGCCACCGATCTTCACGGTCACGCTGTTGCCGGTCGCGTCCTTCATCTGGGAGGCGACGGTCCGCTTCCAGATCAGCTCGTACAGCTTGAACTGGTCGCCGGTCAGGCCGGTCTCCGCGGGGGTGCGGAAACGATCACCCGAGGGACGGATCGCCTCGTGCGCCTCCTGCGCGTTCTTCACCTTCACCGCGTACGTACGCGGCTGCGGGGGCAGGTAGTCGGCGCCGTACAGCTGCGTGACCTGGGCGCGGGCGGCCGCGACGGCGGTCTCGCTCAGCGTCGTGGAGTCCGTACGCATGTACGTGATGTAGCCGTTCTCGTACAGCTTCTGGGCGATCTGCATGGTCGCCTTGGCGCCGAAGCCGAGCTTGCGGCTGGCCTCCTGCTGGAGCGTCGTCGTACGGAACGGCGCGTACGGCGAGCGACGGTACGGCTTCGACTCCACCGAGCGCACGGCGAAGCGGGTGTTCTCCAGGGCGGCGGCCAGCGCGCGGGCGGTCGGCTCGTCCAGGTGGAGGGTGTTCGCGGTCTTCAGCCGACCCACGGAGTCGAAGTCGCGGCCCTGCGCGACACGCCGTCCGTCGACGGTCTGAAGGCGCGCGACCAGCGACGACGGGTCGGAGGAGTCGCCCGCGCGGCCGGTGCCGAAGGTGCCGGTGAGGTCCCAGTACTCGGCGGAGCGGAAGGCGATGCGCTCGCGTTCCCGCTCGACCACGAGCCGGGTCGCGACGGACTGGACACGGCCGGCCGACAGCCGGGGCATGACCTTCTTCCACAGCACCGGGGAGACCTCGTAGCCGTAGAGGCGGTCGAGGATGCGGCGGGTCTCCTGGGCGTCGACCAGCTTCTGGTTGAGCTGGCGCGGGTTGGCGACGGCCTCGCGGATCGCGTCCTTGGTGATCTCGTGGAAGACCATCCGCTTGACGGGGATCTTCGGCTTGAGGACCTCCTGGAGGTGCCAGGCGATGGCCTCGCCCTCGCGGTCCTCATCGGTGGCCAGGAAGAGTTCGTCGGAGTCCTTCAGCAGGTCCTTGAGCTTCTTGACCTGCGCCTTCTTGTCCGCGTTGACCACGTAGACCGGCTGGAAGTCGTGCTCGACGTCCACGCCGAGGCGGCGCACCTCACCGGTGTACTTCTCGGGTACCTCGGCGGCGCCGTTGGGGAGGTCGCGGATGTGCCCGACGCTCGCTTCGACTACGTAGCCGGGGCCGAGGTAGCCCTTGATCGTCTTCGCCTTGGCAGGCGACTCGACGATGACGAGTCGGCGGCCGCCCTGTGCGGTCTCGCTGGTCGGGGACAACTTCGCTCTTCTCTCCGGTCGACGCTGTGGCCTCCCCAGGCCTTGGTCCCGGGGTCGCGGCGTACTGCTGGCACGTGTGACGCTGCGGAGTGTGACGGTACATCCCGCCCCCGTGTCAAACGGGAAAAGCCCACAACGGCCACTCGAACGGTAACCCGACTACCGGCATTCCTGCCGCCCGGACCACCGGGTACCCCGTCCCGGTCTGTCCGGAGCGTGATGCTCCTCTTGCTCTCGCGGCACACCGGCGAGCGGACGCCCGCCGACGTCAGAGGCGCGTGAGGCAGTAGCCGCCGAGGGCCAGCGCGAGGGTCGCGGCCACGCTCGCGAGGGTGGCCGATGCGATCCGGTTCACACCGAGGGCCACCGCCTCACCGCGTCGCAGCCGCACCCCGGTCCACACCAGCAGAGCCCCTCCGAACAGGACAAACACCGCCCCCACGAAAATCGCGGGCCCCCGCTCCATCCGCCCCACCCCTTCCGGCCGCACCCAGCGCGTGGACACTGGCACGCGGGGGCGACGGGCAGGCGACATCGGGGTGAACGGGAGGCCGACGGGACGACCTCCGAGGGGGCCGGAGGACGCCGGTACGGCTCTCCCGCCCCGGGCCGGATAATTTTCCGGCCGTTTTGCGATCGGCGGGGCGGCCACGAGTGCCAGGGACACGAACCAGGCCCCCCGGTAGCCGCCCCCGCCGGGCATTGCGCCTCCACGCGACCGCGGGCCGCCGGGGTACGCCCCCGGGCCACCGCCGACCGATCGCGATCACCGGCGGCTCCGCGCGGAGCGCCCCGCGCCCCGCGCATCTCAGCCGACCGGCTCCAGGAAGCCCTGTTCCACCAGGAGGCGGATCTGGGCCGGGGTCTGGTCGCGCAGGCGGACGGAGTCCTCACCCATCAGCTGGGCGATGGCGTCCAGGATGCGGCCCGCGCTCAGGGTGCCGTCGCAGACGCCCGCGAAGCCGGCGCCGACCGTGTCCACCTTGGTGGCGCGGCGCATACCGCGGTGCTGGCGCAGCACGACGTGCTCGGGGTCCTCCGCGCCGGGCAGCCCGACCTGTTCCTGCACCACCTCGCCGGCCAGCCTGAAGTGGTGGGCGAGCAGCGCCGCGTCGTCGTGCTCGCGGAGGTAGTCGAGGCGTTCGAAGTGCGCCCGGACGGTGTCCCCGAGGGGCTGCTCCACCGGGTGCGGCCACTCCTCCACCGTGATGGACGGCTCGGCCGAGCCGGTCCTGCGCAGGGTGATCCAGCCGAAGCCCACCGCCTTGACCTTGCGCGCCTCGAACTCGTCGAGCCAGGCGTCGTACCGCGCCTGGTACTCCGCCGGATCCCCGCGGTGGTCCCCGGCGTCCCGCAGCCACAACTCGGCGTACTGGGTGACGTCCTGCACCTCGCGCTGCACGATCCAGGCGTCGCAGCCGCGCGGCACCCAGGACCTGAGCCTGTCCTGCCAGTCCTCCCCCGCCACGTGCTGCCAGTTGGCGAGGAACTGCGCGAACCCGCCCTCGTTCAGCCGCTCCCCCGCCTGCTGGACGAGCGAACGGCACAGGTCGTCCCCGCCCATGCCGCCGTCCCGGTAGGTGAGCCGGGCGCCGGGAGAGATCACGAACGGCGGGTTGGAGACGATCAGGTCGAACTTCTCGTCGTCGCGCACCGGTTCGAACAGCGAACCCTCGCGTAGATCGGCGGCGGGCGCGCCGGAGAGCGCCAGCGTGAGCGCCGTGACGTGCAGCGCGCGGGGGTTGAGGTCGGTCGCCGTCACCCGCGTGGCGTGCCGGGAGGCGTGCAGCGCCTGGATGCCCGAGCCGGTGCCGAGGTCCAGCGCGGCGGCGACCGGCGTGCGCACGGTGATCCCGGCGAGCGTGGTGGACGCGCCCCCGACCCCGAGGACGACGCCCTCGGCCCGCTGCCCGACACCTCCCGCGCCGCCGACCGCGCAGCCGAGGTCGGACACGATGAACCAGTCCTCGCCGCCGGGACCGCCGTACGGCCGGACATCCACCGTGGCGGCCACCTCGTCGGCGCCCACCCGCACCAGCCACCCGGCCTCGGCCGCCTCCTCGAAGGGCAGCACGGCGGCCACCCGCGAGCGCGGCACGGGCTGCTGGAGCAGGAAGAGCCGTACGAGGGTCTCCAGCGGCGTGTCGCCACGGGTCGCGCGCAGCGCGGGCACGGTCTCGCTGCGGGCCAGCGCCGCGTACGCGGGGGCGCCGAGGAGTTCGAGCAGCCCGTCGGCGGTGAAGGAGGCGGCCAGCAGCGCGTCCCGCAGCCGCGCGGCGGCCTCGGGACGGTCGGCGGCGGGCAGGGGGGCGGGTCCGGAGTCAGTCACGGTCCCATTGTGTCCCGCGCGCGCCGAGGGGGACGGCGCACACAGCCGGCGCACGCGGCCGTCCCCCACGGGCCTCGGGCGCGGTCGGCCCGTCGCGGATGCCGCGCCCCGGGGCCGGTCAGCCCGCCGTCGACGCCGCGGAGGGCGAGGACGACGCCGAGGAGGCGACCTTCTTGCAGCTGGGCTGCTGGTTGATGGCGTCCTGCACCTCGCCCTGCTGGAGGTTCTTCAGGGAATCGGTGGCGCTCTGGTGCTTCTTCTCCAGCTCGGCCATCTGAGTGGCGACGTCGTGCAGCCCGGAGGCGAACTTCGTCTGGTTCTTGGTGTCCAGGCCGTCGACCTGCTTCTTCAGGTCGGCGTAGGAGGACGAGAGGCTGTTGAAGCTCTTGACGACGTCGCCGAGCCGCTTGGCGCCGCCGGAGACCCCGGGAGGCGCGCCGGCCTCGTTGACCGCGGTCGCGATCGCCTTGTAGCCGTCGGCCATGTCCTGGAATGCCTTGGAGTCGGTCTTCTGGAGCGTCTCGGGCTTGGCCGTGTCCGCGGCGGTCGTGGAGATCGCCGAGTTCGCCGCCTTGATCTTCGCGTCCTGCGCGGGCACGGCGTCGCACACCGACTTGGCCCAGGAGACCAGCTTGGGGTCGGGCCCCTTGGGGGCGCTGTTGCCGCTGCATCCCGACAGCGCAGCCACCAGTACCGCACCGCCGGACAGTGCGGCCGCGAGCTTCTTGTTCACCGGATTGGTCCCTTCCATGGCTCTCGGGCCCCGGACCCTACACGGCGGACGCACGCCCTCCGCACACCGATCGCCCCGTAAGTACCTTTTATTATTTTTTGTCCGAGAGAAGGCTCACGACGGGTCCGTACCCGCGCACGCGAACGGGCGGGCGGCGCGTCCTTCGAACGCGCCGCCCGCCCGCTCTTCTCGCAGGCCGTCTCCCGGAGCCTACGAAACCACCGCCGCGTCGGCCGAGTTGGCCACCCGTTCGGCGCCCTCCTCGTCGTCGCCGACGGCGATGCCGCGCCGCTTGGAGATGTACACGGCCGATCCGATCACCAGCAGCGCGAGGATCGCGACCCCGATCCGCACGCCGAGGTTCTTGTCCTGGCCGTAGGAGAACTTGATCACCGCGGGCGCGATGAGCAGTGAGACCAGGTTCATGACCTTCAGCAGCGGGTTGATGGCGGGCCCCGCGGTGTCCTTGAAGGGGTCGCCGACCGTGTCGCCGATCACCGTGGCGGCGTGGGCCTCGCTGCCCTTGCCGCCGTGGTGCCCGTCCTCCACCAGTTTCTTGGCGTTGTCCCAGGCGCCGCCGGAATTGGCGAGGAACACCGCCATCAGCGTGCCCGCGCCGATCGCGCCGGCGAGATAGGAGCCGAGCGAGCCGACGCCGAGCGTGAACCCGACGAAGATGGGCGCCATCACGGCGAGCAGACCGGGCGTGGCCAGCTCCCGCAGGGCGTCCTTGGTGCAGATGTCGACGACCCTGCCGTACTCGGGCTTCTCCGTGTAGTCCATGATCCCGGGCTTCTCGCGGAACTGCCGCCGCACCTCGAAGACCACCGAGCCCGCCGACCGCGACACGGCGTTGATGGCCAGTCCGGAGAAGAGGAAGACGACCGCGGCGCCCGCGATGAGGCCGACCAGGTTGTTGGGCTGGGAGATGTCCAGGGACAGGCTCAGCGGCGCGCCGGGCCCGCTGAGCTTCTCCCCGACGTCCTGCACATTGGTGGTGATCGCGTCGCGGTACGACCCGAAGAGCGCCGACGCCGCGAGCACCGCGGTGGCGATCGCGATGCCCTTGGTGATCGCCTTGGTGGTGTTGCCGACCGCGTCCAGGTTGGTGAGCACCTGCGCGCCCGCGCCCTGGACATCGCCGGACATCTCGGCGATGCCCTGGGCGTTGTCGGAGACCGGCCCGAAGGTGTCCATGGCGACGATCACACCGACCGTGGTCAGCAGGCCGGTGCCGGCCAGCGCGACCGCGAACAGCGCGAGCATGATCGACGTACCGCCGAGCAGGAACGCGCCGTACACGCCGAGCGCGATGAGCAGCGCGGTGTAGACGGCGGACTCCAGGCCGAGCGAGATGCCGGACAGGATGACGGTGGCGGGTCCGGTGAGGGAGGTCTTGCCGATGTCACGGACCGGGCGCCGGCTGGTCTCGGTGAAGTATCCGGTCAGCTGCTGGATGACGGCCGCCAGCAGAATGCCGATGGCCACCGCGACCAGGGCGAGGATCCGCGGGTCGCCGTCCTTCGCCTTGATCGCCGAGTCCGTCACTCCGCCGAGGTCGGCATAGCTCGACGGCAGGTAGACGAAGACGGCGGCGGCGACCAGCGCGAGGGAGATCACCGCGGAGACGAAGAAGCCGCGGTTGATCGCGGTCATGCCGCTGCGGTCGGCCCGCCGGGGGGCGACCGCGAAGATGCCGATCATCGCGGTGACCACACCGATGGCGGGCACCAGGAGCGGGAAGGCGAGCCCGGAGTCGCCGAAGGCGGCCTTGCCGAGGATCAGCGCGGCCACCAGGGTGACGGCGTACGACTCGAAGAGGTCGGCCGCCATGCCCGCGCAGTCGCCGACGTTGTCGCCCACGTTGTCGGCGATGGTCGCGGCGTTGCGCGGGTCGTCCTCCGGGATGCCCTGCTCGACCTTGCCGACCAGGTCGGCGCCGACGTCGGCGGCCTTGGTGAAGATGCCGCCGCCGACCCGCATGAACATGGCGATCAGTGCGGCGCCGAGGCCGAAGCCCTCCAGGACCTTCGGCGCGTCGGCGGCGTAGACGAGCACCACGCAGGAGGCGCCCAGCAGGCCGAGGCCCACCGTGAACATGCCGACGACACCGCCCGTGCGAAATGCGATCTTCATCGCGGTGTGCGAGACGGCGGTGAGATCCTTTTCGGGTTCGCCCTCGCCCGGGGTCGCTTCCCGGGCCGCGGCGGCGACCCGCACATTGCTTCGTACCGCGAGCCACATGCCGATATAGCCGGTGGCGGCCGAGAACACCGCACCGATCAGGAAGAACACCGAACGCCCGGCACGCTGATTCCAGTCGTCCGCGGGCAGCAGCAGAAGCAGGAAGAAGACGACGACGGCGAATACGCCGAGGGTGCGCAACTGCCGGGCGAGATACGCCTTGGCGCCTTCCTGGACCGCCGCGGCGATCTTCTTCATGCTGTCGGTGCCCTCGCCCGCGGCGAGCACCTGGCGCACCAGGATCCCCGCGACCACCAGCGCGGCGAGGGCTACCGCCGCGATGACGGCCACGATGACCCTGTTGCCGTTGGTGAGCACCGCGGCCGCGAGGTATGTGGGGTGGTCCAACTCAGAGGGGTGAGAAAGCCCCGCCATTCGTCCTCCTTGACGCTTGGGCTGAGCTCAAGATGTGGACGGATTGTAGGTACCCCTGAGTGATGTCAAAAGAGCACGGTAAACGGAATTGGCCTGCACGCTACGGTTGGCGAACCCGAAAGAAGTAATGCCCCTGAAGCATTGACGAACGCCGTCGGTCCCATTGAACCTTGATCGAATGATACGGCTATTGATCGTGAATTCCTTCACGAATTCCGGGAGACGCCGTGAATGATCTGCCTGAAACACGATCAGGGCCCTGCTCGGCAGGGCCCTGATCGTGCGTTCGCGCTCTTCGGACGGCGGTGTCAGCCGACGGTGACCGCCGGCGGGGCGGCGGGCCAGGTCATGCGGATCAGGCCGCCGTTCTTCCCGGTGGTGACCTCGACGTCGTCCACGAGGCCGCTGATGACCGCGAGGCCCATCTCGTCCTCCTCGGCCTCCACGTCCGCGTCCGCCGCGGCGCCCCCGGCCACCCGCTCGGCGGGGACCGCGTGCGGGGCTTCGTCACCGACCTCGATGGAGAACTGCTTCTCCTCCTCGATCAGCGCCACCCTCACCGGGGCGTCGATGCCGCCGACCTGGTGGAGCCCCACGGCACGGGAGCACGCCTCGCCCACGGCGAGCCGCACCTCGTCCAGGACGGCCTCGTCCACTCCGGCCCTGCGCGCCACCGCGGCCGCCACCAGCCGGGCGGTCCTGACGTGCTCGGGCAGCGCGCTGAAGCGGAGTTCGACGGTGGCCATGCATCCCCCTCACGACTACGGGACTGCGGTCGGACGGGCTCGCCGGGCCCGCCCCTCATGAACTTCGTTACCCGGATCCACCCGGGCACACCCGGCACGGCCCCCTGGGGGGTGCGAGACGGGGTACGACGGCCGGAAACAGGCACGCCCCACCGGTGACCCCGCCGCGGGCACACGCCGGCGGCAGGGGCGACGGGTCAGGGTCAGTCGGTGGCCGCCACCGCTTCCTCGACCGAGGTGTGGATCGGGAACACCTTGGTGAGGCCGGTGATACGGAAGATCTTGAGAATGCGCTCCTGGTTGCAGACCAGGCGCAGCGAGCCCTCATGGGCACGCACCCGCTTCAGGCCGCCGACCAGCACGCCGAGTCCGGTGGAGTCGAGGAAGTCCACGCCCTCCATGTCGACGACAAGATGGAAATTGCCGTCATTCACCAGCTCGACCAGCTGCTCGCGCAGCTTGGGCGCGGTGTATACATCGATTTCGCCACCGACCTCGACGACCGTACGATCGCCGACGGTACGGGTCGACAGGGACAGGTCCACGGATCCTCCAGCACCTTGCTATCGAGCGGTCGCCCCTCGGGCACCTCGGCTTGCGGCCCCCGGGACGCAACGCCAGCCGCGATGGCATTCAATCACTTACCGGCCTGCGCGCACGACGCCTTGACCCCATTGTCCGTCACTCCAGTGACACACTCGGTGCCGATGGCCAAGAATCACCGATCCGATCTTCCCGTGCCGGACCCGGAGTCCCGCCCGTCGCCGGGCGCTGTCCTGGGCAGACTCGCCTCCGGTCCGAACCGGGCTGCGCGCATCACTCATACGGAGCACTTGCCCCCGCGCACGGGTCGCCATGCAGTCTGGCCCGACCGGATTCGGCCCGAAGTGATCGCGGCCGTCCAGGAGTGCGGCATCGAGCATCCCTGGGCGCACCAGGCGCTGGCCGCCGAGCACGCACTGGACGGCGATTCGGTGGTCGTCGCCACCGGTACCGCCTCCGGCAAGTCCCTCGCGTATCTCGTCCCCGTGCTGTCCACCCTTCTGGAGGGTTCGCGGGCGCCGAACGGCCGAGGGGCCACCGCGCTGTACCTCTCGCCCACCAAGGCGCTCGCGGCGGACCAGTGCCGATCGGTGAAGGAACTTTCACAATCGCTGGGCACCGCGGTCCGCCCGGCCGTGTACGACGGCGACACCCCGTACGAGGAACGCGAGTGGGTACGCCAGTACGCCAACTACGTCCTCACCAACCCCGACATGCTGCACCGCGGGATATTGCCCTCCCACCCGCGCTGGTCCTCGTTCCTGAAGTCGCTGAAGTACGTCGTCGTCGACGAGTGCCACACCTACCGGGGCGTCTTCGGCTCGCACGTCGCCCAGGTGCTGCGCCGGCTGCGCCGCGTCTGCGCCCGCTACGGCTCCTCCCCGGTCTTCCTGCTGGCCTCCGCGACCGCCGCCGAGCCCGCCGTCGCCGCGCGGCGGCTGACCGGCCTGCCGGTGGTGGAGGTCGCCGACGACGCCTCCCCGCGCGGCGAACTGGTCTTCGCCCTGTGGGAACCCCCGCTCACCGAGCTGCACGGTGAGCGGGGCGCGCCCGTACGGCGCACCGCCACCGCCGAGACCGCCGATCTGCTGACCGACCTGACCGCGCAGGGCGTGCGCTCGGTCGCCTTCGTGCGCTCCCGGCGCGGCGCCGAGCTGATCTCGGTGATCGCCCAGGAGAAACTGGCCGAGGTCGACCGCTCCCTGGTCCGGCGGGTCGCGGCCTACCGCGGCGGCTACCTCCCCGAGGAGCGCCGCGCCCTGGAGCGCGCCCTGCACTCCGGGGAACTCCTCGGGCTCGCCGCCACCACGGCCCTGGAGCTGGGCGTGGACGTCTCCGGGCTGGACGCGGTGGTGATCTGCGGCTACCCGGGCACCAGGGCCTCCCTGTGGCAGCAGGCGGGCCGCGCGGGCCGCTCCGGGCAGGGCGCCCTCGCGGTCCTCGTCGCCCGGGACGATCCACTGGACACCTTCCTCGTCCACCACCCGAAGGCCCTGTTCGACCGGCCCGTGGAGTCGACCGTCCTCGACCCCGACAACCCCTACGTCCTCGCCCCGCACCTGTGCGCCGCCGCCTCGGAACTCCCGCTGACCGAGGAGGACCTCGAACTGTTCGGTCCCGCGTGCGCGGACGTGCTGCCGCAGCTGGAGGCCGCGAAGCTGCTGCGCCGGCGGACCCGGGCCTGGCACTGGACCCGCCGGGAACGGGCCGCCGACCTCACCGACATCCGCGGCGGGGGCGGGCGGCCGGTGCAGATCGTGGAGGAGGGCACGGGGCGCCTGCTCGGCACGGTCGACGAGGCCGCCGCGCACTCCACCGTGCACGAGGGCGCCGTCCACCTCCACCAGGGCCGCACCTATCTGGTGCGCTCCCTCGACCTGGCGGACTCGGTCGCCCTGGTGGAACAGGCCGACCCTCCGTACTCGACGGTCGCCCGCGACACCACCGCCGTCTCCGTCCTGGAGACCGACACCGAGATCCCCTGGGGCGCGGGCCGCCTCTGCCACGGCTCCGTCGAGGTCACCAACCAGGTGGTCTCCTTCCTGCGCAGGCGCCTGATCACCGGCGAGGTCCTGGGCGAGACCAAGCTCGACCTCCCTCCTCGTACGCTGCGCACCCGCGCGGTGTGGTGGACGGTCACCGAGGACCAGCTGGACGAGGCCCGGATCGGCCCGGAGATCCTCGGCGGCTCCCTGCACGCCGCCGAGCACGCCTCCATCGGCATGCTGCCGCTCTTCGCGACCTGTGACCGCTGGGACATCGGCGGCGTCTCCGTCCCGCTGCATCCCGACACCCTCCTGCCGACGGTCTTCGTGTACGACGGCCATCCCGGCGGCGCGGGCTTCGCCGAGCGCGCCTTCCACACCGCCCGCGCCTGGCTCACCGCCACCCGCGAGGCCATCGCCTCCTGCGAGTGCGACGCGGGCTGTCCCTCCTGCATCCAGTCCCCCAAGTGCGGCAACGGCAACGACCCCCTTCACAAACGCGGCGCGGTCCGCCTCCTGACGACGCTGCTGCGCGAAGCACCGGAACCGCCGGAGGAGCGGGCCCGGAAGGGCGCGGCGGCGGAGCCGGACGACCGGCCGGGGGACTCGGCGTCGGCTTCGGGGCACGGGGCCGGGGGCCTGACGCACGGGGAGGCAGGTGACCGGGGAGGCGGGTGACCAGGGACCCGGGAGGCGGGTGACCGGGGACCGGGGACCGGGAGCAGGCGGTCCCACGGACGGGTGCGCCGAGTACGGGCGGCGGGCCGGTTGCCGGGGATGCTCCGCCGGCCCGAGGGGGGCTCGCAGGCCCTGGAACGGCGGCCCACGTGCCGGTGGGCGCCCCGCCCGGCGCCCGCGTCACCGGTTCCCCGGAGCGGGGTGCGGCGGATCGAGGGACCGCGGGCCCGGTGGCGGCTCGCCGGAGGGCGGCGGGGCGAGGGCGGGGGCCGGTGGACCTGCCGGGCCCGCTCTGGAGCGGACCTCCGCCGTGAACGGGCCCCTCCCCGCGGACGCGGTCACGTCCGCGATCTCGCCCTCCACCGTGCAGCGCACCAGCCGGACCCCCTGGGCCGTCGCCACGCGGCCGGCCCGCGCGCAGGCCGTCTCGCCGCCCTCCGCCCAGTGGTCCGCGGCCGCGAGCGCCGCCAGGTCCGCGCCGCCCGCCGCCCGGTGCCGGACGGTGACGGCGTGCCCGAGCGCCAGCACCGCGCCGAACACCACGCAGAGCACCGCGATCGCCCCGAGACTCCAGACGGTGGCGGAACCCCGGTCGGAGCCGTACCGGCCCCCCGTTCCCCGAGCCGGGACCAGAGCCCGAGCCCGGCCCGGAGCACGAGCCCGAATCCGGTCCCGGACACGAGCCGGGACCCGGCCACAGCCACTGCCCCGAGCACGAGCCAGGGCCCAGCCGCGGCCACTGCCCCGCACCCGCGTCCCCTGCCGCCTCACGGCCCCGCTCCCTTCTCCCCGACCGTCTCCTCCGCCAACGCCACCGCCTCCTCGCGGAGTTCGAAGGGCAGGCCGCTGAGCATCGGCGGTCTAGCCACCACCGTCACGCGGACCTGGTCGCCCTCTCGCCCGATCGCCACCCGGGCCCCGATCGGTGCCGCCTGACGGGTCACCGACAGCACCGTGGCGGGCGGGTCCTGGCGGGCGGCGGCCCGAGCGCCCACGCGAGCCGCGTCCACGCACCGGATCTGCGCCGCCGCCATGAGCAGCCCCCAGACCAGCGCCATCGTGAACGCCACCAGCACACAGAGCACCATGGCCGCCTCCGCCGTCACGAACCCCCCGTCCGAGCCCCGTTCACATCCGCGCACCGAGGGCCTTCTTCACGACGGACTGGAGCTCCGCCCGGACCTCGCCGCTGGTGACGACCTCATAGAGCAGCAGGGCGAATCCGACGGCCGCGATGATCCCCATCGCGTACTCCGAGGTCACCATTCCGGAGTCCCGGCGGCACACCCCCCGCACCCCGGCCAGCACTTCGACGATCTTCCTCTTCATTTCAACTCCCATGATTTTCGGGTCTGTTCTCATGACTTCCGTCCTCGATGTCCGGCGCCGCTCCCTCACCTCCCCGCCATCACCCCGCCCGCCAGCCCGATCACCACGGGCAGTACGCCGATCGCGACGAAGGCGGGCAGGAAGCACAGCCCCACCGGCGCGGCGATCAGTACGGCCGCCCGCCGGGCCCGCGCCGTCGCGGTGCGGCCCCAGTCCGCGCGGGTGTCCGAGGCGATGCGGGCCACCGGAGCGGCGGCGGGCAGCCCCGACTCGCCGGCCCGTTCCAGCAGCCGTGCCAGGGCTGCCGCGCCCGGCAGCGCGGCCAGCCCGCGCCACGCGTCCGCCGGTGTGCCGCCGAGCCGTACCTCCGCCGCGCCCCGCGCCAGCGCCTGTCCGACGGGGCCGCCCAGCGCCTCCCCCACCGCCTGCGCGGCGGCCACGGGCCCGGCGCCGGCCTCGATGCAGGCGGCCAGCAGATCCGCGGCGAGCGGCAGCCGGCGCGCGGCCTCGGCGGTGTCGACGACCACCACCCCGCCCGCCGCCTGCCCCACCCGCCGGCGCCAGAGCACGGCACCGACGCCGAGCCCGAGCAGCGCCCCGGCGGTCCCGCCGACCAGTACCCACACGCCACCCGCCACGCCCACGGGCGGCAGCCATCTCCGTACCGTGTCCACGACCGCCCACCGCGGCCTGTGCGCGCCGGAACCAGGCCCCAGCAGCCTGGCCGCCCGCTGCCGCGCCCGGCGTTCGCGCCGGACCGACACCGCCAGCCGGCCGCCCCAGCCGAGCGCCACCGCCACGACCACGGCCGTCCCCAGCCTGTGCGCGAAATCCCCGCTCACACCCTCACGCCTCCCGCCACGTCCCCGACCCGCACCTCACGCCGCCCCCGCTCCCCGCACGATCCGCGCCGACCACCACAGCCCGGCCGTCTCGAACAGCGCGCCGGTCAGCAGGCAGCCGAGGCCGGGGCCGCTGTGCAGGAGGACCCGCAGCGGGGCGGCACCCATGGCCGCGCCGAGCAGGAGACCCAGGGCGGGGAGGGCGGCGAGCAGGACGGCGGTGGCCCGAGCTCCCGCCAGCTGGGCGCGCAGATCGGCGCGTTGGTCCCGTTCGGCGCGCAGGGCGCCGTCCAGCCGGTCGAGGCCGGCCGCGAGTCCCGCGCCCTGGTCGACGGCCACTCGCCAGCACGCGGCCAGCCCGAGCAGTCCCTCGGCGCCCGGCTGCCGGGCCACCACCGCGAGGGCACCGGGCACGTCCCCGCCGAAGCGGGCCGCCGCGACCACGGCCGCCTGCGCCCCGCCGAGCCCGCCCGAGTCCCGCGCCGCGCGCAGCAGCGCCTCGCCGGGCTGCCGTCCGGCCCGCACCTCACCGGCGAACGCCCCGCACAGGGCGATCACTTGGTCCACCCGCCGCTCCCGGGCGCGTCTCGCCTCCCCGGCCAGCCGCACCCGGCGCAGCACGGGCACCCCGGCCGCCCCCGCGGCGACCGGAATCACCGAGCCGCCCAGCAGCGCGAGCAGCAGCCCCGCGGCCAGGGCCCACCACTCGACGCCCCAGCGGGCGCGCAACCGCCCCAACACCGAGACGAGTCGGTCCTGGACCGGGAGACCGGCACCCGGCTCCCCGCCCCCGGCCAGCAACAGCCGCGCCCGCCGCACCCCGTGATGCCGCTCGTACAGCAGCCACCCCAGCGCGGCCAGGCAGATCAGCGCTGCCCCCATCGACATCTCACCCGCCGAGATCTCACCCATCACCTTCGCCACCTCCGAATCCACCACCCCGGCCGTCCCCGGACCCGGTGCCTCCGCCGTCCCCGGACCCGGCACCTTCGGCGCCACCGCGCCCGCCGTCCTCACCACCACCACCGATCCCGTCCGCGCACTCGCCCACACCTGCCAGCAGTCGAGCCAAGCGCCCCCACCCCTCCTCCCGCACGAACGCCCGCTCCCCCCACCGCAGCGCGGGCACCGTCCGCACGAGGCCCGTGGCGTCCCGCTCCAGGACGTGCACCTCCGCGATCCGCCGCCGGCCGGAGCGGTCCCGCACCAGGTGGAGCACCACGGACAGGGCGGCCGCCAACTGGCTGTGCAGAGCGGCGCGGTCGAGGCCCGCGGCCGTGGCCAGTGCCTCCAGGCGGGCCGGGACGTCCCCGGCGGTGTTGGCGTGGACCGTGCAGCACCCGCCCTCGTGGCCCGTGTTGAGGGCGGCGAGCAGATGGACGACCTCGGGCCCGCGCACCTCTCCGACGACCAGCCGGTCCGGCCGCATCCGCAGGGCCTGGCGCACCAGATCCTGGAGGGTGACCAGGCCCGCGCCCTCCTGGTTCGCGGGCCGGGTCTCCAGCCGGACGACATGCGGATGGTCGGGTCTCAGCTCGGCGGAGTCCTCGGCGAGCACGATCCGCTCCTCGGCGCCGACCAGGCCCAGCAGGGCGCTGAGCAACGTGGTCTTGCCGCTGCCCGTGCCGCCGCTGACCAGGAAGGACAGCCGGGCGGCCAGCAGGGCGCGCAGGATGCGGTCGCCACCGGGCGGGACCGTGCCGGCCGCCACCAGTTCGGCGAGGGTGAAGGCCCGGGGCCGTACCACCCGCAGGGCCAGGCAGGTACAGCCGACGGCGACCGGGGGCAGCACGGCGTGCAGCCGGGTGCCGTCCGGGAGCCGGGCGTCCGCCCAGGGCCGGGCGTCGTCCAGCCGGCGTCCGGCCACCGCCGCCAGCCGCTGCGCGAGGCGTCGCACCGCCGCCGCGTCGGGGAAGGTCACCGGTGTCAGCTCCAGACCGCCGCCCCGGTCCACCCACACCCGGTCGGGCGCGGACACCAGGACGTCGGTCACCCCGGGGTCCGCGAGCAGCGGCTCCAGGGGCCCGCTTCCGACGAGTTCGGATCTCAGCCGCTCGGCCACTCCGAGGATCTCGGCGTCCCCGAGCACCCGCCCCTGCGCGCGCAGCGCCTGCGCCACCCGCGCCGGGGTGGGTTCGGCGCCGCTCTCGGCGAGCCGCCGGCGCACCCCGTCGAGCAGGGCGGCCTGGTCGAGAGCTTCGAAACTCACCGCGCACCCCCGGACTCCACCAGTGCCCGCTCCCAGAACTCCCGGCAGAACCGGGCCAGTGGGCCGCGCCCGCTCGCGCCCGGCGGTCTCCCCCCGCCCCTCGGCCGCAGCAGCCCCGGGTCCGCCGGCACCTCCCCCGCGAGCGGCAGGCCGAGCAGGCGCGCCACCTCACGGTCGTCCAGGCCGGGCGCGTACGGACCGCGCACCGCGATCCGCAGATCGCGGACGACCATGCCGACGGCGCCGGCGATCCGGCCGGCCGCGGCGACCGCCCGCAGTTCGGCGGGGACCACGAGCAGGGCCAGGTCGAGCTGGGCGAGGACCTCGCCCACCCCGTCGTCCAGGCGGCGGGGAAGATCGACCACGACGGCGCCGCCGCGGCGCCGGGCGGCGGCGAGCACCGCGCGCACGGCCTGGGGCGGCACGGCGACGCAGTCGCCCCGGTCCCAGCTGAGCACCCGCAGGGAGTGCAGCGCGGGCAGCGACTCCTCCAGGGCGCCGCCGCCGACCCGGCCCCGGGAGGCGGCGAAGGCCGGCCAGCGCAGTCCCTCGGCGCCCTCGCCGCCGAGCAGCACATCGAGCCCGCCGCCGAGCGGATCGGCGTCCACGAGCAGGGTGCGCAGCCCCTCGCGGGCGGCGGTGACGGCGAGCGCGCAGGCCAGGGTGGACGCGCCGGCCCCGCCCCGGCCGCCGATCACACCGACGGTGAGGGCCGGGCGGCCCGCTCCCTCGGCGACATCGGCGATCCGGTCGACCAGCCACTGCTCGCCGTCGGGCAGGATCAGGACATGGTCGGCGCCGATCTCCATGCCGCGCCGCCACACGTCCGGGTCGTCCTGGTCGCGGCCGATCAGCACGACCTGGCGCCGGCGCGCGGCCCCGAGCAGACGGTGGGCGGCGTCGTCCCCGACCAGCACGAGCGGGGCCGCCGCCCAGGTGTCCCCCTGGTCGGGGACGACGTGACGGACTTCGGGAGTCGCGCCCGCGGCCGCGCACAGCCGCAGCAGATCGTCCAGGAGCGCGGCGTCCTCGGTGACGATGAGCGGGCTGCCGCCACAGGCGGGCGGCGGGTCATGGGTGATGGTTCCGGACACGGTGTTCCCCCTTCGCCGCGCGGCCCCGCGGCCACGCGATTTCCCGACATCTGGAGAACCGGCGGGCGGCTTCCATATGAACGGCGACATGAACGGCTGTGTGAAGGCCGACCGGAATCGGCCATACGCCTCCCGCAAACGGAACCGGCCGTGAACTCGCCGCGGCGGGAGCGCGTGGGAATCACAGTGCGGCGATCCGGGAAATCGTGTGGATCTTGGTGGAAAACCGTGGACAACTCAGGTCCTGTGAATAACTCCGTCACCCATACCGGTGACGTCGGCACCGACCCCTGTGCGGCATCCGTAGCGCAGCCCTACGATTACCCGGAGTAACGGATCGTGGGCGCGCGGAAGCGGCGGTCTCGACGCGTCGGCGTCGGCCGCTCGGCCGTACGAGGGAAGGAAAGAGGGGCAAAAACGCGTCCGGACATGCGACGACCCCCGCCGGGGGGGAGAGCGGGGGTCGTCCCCACGGCCGACTCGGGGGGGGAGGAGCCGGACCGGGTTAGCACGGTCGCGAACGATCCGTGACTTCCATGGTGTACCCGAGAGCCTTCTCAGGCAAACCCACGCGCCCCACCTTACGCCGAATGGTGGGCGCCTATGCTCGGGGACGTGGAAAACCACTCCTTGCCTCGCGCTGCGGCCTTCTTCGACCTGGACAAGACGGTCATTGCGAAGTCCAGCACACTCACCTTCAGCAAGTCCTTCTACCAAGGCGGGCTGATCAACCGCAGGGCCGCGTTGCGCACCGCCTATGCCCAGTTCGTGTTCCTGGTCGGCGGTCTGGACCACGACCAGATGGAACGCATGCGCGCCTATCTCTCGGACATGGTCCGGGGCTGGAACCAGCAGCAGGTGCGGGAGATCGTCGCCGAGACCCTGCACGACCTGATCGACCCGATCATCTACGACGAGGCCGCCTCGCTCATCGAGGAGCACCACACGGCCGGCCGGGACGTGGTGATCGTATCCACCTCGGGCGCCGAGGTGGTCGAGCCGGTCGGTGAACTCCTGGGCGCGGACCGGGTGGTGGCCACCCGCATGGTCGTCGGCGAGGACGGCTGCTTCACCGGCGAGGTGGAGTACTACGCCTACGGCCCGACCAAGGCGGAGGCGATCCGGGAACTCGCCGTCTCCGAGGGCTACGACCTCGACCGCTGTTTCGCCTACAGCGACTCGGCGACCGACCTGCCGATGCTCCAGGCGGTCGGCCACCCGCACGCCGTCAACCCGGACCGGGCGCTGCGCCGCGAGGCCGTCGCGCGGGACTGGCCGGTACTGGAGTTCCGCCGCCCGGTCCCGCTCAAGAAGCGGCTGCCCACCCTCTCCGTACCGCCGCGCCCCGCGCTGGTCGCGGCGGCCGCCGTGGGCGCGGCGGCCGCGACGGCCGGACTCGTCTGGTACGCCAACCGCCGCCGCGGCAACGCCTGACGGATCACGCGCCACAACGCCGCCGGGTGTCCCCTTCGCCCCTGCTCGCACCTGCTCGCACCTGAAAGTAAAGAAGTGCGGGCGGGGGTTCCGCTTGTCCGCACCGCGCGGTACAAAGAAGTCAGCGGCCCGCGCGACCATGGACATCCGAGAGGATCCCCAGTCACTACGCATTTGGCCCACGGACCACTGCATGAACACCGGGCACCCACGCGACGTCGACCCGTCGAATACGGGCCAGCCGCACCAGGTACGGGCAAAGTCCCCGTCCTGATGGGCAAGTCATCGAGGACGCTTGGTAACCCGGTGCTCATGCCAGCGGCGGTACGAGCATTCGTACCGCCGCATCTCTGTCCGCGCCCCGACGCGAAACCTCACCCCGGCGCGAAACCTCAGGCCGCGCCGCGCTGAAGCGCCTCGCACACCGCCGTCGACTCCCGTACCCCGAACTCGACCGAGCGCCCGCAGTGCGCGATCCACGCCGCCATGCCCTCGGGAGTGCCCGAGACATAGCCGTCCAGCGCCCCCAGGTACTCGGCGCGCCCCTGCTCCGCGTGGCCGACCTCGGCCGGGCAGACCGCCTTGGGGTCCAGGCCGCTGCCGATCAGCACGATCCGCTCGGCGGCGCGCGCGACCAGCCCGTTGTGCGAGGCGAAGGGGCGCAGCGCGAGCAGTTCGCCGTGCACCACGGCCGCCGTCACCAGGGCCGGGGCGGAGCTGCCCGCGACGATCAGGTCCGCGAGGCCGTCCAGCCGCCCGGAGACCTCCCGCGCGTCCGGCAGCGGCAGCTCGATCAGCGGCTCGTCCACCGCCTCGCCGGCCTGACGCGGGCGCCCCACCCGGCTCTCGTCGCTCGCCGCGGCCACCATGTGCAGTCGGGCCAGCACCCGCAGCGGCGACTGCCGCCAGATGGACAGCAGTTGCCCCGCCTCGGCCGTCAGCCGCAGGGCCGCGCCCATGACGCGTGCCTCGTCGTCGGTGCCGAAGTCGGTGCGCCGCCGCACCTCCTCCAGCGCCCAGTCGGCGCCGGACAGCGCCGCCGAGCCGCGGGCGGCGCGCAGGGCCGCCTCCGAGGTGATCTCGTTGCTGCGGCGGCGCATGATCCGGTGCCCGTAGACCCGGTCCACGGCCTTGCGCACGGACTCCACGGACTCGGCCACGCCGGGCAGTGCGCCCAGGGCCGCGAGCGGATCGGGGGTCGCACCTGTCGTACTCATGGGTACGACAGTACGCACCCGATCGGCAGACCCCACGAAGGAGTGGTCTTCTTCACTCAACCATGCCACCTACAGCCATCACGCAACTACGCTTGGTGAACATGAAAATTGCTTTCGTCGGGAAGGGCGGGAGCGGCAAGACCACGCTCTCCTCCCTTTTCATCCGCCACCTCGCCGCGTCCGGGGCCGCCGCTGTCGCGATCGACGCGGACATCAACCAGCACCTCGGCCCCGCGCTCGGCCTGGACGAGGCCGAGGCGGCCGCGCTGCCCGCCATGGGCGAGCGGCTGCCGCTGATCAAGGACTACCTGCGCGGCGGCAACCCGCGCATCGCCTCCGCCGCCACCATGATCAAGACGACCCCGCCGGGGCACGGTTCGCGGCTGGTGCGGGTGCGCGAGCCCAATCCGGTCTACGACGCCTGCGCGCGTCCGGTGGAGCTCGACGGCGGCGCCGTCCGCCTGATGGTCACCGGCCCCTTCACCGACGCCGATCTCGGCGTCGCCTGCTACCACTCCAAGACCGGAGCGGTGGAGCTGTACCTGAACCACCTGGTCGACGGCCCCGACGAGTACGTGGTGGTCGACATGACCGCGGGCTCGGACTCCTTCGCCTCCGGCATGTTCACCCGCTTCGACATGACGTTCCTCGTCGCCGAGCCGACCCGCAAGGGAGTCTCCGTCTACCGCCAGTACAAGGAGTACGCCCGGGACTTCGGCGTCGCCCTGAAGGTCGTCGGCAACAAGATCCAGGAACAGGACGACATCGACTTCCTGCGCGCGGAGGTCGGGGACGACCTGCTGGTCACGGTCGGGCGCTCGGACTGGGTGCGGGCCATGGAGAAGGGCCGCCCGCCGCGGTTCGACCTCCTGGAGGAGGCCAACGCCCGTGCGCTGGCGACCCTGAGGGCCACCGCGGACGCCATGTACGAGCGGCGGGACCGGGAGCGCTACATGCGCCAGATGGTGCACTTCCACCTGAAGAACGCCGAGTCGTGGGGCAACGAGCGCACCGGGGCCGACCTGGCGGCGCAGGTCGACCCCGACTTCGTGCTCGGCGAGGGCCTCGAAGCGGGTGTGGAGGCGGGCGTGTCGACCCCCGCCTGACGACTCCCGCCCGGTGTCTACCCCTTGACGGCCGGCGCCCCGGGGACTCCCTTGGGCGCCGGGGCCGGGTGCCCGGAGAGGAAGGACGCCCAGCCCTGCTTGGGTGCCTCGCCCACCTTCAGGCCCCGCAGCTTCTCCAGGGCCTTGGGGTCCTGGGCGTCCAGCCAGTCGGCCAGCTGGTGGAAGGAGACGCAGCGCACCTCGGGCTTGCCGCAGACCTTCTTCACCACGTCCTCGACGGCGCGCATGTAGGTGCCGCCGTTCCATGACTCGAAGTGGTTGCCGATGACGAGGGGCGCGCGGTTGCCGTCGTAGGCCCGGTCGAAGCCCTGGAGGAGGCTGTCGCGCACCTGGTCGCCCCAGTAGTCGAACTTGTCGGGGTCGCCCTGGGTCTTCGTGCCCGACTGGTTGATCATGTAGTTGTAGTCCATGGTCAGCTCTTCGAAGTCGTGCCCGGGGAAGGGGACCAGCTGCATCGACAGGTCCCACAGGCCGTCCTTCTTCTTCGGCCAGAGCTGGTTGTCGATCCCGCTGGAGTCGTAGCGGAAGCCCATCTGGGCGGCCGCCCGTACGAAGTTCTTCCGGCCCTCCAGGCAGGGGGTACGGCCGCCGATCAGCTCCTTGTCGTAGTCGAAGGGCAGCGGGGCCGCGTTCTTCATGCCGGAGTTGGTCTTCCAGTTCTCCACGAACTGCTTGGCCTGGGTGATCTCGCTCTTCCACTCGTCCACCGACCAGGTGCCGACCCCGCCGTCGGGCCCGCAGAAGTGGCCGTTGAAGTGGGTGCCGATCTCGTTGCCGTCCAGCCAGGCGAGCCGGGCCTGTTTGACGGTGTCGCTGATCCCCTGCTGGTCGTTGAAGCCGATGTCGGAGCTGCCCGGCGAGTGCTGCGGGGGCTTGTAGAGGTCGCGTTTGTCCTCCGGCAGCAGATAGACACCGCTGAGGAAGAACGTCATGTTGGCGTTGTTCTCCTTGGCGACCTTGCGGAAGTGCGAGAACAGCTTCTGGCTGTCCTCGCCCGCGCCGTCCCAGGAGAAGACGACGAACTGCGGGGGCTTCTGACCGGGCTTCAGCCGCTCGGGCCTGGGCAGGTGGGGCTGTGTGCCGGTGTACGCGGTCGATCCGTCGCCGATCAGCCGGAGCACGCTCTCGGGCGCGGGCGCCGCGGGCGCCCCTTTGCGCGGGCCGGACGTCCCCTCCCGCGCGCCATGAGCGCCGGTCCCGCACGCCGTGAGCGAGACGGCACAGGCCGCGGCGACCACGCCGATGGCGATCCTCTGGTTGGCGGCCATGTTCCGCCCACCTTCTTCCTTCTCTCGGACGAATGCTGTTGAGGGCCTTTTATGGTGATCCGCCGGGTTTGAACCAACGGCGCAGCCCAAGATCACATGGACCGGAGAAGGAAGTAGTACGACAAGCCGATCAAATGATTTATTCACTCCCGCGGGGGATCGACTCGCCTATTTGCCCCGAAAAGTCACACATGATCTTTACGTGGCATTACTGATCCTTTACGAACCGTTACTCCACCCCTCCCCTCTTCCATCGCACAGGTCTAAACCAATTTTTCCGACGACCCTTGTCACCGCCCCCTCACGTCTGATGAGCTGTGGCCTGGGACACATCGGACACCCTCGAAAGGCGGATGTCGTGAGCAATGAGAGCCTGGCCAACCTGCTGAAGGA
>NZ_LBDA02000003.1 GCF_000980885.2 Streptomyces malaysiense | reverse complement strand
CCACCCTTTCAACCTCAGCGGCAAGGGTTTCCATATCGAACCCGGTCACGTCTACTACACGTCCGCGCTCGTCCGCGACGAACAATTCACCTTCCACAAGGCCGCCACGCACCTGGTCGAGGAGGTGAATCACCGGCAAGCGGCTGGAAAGGGGTCAGGCCCCGACGACTTCGCGCAGGCGTACGGCGAGGTCGCCAAGCTGTTCCTGGAGGTCTGGGCGAAAGCCGTGGCCAGCATCGGTGGGGTCGCTGTTGGGCTGACCCTCACCGCGAACAACTACATGGCGGCCGACTGGGCGTCCCGCGGTGTCTACGGGCCACCACCGCGCAGGGACCCTCCGATCGGCGTTGGCAATGTGTCCTACGGTCCGGTCGCCGAGATCAAGTGGACGGGGACGGGCGATGGCTCGGACATCCCCTTCGTGGGTGCGATCGGCGATGTCCCGGACTTCCTGGCCGGCTTGATCAAGCCTGCCATCGAGGAGGGCCTGAGGCTGGGCAAGACGGCCGAGATCACTCCGGGAGCCGAGACCGACGATCTGCGCAGTATCGGAAACGTCTGGGAAGCCGCGGGAAAATCCGCGCAGAAGTCCGCCGAGTCGTTCACCGGCTGCGTGGCTTATCTGACCGACAGCGGCAACAGTGAGTGGCAGGCCGCCATGAACGCCTTCTGCCAGTCGATCTGGGGGACCACCGCCTGGGGGCGAAGCTGGCAGCCGGACGGCGGCTTCATGGGTCCCAAGGACACCGGTGGCCGGGACTGGCGTACCAATCCATCGATGGCGCCGTCCGCCCGTCGGCCCATCATCGAGGTCCTGAAGAAGACCGGCGACGACATGAAGACGGCATTCCATGATGTGGCGACCGCCGCGGAGAAGTGCCGCAAGACCACCGAGCACCTCGCCACCGAGGCGGCCAAGGCCACGGTCAAGGACCTGATGCCCGACGGCTTCAGCTGGGAAGAGTTCACCAGGGTGGCCGCTGTCGCCACGTTCGGCAAGATCGTCATGGTCTTCCGCTCGCACATGGACAAGTCCGGGGCGGACAAGGCGGTGGACGACTACAACAAGGCGTTCCACGAGGGGGCGGAGAAGCTTCGGGCACTCGTTCCCGAGCTGAACGAGGCGGCGCTGAGCGCTCCGACCTACGTGGCGGAAGAGGCGCGGGCCGAGGCGTTCGGGGCGCGCTCGCTCAACGACTTCAAGAACGAGCACAAATGGAGCACGCCGGGTGACGCGAACCACGGGGTGTACAAGGTCGATCTGGCCTCGACGGAGTGGATGGAGAACTCGCACACCGTCACCAAGCATGTCGGCCTGACCGATGAGCAGTTGGCGCAACGTCTGCGGGACGAGCTCAAGAAACCGCCTCGCCCGGGTACGGACTGGCCTTATGGCCAGCCCCAGGTCGGGGAGGCGTCGACCTTCTCCGACCTGGATTCCGCGCAGAAGATGACGCAGTACAACATCGATCAGAACTCCAAGGAGATCAGCGAATGGATCGCCAAGCACAAGGAAAATGATCCCGAGAAGCAGCAACGCCTGGACATCAGCGTCCCCAGCACTCCGTACGGAGACAGTGGCCGGAGCATCAGCAAGGCGGAGCTGAAGAGCGATCCTTTCCCGGCGGACAGGGCGAGGTCGGTGAAGGGGGTCGAGACGCGACTCATCTACAACGGAGACCTTGATCCTCCCTTCACCGTGATGACCTCAATGCCGAAAAATGTGCAAGAAGTAGGATGATCGCGTGACGAACTCGAGATCTGTGGATTACTGGAGCCTTCAGGGGGCTCGCGTACTCTTGGCTCCGTATGACGGGTGGGACGCAAGGATTCCCGATGACTCCGCTCAATGGCGGACGCGGCTGTTTCCCCTCATCCGTGGAATGCGGACCGCCGAGCAGGACGGCGGCCGGAACCTGCGGGAGATTGCCGCCGAACTCCGCGTGGCCGCCGATCTGTTCGAGGTTCGTCCCGACGACGAAGCGCTGGGCCGGATTCCTCGCGCGGAGACCGAAGACCGCACGCCTCAGGTTCTCCGGGAGATCGCCGGGCATCTGGAGAGCGGTGATTGGCGGTCCTCCGGAGATTTTCCGCTGGGTACGGATGAGTTGCTTCTGCGTTTCCCGCGTTTCGCTCAGATTCTGCCGATCTACTGGGGTCAGGACGGCGTGGCGATCAGCGACGACATGCAGGACTCCACCGTTGAGGAGGGAATCCTCCTGTTCATCGAGGAGATGCACCCGAGGTGCCCGTGGCAGCTGCCGAGTGTCGTGGCCGAGTGCGCCCAGGCTCTCGCTCTTTTCCATACCGAGGAGCAGATGGACGCGTTCTTCTGTGAGGTGATGGGAGGCGGGGCGGGCAGCGAGGACTTCCTCGACTTCTTCCCACTGCTCGCCCGGTACTGCGTCGATCATCTGAAGGAATCTCACTCACCACTCTGGACGTCCCGGAGCGGACATCCGGGAGGGGGTGTCGGCTGAAGCCGTATGTCGTACTCACTTCGATGCCCAGCGACACGGTTCAGCCGTAGCCACGAAAGGGGACAGGGTGCTCGATTCCGCTGCCTGGCAGGCCGGCCTGCTGGAATTATTCGGAGGGGCTTTCGCCTTCGCGGCGGTGGGTCCGCGGACACAGGACGACTGGCGCCGAGACGTGCAGGCGGTCATGATGCTCAAGGCCAAGGATCCGCGTGGCTGGAGTGCCCTGATCATCCCCCCGCCGAGCAGCGCCACCGCGATGACCGACGAGAAGCCGTTCGCCGATCTGCGCCTCGAAGAATTCGACAGTCTCCTGTACCCGGTGGGGAGGGAATCCGCCGCACAGCTGCTGGTCGCCTTGCAAGGGGAGTTCTATCAGTCGGCCAACATTCCGGATTTCGCAGACCGCGAAGAACGACTTATGGCCTGTGCCAATAGAATTCTCTCCCGCTTCGGTCAGGATGTCAGATGTTATACGAATGCGGCCGAGGCTCGGAATGATCCGAACGCCAATCTCATGAATCCTGAAACCGAGTGGAATTGCCTGTCCGAGTTCACCACAGACTGCGGCCTCGTCGTCGTTTCCGATTCTGAGGTCGGAGTCTTCTGGACCTTCTTCGAGGACTGAAATCCATCATGCGTACCCGATCCGCCACCTACCCCGACCGCGACACCGCCCAATGGGCCACCCAGCAGGTCGTCACCGCCAATGAGCAGCTCATCCACCGCTGGCTCGCGCAGTCCACGCGGGCGCGGTTGAGTATCGAGGCGGCCTGGCCCGCGCGGGAGGAGCCGGTCGGGCGGGTGTTGTTGCAGGCGATGATGCTGGCGGGCCGGGAGCCCGTCGAGGTGCGGGCCGCCCGGGTGGTCCTCAGGCGGGACCCCACACGCCCGCACGGCTTCACCGTGCAGTCCACGTTCCCGATCCATCTGTAGACCCGTAGACCCGTAGAGGCTGACCACCGTGCCCCTGAGCCCCCTCGAACACGACCGCCGCTACGGCGAGCTCGACCAGGTCATGCGCGCTTACCTCGGGCAGCCCGCGGACGACACCCCGGAGCGGCCCGGCCCGGCTCTGACCGCCTACCTCCGGCACACCTGGCACAGCCGGCCGTGGGCCCTCGCCGCCGCCGAGCGGCAGTTGCGGGAGTACGCCGACAGTCCGCCGGGACGGCTCCGGCTGCGGCTCGGCGAGTTCTACGCCATCCCCGATGTCGGCCTGGCCCAGGGCGAGATCCAGGCCTGGCTGCGCTGCCTCGCCGACCACATCAGGCACAGCATCGAGACGGGAGAGGTGCCGCCGCCCGCGGTCCCCGCCACCCACTGGGAGTGGCACGCCCGCTTCCCGGAGCTGGGACAGTTCCTCGGGGGATGGTTCTCCCAGGACATGCCGGACGAGTTCGACGACCATCATGCCGCCGTCGAGGACTACCGGAACTCCACCGACCGGCAGCTCGTGGCCCGCCTCGTCGGAGAGCTGCAGGAACTGCTCGCGCTGGACCTGGACGAGTCCGACCACGCCCTCGCCGTCGCGGAACTCGGCATGGAGGTCGATCCCCCCGCCCCCTACTCACCCAGCGGCTGGCTGGCGGTCGTCGCCGGACAACTGGCCGTGCTGGTCGGTGAGAGCTGAGTCGAGCAGTTCCTGCACCTTGACGGGCTGGAATCAGGGTGATCGCGTGACGGATTCGGTATCTGTGGATTACTGGAGCCTTACGTGGACGACCCCATTGGCTCGGCCCCGCCGGCCCGGATCATTCACACCTTGGCCGTGGCAAGCGAGCGGCGCGGGGAGGAGTTATGACGGAAAGCAGGGCAGAATTGCCGGTCTGCGCGCGAGGGTGCTTCGACGGACGCTCCTGCTTCGCCGCGCTCGCCGCCCGCGGGGAATCGGACTGGCACGACACTGTGATGAACACGATCCAGGGAAGTCCCGCACTCCGGCAGGTTGATTCCGGGGAATTGCGGGACAGCCTCCTGGAGATCTTCCCCACCCAGGCTCTGGAGCTGGCCGGGCTGATCTCGGTCGGATCTCTTCTGTACGGCCCCCATCCCTCCCTTCGCGTGCCGAACGCGGAACGCGACGCCTGTCTGCGAGAAGTCCTGGGAGCCGTGGGGGACAGCGCGCGCTTCTTCACCAACCACGGGCACGCGGAGGACGGTGCGGAGGCCGATTTCCTGGCCTCGTCGTTCCACGCCAATGTCCTCGCCGGCCCCACCATCGACATCTGCCTCATCGGGGTGTCGGACGAGAACGTCCTGGTGCTCTGGCGTTTCGAGGACGACTGAACCGTTCGCGAGCTACACCGACGGCTTCAGCGGCCGCTCCCGCACCCGCTTCAGATGCCGTTCGAACACATCCCCCGCCTCCGGGGTCAGGGTCCGCAGGGCCACCAGGGCGGTGATGACCACGTCGCACAGTTCCGCCTGGACGTCCTCCCAGGTGTGGGTGACGCCCTTGCGCGGGTTCTGGCCGGTCGCGCCGATCACCGCCTCCGCGACCTCGCCGGCCTCCTCCGACAGCTTGAGGATGCGCAGCAGCAGGGCCTCCCGGCCGGGCTGGGCCGTCCGGGTGGCCTCCAGGCGGGAGAAGAGTTCGTCGATGGCGGGCCAGAGGGGGAGGGGGGTCGAGTGCTGGTCGGTCATGCGGGGCAGCCTGCCATGCGCGGCCGCCCGGCACGTCGTGGACGATGGAGATCCACTCCTCCTAGGACTGCTCGACCTCATCGAACAGCGCCTCCTGCTTGCCCTCCGTCTTCGCCCGGACCCGTCGCGTCCGTGCCCCCACCACCACCGCCGTGCCCGCCGCCGTCGCCGCGAGGGCGGCCGGTACCATCCAGCCGCGGTTGAGGACGTGGCCGAGGGCGTGGTCGAGGGAGAGGCGGCCGGGGCCGGTGATCGCGAGACCCACCGTGGCGAGGCCCAGGGTGGCCGCGTACTCGTAGCCGCCCGCCTGGGCGAAGAAGCCGTTGGGGGCGTGGACCGCCGCCGCGCCCGCCATCGCGCCCGCGGCCGCCGCTCCCGCCGCCGGGGTGGCCAGACCCAGGGCGAGCAGGGTGCCGCCGCCGGTCTCCGCGAGGCCCGCCGCCGTGGCGCTCGCCTTGCCGGGGGCGTAGCCGACGGACTCCATGAACTGGCCGGTGCCCTCCAGGCCGTGGCCGCCGAACCAGCCGAACAGCTTCTGCGCACCGTGTGCCGCCAGTACCCCGCCGGTGCCCAGCCGGAGCAGCAGCAGGCCCAGATCACGCCGGTCGTAACAGGTCATGGTGGCTCCCAGGCCGAGGCGACAGAGACGAAGACGGGGAAATGCCCGTACGGCAGAACTCCTCCCCGTGTTACCACCGTCACTCCGGTCGCACCATCGGACGAATCTCGCCCCGCGCTCCGGTGGCGGTGCCAGGGCCCCGGTGTGAGCCTGACGCCATGACGATTCAGCCAGCCAAACTCAGCGATCCGGCCGTCCGGGCCTTCGTCAACGCCGTCAACGCCCATGACCGCGAGGGCTTCCTGGCGCTGCTCGCGCCGGACGCGACCATGTCCGACGACGGCTCCGACCGCGATCTCGCCGACTGGATCGACCGGGAGATCTTCTCGTCCCACGGTCATATCGACGTCGACAACGAGTCCCGTGGCGGTCGCGCCCTGGTCGCCCGCTACCGCAACGACACGTGGGGCGAGATGAACACCCGGTGGAGCTTCACCGTCGACGAGGACGGACGGATCGCGCGCTTCGAGACCGGTCAGGCGTGAAGCTGCTCACGTCGGCCACGTCACGTTATCCGGTCAGATTTTCATAACGTGGCAAATTCCCTGGCCGTCACCGCCCTTCGGTGCCGAATCCGCTGCTCGGCGCGGTGTACCGTCCCGGGGTGCGCGAATCCTCCCGGCTCAGCCGGCGTGCCGTCCTCGGGCTGACGGCCGCCGCCCTTCCCATGTCCGCCGCCCTCCCGCTGTCCGCGGCCGCCCCGGCCTTCGCGGCGTCCCCGGCCACCGCCATCGGCGGCGGCCGGCTGGCCCGCCGCGGGCTCCAGGTGCAGGGTGCCGGCGCGGTGCCCACCAAGCGGCTCACCGCCCGCGCCTGGCTGGTCGCCGACGGTACGACCGGTGAGGTGCTCGCCTCCTTCAACGCCCACCAGCGCCTCGCGCCCGCGTCCACGCTGAAGATGCTGTTCGCGGACACGGTGCTGAAGAAGTTCGACCGCGCCGAGAAGTACACGGTCAAGGACTCCGACATCTCCGACGTCCCGGCCGGCTCCAGCCTGGTCGGGATCAAGGCGGGCATCACCTATACCGTCGAGCAGCTGTGGCAGGGCGTCTTCCTGCGCTCCGGCAACGACGCCGTGCACGTCCTCGCGCACATGAACGGCGGCATCGCCAGGACCGTCGCCGAGATGCAGGCCAGGGCGCGGGACCTCCAGGCCCTCGACACGCATGTGGTCAGCCCCGACGGCTTCGACCACCCGGGCCAGCTGTCCTCGGCGTACGACCTCACGCTCTTCGCCCGGCACGGGCTGAAGGACCCCGACTTCCGGGGCTACTGCGGCACCCGCACCGCGAACTTCCCGGCGGGCGGCAAGAAGACCTTCCAGATCCAGAACACCGACCGCCTGCTGACCGGGGCGTGGGGCCTGAAGACGTACGACGGCCTGATCGGCGTGAAGAATGGTTACACCAGCCACGCAGGCAACACCTTCACCGGTGCCGCCACCCGCGACGGGCGCACCCTGCTGGTGACGGTCATGCACCCGGCCACCGGCAGCAACGCCGTCTACGAGCAGACCGCCGCCCTCCTCGACTGGGGCTTCACCCACGGCCGTACGGCCCAGCCGGTGGGCGCGCTGGTCGAGCCGCTCAGCGAGGGCGGCGCGACCGCGTCCCCGGCGCCCGCGCACGCGGGCGGGCAGGGCGCGGCCGGCGCGGCGGGCACATCGGCCAAGGGCCCCTCCGCCGGGCGTCTCGTGGAGGGCGCGGCGGGTACGGCGGTCCTGCTCGCGACGGCGGGCGGCTTCCTGCTGCGGCGCCGCCGCCGGGTCCTCGAAGCCCGGGAGGCGGCCGGCACCCGCAGGGCCCCCGCGCCGCGCGCGGCGGAGCCGGACCCGCTGGAGCCCCCGGCTCCGACGGACCAGCCGGGCGGCGGCCGGCACCGGCGCTGACGTCGTACGGCGGTCGTCCCGCCGCCGGTCTGATGGCCGGCGCGGTGGGACGACCGCCGTATCCCCCCTCGCGATGGTCTCGGAATACGTCTGCCCCAAGTGTGAAGCTCTTGTGGAGAAGAGTTGAGCACAGAGCCCCAACCGGTCGCAATACCCGAGGTGTTGGAATTCCGGTGGCACGTATGTGCGTACCTACGGGGGGAGTTGGGGGTCAGCCGCGCCCGATGTACGGCATCGCCGTCGCCAGCACCGTCGCGAACTGCACATTCGCCTCCAGCGGCAGCTCCGCCATGTGCCGTACAGTGCGCGCCACTTCGGCCACGTCCATCATCGGCTCGGGTGCCGTCTCGCCGTTCGCCTGGAGCACGCCGGTGCTCATCCGCCGCGTCATCTCGGTGGCCGCGTTGCCGATGTCGATCTGCCCGACCGCGATCCGGTACGGACGCCCGTCCAGGGAGAGGGACTTGGTGAGGCCGGTCAGCGCGTGCTTGGTCGCGGTGTAGGCGACCGAGTGCGGGCGGGGCGCGTGCGCGGAGATCGAGCCGTTGTTGATGATCCGGCCGCCTCGCGGGCTCTGCTCCTTCATCGTCCGGTACGCCGTCTGCGCGCACAGGAACGCCCCGTTGAGGTTGGTGTCCACCACGTGCCGCCAGGCGTCGTAGGGGAGTTCCTCGACCGGGACCCCGCCGGGCCCGAACGTGCCCGCGTTGTTGAACAGCAGGTCCAGCCGGCCGAACCGGTCCACGGTGGCCGCGAACAGCGCCGCCACGTCCTCGGGCCGCGCCACGTCGGTGCGTACGGCGATCGAGGGCGCCCCGGGCGCGAGCGCCGCCGTCTGCGCCAGTGTCTCGACGTGTCGTCCGGCCAGCGCCACCGACCAGCCGGTGCGCAGCAGCTCCACGGCGACCGCCCGGCCGATCCCGGAACCGGCGCCGGTCACCACCGCGATCTTCGATTGGGTGTCAGTCATGGCACGGAGAGTAGGCGCCCGCTTCGTCGTACGTACGTTCCCCTGCCGTGTTCCTCGGCGGTCCGTCCGAACTGGGAACATAGGAGTCACGTTTCAGTGGAAGTTTCAAGCAAGGCGTCCCGGCCCGGACGCCTCGACCCAGGGAGGGGACCCATGCCCGAGCACGCGGCGGCACCGGCACCGCGGACGGACGACACGGACCACACCACCGCACCCCCCGCCGCCCGCCGCACCGGCCTCCTCGTCACCCTCGTCCTCGGCGGCCTCACCGCGACGCCCCCGCTCGCCATGGACATGTACCTCCCGTCCCTCCCGGAGGTCACCCGGTCCCTGCACGCGCCCGCCGCCACCGTCCAGCTCACCCTCACCGCGTGCCTGCTGGGCATGGCCCTCGGGCAGCTGGTCGTCGGACCGATGAGCGACCGCTGGGGACGGCGCCGGCCGCTGCTGGCCGGCCTCGCCGTGAACCTCCTCGCGACCGCCCTGTGCGCCCTGGCCCCGAACGTCGGGACACTGGTCGCCTTCCGGCTGGTCCAGGGCCTCGCGGGCGCGGCCGGCATCGTCATCGCGCGGGCCGTCGTACGCGACCTCTACGACGGTGTCGCCATGGCCCGCTTCTTCTCCACCCTGATGCTGATCTCCGGGGTCGCGCCCGTCGTGGCGCCGCTGATCGGCGGGCAGATCCTGCGGGTGACCGACTGGCGCGGGGTGTTCCTGGTGCTCACCGTGATCGGGGCGCTGCTCGGCGCGCTGGTCTGGCTGCGACTGCCGGAGACCCTGCCGCCGGCGGGCCGGCACGGCGGGGGAGTGGGCCACGCGCTGCGCTCGATGCGCACGCTCCTCGCCGACCTCCCCTTCACCGGATACATGCTGGCCGGCGGCTTCGCCTTCGCCGCGCTGTTCGCCTACATATCCGCCTCCCCCTTCGTCGTCCAGGAGATCTACGGCGCCTCCCCGCAGACCTTCAGCCTGCTGTTCGGCCTCAACTCGGTCGGCCTCGTGGTCGCCGGGCAGATCAACGGCAAGGTGCTGGTCGGCCGGGTCAGCCTGGACAAGGTGCTGGCGGCCGGGCTCGCGGTGATCACGCTCGCCGCGACCGCGCTGCTGCTGATGTCCACCGGAGTCTTCGGCGCGGTGGGCCTCGCGCCCATCGCCGCCGCGCTGTTCGTCCTGATGTCCGCGATGGGCCTGACCATGCCCAACGCCCAGACCCTCGCCCTGCTGCGCACCAAGCACGCCGCCGGCTCCGCGTCCGCGCTGCTCGGCACCTCCTCCTTCCTCGTCGGCGCGGTCGCCTCGCCGCTCGTCGGGATCGCCGGGGAGCACACCGCGGTCCCGATGGCCGTCGTCCAACTGGCGGCCGCACTGGTCGCGGGGGCCTGCTTCGTGGGAATGTGCCGTCCCTGGAACACGCGGGAGAACACCCGCGCGGGGTCGGAAGGAGACGAGAACTGAGCGCACCGAGACTGCGCGCCGACACACCGCGGCGGGCCGGGCTGGCCCCCGACGCGCTCGGGCACCTGGTCGGCGAGGTGCACGCCCTCACCGCAGGACCGCGCCCCTGGGCGGCCGGCGCGGTCGTGCTGGCCGGGCGCGGACCCGTGATCGCCGTGGCCGAGGCGGCGGGCTGGGCGGTCCGTTACTCCTCCTACGACCCCCACACCGACGCCGGCGTCGAACTGCCGCCCGAGGACCGGGTGCCGGTCACCGTCGACACCCCCTTCGACCTGGCCTCCCTGACCAAGCTGTTCACCTCGGTCGCGGCGGTGCAGCAGATCGAGCGCGGCACCCTGGGCATGGACGTCCAAGTGGACCACTACCTGCCGGAGTTCCGGACCCTGTCCGAACACCGGGTCACGGTGCGGCAGTTGCTCACCCACACCTCGGGGCTGCGCCCCGAACTCCCGCTGTACGACTGCCCGGACCGCACCGCCCGCCTGACGATGCTGCGCGCCGAGGCGCCGTCGAGCCCGCCCGGCACCCACCGCTACTCGGACCTGAACATGCTGCTCCTCCAGTTCGTCCTGGAGCGGGTCACCGGCCGCACCCTCGACGTCCTCGTGCGCAACGGCATCACCCGGCCGCTCGGCATGACCGCCACCGGGTTCGGGCCCTGCCCGGGGGCCGCGGCCACCGAGGACCAGTGGCGGCCGTGGGCCAAGGCCGACCGGGGGATGCTGCGGGGCGTCGTGCACGACGAGAACGCCTGGGCCCTCGGCGGCATCGCGGGGCACGCCGGTCTCTTCTCCACCGCCCGCGACCTCGCCGTCTTCTGTCGCACCCTGCTCGCCGGCGGCTCCTACGGCCCCGCCCGCGTCCTCGCCCCCGACTTCACCGACCTCCTCCTGCGCCCGCCCGGCCTCGGCTTCGCCCTCGACCAGCCCTGGTTCATGGGCGCCCTCTGCGGCCACGGCGCCGCCGGCCACACCGGCTTCACGGGCACGTCCCTGGTCCTCGACCGGGCGACGGACACGTTCGTGGTGCTCCTGGCGAACACCGTGCATCCGCGCCGGAGGCCGGCGGACAGCGCGCCGAGGGCCGCGATCGGGACGTGGCTGGCGCGGGCGGTGGTGTGAGGGGGCGGGCGGTACCCGTCCGGGAGCCGGGTTCCGGACGGTCCGCCGCCCTCGCCGCGCGCCATAGAATCTCCAGGTGACCGCCCCCGTACCACCGGCCGAGATCCTCCGCCGGAGCCTCGCCGAGATGCTCGACGGACTCCCTCCCAGCCAGGCCGCCGGCGCCGTCGAACGGCTCATCGCCGCCTACCGCGGCGACACCCCGACCCACGCGCCGATCCTCCGCGACCGCGCCGACGTCGCCGCCTACGCCGCCTACCGGATGCCGGCCACCTTCGAGGCCGTGCGCTCGGCCCTCGCGGCGTTCGCCGACGCCGTCCCCGGCTGGGTCCCCGGCAGCCATGTGGACATCGGCGGCGGCACCGGCGCCGCGACCTGGGCGGTCACCGACACCTGGGGCGGTACCCGCCCCGTGACCGTCCTCGACTGGGCCGAGCCCGCGCTCGCCCTCGGCCGGGAACTGGCCGCCGCCAACCCGGCCCTGGCCGACGCCCGCTGGCAGCGCGCCCGCATCGGCTCCGCGCTCGCCCTGGAACCCGCCGACCTGCTCACCGTGTCCTACGTCCTCAACGAGCTGGAGGAGTCCGACCGCACCGCGCTCGTCGACACCGCCGCGGCCACCGCGCGGGCCGTGGTGATCGTGGAGGCCGGCACGCCAGCCGGGTACGCCCGGGTCATCGAGGCCCGCGACCGGCTGATCCGCGCCGGGTTCGAGGTCGCCGCGCCCTGCCCGCACAGCGCCGCCTGCCCGATCGTGCCGGGCACCGACTGGTGCCACTTCTCCGCCCGCGTCCCCCGCTCCTCCCTGCACCGCCGGGTCAAGGGCGGGACCCTGGCCTACGAGGACGAGAAGTTCTCCTACGTCGCCGCCACCCGCCTGCCCGCCGAGCCCGCCCCCGCCCGCGTCGTACGCCGCCCCCAGATCCGCAAGGGTCAGGTCCTCCTGGACCTGTGCGGACCGGACGAGGAACTGTGCCGTACGACGATCACCAAACGCCACGGCGACCTGTACAAGGCGGCCCGCGACACGGACTGGGGCTCCGCCTGGCCCCCGGAGCCGACGGTGTGAGGTACGTCTCGCCCGATTCCCCCCGTATCCACCTGCCGCCCCCCGAAGCGCACGAAGGTGGGACCATGAGGCATGCTGTCCGCACACCAGCGAGGCGAGGGGATTGATGAGCGGGACGTTCGGCGGCCGGAGCGGCCGGCAGGGCAAACTCTCCCAGTGGCTGCGTGGACGCCGCCCCAAGGAGGGCGTCGCCGACGACGGCGGCCGTGAGGCCCTGCTGCTCGCCGCCGCCGAAGCGGGACTGCCGCTCGCCCCCGCCGCCCATCCGGCGCCCGGCTACCGGTGTTCCTGCGACCGCGTGGGCTGTCCCACCCCGGCCCGGCACCCCGTGTCGTTCGCCTGGCAGACGCAGTCCACGATCGACCGCCCCCAGATCGAGCGCTGGGCCCGGCACCAGCCGCAGGCCAACTTCATCACCGCGACCGGCATGGTCCACGACGTCCTGGACGTGCCGGCGCGGGCCGGCCAGGAGGCGCTGGAGCGGCTGCTGGCACAGGGTGTCGAGGTGGGGCCGGTCGCCGAGAGCGACGACGGCCGGATGCTGTTCTTCACCCTCACCCGGGGCACCCCCGAGGACGAGGACGAATGGTGGCCCTGCGAGCTGGACTGCCACCCCGAGACGATGGCCGAGCACCCCGGCCTGCGCTGGCACTGCCGGGGTTCCTACGTCCTCGTGCCCCCGGCGCGTCTTCCCGGTGAGGACCAGCGGGTCCGCTGGCTGCGCGGCCCGGAGCACCCGTTGCCCGAGCCCCTGACCCTGCTGGAACCCCTCACCGACGCCTGCGCCCGGCACGTCAGCGAGGAGGCCGCCCCCGGCCTCGACCGGCCCTGGCCCCTGCGCCACTGACCCCGGCGCCCAGAGGCCCACCGGAGGGGCTACTCGCCCTTCGCCCCGGTCACGCCGTTCACCTTCGCCACGATCGACACCGCCCCCTTGCCCGCCGGGTCCAGCGCGGCCTGGCCGGCGACCGACTCCAGCGTGAGGGACTGGTGGATCTCGCCCGTGGTGAGGGCCTGTACGGCCTTGCTGGGCGCCGGCACCGAGCTGTTCGCGGCGGCGGTCTCCTTCTCGTAGTGGTGCGTGGTGAAGAAGACCAGCGCACCGCCGTCCGCCGTGCGCAGCGCCAGCGGGGCGTAGTCGCCATGGGTCAGCGGCTGGTCGATGTACTGGCGCACCAGGCCCGGCTTGCGGGCCTGACTTCGGCGATAGGCCCGCAACTGGCTCGTGTTCGGCCCGTCGGCGAACGACTTGCCGCCCTTCTGCAGGTAGTTCACGTACGAGCGGCTCAAGTCGGCGGGGGCCACGGCAAGTTCCGTCGAGGACGCCGGCACCGCCTCGCCCCACCCGTTCCCGTCCTTCTTGAACTCCGGCACCGCGCCCGGCGCGGCCAGCGTCAGATACGCCACCCGCCACCGCTCACCCAGGTCCGCCCGCGTGAACACCAGCAGCCAGCGGTAGTTCCCGGCCTTGTTGCCCTTGGCGTCCGCGAGGAACCAGCGGGGCCAGCCCGCCTTCTTCGGAATCGTGATCCGCACGTCCGACAGCTTCAGCGGCACGTGACTCGCGTTGCCGGACGGGCTGCCGGCGTGCCCCGCCTTCAGCCGGGCGGCGTCGATGTCGGCGAGCGGCCCGGTGACGTAGGGCGCGTCGAGCGAACTGTCGTACGCCTTGTCGGCCTTGTTGTACGCGTCGGTGAAAGCGGCCACCGCCTTCGTGGCCTGAGCGACGGTCGCGCCGGGCATCACCTCGCGCTCCCCGTGCACCACCACACACCCGCTCGCCGTGCAGGACAAGGCGGCCAGCGCGGCCGCCATCAGTGTGTTCCGGTCACGCCGGCGAAGCCGTCGAGGGCTGCGTTCCCTGGTCATCGGGCTCCTTCACCTTCCCCTTCCCGGAGGCGAACCCTACCGGGGCGAGGAACACCGTGAGCACCGGGACCAAGTACAGGGCCCAGACCGTGACCTGGACGACCGTCGGGTCCGGCTGGAAGTTGAACACACCCTTCAGGAGCGTGCCGTACCAGCTGTCCGGCTCGACGGTGTCGCTGATGTCGAAGGCCAGGTGGGTGAGGCCGGGGATCCAGCCGGCCTCCTGGAGGTCGTGGAAGCCGTACGCCAGCACGCCCGCCGCGACCACGACCAGCATGCCGCCGGTCCAGGTGAAGAACTTCGCCAGGTTGATGCGCAGCGCGCCCCGGTAGAACAGCCAGCCCAGCACCACCGCCGTGGCGAGGCCGAGGGCGACGCCGATGAGCGGGCGCGGGGTGCCGTCGCCCGCCGCGTGCACCGAGGCCCACACGAACAGGGCGGTCTCCAGGCCCTCCCGGCCGACCGCGAGGAACGCCGTGGCGACCAGCGCGCCGGTGCCCATCGCGAGCGCCGCGTCCAGCTTGCCGTGCAGCTCGGACCTCAGGTGCCGGGCGGTGCGCCGCATCCAGAACACCATCCAGGTCACCAGGCCCACCGCGAGGATCGACAGCGAACCGCCGAGCGCCTCCTGCGCCTGGAACGTCATCTCCTGGGAGCCGAATTCGAGCGCGCAGCCGAAGCCCAGCGCCAGCGCGATCGCGACGGCGATGCCGGTCCAGACGGGCCGCAGGGCGTCCCGGCGACCGGTCTTGACCAGGTACGCGATCAGGATGCAGACGACGAGCGACGCCTCCAGCCCCTCCCGCAGACCGATCAGGTAGTTGGAGAACACGGCTACGCCTCCTTCGAGAACAGTGAACGGCCCCACCAGTCATCGGCGTCCCGGACGCCCGGCGGGACCGCGAAGACCGCGGAACCAACGTGCTGGACGTACTCGTTCAGCGCGTCGTGCGCCGACAGCTTGCGCTGGAGCGGGATGAAGCCGTGGCGCACGTCACGCTGGTAGGCCAGGAAGAACAGGCCCGCGTCCAGCCGGCCGAGCCCGTCGGTGCCGTCGGTGAAGGAGTAGCCGCGGCGCAGGACGGTGATCCCGCCGTTGGCGTCCGGGTGCGCGAGCCGTACGTGCGCGGTGGGCTTCATCGCCTTCAGGAACGGCGCGTCGTGCTCGCCCGCCTTGCCGACCGGCGCGCCCTCGCGCTTGTCCCGCCCGAACACGTCCTCCTGCTCCTGGAGCGACGTACGGTCCCAGGTCTCGATGTTCATGCGGATGCGCCGGGCGACGAGGTAAGAGCCGCCGCTCATCCAGTCGGGCCCGTCCCCGTCGCCGACCCACACGAACTTCCTCAGCCGGTCGGTCTCGGTGCCCGCGATGTTGCGGGTGCCGTCCTTGAAGCCGAACAGGTTGCGCGGGGTCTGCGCGTCCGGGGTGGTCGACGAGGTCTTGCCGAAGCCGAGCTGGGACCAGCGCACGGCGACCTTGCCGAAGCCGATGCGGGCGAGGTTGCGGACGGCGTGCACGGCGACCTGGGGGTCGTCCGCGCAGGCCTGGACGCACAGGTCCCCGCCGGTGCGGGTCTTCTCCAGGTTGTCCCCGGGGAACTCGGGCAGGTCGACGAGGGCTTCGGGCCGCCTGTCGCGCAGCCCGAACCTGTCGAACAGGGAGGGGCCGAAGCCGATGGTCAGGGTCAGCCGGCACGGGGTGAGGCCCAGCGCCTCGCCGGTGTCGTCCGGCGGGGCCTCGGGGAGCCCGCCGTAGGCGCCCTCGCCGACCGGCTCGCCCGCGGTCATCCGCCGGGCCGCGGCCGTCCAGTCCTTCAGCAGCCGGACGAACTCCTCGCGGTCGTCGGTCTTCACGTCGAACGCGGCGAAGTGCAGCCGGTCCTGCACGGGCGTCGCGATGCCCGCCTGGTGGGCGCCGTGGAACTCCACCGCGCCCCCGGGCCCGGACCCGGCCGCGTCCGGCGTGCCCGACCCGGCGTCCGTCAGCGCCACCGCGCCCCCGGCCGCCACGGCCCCGAGCGCGATCCCGGCCCCGCCCCAGCCGATCAGCGCGCGGCGCGAGGGACGGCTCTCCTCGATTTCGGTCATCGCCCCGGCCCTTACTTGACGACCGCGGCGGCGAGCTTCGACAGCGGCTCGGCGAGCGCGTTCACCGCGTCCGACAGCTCCTTGCGCCGGGCCTCGGTGACCTTGTCGTAGGAGACGAAGCCGTACGACGTCGTGTCCGAGCGGTAGCCGTCCAGCACCTTGTCCAGCGCGGTGAACTGCTTGTCCAGCTCCTTGGTGAGCGCCGGGTCGTTCTTGGCGGCGACCGGCTCGAGCAGCTCGTACGACTTCCGCGCGCCTTCGACGTTGCCCTCGAAGTCGGCCAGGTCGGTGTGCGAGTAGCGGTCCTCCTCGCCGGTGACCTTGCCGGTGGCGACCTCGTCCAGCAGCTCCTTGGCGCCGTTGGCCATGGACGTCGGGGTGATCTCGGCCTTGCCGACCCGCCGCTGCCAGTCCTTCAGGTCGCTCACCAGCTGGTCGGCGAGGGTCTTCTCCTCGGCGCCGATCTTCTCGTCGGCCCACAGGGCCTTCTCCAGCCGGTGCCAGCCGGTCCACTTCTGGCCCTTCTCCAGGCCGTCGGCGCGGGTGTCGGTCTTCGGGTCGATGTCGCCGAAGGACTCCGCGACCGGCTCGGTGCGCTCCCAGCCGAGACGCGAGGGGGCGTACGCCTTCTTGGCCGCGTCGAGGTCGCCCGCCTTGATCGCGTCGGCGAACTTCCGCGCGAGCGGCACGGTGGCGTCGGCCTGGTCCTGCGCGTACTGCCGGTACTCGGCGACCGCCTTGTCCAGCTTCGGGTCGTGCGCGGCCGCCGCCGAGCCACCGGTCACGGTGAGTTTCTGCCGGACGCCGTGGCCCTTCATGCCGGGGCGGCAGGCTATCTCGTACGACCCGGCCTTCACCTCGGCGGTCAGCGTGTACTTGGTGCCCGGCCCGATGTTCTCCTTCTCGGAGACGATCCGGTCGTCGGGGAAGAGGATCTCCACCTCGGTGGCCTTGGAGCCCTTGTTCGCTATCTTCAGGGTGACCTGGCCGGCCGGGACCGACGTGGCGGAGGTGTGGCAGGTCGAGTCCGCGGCGGTGACCTCGATGGCCTCGCCGTTCTTCGCCTCGCTCTTGGCGGTGCAGGCCGAGAGGGCGGTCAGTGCGGCCGCGGTGACGGCGGCGATGACGGTCGGACGGACGGCACGCATGCGGACTCCCTGACGATCCGGTTTGGTGAGGCTGCCCTAACTTACCTGACGTTTACTCTTCTCATGCCCTCGGGGTGCGTGATCCGGATCTCAGGTCGCCCAGGTGGGGAAGCGCGCCCTGCCGCGCGGGACGCGCTCGTGGTGCGCGCGGTGTTTCAATTCCCGGGTGACCGACTACGACGTACTGCGCGTCTTCTGCGCACCGCACGGCGGCTACGGCAACGAACTCGGCGTCGTCCGCGACGGCTCCACGCTGCCCGAGCCCGCCGACCGGCAGGCGCTCGCCGCCAAGCTGGGCTTCAGCGAGACCGTGTTCGTGGACGACCCCGAGCGCGGTGTGATCGACATCTACACGCCCTCCACCCGGCTGCGGTTCGCCGGATACCCGTGCGTCGGCGCCGCCTGGCTGCTGGACGTGCCCGAACTCGTGGTTCCGGCCGGGACGGTGGGCGCCCGCCAGGACGGCGAGTTCTGCTGGATCGAGGCCCGCCCCGAGTGGGCCGCGCCGCGCACCCTGCGCCGGTACGCGACCCCCGCGGAGGTCGACGCGCTCCAAGTGCCCCCGCCCGGCGACTGGTTGTACGCGTGGGCCTGGGAGGACGAGGCGGCCGGGCGGGTCCGGGCCCGGGGCTTCCCCGGCCGTGGTGACGGCATCGAGGAGGACGAGGCCACGGGCGCCGCCGCGCTCCAGCTCACCGGCCGGCTGGACCGTGCCCTCAACATCACCCAGGGCAGGGGGTCCCAACTGCTCACCGCGCCGCAGCCGGCGGGCTGGGTGGAACTGGGCGGCCGGGTGTTCCTGGAGCGCTGATCCGGCCGGGCGTGGTCAGGCCGGGCGTGGTCAGGGCGAGAGCGGTCAGGCCGAGAGCGGGAACTCCCCGCCCAGGTCCCGGAAGACGGCCGTGTTCAGGGCGAACGCCCGCTTGCACTCGGCCGTGACGCGCTGCTTCTCCAGGTCGTCCGCCCGTATCCCGTCCAGCAGTTCGCGGTACTCGCGCTTGAAGGCGGCCGGGTTGGGGATCTCCTCGAAGACGTAGAAGCGCACCCCGGCGCCCTTCCTGGCGAAGCCCCAGGTCTTCTCCGCCCGGTCGCGGATGATCTGACCGCCCGACAGGTCGCCCAGGTAGCGGGTGTAGTGGTGGGCGACGTAACCACCGGGCCACCGGGCGGCGCACTCGCGCACCCGGTCGGCGTACGCCCGGGTCGCGGGCAGGGCGCTCAGGCCCGCCCGCCAGTCCGGGCCCCGCAGATGCGCCAGGTCCTCCTCCAGGGCGGCCAGCCGCAGCAGTTCCGGCCGGATGAACGGACCCGCCACCGGGTCCCCGGCCAGCCGCTCGGCCGCGCTCTCCAGTGCCTCGTAGACGAACCACAGCTGTTCGGTGTAGCGGGCGTAGGCGTCCACGCCGAGCCGGCCGCCGAGCAGATCGCTCATGAACGTCGAGGTCTCCGCCTCCGTGTGCTGTTCGTGGGACGCGGTGCGGATGAGGCACGAGAAAGAGTCCATGGGGCACATCCTCTAAGGTAAGGCTTACCTAAGTCAATGGTTTACCCACTCCGTGTCGGTAACTTTCCCGACAGCGTGTCGGTAAAATCGTACAAGAGAGAACCCGCCCTCGCAGGGGCGGGTTCTCCTCGGGTGCGGCCGAGCGGGCGGGCGGTGGCGGCGGCTGTCAGGGCAGGGTCAGGATGTCCGCGCCGTCGTCCGTGACCACCAGCGTGTGCTCGAACTGGGCGGTGCGCCGGCGGTCCTTCGTCACGACCGTCCAGCCGTCCTCCCACATGTCGTACTCGTGCGTGCCCAGCGTCAGCATCGGCTCGATGGTGAAGGTCATGCCCGGCTGCATCACCGTGGTGGCGTGCGGGCTGTCGTAGTGCGGGATGATCAGCCCGGAGTGGAACGACGAGTTGATGCCGTGCCCGGTGAAGTCCCGCACCACGCCGTAGCCGAACCGCTTGGCGTAGGACTCGATGACCCGGCCGATGATGTTGATCTGCCGGCCCGGCTTGACCGCCTTGATCGCCCGGTCGAGGGCCTCGCGGGTGCGTTCCACCAGCAGCCGCGACTCCTCGTCCACGTCCCCGACCGGGTACGTGGCGTTGTTGTCGCCGTGCACCCCGCCGATGTACGCGGTCACGTCCAGGTTGACGATGTCGCCGTCCCGCAGGACCGTCGAGTCCGGGATGCCGTGGCAGATGACCTCGTTGACCGAGGTGCACAGCGACTTGGGGAAGCCGCGGTAGCCGAGCGTGGACGGGTAGGCGCCGTGGTCGCACATGTACTCATGGGCCACCTTGTCCAACTGGTCCGTGGTGACCCCGGGCGCGATGATCTTCGCGGCCTCCTCCATCGCCCGCGCGGCGATCCGCCCGGCGACCCGCATCGCCTCGACGGTCTCCGGGCTCTGCACCTCGGGCCCGGTGTACGGGGTCGGCGCGGGCTTGCCGACGTACTCGGGGCGGCGGATGTTCCCCGGGACGGAGCGGATGGGGGACTGTTCCCCCGGTACGAGCAGCGACTGGCCAGACATACCAGCGAGTCTATCCAGCGGACATGGGGGAACATGTCGTTGGTCGGTGAGAGGAGCAGTCCATGGCCCTGTTCAAGAAGCGAACCGTGGGCAAGCCGGGTGAGTGGTACTACTGCCTGGAGCACAAGAAGGTCGAGGAGGGGCCGGACTGTCCGGGCAAGGACCGGTTCGGGCCGTACGCCTCCCCGCAAGAGGCACAGCACGCCATGGAGCTGGCGGCCGAACGGAATCTGGAGTGGGAGAACGACCCGCGGTGGCGCGACGGCTCCAAGAAGGACTCCGGGGACGCCGAGGGGGAGTGATCACGCCTTCGCGGGAGCGGCCTCGGCGCGGCGCTCCCGCATCCGTACCGCGTGCTCGTTCGTCCGCGCGTCGTACGTCATGAGGCCCGGCAGGCACAGCGCGAGCAGGCCCACCGCGCCCGCGCAGGCCAGGCCGCCGCACGCGACGGACGTGCGCAGGCCCGTCCACGCGGCGAGGCCGCCCGCGCGGACCTGGCCCAGCTGGGGACCCACCGAGTAGGACAGCAGTTCGATCCCGGCGAGCCGGCCGCGCAGCTCGTCGGGGATCGTCTGGTTCCACATGGCGGACCGGAAGATGCCGCTGACCATGTCGAACCCGCCGCCGACGGTGAGCAGGAGCAGCACCAGCCAGACGTCGCGCGTCACTCCCACCGCCGCGATCGACAGGCCCCAGCCGGCCGCCGCGAGCGCCACCATCAGGCCGTGCCGGTGCACCCGCGAGGCCCAGCCGCTGGTCAGGCTCACCAGCAGGGCCCCCGCCGGGATGCTCGCGTACATCAGCCCGAGCGCCCAGTCGGCGTGCAGTTCGTCGGCGAGGAACGGCAGCACCGCGAGCGGCATCGCCAGGGACATCGCCGCGAGGTCCACGACGTAGGTGCCGAGGAGCTCCTTGCGGCTCCACGCGTACCGGGCGCCCTCCGCGATCGCCCGCAGCGACGGCTTCGCGGCCTCGTGGGCGGCGGGGGAGGCCGCGATCCGCACGATGTACGCCAGCGAGACGGCGAAGGTCAGCACATCGGCGGCGTACGCCCAGCCCAGGCCCGCACAGGCCACCACCACACCCGCGAGCGCCGGGCCCGCGACGCCGCCCACGGTCCAGCGCAGCGAGTTCAGCGAGGCCGCGGCGGGCATGTCGTCATGGGCGACGATCCTCGGCCACAGCGAGTCCAGCGCCGGGCGCTGCACCGCGCCGAGCGCGGAGGAGAGCGCGGCGACGGCGTACAGCGGCCAGATGGCGGGGCCCGGCAGCAGCGAGTTGAGCAGCAGCAGCGCGCTGAGCAGCCCCTGCCCGGCCTCCGTCCACAGGATCAGGCGCCGCTTGTCGAGCGCGTCGGCCAGCGCCCCGCCGTACAGCCCGCACACGATCAGCGGCAGCAGCTCCACCGCACCGATCGCCCCCACGGCCGCCGTGGACTCCGTCAGGTCCTTGAGCTGGACCGGCAGCGCGACCAGCGTCAGAAAACTGCCGAAGTTGCTGATCAGCCCAGCCTTCCACAGACGCCGGAAATCGACGGAGGCCCGCCAGGGAGCAAGATCGGGAAGCAGCGCTGAGATCACTCTGGGCATGCTCGGACGAGGGCGCCGCGTGGGCAACCGGTTTTCGCCGCCCGCCCGTCCCCGGCCGCGACCCGCTCTTCCCGGCCGCGGTCCGCACCCGGCGACGTAGAGTCACCCCATGACCTCTACCGACAGCGCACAGAAGGCCCCCGCCAAGGACCCCTGGGACCTGCCCGACGTCTCCGGGTACGTCGTCGGCGTGCTCGGCGGGACCGGGCCGCAGGGCAAGGGCCTGGCCTACCGGCTCGCCAGGGCCGGGCAGAAGGTGATCATCGGGTCCCGGGCCGCCGACCGCGCCCAGGCCGCCGCGGACGAACTCGGCCACGGGATCGAGGGCGCCGACAACGCCGAGGCCGCGCGCCGCAGTGACATCGTGATCGTCGCCGTACCGTGGGACGGACACGGCGACACGCTGAAGTCGCTCGCCGCCGACCTGGCCGGCAAGCTCGTCGTGGACTGCGTCAACCCGCTCGGCTTCGACAAGAAGGGCGCCTACGCGCTCAAGCCCGAGGAGGGCAGCGCCGCCGAGCAGGCCGCGGCCCTGCTCCCCGACTCCCGGGTCGCCGCCGCCTTCCACCATCTGTCGGCCGTCCTGCTCCAGGACCCCGCGATCGAGCGGATCGACACCGACGTCATGGTGCTCGGCGAGGAGCGCGCCGACGTGGAGATCGTGCAGGCGCTCGCCGGGCGCATCCCCGGTATGCGCGGTATCTTCGCGGGCCGGCTGCGCAACGCCCATCAGGTCGAGTCGCTCGTCGCCAACCTGATCTCGGTCAACCGCCGATACAAGGCGCACGCGGGGCTCCGGCTCACCGACGTGTGAGCCGTTCGTCCGGCAGGCCGGGGCCGACCTTCCTATGAGCCGGCCATGGCCATGGGGGACACTGTTCGCCGTAGCAGTGTCCCCCGACAGGAGCCACCCGTCATGCCCCGCATCGCCCTCTGCACCCTCGTCGTCTGCGTCCTCTCCCTGGCCGCGGCCGTCGTCTCCTTCGTGCAGGGCAGCTGGCTGGGGATCGTCTGGGTGCTGCTGGCGGGCCTGTCGTCCAACATGACCTGGTACTACGTCAAGCGCGCCCGCGCCGCCGCGCGGGACCGGGCCGCCCTGCGGGACGGGGCGGTCACGAACTGACCGCGCACACCTCCGGAGCCCCGCTCCAGAAGCGGTAGAGCCAGTACCCGCAGTCCGAGTAGGCCGAGTCCACCCCGAGCCCGCGCAGGATGGTGTGGATCAGCTCGAAGAACGCGATGTTCAGCGACGGGATCCACAGCAGCGCGAACACGATCAGCAGCCCGAACATCGGGAACGCCTCCACCTGCCGCCGCACCCCGTACGGCAGCCACGGCTCCAGCACTCCGTACCCGTCCAGGCCCGGCACCGGCAGCAGGTTCAGCAGCGCCGCCGTCACCTGGAGCAGCGCGAGGAACGCCAGCGCGAAGCGGAACACCATCGGTACCCCGTCGAGCGCGTGCAGCCAGAACGGCGCCGTGCACACCGCCGCGAACAGCGCGTTCGTCAGCGGGCCCGCCGCCGAGATCAGGCTCAGCCGCCAGCGGCCCCGGATCCGGCCCCGCTCGATGAACACCGCGCCGCCCGGCAGGCCGATCCCGCCCATGATCACGAACAGCACCGGCAGCACGATGCTCAGCAGCGCGTGCGTGTACTTCAGCGGGTTCAGCGTGAGATAGCCCTTCGCGCCGATGGTGATGTCGCCGCTGTGCAGGGCGGTGCGCGCGTGCGCGTACTCGTGCAGGCACAGGGAGACGACCCAGGCCGCGGTCACGAACAGGAACACCGCGACGCCCGGCCGCGCCGCGTACCCGGTCCAGGTGGCCCAGCCGGCCACCGCCGCGACGGCCAGGATCCCGACGAACACCGGGCTGATCCTCCGGTCGCCGGGACGTCGGGTGGTGGCGGTGGTCATGAGCGGCTCCTGTGCTGGGCGGGCGGGTGGATCGGTTCGCGGGGCGGCCCCGGCCGACACGCGGAAAACGTCTCGCACGCGCCGCCCGGTTCCTGGAGAGTGACTGAATGCCACGGAAGAGTGTGTTCGGGCGATCGAGTCCGTTCGGCAGGTCCGCGGCCACGGCCGTCCGGGCGGCGCCGGCGGTCGTCCGGACGGCGTCCGCGGTCACCGGACTCCGGCCGCCCGGCCGTCCTCGGACCCGTCGCCGGGTCCCTGACAATGTAGTCCGCCGACGGCGGCCCGAGGCGGTCCGGGGGAGGGCCCGCGGCGCCGCGGACGGCCCGCGCCGGATCCGTCGTACCGTGGGCGTCCCCGTCACCCCGGGGCTTCACCGGGAGCGCCCGCCGCGTCCGGTGACCACCCCGTGACCGCTTCCCGAGCCTCCGGAGACAATGGACCCCGTGCGCTATCGCCTTCTCGGTCCCACTCAGGCGCTCCGCCCCGACGGTACGGCCGTGCCCGTCGGCGGAGCGCGACTGCGCGCGCTGCTCAGCGTGCTGGCGCTGCGAGCCGGGCGGACCGTGCCCGTGGCGGTGCTGGTGGACGAGGTGTGGGGCGGGGAACCACCCGCCGACGCCGCCGGTGCGCTCCAGGCGCTCGTGGGCCGGCTGCGGCGCGCGCTCGGCGCGGACGCCGTGGCCTCCGCCGACGGCGGGTACCGGCTCGCCGCCGGCGCCGACGACATCGACCTCACCCGCTTCGACCGGCTGACCGGCGACGGCCTCGCCGCCCTCGCCGACGGCGACCCCGCCAAGGCCGCCGGTCTGCTGGACGACGCCCTCGCGCTGTGGCACGGCGAGGCCCTCGCCGACCTGCCCGACCGCACCGCCGAGGCCGCCCGCTGGGAGACCCGGCGCCTGGACGCGCGGCGCGCCCGGCACACCGCGGCCCTCGCCCTCGGCCAGGCGGAGGGCGCCCTCCCCGAACTGACCGCCCTGTGCGACGCCCACCCGCTGGACGAACCCCTCCAGGCGCTGAGGCTGCGCGCCCTGCGCGACCTCGGCCGCCCGGCCCAGGCACTCGCCGGGTACGAGGACGTACGACGACTCCTCGCAGACCGGCTGGGCTCCGACCCGGGAGCCGAACTGCGCGCCCTGCACGCGGAGTTGCTGGGCGTGCGGGACGGCGCGGGCGCCATGGCCGGCGGCCGGCCCGGCGATGTCGTCCAGGGTGTCCACCCCGACCGGCCCACCCCCGACGGCCGGTCCCACGCGTCCGGCCGGGCCCACGCCCCCGACGGGCCCGCCCAGGGCAACCTCCCCGCCCGCCTCACCTCCTTCGTCGGCCGCGAGGCCGACCTCGCGGCCCTGGGCGCCGACCTGGGAGCCGCCCGGCTCGTCACCCTGCTCGGACCCGGCGGCGCGGGCAAGACCCGGCTGTCCCAGGAGGCCGCCGAGGCGGTACGGCACTCCGTGCGCGACGGGGTCTGGCTCGCCGAACTCGCGCCCGTGGACGACCCTGACGCCGTACCCCAGGCTGTGCTCACCGCGATCGGCGCCCGGGAGACCGTGCTGCACGGCGCCGGTGCCGAGGGGATGCGCGCGGTGGTCGACGGGCACGACCCGCTGGACCGGCTGGTGGAGCACTGCGCCCGGCGCCGGATGCTGATCGTGCTCGACAACTGCGAGCACGTCATCGAGGCCGCCGCCCGGCTCGCCGAGCGGCTGCTGGCCCGCTGCCCCGAGCTGACCGTCCTCGCCACCAGCCGCGAACCCCTCGGCGTGCCGGGGGAGTCGGTGCGTCCGGTGGAGCCGCTGCCCGAACCCGTCGCGCTGCGGCTGCTCGCCGAGCGCGGCGCGGCGGCGCGGCCGGGGTTCCGCGTCGCGGACGACCCGGAGGCGTGCGCCGAGATCTGCCGCCGCCTCGACGGACTGCCCCTCGCCATCGAACTGGCGGCGGCCCGGCTGCGGATGCTGACACCCCGGCAGATCGCGGACCGCCTCGACGACCGGTTCCGGCTGCTCACCTCCGGCAGCCGTACCGTCCTGCCCCGCCAGCAGACCCTGCGCGCCGTCGTGGACTGGTCCTGGGACCTGCTGGACGCCGACGAACGCGACGTGCTGGCCCGGCTGTCCGTCTTCGCGGGCGGCTGCGACCTGCTCGCCGCCGAGGCCGTGTGCGGGTCCGTCGCGCTGGAAGCCCTCGGCTCCCTGGTCGACAAGTCCCTGGTGGTGGCCGCCCCTTCGGCCGACGGCCCAATGCGCTACCGGCTCCTGGAGACCGTCGGCGAGTACGCCGCCGAGCGGCTCGCGGAGACCGGCCACCGCGCCGAGGCCGAGCGCGCCCATCTGACGTACTACCGCGAACTCGCCCGCGACACCGACGCGTTGCTGCGCGGCCCCGGGCAGCGCGCCGCCATCGAGCGCTTCCAGACGGAGTACGAGAACGTGCGCACCGCCCTCAGGCACGCCGTCGCCGCGCGGGACGAGCAGGAGGGGCTGTGCCTGGTGCTGTCCCTCGTATGGTTCTGGCAGATGCGGGACCAGCGCCTCGAGGCCCGCACCTGGTGCCGCGAGGTCATGGCGCTCGGCCCGGACCCGTTCGCCGGACCGGTGCGCCGCGCCGAACCGGTGTGGCAGCGCTGCAACGCCACCCCGCCGCCTTATGCCGGCGAGGTCCTCCTGGAGGCCCGGCGCGGCGTCCACCTCGCTCATCTCGCCTGCATGGACACCGAGCTGGACGCCTGGCAGACCCCCGCCGCCCAGGCCAAACTGCGCGCCGTCGCCGAGGTCTACGAGGAGGGGATGCCGCAGACCTGCCGGTCGCCCGGAGTGGTGTGGTTCTTCGCGGTGATGCTCACGGGCGGGGCGGAGCGGATACGTACGATCGCCGACGCCAACGTGGAGACCTGCCGCGACACCCCCGGCTTCGAGTGGGAGCTGGCCGGCGCCCTCCAGATGCGTGCCAACTTCCTCGCCAACCGCACCGCCTGGGCCGGGGACGCCACCCGCGACGCCGACGAGGCACTCGCCATCTACCGCCGCCTCGGCGACGACTGGGGCACCGCCGAGGCGCTGTCCGCCCGCGGCGAGTCCTATGAGCGCAAGGGCCTGTACGGCGCGGCCGCCGCCGACTACCGCGCCGCCATCGAGCACGCCGAACGCCTCGGCGCCCGAGCCCAGGTGGCCGTGCTCGGCGCCCGGCTCGGGGGCGTCCTCATGGAGTCGGGCGAAGTGGAGGAGGGCGAGCGGATACTGTGGGAGGTCGTCGAGAGCCAGGACGCCGCGCACGGCGAGGCGATGCCCGCGGCCCGGCTGTTCCTGGCCTGCTGGCTGGGCCTGCACGGGCGCACCCCCGAGGCCCGGGAGCAACTCCAGCTGCTGCGCGAGGAGTTCAGGATCGCGAACTTCGTCGTCTTCGACGCGCTGCTGCTCTGTCAGGAGGCCTGGGTGGACGCGCTGGACGGCCATGACGAGGAGTCGCTCGAAAAGGTACGCACCGCGCTCGGGCTCACCACCGACCCGCTCGCCGAGGCCGTCATCCCCCAGCTGTCCTCCACCGCGCTCACCGTGGGGGCCATGGCGCTCGCCCGTGTCGGCTCCGGCGCCCGTGCCGCCGACGCCGCCCGCGCGCTGGCCGCCGCCGACCGGCTGCTGCCCGCCGGGCACGTCTCCTCCGGCATGGAGCGCCGGGCCCGCGACCTCACCGAGGCCCGGATCCGCGAGGCGCTGGACGAGGAGTCGTACGAGAGGGCGTACGCCGAAGGCGGTGGCCTCTCCCTCGTGGAGGCCACCGCCCTGGTGTGAGACCGGCGCGAGCGCCGGTCCTTCGTGCACACCGGTCCTTCGCGCACACCGGCTCGTCGTGAACGCCGGCTCGTCGTGAACGCCGGCTCGTCGTGAACGCCGGCTCGTCGTGAACGCCGGCGGCTCGTGAACGTCAGCTCTTGGTACGGAACTTGTGGATCGCGACCGGCGCCATCACCGCGGTGATCGCCACAGACCAGCCCACGGTCACCCACAGATCGTGCGCCACCGGGCCGCCGATCATCAGGCCCCGGGCCGCGTCCGCCAACGTGGACAGCGGGTTGTAGTCGGTGAAGGCCTGGAGCCAGCCCGGCATCGACGAGGTCGGCGCGAAGATCGAGGAGCCGAACTGGAGCGGGAACAGCACCAGGAAGCCCACGCCCTGCACGGACTGCGCGCTCTTCAGGATCACGCCGAGGGTGAGGAACACCCACATGATCGAGGAGGCGAACAGCGCCGACAGGCCCACCGTGGCCAGCAGACCGGGCCAGCTGGTGATGTGGAAACCGACCAGCACGGCGACGACCATCAGGATGGCGGTCGCGAACAGCATCCGGCCCAGCTCCACCGCGATCTTCGCGAACAGCACCGAGCCGCGCCCGATCGGCAGCGACCGGAACCGGTCCATCACACCGCTGTTGAAGTCCTGGCTGAAGCCGGTGCCGACGCCCTGGGACAGGGTCATGCTCATCATCGCGAGCATGCCCGGGATGACGTACTGCACGTACCTCTCCTGGCCGCCGCCGAGCGCCTGCCCGATCGAGCCGCCGAAGACGTACACGAACAGGAGCGTGAAGACGATCGGCATCAGCAGCGCGTCGAACATCGACTCCGGGTCCTGCCGGATCCACAGCAGATTGCGCCGGATGAGCGCGCCGGTGTGCCGCAGGTGCCCGCGCAGCGGGATGCGGACGTCGTCGGCGGAAGTGGTGGTGACGGCGCTCATGCGGCGACCTCCTGGCGGGCGTCGGCGGGCTCGGCGTCCTGGGTGTCGCCGGCGCGGTGGCCGGTGAGGGAGAGGAACACCTCGTCCAGGCTGGGCAGTTCGGTGGTGATGGAGGAGAGGGTGATACCGCGCGCGGTGACCGCGCCGACCACGGCGGTCAGCTGCTCGTCGCTGAGGACCGGCACGAGCAGGGTGCCGGTCTCGCTGTCCACGGTGGTGGCCGCGAGGCCGGTGATGCCCAGCTCGTCCAGCATGGAGGCGAGCGGGCGCAGCTCCAGCGGGTCCACCGGGCGCACGCGCAGGGTGCGGCCGCCGACCCGCGCCTTCAGCTCCTCGATGCCACCGGTCGCGATCACCTTGCCGCGGTCCACCACGGTCAGCTCCGAGGCGAGCTGCTCGGCCTCCTCCATGTACTGGGTGGTGAGCAGCACGGTCACGCCCTCGGTGACCATCGTCTGGACCTCGTCCCACACCTCGTTGCGGGTACGGGGGTCGAGGCCGGTCGTCGGCTCGTCCAGGTACAGCACGGCCGGGCGGCCGATCATCGAGGCGGCGAGGTCCAGCCGGCGCCGCATGCCGCCGGAGTACGTGCTCGCGGGGCGCTTGGCGGCCTCCGTCAGGGAGAACCGCTCCAGCAGTTCGTCGGCGCGGGCGCGGGCGTCCTTGCGGGACAGGTCCAGCAGCCGGCCGATCATGTACAGGTTCTCCCAGCCCGGGAGCTTCTCGTCCACGGAGGCGTACTGGCCGGTCAGGCCTATCACCCTCCGCAGCTGGCGGGGCTGTCGTACGACGTCGTGACCGGCCACCGTCGCCTGCCCGGCGTCCGGGGTGATCAGGGTCGACAGGATCCGCACCAGCGTGGTCTTGCCGGCGCCGTTCGGCCCGAGCACGCCCATCACGGTGCCCTCGCGCACGTCCAGGTCGACGCCGTCCAGCGCCTTGGTCTCGCCGTAGTGCTTGACCAGCCCCCGCACAGTCACGGCGTTGCGTCCGCCGCCGGGGTTCTCATCGATTCGCGTCATGCCCTTGACAGTGCCAGGCCCCACCGACAAACCACCGACAGCGCCCCGACAGCGCCCCGACAACCCCCCTCCGGGCCGCGCAGGGTGGTGTTGAATCGGCCCCATGAGCGAGAACGAGCGCGCGGCGAGCCGTACGGCGGTGCTGGTCTGCCAGGGGCGGGCGGCCGCCGACGGCAGGACGGCGGTGGGCCGGTTCGCCGACCCGGTGGCGGTGCGGCTGCTGCGCGCCGAGGAGCGCACACGGGTGGACGAGGTGCGCGCGGGCACGCCGCCGCAGGGCTGGCAGGCGCGCACGGCGTACGAGAGTGTGCGGGCGTGCGCCGAGGTGGTGGGCCCGCGGACGGTCGCGATCGACGAGGCACTGCGCGCCCGCGCGGCCGGCCAGCTGGTGATCCTCGGCGCCGGCCTGGACACCCGCGCCTGGCGGCTGCCGGAGCTGGCCCGGACGGATGTCTGGGAGGTCGACCACCCCGCCTCCCAGCGGGACAAACGCGCCCGCCTCGCCGAGGCCGCGGACGGCGGGCGCGAGCTGCCGCCCCTGGCCCGCTCCGTACGGTTCGCACCGGTCGACTTCGCCGTCGACGATCTCGGCGCGGCACTGGACGCCGCCGGACACGACCCCTCGGCGCCGACGACCTGGCTGTGGGAGGGCGTCGTCCCCTATCTGACCCGCGACCAGGTCCGCGCGACCCTGACCGCCCTCACCGCCCGGACGGCCCCCGGCAGCACCCTGGTCGTCAACTACCAGACCCCGTCCCCGAAGGCGGCCGCGGGCCGGCTGCTGAGCCGCCTCCTCGGCAACGCGGTCACCGCGGGCGAACCCTGGCTCTCCCTGTGGAGACCGGACCGGATGGCCGCCCTGCTCACGGAGTACAGCCTCCACGTGATCTCCGACGACGACCTCCGCACCGTCGCCCACGCGCTCGGCGCCCAGGTCAGGAGCCGGACCTCCCTCGGCTCGGGTCGCGTCGCGGTCGCGGAGAGCCGCTGACCCGGGGCCGTGGACGCAAGGGGGCAGCCCCGCCGACGGGGGAAGATCAGCGGGGCTGCCGGGTGGTGCCGTGGTGGTCCAGGGGTCAGTGGACGGAGTGCTCCTCCGCCGGGAAGACGCTGCCGACCACGTCCTGTGCGAATGACTTCGCCGCGGAGCCCATCACGTCGCGCAGGTCGGCGTACTTCTTGACGAACTTGGGGACGCGTCCGGGGGTCAGACCCAGCATGTCCGTCCAGACCAGGACCTGGGCGTCGGTGTCCGGACCCGCGCCGATGCCGACCGTGGGGATCTGGAGCGAGCGCGTCACCTCGGCGGCGAGCTCGGCCGGGACCAGTTCGAGGACGACGGCGAAGGCGCCCGCGTCCTGGACGGCCTTGGCGTCCTGGAGCATCCGCGCGGCCGCCTCCTCGCCGCGTCCCTGTACGCGGTAGCCCATCGCGTTGACGGACTGCGGGGTCAGCCCGATGTGGGCCATGACCGGGATGCCGGCCTCGACCAGCAGCCGGATCTGCTCGTGCGAGCGCTGGCCGCCCTCCAGCTTGACCGCCCCGACCCCGGCCTCCTTCACCAGCCGGGTGGCCGAGCGCAGCGCCTGAGTCGCGCCCTCCTGGTACGTCCCGAAGGGCAGGTCGGCGACGATCAGGGAGCGGCTGGTCCCGCGGACGACGGCCGACGAGAGCATCGTCATCTCGTCGAGGGTGACCGGCACCGTCGTGTCGTAGCCGAGGTGGCAGTTGCCCGCCGAGTCACCGACGAGCAGGACCGGGATGCCGGCCTCGTCGAAGACGGACGCGGTCATCGCGTCGTAGGCGGTGAGCATGGGCCACTTCTCGCCGCGTTCCTTGGCGAGGGTGATGTCGCGGACCGTGATGCGGCGTGTGCCCTTCCCCCCGTACAGCGTCTTGCTGCCGTCGGCGGGCTTGTTCCGGGCAGCCGAAAGCTGCGTCATGGCAACGGCTCCTTCAAGTCATCTCGAGGCGCCCTGACGGCGTCCCCGGATCCCCTCCATGGTGGCACCTCGTGCCAACCAGGGCCAGGGGGTCCCCGTGATCCTCCTCGTCATCGAACCCACCGCTCCACTTCGGGTAACGCCAAGCCCCCAAAAAAGCAAGCTCTAGGTAAAGAAATTCCGATACGAGACGGTTCCGTATCGGAATCCTTCTACGCTCGAACACATGACAACTTCCGTCCCTGCCTCTCGCATACCGGAGGCGGTGCACCGCCGCCGTTGGGCCATCCTCGGCGTGTTGATGCTGAGCCTGCTCATCGTGGTGCTCGACAACTCGATCCTGAACGTCGCCATCAAGACCATCTCCACCCCGGCCCCCATCGGCCTGGGCGCCACTCAGAGCCAGATCGAGTGGGCGATCAACGCGTACACCCTCGTCTTCGCCGGCCTGCTGTTCACCGCCGGTCTGATCGGGGACCGCCTCGGCCGCAAGAAGGTGCTGCTGGGCGGCATCGCCGTCTTCGGCATCGGCTCCGCCCTCGCCGCCGAGTCCGGCTCCCCGGGCCAGCTGATCGCCTTCCGCGCGCTGATGGCCCTCGGTGCCGCGTTCGTCATGCCGGCCACGCTGGCCGTCCTGATGAACGTGTTCGAGCGCGAGGAGCAGCCGAAGGCCATCGGCATCTGGGCCGGCGGCGTCGGCCTCGCCATCGCCATCGGCCCGATCACCGGCGGCGCCCTCCTCGACCACTTCTGGTGGGGCTCGGTCTTCTTCGTCAACGTGCCGATCGTGATCATCGCGCTCGTGCTGATGGTCTGGCTCGTCCCCGACTCCCGCGACCCCAGGCCGGGCCGTCTGGACCCGATCGGCGTGGTCCTGTCCGTCGTCGGCCTGGTCCTGCTGGTCTACGGCATCATCAAGGGCGGCCAGCTGGCCGACTTCACCGACCCGACCGTGCTCGCCACGATCGGCGCGGGCGTCGTCGTGCTCGCCGCGTTCGTGGTGTTCGAGAAGCGCAGCGACCACCCGTCGCTGGACGTGAGCTACTTCAAGAACAAGGTGTTCTCCAGCGCCATGGCCGCCATCGCGCTGGTCTTCTTCGCGCTGATGGGCGTCACCTTCTTCTCGGTCTTCTACACCCAGAGCGTGCGGGGCTACTCGCCGCTCCAGTCCGGCCTGCTGATGCTGCCGCTGGCCGCCGCGCAGATGATCTTCGCGCCGCGGGCCCGCCTGGTGGTCCAGCGGATCGGCAACAAGGCCACGACGACCGCCGGCCTGGTGGTGATCGCCGGCACCCTGGCGACCTTCGCCACCTTCGACGCCGACACGCCGATCTGGCTGCTGGAGGTCGTCTTCTTCCTGATGGGTACCGGCATGGCGCACATCATGACGCCGACCTCCGTCGTCATCATGCAGGCACTGCCCCGCGAGAAGGCCGGTTCCGCCTCCGCGCTGAGCAACACCTTCCGCCAGGTCGGCGGCGCCCTCGGCATCGCCGTGCTCGGCTCGGTGCTCGCCACCGCCTACCGCAACGGCATCGAGGACAAGCTCGCCGTACTGCCCGCCGGGCTGCGCGACAAGGCCGGCGACTCCATCGAGGCCACCCTCGGCATCGCGCAGAAGCTCGGCCCCCAGGGCAAGCTCCTGGTCGGCCCGGCCGACGACGCCTTCCTGCACGCCATGCACGTGACCGCCTTCTGGGGTGCGGGCGTGGCGCTGATCGGCGCCGTGATCACGGCCCTGTACCTGCCGGGCAGGCCGCAGGCGGACGAGCAGGAGAACGAGGAAGGGGAACTGGTCGCCGCCATGGACTGAGGTCATGGAACCGCGGGACCGGCCGGACGGCCGGCCCGGCGGCCATGAACGGCTCCACGGCGACTCCACGGGGGAAGGAGGCGGCTGCGGGACAATTCCCGCAGCACAGTGAGAGGACGGATTGACGTGAGCCTTGCCGACAACCGGTCCTGCCCGGCCGGACCCGCTCGGGGCCGGCCCCGCAGCGAGGCCGTGGAACAGGCCATCCTGGAGGGCGTGATGCAACTCCTGGAGGACGGCGTGCCCCTCGCCGAACTCTCCATCGAGCGCATCGCCCGCACCGCCGGGGTCGGGAAGGCCACCATCTACCGCCGCTGGAGCGGCAAGGAAGAGCTGTTCGTCGACGTCCTGCGCGCCGCCGAACCCCCCGACCCCGAACTCCCCGGCACCTCCATGCGCGACGACCTGATCGTCATCCTGGAGTCCCTGCGCCAACGCGGCCTGGTCAGCCGCTCGTCGGCGATCCTGCACAACGTGTACGTGCAGATGAAGTCCAGCCCCCGCATCTGGGCCGCGTACCACGCGGGCGTCGTCGCCCCCCGGCGCGTCCTCATGCTCGACGTGCTGCGGCGCGGCCAGCGCGACGGCGAACTGCGCCCCGACATCGACCTCGACCTGGCCAACGACATGTTCGTGGGCGCGATGCTGGTGCGCACGGTCATGCGCCCCGACGCGGACCTGCCCGAGGGCCTGGCGGAGCAGATCGTGGACATCACCCTGGCGGGCCTACGGCCCGTCAGCTCCACAGTCCTGTAGCGCTGATGTGCATGTTCTGTCACAGACCACGCGCATCGCACCGCTGACCGGAACTCCCCGCGCCACCCGTTCGTCATCGTCTTCCGTACGGCCGTCATGGGACGGCGAGAACGGAGCCGATCATCCCCTAGGGTCTGAACACGGGGGCGAACGGTGTGCACGGCGGGCAGTGAGGCAGGCGGCATGGCGCAGCAGGCATACATGACGGAGACGGCGGACGACGGCTCGGGGCCCGAGCGGCCAGGATCCCGGTTCCGGCGCCTGCTGCACCGGATCCTCGCCCCCTGGCGCAACGACCCCGGCATCTGGCGCCGGGGCGCCGTTCTCGCCGCCCTCGCGCTGCTGCTCGCGCTGGTGATGCTGCTGCACGCGTACCTGCCCAACAGCGTGGGCAACCTCGGCAGCCTCACCGAGACGTTCCTGCCCTGGCTGGGTGTGTTCGTCCCCCTCCTGCTGCTGCTCGGCGTGTGGCGCAGGTCGGCGATCACGCTCATCGCCGTACTCCTGCCGGCGATCGTCTGGCTCAACCTCTTCGGGGGCCTGCTCACCGACAAGTCGAGCGGCGGCGGCGAGCTGATGGTGGCCACGCACAACGTCAACGCCGACAACCCCGACCCGGTCGGCACCGCCCGCGCCGTGGCCGGCTCCGGCGCCGACATCCTCGCGCTGGAGGAGATCCCCGCGGCCAAGGTGCCGGTCTACGAGCAGGCGCTCGCGCCGACGTACAAGTACCACGCGGTCGAGGGCACGGTCGGGCTGTGGAGCAAGTACCCGATGACCGGCGTACGGGCCGTCGACATCAAGCTCGGCTGGAAGCGTGCGATGCGGGCGACCGTGACCACGCCCGAGGGGCCCGTCGCGGTGTACGTCGCCCACATGCCCTCGGTGCGGGTGAAGCTGAAGGCGGGCTTCACCGCCCGGCAGCGGGACACCAGCGCCGACGCGCTCGGCGAGGCCGTGGCCGACGAGACCCTGAGCCGGGTCGTCCTCCTCGGCGACCTCAACGGCACGATGAACGACCGCTCGCTCAACGCCGTCACCTCCCAGCTGCGCTCCACCCAGGGCGCGGCGGGCAGCGGCTTCGGGTTCAGCTGGCCGGCGGCGTTCCCGATGGCGCGGATCGACCAGATCATGGTCAAGGGCGTCGAGCCGGAGAGCAGCTGGACCCTGCCGCGCACGGGCAGTGACCACCTGCCGGTGGCGGCCCGTGTGAACCTGGACACGCCCTCGTAACCCGCCGGAACAGAGCCGCTGGGATACTTTGTTCCGCAATTGAACTTTGGGGTCCGGTCGTACGGACCCCAGCGGTACGACGCTCTCCCCTACGCTCTCGAAAGGCACAGGCCCTTCCATGCCCCTGGCCCTGCTCGCGCTGGCCGTCGGCGCCTTCGGTATCGGAACGACCGAGTTCGTGATGATGGGGCTGCTCCCCGACGTCGCGTCCGACCTGCACATCTCCATACCCTCCGCCGGGCACCTGGTCTCGGCGTACGCGCTGGGCGTCGTCATCGGCGCCCCGCTGCTGGCCGCCGTCACGGCCCGGATGTCCCGGCGCACGGTCCTGATCGCCCTCATGGTCCTGTTCGTCGTGGGCAACGCGCTGTCCGCGTTCGCCCCCGGCAACGGCTCCCTGCTCGCCGCGCGCTTCCTCAGCGGGCTGCCGCACGGGGCGTTCTTCGGAGTGGGCGCGGTGGTGGCCACCGGCATGGTCCCGCCGGAGCGCAAGGCGCGCTCGGTCTCCCTGATGTTCCTCGGCCTGACGGTCGCCAACATCGCGGGCGTCCCGGCGGCGACGCTGATGGGCCAGCACCTGGGGTGGCGGGCGACGTTCCTGGGCGTGAGCGCGATCGGCCTCGCGGCCATCGCCTGCCTGGCCCTCCTGATCCCGCACGACCACACGCACGCCTCCTCGGCCGGCCTGCGCGGCGAAGTGGCCGCTCTGCGCTCCCTGCCGGTCTGGCTGGCGCTCGGTACGACGGTGGCCGGTTTCGGCGCCCTGTTCGCGGCGTACAGCTACGTGACGCCGATGCTGACGGACGCGGCCGGCTACACGGAGGCGAGCGTCACCCTCCTCCTGGCGCTGTTCGGCGTCGGCGCGACGGCGGGCAATCTCCTCGGCGGCCGCCTGGCCGACCACTCCCTGCGCGGCACCCTGTTCGGCGGCCTCACCTCCCTCGCGGCGGTCCTGGCCCTGTTCCCCCTGCTGATGCGGGCGGAGTGGAGCGCGGCGCCGGCGGTCATGCTGCTGGGCGCGGCGGCGTTCGTCACCGGCTCGCCCCTCCAGCTGATGGTGATGGAGAAGGCCCAGGCGGCCCCCTCCCTGGCCTCCTCCGCCAACCAGGCCGCCTTCAACCTGGCCAACGCGGGCGGCGCCTGGGTGGGCGGTGCCGCCCTGGCGGCGGGCTACGGCACGACGTCCCCGGCGCTCGCGGGCGCGGCCCTCGCGGTGCTGGGGCTGGGCGTGGCGGGCGCGGCGTACACCGTGGACCGGCGCCGCGTGGTCCCCTCGGTGGGCCGTGTCGTCACCTCCCGTCTGCCGGAGGGGTCCGAGGCGCTGCGGCCCTGATCCCCGTGAGCGCCCTGACCGTGTGCGGGGATGCGGCCACCGTGCCGATCACGAGGTGAGCCATGGCGGGGAAGCCGGTCTCCGTTCCGTCCCGGGAACCCGCCGGCCGTGACCTCGCCCGCCTGATGCGGCGGGGCGGGCGCGAAGTGGCCGGCGGGGCGAGCGCGAGGCGGCCGGCGAGGGGAGCGCGGACACGGCCGGCCCGGCGCTGTCCGGGGCCGGGCCACCTCGGCGCGGGTACGGCCGGGACCGTCCGGGCCAACGACTCCCACCCGCACCGGAGTTCCGTCCCCGAGGTGTCCAACGGCGTTCGCCGGCGGCTCCGTTGCGCACGGGCGGCCGTCATGGCCGTCGTACCCACGGGGCCGGTGTCCCGCGTGACGCCGCGTTCGGACAGCCGGAACCGGTGTCCGTCGTCGTGCGACCCGGCCCGCCCCGGTCGCACGACGACGAGGAGGCGGAGGGGGCCGTCCGTGCCGATGCGCGGACGCCGTGTCTGAAGGCCGCCGCCGTCACGCTCGTGCGTAATGTTGACATATGGGTGGAAACAGGTGTGACTCTCTGCTCGGGTGCCATCAGAACGCGGCCGCGGCCCGGCCGGCGTACGGCGGGGGCCCGCGGGCCGGCGCGAGCGCGGCGGGCGGTCACCCCTGCCGCGCCCGCACGGTCACCGCGCCCGCCCTGCGGACCAGGTAGGGAGCCGTGCAGTCGCCGCCCCCCGGCTCCGGCTGGGAAGATCTGGAAGCCCTCATGACCGAGGTGATGCGCGAGACCGGCGCGTCGGTCGGCCTGCTCTACCTGTCGCCGCCCGGGGACCGGCTGTTGTGGCTCACCCTGCTCTGCGGCGCGTCCCGGCAGATCGCCGCTCCCTGGGCCCGCTCCGCGCTGGACTCCGCGACCCCGGTCACGGACGCCATGCGGCAACGGCGGCTGATCTGGCTGGAGAACCAGGAAGAGGTGGCCCGCCGCTACCCGCAGCTCGGCCTCACCCTGCCGTACGACTTCGCGCTCGCCGCGGCCCCCTTCGTCAGCGGCAACCGGGCGTGGGGCGGCCTCGCGCTGCTCTGGCCCGTCGGACTCTCCCCGCACCTGGGCTCGTACCAGCGCGCGGCCGTCACCGCGTGCTGCCGGCGTACGGCACTCCTCCTGGAGCGGGCCGCCACCCGGGGCGATCCGCTGCTTCCGCCCAGGGAACCCTGGTACCTCTCGGCATCGCCCGAGGAGACGGACTCCACCCGGGCCGTGGCGGCGCTCGGTTTCGCCGAGCGCCTTCCCCTGGGCTGCTGCGCACTGGACCTCGAAGGCCGCCTCACCTTCATCAACTCCGCGGGGGCCGGTCTCGTGGGCTCCGACGCCGTCTCACTGGCGGGCCGTCGCCCCTGGGAGGTGCTGCCGTGGCTGGACGCGCCGGTCTGCGAGGAGAGCTACCGCGCGGCCGTGCTCACCCGCATGCCCGCCTCGTTCACCGCCGTGCGCCCCCCGGACGAGCCGCTGCTCTTCCAGCTCTACCCCGACGACAGCGGCATCAGCGTCCACATCAGCCCCGCCCCGCTGCGGACGGCCGCCACGCGGGCTCCGGCGTCCGGCGAATCGGTCGGCGCCATGGGGCTGTACCACCTCACGCACCTGGCGGCCGCCCTCGCGGAGGCCGCCAGCGTCCACGACGTGATCGACGTGATCGCCGACCAGATCGTGCCCGCCTTCGGCCCCCAGGGCCTGGTCTTCATGATCGCCGAGGAAGGCCACCTGCGCGTCATCGGCCACCGCGGCTACAGCGGCGAGTTCATCGACCGCTTCGACGGCACGCCCCTGACCTCGCGCACCCCGACCGCGCACGTACTGGCCACGGGCGACCCCGTCTTCTTCGGCGACGCCGCCGAATTCCGCCACGCCTATCCCGACGCGCTCCGCTACGGCTCCAGGAACGCCTGGGCCTTCCTGCCGCTGACCGCCTCCGGCCGCAGCATCGGGTCCCTCCTCCTCTCCTACGACCAGCCCCACCCCTTCCGCCCGGCCGAGCGGGCCCTCCTCGCCTCACTCGCCGGGCTGATCGCCCAAGCCCTGGACCGCGCCCGCCTCTACGACGCCCAGCACGCCCTCGCCCACACCCTCCAGACCGGTCTGCTTCCGCCCGCACTGCCCCGGATCCCCGGCCTGGACGTCGCCGCCCGCTACCAGTCCGCCGGCCACGGCATCGAGATCGGAGGTGACTTCTACGACCTCATCCACGCGCCCACCGCCGTCACGGCGGCGATCGGCGACGTCCAGGGCCACAACACCGCCGCGGCCGCCCTGATGGGACAGGTCCGCACCGCCGTCCACGCCCACGCCACCGCCGGGGCCCTGCCCGGCGACCTCCTCGCCCGCACCAACCGCCTCCTCGCCGACCTCGACGCCGGACTGTTCACCAGCTGCCTGATCGCCCAGCTCGACCTCGCCCGCCGGCGCGCCCGTCTCGCCAGCGCCGGGCACCCCCCACCCCTGCTCCGCCACCCCGACGGACACACCGAGGTCCTTGGCCTGCCCCCCGGACTGCTGCTGGGCATCGAACCCGACGCCGACTACCGCACCACCGAGATCCCGCTCCCGCCCGGCGCCGTGCTCGTGCTGTACACCGACGGGCTCGTGGAGGTCCCCGGTACGGACATCGACGTCAGCACCGATGCCCTCGCCCGGCACCTCGCGCGGATCCGGACCAGCGACCTCGACCGCATCGCCGAGAGCCTTCTTCAGCACGCCGGACACTCCGCCCGGAGCCACGACGACATCGCGCTCCTGCTCATCCGCCTCGGCCCGTGACCGCTGCGGGCGCGCCGCGCCCCTGGGGCCGCCGGTCGCCCGGGTCCCGCTCCTCCGTCCCCGGCGGGCACCCCTCGGGGGGTTCGGCATGATTTCGTAAAGCCGCCGTACGAGGCCCAACCCGCCTCACCACCCCGCCCATCTCAAGAACCGGTGAGGCGCAATCAGGCGCTTTCGGAAGGAAACGGGTCTCTCCCGACCAGGGGGACCCGGGGGAGGGAAGCATATGAACGGTACGAAGAAGGCGCGGGGCGTCCGTGCGGTCGTGATCGGGGCGCTCGGTCTGGCCTCGGTGACGCTGGCCGCCGTGCCGGCGTTCGCCAAGGGGGACGTGGCGGTCACGGTGCCGCGTACGGCGCACGTCGGCAAGACGTTCACCATCAAGGCGGACGGCGACGACGACATCGCCGGCTACCTGCACCAGCTGTGCCTGGAGGAGCGCACCGGCAAGCAGACCTGGCACCAGGAGAACTGCACCACTCCGGTCGAGGGCGACGCCCGTATCACCACCCACGGCTCCGCCGCCCACCGCGGCGACCTGCAGCTGCGTGCCGTGCTCTACGGCCTGAGGAACAAGCACGACCGCCGCCCCGTGCGCCTGCACGCCTCCGACGTGGCCACGGTCCACATCCGCTGAGGCCGCCCGCGCGGTCGGCGGGCCGCCCGCCGGGCCGGTGCCGGTGCCCGCCCCAGTCCGGGGCGGGCACCGGCACCGGGCCTCGGGGACCGCCGACGGACCGGCGAGGACGACCGGACCGGGCGAAGTGCACGCCCGCCGCCGCGCTGGTCCAGGGCCGGGGCACGTCCGCGACGTGACGCGTCACCCTGCCGGGTGCGGAGAGGTCTCCTCGGCCACCCACCCCAGGTACGCCCCGGAGCCCCCGACGGGCAGCGTGATCCACTCGGGAACCTCGTAACCGTGCCGCTCGGCGACCCAGGACGCCAGCTCCGGCAGCCGGTCCGTGGTCGTCTTGTACGAGATCCGCCACTCCCGCGCGGCCTCGATCGCCCCCTGCCACCGGTACACCGCGGTGACCGGCGGGTCGATGTGGGCGCAGGCCGCCAGGCGGTGCTCCACCGCGCCCCGGGCGAGGGTCTTCGCGTGCTCCTCGTCGTCGACGGTGGTCTGCGCGATCACGATCTCGGCCATGCGGCTGCCCTTCCGGGTCGGGGGAGGAGGAAGGACACGACCCTATCCACCCTCAGGCGAGGCCCCTCGGGTTCCGTCGCGCAGGCTCCGTAAGAACGCCCGGCCGTGCGTGATGATCCCCGACCTGCGACTTGTCTGATCAAGTCTGCTCGAATTCATCGAACTTGTCTGATCAAGTTTGGTCTTCATTCTTCCCGTCGACAGCAACAGCCTGTACCTATGTCCTGTCCATGACATCGAATGGGCGCCATCCTCACGACTGGACGAGGTACACCATGCGTATGCGCCGGAGCGCCCTGGGCGGGATGTTCGCCCTGCTCGGCACCCTGATCGTCGCCACCCCGGCCCCCGCGCGGGCGGCGGTGAGCAGCGGAAACCTGATCGTCAACGGTGACGCGGAGGCCGGCGGCTTCTGCACCGGCGACTGGAGCGCGGCCACCACGGTGCCCGGCTGGACCGTCCAGTCCGGCGGCATCAATGTGATGTGCCGGTCGGTCGCGTCCTTCGGTTATCCGAGCGACGGCAACACGCCCGGCAAGGCATTCTTCGCGCCGGGCAACTTCGGGGACGGCTCGATGAGCCAGACCGTCGACGTCTCGTCCGCGGCCTCCGCGATCGACGGCGGCGGCGTGCACTACGACCTGTCCGGCTGGCTCGGCGGCTGGACCGTCCACGGCGGCCACGTCGCCGTGAGCCTGCACTTCCAGGACGCGCACGGGAACCCCGTCGGCGCCGCCGAGCTGCCGACGGCCACCGCCACCGACCGCGGCCTGCTGACCAAGTTCCTCGCGCGCGACGCCACCGGCTCGGTGCCGGCCGGCACCCGGCACATCCAGGTCGAGGCGCAGTTCCTCGACACCTCCAGCGAGACCGGCTACCTGGACAACCTGTCGCTGACCCTGGACACCCCGGTCGCCGCTCCGGCGCCGCCGGCCCCGCCGGTCTCGAAGGTGCCGGGCTACGACCACGTGTTCACCGTGATGATGGAGAACACGGACTACTCCGAGGTCATGAACGACCCGGCGGACACGCCGTTCGTCCACAGCCTGATGGCCAAGGGCGCGACGATGACGGACGCCCACGCGGTCTACCACCCGAGCGACGAGAACTACCTGGCCGTCGCGGGCGGCGACACCTACACGCAGGGCGCCACCTACTGGCCGAACATCAACTCACCCGAGCGCAACCTCGGCGACACGATCGAGGCCGCCGGCAAGACCTGGAAGGCCTACGAGCAGGGCATGGGCGCCCCCTGCAACGCGGGCAAGAGCGCCACCGACAGCTACTACGAGCCCGACGACGCGCCGTTCATCAACTACACCGACATCAGCGGCAACGCGGCCCGCTGCGCGGCGCACCTGTTCGACACCTCGCAGCTGACCACCGACCTGAAGTCGGCCGCGACCACGCCGGACTTCTCCTGGATCGCCGCGGACGACTACTACGACGGCGAGTCCTCCGGCAACGGCAACGCCACCAGCCTGAAGACGCAGGACGGCTGGCTGCGGCAGACGCTCGCGCCGGTCATGTCCTCCCCCGCCTGGACCCAGCAGCGTTCGCTGATCCTGCTCACCTGGGACGAGAGCGAGAGCGAGGGCTACGACCACGTCGCCACCATCGCGGTCGGCTCGCAGGGCACCGTGCCGGCCGGCACCACCAGTCCCAGCCACTACGACCACTACGGCATCGCCCGCACCATCGAGGGGGCCCTCGGCCTGCCGGGCCTGACCGCGAACGACACCTACGCGACCCCGCTGAACGACGCGTTCGCGCCCTCCACGGCGACCTCCCCGACACTGACCGGCGACCTCGACGCGGTGAGCGACGGCGGCAACGTGACTTTCCGCTACTCGCTGCCGTCCACGGCGCAGGTCAGCGCCAAGAACTGGATCGGGATCTACCCGGCGGGGGTGAAGCCGGGCGCGCGGTCCTCGCTCACCTGGGCCTACACCCCGAACCAGAGCGGTGCGGCCACCTTCTCCACCGGCAAGCTGAACGGCGCGGGCAGCTACGACGTCTACTACCTGGCCGACGACGGCTACGGTGTGCTGGCCGGACCGTTCCGCCTGACCGTCGGCTGACGCCACCGGGGGGGCCTCGGCTCCGGACGGACCCGCGCCGCCGGCCCGAAGCCGGCGGCGCGGACGGTCGCGGGCCGGGCCACCGGCGCTCGGAGACCGATGAGGCGGGCCCGGCCGGCCTGCCCGACGAGCCCGGCGCGCCGCTGGTCGCCGCGGCCCGTCGCCGCGCCGGCGCTGATCAGCTCCCTGCCGCCGTAACGGGCCGGTACCCGGGCCATGTCCCCGGGCCGCTACCGGACCGGGCACGGATCTCCGCCGAACAGGCCGGAACGCCGCCACCACGCTCCACCGCCCTGCCTCGCCCCGCGACTTGGGCGGCCTCGCAGAGCGCTGGACCTCCTGGACGCGGCGGCCGTCTCTGCCGGCTCGCGTACTCCGACCGGGGCGGCCCGGGGGCCGTACGCCGGGCGACGGCGAGCGAGACCGCCCGCACGGACGGGTTCGCGCCGCCGCCCTTCCCCCCTCGCCGGGAAACGCAAAGGGGGCGCGAGGTCCACCCGGACCCCGCGCCCCCTCCGTCGAGCTCGGCTCAGCTCAGCGGAGTGTTCAGTGCTTCTTGTGGCTCTTCGCGTACGACTTGACGTAGCCGTTCGCCGGAGAGCCCACGCCCGTCACGTCGTCGTAGCCCTTGGTCGCGGACAGCGAGCTGTCCTTGCCCAGGGAGCGGACGGAGTAGAGCAGGCCGCCGCTGGCGTTGACGCCGTTGGCGTAGTCGACGCGGACGACACCGAGGCCGTGGCCCGTGGGGTTGTCCGTGACGTCGTGGTAGACGCCCTTCTTGCCGAACTTCGCGTAGATCGACGGGTTGGCGAAACCGATCGCCTTGCCGCCGCGCGCCTGCTCGGCGAGGGCCTGGACCGCCGCGATGGTCGGCGCGGCCAGCGAGGTGCCGCCGATGCGGTACTCGCTGTACCGCTGCGACCCGTCGGGGAAGGTCTGGGTCTGGCCCATCAGGAACCCGGTGTTCGGGTCGGCGATGGCCGCGATGTCCGGGACGACGCGGTTGCCGGAGGCGTTGTTCGCCTTGGCGAGCGAGTCCGGGACGACGCCCTTCTGGTAGTACGGCTCGGCGACCGTGCTGCTGGTGCCGCCGCCCGCGCCCGAGGTGAAGGCGCCGGGGAAGTTGGTCCAGCTCTTGCCGTCGGCCGACAGGCTGGACTTCTCGGTGCCCCAGCCGGTCTCCCACATGTACTTGTTGTGCTTGCCGACCGCGAGGGAGGTGCCGCCGACGGCGGTCACCCAGGCGGAGTTGGCCGGGGTGTCGACCTGCTTGGTGCCGGTGTTGGCGACCTGGTCGCCGTCGTCACCGGAGGAGAAGTAGAAGCCGATGCCCTGCACCGCGCCCAGCTGGAAGACCTGGTCGTAGGCGGCCGCGAGGTCCGGCGTCTGGTTCGCCTCGATGTCGCCCCACGAGTTCGAGACGATGTCGGCCAGGTGGTTGTCGACCACCTTGCTCAGCGAGTCGAGCAGGTCGTCGTCGTAGCAGGACGCCGCACCGACGTAGGTGACGTCGGCGTCCGGCGCGACCGCGTGCACGGCCTCGACGTCGAGGGTCTCCTCGCCATACCAGCCGGCGGCGCCGCACTCCTTGGTCTTGGTGTAGTCGGCCGGCAGCACCTGGTGGAGCTGGCTGGTCTTCCACGCCTTGTCACCGTGGCGCATGGCGTACTTGCCGGCGTCGTAGGCGATGGTCGGCGAGGCGTAGGCGTCGGTGATGGCGACGCGGACACCCTTGCCGGTGTACTTGCCGGCGCCGTAGACCGAGCGCAGCTGCTTGCCGGTGTAGCCCTTGACGGCGTACGGCAGCTTCGTGCCGTACGCGTCCGGCAGCGTGCTCGCGGTCTTCGAGCCGTAGTACGAGGAGAACGGGCCGGCGTTCTTGAACACCGCGTCCGGGGGCGGCAGCGCGTCGTCGTGGTCGGCCTTGTGCGGGGCGCTGTCCAGACCGGTGACGGTCAGGACGGTGCTCTTGAGGCCGGCCGGGACGGAGGCCGCCTGCGTCGGGGCGCGGTAAGTCTTCGAGCCCTTGGCGTAGTTGTGCAGCTGGGTGCCGAACGCCTTCTCGGCCGAGGAGACGTCACCGGAGACGGCGACGTAGTGCTGCGTGACCTCGGTGACCTTCAGACCAGCCGACGTCAGCCAGGACTTGACGGCGGCGACCTGGGCCTTGGTGGCACCGAAGCGGGCCTGGGCCTTCTTGGCCGACAGGTACTTGCCGTAGTGCGGCGAGCTGGGGTCGGACACGGCCTTGGCGTAGGCCGCGAGGCCCGCCGCGTCCCGGCCGGCCAGGTAGACCCGGGCCTTCACCTGGGCGCCGTTGTTGGTGGCGCCCTTGTCCGCCTTGGCCGTGGCCCACAGCGGCTTGGTGCCCTTCAGAGCGTTACGGGCGGGACTGTCCGCGGCGTGGGCCGCGGGTATGCCCAGCGCCAGCGCACCGGCGATCATCGGCAGCGCGGCTGCCAGGCTCACGGCGCGCGTCTTGGCGCTATTGGATCTCATAGAACCCCCTGCGATGCGTTGCGCATGCACGTAGTAGGTAGGTACACGCGGCTCCGCGCCGGCCGGCGGCGGTCAACAGCCGGCGAATGGATCACACGATGGGGGCAACTCTGGCTGATGAACCGTTCATGCCAGGTAAATGGAACGGAAAGAGAAGCTCAAGTAACCATCAGCTAGGGGGATTTGGGCGGTTTTTCCTTACGGCTGTATTACGGAGCGAGTTGTTCCCTGTTCAAGGAAGCGGTTCGGCTCCGCGCTCCTCCAGCATCCCGGCCATCACCCGGAGCTCCGACCGCTGCGCGTCCACCATGCCCTGGGCCAGCCGTTTCTCCACGCCCACCGTGCACTTGGCGACGCAGCCCGCGGCCATGTGGATGCCGCCCTTGTGGTGATTCGTCATCAGCTGGAGGTAGAAGATCTCGGCCTGCTTCCCGTTCAGGGTCGCGAGTTTCCTCATCTGCGTATCGGTGGCCATCCCCGGCATGAGCGAGCCGTCCTCGGCCTCGACCGTGCCGCCCATGCCCATCCAGGTCATCGGCGGGTCCGCGGACACCTTCGGCAGCCCCCACAGATCCAGCCAACCCAGCAGCATCCCGCGCTGGTTGGCCTGCGTCTGCGCGATGTCGTAGGCGAGCCGCCGCACGTCCTCGTTCTTCGTGTGGTCGCGGACGATGTACGACATCTCGACGGCCTGCTGGTGGTGCACGGCCATGTCCCGCGCGAACCCCGCGTCCGCCGAGTCCGCGGCCGGTGTCCCGCGCGCCGCCTCGCCGGCGCCGGAGCCCGGGTCGGCGACCGCGTACGTGACGGCGCCGGCCGTGACGAGCACCGCCGTCGCGGCGCCCGCCGCCCAGCCGGCGGCGCGCCGGCTCACTTCATCGCTCCGCTGGTGCACGAGGCGCCCGGCTCGGGCGTCTGCGGCCCCTGCACGAAGTCCGCGAAGAACTTGTCCACTTCGGGATCGCTCGCGCTCTTCACGCTCACCTGGCGGCCCCACGCCGACAGCATCAGCGGCGCTGCCTGGTTCTCGTACGGGCTCATCAGCGAGTACGGCGTCTTCTTCACCTTCGCCGCGAGCGCCTCGACATCGGTCTTCGCCGCCTTGAGTGTGTACGTCACCCACACCGCCCCGTGCTCCAGCGAGTGCACCGCGTTCTCGTCGTGCAACTGCCGTGTGTAGACCTCGCCGTTGCAGTCCGCCCACACCGGGTTGTGGTTGCCGCCCACCGGCGGATGCATCGGATACGACACCGGGGTCGTCACGTGGTTCCGCGACAGCGTGCCCTGCCAGGTGCGCACGCCGTCCTTCCCGGTCGTGAAGTGCCCCGAGTCCCCGGAGCTCTCGCTGTTCACATCGCCGGTGTCCTTGCCGTTGTCGCCGCTCGCGGCCGTGTCCTTCCGGCCGGACCCGGAGTCCATGAGGACGACACCGCCCACGACGAGCCCGGCGACGGCGACCGCGGACGCGGCGATGACGACCGTCCGGTTGCGGCGCGCGCGAGAACGCTCGGCGCGCCGCATCTCCTCGATGCGCGCCTTGCGCGCCGCGCCGCTGCTGTTGTCGGTGGAACCCATGAGGCGACGTCCTTCTGGGGGGAGAGGGCGGACAGGGGGTGTGGGGCCCGCTGATCGTAATGGGGGAGCGGGGGCCGCTGTGGAGGGAGCGCGACGGAAGAGTTAAATTTGCACCTGGGATGCGTATTATTTACGCTCGCGCCATGAGGCTGCTGCGCTCCACCGACCTCGCCCTGCGCATCCTGATGCGCCTCGCCGTCTCCACCGGCGACACGCCCGCGACCCGCACGGTGGCCGAGGACATGGGCGTGCCCTACACGCACGCCGCGAAGGTCGTCGCCGAACTCCAGCACCTGGGCCTGGTCGACGCCCGCCGCGGCCGCGGCGGCGGCCTGGCGCTCACCGAACAGGGCCGCACGGCCTCCGTCGGCGCGATCGTGCGCACCTTCGAGGGCGACGACGAGGTGGTGGAGTGCGAGGGCGCCACCCCCTGCCCGCTGCGCTCGGACTGCCGGCTGCGCGGCGCCCTGCGCCGGGCCCAGGAGGCGTTCCACGCCTCCCTGGACCCGGTCACCCTGGACCAGATCGTCGCGGACCCCACCGGGCCGGTGCTGCTGGGCATCTCGACCCGCCCCTCCGACGCCCCGCTACCCTGAAGCCCGAGCCCCCTCTCCCGAACCCGCGGCCTCCTCCCCTCGCCGGGGACCCTCTTCGCCGCTCAGGGCGTCAGGCGGCGTGCCACAGGTCGGGTCCGAAGACCTCGTAGTGGATGTCGGCGGGCGCCACGCCCCTCGCGATCAGCCGGCCGCGCAGAGCGCGCATGAACGGCAGCGGCCCGCAGAGGTAGGCGCGGGTGCCGGGCGCGATGCCGATCCCGGACAGGTCGACCAGGCCGGCGCGGTCGCCGGGTCCGGCGCCCCGCTCGTAGAAGAAGGCGACGGCCGAGTCCGCGAGCTTGTCCGCGTACGCCCGGTGCTCGCCGCGCAGGGCGTGGTCCGCGGGGGAGCGGTCGCCGTGCACGACGGTGACCGGCCCGTCGTGACCGTCGGCCGCGAGCGCGGCCAGCATGGCGACCATCGGGGTCACGCCGATGCCCGCGGAGGCGAGCAGCAGCGGCCGCCCGGCGGTATCGCCGAGCACGAGGTCGCCGTACGGCTCCGACAACTGGAGGACGTCACCCACCCGTACGTGCGTGTGCAACCGGTTCGAGACCTCGCCGTCGGGGGTCGTACCGCCGTGCACCCGCTTGACGCTGAACCGCCGTACGTCCCCGCCGGGCGCCCCGGACAGGCTGTACTGGCGTATCTGCCGCGCCCCGTCGGCCAGCCCCACTCCCACGGAGACGTACTGGCCGGCGCGGAAGTCGCGCACGGGGGACCCGTCGGTCGGCCGCACCAGGAAGGAGACGACGTCGGCGGTCTCCTCCTCGCGCCCCACGACCTCCCAGTCCCGGAGCCCGGGGCCGCCGCTCTCCTCGTAGAGGCGTTTCTCGACGGCGATGAGGGCGTTGGCCATCAGCCAGTAGACCTCGGTCCAGGCGGCGGCGACCTCGGGGGTGACGGCCTCGCCGAGGATCTCCGCGATGGCGGCGAAGAGGTGCTCGTGCACGACCGGGTACTGCTCCGGTACGACGCCCAGCGAGGCGTGTTTGTGGGCGATGCGGCTCAGCATCGCGTCCGGCCGCTGGTCCGGGTGCTCGACCAGGTACCCGGCGAAGGCCGCGACGGAGCCCGCGAGGGCCGACTTCTGGGCGCCGGAGGCATGGTTGCCCCGGTTGAACAGGTCCCGCAGCAGTTCCGGGTGGGCGTCGAAGAGCCGGGCGTAGAAGCGCTCGGTGATCTGCTCGATGGCGGCCCCCACGGCAGGGAGGGTGGCACGGACGGTGGCGGCGGACTTCTCGGACAGCATCGCGGACTCCTCGCGGTCTCGGCTGATCGAACGCTATTTAAACTTGCATCTGAGATGCAAATTTAAGAGAGGTGTCCTGCCTCACGTCCCCACCCCGCCCGGCCGTTACGGATGCCGCCGCCGACAGGCAAGATGGGCGGCAGGGCAGTACACCTGCCGTAAGAGAGGCGTTCAGAAGGTGGACGTCGGGGCGATCAAGGTCCGCAACACGGATGAAACGGTGTTGTGGTGGGATGCTCCTGACCAGCAAGGATGGGGAATCGGAAGATGGACAAGCAGCAGGAGTTCGTGCTCCGTACCTTGGAGGAGCGCGACATCCGGTTCGTACGCCTGTGGTTCACGGACGTGCTGGGCTTCCTCAAGTCCGTCGCCGTGGCCCCCGCCGAGCTGGAGCAGGCCTTCGACGAGGGCATCGGCTTCGACGGCTCCGCCATCGAGGGCTTCGCCCGCGTCTACGAGTCCGACATGATCGCCAAGCCGGACCCGTCCACCTTCCAGATGCTGCCGTGGCGCGCGGAGACCCCCGGCACGGCCAGGATGTTCTGCGACATCCTGATGCCGGACGGCTCCCCGTCCTTCGCGGACCCCCGCTACGTCCTCAAGCGCGCCCTGGCCCGCACCTCCGACCTGGGCTTCACCTTCTACACCCACCCGGAGATCGAGTTCTTCCTGCTGAAGGACCGCCCGCTGGACGGCTCCCGCCCGACGCCGGCCGACAACTCGGGCTACTTCGACCACACGCCGACCAGCGTGGGCATGGACTTCCGCCGCCAGGCGATCACGATGCTGGAGTCGATGGGCATCTCGGTGGAGTTCTCCCACCACGAGGGCGCCCCGGGCCAGCAGGAGATCGACCTGCGCTACGCCGACGCCCTCTCGACGGCGGACAACATCATGACCTTCCGCCTGGTCATGAAGCAGGTCGCGCTCGAACAGGGCGTGCAGGCCACGTTCATGCCCAAGCCGTTCTCCGAGCACCCGGGCAGCGGCATGCACACCCACCTCTCCCTCTTCGAGGGCGACCGCAACGCGTTCTACGAGTCCGGCGCGGAGTACCAGCTCTCCAAGGTGGGCCGCTCCTTCATCGCCGGCCTGCTCAAGCACGCCGCGGAGGCCGCCGCCGTCACCAACCAGTGGGTCAACTCCTACAAGCGCATCTGGGGCGGCTCCGAGCGCACGGCGGGCGCGGGCGGCGAGGCGCCGTCGTACATCTGCTGGGGCCACAACAACCGCAGCGCCCTGGTCCGCGTCCCGATGTACAAGCCCGGCAAGACGGGCTCGGCCCGTGTCGAGGTCCGCTCCCTGGACACCGGCGCCAACCCCTACCTGGCCTACGCCGTCCTCCTCGCCGCGGGCCTCAAGGGCATCGAGGAGGGCTACGAACTCCCGCCGGGCGCCGAGGACGACGTCTGGGCCCTCTCGGACGCCGAGCGCCGCGCGATGGGCATCGAACCCCTCCCGCAGAACCTGGGCGAGGCCCTGACCCTGATGGAACGCAGCGACCTGGTCGCCGAGACCCTGGGCGAACACGTCTTCGACTTCTTCCTGCGCAACAAGAAGTCGGAGTGGGAGGAGTACCGTTCCGAGGTCACCGCGTTCGAGCTGCGGAAGAACCTGCCGGTGCTGTGACCGTCCCCCGCCACCGGGGCCGCCCGAAAACGACCGGCCCCGCCGCTCCCCCCTGCGAGAATCGGACACACGCCTATTCGACCTCGGGGGAGCTTCGTGCGGGACGCGACGGAACTGATCAAGGCTCTCACCGGCTTGGCCTGGCCGCTCATGACGGGTGTCGTGCTCTGGCGCCTGTTCCCCCTGATCAAGGAGATAGCCCGCTCCCGGGGCTTCACGATCAAGGTGGGCGAGGCCGAGCTGTCGGTGCAGGAGGTCTCGGAGAGCCTGATCCGGACCACGGCCGACCTCCAGGGCCGGCTGGCCTCCGCGCGCGCACCGGCGGTCTCGCGCATCCTGGACTCCGTGCTCTGGGTGGACGACCGCCCGGAGAACAACGCCACCGAGGTGGCCCAACTCCGGGCCCTGGGCGTCGACGTCGTCCTGGCGAGGTCGACGGACGAGGCCCTGCGTGCCCTCGCCCGCCCCCACCGCACCTTCGACGCCGTCATCTCGGACATGAGCCGCCGGGAGGGGACCCGCACCAACCGCGCCGCCGGCCTCGACCTGATCCGGGAGCTGCGGGCCCAGGGCGACACGATCCCGGTCTTCGTCTACGCCACCGCCCGCGCCCTCGCCCTGCGCGGGGAGATCACGGACGCGGGCGGCAGCGGAGTGGCCGGCTCGTCCACGGAACTCTTCGGACTCCTGCGCGGTGTGGGGGAGTTCCCGACCCAGCGCGCCGGAGCCGAGAACCCCCTCAGCCCGCCCAGATCCCGCTGATGTCCTTCGCGGAGGCGGCGTTCCCCGCGTGCGCGCTCAGCCCCTGGCTGCCCTCCAGGGTGCGCAGCGCGTCGTAGTGGTTGTACGTGACGGAACTGGACGATCCCGCGACCACCGGCTGCCCGTACAGCAGGGTGGGAATCCGGTTGCCGCTCCTCGAATCGTGAGAACAGGGCGAAGTGGTTCGGCCGGCTGGGATGCGTGGCGGCGTACGACTGCGACAGGTAGGCACCGCCGGCCTTCAGCGAGTCGATGTACGGCGCGCTGGGGGACCCGATGACCTGGCTGTCGGCGTGGTTCTCGACCACCACGACCACCACGACCACCACATGATCCGGACTGGGCACACCCCCGCGGCCCGCGCGGACGATCCACCCGTCCCCATCCCGCCGAAGGCGGCGGCCGGCACGGCGAGAGCGCGGCGGTACGGGAACCACGTGACGACACATCGACCTCCGAGCCGGGGGAGCGGCGCTGACGCGGCGCTGACGCACCCCTGAGCATGCACACGCCAGCCGGCCCTCCTTCCGCCCCGGGAATGAAGGATGAGCGAATTCGCCGGGTGGCCGGAGCCCGCCCGGTCCGGGCCCGCGGTCGCCCGCGGCGGGGTGGGGACACGGCGGGTGGTGTCCGCCCGCAGCGGTCGGCATCGACTCGTCGAACCACTCGGTCAACTCTCCGCCGGCCCGAGGACGGACACCACCCGCCGGGGCACCGACTCACCACCTCCCCTCGGGCGCGACCCGAGCCACCACGGCGCACCAGCGGCCGCCGCAGGCATCCGCCTTCCCCTCGGGCACGCCAGGGCCCCACCCTGCCCCTCCCCGTCCCGTACCTCCCCGACCCGACCCGGCACGGCCGGCCGCAGGCGACTACGCTCCCTCCAGGACCAGAGTGACCCCGAGGGGAGCCCCACAGATGACGCCGGGCCGCAGAAGCAGCACCTTCACGCGCCTGCTCCGGCACGGCTTCACCGACGCCACCGCCGCCGAACGCCTCCTCGACACCACCGAACTCGCCCCGGTCCGCGACGACCCCTTCCTCCTCGAAGCCCTGGGCGCCACCGCCGACCCCGACCTCGCCCTGCACGGCCTCGTCCGCCTCCTGGAAGCCCAGCCCGCCCCGAACTCCCACCGCGAACTCCTCGACACCCTCATCGCGGCCAAACCCCTGCGGGACCGCCTCCTGGGCGTCCTGGGCGCCTCCGCCGCCCTCGCCGACCACCTCGCCCGCCACCCCACCGACTGGCAGGCCCTGGTCACGTACGAACCCCACGACCTCCACCCCGGCGTCGCGGAGTTCGAACGCGGCCTGGACGGCGCCACCGGCCCCGTCGCCCTCCGCGTCGCCTACCGCCGCTGCCTCCTCTCCATCGCCGCCCGCGACGTCTGCGGCACCACCGACGTCGCCGAGACCGCCGCCGAGCTGGCCGACCTCGCCACCGCCACCCTCCGCGCCGCCCTCGCCATGGCCCAGGCCGCCGCCCCCGAGGACGCCGCCGCCTGCCGCCTCTCGGTGATCGGCATGGGCAAGTGCGGCGGCCACGAACTGAACTACGTCTCCGACGTGGACGTGATCTTCGTGGCGGAAGCCGCCGAGGGCACCGACGAGACCAAGGCCCTGCGCGCGGCCACCAACCTCGCCTCGCACCTGATGCGGATCTGCTCCGAGACCACCGTCGAGGGTTCCATCTGGCCGGTCGACGCCAACCTCCGCCCCGAGGGCCGCAACGGCCCCCTCGTCCGCACCCTCTCCTCCCACGTCGCCTACTACCAACGCTGGGCGAAGACATGGGAGTTCCAGGCCCTGCTCAAGGCCTGCCCGGTCGCCGGCGACGAGGACCTCGGCCGCGCGTACCTGGACGCGCTGCACCCCCTGGTGTGGCAGGCGGCCGACCGCGACAACTTCGTCGCGGACGTGCAGAAGATGCGCCGCCGCGTGGTCGACAACATCCCCCCGACCGAGGTCGACCGTGAACTGAAGCTCGGCCCCGGCGGCCTGCGGGACGTCGAGTTCGCCGTACAGCTCCTCCAGTTGGTCCACGGCCGCACCGACCCCACCCTGCGCAGCGGCACCACCCTCCACGCCCTCAAGGCCCTCGCCGCCGGCGGCTACGTGGGCCGGGAGGACGCCGCCCGCCTGGACGAGGCGTACCGCTTCCTGCGGGCGATGGAACACCGCATCCAGCTGTACCGCCTGCGCCGCACCCACCTCGTCCCCACCGCCGAGGAGGACCTCCGCCGCCTGGGCCGCTCGCTCGGCCTGCGCGCCAACCCCGTGAGCGAGCTGAACCGCGAGTGGAAACGGCACGCCGGCGTCGTACGGCGGCTGCACGAGAAGCTGTTCTACCGCCCGCTCCTGGACGCCGTCGCCCAGCTCGCCCCCGGCGAGGCCCGCCTCAGGCCGGAGGCCGCCCGGGAGCGCCTGGTGGCCCTCGGCTACGCCGACCCCGCCGCCGCGCTGCGCCACCTGGAGGCCCTCGCCTCGGGCGTCACCCGCAAGGCCGCGATCCAGCGCACCCTGCTCCCCGTCCTGCTGGGCTGGTTCGCCGACTCCGCCGACCCGGACGCCGGTCTGCTGAACTTCCGCAAGGTCTCCGACGCCCTCGGCAAGACCCCCTGGTACCTGCGCCTGCTCCGCGACGAGGGCGCCGCCGCCGAGAACCTGGCCCGCGTCCTGTCGGCGGGCCGGCTCGCCCCCGACCTCCTCATGCGCGCCCCCGAGGCCGTCGCCCTCCTCGGCGACGGCGACGGCGCGAGCGCCGGCCTCACCCCCCGCGGCCGCGCGGCCCTCGAACAGGAGATCCTGGCCGCCGTCGGCCGGGCGGAGAACGGCGAGCAGGGCGTCACCGCCGCCCGCGGCGTCCGCCGCCGCGAACTCTTCCGCACCGCCGCCACCGACATCGTCGCCTCCTACGGCACCGAGGCCACCCCCGTGCAGGCCGACCAGGGCGCCCTGGTCGACCTCGTCGGCGGCGCCGTCTCCGACCTCACGGCGGCCACCCTCGCGGGCACGCTGCGCGCGGTGGTGCGGGCCGGCTGGGGCGACACGCTGCCCACCCGGTTCGCGATCATCGGCATGGGCCGTTTCGGCGGCCACGAACTGGGCTACGGCTCCGACGCGGACGTCCTGTTCGTGCACGAACCGCAGGACGGCGTGGACGAGCAGGAGGCCACCGCGGCCGCGAACAAGGTCGTCGCCGAGATGCGCAGGCTGCTCCAGCTGCCCAGCGCCGACCCGCCGCTGCTGATCGACGCCGGCCTGCGCCCGGAGGGCAAGTCGGGCCCGCTGGTGCGCACGCTGAAGTCGTACGCGGCGTACTACCGCCGCTGGTCGCTGGTCTGGGAGTCCCAGGCGCTGCTGCGGGCGGAGCCGTTCGCGGGCGACGCCGACCTCGGCCGCCGTTTCGTCGAGCTGATCGACCCGCTGCGCTACCCGGCGCGCGGCCTGACGGAGGACTCCGTGCGCGAGATCCGCCGGCTCAAGGCCCGCATGGAGTCGGAACGGCTGCCCCGCGGCGCCGACCCCCGGCTGCACACCAAGCTGGGCCCCGGCGGCCTCTCGGACGTGGAGTGGACCGTCCAGCTGCTCCAGCTCCGGCACGCCCACGAGATCCCCGGACTGCGCACGACCCGCACCCGGGCCGCGCTGGCGGCCGCGCGGGAGGCGGGTCTGCTGGGCGAGGAGGAGACGGCGACCCTGGACGAGGCGTGGGTGCTGGCCACCCGGGTCCGCAACGCGGTGATGCTGGTGCGCGGCCGGGCGGGCGACACCTTCCCGACCCAGCCCCGCGAGCTGGCCGCGGTGGGCCGCTACCTGGGCTACGGCGAGGGGCACGCCGGCGACATGCTGGACGCGTACGGCCGTACGACGCGCAAGGCACGCACGGTCATGGAGGAACTCTTCTACGACGACGACGCGTAGCCGGGCCGCGGGCCCGCGCCCTCGCGGGTCCCCCGGGGCAACGCGTAGGGCCCGGTCCCGTACCAGACCCTCGCCACCGTGAACCCGAAGGAGAGGCAGAGGACGCCCCCCACCGCGTCCAGCCAGAAGTGATTGGCCGTGGAGACGATGACCACCAGCGTCGCCACCGGATACAGCAGACCCAGCACCCGCGCCCACGGCGCCGACGCCAGCGCGAAGATCGTCAGCCCGCACCACAGCGACCAGCCGATGTGCATGGACGGCATCGCCGCGTACTGGTTGGACATGTGCTTGAGGTCCCCGGAGGCCATCGAGCCCCAGGTGTGGTGCACCATCACCGTGTCCACGAAGCGCCCGCCCCGCATCAGGCGGGGCGGGGCGAGCGGGAACAGGTAGTACCCCGCCAACGCGCCCCCCGTGGTGGCGAAGAGCGCGAGGCGCGCGGCCGCGTACCGCCCCGGATGCCACCGGTACAGCCACACCAGGACGCCGAGCGTCATGATGAAGTGCAGTGTGGCGTAGTAGTAGTTCATGCCGATGATCAGCCAAGTCACCGCGTTCACGGCGTGATTGACGGACCGCTCCACATCGATGCCGAGCGCCTGCTCCGTGCGCCAGATCCAGTCCGCGTTGCGCAGCGCCTCGCCCTTCTGCTCGGGCACCGCGTTGCGGATCAGCGAGTACAGCCAGTAACTCACCGCGATCAGAAGGATCTCGAACCGGAGCCGGGGACCGCGCGGCCGCCGCAGCCGGCGCAGCGACCCTCGCACGCCTCTGCCGTCCCTGCCCGTGTCGGCCCGCGGACCGGCCGCCTCTTCGCGACCTTCCCACTGCGTCACGGTAGAGTCACTCATAGGCATCAAGTCTGCCAGAAAAGGCACCGGAGCCCGATCATCCCAAGGCCGGGTCCGCCCCGCATCTTCTGCGGCACAGGCAGAGTCCTACGACGTGCGCAGGAGTTCTACGACGTGCGCAGCAGGTGCGGCGCCGAGGCCGTGGACCCGCGCACCACCAGCTCCGGCATGAACACGAACTCGCTGTGCGGCGCGGGCGTACCGCCGATCTCCTCCAGGAGCGTGCGCACCGCGGCCTGCCCCATCGCCGGGACCGGCTTGCGGACCGTGGTGAGCGGCGGGTCGGTGAACGCGATCAGCGGGGAGTCGTCGAAACCGACCACGGACACGTCCCGCGGGACCTCCAGGCCGCGCTGCCGGGCGGCCCGTATGGCGCCGAGGGCCATCATGTCGCTGGCGCAGACCACCGCGGTGCAGTCCCGCTCGATCAGCGCCGTCGCGGCCGCCTGACCGCCCTCCAGGGTGTACAGCGAGTGCTGCACCAGCTCGGTCTCCACCATCTCGGCGCCGAGCCCCAACTGGTCCTGCATCGCCCGCAGGAAGCCCTCGATCTTGCGCTGCACGGGCACGAACCGCTTCGGGCCGAGCGCGAGCCCGATCCGGGTGTGGCCGAGCGAGACGAGGTGGGTGACCGCGAGCGTCATCGCGGCGCGGTCGTCGGGGGAGATGAACGGCGCCTGCACCTGCGGCGAGAACCCGTCCACCAGCACGAAGGGCACCCCCTGCGCCCGCAGCCGCTCGTAGCGCTGCATGTCGGCGGTGGTGTCGGCGTGCAGTCCGGAGACGTAGATGATGCCCGCGACACCGCGGTCCACCAGCATCTCGGTCAGCTCGTCCTCGGTGGAGCCGCCCGGGGTCTGGGTGGCGAGCACCGGGGTGTAGCCCTGGCGGGTCAGCGCCTGGCCGATGACCTGCGCCAGGGCAGGGAATATCGGGTTCTCCAGCTCCGGCGTGATGAGCCCGACCAGACCCTCGCTGCGCTGACGCAGCCGTACCGGCCGTTCGTAGCCGAGCACGTCGAGTGCGGCGAGCACGGACTGGCGGGTGGTGGCGGCGACGCCCGGCTTCCCGTTGAGGACCCGGCTGACGGTCGCTTCGCTCACCCCCGCCTGCGCTGCGATGTCGGCAAGCCGTGTGGTCACGCCACTGGACTGTACCGGTCGTCTCTCGCCTTGCACACCGCTCGGGCGCCGGGTGCGCGCGGTCGTACGACCTCCTGCGGGTTGCTGCCTCATTGCGCTCCCTTTGAGTTCGTTCGTGGCAAGAGCTTGCAGAGTCTTGCACAAGTTCCTGCGGACCGCTGAGCGGTAACGACAGGGTAACCATCGTGTTCCCTTGCACTTTTTTTCTGCAAGGTCTTTCGCAACGCTTACATCGCTGTTACGTTCCCAGACGCCCGGCGGCCTCCCCCGCTCTCGGCTTCGCTCAAGCGGGGGCACCCCCATCGGCGCAGTCGGCATCACTCGGGCTTAACCCTCAAGGAGAACTCATGCGGCGTGGCATAGCGGCCTCCGCGCTGGTGGCGTCCCTCGCCCTCGCGGCGACGGCCTGTGGCGGCGGGAGCAGCGACAGCAAGTCGGACGGGCCGGTCACCATCACCTGGTGGGACACCTCCAACGCCACGAATGAGGCACCGACCTACAAGGCCCTCGTTCAGAAGTTCGAAGCTGCGAACAAGAACATCAAGGTCAAGTACGTCAACGTCCCCTTCGACCAGGCGCAGAACAAGTTCGACACCGCCGCGGGTGCCTCCGGCGCCCCGGACGTGCTGCGCTCCGAGGTCGGCTGGACCCCCGCCTTCGCCAAGAAGGGCTACTTCCTGCCGCTGGACGGCACCGAGGCCCTCGCCGACAAGGCCAAGTTCGAGCCGAACCTGATCAAGCAGGCGCAGTACCAGGGCAAGACCTACGGCGTGCCGCTGGTCACCGACACCCTGGCCCTGGTCTACAACAAGGACCTGTTCAAGAAGGCCGGCATCAGCACGCCGCCCAAGACCTGGGACGAGCTGAAGAGCGACGCGGCCAAGATCAAGGACAAGACCGGCCAGGACGGCTACTGGGGCTCCACCGCGGGCTACTACGGCCAGCCGTTCCTGTACGGCGAGGGCACCGACACCGTCGACGTCGCCGCCAAGAAGGTCACCATCGACACGCCGGCCGCCAAGAAGGCGTACGCCACCTGGCTGAGCCTGTTCTCCGGCAAGGGCCTGCACAAGGCCGACACCACCGCGGACGCCTACGCCCACATCATGGACGCGTTCTCCAACGGCAAGGTCGCCGCGATCATCCAGGGCCCCTGGGAGAACACGAACATCTACAAGGGCAGCGCCTTCAAGGACAAGACCAACCTGGGCGTCGCGGTCGTCCCGGCCGGCTCCACCGGCAAGGCGGAGGCCCCGACCGGCGGCCACAACCTCGCGGTCTACGCCGGCTCCGACAAGGCGCACCAGGCGGCGGCCCTGAAGTTCGTCAACTTCATGACCTCGGCCTCCTCCCAGGAGACCATCGCCCTGAAGAACGCCACCCTGCCGACGCGCTCGGACGCCTACACGGCCGAGGTGACGGCCGACCCCGGCACCGCCGGCTTCCAGCGCGTGCTGTCCGCCGCCCAGCCCCGGCCGTCGCTGCCCGAGTACGGCTCGCTGTGGGCGCCGCTCGACACCGAGCTGCCGAAGATCGCCAGTGGCAAGGAGTCGCTGGACCAGGGCCTGAGCAACGCCGGTGCCGCCATCGGCAAGCTGGTCCCCGACTTCGGCAAGTAAGCCCGGACGGCCGCCGGCTGCCTCACCCACGAGGAGGCAGCCGGCGGCCACCGCTCTGTGCCCGGCCATCCTTGAACCATTTGAAGGTGTCGAACCATGACAGTCGCCATCGACCGCGCGACCGGCAAGAGCCGCGGTGACCGCGTGCCTCGGCCAGGGCTGGGGCAGCGCATGAAGAACAGCCTCCAGAAGTACTGGTACGCCTACGCGATGATCGCCCCGGTGGTCATCGTGCTCGCCGTGCTCGTCGGCTACCCGCTCGTGCGCGGTTTCTACATCACGCTCACCGACGCCAACAGCCTCAACTCGGCGCGCACCATCGGCGTCAACCACATCGCCGCGACCTACAAGTTCGTCGGTCTGGACAACTACAAGAACATCCTGTTCGGCCCGCTGTCCTACGACCGCTTCTGGTCCCATGTGATCTGGACGATCGTATGGACGGTCGCCTGTGTGACCCTGCACTACACCTTCGGCCTCGGCCTCGCGCTGATGCTGAACCAGAAGCTGCGCGGCCGCACCGTCTACCGGGTGCTGCTCGTCCTGCCGTGGGCCGTGCCCACCTTCGTCACCGTCTTCTCCTGGCGGATCATGCTCGCCGACTCCGGCGCGATCAACCAGATCCTGCACGCGCTGCACCTGCCGCAGCCGCAGTGGCTGGAGGACACCTTCTGGCAGCGCTTCGCCGCCATCATGGTCAACACCTGGTGCGGTGTGCCGTTCATGATGCTCTCGCTGCTCGGCGGTCTCCAGTCCATCGACACCACCCTGTACGAGGCGGCGAAGATGGACGGCGCCAACTCCTGGCAGCGGTTCCGGCACGTCACCCTGCCCGGACTGCGCTCGGTCAGCTCCACGGTGGTCCTGCTCGGCGTCATCTGGACCTTCAACCAGTTCGCCATCATCTTCCTGCTGTTCGGCCCGACCAGCGCCCCGGACGCCCAGATCCTCGTCACCTGGGCCTACTACCTGGGCTTCGGCCAGCAGCCGCGCGACTTCGCCCAGTCCGCCGCCTACGGCGTACTGCTGCTGTCGATCGTCACCGTCTTCACCTCCTTCTACTTCCGCTGGCTGAAGCGCAATGACCAGCTCGCCGTCTGACGCCGCAGGAGCCGCCGCCATGAGCACCACCACCCTCGAGAAGCAGGCCGGCGCGCCGGCCCCCGCCGTGAAGCCCGCCGGGCGCGCCCGCCAGCCGGGCGAGCGCGGACCCCTCGGCACCGTCCTGCTGCACGCGGGCCTCATGGCCGCGAGCATGATCGCGGTCGCCCCGGTGGCCTGGCTGGTCTACCTCTCGCTCGGCCCGGACAAGAACGACTACCTGCACCCGGGCGCCATCGCCGGGAAGATGAGCTTCGCCAACTACGGCTACGTGCTCCGGCACACGGAGTTCTTCAGCTGGTTCAAGTCCACGATGATCGTGGCCCTCGGCACCACCGTCGTCGGTGTGCTGCTCGCCGCGACCACCGGCTACGCCGTCTCCCGGATGCGCTTCCCCGGCCACAAGCAGCTGATGTGGATCCTGCTGCTCACCCAGGCGTTCCCGATCGCCGTCCTGATCGTGCCGATGTACCAGATCTTCAGCGACCTGGGCCTCATCGACTCCTACTGGGCGCTGATCCTCGTCAACTGCACCACCGCGGTGCCGTACAGCGCCTGGCTGCTCAAGGGCTACTTCGACACGATCCCGATCGAGATCGACGAGGCGGGCCGGGTGGACGGACTCACGCCGTTCGGCACCTTCTTCCGGCTGATCCTGCCGCTGGCCCGGCCGGGTCTGGCCGTCGCCGCGTTCTACAACTTCATCACCGCCGTCGCCGAGGTGGCCTTCGCGACCACCTTCATGCTGGACGACTCCAAGTACACCTTCTCCGTCGGCCTCCAGACCTTCGTCAGCGAGCACGACGCCGAGTGGAACTACATGGCCGCCACCGCGGTGCTGATCGCGATACCCGTCTCGCTGTTCTTCTACCTGGTGCAGAAGAACCTCGTCACCGGTCTCACCTCCGGCGGCACCAAGGGCTGACGCCCCCGACGCACAAGAGGCTCCCGCGCGCCCGACGCGCGGGTAGGCGGCCGCGGTGTCCATCCGACCCCGCTGACACCGCGGCCGCCTCGCACGCCGTTCCCCCGGCCCGCCTCCGCCGCCGTACCACACGGGCCATACGCGTCCGTGACCCCACGCGCCATGACCCGAATTCCGTCACCACCAAGGAAGCCATGAGCCAGCAGCACATCGCCGCCCCGGCCACCGACTCCGCCACCGCCACCATCGCCGGCCACCGCCGCGACTGGTGGCGGGAGGCGGTCATCTACCAGGTCTACCCGCGCAGCTTCGCCGACGGCAACGGCGACGGCATGGGTGACCTGGCGGGCGTACGCTCCCGCCTGCCGTACCTGCGCGACCTCGGCGTCGACGCGGTGTGGCTCAGCCCCTTCTACGCCTCCCCGCAGGCCGACGCCGGCTACGACGTCGCCGACTACCGTGCCGTCGACCCGATGTTCGGCACCCTGCTGGACGCCGACGCGCTGATCCGCGAAGCCCACGAGCACGGCCTGCGCATCATCGTGGACCTGGTGCCCAACCACTCCTCCGACCAGCACGAGTGGTTCAAGCGCGCCCTCGCCGAGGGCCCCGGATCCCCGCTGCGGGAGCGCTACCACTTCCGCCCCGGCAAGGGCACGGACGGCGAACTGCCGCCCAACGACTGGGAGTCCATCTTCGGCGGCCCGGCCTGGACCCGCGTCACCGAGCCCGACGGCACGCCCGGCGAGTGGTACCTGCACCTCTTCGCCCCCGAGCAGCCCGACCTCAACTGGGAGCACCCGGCGGTCGGCGACGAGTTCCGCTCCATCCTGCGCTTCTGGCTGGACATGGGCGTGGACGGCTTCCGCATCGACGTGGCGCACGGCCTGGTCAAGGCCGAGGGCCTGCCCGACCTCGGCTCGGCCGAACAGCTGAAACTGCTGGGCAACGATGTCATGCCGTTCTTCGACCAGGACGGCGTGCACGCCATCTACCGGCAGTGGCGGACCATCCTCGACGAGTACGCCCCGAGCCTTCGGCCGGGGGGACCCCCGGAGCGGATCTTCGTGGCCGAGGCGTGGACCCCGACCGTCGAGCGCACCGCCAACTACGTCCGCCCGGACGAGCTGCACCAGGCGTTCAACTTCCAGTACCTGTCGACGGCCTGGGACGCGGCGGAGCTGCGCGCGGTCATCGACGTCACCCTGGAGGCGATGCGCCCGGTCGGCGCCCCGGCCACCTGGGTGCTGTCCAACCACGACGTCACCCGGCACGCCACCCGCTTCGCCAACCCGGCGGGGCTCGGCACCCAGATCCGCACGGCCGGCGACCGCGAACTCGGCCTGCGCCGGGCCCGCGCCGCGACCCTGCTGATGCTGGCGCTGCCCGGCTCGGCCTACCTCTACCAGGGCGAGGAGCTCGGTCTCCCGGACGTCGTGGACCTGCCCGACGAGGTGCGCCAGGACCCGGCGTACTTCCGCGGCGAGGGCCAGGACGGCTTCCGCGACGGCTGCCGGGTGCCGATCCCGTGGACCCGCACGGGATCGTCGTACGGCTTCGGCGACGGCGGCAGCTGGCTCCCGCAGCCGGAGAACTGGGGCGAGCTGAGCGTCCAGGCGCAGACCGGGACGGCGGGCTCCACCCTGGAGCTGTACCGCGCCGCCCTCGCCGCCCGCCGCGCCCAGCCCGACCTGGGCGCCGGGGACGCGCTGGAGTGGCTGCGCGCCCCCGAGGGCGTCCTGGCCTTCCGCCGGGGCGAGTTCGTGTGCGTCGCCAACACCACGGGCGAGTCGGTGACGACCCCGGCGTACGGCCGGGTGCTGCTGGCGAGCGGTGAGGTGGCCGAGACCGGCGGCGAGGCGAAGGTGCCCGCCGACACCACGGTGTGGTGGACCGCGGCGGTCTGACACCCCGTGTGAAATTTCTTGCATCAACTTCCCTACGGCCCGCTGCCTTTTCCGGCAGCGGGCCTTTAACATCTGCGTCACAGCAAGGTTTCTGAAACTTTGCAGAAAGCACCTTCAGCGACGAAGGAACCCCACATGGTACGCAAGACGCTCTCCGGAGCGGTCGCCCTCGCGGCCGCCGCCCTTGTCATGACCCCGACGACAGCCGACGCCTCCGCGCCCGGTGCCAAGGACGTCACCGCCGTCCTGTTCGAGTGGAACTACGCCTCGGTGGCGCGTGAGTGCACCAGCACGCTGGGCCCCGCGGGCTACGGCTATGTGCAGGTCTCGCCGCCCGAGGAGCACATACAGGGCTCCCAGTGGTGGACCTCGTACCAGCCCGTGTCGTACAAGATCGCGGGTCGGCTCGGAGACCGGACCACCTTCAAGAACATGATCTCCACGTGTCACGCCGCCGGCGTGAAGGTCGTGGTGGACACGGTCATCAACCACATGACCTCCGGCAGCGGCACCGGCACCGGCGGCACGCAGTACACCAAGTACGACTACCCGGGCCTGTACTCGGACTCCGACTTCCACACCTGCCGGACGCCGATCGACAACTACCAGGACCGCTCGAACGTCCAGAACTGCGAACTCGTGGGCCTGGCCGACCTGGACACCGGCGCGGAGCACGTCCGCGCGACCATCGCCGGGTACATGAACGACCTGCTCTCCCTCGGCGCCGACGGCTTCCGCATCGACGCGGCCAAGCACATCGCCGCCGCGGACCTGGCGAACATCAAGAGCCGGCTGACCGACCCGGGCGTCTACTGGAAGCAGGAGGTCATCTACGGCGCGGGCGAGGCCGTCCAGCCCACCGAGTACACGGGCAACGGGGACGTCCAGGAGTTCCGCTACGCCTACGACCTCAAGCGTGTCTTCAACAGCGAGAAGCTCGCCTACCTGAACAACTTCGGCGAGGGCTGGGGCTACCTGCCCGGCAACGTGGCCGGCGTCTTCGTGGACAACCACGACACCGAGCGCAACGGCGCCACCCTGAACTACAAGGACGGCGCCAACTACACGCTGGCCAACGTCTTCATGCTGGCCTGGCCCTACGGCTCCCCGGACATCAACTCCGGCTACGAGTGGAGCGACGCCGACGCGGGCCCGCCCGACAACGGCCAGGTCAACGCCTGCTGGCAGGACGGCTGGAAGTGCCAGCACGCCTGGCCGGAGATCAAGTCCATGGTCGCCTTCCGCAACACCACGCACGGCCAGGCGGTCTCCAACTGGTGGGACGACGGCGACAACCTGATCGCCTTCGGCCGCGGCGACAAGGGCTATGTGGTCATCAACCACGAGGGCGCGACGGCCGATCGCTCCTTCCAGACCTCGCTGCCCGCCGGCACCTACTGCAACGTGCAGAACAACACCACGGTGACGGTCAACGGCAGCGGCTGGTTCACGGCCTCGGTGGCCCCGAACACCGCGCTGGCGATCTACGCCGGCAAGTCCTCCTGCTGAACCGGGAGCCGGCCCGCGCCACCCCGAAGGGTGGCGCGGGCCAAGGTATTTGAAATTCCTTGCCGACCGTTTCATGACTCTTGCTGCAACCCTTTCGCGTTGGATACGGTCACGCGGGCGCCCGGCCCCGAAGCCGAGCCGCGGCGTGGGGTCGGACCCGACAGAGCCGCCATCGCAAGGAGTTCATGCCTGTGATACCGAGATGGCCGACGCCCACGCGGCGTCGCACCACCCACCGCAGGAGAGCCGCGGCCCTCGCCGTCGCCGCGCTCACGGCCGCCCTCGTGCAGCCACTGGCCGCGCGCGCGGCGCAGGCCGCCACACCGCCCCCGCCCCCGTCCGACTCGGCCCTCGCGGCCCAGCCGGCCCGGCACGGCGACACCCATGAGCAGTTCTACTTCGTCATGCCGGACCGCTTCGCCAACGGCGACAGGTCCAACGACAGGGGCGGGCTCACCGGTTCGCGCATGACGACCGGATACGACCCCACCGACGAGGGCTTCTTCCAGGGCGGCGACCTCAAGGGCGTCACCCGGAAGCTGGACTACATCAAGGGGCTCGGCACCACCGCCCTGTGGCTGGCGCCGATCTTCAAGAACATCCCGGTGCAGGGCACGGGCGCCAACGCCTCGGCGGGGTACCACGGTTACTGGATCACCGACTTCACCCAGGTCGACCCGCACTTCGGTACCAACCAGGACCTGAGGAACCTCATCTCCGAGGCGCACGCCAAGGGCATGAAGGTCTTCTTCGACGTCATCACCAACCACACCGCGGACGTGGTGACGAACAAGGAGGGCTCCTCCGACTACCGTTCGAAGGGCGCCTACCCCTACCTCACCAAGGACGGCAAGCCCTTCGACGACGCCGACTACGCGGACGGCGGCAAGGGGTTCCCGGCCGTCTCCGACGCCTCCTTCCCGTACACCCCGCGGGTCACCGACGAGTCCAAGGTCCCGGCCTGGCTCAACGACCCGACGATGTACCACAACCGGGGCGACTCCACCTTCGCCGGCGAGTCCGGCACCTACGGCGACTTCGACGGCCTGGACGACCTGTGGACCGAGCGTCCCGAGGTCGTGCACGGCATGGAGCGGATCTACGAGCGGTGGGTGAAGGACTTCGCCGTCGACGGGTTCCGCATCGACACCGCCAAGAACGTCGACCTGGACTTCTGGACCCAGTGGGCCACCGCACTCGACCGTTACGCGGCGGCGCACGGCCGGAAGAACTTCTTCATGTTCGGCGAGACGTACGACACCGACACCTCGGTCACCGCCCCGTACGTCACCCGGGGCCGCCTCGACGCCACCCTCGACTTCCCCTTCCAGGGAGCGGCCCGCGGCTACGCCTCCCAGGGCGCGAGCGCCGGCAAGCTGGCGAGCGTCCTCGGTGACGACTACAAGTACACGACCGACCGGGCCAACGCATACGAGCAGGTCACCTTCCTCGGCAACCACGACATGGGCCGCATCGGGTACTTCCTCAAGCAGGACAACCCGAACGCCTCGGACGCCGAGCTGCTGAGGAAGGACGAGCTGGCCAACGAGGTGATGTTCCTCAGCCGCGGCAACCCGGTCGTCTACTACGGCGACGAACAGGGCTTCACCGGGGCCGGCGGCGACAAGGCGGCCCGCCAGACCATGTTCGCCTCCAAGGTGCCGGCCTACCTCGCCGACGACGAGATCGGCACCGACCGCACCCACGCCGAGGACTCCTACGACACGGGCGCGCCGCTGTACCGGCAGATCGCCGCTCTCTCCGCCCTGCGCAAGGCCAACCCGGCCCTGACCGACGGTGTGCAGAGCGAGCGGTACGTGGCCGACGGCGCCGGGGTCTACGCGTTCACCCGCACCGACGCCAAGAGCGGCCAGGAGTACATCGTCGCGTTCAACAACGCGAGCGAGGCCAGGTCGGCCACTTTCGAGACCGGTTCGGCGGGGATGTCGTACCGGGGCGTCTACGGCGCGACGGACAGCGTCAGTTCCGACGGCGGGCGCAAGGTCGACGTCACCGTCCCGGCCGAGTCCGCCGTCGTCTACAAGGCGTCCGGCGCCCTCGACAAGCCGGCCACCAGGCCGACGCTCACCCTGGACGCCCCGGCCGCCGGCGCCACCGGCACCGTGACCCTCGGCGCCGACGTCGCCGGCGGGCAGCTGAACCGGGTGGTCTTCGCCGCCCAGATCGGCAACGCCAGGTGGCAGGTCCTCGGCTCCGCCGACCACGCGCCCTACCAGGTCACCCAGACCCTCGGCGACAAGGTCCCGGCCGGTACCGCGCTGCGCTACAAGGCGGTCGTGATCGACAGCGCCGGGCACACCGCGAGCGCCACGGCACGCAGCACCGCCGGCGCCGTACCCGCGCCCGCCCCGCCCACCGCCTCCTCGCGCGACTACGTGATCGTCCACTACCAGCGCCCCGACGGCGACTACGGCGACTGGGGCCTGTACGCCTGGGGCGACATCGCCGACGGCGAGGCCACCACCTGGCCGGCCGGGCACCCCTTCACCGGCCGGGACGCCTGGGGCGCCTTCGCCTACGTCAAGGTCGAACCGGGGGCCTCGAACGTGGGCTTCCTGGTCGTGGACAAGAACGGCACCAAGGACGTGGACTCCGACCGGAGCGTGGACGTCACCAGGACCGGTGAGGTCTGGGTCCAGCAGGGCAAGGCCGACGTCCAGACCCAGCGGCCGTCGTCGTACCCCGCGCCGGACACCACCAAGGCGGTGATCCACTACCACCGCGCCGACGGCGACTACGACGGCTGGGGCCTGCACGTCTGGACCGGTGCCGCGGACCCCACCGACTGGTCGGCCCCGCTGAAGCCGGTGAAGACCGATGCCTATGGCGCGGTCTTCGAGGTCCCGCTCGCCGCGGGTGCCACCAGCCTCAGCTACATCATCCACAAGGGCGACGAGAAGGACCTCGCCGCCGACCAGTCCCTGGACCTCAAGTCCGACGGCTACGAGGTGTGGCTGTTGAACGGCCAGGAGAAGCACCTGCTGCCGCAGCCCGCGGGCAGCGCCGCCGCCCTCGACCTGACCACCTCCAAGGCGGTCTGGATCGACAAGGACACCGTCGCCTGGGACGGCGCCGACGGCGCCGCCTCCACCCAGCTGGTCTACTCCCACGACGGCTCCATCGCCGCCAAGGACGGGGTCCTGACCAGCGACGACGAGCGCTGGCTGCGACTGGAGAAGACCACCCTCACGGAGGCCCAGAAGGCGAAGTTCCCCTATCTGAAGGACTACACGGCCTGGTCCGTGGACCCGCGTGACCGCGGCCGGGTGCGCGAGGCGCTCACCGGTCAGCTGATCGCCTCCCAGCGCACCGCGAACGGCGCCGTGCCGGCCGCGACCGGTGTGCAGACCGCGGGCGTCCTGGACGACCTCTACCCGGCCGCCGCCAAGGCGCGGCTCGGCCCCGTCTTCCACCGCGGCAGGCCCACCCTCTCCGTGTGGGCCCCCACCGCCCAGAGCGTCTCCCTGGAGATCGACGGCGCGATCAGGCCCATGCACCGCGACGACACCACCGGCGTCTGGTCGGTCACCGGGCCCGCTTCCTGGAAGGGCAAGAGCTACCGGTACGTGGTCAAGGTGTGGGCGCCCAGCGTCCGGCAGCTGGTCACCAACAAGGTCACCGACCCCTACTCGGTCGCCCTCACCGCGGACTCCGGGCGCAGCGTCGTCGCCGACCTGGACGACAGGTCGCTCGCCCCGAGCGGCTGGTCCACCCTGCGCAAGCCCAAGGCCGTTCCGCTGCGGGACGCGCAGATCCAGGAGCTGCACGTCCGGGACTTCTCGGTCGCGGACAAGACCGTCCCGGCGAAGGACCAGGGCACCTACCTCGCCTTCACCGACAGGAACAGCGACGGCAGCCGGCACCTGAAGGAGCTGGCGAGGTCCGGGACGTCGTACGTGCATCTGCTGCCCGCCTTCGACTTCGCCACCGTGCCCGAGAGGAAGGCCGACCAGCAGCGCCCCGACTGCGACCTCGCCGCCTACCCGGCCGACTCCGACCAGCAGCAGGCGTGCGTGGCGAAGAGCGCCGCGAAGGACGCCTACAACTGGGGGTACGACCCGTACCACTTCACCGTCCCCGAGGGCTCCTACGCCACCGACCCGGACGGCACCGCGCGGACCAGGCAGTTCCGGCAGATGGTGCAGGGGATCAACGAGGACGGCCTGCGGGTCGTGATGGACGTCGTCTACAACCACACCTCGGCGAGCGGGCAGGCGGACACCTCCGTCCTGGACAAGATCGTGCCCGGCTACTACCAGCGGCTGCTCGCCGACGGCTCGGTGGCCAATTCCACCTGCTGCGCCAACACCGCGCCCGAGAACGCGATGATGGGCAAGCTGGTCGTGGACTCGATCGTCACCTGGGCCAAGGAGTACAAGGTCGACGGGTTCCGCTTCGACCTCATGGGCCACCATCCGAAGGCCAACATCCTCGCGGTCAGGAAGGCCCTCGACGCGCTCACCCTGAAGAAGGACGGTGTCGACGGCAAGAAGATCATCCTGTACGGCGAGGGCTGGAACTTCGGCGAGGTCGCCGACAACGCCCGCTTCGTGCAGGCCACACAGGCGAACATGGCCGGCACCGGCATCGCCACCTTCTCCGACCGGGCCCGCGACGCGGTGCGCGGCGGCAGCCCCTTCGACTCCGACCCCGGCGTCCAGGGCTTCGCCTCCGGTCTGTACACCGACCCCAACGGGTCGTCCGCGAACGGCACCCCGGCCGAGCAGAAGGCCCGGCTGCTGCACTACCAGGACCTGATCAAGGTCGGGCTGTCCGGCAACCTCGCCGGGTACCGCTTCACGGACACCGGCGGCAAGGAGGTCACCGGCGCCGAGGTCGACTACAACGGCTCGCCCGCCGGATACGCGGACGCGCCCGGCGACGCCCTCGCCTATGTGGACGCGCACGACAACGAGTCCCTGTTCGACGCGCTCGCGTACAAGCTGCCCAAGGGCACGTCCGCCGGCGACCGGGCCCGGATGCAGGTCCTGGCGATGGCCACGGCCACCCTCTCGCAGGGCCCGTCGCTGTCGCAGGCGGGCACCGATCTGCTGCGCTCGAAGTCGCTGGACCGCAACTCCTTCGACAGCGGCGACTGGTTCAACGCCATCCACTGGAACTGCGCCGACGGCAACGGCTTCGGCCGGGGCCTGCCCATGGCGGCCGACAACCAGGACAAGTGGCCGTACGCCGCCCCGCTGCTGACCTCGATCAAGGTCGGCTGCCCGCAGATCGAAGGCACCTCGGCCGCCTACCGGGACCTGCTGAAGATCCGCACGACCGAGAGGGCGTTCTCGCTCGGCACGGCGGGCCAGGTGCAGAGCGAGCTGTCCTTCCCGCTGTCCGGCAAGGACGAGACCCCGGGCGTGATCACCATGGCCCTCGGTCACCTGGTCGTCGTCTTCAACGCCACCCCGCGGGCGCAGCAGCAGACGGTCTCCGCGCTGGCCGGGACCGCGTACCGGCTGCACCCGGTGCAGGCGTCCGGCGCGGACCCGGTGGTGAAGACCTCCGGTTACACGGCGGCCACGGGCACCTTCACGGTGCCGGCCAGGACCGTTGCGGTGTTCACCCGGTCCTAGCCTCCTTACGAGGCCAGGGAGGCGAGCCGGCCGACGAGCTCCGCGAAGGGGCCGTCGGCCGGTTCGTCCTTGAGAATGGCGCGCAGCACGTCCGCCATCCCCTCGTCCCGGGTCGCGCTCACCGCGACCAGGGCGGCGAAGTCGTGCACCAGCTGGAGCTCCAGCTCCTCGCGCGGGATACGGCGGCCGTCCAGCCAGATCAGCGCGGTGGACTCGGCGAGCGAGATCCAGGAGCGGATGACCAGTTCCAGACGCGGGGGCGCCTCGGCGATCCCGAGATGGGCCAGCATCTGCTCGTACGCGGACTGCCGTACGTCGTCGATCAGCGCGTTGGTGGTCGAGACGTGCTCCTTCTCCCGGGAGCCGGTCGCGGACACGGCCGGGCCGCCGCGCATCAGGGCCGAGAAACCGGGGCCGTACTCGTCCACATGGGCGAAGAAGCGGTGCATCACGTGCAGCAGCCGGTCGCCCAGCGGCCCTTCGTGCGGCTCGGTGAAGCGGGCCTTCAGCTCTTCCGAGGCGCGCCGCAACGCGGCCTCGTACAGGCTGAGTTTGCCCGGGAAGTAGTGGTACACCAGCGGCCGCGAGATGCCCGCGGCCGCCGCTATGTCGTCGATGGAGACCTCGTCGGGCGAGCGGCGGCTGAACAGGTCGAGAGCGACACCGATCAGCTGCTGCCGTCGCTCCTCGACACCCATCCTGCGGCGCACCCCGGTACTCATACGAACACCTTACCGAGCGGATCCGGCCGCCAACGGTCCGGACCCGAACCGGTGTTCACATCATTGCGTCACAGATCGAGCACGAGGCGTTCACCCCGAGCCCGGGACACACAGATCAGCATCGAGTCGGCACGCTCCGCGTCCGTGAGCAGCTCGTCCCGGTGCTCCACCTCGCCCTCCAGCACCCGCTGCCGGCAGGTCCCGCAGAAGCCCTGTTCACAGGAGTGGACGGTGCCCGGCAGCTCCCGGCGCACGGCGGCCAGCACCGTGGAGTCGGCCGGCACCTCCACCGTGCGCCCGCTGCGCCGCAGTTCCACCTCGAACGCGGCGTCCCCGTCCGCCGGGGCGCCCGGCGCGAACCGTTCCAGATGCAGCGCGGCCCCCTCCGGCACCCGCTCCGCGACCGCCTCCATCAGCCCCTCGGGACCGCAGCAGTACACCGCCGTGCCCGGGGCCACCGACGCGAACAGGGCGTCCAGGTCCGGCCGCCCGTCCTCGTCCCGCGCGACGAGGGTCAGCCGGTCCCCGGCCAGCTCGCGCACCTCGTCCAGAAAGGGCATCGAGGCCCGCGTGCGTCCGCAGTACAGCAGCCGCCACGCGGCGCCCTCCGGCAGCGCGCGCAGCATCGGCAGCACCGGGGTGATGCCGATCCCGCCGGCGACGAAGACGTACGACCGCGCCTCGGCGAGCGGGAACCGGTTGCGCGGCCCGCGCACCTCCAGCTCCATGCCCTCGGCCAGCCGCTCGTGCACCTCCCGCGAACCGCCCCGCCCGTCCTCGACCAGCCGGGTGGCGACCGTGTACGAGGAGGTGTCCTCGGGGTCCCCGCACAGCGAGTACTGCCGCACCAGCCCCGAGGGCAGCACCAGATCCAGATGCGCGCCCGGCGTCCAGCGTGGCAACTCCGCACCCTCCAGGCGCAGTTGTACGACGCCGTCGGCGATCGTCTCGTGCGCGGTGAGCAGCAGCCGCAGGGTCCGGGAGCGCGGCCGGCCGGAGACCGGCGTCTCCAGGGCGGGCATCGGCCACAGCGGCGAGACCTGGACACGGCGGCGCAGCGCGCTCCGGGTGAGCAGGGCGGCGCCCGCGAACAGGGCGACCGTGAGCGGCTTGGGCATCAGGCGGCACCCTTCGGGGAGCGCTCCGCCCGCCGCGCGGCGAGCGCGGCCGGGGAGGCGGACAGATAGGCGACGGCCTGGGCGGTGGAGAACTCGTGCGAGGGGTGGTAGTCCCGGCCGAGATAGCGGGGGATGGAGCGCAGCATGGCACCGGTGCCGGGCAGGACGCCCGCCCGGCCGCGGTCGTAGAAGTCCTTGAAGGACGCCTTGGCGCCGGTCAGTGTCGGGTCGTTCGCCATGAAGAAGCGGACCCCGCGCTGCCACAGGAAGAGCAGGGCCGAGAACGCGCTCGCCCAGGTGCGGGCCCGGCGCCGGTAGCTGCCGTCCAGATGCGTGAACAGGTCGAAGGCGACCGAGCGGTGCTCGACCTCCTCCGCGCCGTGCCAGCGCAGCAGGTCCAGCATGGTGGGGTCGGCGCCGCGCCGGTCCAGCTCGGCCGCGCCGAGCACCCAGTCGCCGAGGAACGCGGTGTAGTGCTCGATGGCCGCGATGAGCGCCACCCGTTCGAGCAGCCACCAGCGGCGCGCCCGACCCGGCGGCAGGGTGCGGTCGCCGAGCAGCTTCTCGAAGAACCAGTCGACCTGCGCGGTGTACGGCGTCGGGTCCAGGCCCTGCTCGCGCAGGTGCGGCAGCACCTCGTCATGGGACTGGGAGTGCATGGCCTCCTGCCCGATGAACCCGATGACGTCCTCGCGCAGCCGGTCGTCCTCGATCAGCGGCAGTGCCTGCTCGTACACGTGCACGAACCAGCGCTCGCCGGCCGGCAGCAGCAGGTGCAGCACATTGATGGTGTGCGTGGTGAACGGATCCCCGGGCACCCAGTGCAGCGGTGTGTCCTCCCAGGAGAAGGACACGTTGCGGGCCTTGAGCGCGATGCGCTCGGACTCCACCGGCCGGGCCTGCGTATTAGACATGGCGTCAATGTACTGACGGGTAGACGCCCTGAGAAGGGTTCTGGCACGGGTTGTTTACGGTGATGTCAGCAGCGCCCCCCTGCGGGCGTCAGTGCAGCCCGTCGATCACCCGGCCACCCGCCAGGGTGCCCTTCAGCTGCGCCTGCGCCCCCTTGGCGGCCTTCGAGATCAGCAGCGAGCCCGGCGCCGACGCGGTGATCCCGCCGCTCGCGTGGATCGCCACCGTGTCCGGGGAGCCCGCGGCCAGCAGGTACCAGTGCCCGCCCCGGGACTTCCACAGCGCCCCGGCCAGCACATGCGGATCGCGCGGACCGCACGCCGTGGTGTCGGTGCCCTTCGCCGTGACGGCGCCGTAGCGCGAGCCGGGGGTGCGGAACTGGGCCAGTGCCGCCGTGCCGTCGCCGCGCCAGGTCTCGGCACGGGTGCAGGCCCACTGGCCGGCTCCGCTGCCGTCGGGCAGCGGCTGCTCCGCGTAGTCCCAGGCGTTGACGCTGCGCACGCCCGAGGAGCGCTCGGTGGCCAGTGAGCAGGCGAACGGCGCCCACGCCTGGAGCCCCGCAGGGGTCGCGGCCTCGCCGGGCGCGCCGGGGCGGCCCGCGGTGAGGTGGGCCGGGACCAGCTCGCCGAGGTCCGTGGCGAGCTGGGTGCCCAGGCCGCCGGAGACCTGCAGCACGGTCCACGAGGTGCAGCTGCCGGTCGCCAGGGCGGGGCTGGTCAACGGAGCGGTGACACCGCCGGTGACCGTGAGCGGGGTGGGCGCCGAGGCGGGCTTCAGCAGGTCCCGGGTGGCCGCCTTCTTCACCCAGGGGGCCAGCAGGTACTGCACGTTGCCGTCGGCGCGGCCGAGCACCAGGGCGCTCGCCTCGGCGCCGGTCGCGCCGTCCACCCGGGCGAAGTCCAGGGCGGCGCCCTGGGTGCCGTCGGCCGGTTCCGCGTAGCGGGCGATGCGCAGACCGTCGTAGAGGATCACCACCCGGGCGGCGTCGACCTGCCCCGCGTACAGCAGTTGGGGCGGGCCCGCGGGGCCGCCGGTCTGGGTGCCGGGGGTGGCCGAGACCCGGACGTTCTGCCCGGGGCGGGCCCAGACCGCGAGGGCGCGGCGCAGCAGCTCCTTGTCGCCGGTGAGCGGGCCGCGCGCGGGCCAGGCCGAGAAGTCGGTGCGGGCCGCGGAGCGCCAGGCGGTGGGGGGGACCCGGGTCAGCCCGGCCGGGTCGAGGGCGGCCTGGGCGGCCGGGTTCTCGGCGTAGACGGGAGCGGCGGCGCCGTCCGGGCCCCGGCCGGAGTGCGGCATCACGAGCAGCGCCCCGCACACCGCGAGGGCGGCCGCGGCGCCGAGGGCGGCCCTGGTGTGCTGGCGGCGGCGCAGCAGATCGGTGGGCCGGGCCTGCAGGGCACAGGGGTCGAACTCGGGGGAGGAGAGCAGGCCGGGCTGGGCGGGCACGCTGTTCGCCATGGCGAGGGCGCCGCCCGGGTCGTCCACCCCGGCCGCGTCGAGGATCTCGCGGATGTCCTGGTCGGGCAGCCGGTCCAGGCCGCGCAGCACATAGGCGGCGCGGGCCGGCGCGGACAGCTTCGACAGCCGCTGGTCCAGGGCGAGTTCGTCGGCGCCGCCGGAGCGCGGGAGCAGGCGCAGGCCCCAGACGCGGGGGAGCAGCGGGGGCAGGCCCCGGTGCGGGCGGGCGGCGGCGAGGGCGGCGCGCAGCACCCGCTCGCGCAGATAGGCGTAGCCCGGGTCGCTCTCCCGCGCCGCCGGGTCCGCGGGATCCCGGCGGGCCTGGGTACGTCCCGAGTGCTGGGCCGGGATCAGGTCGGCCTGCTTGCGGCTCCGGGGCAGGGCGCGCTGGGTGAGGGCGTGTGCGGTCAGCACCCGGCGCCCTCGGCCGAGGCCCGGCGGCAGCACCAGGAAGGCGAGCCGGACCAGCCGTGGGTAGTGCTCGACGAGCGTGGCCTCGGCCCGCTCGGCGTCGGCCGGTGCGGGGGCGGGTGCGTGACGGTGGGCTACATCCTGTGACTGCACGTCCGGGAAAACGAGCGAGCCCTTGGTTGGTCACCGTCAAGCGTCGCGTGCGTGCCGGCGACGCGACCGGTTCACGCTCCCGGACCGACCAGTGCGCGCGCGTAGTTGGCCATCGACCGCTGGTAGCGCGGCATATGGGCGGCCAGCGCCTCGATCACCAGGGACAGGCCCTCGCGGTCGCGGCCGAGGCTGGACAGGCACAGCGCGAGACACGCGCGCACCGCGTCGTCCAACTCGTCGCTCGGCCCCTCCAGTTCGGGGGTGAGAAGCTTGACGCCCTCCTCCGCCTCTCCGATGTTGCGCAGGGAACTCGCCAGCTGGATCCGGGTCCGCCGCCCCCGGTAGCCGTCGAGGCCGCGCGCCAGCGCCTCCCGGTACAGCGGCACGGCCCGGTCCGAGTGCCCGGTCGAGTCGAAGGCGCAGGCCCGCTCGAAGGGGACCCGCGGACTGCCGTCGGGCAGTTCGGCGACGAGGCCGTCGATCAGCGCGCGGAACTCCGCCGCGCGCTCCTCGGGAAACTCGTCGCGGGCGAAGGCGGCCCAAGCGGCGTCCACACGGTCTTCCCAGTCCTGGTTCACGGTGTCACCCTCGCACACAAGTGCCCCCGGAGTCACCGCGTTCGGGGCAGCTCACCGGTGGCCGCTGTCGAGGTACGCCAGCACCGCGAGCACCCGCCGGTTGTCGTCGTCCGACACCTCCAGGCCGAGCTTGCCGAAGATGTTGGAGGTGTGCTTGGCCACCGCCCGCTCGGTGACGACCAGTTGGGCGGCGATCCCCGCGTTCGACCGGCCCTGCGCCATCAGCTCCAGCACCTCGCGCTCGCGCGGGGTGAGCCTGCCGAGCGGCCGGTCGTCGGCCGAGCCGCGGGCCAGCAGCTGCGAGATGACCTGCGGGTCCATCGCCGTGCCTCCCGCCGCGACCCGCCGCACGGCGTCCACGAACTGCTCCGCGTCGAACACCCGGTCCTTGAGCAGGTACCCGATCCCGCCGTCGCCGTCCGCGAGCAGCTCCCGCGCGTACAACTGCTCCACGTGCTGGGAGAGGACCAGCACCGGCAGCCCCGGACGCGCCCGCCGGGCGGCCAGGGCGCACTGGAGGCCCTCGTCGGTGTGCGTGGGCGGCAGCCGCACGTCGACCACCGCCACGTCCGGTTTCGACTCGGCCAGCGCCCGCGTCAGTTCGGGCCCGGACTCGACGGCCGCCGCGATCTCGAAGCCGTACGCTTCGAGCAGCCGGACCAGTCCGTCGCGCAGCAGGAAGAGGTCTTCGGCTAGGACAACACGCACGGGATCTCCATGGTCACCATGGTGGGGCCGCCCGCGGGAGAGCTGACGGCCAGGACGCCGTCGAATGTACCGAGCCGCTTCTCGATCCCGGCGAGCCCGGAGCCGGCCCCGACGCGGGCGCCGCCCCCGCCGTTGTCGGTGACGGTGATCCGCAGCAGGCCGTCGGTGTGGTGCAGATCCACCCAGATCCGGTCGGCGCCCGCGTGCTTGGCCGCGTTGGTGAGCACCTCGCCGACCGCGAAGTAGGCGGCCGACTCGACCGGCGCGTCGACGCGGCCCGGCAGCTCCACCGCGACCTCGGCGGGCAGCGGCAGCCGCAGCGCCAACGCCCGCACGGCGTCGCCGAGTCCGCGTTCTGCGAGCACCGGCGGATGGATGCCGCGCACCAGGTCGCGCAGCTCCTCCAGGGCGTCCACGGAGTTGCGCCGGGCCCGCGCGAGCAGCTGCCGGGCCTGCGCCGGGTCCTTGTCGAGCAGCATCTCGACGGTGCCGAGGTCCATGCCCATGGCGACGAGACGGGCCTGGGCGCCGTCGTGCAGGTCCCGCTCGATGCGGCGCAGTTCCGCGGCGGAGGTGTCCACCGCGTCCCGCCGCGTCTCGGTCAGCACCCGCACCCGCTCGACGAGTTCGCCCTCGCCGTTGTCCAGGACCGCCCGCACCAGCCGGAAGTGCGCGGTCAGCAGGTTCGGGGTGAACCGCAGGGCGACGCGCAGGATCACGAGGGCGAGCAGGCCCGCGCCGACGGCGGTGGCCTCCCCGGTGACCGGGACGAACGCGTACCAGTAGGTGCCGCCCCCGGTGTACGCCCGCCACAGCCCGAAGGGCAGCATCAGCCCCTCGACCGGGTAGAACAGCAGCAGCGCCGGGAGCAGGGCGCTGACGAAGCCCGCCGTGAAGTCCACCGGCAGCCAGCGCACGTCCCGCCAGGTCTGGGGGTCGCCCAGCATCGTGAAGGTGCGTGTCCACGGGTTGGTGCCGCGCGGGACCTGCCGGTACACCGCCCGGATCCGCACCCCGCACCACTCGGCCGCCAGCCTGCGGCGCACGTCCGCCAGCGCCCGGACTCCGGTCAGCACCAGGGGAGTCGTGAGCAGTCCGATGCCGAGCGGGATGAAGGCGAGGGACAGCAGGGTCAGCACCAGGAACGCCATGCCGAAGGGCATCGTGATCAGGGCCAGCATCAGCCCCTGTACGGCGGCCAGCAGGGCCCGGCGGGCCCGGCCGCGCATGTCTTCGCTGTTCATACGGTGAGTCTCCCCGACCCGCCGGCGGGGGTCACTGGCCCGAGGCCCCCTCCTCGGGGGTGGTGCCAGGTACACCACCGGCTCCGGGGACGCCGTCGCGCAGCGCGGCCAGCGCCTTCGCCTCCACCTCCGGGGCGACTCCCGGGGCGCGTCGGCCGGGCCGCTGGGGCGGGGTGCCGCCGATCCCGGTCAGCCAGCGCCAGGTGTCCGCGACGGTCTCCTCCACCGGGCGGCACGTCAGGCCGGTGGCGAGCGCCCGTGACACGTCGGACCGGTGGACGGCGTCGTGCGTCTCGCCGCCCGGCGGCACCCACACCGGCAGCTCGGTCCACGGCTCGATCCCGGCGTCCAGCACCGTCCGCGGGTCGGCCCAGCACAGCTCTGCGTCCGCCCCGGTGGCGGCGAGGCAGGCGTCGAGGAACGCGCCCATGGTGGTGTGTCCGGACGGGCTCACCAGGTCGTACGGGCCGCTCGACGCCCGCTCCAGGGCGTCGAGAAGCCAGTTCGCGAGGTCGCGGGCGTCGATGTACTGGAGCGGCAGCTCGCGCGGGCCGGGGGCGAGGACGGGACCTCCGCGGGCGATCCGGGTCAGCCACCAGGGCAGCCGGCCCACGTTCTCGTACGGCCCGAGGATCAGCCCGGCCCGCACCAGCAGCGAGCCGTCCGTGCCGAACGACTCCAGCGCGGCCAGCTCGCCGCCCCGCTTGTCCAGGGCGTACTCGCGCTGCCCGGCGTCCGCCGCCGCGCCCTCGACCAGCGGGGCGTCCTCGCCGGCGCCGGGCGGCCAGGGCCAGGCGTACACCGAGCGGCTGGAGACGTACGCGTACCGGCCGGCGCGGCCCCGCAGCAGCCGTGCCGCCTCCCGCACCGCGCGGGGCGCCGCCGACCAGGTGTCCACCACCGCGTCCCAGTCGCCCCGGGCGAGCGCGCCGAGGCCGTCCGGCGCGGTGCGGTCACCGCGCAGCACCGTCGCCCCGGGCGGGGACTGGTGCCGTCCCCGGTTGAAGACGGTCACCTCCCAGCCGCGCCCGAGGGCCGCCTCGGCCACGGCCCGCCCCACGAACTCCGTTCCGCCCAGCACCAGAAGTCTCATGCCGGGCAGTCTGCCCGGTCGGCGGCCGGACGGGACGGGTCTGCGCCGAGGGCGGAATTGGGGGTCAACGCCCGTTCGGAGGGACGTACTTGTAGCCGACCCGGCGCACGGTCTGGATGGTCCGGCGGTGCTCGGCGCCCAGTTTGCGGCGCAGCCGGGCGATGTGCACGTCGACCGTGCGGCCGTCGCCGACATGGCCGTACCCCCACACCGTGGTGACCAGCTGGTCGCGGGTGTGCACCCGGTGCGGATGCGTCACCAGGTGCGCGAGCAGTTCGAACTCCAGGTAGGTCAGATCGAGTTCGCGGCCGTCGACGCAGGCGGTGCGGCGCCCGGAGTCGATCCGCACCAGCGGCCCGGGGGCCGCCGGGCCCGGAGCGGTCGCCAGGCCGGCGTGGTCCGCCTGGACGGCCGGGTCCGCCGCTCCCGCCCGGTTCGCGGGCGGGAGCGGCTGCCCGGCCCCGCCCGCGGGCCCCGTCCGCCCCTGCTGGTCCGGCCCCGCGAACGGCGGGAACGGCGGGTGCTGGTCGGCGGGGACGAGCACCAGATAGCCGACCATCGGCGGGCGGCCGGGCAGGACGGGCAGGGTGTGCTGCGGGGCCGGCAGCCAGGTGGCGCCCGGCGGCAGGAAGTCCGCGACGTCCACCGCCTCGTCCCGGTCGACGGCGCGCAGCCGCTGCCGGGCGGGGGCGTTCGGGGGAGCCGTGGACGGGGCCGGGGAGGCGGCGGAGACGGGGGAGACGGAACGGGTGGTCGCCATGGGAGGTCAGCTCTTTCGCGCGAGAGGTTCGCCGGGAGGGGCGGCGGCCGCGACTCGTGGTCGGGGCGCGCCGGGACGCACGTCGTTCCGCGCTGGCCGGAGGCCGGGTTACGGCTTCACAGGGCCCGCGCGGACGTCGCGCGACGACACACCCGGTCGAAGTCGTGGTGCTGGCGGGAGGGCCAGAAGGGCTCGAGGTCGTGGCGACCCGTCGCGGTGATCTTCTGGAAGCTGGCCATGCGCCCATTGAAGCAGAGGCTCACACCGGGCACGAGAGTCCTCTCACGGGTTGGAGCCGGCATTGGCGAGAACTCTGTGCCGTGGTGGCGGCGGGAGCCGGATTCAGGCCCCTGAGCAGCGGGTTGTGGGCGCGCAGACGGCCGGATCGCGGTCTCGCCATACGGACGGACGGGGGTGCGCGAGGGCCGGCCGGGGTGTCCCGGGGCGCACCCGGCATACGGCAGGGGCGCCCGCCGCGAACGGCGGGCGCCCCTGTCAGGGTCTCGGGGGCGGGTCAGACCTGACCGGCCTTCTCCAGCGCCGTGCAGCAGGTGTCCACCATCAGACGGGTCACCAGGTAGGGGTCGACGTTGGCGTTCGGACGGCGGTCCTCGATGTAGCCCTTGCCGTCCACCTCGACCTGCCACGGGATGCGCACCGAGGCGCCGCGGTCGGAGACGCCGTAGGAGAACTCGTCCCACGGGGCGGTCTCGTGCAGACCGGTCAGCCGCTCGTCGATGCCGGCGCCGTAGTTCTTGACGTGGTCCAGCGGCTTGGAGCCCTCGCCCAGCGACTCGCAGGCGGTGATGATCGCGTCGTAGCCCTCGCGCATCGCCTTGGTGGAGAAGTTGGTGTGCGCGCCCGCGCCGTTCCAGTCGCCCTTGACCGGCTTGGGGTCGAGAGTCGCGGAGATCCTGAAGTCCTCGGCGGTGCGGTACAGCAGCCAGCGGGCCACCCACAGCTGGTCGGAGACCTCCAGCGGGGCGAGCGGGCCGACCTGGAACTCCCACTGGCCCGGCATGACCTCGGCGTTGATGCCGGAGATGCCGAGACCGGCCTTCAGGCAGTTGTCGAGGTGCGCCTCGACGACGTCACGGCCGAAGATCTCGTCGGCGCCGACACCGCAGTAGTAGCCGCCCTGGGGGGCCGGGAAGCCGCCCTCGGGGAAGCCCAGCGGGCGGGTGCCGTCGAAGAAGGTGTACTCCTGCTCGATGCCGAAGACCGGCTCCTGAGCCGCGAACCGCTCCGCCACCTCGGCCAGTTCGGCGCGGGTGTTGGAGGCGTGCGGCGTCATGTCCGTGTTCAGGACCTCGCACAGCACCAGCACGTCGTCGCCGCCGCGGATCGGGTCCGGGCAGGTGAAGACCGGCCTGAGCACGCGGTCCGAGGCGTGGCCCTCGGCCTGGTTGGTGGAGGAGCCGTCGAAGCCCCACAGCGGAAGCGCGTCGAGACCGGCCGGAGTGCCCGCGATGATCTTCGTCTTGGAACGGAGCTTGGCCGTCGGCGTGGTGCCGTCGATCCAGATGTACTCGGCCTTGAAGGTCACGGGGGGACACATCCTTCGGGGTGGTTCGGACGCACTCGCGGGTGCCGGCGCGGCGCCGCGCGCCGTCTCTCGATCTGCGCGGAAGACTGCCAACAGGCCGTTTCCCGACCATTGCCCGTATGTGAACCCCGTGTTACCTGGGGGTTTGTGTCCCGGATCACGCAGGGGATCCGGCCGGTAGGGTGATGCCGACCGACGAGACAGTGGGGGCCGTCCGGTGACCGGTTACGACAGCGACGCCTTTCGGAGCGCCTACGACGGGCTCCTCGCGAAGTGGCCCGGCGACCGCGAGGCACTCACCGTACCCACACCCCGCGGCGAGACCCGCGTCAACACCTGCGGCCCGCGCGACGCGCCCCCGCTGCTCCTGCTGCCGGGCGGCGGCGGAGCCACCTCCGTCTCCTGGTACGCCCAGGCCGCGGACTTCGCCCGCACCCACCGGGTCCACGCCCCCGACATCGTCGGCGCCCCCGGCCTGAGCACCCCCGCCCCCGGCCGGCACCCCCGGACGCTCGCCGGTCTGACCGGCTGGCTGGACGCGCTCCTGGACGGCCTCGGCATCGGCAGCGCCGACATGGGCGGGCACTCGTACGGCGCCTGGATCGCGCTGTCGTACACCCTGCACGCCCCCGCCCGGGTCCGCCGCCTGTTCCTGCTGGACCCGACCGGGTGTTTCGCCGGGTACCGGCCGAGTTATCTGCTGCACGCCCTGCCGATGCTGCTGCGGCCCACGCCGGGCCGGGTCCGCGCCTTCCTGGAATGGGAGACCGGGGGAGCGGCGGCCCGGACCCCCGAGTGGCTGCGGCTCCAGGAAGCCGGTGCCGGATTCCCGGCCACGAAGCCGGTGACCCGCCCGCGCCCGGCGCCGCGGGCGCTGCGCGCGCTCGCGACGCCGGTGCTGCTGCTCGCGGCCGGGGCCGGCAAGGTGCACGACCCGGGCCGGGTCGTGGCAGGAGCCGAGGCACTGCTGCCGCGTGTCACGACCGCCGTGCTGCCGGGAGTCTCCCACCACGCGCTGCCCCAGGCGGCGCCGGAGGAACTGACCTCCCGGCTGGCGAGCTTCCTGTCGGGCTGAGCCGCCGTGGGCTGCCGTACGAAACGTTCAGCGGACGGTCGTACGACGTCCCGTGGTTCGACGGACGGCCGTACGACGCCCCGTCACCCCGACGTCGACCCGCGCGCGATCGCCTCCCGAACCGCCTCCTCCGTCCGGGCGACCAGCGCCGTGCCGTCGTCCGCCGTGATGATGGGCCGCTGGATCAGCTCCGGGTGCTCGGCCAGTGCCCGGATCCACCGCTCCCGCGAACCCTCGTCCCGTGCCCCGTCCTTGAGCCCCAGTTCCCCGGCGGCCGCCTCCTGGGTCCGGGTGATGTCCCACGGCTCCAGGCCGAGGCGCCCGAGCACGGCCCTGATCTCGTCCTCGCTCGGCACGTCCTCCAGATAGCGGCGCACGGTGTACCCGACCCCCTCGGAGTCGAGCAGGCCGAGCGCGCCGCGGCACTTCGAACAGGCCGGATTGATCCAGATCTCCATGGCGCACACGGTACGCGAGAACCCGTTCACCACCCCTGTCCCGGGAGCCCCGAAAGCCCTTGTGGCCAGGGCCTTTTGTCAGTGGTCCGCCGTAGAATAGAAGCAGTGTTCGAGGGTGCCGCCGGGCTCGCCGGCCGGTGCCCTGATCGCGTCTGGAGGATGCCCGTGCCCGCTGCCGCTCTCAAGCCGAAGCCGTCGCCGACCCAGTCCACCGCCAAGCACCCCGTGCTCTTCGACTCGCCGTACGAGCCCACCACGAAGCGGCCCCTGCCGGCCGGCCGGCCCCGGGAGTGGTACGTCTCGCACAACCGGCGCCTGAAGGCCATGCGCCTGGCCATCGCCCTGCTCGACTCCGGCGTCTACCTGCCGGACCAGGCGCGCGACGACACCATCCGGGGCACCGCCGAGACGATCGGCATGCGCCCGCCGTCCGACACCACCTGCCGCATGGTGCGGGCGCTCATGCGCTACAGCCGCTGATCCGCCGCGGCGCCGGGCACTTCGCCCGCGGGACCGCCCGGCGCCGCGGGCCCGACCCGGCGGAGCGCGCCGCCGCCCCGCTGTGCGGCGGCTCCGCCCCGCCGGAAGGATCACAGACCGGGGGCGCCCCACACCGGGAACCAGCGGGACAGGTCCTGCTCGATCCGCAGGTCGCCGGCGAGCACGGACCTCACCTGGAGCTCCAGCGCGTTGTCCCGGCGCTCACCGCCCTGGGCCAGCGGGGCGAAGGGGTAGAAGGTGCCCCGCTTGTAGAGGTACACGAGCGCGAGCGCGCGCCCCGAGTCGTCGGCGAAGCCGGCCAGCGAGCACAGCAGCTGCGGGCCGAAGCCGTTGATCTCCAGGGAGCTGTTCACCGCGTGCAGATCGTTGACCAGCTGCGGCAGCTGGTCGGGGGAGCGGCGGGAGACCAGCCACGAGTAGCCGTAGTCGTCCCGGCGCAGTTCCACCGGCGACCCGGCACGCTCCGCGTCCGCGTCCAGCAGCGCCTGCACCTCCCGGTGGGTCTGCTCGAAGGCCGCGCCCTCCACGGTCGCGAAGCACACCGCGCCCCGGCCGGTCGGCGCGAAGCCCATCGCGGCCTGGAGCGTGATGGCGGCCGAGGGCAGCGCGAAGAGCCGGTCGAGATCGGGGGCGACGGGCTTGGTACGCCCCAGCAGGATGTCCAGCAACCCCAACGCTCAGCCCGCCTTCTGCCGTGATGTCCAGGATGCCGCTCCACTCATGCCCGGTCGGCCTCCTCCGGCGGTGCGGTCGTCTCGCCCAGCTCCGCCGAGATCCGGCCCAGCTGGTCCAGCCGCTGCTGGAGCGTCGGATGGGTGGAGAAGAACCGCTCGATGCCGGGCTCCTTGCCGGTCGCCGGGGTGAAGTAGAAGGCGTTGAACGCCTGGGCGGTGCGCAGGTCCTTGGTCGGGATCCGGGCGATGTCCCCGGTGACCTTGGTGAGCGCCGAGGCCAGCGCCGAGGGGCGCCCGGTCAGCTGCGCGGCGGCGCGGTCGGCGGCCAGCTCCCGGTACCGCGACAGCGCCCGGATCAGCAGGAAGCTGATCGCGTACACGGCCGCCGAGACGCCCATCACGCCCGCGAAGACGACGGCGGTGTTCTGGTCCCTGCGCCCCCCGCCGAAGATCTGCGAGTAGAAGGCGAAGCGCACCAGCAGGCCCGCGACCACGCCGAGGAAGGAGGCGATGGTGATCACGGCGACGTCCTTGTGCGCCACGTGCGACAGCTCGTGCGCGAGCACGCCCTCCAGCTCGCCGGGCTCCAGCCGGCGCAGCAGCCCGGTGGTCACGCAGACCACGGCGTGATCGGGGTTGCGTCCGGTCGCGAACGCGTTCGGCATGTCCATCTCGGACACGGCGACCGTCGGTTTCGGCATGTCCGCGATCGCGCACAGCCGGTCCACCACCGCGTGCAGTTCGGGATACTCCTCGCGCTCCACGACCCGCCCGTGCATGGCGAACATCGCGATCCGGTCGGAGAACCAGAACTGGGCCACGAACATCGCGCCCACCAGGACCACGACCAGCAGCCAGGACTTCAGCAGTACGAGCAGCGCGGCGATGAACGCCACGTACAGCAGTCCGAGCAGAAACATCGTGACCGTCATCCGCACGGTCAGTCGCCGGTCGCTCCTAAAGCGGCTCTGCATCTTGCATCACCCCGCAGTCGGGCACCTTCGTCCCGCTGTCCAGTGTGCACCTGCGGCACGGTATGGCGAGGGGGCCGACAGACCCCGCTCGCCGGCCGGCGGCCCCGGTGACTCCGGGTGACCGGTCAGTAGCCGTTCCGTATCCGAGCGTACCCCAGGAGCACGATCACCGCGGCCACGCAGCCGAGGACCACCGCGGTGGACACCCAGGACGAGCGGCGGGGCCCCGCGGGCTCCGGGTCGGCGCGGAAGGGGACCGGGTCCGGAGGGTTCTCCTTCCAGCGGGCGGCGAGCATCCGGGCGCGGGCGGATGGCTCCTTGTGCGGAGCCGAGTTCGCCCAGCGGTGATCGAACTCCGGCTCCCAGTCGTCCCGTTCAGACATTCCCCGTTCAACCTCTCTCGTCCGGACAGCTGCGGGGGCATGATCCCGTGGAGCCCCCGGAAATAGGAAGCCTGAGCGGTACGAAAGGTTGCACAGGTGCTCTGAGCAGCCCGTTTACGCCTGATTCGCGTCCGGATGCCGGGTGCTGATCCGGCCGCTAGCATTTTCAGCAGAGCCGCGCCGCAGGGTGCGCCGGACGTGCGCCATCCCCGTCGACCAGGGGAACGTCAGCCCTGCTTCCTGAATCCAGGCGGCATCACCCACGACCGTGTCCCGCCCAAGGCGCGGGTGCGGCCATCTTCCGGTGCCCGAAACGGCGCCGGGGGAATGGAAGGAGGGCAGTTCGATGAATGCACAGCGTGCGAGGCGTCTCGCCGCGGTGTCCGCCGTCGGCGTTCTGCTGGCGGGCGGGGCCACCGTCGCCACCGCCGGCTCCGCGTCGGCGACCACCCAGACCCACGTCGCCACCAACCGTGGCTGCTACGGCCGTAACTGCTTCGGCTTCAACAACTTCAACCGCGGCTTCAACCGAGGCGGCTTCTTCGGCTTCAACAACGGCTTCGGCTACGGCTACAACTCGCCCGTGGTGGTGGTCGTGGTGCCCTGACGCACCAGGGTCGTGACACACGTCCGGGGCCGCCTCCCTCTCGGGAGGCGGCCCCGGTGCGTGCGGCTCACGCGGGGCCCGTCACGTGACGGGCCCCGCGTGACGGGCGGATCACACGTCGAAGTACAGCTCGAACTCGTGCGGGTGCGGCCGCAGCTGCAGCGGGGCGATCTCCTGGGTGCGCTTCAGGTCGATCCAGGTCTCGATCAGGTCGGACGTGAAGACGTCGCCCTGGAGCAGGAACTCGTGGTCGGCCTCCAGGCGGTCGAGCACGGCGCCGAGGGAGGTCGGGACCTGGGCGACGTTCGCGTGCTCCTCGGGAGCCAGCTCGTAGAGGTCCTTGTCGATCGGCTCGGCCGGCTCGATCTTGTTCTTGATGCCGTCCAGGCCCGCGAGGAGCAGGGCCGAGAAGGCGAGGTACGGGTTGCCGGAGGAGTCGGGCGCGCGGAACTCGACGCGCTTGGCCTTCGGGTTGGAGCCGGTGATCGGGATACGCATCGCGGCGGAGCGGTTGCGCTGCGAGTACACCAGGTTGATCGGCGCCTCGAAGCCCGGCACCAGGCGGTGGTACGAGTTCACCGTCGGGTTGGTGAAGGCCAGCAGCGACGGGGCGTGCTTGAGGATGCCGCCGATGTAGTAGCGGGCGGTGTCCGAGAGGCCCGCGTACCCGGCCTCGTCGTAGAACAGCGGGTCGCCGTTGCTCCACAGCGACTGGTGCACGTGCATGCCCGAGCCGTTGTCACCGAAGATCGGCTTCGGCATGAAGGTCGCGGTCTTGCCGTTGCGCCAGGCCACGTTCTTCACGATGTACTTGAAGAGCTGGAGGTCGTCGGCGGCGGCGAGCAGCGTGTTGAACTTGTAGTTGATCTCCGCCTGGCCGGCCGTGCCCACCTCGTGGTGCTGGCGCTCCACCTTCAGGCCGGACTTCTCCAGCTCCAGGGAGATCTCGGCGCGCAGGTCGGCGAAGTGGTCCACCGGCGCGACCGGGAAGTAGCCGCCCTTGTAGCGGACCTTGTAGCCGCGGTTGTCCTCCACCGCACCGGTGTTCCAGGCGCCCGCCTCGGAGTCGATGTGGTAGAAGGACTCGTTCGCGCTGGTCTGGAAGCGCACCGAGTCGAACACGTAGAACTCGGCCTCGGGGCCGAAGAACGCGGTGTCCGCGATGCCGGTCGAGGCGAGGTATGCCTCCGCCTTGCGGGCCACGTTGCGCGGGTCGCGGGAGTACTGCTCGCCCGTGATCGGGTCGTGGATGAAGAAGTTGATGTTGACCGTCTTGTCCCGGCGGAACGGGTCGACACGAGCCGTGGACAGGTCCGCCCGCAGCGCCATGTCGGACTCGTGGATGGCCTGGAAGCCGCGGATCGAAGATCCGTCGAAGGCCAGCTCCTCGTCCGGGTCGAACGCCTCGGCGGGCACGGTGAAGTGCTGCATGATGCCCGGCAGGTCGCAGAACCGGACGTCGATGAACTTGACGTCCTCGTCCGCGATGAACTTCTTGGCCTCGTCGGCGTTCTGGAACATCCAGCTCCTCCTACTCCCGACCGTCCTCGCCGGGGCGGTAGATCGTTCGTGCGGCCAGTGCGGTGGCACACGCTCGTCATGACCCTAGGGACGGGTGATTTCTCCGGCGTGACCCGATTGTTTCGCAGAAGTTAACCGGGCACTCCTCCACCGTAGCCCCGGGACACCCCGGCGTCCCCCGGTCATATGGGGACGCAGTACCGTGGTCGGGTGGACAACAGGCAGGCAATCGGATCGTGGCTCTCCGGCCCTCGCGCCGCCATGGAAGACGCCGGCGCGGACTTCGGTCACCGGGGCGAGCAGCTGGGTCTTCCGGCGGAGGGACCCAACTCCCTGGCCCGGCCGGGCAGGCGGCTCGGGGCCATCGCGGTCGACTGGGCCCTGTGCCTGCTGATCGCATACAGCTTGATCACGCATGGCTACGACCAGGGCAGCACCGGCAACTGGGCGCTCGGCGTCTTCTTCGTCATGAGCGCCGTGCTGGTCGGCACCATCGGCTTCACCCCGGGCAAGCGCCTGTTCGGCATCCGGGTCGTGGCCCTGGAGACCGGCACCGTCAACCCGCTGCGCTCCCTGGTGCGCACCGCCCTGCTGTGCCTCGCCATCCCGGCCCTGGTCTGGGACCGCGACGGCCGCGGCCTGCACGACCGGCTGGCGAAGACGGTCGAGGTCCGCGTCTGAGCCCTCGCCGGGGCGAACGGTACGACGATGGGGGCGCCCGGTGTCACACCGGGCGCCCCCATCTCGTCGTACTCGGTCGCGGGACTAGCGCCCGCTCTTGCCGCCCTTCGGCATCCGCATGCCCTTGGGCATCGGACCCTTCGGCACCGGCATGTTGCTCATCAGGTCGCCGAGCGCGCGCAGCCGGTCGTTGGTGGCGGTCACCTGGGGGCCGGTCAGCACGCGCGGGAACTTCAGCATGGTGGTGCGCAGCTTCTTCAGCTCGACCTGGCCCTCGCCGTTGCCCACGATGACGTCGTGCACCGGCACATCGGCGACGATGCGGTTCATCTTCTTCTTCTCGGCGGCCAGCAGGCTCTTGACCCGGTTCGGGTTGCCCTCGGCGACCAGCACGATGCCGGCCTTGCCGACCGCGCGGTGCACCACGTCCTGGCTGCGGTTCATCGCCACCGCGGGGGTGGTGGTCCAGCCCCGGCCGACGTTGTCCAGCACCGCCGCCGCGGCGCCCGGCTGGCCCTCCATCTGACCGAAGGCGGCCCGCTCGGCCCGGCGGCCGAACACGACCGCCGCCCCCAGCAGGCCGACCAGCAGACCGAAGATGCCCAGGTACACCGGGTGGCCCAGCAAGAAGCCGATCACGAGGAACACCGCGAGCGTGCCGAGGCCGACCGCCGCGAGCACAAGGCCGATCTTGGTGTCGACCTTGCGGGTCATCTTGTACGTCAGGGCGATCTGCTTCAGTCGCCCGGCATTCGCGGCGTCCGCCGCGGTTTCCTTCCTCGCCATGGCACGCAGTCTACGTGGCCCCGGGAGCGCGGACGACGGCAGAGCCCGCGGGGGCGCCGACGCTACGAGCCGTCCACGGACCGGTCGTAGAAGCGCTGCGCCTCCACCCGGTCCTTGGCCCGGCGGCGGTCCTCCAGGACCGAGGTCCAGGCGTTGCGGCGGGCGGTGCGCTGGCCGCCGCTCATCAGCAGCGACTCGACGGCGCGGAGGGCGTCGGTGAAGGAGGGGATGGCGGTGGCACGTACCGGCGGGGCCTGCATGGTCGAGATACCCCCTGCGAGCGGGTGGTGTACGAGGCGTGATTCCAGGGTCACTGATCGGTGTTACCAGGGCGTGTCCGAGCGGTCAAACACCGATGAAACCCTGATGCGGGGCCCGGGAGCACCGACGCGGCCCTGACGGGCGCCCCCATCAGGGAGGACGGCCAGGACCGCGCCGAACCGGCCGTTACTGGCCGGTAATCACTCGTGCGCGAATTCACACACGCGGGGGCGGCAGGGGCTCACACCGCCTGGCCGGCGACGTAGCTCCCGCGCTTCTCGATCGCCATCCGGTACAGGCGGCCGGCGCGGTACGAGGAGCGCACCAGCGGGCCGGACATCACACCGGAGAAGCCGAGCTCCTCGGCCTCCTCCTTCAGCTCCACGAACTCCTGCGGCTTCACCCAGCGCTCGACGGGGTGGTGGCGCACGGAGGGGCGCAGGTACTGGGTGATGGTGATCAGCTCGCAGCCGGCCTCGTGCAGCTGCCGGAGCGCCTCGCTGACCTCCTCACGGGTCTCGCCCATGCCGAGGATCAGGTTGGACTTGGTGACCAGGCCGAAGTCGCGGGCGTCCGTGATGACCTTCAGGGACCGCTCGTAGCGGAAGCCGGGGCGGATCCGCTTGAAGATCCGGGGCACGGTCTCGACGTTGTGCGCGAAGACCTCGGGGCGGGACTCGAAGACCTCGGCCAGCTGCTCGGGGACCGCGTTGAAGTCCGGGGCGAGCAGTTCGACCTTCGTACGGCCGCTCGCGCGCTGCGCGGTCTGCTGGTGGATCTGGCGCACGGTCTCGGCGTACAGCCAGGCACCGCCGTCCGCCAGGTCGTCGCGGGCCACGCCGGTGATGGTGGCGTAGTTGAGGTCCATGGTGACCACGGACTCGCCCACCCGGCGGGGCTCGTCGCGGTCCAGGGCCTCGGGCTTGCCCGTGTCGATCTGGCAGAAGTCGCAGCGACGGGTGCACTGGTCGCCGCCGATGAGGAAGGTGGCCTCGCGGTCCTCCCAGCACTCGTAGATGTTCGGGCAGCCGGCTTCCTGGCAGACCGTGTGCAGGCCCTCGCTCTTCACGAGGTTCTGCATCTTGGTGTACTCGGGGCCCATTTTCGCCCGGGTCTTGATCCACTCGGGCTTGCGCTCGATGGGGGTCTGGCTGTTGCGGACCTCCAGGCGCAGCAATTTGCGTCCGTCGGGTGCGACTGCGGACACGACCGGCTCCCTCAGCTTTGATTCTTCGGCGTCCCCCAGGGTACGCCCGTGCTCTGCATGCCCTGGCGACGAGACCAACCTCACGACCGCAGGGCGCATTCCCGTCCGGGGGATGCTCAGGCCGACGCCTTCTCGATCGGCCGCGGCCTCGGGGCGGCGTTCTCCAGGACCTCCCGGAGGTGCTTCTCGGCCACCGGCACCACCTCCTCCATCGTGACGTCCCGGCCCAGCTCGCCCGCGAGGGAGGCCACGCCCGCGTCGCGGATGCCGCAGGGGATGATGCGGTCGAACCACTTCATGTCGGGGCAGACGTTGAACGAGAAGCCGTGCATGGTGACGCCCTTGGCGACCCGGATGCCGATCTGGGCGATCTTGCGGTCCTCGCGGCGCTGGCCGGCGTTGGAGGGTGCGTACTCGGGGCCGTTGAGACGGGGGTCGAACTCCTCGTCGGTCAGCCGGGGGTCGAAGTCGAGGGAGAGGCCGCCGATCGCCGGCCGCTGCTCCACGGGGTCGCCGAGCACCCACACACCGCTGCGCCCCTCGACGCGGGTGGTCTCCAGGCCGAACTCCGCGCACGTGCGGATCAGGGCCTCCTCCAGGCGCCGTACGTGCGCCACCACGTCCACCGGGCGCGGGAGCTTCTGGATCGGGTACCCCACCAGCTGCCCCGGGCCGTGCCAGGTGATCTTGCCGCCGCGGTCCACGTCGATCACCGGCGTGCCGTCCAGCGGCCGCTCGCTGTCCTCCGTGCGCCGGCCCGCCGTGTAGACCGGGGGGTGCTCCAGGAGCAGCAGGGTGTCCGGGATCTCGTCGGCGAACCGGGCGGCGTGCACCCGGCGCTGCTCGTCCCATGCCTCCTGGTAGTCGACGGCCTCCGCGCCGAACCCCATACGGACGAACCGCAATTCACTCACGGCAAGCGCCTCCCTAGCGATGTCAGGCACATAACGCGCCCACGCCACTGTACGTCCGTCCGCGGGGCGTCAGCCCTGCGGGCAATCCTCACACGATCGGATGAATGAAAGCTGAAGTATCCGACCGGCTGCTCACTCTCCGCTACATTCACGCCGTTCATGAGGCCAAAAGGGCTGCTCACAGGCAATCCCGGCACGTAACGACGCCCGGAGGCAGGAGACCGCACCACAGATGACGGACCGACCCGCGCAGCGCACCCCCAACCGCCAGCTCGCCGCGCTCATCGCAGAGGCGGGGTTCTCCAACGCGGGTCTGGCCCGGCGCGTCGACCAGCTCGGCCTGGAACACGGGCTGGACCTCAGATACGACAAGACATCCGTCACCCGCTGGCTGCGCGGCCAGCAGCCGAGAGGTACGACGCCCGCGCTGATCGCGGAGGTGTTCACCCGCCGGCTCGGGCGCCGGCTCTCCGCCCAGGACCTCGGCCTCGACGCGTGCGCGCCGGTCTACGCCGGGCTGGAGTTCGCGGCCACCCCGGAGGAGGCCGTGGACATCGTCGGCGGCCTGTGGCGCAAGGACTCCGGCAGCCATGCCGAGCTGCGCAAGATCGCGTTCACCCCGGCGGGCCTCGTCGTGCCCAGCCGGGACTGGCTGATCGGCAAGCCCGACGACCGGGTGGCCCGGGAGCCGGCGCCCCGGGTGCCCGCGCAGGGGCGTCCGGGCGTGCTGCGGACACCGGTCGGGCGGCCCCGGCCCCGGGTACCCCTGGAGCGGATCCCCGGGCACCGGGTCGGCGGGGGCGACATCGCCGCGCTGCGCTCGGTGGGCGAGCTGTTCCGCACCCTGGACGACCGGTTCGGCGGCGGGCACGCGCGGCAGGCGCTGGTGCGGTACCTGGAGCACGAGTGCGAGCCGATGCTGCGCGGCAGTTACGACGAGCAGACCGGGCGCCGGCTGTTCTCGGCGGCCGCGGACCTGACCCGGCTCGCGGGCTGGACCTCGTACGACATCGCCGCGCACGGGCTGGCCCAGCGGTACTTCGTGCAGGCCCTGCGGCTCGCGCAGGCGGCCGGGGACCGGCCGTACGGCTCCTTCGTGCTGGTCACGATGAGCAGGCAGGCGGTGTATCTCGGGCACGGCAGGGAGGCGGTGCAGCTCGCGCGGGTCGCCCAGCAGGGGATCGGCACCGGGGGACCGCCGGCCGTGCAGTCGCTGCTGCACGCGGCGGAGGCGCGGGCGCACGGGGTGCTGGGGGAGGTGCGGGCGTGCACGGCCGCGCTGGTGCGGGCCGAGCGGGCGCTGGAGGTGGCCCGGCCGGGGGACGAAGTGCCTTACTGGGCACGGTTCTTCGACGAGGCGCAGCTCGCGGACGAGCTGGGGCACTGCCACCGGGACCTCCAGCAGTTCCGGGCGGCCGCGCAACACGCGGAGCGCTCGCTCCAGTTGCGCGCCCCCGCGTACGCCCGCAGCCGGCTCTTCTGCCGGGTCGTCCTCGCCACGGCCCGCCTCGGCCTCGGCGAACTCGACCAGGCGTGCGCGCTGGCCACGGAGGCCGCGACCCAGGCCGCGGACATGCGCAGCGTCCGGGCCGTCGAGTACATCCGCGACTTCGAACGCCGCCTGGAGCCCTACAAGGACGCGGCCCCGGCGAGGACCTACCACGAGAAGGTGGCGGCCCTGAACTGACACCGGCCCCGGCCGGCTCGGCGGGGACGGTCCGGCGGGGACGGTCCGGCGGAGGGGACGCGGCGGTGCCGGACTCCGAGTCGCGGAGGCCGGCACCGCCGGAGGCGTCAGGCGGCCTTCGGCATCGTCGGGGCCGGGTCGGCGGTGCGGAGGCAGTCCGTGACGCCCAGGTCCGACAGGACGGACCTGGCGGCGCGGTGGGCGGAGTGGAGGGCGCCCTGGAGGGTGCTGGTGCCACGGTGGTCGCCACAGACGTAGAGGCCGGCCAGGAGGCGCACCGGGCGGCGGAGGTCGTGCGGGGGGCGCATGACCGGGACCGCCTCGGGGGTGTGATGCACGGCCAGCGTCTCCCAGCGGCGCGTGGACATGCCGTACAGGCGGGAGAGGTGGATACGGACCGCGGTGTCCACACCCTCGGGCGGGGTGCCGAGGACCGTGGAGGAGATCAGCACCCGTCCGCCGGGCGCCCGGCTCGGGTCCACGTTGCTGAGCACCGACGTGTGCGCCACCGGTCCGCCCCGGTCCGCGTCCAGCAGCAGCGACGCACCGGTGGAGAACGCGGCCGCCGGTTCGTCCGTCGTGTGGTGGACCACCGTCACCGGATGGAACTCCGGCACCCTGAGCCCCGGCAGCAGCTCCGCCGCCGCGCGCGCGTCGGTCGCCAGCAGCAGCGCACGGCAGCGGATCTCCCCGTGCTCCGCCGTGATCACCGAAGTCGTGGACACGGACGTGGCCCGCACCCCGGTGTGCACGGTCCCCGGCGGCAGCGTCCGCGCCAGCAGCTCGGGCAGCATGTCCGCGCCGCCCTCCGGCACGCACAGCCGTCCGCTCGCGAACGCCCGCAGCGCGAGGTCCGCACACCGGCTGGACGTCGTCAGCTCCGGGTCGCACAGCAACGCGGCGAGCAGCGGCCGCAGGAACCCCTCGACCGTGCGGGCCGGCACCCCCCGGGCCGCGAGGGCCTGGGCGGCGGGCAGTTCCGGACGGGCGAGGAGCCGTGCGACCGGAGTCGCGGCGATCCGGTTCAGCGCCGCGCCCAGCCGCGCCTGGTCCATCGCGCCGCCCACCGGTGCGCCACCGCCCCTCCCGGGCGGCGCCGCCGCGCCCCTGGGGGCGCTCGCCAGGGCGCGCACCGCATGGAGTGCGCCCCTCGCGCTTCCTCCGCTCGCCGGCGCGCCCGCCCGATGGGTGCGCCCGTCGCGGTGCAGCAGCACACCCGGGGCGAAGGGCCGCAGGGCCAGGGAGTCCAGCCCCGGCGTCAGCCGGAGTTCGGGATACGCGGTGGACAGCAGCTGTCCGACACGGTCGAGCCGGAAACCGTCGACCTTCTCCGTCGCCATGCGGCCGCCGACACAGGAGGCGGCCTCCAGGACTGCGGTCGTTACTCCTGCGCTGGTGAGCCGGTGGGCCGCCGAGAGTCCGGCGATTCCGGCCCCCACGATGACGACGTCCACCTGGTTCGCGGGCTCAAGCACGAGGCCCCTCCTGTGGTTGCGCTGAGCGGTCGGTGGAGACGTTGTGCCCCCAACCGGCTTCAGGGATACCCGAGTTCGCGTCGAGTATCAGCGCCGCGATCGGTCATAAGGAGTCGCGCATCGACAGGGCACGGTCGCATGGAGGTCGCATTCGGTCACATCCGTTCCGCACGCCGCACGCCGCCCTCGCGCGCCACCGTGAAGCGCCCGCGCGCGCCCGGAGCGTGCGCAGAAAAACCCCATGGGCCCCCGGGACCCGCCGACTTAGGGTGACCACCATGCCCGAGCCGCGCATACGCCCCGCGACGCCCGCCGACGAGGAGCCCCTCGCTCACCTCGATCGGGTCACCTGGTCCACCCTGCACGCGGTGACGCCCCGCCCCGAGCCGCCGTACCCGCCGCTCTTCGACGAGCGCCACCGCCCCGGTGACTTCCTCGTCGCCGAACTGGACGGGCACATCGCCGGCTACGTCCGCCTCGCCCAGATGATCCCGCTCCCCGCCCACGCGCACGTCCTCACGATCCAGGGCTTCGTGGTCGCCGAGGAGGCCCGCGGCCGGGGCCTGGGCCGGGCGCTGATCCGGGCCGCCGTGGCCGAGGCCCGTGCGCGCGGCGCGCGCCGGCTGAACCTGCGCGTGCTCGGCCACAACACTCCGGCCAGGAGGCTCTACGAGACCGAGGGCTTCGCCGTGGAGGGCGTCCTGCCGGGCGAGTTCCTCCTCGACGGCGGCTACGTCGACGACATCTCCATGGGCCGCGCCCTGTGACCGGGCCGCCCCGCGCGTGGGCGAGCTCAGCCCACCAGCGCGCCCGTGTCCACCGCCGCCGTCGCCGTGGCCGCCCGCCGGGCGTCCGCCGCCACCTCGGACGCCGTCAGCACGTACCCCGTCTCGGCGTCCGAGGTGGAGCGGGCGAACACCACTCCGAACACCCGGCCGTCCGGCGTCAGCAGCGGCCCGCCGGAGTTGCCCGGCCGGACCGTCGAGCGGATCGAGTAGATCTCCCGGGTGACCGCGCCGTCGCTGTAGATGTTCTGCCCGGTCGCCCGCACGAGGTTCCCCACGGTCGCCGCCTGGAGGTTCAGGCTGCCGTCCTGCGGGTAGCCCGCCACCACTGCCGAGTCCCCGCGCGAGGCGGCGGTGTCGAAGCGCAGCACCGGCGCGTCGAGCCCCGGCACGTACAGCACCGCCACGTCCCGGTCCGGGTCGAAGAGCACCACCCGGGCCGGGTACACCGGGCCGACCCCGCCCACCCGCACGCTCGGCCGGGTGATGCCCGCCACCACATGCGCGTTGGTCATCACCCGCCCCGGTGCGAACACGAACCCGCTGCCCTCCCGGCCCTCGCTGCCCGAGACTCCCTCGATCTTGACCGTGCTCGCCTTGGCGGCGTTCGTCGCGGCCGCCGTGACGCTGTCCCCGGTGGGGCGCGGCACCTGCGCCGTCGACTCGTTCTCGAACGGGTTGAAGACCTGCGGGAACCCCGCGTCGGTGAGCGCGGAGGTGGCCCGGGAGAACCAGGCGGGCGTGGTCTCCGGCATCGTCCGCTGCACGGCGCCGAGCAGCGAGGAGTCCCGGATCGCCGTGGTCAGCGCGGGCGACGGGGCCGCGCTGAGCACGCTCGCCGCCACCCAGGCGACGATCAGCACCGCGGCCGCGTTGGCCGCGGCGCCCCCGACGCCGTCCACCACGCGCAGCGGGCCCTTGTCCAGGCCCCCGCGCAGCCGTAGCGCGAGCCGGCCCGCCAGCTCATGGCCCACCGCGGCCGGCACCAGCACGGTCAGCACCGCGAGCACCGTGGCCGTCGCGGTCCCGCGTGCCACCTGGCCGGTCACCCACGGCAGCGCCCACACGCCGACGACCGCGCCGCCGACGAACCCGGCCAGCGAGACACAGCCCGCCACCAGGCCGCGCCGGTATCCGGACGCGGCGTACAGGAGGATCACCAGCACCAGGAGCAGATCGAGCAGGTCCACGGAGCCGCCTTTCTCTTCGGACCCCTCGCACGGGCGGGTCGGGTCCGTTGAGGGGTCACAGGTACATGATCGGGCGCCGACGGCGAACCGGCCACGTGTGCCTGTAACCGCAGAAACGTCCCGGACCGGGACGTTGGTTCCGCCAGGTGGCACAGCGCACATCGCGGGCAGGGGTGATCGGTCCGAGAGTGGGACCATGTCCGTCGTCCGAAGAGCCAGGGGGACCCGCGGCTCGCTCACCGCTCGGCTGCCGCGGCCGGCACGGCTGCTCCGGCGGTCCCGGTCACCCCGGCCGGGGCGGCTCCCCGGCCCGCTGCTGGTGCTGCTGGGCTCCCTGCCCGGCCTGATGGCCGTACTCGCGCTCGCCCTGTGCGCGCACGGCGTGCAGCGGCCCGCCCGGATCCCGCTGGACCGGCCCGCGGCCCTCGACCTGAACTCCGCCGCGCCCGGGACCAGGAGCACCCACCTCGCCGGCCGGCCCCTGATCGTGCCGCGCTCCGCCTGGCTGACCGGCACCGCCGCCGGGCACACCCAGCCGCCGCCGCGCTACGACGACAAGGTGATCGCCGTCTTCGTGCACCACACCGACTCGCCCAACGGCTACAGGTGCGCGGACACCCCCGAGATCATCCGCCGCCTCTACGCCGGGCAGACCGGCGCCCGGAAGTGGGACGACATCGGCTACAACTTCCTCGTCGACCGCTGCGGCACCATCTACGAGGGCCGGGCGGGCGGCACCGACCGGGCCGTCGTCGGCGCCCACGCACAGGGCTTCAACCACCGCACCGCCGGGATCGCCGCGATCGGCACCTTCACCGCGGGCGTGCCGGTGCCGCGCGCCATGACCGATGCCATCGCGGCCCTCGCCGCCTGGAAACTGGGCCTGGCCGACATCGATCCGCGCGAGCGGGTGCGGCTGGTCTCCAGCAACGGGCACAGCCGCTTCCGCGCGGGCACCGCCGTCGCCCTGCCCGCCGTCGCCGGTCACAACGACGGCTTCATGACCAGCTGCCCCGGCGCCGCACTCACCGCCCGGCTGCCCGAGATCAGGGAGACCGCGGCCCGCCTCCAGGGCCGGGCACCCACCGCGGTGACACCGCGAGCCACGCGCACGCCCGCCACGTCGCGCACGCCCGCCACGGCACACACCCCCACCACCTCCGCCCCTCAGCCCTTGAAACGCTCCCAGAGCCTCGGGTAGAGCTCGGCGAGCAGCGCCTCGTTCTCCAGGTCGACCGGGGTGCCCGCCGGTTCCGCGGGCGCGGGCGGGATGCCGAGGTCGGCCGCCACCGTGCCGGTGAGCTGCTCGTACGCCTCGTCGGCCGCGTACCCCAGCTCCTCGGCGTCGCCGTCGACCTCCTCGTCGAAGTCGCCCAGCAGTCCGGCCAGCGCGTCCGGGTCGTGCAGGGCGCCCTCGAACACCTCCCGGCCCTGGCCGATCAGCCAGCACCGGAAGAAGTCGAACGCGTCGTCGCTGGCCCCGTCCAGGAGCACCCAGGCGGCGCCCCACAGGTCCCAGCGGTAGGCGCGGTTGTAGCGGGCCTCGAAGTGACGGGCGAAGTCCAGGACCCGCTCGGGGTCCAGCCGGGTGAGCCGGTCCACCAGCAGCTCGGCCTGGTCCTCGGGATCGCCCCCGGCGGCCTCGCGCGTGCTGTCGACCAGCTCCCAGAACTCCGTCTCGTCCATCACCGCTCCAGCATCGGGCCTCGGCCGGTGGGGCGCACGCGGGAGTACGACGGCCGCGTCATGCCTGTCCGTACAGCGCCGCGAGCCGTGCCGCGTCCCGCGCGAACCGCTCCCGCAGGCTGCCCGGCGCCAGCACCTCCACCTCGGGTCCGAGCCCGGCCAGCTGGGCGTACGCGACCTCCTCCGACTCCACCGGCAGCGTCACCGTCACCCACCCGGCCCCGTCCGGCTCCCCGGCACCGGCCAGCCCCTCGCGGGCGGCCGGTGCGTCGACGGCGCCCGGCAGCCCGCGCACACCCTCGGGGGAGAGCCGTACGACGGCCTCGGCGCGCAGGATCGAGCGCGCGAACCGCTCGGCCTGGGCGGACCAGTGGCCGGGGAGGTCGAAGTCCTCGTCCCGGTGGAAGCGGGTGTCCCTGGCCTCGACGGAGGTGAACCGGTCGACGCGGTAGGTGCGGAAGGCCCCCGGGTCCGGCACCCGGGCGCACAGGTACCAGGCGCCCGCCTTCAGCACGAGCCCGTAGGGCTCCAGCAGCCGCTCCACCTCGCCGTCCCCGCGCCGGTAGCGGGCCGTGACGCACAGGTCGTCCCACACCGCCTCGGCGAGCGCGGGCAGCAGCGCGGGCGTCTCGGGTGCCCGGAACCAGGCAGGCGCGTCCAGGTGGAAGCGCTGGGCCGCGGCACGGGGGGCGTCCCGGAGGGAGGGCAGCAGCGCCGCCGCCACCTTCAGGCGGGCCGCCGACGCCACGTCCGCGAGCCCCATCTCCCGCAGCGCCCCCGGCACCCCGCTGAGGAACAGTGCCTCCGCCTCGTCGCGCCCCAGCCCCGTCAGCCGGGTCCGGTACCCCCCGACCAGCCGGTACCCGCCGGCCCGCCCGCGGTCCGCGTACACCGGCACCCCCGCCTCCGACAGTGCCTGCGCGTCCCGGATCACCGTCCGCTCCGACACCTCCAGCTCCCGCGCCAGCTCACCGGCGGTCATGGCCGCACGCGACTGGAGGAGCAGGACCATCTTGATGAGCCGGGCCGCACGCATGGACCCATGATGCCGGGAGGCACCGACAGAGAAGGGGTACGGCGGTCCGCCGTACCCCTTCTCCCGTCACCGCGCGGTGATCACAGCCCGTACTTCTCCCGGGCCTCCTTCACCGCCGTCGCCTTGACCTCGCCGCGCTTGGCGAGCTGGGCGAGGGCGGCGACCACGACGGACTCGGCGTCCACGCCGAAGTGGCGGCGGGCGGCCGGCCGGGTGTCCGAGATGCCGAAGCCGTCGGTGCCGAGGGAGGACCAGTCCTGGTCGACCCACTGCGCGATCTGGTCCGGGACCTGGCGCATGTAGTCGGAGACGGCGAGGACCGGGCCCTCGGCACCCTGGAGCGCCTGGCGGACGAACGGCACGCGCTCCTCGCCGCGCAGCAGGGCCGCGTCGGCCTCCAGCGCGTCGCGGCGCAGCTCGGTCCAGGACGTCGCCGACCAGACGTCGGCCGCGACACCCCACTCCTCGGCCAGCAGGCGCTGCGCCTCCAGCGTCCAGTGGATCGCCGTACCGGAGCCCAGCAGCTGGATGCGCGGGGCGTTGGCCGGGACGGTCACGCCCGCGGACTCCGCGGTGTTGAACCGGTACAGGCCCTTGACGATGCCCTCGTCGACGCCCTCGGTGCCCGGCTTGGCCGGCTGCGGCAGCGGCTCGTTGTAGACGGTGAGGTAGTAGAAGACGTTCTGGTCCTCGCCCGGCTTGGCCTCGCCGTACATCCGGCGCAGACCCTCGCGGACGATCACCGCGATCTCGTAGGCGAACGCGGGGTCGTACGACAGCGCGGCCGGGTTGGTCGCGGCGATCACCGGCGAGTGGCCGTCGGCGTGCTGGAGGCCCTCGCCCGTCAGGGTCGTACGGCCGGCCGTGGCGCCGACGAGGAAGCCGCGGCCGAGCTGGTCGCCGAGCTGCCACATCTGGTCGGCGGTGCGCTGCCAGCCGAACATCGAGTAGAAGATGTAGAACGGGATCATCGCCTCGCCGTGCGTCGCGTACGCGGTGGACGCGGCGATGAAGTCGGCCATCGAGCCGGCCTCGGTGATCCCCTCGTTGAGGATCTGGCCGTTCTTGGCCTCCTTGTAGTACATCAGCTGGTCGCGGTCGACCGGCTCGTACGTCTGGCCCTTGGGGGAGTAGATCCCGAGCGACGGGAAGAGCGACTCCATACCGAAGGTGCGCGCCTCGTCCGGGACGATCGGCACCCAGCGCCTGCCCGTCTCCTTGTCGCGGACCAGGTCCTTGACGAGGCGGACGAAGGCCATCGTGGTCGCCACGTTCTGCGAACCGGAGCCCTTGTCGAAGGAGGCGAACGCCTTCTCGGCCGGGGCGGGCAGCGGCGCGAGCGCGTGCGTGCGGCGGGCCGGGGCCGGACCGCCGAGGGCCGCGCGGCGCTCCTGGAGGTAGCGGACCTCGGGGGAGTCGGCGCCCGGGTGGCCGTAGGGCACCACGCCGTCGGCGAAGTCGCTGTCCTTGATCGGCAGCCCGAGCAGGTCGCGCATCGTCTTGAACTCGTCCACCGTCAGCTTCTTCATCTGGTGGTTGGCGTTCTTCGACGCGAAGCCCTCGCCCAGGGTGTGGCCCTTGACCGTCTGGGCCAGGATCACGGTCGGCGCGCCCTTGTGCTCGACGGCCGCCTTGTACGCGGCGTAGACCTTGCGCGCCTCGTGACCGCCGCGCGAGAGGTGGAAGCACTCCAGGATCTTGTCGTCCGAGAGCAGCTTCGCCATCTCCGCCAGCGCCGGGTCGGCGCCGAAGAAGTCCTGGCGGATGTAGGCGGCGTCGCGGGTCTGGTACGTCTGCACCTGCGCGTCCGGCACCTGGCGCAGCCGGCGGACCAGCGCGCCCGTGGTGTCGAGCGCGAACAGCTCGTCCCAGGCGGTGCCCCACAGCGTCTTGACGACGTTCCAGCCGGCGCCGCGGAACTGGGCCTCCAGCTCCTGCACGATCTTGAAGTTGGCGCGGACCGGGCCGTCCAGGCGCTGGAGGTTGCAGTTGATGACGAAGGTCAGGTTGTCGAGACCCTCGCGGGAGGCGAGCGCGAGGGCCGCGGTCGACTCCGGCTCGTCCATCTCGCCGTCGCCGAGGAACGCCCACACGTGCGAGGCCGAGACGTCCTTGACGCCGCGGTTGGTGAGGTAGCGGTTGAAGCGCGCCTGGTAGATCGCCGACAGCGGGCCGAGGCCCATGGAGACGGTCGGGAACTCCCAGAGCCAGGGCAGCCGGCGCGGGTGCGGGTACGACGGCAGACCGTCGCCGCCCGCCTCCTGGCGGAAGTTGTCCAGCTGCGCCTCGTTCAGACGGCCGTCCAGGAAGGCGCGGGCGTAGATGCCGGGGGAGGCGTGGCCCTGGATGTACAGCTGGTCGCCGGACCCGTCACCCTCCTTGCCCTTGAAGAAGTGGTTGAAGCCGGTCTCGTAGAGCCAGGCCGCGGAGGCGAAGGTGGCGATGTGGCCGCCGACGCCGTGCTTGCTGCCCCGGGTGACCATCGCGGCCGCGTTCCAGCGGTTCCAGGCGGTGATCCGGGCCTCCATCTCCGGGTCGCCGGGCAGGCCCGGTTCCGCGGAGGTGGGGATGGTGTTGACGTAGTCCGTCTCCAGCAGCTTCGGCAGCGCGATGCCGCCCGCCTCGGCGCGCTCCAGCGTGCGCCGCATCAGGTACGCGGCGCGATGCGGGCCTGCCTCCCTGGCCACGGCGTCCAGGGAGGCCTGCCATTCGGCGGTCTCCTCCGGGTCGCGGTCCGGGAGCTGGTCGAGCTCGCTCGGCTGGATGGCGTTGGGGTCGGTCATGTCGCCGCCTTCCTCAGTCGAAGGGGGTTCCCTCATCGGTAAGGGTTCGGGGGTGCCCTTGGTCTTTGGCAGGACAGGGCAGAGGACTCCGGGTGGGAAGTCCGTCGGTGACTGTAACTCCCTGATCGATGATCGATCAAAGGGTTGAGCGGGAAAACCTCTCGATTCCAAGAAAGTAGGCACCCGGTGCCTTGGAACTGGGCACCGGGTGCCGACTTTGATCAGGGGTTTCGCAGGTGAGCGGGGGTATGCTCGGGTGCGCCGGGCCTTCGGGGCGCCGTGTCGGGCGTTCCTCGGCCGGGTGCCGGCCGCGCGTCAGGCGTGTGCGGGCGCCGGCGTCAGGAGGGTGTCAGGGGGACGTCAGGCGCGCGGGGCGCAGCCGAGGACATGCGCCTTCACCAGTTCCGCGATCCGCGGGTCCCGGCGCTTGAACGCCTGCACCAGTTCCTCGTGCTCCTCGGCGTACGACTGCTGCACCGTGCCCAGCCAGCGGATCGACAGGGCGGTGAAGACCTCGATGCCGAGCCCCTCCCAGGTGTGCAGCAGCACCGAGTTGTCGGCGGCACGCACGAGTTCGCGGTGGAAGCCGACGGTGTGCCGCACCTGCGCGGTGCCGTCGGCGGCGCGGTCGGCCTCGTACAGGGCCAGCACGTGGGGTTCCAGGGCCGAGCAGTCGGTGGAGAGCCGGTCGGCGGCCAGCTCGGCGGCGATGGCCTCCAGGCCGGCCCTGACCGGGTAGCTCTCCTCCAGGTCGGCCGCGGTGAGATTGCGGACCCGGACGCCCTTGTTCGGCGCGGACTCGATCAGCCGCAGTGTCTCCAGCTCCCGCAGCGCCTCGCGCACCGGGGTCTGGCTGACCTCCAGCTCGGTGGCGATACGGCGCTCCACGATGCGCTCACCCGGCTGCCAGCGCCCGCTGACGATCCCCTCCACGATGTGCTCGCGGATCTGTTCGCGCAGCGAGTGGACTACGGGCGCGGTCATGAGGGCTCCTCCCGGGGGCTGACATTTAGACAATACGGCGGCTTCGCTCGGCGGGAGCGTGTGCGGGGGGCGCTTCGGTGCAGGTGAGACGAGGCTTACACGGGACGCGGAGGCGCAAACGGGCGCCTTTCGGTTCGGTTCGGTGGTTGCCGGACGAGTACGGGGCGTGTGCGCCCGGGAGGCCCCGCAACGGGCGGAGCCCCCGTCCGGAGAGGACTCCGGACGGGGGCTCCGTCGTGACGCCGCGCGTTCGTGACGCCATGGGGGCTTTCGCGCCTTACAGGCCGAGCTCGACCTCGAACTCGCCCGCCTCCAGGATCGCCTTGACCGCCGTCAGGTAACGGGCCGCGTCGGCGCCGTCGACCAGGCGGTGGTCGTAGGAGAGGGTCAGGTAGGTCATGTCGCGGACGCCGATGACCGTGCCCTCCTCGGTCTCGATGACGGCCGGACGCTTGACCGTGGCACCGATGCCGAGGATCGCGACCTGGCCCGGCGGCACGATGATCGTGTCGAACAGGGCACCGCGCGAACCGGTGTTGGAGATGGTGAAGGTCGCGCCGGACAGCTCGTCCGGGGTGATCTTGTTGGCGCGGACCTTGCCCGCCAGCTCCGCCGTGGCCTTGGCGATGCCCGCGATGTTGAGGTCGCCGGCGTGCTTGATGACCGGGGTCATCAGGCCCTTCTCGGAGTCCACCGCGATACCGACGTTCTCGGTGTCGAAGTAGGTGATCGTGCCCTCGGCCTCGTTGATCTTGGCGTTGATGACCGGGTGGGCCTTCAGCGCCTGCGCGGCGGCCTTGACGAAGAACGGCATCGGGGAGAGCTTGACGCCCTCACGGGCCGCGAAGGAGTCCTTCGCCTGGCCGCGCAGCCTCATCAGACGCGTCACGTCGACCTCGACGACCGAGGACAGCTGGGCCTGCTCGTGCAGCGCCTTGACCATGTTGTCGCCGATGACCTTGCGGATGCGGGTCATCTTGACGGTCTGGCCGCGCAACGGGGAGACCTCGAGCGCCGGGGCCTTCTTGGCGGCCGGGGCGGCGGCCGCGGCGGCCGGAGCCGGGGCGGCGGCGGGGGCCTTCGCGGCCTCGGCGGCGGCGATGACGTCCTGCTTGCGGATACGGCCGCCGACGCCGGTGCCCTTGACGGTGGCCAGGTCGACGCCGTTCTCGGCGGCGAGCTTGCGCACCAGCGGGGTCACGTACGCGCCCTCGTCCGTCGCCTGGGTGGCGGTCGGGGAGGTCGGCGCGGTGGCCGGGGTGACCGGAGCCGGAGCGGGAGCCGGGGCGGCGGGCTGCACCGGGGCGGCCGGAGCCGGAGCCGGAGCCGCGGGGGCCGCCGGAGCCGCCGGGGCGGGCGCCGGAGCGGGCTCGGCGGCCGGGGCCGGGGCGGCCGGAGCCGGAGCGGCGGCCGGGGCGGCACCCGGGGCGCCGATGACGGCGAGCTTGGCGCCGACCTCGGCGGTCTCGTCCTCGCCGACCACGATCTCCAGCAGCACGCCGGAGGCGGGCGCCGGGATCTCGGTGTCGACCTTGTCCGTGGAGACCTCGAGCAGCGGCTCGTCGGCCTCGACGGAGTCGCCGACCGACTTCAGCCAGCGGGTGACGGTGCCCTCGGTGACGGACTCGCCGAGCGCGGGCAGGACCACGTCGGTGCCCTGGGCGCCACCGGCGGGGGCGGCGGCCGGAGCCGGCGCGGCGGGGGCCTCGGCGGCGGGCGCCGGGGCGGGCTCGGCCACCGGGGCCGGGGCCTCGGCGGCGGGGGCCTCGGCGGCGGCCGGGGCCGGGGCCGCGGCGGGGGCGCCGCTGCCGTCGTCGATCAGGGCCAGCTCGGCACCGACCTCGACGGTCTCGTCCTCGGCGACCTTGATGGACGCCAGCACGCCGGAGACGGGCGAGGGGATCTCGGTGTCGACCTTGTCGGTCGAGACCTCGAGCAGCGGCTCGTCGGCCTCGACGCGCTCACCCTCGGCCTTCAGCCAGCGGGTGACGGTGCCCTCGGTGACGCTCTCACCGAGCGCCGGAAGGGTTACGGAAACCGCCATGGTTTCGGTTGCTCCTTACGAATTGCGGAAGTCTGTGTCGTCGCGCCCGTGACCGAGGGCTCAGTCGTGGGAGTGCAGCGGCTTGCCGGCCAGGGCCAGGTGGGCCTCGCCCATCGCCTCGTTCTGCGTCGGGTGGGCGTGGATGAGCTGGGCCACCTCGGCCGGCAGCGCCTCCCAGTTGTAGATCAGCTGGGCCTCGCCGACCTGCTCGCCCATGCGGTCGCCGACCATGTGGACGCCGACCACGGCACCGTCCTTCACCTGGACGAGCTTGATCTCGCCCGCGGTGTTCAGGATCTTGCTCTTGCCGTTGCCCGCGAGGTTGTACTTCAGAGCGACGACCTTGTCCGCGCCGTAGATCTCCTTGGCCTTGGCCTCGGTGATGCCGACGGAGGCGACCTCGGGGTGGCAGTACGTCACCCGCGGGACACCGTCGTAGTCGATCGGGACGGCCTTCAGACCGGCCAGGCGCTCCGCCACCAGGATGCCCTCGGCGAAGCCGACGTGCGCGAGCTGGAGGGTCGGGACCAGGTCGCCGACGGCGGAGACGGTCGGGACGTTGGTCCGCATGTACTCGTCGACCAGGACGTAGCCACGGTCCATGGCGACACCCTGCTCCTCGTAGCCGAGGCCCTGGGAGACCGGGCCGCGGCCGACGGCGACGAGGAGGACCTCGGCCTCGAACTCCTTGCCGTCGGCGAGGGTGACCTTGACGCCGTCCTGGGTGTACTCGGCCTTCTGGAAGAAGGTGCCGAGGTTGAACTTGATCCCGCGCTTGCGGAACGCGCGCTCGAGAAGCTTCGAGGAGTTCTCGTCCTCGACCGGGACGAGGTGCTTGAGGCCCTCGATCACGGTCACGTCGGAGCCGAAGGACTTCCACGCGGAGGCGAACTCGACGCCGATGACACCGCCGCCCAGGATGATCGCGGACTTGGGCACGCGGTCCAGGACGAGGGCGTGGTCGGAGGAGATGATCCGGTCGCCGTCGATCTCCAGGCCCGGCAGCGACTTCGGCACGGAGCCGGTCGCCAGCAGGACGTGGCGGCCCTGGACGCGCCGGCCGTTCACATCGACGGAGGTGGGGGAGGACAGCCGGCCCTCGCCCTCGATGTACGTCACCTTGCGGGAGGCGATCAGACCCTGGAGGCCCTTGTACAGGCCGGCGATCACGCCGTCCTTGTACTTGTGGACGGCCGGGACGTCGATGCCCTCGAAGGTGGCCTTGACGCCGAACTGCTCGCTCTCGCGGGCCTGGTCGGCGATCTCGCCCGCGTGCAGCAGGGCCTTGGTGGGGATGCAGCCCCGGTGCAGGCAGGTGCCGCCGACCTTGTCCTTCTCGATCAGGGCGACGTCCAGGCCCAGCTGCGCCCCGCGCAGGGCCGCGGCGTAACCACCGCTACCACCGCCGAGGATCACTAGGTCGAAAACGGTGCTGGCGTCGTTCGCCACGTCACGTCCTCCATGCATGTGCGCCTTGCGCCGATCTCCGATGACCGGCGGGCGGCTGGTGTCCGGCCGCTTGATGCTTCGGCCCTTCGGTGGGGGCCCTGTCCTGCCGGGCTCCATCTTTGCACTTGTTGGGGGCGGACGAGACGCCGGGCTGGTGTGTGAGACGTCCCACTGCGGGGGCGCCGAAGGGGCGCGGGCCGCCGTCCGACACGCGGCCGCGCCCTGCGGGCGCGCGGGTTCGTGGGGTCTCACCTGCCGCGGAGTCGGGCGGCAGCCGGCCCGGAGGGGTGCGGGGAACCGTGCGGGCAGCTCTCCGCACCCCTCGGGACGCGGCGGGGACCGTGCGGTCCGGGCCGCCGCTCGGGCGTCAGCCCAGCTCGCCCTCGGCGGTCAGCTCCACGAGCCGGACCAGCGTACGCACGGCCGTGCCGGTGCCGCCCTTCGGCGTGTACCCGAAGGGCGCGCCCTCGTTGAAGGCCGGGCCGGCGATGTCGAGGTGCGCCCAGGCGATGCCGTCGCCCACGAACTCGCGCAGGAAGAGGCCGGCCAGCAGGCCGCCGCCCCAGCGCTCGCCGACGTTGGTCATGTCGGCGACCTGGGACTCCAGGCCCTTGGTCAGGTGCTCCGGCATCGGCATCGGCCACGCCGGCTCGCCGGTCTCCTCCGCCGCCTCGTACACCGCGGTGCGGAAGGCGTCGTCGTTGGCGATGACACCCAGCGTCCGGCTGCCCAGTGCCACCATCATCGCGCCGGTCAGCGTCGCGACGTCCACGATCGCGTCCGGCTCCTCCTGCGACGCGGCCCACAGCGCGTCGGCGAGGACCAGCCGGCCCTCGGCGTCGGTGTTGAGCACCTCCACCGTCTTGCCGCTGTACATGCGCAGCACGTCACCCGGGCGCACCGCCGAGCCGGACGGCATGTTCTCGGCCAGCGCGAGCCAGCCGGTGACGTTCGCCTCCAGGCCGAGCCGGGCCGCGGCGACGACGGCCGCGAACACCGCCGCGGCACCCGCCATGTCGCACTTCATCGTCTCGTTGTGACCGGCCGGCTTCAGCGAGATGCCGCCCGAGTCGTAGGTGATGCCCTTGCCGACGAAGGCGAGGCTCCGCTCGGCCTTCGGGTGCGTGTACGCCAGCTTGACCAGGCGCGGGGCCGCCGCCGAACCGCCGCCGACGCCGAGGATGCCGCCGTAGCCGCCCTTGGTCAGCGCCTTCTCGTCGAGCACCTGCACCTTGAGGCCGTGCTCCTTGGCCGCGGCCTGCACGATGCTCGCGAAGCTCGCGGGGGTGAGGTCGTTCGGCGGGGTGTTGACCAGGTCGCGGGCGCGGTTCAGCTCCTCGCCGACCGCGAGGGCGCGGGCCAGGGCACCCTTGTGGGCGGCGTCGCGCGGCTTGCCGCCGAGCAGCACGGCCTCGCCCAGCGGGGCCTTGCCGTTCTTCGCGCGGGCGCCCTTCGCCTTGCTGTTGCTCTCCTTGTAGGAGTCGAAGGAGTACGCGCCGAGGAGCACGCCCTCGCCGATCGCCTCCAGGGCGCCGGGGCCGTCCACGGGCAGCGCGAGCGCGGCCTTCTTGACGCCGGTGAGCGCCCGGGCCGCCGTACCCGCGGCCCGGCGCAGCGCCTCGGCGTCGAAACCGGTCTCGGCGTCGGGCTCCGCGCCCAGGCCCACCGCCACCACGAGCGGGGCCTTGAAGCCCGCGGGGGCGGGCAGCTTCGTCAGCTCGCCCTCGGCACCCGAGGCGCCGAGGGTCTCCAGGACGCCGGCCAGGCTGCCGTCGTACGCCTTGTCCACGGCCTCGGCACCCGGCGCGACGACGGGTCCCTTGGCGCCCTTGGCGACACCGATCACGATCGCGTCGGCCCGCAGGCCGGGCGCCGCGGCGGTGCTGAGAGTCAGAGCAGTCACGGTGGTGAGTTCTCGCTTCCGGTGTGAAGTTGCTTGGGGTGGGTCGACCGGGCCCGACAGCCGACCCTAGGTCCAGGTCTGGGGGCAGGTGGCAACCGGGGTCCCCGCCTCGTAGGCGGACACCCGGGACGAGGGTACGCGCGTGCCCGCCCGCGCTCGTGCCCGCGGTGTTCACCCGTACGTGGCGCGGCGGCCGCCACCGTCTGCCGGAGCAGGCCCCGTGACCTTCCCTTTCGCCGTCAAGTACCCCCTCGAACGGAGGAGTTGCCGGCCGCCCCGTCAGGGTCCGAAGGCCAGCACCACGAGGGACGCCGTCGCGGCCGTCTCCGCGAGCGCGCCGAACACGTCCCCGGTCACCCCGCCGAAGCGGCGCACACAGCGGTGCAGCAGGAGTTCGGCGACGGCGAGCGCGAACAGCACGGCGGCCGCGGCGCGCAGGGCGCCGTACGGGCCGAACGCGGCGCCCCAGGCGGCCGCGCCGGCGGCGCACAGCACGGTGAGCGCGAGCGCGCCCGTCGCCGGCACCACCCCGGCGACGGCCGCGCCGAGCCCCTCGGGCCGCGCGGCCGGCACCCCGCCGCGGGCGGCCAGGGTGAGCGCGAGCCGGGCGGTCACCGCGGAGGTCACCGCCGCCGCCGCGCCGCGCGCCCACGAGTCGTCGTACGACTGTGCCAGCACGGCCGCCTGGGCCAGCAGCGTCAGCACGAGGGTGAGGACCCCGAACGGGCCGATGTCCGAACGCTTCATGATGCGCAGCGCCTCCTCGGCCGGCTTGCCGCTGCCCAGCCCGTCGGCGGTGTCGGCGAGCCCGTCCAGGTGCAGCCCGCGGGTGAGGACGGCGGGTACGGCGACCGAGCCGACGGCGGCGAGCGGCGGGCCCGCGCCCAGGAGGAGCAGGAGCAGCGCGAGGGCCACCGAGAGGGCGCCGGCGACCAGGCCCACCAGGACGGCGGCCAGCATGCCCCCGCGCGCGGCCCCGCGGTCCCAGCGGTGCACCCGGACGGGCAGCACGGTGAGCGTGCCGAAGGCGAACCGGAGACCGTCGAGGGGCGAGGACGTGCGCATCGGCGCAGGTTACCCGGCGGCCTCGGGGCCGCCGTGGGCCGGGCTCCGGGGATAAAGTGCGCACATGGGGCACTGGTGGATGCGGAACATCATCGAACCGGGCAAGCTTCCGCTGCTGCTCGCCCTCAGCGCCTTCGTGCTGACGTTCGCCGTCACCCGGGTGATCACCCGTCTGATCCGGGCCGGCAGGGGCCCGTTCCGCAACGTCAACGCGGGCGGGCTGCACATCCACCATGTCGTCCCCGGGGTCGTGCTCACCGTCGTCGGCGGCTTCGGCGCGATCGCCAGCGACCGGCACGGCGCCGGCGGGGCGCTGGCCGCCGTGGTGTTCGGGATCGGCGCGGGCCTGGTCCTGGACGAGTTCGCGCTGATCCTGCACCTGCACGACGTCTACTGGACCGAGGAGGGCCGCAAGAGCGTCGAGGCCGTCGTGCTCACCGCCGCCCTGGTGGGCCTGCTGCTCGCCGGGTTCGCGCCGTTCGGCGTCAACGACCTGACCCAGGAGGAACTCACCGACCGCGGCACGGTCATCGCCAACACGGCCGCCAACTTCATGCTCTCCCTGGTCGCCCTGAGCAAGGGCAAGACCCGCACCGCGGTGTTCGGGGCGATCGTGCCGCTGGTCGCGCTGGTCGGCGCGCTCCGCCTGGCCCGCCCCGACTCCTTCTGGGCCCGCCGCTTCTACGTCCGCCGCCCCCGCGCCCGCGCGCGGGCCACCCTGCGCGCCTACCGACACGACCGCTGCTGGACCCCCCGCAGCCGGGCCGTTCAGGACTGGATCGGCGGCAGGCCCGACCCCGACCCGGATCCGGCCCGGCTGCCCGGCGGCCGCTGAAGCGGGCGGCAGGGGTGGTGCCGTACCGCCACCGCCAGGCACAGCGAGCCCACCGCCATCAGCGCGGCCAGGTGCTCCTTGCCCGCCAGGTTCTCCTTGAGCAGCACCTCCGCGACCATCGCCACCGTCACCGCGCCCGTCGTGGCGTACGCGCCGTGCCGCCAGGCCACGAACACCGCGAGGCCCACCACGGCGGCCGACGGCCCGGTGTCCACCACCTGCGCGTCCGTCCACGGCAGCCCGAAGGGGACGTGCGCGCCGAGGGTGATGCCGAGGCGCGCGTACAGCGTTCCGGCGAGCGTGGCGAGATACGCGATGCCGAGCGTGCGCCGCCAGCCCAGGCACAGCTCGGCGATCCCGAACACGAGCAGGATCTGCGCCAGCGCCCCCCACACCGGCAGGTCGAGGGCGGGCACGAACAGCGACAGGGGGGTGCGCAGCAGGCTCAGCCACAGGGGGTCCTCGGCCCGGACCGCGCCGAGGCTCTGTACCAGCCGGAAGCCCCACGGCCGGTTCTGCGCGAACTGGAGCAGCGCGGTCAGGGACACCGCCACGGCGGTCATCGGCATCGCGGTCACCGGCATCGCCCACGGCCGCGGCCCGAGCAGGGGCCCGCGCACGGTGCCGTACAGCGGTCCCCACTCGGCGCGGGCCCAGCGGACGAGCGATCCCATGCGAAAACCCCTACCCCGGTTCGGTCATCGGCGCGCCCCGAGTCGTCCCCGGTGCAGCCACTTGGGCAGCCCCGGCGCCTCCAGGAAGCCCTCCGCGCGGGCCGAGGCGAGGCCGATGCGCGGCAGGTCCGCGCTCTTCTCGAAGAGCAGGAACCGCGGCTCCCAGATGGGCCGGTACTTGGCGTTGGCGCGGTACAGCGACTCGATCTGCCACCAGCGGGAGAAGAAGCTGAGCAGCGAGCGCCACAGCCGCAGCACCGGCCCGGCACCGAGCCGTGCGCCACGCTCGAAGACCGAGCGGAACATCGCGAAGTTCAGTGAGACCTGTGTGACACCGATCTCCCCGGCGCGCCGCAGCAGTTCGATGACCATGAACTCCACCAGCCCGTTCTCACAGGCGCGGTCGCGGCGCATCAGATCCAGCGACAGCCCACCCGGGCCCCACGGCACGAAGGACAGCAGCGCGCGCGGCCGGCCCCCGGCGTCCGTGCACTCCAGCATCACGCACCGGCCGTCCGCCGGATCCCCGAGCCGCCCCAGTGCCATGCTGAACCCGCGCTCGGTCGCCCCGTCCCGCCAGTCGTCCGCGCGCTCGACCAGCAGCGCCATCTCGGCCGCCGGGATGTCCTCGTGACGGCGCACGCGCACCTCGTAGCCGGCCCGCCGCACCCGGTTGTACGCCTGTCGCACGGTGCGCATCGCCCGCCCCTCCAGGGTGAAGTCGGCGACCTCCACGAGCGCCTCGTCACCGAGTTCCAGGGCGTCCAGGCCGTGCCGGCGGTAGACGGTGCCCGCCTCCTCGCCGGCCCCCATCACCGCCGGGATCCAGCCGTGCGCCCGCGCCTCGTCAAGCCACGGCGCGATCGCGCCCGGCCACGCCTCGGGGTCGCCGAGCGGGTCCCCGGAGGCGAGGCTCACCCCGCCGATCACGCGGTAGGCGACGGCCGCCTTGCCGGTCGGCGACCACACCACGCTCTTCTCCCGGCGCAGCGCGAAGTAGCCGAGCGAGTCACGCTCGCCGTGCCGTTCCAGCAGCGCGCGCAGCCGCCTCTCGTCGTCCGCGGTGAGCGGGTCGACGGCGCGCCGGGAGCGGAAGGCCGCGTAGAGCACGGCGAGGACCAGGGCCGTACTGAGCACGTTGATGACGACGTTGGCCCAGTTGGGCGGGGCGATGCCGGGGAAGTGGCGCTCGTCGGCGGAGACCGAGACCAGGCGCAGGGTGCCGTAGTGCCAGCGCTCCCAGAACGTCGAACGGGCCGCGTCCGGCGCCTGGTTGGTGACCGTCACCAGCAGCCCGGCCAGCAGGCCGGCGGCCAGGCCGCCGCCGACGGCGACGGTGGCCGCCAGCCGGGGGTTCGCGCGGTCGCCCTTCGCGTAGAACTCCCGCCGCCCCATCAGCAGCGCCCCGACGAACGCGGCCGTCAGCGCCAGCGACACCCAGTTCTGCGCGTACCGGTGGATCTCCGGGAACGCCATGGCGAACGCGAACAGCGCGAGGAAGACGCCGCTGAGCACGAGGTTGAGGATCCACGCCGCGCGCTTGCGGCGCCGCATCGTGATCGCCAGGAACGCGGTGAACACGCCGGAGGCGAAGCCGGCGGTCAGCAGGTACGGCGTGAAGAAGTCGTCCTGGTTGTGCCGACGCACGTCCTGGTACAGCGAGACCCACACCGCGGTGAGGAAGTTGATGAACGCGACGACCCGCAGGTACCAGACCGCGAAGGCGGCGGCCCGGGGTGACACCCCGCCCGACCGCCGTCCGGCCCCGTGCGACCGCTCCGCTTCGACCGACCGCTCCGTCCCGACGCGCGGCGGGGCGGCAATTCGGGCATCTCCCATGGTGATGGATCATATGGGGGTTGCCTGAGCGAACGGCACTTATCGCCTCTAGGGGCCGGCTGTTTCCCGTCGTCCGGCTACGCCTCCTCGGCCTCCGGCTCCGCGGCGGCCGCGGCGGCCTCCGTCTCCTGGCCGGGCTCCGGCCGCTCCGGCATCTCCGCGGCCAGTGCCGCCGCGGCCCGCACCAGCGGGAGCGCCAGCAGCGCGCCCATGCCCTCGCCGACCCGCACGCCCTGCTGGAGCAGCGGCTCCAGGGCCATCCGGTCCAGCGCCTTCGCCTGCCCTGGCTCGCCGCTGTCGTGCGCCGCCAGCCACCAGTCCGGCGCCCGGAACGCGACCCGCTGCGCCACCAGCGCGCACGCCGCGCTCACCACGCCGTCCAGGATCACCGGCAGCTTGCGCACCGCGCACTGGAGCAGGAACCCGGTCATCGCCGCGAGGTCCGCCCCGCCGACCGCGGCCAGCAGTTGCGCCTGGTCGCCGAGCACCGGCCGCGCCCGCCGCAGCGCGTCCCGGATCGCCGCGCACTTGCGCATCCAGGTGAGGTCGTCGATCGCGACGCCGCCCCGCCCGGTCACCACCGACGCGTCGGTCCCGCACAGCGCCGCGATCAGCACCGCGGCCGCGGTGGTGCCGCCCACGCTGATGTCGCCGAGCACCACCAGGTCCGTACCGGAGTCGGCCTCCTCGTCGGCCACGGCGATGCCGGCCCGCAGGGCGGCGTCCGCCTCCTCCTCGGTGAGCGCGTCCTCGATGTCGATACGGCCGCTGCCGCGCCGCACCCGGTGCCGCCCGACGTCCTCGGGGAGGTCGGCCGGATCGCAGTCCAGGGCCATGTCCACGACCCGGACCGGCACCTGGAGCCGGCGCGCCAGCACCGCGGCGGGGCTCGTGCCCTCCAGCGCGTCCCGCACCAGTTCCCGCGCGCCGCCGGCGGGCCGCTTCGAGACGTCCAGCCGGGCGACGCCGTGGTCGCCGGCGAAGAGGATCAGCCGCGGCCGTTCGACGGTCCGCACCGGTACGGCGCTCTGCGCGGCGGCCAGCCACTCGCCCAGCTCGTCCAGGCGCCCCAGCGCCCCGGGAGGCACGATCTGGCGCTCCCGCCGGGTCTCGGCGTCACGGCGCACGCCCGCGTCCGGGCGCTCGATCAGATCGGTGAAGTCGTCCAGATCAATCCTGCTCATTCGCCGAACAGTACCGCCAGCGGGCGAACGGTTCCGCGCCACATCGCCACCACGGCCGGGCGATGTCATTGCACCCGGGATCGGCATCCCATACGTTCCGTTTTGCAGCGAAATGTCGCACAGGGAGCCGCCGTCCATGCCGACCTCGCCCCGCACACCGGAGCCCCTCCTCCGACGAAGCTTCTACGCCCACCACTGGGCCCGGATCCGGCACCGCCTCACCGCCCGCGCGCTGTCGGCACTGCCCGAACCGGAGAGCTGGCTGGACGTGGGCACGGGGTACGGCCATTTCCCGGAGGCGGCGAAGCGCTTCTTCCCCTACACGAGCTTCGACGGCGTCGACCCGACCGGCCGCGTGGAGCACGCGCTGGCGCGGGGCCGGGTGGAGGAGGCGTACCGGGGCCACCTGGCCGACGTGGCGCCCCGGCTCCGCGCCCGCTACGACGTGGTGAGCGTCTTCGGCCCGCCGGCCGACCCGGCCGAACTCCACTGCGCGCTCACCGTGCTGCGCCCCGGCGGCCACATCGTCCTGGGCGCCGGCTGGACGCCCGCCGACGCGGAGATCCCCGGCTGCGCCGTCCTGTCCGGCCTCCGCCGGATCCCGCTCCTCCACGACCACCGGTTCGTGGCCCGCAAGACCGCCTGACCCCGGCTCCGCCGCGGCCCGTGGCCCCGCCCGCGCGCCCGCGCCGGGCGGGGCGCTCGGCCCTCACCCCCGCAGCACCACGGCCTGCCCCGCCACGATCAGCAGCACCTGCTCGCACTCGTTCGCGAACGCCGCGTTCAGCCGGCCCAGTTCGTCCCGGTACCGCCGCCCGGACGCCGTCGCGGGGACGATCCCCGAGCCCACCTCGTTCGACACGGCCACCACAGTCCGCCGTGCGCACCGCACCGCCTCCGTCAACTCCCGCACCCGCCGGCGCAACGCCTTCTCGCCCCCGCCCGCCCACTCCGCGTCGTCCCACGCCCCCACCTCGTCCATCACGTCCGTCAGCCACAGCGACAGGCAGTCGATCAGCACCGGCGGCCCGTCCTGCGCGAGCACCGGCAACAGATCCGTCGTCTCGGCCGTGCGCCACGACCCCGGCCGCCGCTCCCGGTGCGCCGCCACCCGCGCCGCCCACTCCGTGTCCCCGCCCCGCGTCCCACCGGTCGCCACGTACAGCACGTCGGGGAAGGACTCCAACCGCCGCTCCGCCTCGACCGACTTGCCCGAGCGCGCCCCGCCGAGCACCAGCGTGCGCCGCGGCACGTCGGGCACGTCCTCGTACGCGCCGACCACCAGCGTCGTACCGTCGGGCACCACCCGCGCCCCCGCCGCGGCCAGCCGTCGCCGCAACTCGCCGCCGGGCGGCACATCGTGGCCGAGATGGACCGCGAGCACATCCGTGGTCGGCCCCGTCGAACCGACCGCCCGCAGCCGGGCCAGCGCGTCGGGCCGGCCGACGACGTCCGCGAGGACCATGTCGTACGACTGTGCCGCCGCCGTCTCCAGCCCCGCCGGCGCCCCGCCCGGCGGCAGGTACAGCAGCCGCTGACCGTCCGGACCGGTCACCGCGTACCCGGTGCCGCCCGCGTCCATCGCCACCGCCCGCACCCGATGCCCCGTCAGCAGCGTCAGCTCCCGCCCGTCCGGCACCCGTACCGGATGCGGCAGCCCGGCCGGCACCTCCACCGGAGGGCCGTCGTGCGGGTGGGAGAGCAGCACCTGGCGCACCCCGCCCAGCGAGTGCCCGGCCCGCGCCGCCGCGAAGGCCGCGCCCGGGGTGAGGTCGAGCAGCAGCGCGCCGTCCACCAGCAGCGCGGTGGCCGCCCGCGCGTCGGGACCCAGCGCCGTCGCGCAGGCGGCACAGGGGCAGTCGGGGCGGGGCAGGCCGGCGGGGGCACCGGTACCGAGCAGAGTCACTTCCACGGAACGATTTTCGCCTGTCCGATCGGGTATTGCGCTTCCGTCTACTCTTCCAGCAGGTGTCGGATCACTAGGAGGCCCACATGACGGCATGGACGTGGCGGTTCGAGAAGGCCGACGGGACGGAGGTCCAGCCCGCGGTCCAGCCCGAGGAGTTCAGCACCCAGGGGGACGCCGAGTCCTGGGTGGGGGAGCACTGGCGGGCGCTGATGGAGGGCGGCGCCGACCAGGTGCGGCTGTTCGAGGAGACCACGGAGATCTACGGCCCGATGAGCCTGCACGCCGACGCCTCCTGACGCCGCGGTGAGGAGGGGCACCCCGCGACGAGCCGGGCACCCGGAAGGCCGTACCCCTCCTCATCCTCACTGCTCCCCCAGGGTCACCGGCGCCGTCCGCTCCACCCCGTCGCGCAGGTACGTCACCGTCGTCCGCCGGCCCGGCCGGTACGCCGCGAGGGCCTCCTGGAGCGAGGTGACGGTGGTGACGGACCGGTCGCCGACCTTGGTGATGATGTCACCGGTGCGCAGCCCGGCCCGTGCGGCGGGACCCCCGGCGCGGACGGTCGCGACGGCGACCCCGGCCGGCTGGAGGCGGTCGTCCACCACGGTCCGCCCGGTGATGCCGAGCGCCGCCCGGCCCGAGTCCACGACCCGGCCTTCGCGCACGATCTGACCGGCGACGGTCCGCGCCATCGACGCCGGGATGGCGAAACCGATCCCGGCCGCCGCGTTGCCCAGGCTGGGGTCGGCCGCGGCCAGCGTCGGGATGCCGACGACCTGCCCTTCGAGGTTGACCAGGGCGCCGCCGCTGTTGCCCGGGTTGATGGCCGCCGAGGTCTGCACCATGTTGGCGATGGTCGCGCCGGTGCCCCCGCCGCCGCCGGCCTCGCTGACGGTACGCCCGGTCGCCGACACGATCCCCTGGGTCACGCTGGACGACAGTCCGAGCGGCGAACCCATGGCCAGCACGATCTGGCCGACCTCCACCTTCTCGGAGTCCCCGAACACCGCGGGCTTCAGCCCGTCCGGCACCCGGTCCAGCTTGATCACGGCGAGGTCCTGCTGGGGGTAGGAGTAGACCAGGCTCGCGGTGAGCGGCTCCTCGTTTCCCGCCGTGGTCACCCGGAAGGTCTTCTCGTCGCCGACCACGTGCGCGTTGGTGACGATGTGCCCCCGGTCGTCGTACACGATCCCGGAGCCCAGATCGCGGCTCGCCTCGATCTGCACGACCGAGGGCAGTGCCTGCCGGATCACCCGCTGGTAGGCGCTCTGGAGATCGCCCGCCGCCACCGGCACGGTCACGGGGCTCGCCGTCGCCGCGCCGGGCCGCCGCGCGCCCGGCGCGCCGGGGCCCTCGCAGCCCGTCGTCAGCGCCGCGCAGCACAGGAGTGCGACGCAGAGGAAGACGCGGCACAGGACAGGGGCACGGGGAGCGGAAGCGTCCATGCACCGAGTCTGGCCGCGCGTCGATCAGCGGGCCCGCCGTGTTGCCCCGATCGGGCTCAGCCGCGTACCCCGCACAGATGCAGCAGCGCCGCGACGCCCCGGTAGGGGTCCGTGCGGCCCGCCCGCTCCTCGGCCGCGAGCAGCGTCCCGAGGTCGTCCGGCAGCGGCGCGTCGTCCCCCGCGAGGTCCGTGAAGACCCGCACGCCGTACCAGGCGTGCAGCGGGGCGGCGATGCCCGCGAGGGTCGCGGTCAGCTCGGACAGCCGGTCGGCCCGCACGTTCAGGCCGAGGCGGTTGGTGTACGCGGTGGTGTCGAAGGCGGCCAGCGCGCCCGCCGGGTCACCGGCGAGACCGGGCCGCATGGCGAGCGCGTCGCCGTTGCGCACCAGCAGCGAGAGCAGTCCGCCCGGTGCCAGCATCCGCGCCAGGCCCGCCACCAGCGGATCGGGCTCGGCGACGTACATCAGCACACCGTGGCAGAGCACCAGGTCGAAGCTGCCCGGCAGGAAGTGCACCCCGGTGTCCCGGCCGTCGCCCTGCACCAGCCGCACCCGCTCCCGGATGCCCTCCGGCTCCCGGGCCAGCGCCTCCCGAGCCGCCGCGACCATCACCGGATCCTGCTCGACCCCGGTCACCTGATGACCGAGGCGGGCCAGGCGCAGGGCCTGGGTGCCCTGCCCGATCCCCACGTCGAGCACCCGCAGCCGCCGCCCGACCGGGAACCGCCCGGCTATCTGCTCGTCCAGCTGCCGCGCCACCAGTTCCTGGCGCACGACATCCCGGAGCCCGCCCGTCTTGTCCAGCCAGGAGTGCGCCGCACCCCCGGTGAAAGCGTCTGCGCTCAGGGCCGCTCTCCGCGCTTGACCTGCGGCTTCGGCAGCCGGAGCCGGCGCATCTGGAGAGAGCGCATCAGGGCGTAGGCCACCGCGCCGCGCGTGTTGCCGTCCGGGAAGCGCTCCTTGAGGCGCTTCTTCAGCCGGAAACCGCTGACGGCGGCGTCCAGCACGATCAGGACGATCACCACGGCCCACAGCAGCAGCGCGATGTTCTGGATCGAGGGCACCCGCACGACGCTGAGCACGAGGATCACGATGGCGAGCGGCAGGAAGAACTCCGCCACGTTGAACCGCGAGTCCACCCAGTCACGGGCGAACCTGCGGACCGGGCCCTTGTCACGGGCCGGCAGATATCGCTCGTCGCCGCCGGCCAGCGCCTCGCGCTGCTTCTGGAGCGCCTGGCGGCGGTCCTCGCGCTGGCGCTTGGAGGCGTCCTTGCGCGTCGTCGGCGTGTTGGCGACGCTGCGGCGCTGGGACTGGGCCTCACTGCGCTTGGGCGTGGGCCTGCCCTTGGGGGCCTGCGGGTCACGGGGCTGCTTGGAGAAGTTCACCGGCTTGTCGGCCTGGGACTTCTCTTCCTTGGCACGGCTACGGAACACAAACACCAAGGGTAAAGCCATTCGAGGCATGGACCCCAGCCCGGCTGGGAACGATCCGGCAACGCCGCGCGTCTGTACGACGCGGAGGGGGCGTTCCGACGGGTTCGAGCGGGTTCGGGCGAGGGCCGGCCGGGGGACCGCCTCCTCCCTGCGCCGGAGCGGTGCCGTCCGCAGTCGTTCTCTGGGATGAGCCCATCACGCTCCGGACAGTGCGGTAATGGAGGCAGGGCCCGTACTGTGGGTCCTGTCGCAGGATCGGTGAGCCGGAGTCCGTCAGAAGGGGGCGCGCGAAGCCCATGAGCGGTGTCATGAAGCGTATGGGGATGATCTTCCGCGCGAAAGCGAACAAAGCCCTTGACCGGGCCGAGGACCCGCGCGAGACCCTCGATTACTCGTACCAGAAACAGCTGGAGCTGCTCCAGAAGGTGCGCCGCGGGGTCGCCGACGTGGCGACCAGCCGCAAGCGCCTGGAACTCCAGCTCAACCAGCTCCAGCAGCAGTCCGGGAAGCTGGAGGACCAGGGCCGCAAGGCGCTCGCGCTCGGCCGCGAGGACCTGGCCCGTGAGGCGCTGTCCCGGCGCGCGGCGCTCCAGCAGCAGGTGACCGACCTGGAGACCCAGCACGCCACCCTGCAGGGCGAGGAGGAGAAACTCACCCTGGCGGCCCAGCGCCTCCAGGCCAAGGTGGACGCCTTCCGCACCAAGAAGGAGACCATCAAGGCCACCTACACCGCCGCCCAGGCCCAGACCCGGATCGGCGAGGCCTTCTCCGGCATCTCCGAGGAGATGGGCGACGTCGGCCTCGCGATCCAGCGCGCCGAGGACAAGACGCAGCAGCTCCAGGCCCGCGCCGGCGCCATCGACGAGCTGCTCGCCTCCGGTGCCCTGGACGACCCGACCGGCATGGCCAAGGACGACATCGCGGCCGAGCTGGACCGGCTCTCCGGTGGTAGTGATGTAGAGCTGGAGCTGCAGCGCATGAAGGCCGAGCTGGCCGGAGGCACCCAGCAGCAGGCCATCGAGGGCGGCACCGGTCAGGGGCAGGCCCAGGCGCAGCAGCAGCCGCAGGACACCCCGCGCTTCGACAAGCAGTAGCGGGGCCGCAGCCGGGAGACGAGCCGAGGAGGCCGACGTGATCGTACGGATCCTGGGGGAGGGCCAGGTCAGGCTGGACGACTCCCACTTCGCCGAGCTGAACAAGCTCGACGACGAGCTGCTGGCCGAGACGGAGAGCGGCGACGAGGAGGGCTTCCGGCGCACCCTGGGCGCCCTCCTCGACGCGGTCCGCCGGCTCGGCGCGCCCCTCGCGGACGACGCGCTGGAACCCTCGGACCTGATCCTCCCGGCTCCGGACGCGTCGCTCGCGGAGGTCCGCACGATGCTCGGCGAGGACGGCCTGATCCCGGACTGAGCCCGTGCCCCCGGCCTCCTTGCGGCGAACGCCGCCGTCCGCCGGTACCCGGGCCGTACTGTTCATCGGGTGACCACTTTCGAACGCGCCCGCTGCGAGCTCAAGGCCCACCCGCTCGCGCTCGACGCGGCGCTCGCCGCGGCCGTTCTCCTCTGCATGGTCGCCGGTTCCTTCGCCGCTCCCCAGGACGGCGACGGCGTCACCTGGAACACCCGCGCCGCCGCGCCGCTGAGCCTGCTGCTGATGCTGCTGGCCGCCGTCGCCCTCGTCTTCCGCCGCCGCGCGCCCCGTACCGTCCTCGCCCTCACCGGCACCCTCTCCGTCGTGGAGTGCGTCACCGGCGACCCCCGTGCCCCCGTCACGATGTCCGCCGTCATCGCCCTGTACACCGTCGCCTCCACCACCGACCGCACCACCACCCTCCGCGTCGGCCTGCTCACCATGACCGTGCTCACCGCCGTCGCGATGCTCGCCGGGCCCCTGCCCTGGTACGCGCAGGAGAACCTGGGCGTCCTCGCCTGGACCGGCATCGGCGCCACCGCGGGCGACGCGGTGCGCAGCCGCAGGGCCGTCGTCCAGGCCATCCGCGAACGCGCCGAACGCGCCGAGCGCACCCGGGAGGAGGAGGCCCGCCGCCGGGTCGCCGAGGAGCGCCTGCGCATCGCCCGCGACCTGCACGACGTCGTCGCCCACCACATCGCCCTGGTCAATGTGCAGGCCGGGGTCGCCGCCCACGTCATGGACAAGCGGCCCGACCAGGCCAAGGAGGCCCTCGCCCACGTCCGCGAGGCCAGCCGCAGCGCGCTCGACGAGCTGCGCGCCACCGTCGGCCTGCTCCGCCAGTCCGGCGACCCGGCGGCGCCCACCGAACCCGCCCCCGGCCTCGGCCTCCTGGAAGACCTGGCCGGCACCTTCCGCAGCGCGGGCCTGCCCGTGCGGGTCGCCCGTACCGACCAGGACACCCGCCTGCCCGCGGCCGTGGACCTCGCCGCCTACCGGATCGTCCAGGAGGCCCTGACCAATGTCCGCAAGCACGCGGGGGCGGGCGCGCGGGCCGAGGTGAGCGTCGTCCGCGCCGGACGGAACATCGAGATCACGGTGGTGGACGACGGCTCCGGCGAGACCCCCGCCCCCGGCGCCCACCCCGGGCACCACCCCGGCTCCGTCCCCGAGAAGGGCGGCGGCCACGGCCTGCTCGGCATGCGCGAACGCGTCGGCTCCCTCGGCGGCACCCTCACCACCGGCCCCCGCTACGGCAGCGGCTTCCGCGTCCATGCGATCCTGCCGGTCGACACCACCGACACCCGCGTCGACGGCCGTACGACGGCACCGGGAGAGCCCGTATGACGATCCGTGTCCTGCTCGCCGACGACCAGGCCCTGCTGCGCAGCGCGTTCCGGGTGCTGGTCGACTCGGAGCCGGACATGGAAGTGGTGGGGGAGGCGTCCGACGGTGCGCAGGCGGTCCTGCTGGCCAAGGAGCGGCGCCCCGACGTCGTCCTCATGGACATCCGCATGCCCGGCACCGACGGCCTCGCCGCCACCCGTCTGATCAGCGAGGACGCCGATCTCGCAGAGGTCCGCGTGGTCATCCTGACCACCTTCGAGGTGGACGACTACGTGGTGCGGTCGCTGCGCGCCGGCGCCTCCGGCTTCCTCGGCAAGGGCAGCGAACCGGAGGAACTGCTCAGCGCCATCCGGATCGCCGCGGGCGGCGACGCCCTGCTCTCCCCGGTCGCCACCAAGGGCCTGATCGCCCGCTTCCTCGCCCAGGGCGACGGCGACGACGGCCGCGCCCCGGTCCGCGCCGAGCGGCTCGACGCGCTCACCGGACGCGAGCGCGAGGTGCTCGTCCAGGTCGCCGGCGGACACTCCAACGACGAGATCGCCGAACGCCTCGCGGTCAGCCCGCTGACGGTCAAGACGCACGTCAACCGGGCCATGGCCAAGCTCGGCGCGCGCGACCGGGCGCAGCTCGTGGTGATCGCGTACGAGTCCGGTCTCGTCCGGCCGCGGGTGGAGTGATCTCCACCCGCGCGCACCGCCGGCCCCGCCCCATCCTGATGACCGCCCTGGCCACGATCTTCGCGCTGCTGCCGATGGCCCTGGGCGTCACGGGAGAGGGCGGCTTCATCGCCCAGCCGCTGGCGGTCGTGGTGATCGGCGGCCTGGTCACCTCCACCCTGCTGACCCTCCTGCTGGTCCCGCCCCCTCTACGCCATGCTGGAGCCGCGCAAGGAACGCCGGGCCCGGAAGAAGCCGGCCGAGCGCCGGCCGCCGGCACCGGCGGAGCCGGATCTGGCCCAGGTCTGACGACCACCGCACGCGAAGGGGCGCCCCCGTCGGGGGCGCCCCTTCGCTGCTCGGCGCCCTGGCGGCCCGAGCGTCGTCCCGCCGGTGGCTACGGCAGGGCCAGCATGCGCTCCAGGGCCAGCTTGGCGAAGGCCTCGGTCTCCTGGTCGACCTGGATGTGGTTGACCAGGTTGCCCTCGGCGAGGGATTCCAGGGTCCAGACCAGGTGCGGGAGGTCGATGCGGTTCATGGTGGAGCAGAAGCAGACCGTGCGGTCGAGGAAGACGATCTCCTTGCCCTCGGGGGCGAAGCGGTTCGCCAGACGGCGGACCAGGTTCAGCTCCGTGCCGATGGCCCACTTGGAGCCGGCCGGGGCGGCTTCGAGGGCCTTGATGATGTACTCGGTCGAGCCGACGTAGTCGGCCGCGGCCACGACCTCGTGCTTGCACTCCGGGTGGACCAGGACGTTCACCCCGGGGATGCGGGCGCGCACGTCGTCGACCGAGTCCAGGCTGAAGCGGCCGTGGACCGAGCAGTGGCCGCGCCACAGGATCATCTTCGCGGCGCGCAGCTCGTCCGCCGTCAGGCCGCCGCCGGGCTTGTGCGGGTTGTAGACGACGCAGTCCTCCAGGGACATCCCCATGTCCCGCACGGCGGTGTTGCGGCCGAGGTGCTGGTCGGGCAGGAAGAGCACCTTCTCGCCCTGCTCGAACGCCCAGTCCAGCGCACGCTTCGCGTTGGAGGACGTGCAGATGGTGCCGCCGTGCTTGCCGGTGAACGCCTTGATGTCGGCCGAGGAGTTCATGTACGACACCGGGACGACCTGCTCGGCTATCCCGGCCTCGGTCAGCACGTCCCAGCACTCCGCGACCTGCTCGGCCGTCGCCATGTCGGCCATGGAGCAGCCGGCCGCGAGGTCCGGCAGGACGACCTTCTGCCCGGCGGAGGTGAGGATGTCCGCCGACTCGGCCATGAAGTGCACACCGCAGAAGACGATGTACTCGGCCTCCGGACGAGCGGCCGCGTCCCGGGCCAGCTTGAAGGAGTCGCCCGTGACGTCGGCGAACTGGATCACCTCGTCACGCTGGTAGTGGTGACCGAGCACGAACACCTTGTCGCCGAGCTTCTCCTTGGCGGCGCGGGCGCGCTCGACCAGGGCCGGGTCGGACGGCGAGGGCAGATCGCCGGGACACTCGACACCCCGCTCGCTCTTCGGGTCGGCCTCGCGGCCGAGCAGCAACAGGGCGAGCGGAGTCGGCTGGACGTCGAGTTCCGGGGTCTGGGCGGTGGTCACGTCACGCACCCTTTCTATTTCTCGTCTATCTGACGCTATCTATCATAAACGCTTCACGTCAGTTTGACGATGGCCATCGTGTCCATGTGACGTGAATCCCGGACCGCCGGCCCGGGTCCCGCCGCGGGCCGCTGTGCGCCTGCGCGCGTGTATGCGAGCATGAGTGGCGGAAAGCAAAATCGCGACCACGTGACGCCCGGCCCGGAATGAATCCGCGGAAGTGCCGGTTGCACTCGTCGGCAAGCAGTCTCCGTACAACCCGGGAGAGATGTAGATGTCCGTATCGGACGAGACCACAACCGTCAGCGACGGCATCATCCTGACCGACGCCGCCGCGGCCAAGGTCAAGGCCCTGCTCGACCAGGAAGGCCGTGACGACCTCGCGCTGCGCGTCGCCGTCCAGCCCGGCGGCTGCTCGGGTCTGCGGTACCAGCTGTTCTTCGACGAGCGTTCCCTCGACGGCGACGTGGAGAAGGACTTCGGCGGGGTCAAGGTCGTCACCGACCGTATGAGCGCCCCGTACCTGGGCGGCGCCACCGTCGACTTCGTGGACACGATCGAGAAGCAGGGCTTCACGATCGACAACCCGAACGCGACCGGCTCCTGCGCCTGCGGCGACTCCTTCAGCTGAGCCGTCGCCATCGCGCCGGAAGAACGCTGAGGACAGAGGCGGCGGCCCCCGTGAGCGGGGCTCGCCGCCTCTGCCGTACGCGCCCGGGGCCGGGCCGCGCCGGCGGGCGGCCGCCGGGTGCGGATCGCCGGCCGGTCCGGGAACGGGCCGTCAGGAGGACCGCGGCCGCAGCGCGCCCGGCTTCGCCCGCGGGATCCGCGCGCCGTCCGCGCCGACCACCGACCGGTCGCCCACCGGCGCCTTCAGTCGCACGGTCCGCACGAACTCCTTGGCGATCATCGGGCAGACCTTGCCCTCCTGCCGGTGCTCGGTGACCGTGACCGTCACCCGGGTGGCGCTCTCCCGGGCCGCCACCGTGTAGTCGGCGCACAGGCCGCCGTAGAAGCTCACGGTGAGGTTCCGGTCGTCGGCCGTGTAGCCGGTGACCTCGACCGGGTTCCCGGTGCTCGTCGGTGCCGTCGAGGAGGCCAGGTAGCGGGGGTCGATCGCCGGGTACGACACCGTCCCCGAGCCCCGCGTCCCGAAGAGCCAGGACGGCACCAGGGTCTGCCGCCCGCCGACCGAGTGCGCGGCCAGCCCGAACACGGCCCTGTCCACGGTGACCGACCCCGGGGACGCCGGGGAGGCCGCCCGGCACGGCCCCTCCAGCCGCGTCGCGAACCGCGCGGGGCTCGGGCAGCCCCCGGGGCCCATCCGGTGGTCGCCCTTCGGCGCCGCGTTCATCAGCGCGAGGGTCTTCTCCGCGTCCAGGACGGGGTACGTCGCCCCCTTCACCGGCACCGACAGCAGCCCGTGCCCGCCGGCCACCTCGCCCCGCGCGCTGATCGTCAGCCCGGTCGCCCAGCCGGTGGTGGGCAGCCCGCCCACCACCGGATCGGCCGTCACCACCCGCTGCTTGCCCATGACCTGGCCGGCATCGGTCCTCGCGCCGTCCAGACCCGCCGCCCGCAGCACGGGCGCCGCCGCCTTCTCGGCCGCCGCCGCGCTCACCGGCGCTCCGGTCGGGCCCACCGGGCCGGTCGCGCACCGGGGGCCCTTCCCGCAGTCGTCGGTGCCCGGCGCGTACCGGCTGAAGGTCCAGCTGCCCGGCGCGTCCCGGTTCACCTGGAGAACCGGCCCCGAACCGTCCTTGCCGCCGATCCGCCAGCCGTGCCCCTCGGCCACCGGCGTCCCGGTCACCCCGAGCGCCTTCGCCAGCCGGACCACCTGCTCCTCGCGGACCTCCGCCCCGGCTCCGTAAACCGCCGCCGAGCCGGGCCCCTTCGGCAGCGCGCCCTGGGCCGTGTAGTGGGCGCCGTAGGGGTCCGACGCGTCGTCCAGGGCGAGCGGCGGGGGAGTGGTGGGGTCCGCCGCGGCGGGGGTCGTACGGCCGCCGGCGGGACCGTCGCTCGCGGCGACGTACGCGCCGCCGCCGCCGACCAGCAGGACGGCGGCCGCGACGGAGAGGACGACGGCACGGGAGCGCCGCCGGGAAGGAGCCGCCGGGGTCTCCCGCTCGTCCGGTGTCTCGGGGGCTTCCCCCTGGTTCTCAGGCCGCTCCGTGTTCACCGCATCGCTCCTCGCCGGTCCGTGTCCCGCGTGCCCCGGGTGGGGGGACGACCATGGGACGAGGGAGGGGGGCGGGAGGTTCCCGGGCCTACGCCGTACGGGTGAGCGGGATCAGTCGCCGTAGTCGGACATGCCCTCCAGCAGCCGGACGGAACGCTTCGGCACCGAGACCTTGTGGATGTGGGACGGCGGCACCGGACGGGACGCGGTGCGCGCGGGCGCCGGCCAGCGCTGGGCCATCCGGGCGCAGTCGCCGCGCAGGGTGTCGAGACCGCCTTCGAGATCGCCGGGAGCGGGGGAGACGGAAGCGCCGGGAGCGGCGGACGAGGAGCCCTTGAGGTTCGTCATGAGGGAACCGTAGGCACGGCCGAGCCCGCGAAGAAAGATCTACTATCGGGTAGTTTCGTCAACTACAGCGCCGGCCCCTGACCGGGTAGCGTGAACTGTCATTGAAGCCTCCCGCAGGAGAATCCCCGTCGTGCGCATCGCAGTCACCGGCTCCATCGCCACCGACCACCTCATGACCTTCCCCGGCCGGTTCGCCGACCAGCTCGTCGCGGACCAGCTGCACACGGTTTCGCTCTCCTTCCTCGTCGACAACCTCGACGTGCGCCGCGGCGGTGTCGCCGCGAACATCGCGTTCGGCATGGGCCAGCTGGGCACCCGGCCGATCCTGGCCGGCGCGGCCGGCTTCGACTTCGACGAGTACCGGGCCTGGCTCGACCGGCACGGCGTCGACACCGAGTCGGTCCGCATCTCCGACACCCTGCACACCGCGCGCTTCGTCTGCACCACCGACGCCGACCACAACCAGATCGGCTCCTTCTACACCGGCGCGATGAGCGAGGCCCGGCTGATCGAGCTCAAGACGGTCGCCGACCGGGTGGGCGGCCTCGACCTGGTGCTGATCGGCGCCGACGACCCCGAGGCGATGCTCCGCCACACGGAGGAGTGCCGGTCCCGTTCGATCCCGTTCGCCGCGGACTTCTCGCAGCAGATCGCCCGCATGGAGGGCGAGGAGATCCGGATCCTGCTGGACGGCGCGACGTACCTCTTCTCGAACGAGTACGAGAAGGGCCTCATCCAGACCAAGACCGGCCTCACCGACGAGGAGATCCTCGCGAAGGTCGGCCACCGGGTGACCACCCTCGGCTCGCGGGGCGTGCGCATCGAGCGGGCCGGCGCCGACCCGATCGAGGTCGGGTGCGCGGAGGAGGAGCGCAAGGCCGACCCCACGGGCGTCGGCGACGCCTTCCGCGCCGGCTTCCTGTCCGGGCTGGCCTGGGGCGTCTCGCTGGAGCGGGCGGCGCAGGTGGGCTGCATGCTCGCGACGCTGGTCATCGAGACCGTGGGCACCCAGGAGTACCAGCTGCGCCGCGGCCACTTCATGGAGCGGTTCGTGAAGGCGTACGGCGACGAGGCCGGCGAGGAGGTCCGGGCGCACCTGCGCTGACGACGCCGTTCAGCCGAGCCGGCGGACCGAGTACGCCGTTCCCCCCTCCGCCGGTTCCTCGCCCAGGTACTCCTGTCCCCGCATCTCGCACCACGCCGGGATGTCCAGGCGGGCCGCCTCGTCGTCCGACAGGACGCGGACGGTGCCGCCCACGGGGACGCCGGGGAACACCTTGGCCAGTTCGATGACCGGAACGGGGCAGCGCTTGCCGAGGGCGTCCACGACCAGGGCGGCCGGCTCGGCGGCCGTGGCGGCGGCCGCGGGGGCGCCCAGCTTCTCCCGTACCCCGGCGACGGCGTCGGGCAGCACGGCCAGGAAGCGCTCCACGTCCTCCGCCGCCGTGCCCGGCGGCAGCGACACCCGGACATTGCCCTCGCTGAGCACGCCCATGGCCTTCAGCACATGGCTCGGGGTCAGGGTGCCGCTGGTGCAGGAGGACCCGGAGGAGACGGCGAAGCCCTCGCGGTCCAGCTCGTGCAGCAGTGTCTCCCCGTCGACATAGAGACACGAGAAGGTGACGGTCCCCGGCAGCCGCCGCTCCGGGTCGCCCACCACCTCCACGTCCGGCACCAGCCGCGGCACCCGGACCCGGATCCGCTCCGTCAGCTCCCGCAGCCGTACCGACTCCCGGGCCGCCTCGGCCCGTACCGCGCGCAGGGACGCGACCGCCGCCACCACGGCCGGGATGTTCTCGAACCCCGGCGCGCGCCCCGACTCCCGTTCGTCCGCCGGGCCCTGGGCGGCGAACCGCACCCCCTTGCGCACGACGAGCAGCCCGACCCCCGGGGGGCCGCCCCACTTGTGCGCGCTGGCCGCGAGCAGCGACCAGCCGCCCTCGACCGGCCCCCACCCCAGTGACTGCGCCGCGTCCACCAGCAGCGGCACCCCGGCCGACCGGCAGACCTCGGCCACCTCCGCCACCGGCTGGGTGGTCCCCACCTCGTGGTTGGCCGACTGGAGCACGGCGAGCGCGGTGTCGGCACGCAGGGCGGCCGCGTAGCCCGAGGGGGACACGGCACCCGTCCGGTGCACCGGCACCCGGGTCACCGAGCCGCCCTCCGATTCGAACACTTCCGCCGAATGGAGGACAGAGGAGTGTTCGACCGCTGACACGATCAGGTGGCGTCCCACCCGCCGCCGGCCGGCCAACGCCCCCGCGACACCCGTATGTACGGCCCGCGTCCCCGACGGGGTGAAGACCAGCTCGTCCGCCCGGCACCCGACCGCCTCGGCCGCCGCCTCCCGCGCCGCGTCCAGCAGCATCCGCGCCTTGCGGCCCTCCCGGTACAGGCGCGCGGGATCGGCCCACCCGTCGTCGAGGGCGGCCAACAGCGCCTGACGGGCGACGGGATGGAGGGGGGCGGCGGAAGCCGCGTCGAAGTAGGCCACGTTCCAACGTTAAAGCGCAGGTGGGCCGAGCCGGCCCGAGGGGCGCGGGGTGGTGTCCGACCGCGGCTCCGCCGTGGGGCGGGAGCGTCCGCGACCCACCCGCACCCGCCCCTCAAACCCCCACAACCCGAGCTAATAGGCGCCCATCCGCACCCCAACTGAGTGAGGCGCGACGCGTATGCCCCCCTCCCCGCGAACCCCTGGAGGGCGTCGGCTAGGGTTTGGTCCGCATAAACATCCAAACCCCTGCCCGACGCAGGGCGGCGACCGACCAGCGAGAAGGCCGCAGCCGACCGCGCGGGCGAGACTCTCGGGAAGGCGCTACGTGAGTCCCAACGGCTCCGACCGCTCGCCGCGGCGCCCGATGCGGCGGAAGCTGCTGCAGGCACTGACCGCGGGCCTGGTCCTGGCGACCGCAACCGGTTGCACATACAAGGACTTCCCCCGCCTTGGCATGCCCACCCCGACCACGGAAGAGGCTCCGCGGATCCTCTCCCTGTGGCAGGGCTCCTGGGCTGCCGCGCTCGCCGTCGGCGTGCTGGTGTGGGGCCTGATCCTGTGGAGCGCCATGTTCCACCGGCGCAGCCGCACCAAGGTCGAGGTACCTCCGCAGACCCGGTACAACATGCCGATCGAGGCCCTGTACACGGTGGTCCCGATCATCATCATCTCGGTGTTGTTCTACTTCACGGCCCGGGACGAGACGAAGCTCCTGAGCCTCGACAAGAAGCCCGACGTCACGGTCAACGTGGTGGGCTTCCAGTGGAGCTGGGGCTTCAACTACATCGAGAACGTCCCCGGTGTCTCGGGTGACGCGAAGACGGACACCAACCTGTCCGCGATCCCCGACCGGTTCAAGGCCGCCTTCCCGGCGAACGCCGGCGGCGTCTACGACGTCGGCACCCCGGGCACGCGCAACCCGCAGACCGGCAACCCTGGTCCGACGCTCTGGCTCCCCAAGGGCAAGACGGTCCGCTTCGTCCTGACCTCGCGTGACGTCATCCACTCCTTCTGGGTGGTGCCGTTCCTCATGAAGCAGGACGTCATCCCGGGCCACGCCAATGCCTTCCAGGTGACTCCCGACAAGGAGGGCACCTTCCTCGGCAAGTGCGCCGAGCTCTGCGGCGTCGACCACTCCCGGATGCTGTTCAACGTGAAGGTCGTCTCCCCGGCGGCGTACGAGCAGCACCTCAAGGACCTCGCCAAGAAGGGGCAGACCGGTTACATTCCCGCCGGCATCGCGCAGACGAGCCACGAGAAGAACCGGGAGACGAACAACCTGTGAGCATCCTCAACGAACCCCAGGGTGCCGCGGCCGCTGAAGGCTCGTACGTGGACGAGCTGCCGGTTCGGCGCAAGCAGCCCGGCAATTCCGCGGTGAAGTGGCTGACGACCACCGACCACAAGACGATCGGGACGATGTACCTCGTCACGTCGTTCGCGTTCTTCCTGATCGGCGGCGTCATGGCGCTGCTCATGCGTGCCGAGCTGGCCCGTCCGGGCCTGCAGATCATGACGAACGAGCAGTTCAACCAGGCGTTCACGATGCACGGCACGATCATGCTGCTGATGTTCGCGACGCCGCTGTTCGCGGGCTTCGCGAACTGGATCATGCCGCTCCAGATCGGCGCGCCCGACGTCGCCTTCCCGCGACTGAACATGTTCGCCTACTGGCTGTACCTGTTCGGCTCGACGATCGCGGTGGGTGGCTTCCTCACCCCCGAGGGCGCGGCCGACTTCGGCTGGTTCGCCTACTCCCCGCTGTCGGACGCGGTCCGCTCGCCGGGCGCCGGTGCCGACATGTGGATCATGGGTCTGGCCTTGTCCGGCTTCGGCACCATCCTCGGCTCGGTCAACTTCATCACTACGATCATCTGCATGCGCGCTCCGGGCATGACGATGTTCCGCATGCCGATCTTCGTGTGGAACGTGCTGCTGACCGGTGTGCTGGTCCTGCTGGCCTTCCCGGTGCTGGCCGCCGCGCTGTTCGCCCTGGAGGCGGACCGCAAATTCGGTGCGCATGTGTTCGACGCGGCCAATGGCGGCGCGTTGCTGTGGCAACACCTCTTCTGGTTCTTCGGCCATCCAGAGGTGTACATCATCGCCCTGCCGTTCTTCGGCATCATCTCCGAGGTCATCCCGGTCTTCTCCCGTAAGCCGATGTTCGGCTACATGGGCCTGATCGCCGCGACGATCTCCATCGCCGGCCTCTCCGTGACGGTGTGGGCGCACCACATGTACGTCACCGGCGGTGTGCTGCTGCCGTTCTTCTCCTTCATGACCTTCCTGATCGCGGTACCGACCGGTGTGAAGTTCTTCAACTGGATCGGCACCATGTGGAAGGGCTCGCTGTCCTTCGAGACGCCGATGCTCTGGGCGACCGGCTTCCTGATCACCTTCACGTTCGGTGGTCTGACCGGTGTCATCCTGGCCGCGCCGCCGCTGGACTTCCACGTCTCCGACTCGTACTTCGTGGTGGCCCACTTCCACTACGTGGTCTTCGGTACGGTCGTGTTCGCCATGTTCTCCGGCTTCCACTTCTGGTGGCCGAAGTTCACCGGCAAGATGCTGGACGAGCGTCTCGGCAAGATCACCTTCTGGACGCTGTTCATCGGCTTCCACACCACCTTCCTCGTCCAGCACTGGCTGGGCGCCGAGGGCATGCCGCGTCGTTACGCCGACTACCTGGCGGCCGACGGCTTCACCGCGCTGAACACGGTGTCCACCATCGGTTCGTTCCTGCTCGGCCTGTCGATCCTGCCGTTCCTCTACAACGTCTGGAAGACGGCCAAGTACGGCAAGCCGGTCGGTGTGGACGACCCGTGGGGCTACGGCCGCTCGCTGGAGTGGGCGACCTCCTGCCCGCCGCCGCGGCACAACTTCACCACCCTGCCGCGGATCCGCAGTGAATCCCCGGCGTTCGACCTGCACCACCCCGAGATCGCCGCGCTCGAGCAGCTCGAGTACGCCGGTCACGCGCCTGCCGTCGCGGACAGCAAGGAGGCCGGCAAGTGAAGATCCAGGGCCGGATGTTCATCTGGCTGAGCTTCTTCATCCTGATCATGGCCGTCGTGTACGGCGTGTGGTCGAAGGAGCCGGCCGGCACCACGGCGCTCTTCCTGGCCTTCGGCCTGTCGATCATGATCGGCTTCTACCTGGGCTTCACCGCCCGCCGGGTGGACGCCGGTGCGCAGGACGACAAGGAGGCCGATGTCGCGGACGACGCGGGCGAGCTGGGCTTCTTCAGCCCGCACAGCTGGCAGCCGCTCATGCTGGGCTTCGGCGGCGCGATCGCCTTCCTCAGCATCGCGGTCGGCTGGTGGCTGATCTACTTCTCGGCGCCGTTCATCGTGATCGGTCTGTTCGGCTGGGTGTTCGAGTACTACCACGGTGAGAACCGCACCCAGTAACACCCCGAGCACCACCCCGGGAGCCCGGACCCTCCGTCAGGAGGGTCCGGGCTCCCGGCCTTTTCGCGTCCGAACCCGGTGTCCTTCGGATGCGGGAGTGTCGTTCCCTCGTATGGGTTACGTACCGCGCCAGTAGGGTCTCCAGCTCATAGCGTGATCGTATGAACCACATTCCGCGGACCCGTACCGTCGTCAGCTGCGTCGCGCTGGTGACCGCCCTGGGCGCGGGCATCACCGCCTGCGGTTCGGACGGTGATTCCCTGTCCGCTACGCCGTATGACGCAGCGGGCCTGATCTCCTTCAACGCCCCCACCGGGGCGGGCAAGCGGGCCGACCCGGACAAGCCCCTGGAGATCAGTGTCAAGGACGAGGGGCGCATCACCGATGTGACCGCCAAGGACTCCACAGGGCGCTTCGTGGCGGGCGAACTCAGCGCCGACGGCAGTCGCTGGCACAGCACCTCCCCGCTGGCCGCGAGCGCCCACTACACGGTCACCGTGAGCACCGAGGACGACGACGGGGCTCCCGGCCGGAAGGTCCTCAGCTTCGACACCACCCGGCCGACCGCCAAGAAGCAGCTGGGCGTCACCTTCGGGCCGGACGCGGGCGAGTACGGCGTCGGGCAGATCATCACCGCCCAGCTCAGCGAGGAGGTCAAGGACAAGGCGCAGCGGGCCGTCGTGGAGCGCGCCCTGCGGGTGGACTCCGTGCCCGCCGTGTCCGGCTCCTGGTACTGGGTGAGCGGCAAGGAACTCCACTACCGGCCCAAGGACTACTGGCCCGCGCACGCCACGATCCTGGTGCACAGCAACCTGGACGGCGTGAAGATCGGCGACCGGCTGCGGGGCGGCAAGTCCAAGCCGGTGAAACTCACCACGGGGGACCGGATCGAGGCCCTCACGGACGCCGCCGCGCACGAGCTGACGGTGCTCAAGAACGGTGCCGTGATCAAATCCATCCCGGTCACCACGGGCAAGCCCGGCTACGAGACCCGCAACGGCGTCAAGGTGGTCCTGGAGAAGCAGTACTTCGTACGCATGCGCGGCACCACCGTCGGCATCGCCGAGGGCAGCCGGGACAACTACGACCTGCCGGTGTACTACGCCACCCGCGTCACCTGGTCCGGCGAGTACGTGCACGCGGCGCCCTGGTCGGTCGGCTCACAGGGCTACGCCAACGTCAGCCACGGCTGCACCGGCATGAGCACGGCCAACGCGCGGTGGTTCTTCGACACCGTCCACGAGGGCGACATCGTCCGGGTCGTCAACTCCAAGGGCCAGCCGATGGAACCCTTCGGCAACGGCTTCGGCGACTGGAACGTCACCTGGAAGAAGTGGCGGGACGGCTCCGCCCTGACGGGCGCCCGGACCAACGGCCAGTCCTCCTCGGACGCGGTCCGCCTCCGGCCAGCGGCCGTGTGAGCGGCGCCCCGACGGGGCGCGGGACCGTGCCGGCGCACGGCCCGCGCCCCGTCACGCTAGGCGCTCACGAGCCGCTTCTGCCGCAGCAGGGCGGCCAGCGAGGCGGCGAACTCCACCGGGTCCACCGGCAGGGTCACCGCGGCGTCCGCACGGCTCCAGGTGGCCAGCCAGGCGTCCTGGGGCCGGCCGATGAGCAGCAGCACGGGCGGGCACCGGAACACCTCGTCCTTGATCTGCCGGCACACCCCCATGCCGCCCATCGGGACGGCCTCGCCGTCGAGCACGCACACATCGATGCCCCCACGGTCCAGCTCGCGCAGCACCGCCGCGGGCGTGGCGCACTCCAGGAACTCCACCTGGGGCACGTCCGGGGCGGGACGCCGCCCCGTGGCCAGCCGTACTTGCTCGCGGGTGTTGGAGTCGTCGCTGTAGACCAGCACGGTGGCGGTCGGCTGCATTGTTCCTCCGGGTCGACGTCGGCGTCGTACGGACAGGACGGACGGGGCCGTTTGGGCGGATGTTACTCCCATGAACACCACGTCAACACCGGTTCGGAGGGCAGCAACACTCCGAACGGCACCCCCCGGAGTGAGGGCGAGATAAGCGACCGACATAATGTCGGTCGTGGCGACAGCAACGACAGTAGAAACCGGGCACGCGCACCCGTCGGTCAACCGGCCGAACCTCACCAGCGTCGGAACCATCATCTGGCTGAGTTCCGAGCTGATGTTCTTCGCGGCCCTCTTCGCGATGTACTTCACCCTCCGGTCGGTGACCGGACCGGCTCACTGGAAGCACATGGCTTCAAGCCTCAATGTGCCTTTCTCCGCGACGAACACCACGATCCTGGTGCTCTCGTCGCTCACCTGTCAGCTCGGCGTGTTCGCGGCCGAGCGGGGCGATGTGAAGAAGCTCCGTGGCTGGTTCATCATCACCTTCATCATGGGTGCGATCTTCATCGGCGGTCAGATCTACGAGTACACGAGCCTGGTGAAGGAGGACGGCCTCTCGCTCTCCTCCGACCCGTACGGCTCGGTGTTCTACCTGACCACCGGCTTCCACGGCCTGCATGTGACGGGCGGTCTCATCGCCTTCCTGCTGGTCCTCGGCCGCACCTACATGGCCAAGAGGTTCACTCACGAGCAGGCGACGGCCGCCATCGTCGTGTCCTACTACTGGCACTTCGTCGATGTCGTCTGGATCGGCCTCTTCGCCACGATCTATTTGATCAAGTAGCCGGGACCGCTCCCGCTAAGTCCAGAAGCACCGACGCAGAAGATCCTGACACCGGGGTAATCCGTGAAAAAGCTCTCCGCACGACGACGCCATCCGCTGGCGGCGGTCGTCGTCCTACTCCTCGCGCTGGCGGCCACGGGGGGGCTGTACGCCGCGTTCGCGCCCGCGGGCAAGGCGCAGGCCGACGCAGGCTCCCAGTCCCTGACCATCAAGGAGGGTAGGAAGCTCTTCGAGGTCGGCTGCGCCAGCTGCCACGGCACCGGTGGGCAGGGCTCCTCCGACGGGCCGAGCCTGGTCGGCGTGGGCGCCGCGGCCGTCGACTTCCAGGTCGGCACCGGCCGTATGCCGGCCGCGACCTCGCAGGGCGCCCAGGTCCCGCGCAAGAAGACCGTGTACACCCAGGCCCAGATCGACCAGCTCGCCGCGTACGTCGCGTCGCTGGGCGCGGGTCCGGTCGTGCCGACCAAGCAGCAGTACGGTCCGAACGGCGCGGACGTCGCCAAGGGTGGCGAGCTGTTCCGCACCAACTGCGCGCAGTGCCACAACTTCAGCGGCAAGGGTGGTGCCCTCACCGAGGGCAAGTACGCCCCCTCGCTGGAGGGTGTCGCCCCGAAGCACATCTACGAGGCCATGCAGACGGGCCCGCAGAACATGCCGTCCTTCCCGGACACCACGATGTCCTCGCAGAACAAGAAGGACATCATCGCGTACCTGCACGCGGTCGACAGCAGCGAGACGACGAACCCGGGCGGTCTGGAGCTGGGCGGCCTCGGGCCGGTCAGTGAGGGCCTGTTCGCCTGGATCTTCGGTCTCGGCGCGCTGATCGCCGTCGCCGTCTGGGTCGCCGCTCGGACCGCAAAGGCCAAGAAGTCATGAGTAGCCAAGACATTCCAGAAGAGAACCTGCCCGCTGAGCAGGACCACGCGCACGGCGCCGTAGCGGTCGCGGACGAGGTCCACCCGTTCGCCGACCCGGGGCTGCCGCCCCACGAGCACCGCATCCAGGACATCGACGAGCGGGCCGCCAGGCGGTCCGAGCGTATGGTCGCCCTGCTGTTCACGGTCTCGATGCTGGCCACCGTCGGCTTCATCGTCTCGTACGTGACGATCCCGCACGACAAGAACATCTTCGTGTTCCCGATCGGGCGCATCAGCGCGCTGAACTTCGCGCTGGGCCTGACCCTGGGCGTGGCGCTGTTCTGCATCGGCGCGGGCGCGGTCCACTGGGCCCGCACCCTGATGTCCGACGTCGAGGTCGCAGACGACCGGCACGCGATCGCGGCCACCCCCGAGGTCCGGGCGAAGGTCCACGCGGACTTCCGCGAGGGCGCCAAGGAGTCGGCGCTCGGCCGCCGCAAGCTGATCCGCAACACGATGTTCGGCGCGCTGGCCCTGGTGCCGCTCTCCGGCGTCATGCTGCTGCGCGACCTCGGCCCGCTGCCCGGCACCTCGCTGCGGCACACGCTGTGGGCCAAGGGCAAGCGCCTGGTCAACATGAACACCAACCAGCCGCTGCGTCCCGAGGACATCGCGGTCGGGTCCCTCACCTTCGCCAAGCCGGACGGCCTGGAGGAGACGGACGAGGAGTTCCAGAACGAGATGGCCAAGGCCGCGCTGATGATCGTCCGGCTCCAGCCGGACAACATCAAGGACAAGCGCGAGCTCGACTGGTCGCACGAGGGCGTCGTCGCGTTCTCCAAGATCTGCACCCACGTCGGGTGCCCGATCTCGCTGTACGAGCAGCAGACGCACCACGTGCTGTGCCCGTGCCACCAGTCCACCTTCGACCTCTCCGACGGCGCCCGAGTGATCTTCGGCCCCGCCGGCCACGCCCTGCCGCAGCTGCGCATCGGTGTGGACAGTGAGGGTTACCTCCAGGCGCTCGGCGACTTCGAGGAGCCCGTCGGTCCTGCATTCTGGGAGCGCGGATGAGTACTGCAGCGAACGACACCTCCCGCGCACGCGGGAAGGCACCGGCCGGCGAGCGCATCGCCGACTGGGCCGACGGCCGGCTCGGGATCTACTCCCTGGCCAAGGCCAACATGCGCAAGATCTTCCCCGACCACTGGTCGTTCATGTTGGGCGAAGTGTGCATGTACAGCTTCATCATCATCATCCTGACGGGTGTCTATCTGACACTGTTCTTCCACCCGTCGATGAACGAGGTCGTGTACCACGGCAGCTATGTCCCGCTCCAGGGGCAGACGATGTCGGAGGCGTTCAACTCGACCCTGCACATCTCCTTCGACGTGCGCGGTGGTCTGCTCGTCCGGCAGATCCACCACTGGGCCGCGCTGATCTTCCTCGCCGGCATGTTCGTGCACATGATGCGCGTGTTCTTCACCGGCGCGTTCCGCAAGCCGCGTGAGATCAACTGGCTGTTCGGCTTCCTGCTGTTCGTCCTCGGCATGTTCACCGGTTTCACCGGTTACTCGCTCCCGGACGACCTGCTCTCCGGCACCGGTGTGCGCTTCACCGAGGGTGCGATCCTGTCCATGCCGATCGTCGGCACGTACATCTCGTACTTCCTCTTCGGCGGTCAGTTCCCCGGCCACGACTTCGTCGCCCGGTTCTACTCGATCCACATCCTGCTGCTGCCGGGCATCATGCTCGGCCTGATGGTGGCGCACCTGATCCTGGTCTTCTACCACAAGCACACGCAGTTCGCGGGTCCGGGCAAGACCAACAACAACGTCGTCGGCATGCCGCTGCTGCCGGTCTACATGGCCAAGGCCGGAGGCTTCTTCTTCCTGGTCTTCGGTGTCATCGCGGCCATCGCCGCGGTCGCGCAGATCAACCCGATCTGGGCCATGGGCCCCTACCGGCCGGACCAGGTGTCCACCGGCGCCCAGCCCGACTGGTACATGGGCTTCGCCGAGGGTCTGATCCGCTTCATGCCGGGCTGGGAGATCAACTTCTGGGGCCACACCCTGGTCCTGGGCGTGTTCATCCCGCTGGTGATCTTCGGCGTGGTCCTGGGCGCGATGGCGGTCTACCCGTTCATCGAGTCCTGGATCACCGGCGACAAGAGCGAGCACCACATCCTGGACCGCCCGCGCAACGCCCCGACCCGTACCGGTCTCGGTGTCGCCTGGGTGACGATGTACATGATCACGCTGGTCGGTGGTGGCAACGACCTGTGGGCCACCCACTTCCATCTGTCGATCAACGCCGTGACCTGGTTCGTCCGGATCTTCTTCTTCGTCGGCCCGGTCATCGCGTTCATCGCCACCAAGCGGATCTGCCTCGGCCTCCAGCGCCGCGACCGCGACAAGGTGCTGCACGGTCGCGAGACCGGCATCATCAAGCGGCTGCCGCACGGTGAGTTCATCGAGGTGCACGAGCCGCTCAGCCAGGAGCAGCTGCACACGCTCACCACGCACACGCAGTACGCGCCGGCCGAGATCGGCCCCGCGGTCGACGAGAACGGTGTCGAGCGCAAGGTGACGGCGTCCGAGAAGCTCCGGGCGAAGCTGTCCAACGCCTACTACGGCGAGGACAACCAGATCCCGAAGCCGACCTCCGAGGAGTACAAGGAGATCACGAGCGGCCACGGCCACCACTGATCCCCGCGTCGCCACGCCACAGAGGGGCCCCGTCCGCGAGCCGGACGGGGCCCTTCCCCGTGCCGGGGGCTCGATAAGGTGGTGTACGAGTTTCCACCACTGTGTACAACAAGGAGCGGCTGATGAGCGCTGTGACCCCCGCTGGAGGCGACACCGCGGCGGGCCGCTCCTGGCCCGCCCTGCTGAACGGCCTGCTGACCGGCCAGAACCTGTCCGCGGACGACACCGCCTGGGCGATGGACCTGATCATGCGGGGCGAGGCGACCGACGCCCAGATCGCCGGGTTCATGGTGGCGCTGCGCGCCAAGGGCGAGACCGTCGAGGAGATCTCCGGACTCGTGCGCACCATGTACGAGCACGCGAACGTGATCGAGGTGCCGGGTCCGGCCGTGGACATCGTCGGCACCGGCGGCGACGGTGCCAAGACGGTGAACATCTCCACCATGTCCTCGATCGTGGTCGCGGGCACCGGCGCGAAGGTCGTCAAGCACGGCAACCGCGCCGCCTCCTCCGCCTCCGGCTCCTCCGACGTCCTGGAGAAGCTGGGCATCAACCTCCAGCTGACCCCGAAGCGGGTCGCCGAGGTCGCCGAGGAGGCCGGCATCACCATCTGCTTCGCGGTGAAGTTCCACCCCTCGCTGCGTCACGTCGCCGCCGCGCGCGGCCAGTTGGGCATCCGCACCACCTTCAACGTGCTCGGTCCGCTGACCAACCCGGCGAAGGTGCGGGCCCAGGCGGTGGGCGTCGCGGACCCGCGCATGGCGCCCGTGGTGGCCGGGGTCTTCGCCGAGCGCGGCAACTCCGCGCTGGTCTTCCGCGGTGACGACGGCCTGGACGAGCTGACCGTCACCGCCACCTCCCGGGTGTGGGTGGTGCGCGACGGCAAGGTGTCCGAGGAGGTCTTCGACCCGCGGGACGTCGGCATCGAGCCGGCCCCCGTGGAGGCCCTGCGCGGCGCGGACGCGGCGTACAACGCGGAGGTCGCCCGCCGGGTGCTGGACGGCGAGCGGGGTGCCGTACGGGACGCCGTGCTGCTGAACTCGGCGGCGGCCCTCATCGCCCTGGAGCCGGCCGACGCCCCGCTCGCCGAACAGCTGCGCGCCGGGATGGCGAGGGCCGCCGAGTCCATCGACTCGGGCGCGGCGAAGCGGACGCTGGAGCGCTGGGTGGCCGCCAGCAACGCCTGAGCGGCGTCCTGCGACGGCTGATCGTCCCGCGATCCGGACACGGGTTGCGGGACATCGATCTCTTCGCGTACTTTCCGTACCAGGTCATGAGTGACAGTCATGAGGCCCCGGCCGACTGTCCGGCAACCCTCCGTCCGTGGCGGGGTGCCCCGGGTGAGGACCAGGTCGTAGGCAGCGAGGTCTACGGCAAGCGCGGACCCCTCGGGCGCTCTTGACGGCGCCGGGCCAGGGGTCCTGGTCGGTACGAGGGAGCCTCCTGTGAGCAAGCGAATGCGCTAGGGCCGCCGAGCCCCGCCTCCGCGCACCCCTTTCACCTTTCTTCCGTACGCCTGTTCCGGCGTGCGTTCTCACGGGAGTTCCCCCATGTCCGTCTCCACCGTTGCCGTCGACGCGTCGATCTGTTCCCCGCTGCCCGTTCTGGGGCGTGATGTCACCGTCCCGCTCGTCACCGGCGGCACCATCGCGTACGCGGCCCTCGACTACGCGGCCAGCGCCCCCGCCCTCCAGCGCGTCTGGGACGACGTCGCCGCCTACGCGCCCTACTACGGCAGCGTCCACCGGGGCGCCGGGTACCTCTCCCAGTTCTCCACCGACCTGTTCGAGAAGGCCCGCCGCACGGTCGCGGAGTTCCTCGGCTGCCGCGCCGACGACCAGGTGGTCTTCACCCGCTCGACCACGGACTCGCTGAACCTGCTGGCCCGGGTGGTCCCGGCCGACTGCCGGGTCTTCGTCTTCGAGACCGAGCACCACGCCGCGCTGCTGCCCTGGCAGGACGACCGGGTCACCTACCTGGACGCGCCGCGCAGCCCGCGGCAGGCCGTCGAGACGCTGGAGCGGGCCCTCGCCGGCCGGGACCCGTACGGTCCGGCCCTGGTCTGCGTCACCGGCGCCTCCAACGTCACCGGGGAGCTGTGGCCGGTGCGCGAGCTGGCCGCCGCCGCACACGCCCACGGGGCGCGGATCGTCCTGGACGCCGCCCAGCTGGCCCCGCACCACCCGGTCTCCCTCACCGACCTGGACGTGGACTGGGTCGCCTTCTCCGGGCACAAGCTGTACGCCCCCTTCGGCGCGGGCGTGCTGGCCGGGCGTGCCGACTGGCTGCGGGAAGCCGAGCCGTACCTCGCGGGCGGCGGCGCCAGCCGCAGGGTCGCCCGGCGCGCGGACGGGCGAGTGGAGGTGGAGTGGCACGAGAGCGCCGCCCGGCACGAGGCGGGCTCCCCGAACGTCATCGGCGCCTACGCCGTCGCCTCCGCCTGTACGGCCCTCACCGAGGCCGGCTGGGACGCGCTGGTCACCCGCGAGCAGTACCTGATCGACCGGGTGCGGTCGGGGCTCGCCGAGATCCCGCAGGTCAGGGTCCTGTCCCTGTTCGGGGACGACGCCCCGCGGGTCGGCGTGCTCTCCTTCGTGGTGGACGGCTGGAACAGCTCCCACTTCGCGGCCGCGCTCTCCGCCGAGTACGGCATCGGCGTCCGCGACGGCCTCTTCTGCGCCCATCCGCTGCTGCGCACCCTGCTGGGCACGGCCCCTCAGACCCCCGCCGAGTGCGGCGCCCCGTCCCTGAACGCCATCCGCGCGAGCTTCGGCGCGGGCACCCCGGACGAGCACGTGGACCGCTTCGTCACGGCCGTGCGGCGGCTGGTGACCGAGGGCGCGAAGTGGACCTACCGTACGGAGGAGGGCCGCTGCGTGCCGGTGGCGTAGCGGGCGGCGACGGCCGGTGGGGCGGCCTTTCGGCGGACGGTCAGGAGTCCAGGCCGATCGCGAACGCCGCCTCCAGGTCGTGCTGCGAGTACGTGCGGAACGCGACGTGCGTGTCCGTCGCCTCGACGCCCGGGATCCTGCTGATCCGGCCCGGGATCACATCGGCCAGATCCTCGTGCTCCCGCACCCGCACCATGGCGATCAGGTCGTACGTACCGGTGACGGAGAAGACCTCGCTCACCGACTCCAGCGAGGCGATCTGCTCGGCGATCTCGGGAATCCGGTCCACGCTGGTCTTGATGAGGACGATCGCGGTGATCACGGCTGGTTCTCTCCCTCGGGGGCCGGTTCGGGTGCGCATTTCACTCTAGCCCGCCCGTCTCCCGCCACCGCCCTCGCGAGGCCGCCCCTCGGGCCCCTCCACCTGCCGTAGCGCACCCAGGCGTAGACGAACCCGGTACCGAACCCCACCAGGTGCGCCAGGTAGGCCACCCCCGGCCCCTGTGCCGAGCGTCCCGCCGCCAGCCACTGGAGCGTGACCCAGAACGGCAGCACGACCCACGCGGGAAAGCGCAGCGGCAGGAAGAAGAGGAACGGCAGGAGACTGGTGACACGGGCCCGAGGGAACAGGAAGAGAAACGCCCCGAGCACCGCCGAGATCGCCCCCGACGCGCCCACCAGCGACTGTTCGGAGGTGTCGTTGGCGACGGCGTACCCCAGCAGTGCCAGATAGCCGCAGCCGATGTAGAAGAGAGTGAACTCCACCCGGCCCATCCGCTCCTCGGTCAGCACGCCGAAGACGAGGAGGAAGAGCATGTTGCCGAGCAGATGCACCCAGTTCCCGTGCACGAACAGCGCCGTGACCGGGGTCAGCGCGTGCGCCCGGGGCGCGGCGAACAGCTCGGCCGGGACCACCCCCCAGGTCCGGAAGTACACCCGCTGCGCGTCCTGGAGCACGTATCCGGTGCCGTACCCGGGGACGATCCCGGAGGCGGGGCCCAATACGAAGATCAGACAGCACAGGGCGATCAGGCCGTACGTCATCGGCGCGTCCCGGAGTGTCCTGAAGGTCCTGCCGGCCGCCGCACTCCACTCGCTGATCATGAACACAGAGCATGACGTAACCGGACGCAAGCCGACAGACCGCCTCGCCGCCTCGGATGGACGGGCGGCGAGAGGCCGCCAGGCCGTAGGGTTACGAGCCACACCCGTCGGCCCGCCGGCGTGGTCCGACCGACCCGGGAAGGGCACGATGACGGTTCCCCAGCCGACCGCCACGACGCGATGGCGCTGCACCCTGTGCGGCAACCTCACCCGCTTCGACGTCACGCGCTCCTCGAAGGTCGTGGAGTATGTCCACCTCGACCTCGCGGGCGAGCCGACGGTGGAGGAGCGCCAGGTGGTCAGTGAGACCATCGAATCGGTGCGCTGCCGCTGGTGCAACGCGGTGGACCAGGTGGAACTCGTGGACAGGCCGGGCACCGGCTCCTGAGGGGGCCGGGCCCGAAGAGGCATTTCTTCGGCAAGGTAGTGGGGTGTGACGGATGGTGGAGAGCGCAGGCGGGGGGCCGGGCGACGGCACCGCTGAGGTGCTTGACCGTCCGCTGCCCGACGGGGTGCGCCGCAGGGTCGTCGCGATCGTCTCGGAGTGCTTCGGCAAGCTGACCGTGGCCGAACTGCCCGCACAGCTGCGGCAGTACGCCCGTTTCGCCCCGAATCGCCGCGCGAAGTTCGCCGGGAACGCGATGGCCGCGGCGCTGGAGACCGACACGTTGTTCCGGCAGCGGATCGGCGAGAAGTTCCGCGCCGCGCAGCCGGAGCTGGCCGGCGCCCTGGAGGCCGGCTCCGCGCCCGCGGCCGTCGACCCGCTCGACGTGGCTGCGGCCGCCTATGTGCTGCGCCCGGCGGGCTGGGTGAAGCTGGTCACCGCGGCCGGCGAGGAGGCCCAGCGGGCCGACGCCGAGCGGGCCGACGAGGAGAGCCGCGCCGAACTGGAGCGGCTGCGCGCCGAACTGGACCGCGCCCGCGAGCACACCAGAGCCGAGACCGAACGGCTGCGCGCGGAGCTGGAGTCGGCGAAGCGCGACCTGGAGTCGCTGAACCGCAAGCTGCGCTCGGCGCAGAGCGATGTGCGCCGGGGCGAGGCCGCCCTGCGCAAGGCGCAGGGCGAGATGGACGCCGTGCGCGCCGAGGCGGGCACCCGGGTGTCGGCCGCGGAGAGCGAGTCCCGGCGGCTCAAGGCGCGGCTCGGCGAGGCGGAGGCGGCCCTGGAGGCCACCCGCAAGGCCGCCCGCGAGGGGCGCAGCGTGGAAGACATGCGGGTACGGCTACTCCTCGACACCCTCCTGGACGCCACCCAGGGCCTGCGGCGCGAGCTGGCGCTGCCGCCGGTGTCCGTGCGCCCGGCGGAGACCGTCGACGCGGTGGAGCCGGGCCGGATGACGCCGAAGGACATCGCGGCGCGCGCTCTGTCCGAGCACGACCCGGCGATTCTCGACCAGTTGCTCGCGCTGCCGCAGGCGCATCTGGTCGTCGACGGCTACAACGTGACCAAGACCGGTTATCCGCAGATGCCGTTGGAGAAGCAGCGGCTGCGGCTGCTGGGCCAGTTGTCCGCGCTCGCCGCGCAGACCGGCGCCGAGGTGACCTGCGTCTTCGACGGCGCCGAGTTGGCCGCGCCGGTGCTGCTCGCGCCGCCGCGCGGGGTGCGGGTGCTGTTCTCCAAGCCGGGCGTCACGGCCGACGAGCTGATCCGCCAGCTGGTCCGCGCGGAGCCGCCGGGCCGGCCGGTCATCGTCGCCTCCACCGACCGCGAGGTGGCCGACGGCGTGGCGCGGGCGGGTGCCCGTCCCGTGGCCTCTGCGGTACTTCTGAAGCGACTGTCCTGAAGGCCCAACAAGCGCATCGAATGCCCGAATTGGGCGCCCTGTCACACGACGTAGGGTCAATCGGCCATCACTGCTCGTGGATTGTGTGCAAAGAATGCATTGCGTGACGGGAATTTTTGCCGTGAGGATTTGAATGATCACAACATGGTCACTAGGGTCGGGCCTCGAACCTCCGAACGGGTGAACACTCACAAGAAGGAGTTCGTCCTCCGTGGCGTCCCACCGTCGACCCAAGCAGCAGAGCCGTGCACGCGTGACCGTGCTGACCACCGCAGCAGCCGCCGCCGTCGTGCTCAGCGCGAACGCCGCGAACGCCGCGCCGAGCGAGAAGCTCAGCAAGGACCAGGTCAAGTCCAAGGTCGACAAGCTGTACGAGCAGGCCGAGCAGGCCACCGAGAAGTACGACGGGGCCAAGGAGAAGCAGCAGAAGCTCCAGAAGGAGATCTCCACGATCCAGGACAACGTCGCGCGGGGTCAGGAAGACCTCAACAAGCTGCGCGACGGCCTGGGTTCGCTGGCCACGGCGCAGTACCGTTCCGGCGGTATCGACCCCTCGGTCCAGCTCTTCCTCTCCTCCAACCCGGACGACTTCCTCGACAAGGCGTCCACCCTCGACCAGCTCAGCAGCCAGCAGGTCGACGCGCTGCGCAAGATCCAGAGCAAGCAGCGCGAGCTCGCCCAGGAGCGCTCCGAGGCCACCGAGAAGCTCAAGGACCTCGCGGACACCCGCACCGAACTGGGCAACAAGAAGAAGGAAGTCCAGGGCAAGCTGGCCGCCGCCCAGAAGATCCTCAACAGCCTCACCGCCAAGGAGAAGGCCGACCTCGCCGCCCAGCAGCAGCGTGCCGACCGCTCCTCCAGCGAGCGGGTGAACCTCGGCGACGCCCCGCCCGCCTCCGGCAGGGCCGCGGCCGCCTTCGCCGCCGCCCAGGGCCAGCTCGGCAAGCCGTACGTCTACGGCGCCACCGGCCCCTCCTCCTTCGACTGCTCGGGTCTGACCTCCTACGCCTACGCGCAGGCCGGCGTCTCCATCCCGCGCACCTCCGAGCAGCAGGCCAACATAGGCACCCGGATCTACAGCCAGAGCCAGCTCAAGGTCGGCGACCTGGTGTTCTTCTACGGCGACATCCACCACGTCGGTCTGTACGCGGGCAACGGCCAGGTGCTGCACGCGCCGCACACCGGTGCGGTGGTGCGCTATGAGGCGATGTCCGACATGCCGTTCCAGTTCGGCGTCCGGGTCTAAACCCCCGACGCTCCCGGGGAGGGCGCCCGATCGGGCGAATCCACGGGACGCGAACTGACTCCACGCCCCGCCGGTGACCTGCGTCAGCGTCGGGGCGTCACTCTTTGTCGCCGTCGCGGTCTTTGGCCGCGGCCCTTCCGCACGGCTACTGTCTGCCGCGTTTCCCCGACGCCGGGGCCTCCCCGTCCCCAGGCGCCGGGGAACGCCGTCCGTGTCAGCCAGTGGAAGGGGTTCGGCAGCCCGTGGGGTCCCATCGTCGCCTTGCACCGTCCGGTCAGCGCCGCGTACCGGCCGGATTCGACCGGTTCGACCGGGGTGCCGCAGCCCTGTGCGCCCTGTCGGCCGCCGTCGCGGCCCTCGGAGCGGTACCGGCGCAGGCCGCGCCGCATCCCGACGCCCGCGCCGAGGTGGACCGGCTCTACACGCAGGCCGAGCAGGCGACCCAGGCCTACGACCGGGCCCAGGAGCGCACCGACGCGCTGCGCCGCGAGGTCCGCTACGCCCAGGACCGCGTCGCCCGCCGCCAGCAGGACGTCAACACGCTGCGCGAGGAGCTGGGTTCGCTGGCCGGGGCGCAGTACCGCTCGGGCGGCATCGACCCGGCCGTCGCGCTGCTGTTCTCCGACGACCCGGACGACTACCTCGACAAGGCGGCCACCCTCGACCGGATCAGCGCCCAGGAGGCGGGCCGGCTGCGGGAGTTGCGCTCCGCACTGCGCGAGCTGGACCAGGAGCGGGCGGAGGCGGCCGACGAGCTCGACGCGCTGGACCGCAGCCGCCGGGCGGTCGCCGCGCACAAGCGGGCGGTGGAGGACAAACTCGCGCGGGCCCGGCAGCTGCTGAACTCGCTGTCCGCGTCCGACCGCGCCGCCTACGAACGGTCCTCCCGCTCGGCCGGCCCCGACCGGCTCGGCCTGCCCGGTCTGTCCGGTCTGCCCGGCGTGGCCGGCGCCCCCGGCGTGCGTGCCGCCGCGGCCCTGGCCGCCGCCCGCTCCGCGCTCGGCCGCCCTTATGTGTGGGGCGCCAACGGGCCCGCCGGCTTCGACTGCTCGGGCCTGATGCAGTGGTCGTACGCGCACGCCGGCATCCAGCTGCCCCGCACCTCCCAGGAGCAGCGGTTCGCGGGGCGGCGCGTCCCGCTCTCCCAGGCCCGCCCCGGCGACCTGGTGATCTACCGCTCCGACGCCAGCCATGTGGCGATGTACGTCGGCCACGGCCAGGTCATCCACGCGCCCCATCCGGGAGCGGCGGTGCGCTACGACCCGGTGGGGATGATGCCGGTCTCCTCGGTGACCCGGCCCTGACGCCCCGGCGGCGCGCCGTACGATCGTGTGATGGCCGGTGGCAGGCGGGTGAGAAGCGTCGGGGCGCTGGCCCTGTGCCTGCTGCTGCCCCTGGCCGGATGCGCCGGGCGGACGGCGGCCGACTCCGCGAAGGGCGAGGTGCAGCACCTCCTCGACCTGCGCTCGGCGGCGCTGCTGCGGCATGACGCGCAGGCGTACGGCGCGACGGGCGCGAGCGCCGAGTACACCAGGCTGCGCGCCCTGCCGCTGGCCTCCTGGGACTACCGGATCACCACCTTGCGGCGCACCGCGGCGGGGGCCACCGCGGACGCCGACCTCGCCTACCGGGTCGCCGGGTACGACCAGGCCCCCGTCGACACCCGGCGCACCCTCACCCTGGCCCGCACCGCCTCCGGCACCTGGTACGTCACCGCCGACCGGCCGGCCGGGAAGTCCGGGCAGCAGCTGTGGGACCAGGGCGCGGTGACCGCCGTACCCGGCGCGCACAGCCTGGTGCTGGGCACCGGGCAGCCGGTGGCGAAGCTGCGCGCGTACGCCCGGATGGCCGACCGGGCGGTACCGGCGGTGTCCGAGGAGTGGGGCACCGACTGGACGCGCCGGGTGGTCGTCCTGGTCCCCGCGTCCCTGACGGGCATGGCGGGCCTGCTCGGCTCGCCCGCCGCGAACTACCGGGGGATCGCCGCCGTGACCACCGGAGAGGCGGGCGGCGCGGGGCGGACGCCGGCCGACCGGGTGGTGATCAACCCGGACGCGTACGCGGTCCTCGGCACGATGGGCAGACAGGTCGTCCTCACCCACGAGACCACCCACGTCGCCACCCGCACCCGTACCACCGCGGCCACCCCCCTGTGGCTCTCCGAGGGCTACGCCGACTGGATCGGCTACCTGGGCACCGACCGCACCCCGGCGCAGGCCGCCCCGGAGCTGGCCCGCGCCGTCGGCGACGGCCGGGTACCCACCGCGCTCCCCGCCGACAAGGACTTCGGCTTCACCAGCGACCCCACCGCACTGGCCCGCGCCTACGAGAGCGGCTGGCTGGCCTGCCGCATGATCGCCGACCAGTGGAGCCCGGCCCGCCTCACCGCCTTCTACCGCGCCGTCGGCACCCACACCACCCGCCCCGGCGCCGTCGAGACCGCCCTGCACGACATCCTCGGCCTGACCCCGGCCACCTTCACCGCCCGCTGGCAGAAGTACGTCAGGACGGAGCTGGGCTGAGCGCACGCGGCTCAGGGGGAGACCGGGGTTTCCGTGGTGGTGGGGAGGGGCTGGAGAGGGGTCGGCGTGGGGGAGGCCGTGGTGCGCCACAGGTGGTGGGCCGCGAGCAGGGTCGCGGCGGCCAGCAGGGCGTTGCGCAGGAGCAGGAGGGTGATTCCGTACCAGTCGCTGGTGACCACGTGGACGAAGCCGACGGGGAATTCCAGGACGGTCAGGAAGGAGGCCGCCAGGACCAGGAGCGCGGGGGCGGTCATCCGGGAGGCGCGGTGGGTCAGGCAGACGGCGGCCAGGCCGATCAGCCAGACCAGGTACTGGGGGCTGATCACGCGGCTGGTGGTGGTGAAGAGGAGCACGGCGGTCAGCGCCGCGTCCGTCAGGGTGGGCGGCGGGAAGCGGCGGGCCCTGAGGCGCCACAGCAGCAGCCAGCCGAACGCGCCCGCCGTCAGGGCCAGCGCCGCCGCGCTCACCTCGGGCACGTACGGGCCCAGGAACTCGATCGAGCCGTAGTTCAGCAGCACCTGCCCGCTCCAGCCGAAGTGCCGGGCCACGTGGAAGACCAGGGCGCCCAGCGACTCCACCTCCGTGCCCCGCTCCCGCTGGAAGGTCAGGAAGGCGAACGCGCCCGGCATCCACACCGCGAACGCCGCCGCGAGCGCCACCCCGGTCACCGCCGCCGACACCCACGCCCGGCGCCGCACCGCACCGGCCAGCAGCAGCGCCGGCCACACCTTCAGCAGCGCCCCGAAGGCCGTCAGCGCCCCCATCACCCGGGGATGCCGTGCCCCCGCGAGCAGCGCCGCCACGGCCACCGCGGTCACCATCACGTCGTAGCGCGCGTACACCGTCGGCCCGAGCAGCGGTACGCCGGCCACCCACACCCAGGCCCCGCGCCGCGACCGGCCGGGCCGCCGGGCCGACCGCAGCAGCAGCGCCAGGACCACCAGGTCGGCGAGGAACGCCAGCGCGAAGAAGGCGTGCGGGTAGGAGAGGAAGGGCAGCAGGTCGGGCGCGAGGATCGCCAGCGCCGCGGCCGGCGGGTACTGCCAGGTGACGTCGTCCAGCGGGAACGTGCCCTGGTGCAGCACCTGGTACCAGTTGTGGTAGATCACCGAGACGTCCGTGGTGACGTCGGGACCGGGGAAGACGTACACCCCGAGGACGAAGAGCAGCAGCACCGCACGGGTGACGCACCAGGTCGCGAGCAGGTACGCCGGCGACCGCCGGGCGTCCTTGGTCTCCACGTGTTCCCCTGCCGTTCGATTGCGGTCCGAGTCCCGTGCCGGGGGACCATGATGTCCCGAGCGCCCCGGGCCGTGCCAACGCACCGGCCGCCGCCCGGTGCCGGACGGCCGGTTCGGTAGGGTCGGCGGCGATGCACAAGACCCTGATCGTGACCAACGACTTCCCGCCCCGGCCGGGCGGCATCCAGGCATTCCTGCACAACATGGCGCTGCGCCTGGACCCCGACCGGCTGGTCGTCTACGCCTCCACCTGGAAGCGCGGCCGGGAGGGCGCCGAGGCGACGGCCGCCTTCGACGCCGAACAGCCCTTCACCGTCGTACGCGACCGTACGACCATGCTGCTGCCCACCCCCGGGGCGACCCGGCGCGCGGCGGGGCTGCTGCGCGAGCACGGCTGCACCTCGGTCTGGTTCGGGGCCGCGGCACCGCTCGGGCTGATGGCGCCCGCGCTGCGCCGGGCCGGTGCCCGGCGGCTGGTGGCCACCACCCACGGGCACGAGGCCGGCTGGGCCCAGCTGCCCGCGGCCCGGCAGCTGCTGCGCCGGATCGGCGAGGCCACGGACACGATCACCTACCTGGGCGAGTACACCCGCTCCCGGATCGCCGGCGCGCTCACCCCCGGGGCGGCCGCGCGGATGGCGCAACTGCCGCCCGGCGTCGATGAGAAGACCTTCCACCCGGGCTCCGGCGGTGACGAGGTGCGCGCCCGGCTCGGCCTCACCGACCGCCCGGTCGTCGTCTGCGTCTCCCGGCTGGTGCCGCGCAAGGGCCAGGACACCCTGATCCGGGCCCTGCCCCGGATCCTCGCCGCCGAGCCGGACGCCGTGCTGCTGATCGTCGGCGGCGGCCCCTACGAGCAGGACCTGCGCCGCCTCGCCCGGGAGACCGGCGTCGACGCCTCGGTCCGCTTCACCGGCGCCGTCCCCTGGTCCGAGCTGCCCGCCCACTACGGCGCGGGCGACGTCTTCGCCATGCCCTGCCGCACCCGCCGCGGCGGCCTCGACGTGGAGGGCCTCGGCATCGTCTACCTGGAGGCGTCCGCGACCGGACTGCCGGTCGTCGCGGGCGACTCCGGCGGCGCCCCGGACGCGGTCCTCGACGGGGAGACGGGCTGGGTGGTCCGCGGCGGCGAACACCTCGACGTCGCCGACCGCGTCGTCACCCTGCTCGGCGATCCCGGACTCCGCCGCGCGATGGGGGAGCGGGGCCGCCGGTGGGTGGAGGAGAAGTGGCGCTGGGACCTGCTCGCGGAGCGGCTGAGGGACCTGCTCTGACGGTCCGCCGACCGGGGTGACGGACCGTCGGACCCCTTCGGGAGCGGGCGGTCGGCGCGGTCGGCCTACTTGGCGTAGATCGCCTCGATGTCGTCCGCGTAGTCCTTCGCCACCACGTTCCGCTTGAGCTTCAGGGAGGGGGTGAGGTGGCCCGAGTCCTCCGTGAACTGGGACGCGAGGACGCGGAACTTGCGCACCGACTCGGCCTTGGACACCGCGGCGTTTCCGTCGTCCACGGCCTCCTGGATCGCGGCGTTCAGCTCCGCGTCGTCGCGCAGCGACGCCGCCGTGGACCCCGCCGGCTTGCCGTGCTCGGCGGCCCAGCGGGCCAGGAACTCCTCGTCCAGGGTGACCAGGGCGCCGACGAACGGGCGCCCGTCGCCGACCACCATGCACTCCGCGACCAGCGCGTGCGCGCGGATACGGTCCTCGATCACCGCGGGGGCCACGTTCTTGCCGCCCGCCGTGACGATGATCTCCTTCTTGCGGCCGGTGATCCGCAGGTACCCGTCCTCGTCCAGGGTGCCGATGTCCCCGGTGTGGAACCACCCGTCGGCCAGCGCCTCCGCCGTCGCGCCCGGGTTGTTCCAGTACTCCTTGAACAGGTGCTCGCCGTGCAGCAGCACCTCGCCGTCGTCCGCTATCCGCACCACGGAACCGGGCAGCGGCTGCCCCACCGTGCCGATCTTCTGACGGTCCCACGGGTTGAACGCGGTCGCCGCGCAGGACTCGGTGAGGCCGTACCCCTCCAGCACAGTGAAGCCGATGCCCCGGAAGAAGTGGCCGAGCCGCTCGCCCAGCGGGGCGCCGCCCGAGATGGCGTACTCGCCCCGGCCGCCGAGGACCGCGCGCAGCTTGCCGTAGACCAGCTTGTCGAAGACCTTGTGCTTGATCCTCAGCCCCAGCGACGGTCCGGACGGGCTGTCCTGGGCCTTGCTGTACGCGATCGCGGTGTCGGCCGCCTTGTCGAAGACGGCACCCTTGCCGTCCGCCTGCGCCTTGGCGCGCGCGGAGTTGTAGACCTTCTCGAACACGCGCGGCACACCGAGGATCAACGTCGGCCGGAACGCCGCCAGTTCGTCGGTGAGGTGCTTGATGTCCGGGACGCAGCCGAGTTTGATGGGCGCCATCATCGGCGCGATCTGCACCAGCCGTCCGAAGACGTGGGCCAGCGGCAGGAAGAGCAGCACCGAGCACTCGCCGGTACGGAACAGCGGCCGCAGCCGCTCCACGATGTTGCCGCACTCCGCGAAGAAGCTGCGGTGGGTGAGCACACAGCCCTTGGGGCGGCCGGTGGTGCCGCTGGTGTAGACGATGGTGGCCGGGTCGTCGGCGCAGGCGAGCGAGGAGCGCTCGTCCACCGTCTCCTCCGACACGTCCTGGCCGAGCCGTTCCAGCTCCTCGATGGCGCCGGCCTCGATCTGCCAGACGTTCTTCAGCGCGGGCAGCGTGTCGCGTACCGCCTCCACGGCGGCCGCGTGCGCGTCCAGCTCCACGACGCAGGCGGTCGCGCCCGAGTCGGAGAGGATCCACTGCACCTGCTCGGGCGAGCTGGTCTCGTACACCGGCACGGTCACCGCGCCCGCGCTCCAGATGGCGAAGTCGAGGAGCGTCCACTCGTAGCGCGTCCGGGACATCAGGCCCACGCGGTCGCCCGGCTGCACCCCGGCGGCGATGAGGCCCTTGGCCGCGCTGTGCACCTCGGCCAGGAACTTCCGGGCCGTCACGTCCTGCCAGGTGCCGCCGGACTTGCGGGCGATCACGGCTACGTCGGGATGCTGCGCGGCGTTTCTGCGGACGATGTCGGTCAGGTTTCCGTCCGCAGGGACCTCGTACAAGGCCGGAAGGCTGAACTCGCGCAAGACTGCTGCTCCTCATAGGGCGCCGGCGCCACGACGTTGTGTGCTGCGACGGTGCGGTCCAAGGCTCGGGCTGGTGCTCGGGGCTACCGGTGGCTGAAACCCAGAGCACGACTGGACTGCCCGGACGTTACCCGTCGGTATGCGGTTCCCGACAGGGGGTCCCGGCCAGATGTTCGCTGCGTCACACACGATGGCGTTCCTTCGCGCACAGTAGTCCACGGCCTCTCCGACCGGCGAGTAACCGCAGGCCACGAACGGGACTGTTCACCTGCGGCACACACGCCTACCCTTGATCGCCATGGCATCCACACCCCCTCGAAGCAGCCGGCACCGCGTCCACGTGGTCAGCGACGTGCACGGCAACGCCCGGGACCTGGCGCGGGCCGGCGAGGGTGCCGATGCTCTGATCTGCCTGGGTGACCTGGTGCTCTTCCTCGACTACGCCGACCACTCGCGCGGCATCTTCCCCGACCTGTTCGGCGAGGAGAACGCCGACCGCATCGTGGAACTGCGCACCGCCCGCCGCTTCGAGGAGGCCCGCGCGTTCGGCGCCGAGCTGTGGGGCGGGATCGAGGGGGACCGCTTCACCGCCATCGAGAAGGCGGTGCGCAAGCAGTACGCCGAACTCTTCACGGCGTTCCCCACCCCGACGTACGCCACCTACGGCAATGTCGACATGCCGCAGCTGTGGCCGGAATACGCCGGTCCCGGCACCACCGTCCTGGACGGGCAGCGGGTGGAGATCGGCGGGTGGACGTTCGGCTTCGTCGGCGGGGGGCTGCGCACGCCCATGCGGACGCCGTACGAGATCTCCGACGAGGAGTACGCCGCGAAGATCGAGGCGGTCGGGGAGGTCGACGTGCTGTGCACGCACATCCCCCCGGAGGTGCCGGAGCTGGTGTACGACACCGTCGCGCGCCGTTTCGAGCGGGGGAGCCGGGCTCTGCTGGACGCCATCCGGCGCACCCGGCCCCGCTATTCGCTCTTCGGGCATGTCCACCAGCCGCTGGCGCGCAGGATGCGGATCGGGGCGACGGAGTGCGTGAACGTGGGGCACTTCGCGGGCAGCGGCAGGCCGTGGGCCCTGGAGTGGTGACGGGGCGAGGGCCGGGGCGCGGCGGGCGCACGGTAGCCTTCACGCTGCACACACGTGCGCAGGCAGCACAACGGCAAGAGTCTCTTCGGTCCGCATCTGGAGGAGCCACGGCGATGGCGGAACACACCAGTTCGAGCATCACGATCGGGGCGGCTCCGGCCGACGTCATGGCGGTGATCGCCGACTTCGCCCGCTACCCGGACTGGACCGGTGAGGTGAAGGAGGCGGAGGTCCTCAAGACCGACGAGCGGGGGCGTGCCCAGGAGGTACGGCTCGTCATGGACGCCGGTGCGATCAAGGACGACCAGACGCTGGCGTACACCTGGGCCGGTGACAACGAGGTCTCCTGGACGCTGGTCAAGTCCCAGATGCTGCGGTCCCTCGACGGGTCCTACCTCCTGGCGCCGGCGGGTCCGGGCGGCACGGAGGTCACGTACCGGCTCACCGTCGACGTCAAGATCCCCATGCTCGGCATGATCAAGCGCAAGGCGGAGAAGGTCATCATCGACCGCGCCCTGGCGGGCCTGAAGAAGCGCGTCGAAACCCCCTGATCCCCTGACGTCCGCCCGCCCGTTCCCCTGGCCCGGCCGGCCGGGGGCGGGTGCGCGGCCCGGCGCTTCCGGCGCGCCGCCCGCGCCCGCCCTCCCCCTTCCCGGCCCAGACCGGGCGGAGGACCTCCCGGCCCAGACCGGGCGGGGGACCCCAGCGCCCCGGCGGCACGACCGCCCCCGGCCGGGGCGTCCGCCGCCGGGCCGGGTGCCCGGCCGGCCGCCGCTCCCCGCACCGCCGCCCCCGCGTCCGTTACCGTTCGGACTCATGCGGACCATCCTGATCACGGGGCCCGGTGGCAGCGGGCGGACCACCGTCGCCGCCGCCACCGCGCTGCGCGCAGCCCGCGAGGGCAGCCGGACCTTGTTGCTGAGCGCGGAACGGGCGGACACCCCCGGCACGGTGCTGGGCACGCCGACCGGGGCCCGGCCCGTCGAGATCGAACCCCGGCTCACCGCCTGGCGCCCCGACGCCGCCGCCGGCTTCCGCCAGGACCTCGCCGACTTCCAGCGCCGCGCCGCCGGCGTCCTCGACCTGCTCGGCGCCTCCCGGCTGGACGCCGAGGAGGTCACCCCGCTGCCCGGCGCCGAGGAGCTGACGTTCCTGCGCGCGCTGCGCGACGCCGCGCTCTGCGAGCGGTACGACCTCCTCGTCGTGGACCTGCCGCCCCTCCCGGGGGCCCTCGCCCTGCTCGCCCTCCCCGAGGAACTGCGCCGCTACCTGCGCCGGCTGCTGCCCCCCGAGCGTCAGGCCGCCCGCGCCCTGCGCCCCGTGCTCGGCCGGCTCGCCGGTGTCCCCATGCCCACGGACTGGCTGTACGAGACGGCCGGCCGCTGGGACGTGGAGCTGGCCGCCGTGGAGGCCGTGCTCACCGACCGCGACACCACCGTGCGCCTCGTCGCCGAACCCTCCCCCGCCGCCGCACAGGCCCTGCGCGCCGCCCGCCTCGGCCTCGCCCTGCGCGGTCTGCGGACCGAGGTCCTCGTCGCCAACCGCACCCTGCCCGACACCACCCCCGACCCCTGGCTCGCCGGCCTGGCCGCCCAGCAGCGCAAGGCGCTCGGGGAATGGGAGGGCGAGGGGGACCACGACGTGCACCCCGTGCCGCACCTCGGCCGCGACCCGCACGGCCCCGACGACCTCGCCGCCCTCGCGGTACCCGCCGTCACCGACGCGGACCGCCCCGTCGAGTGGCAGGTCGCCGACCGGATCGCCGAGGACGGGGTGCTGGTCTGGCACATCCCGCTGCCCGGCGCCATACGGGAGGAGCTCGACCTGATCCGGCGCGGCGACGAACTCGTGATCACCGCGAGCGCCTTCCGGCGGATCGTCTCCCTGCCCTCCGCCCTGCGCCGCTGCACCGTCTCGGGCGCGGGCCTGCGCGAGGGCGAGCTGCGGGTGCGCTTCGCCCCGGACCCCGGCCTGTGGCCCGCCGCCGCACGGTGAACGGGTCACCCCTGTTCGGGTAACGTCGTACGCGTAAGGGCGTACCGCAGTCAGGAGTCCGCCATGAGCGAAGAGCGCCCCGCCGAACCGCACGAGGAGCCGCGGGTGAGCGACGCCGACGCCTGGGCCACGGCCTGTGCCGAGGACCTGGAAGCCGAGAAGGCCCGCCACCGCGCCACCCACGGTGCGCCGCCCCCCGGCTCCGCCGCCGAGGAACTGAAGAAGCTCGTGGACACGGTGGCCGACAAGCTGTCCGGCCTCCAGTCCCCCCTCGGCGCCCTCGCCGGACCCGCCGCCCAGCAGATGGTCAGGCAGGTCGTCCAGCAGGCGAAGGCCGCCGTCGAACCCGTCATAGAGCGCAACCCCGGCGTCTTCGACCACCTCGCGGCCGCCGGCGGCGAACTGCTCGCCGCCTACCGCTCCGCCGTCCAGTCCCAGGAGCAGCGCTGGACCGCCGGTCCGGACGATGTCGCGGACGAGTGGCGCAAGGAGCGCGGGGACGACGGCGGCAAGGGGCGCGACCGGGGTGAGGGCACCGGTTCCTCGGAGCGCATCGACCTGGACTGAAGCCCTCGTCGGCAGGGGCCTCGGGTACGGTTGGCCGTAGCGGGGCTCGACCGGAACTGAGGGATTCATGGGACTCACCATCGGCGTCGACATCGGCGGTACGAAGATCGCGGCCGGCGTGGTCGACGAGGAAGGCAACATCCTCTCGACCTTCAAGGTGCCGACCCCCACCACGCCCGAGGCCATCGTGGACGCCATCGCCTCCGCGGTGGAGGGCGCGCGTGCCGGGCACGAGATCGTCGGCGTGGGCATCGGTGCGGCCGGTTACGTCAACCGGCAGCGCTCCACCGTCTACTTCGCCCCCAACATCGACTGGCGCAACGAGCCGCTCAAGGAAAAGGTCGAGGCCCGCACCGGCCTGCCCGTCGTGGTCGAGAACGACGCCAACGCCGCCGCCTGGGGCGAGTACAGGTTCGGCGCCGGCAAGGGCCACCGCAACGTCATCTGCATCACCCTCGGCACCGGCCTCGGCGGCGGCATCATCATCGGCAACAAGCTGCGCCGCGGCCACTTCGGCGTGGCCGCCGAGTTCGGCCACATCCGGATGGTCCCGGACGGCCTGCTGTGCGGCTGCGGCTCGCAGGGCTGCTGGGAGCAGTACGCCTCCGGGCGCGCGCTGGTCCGGTACGCCAAGCAGCGCGCCAACGCCACCCCCGAGCACGCGGAGCTGCTGCTCTCGCTCGGCGACGGCACCCCGGAGGGCATCGAGGGCAAGCACATCTCCATGGCCGCCCGGCAGGGCGACCCGGTGGCCGTCGACTCCTACCGTGAGCTGGCCCGCTGGGCCGGCGCCGGCCTCGCCGACCTGGCCTCCCTCTTCGACCCGTCCGCCTTCATCGTCGGGGGCGGCCTGTCCGACGAGGGCGAGCTGGTCCTCGACCCGATCCGCAAGTCGTACAAGCGGTGGCTGGTGGGCGGGAACTGGCGCCCGGTGGCCGACGTCATCGCCGCGCAGCTCGGCAACAAGGCGGGCATGGTCGGCGCGGCGGACCTGGCTCGCGAGCCCGACCCGATCATGTAGGACACGTCCGGGCCAGAAGGGACGCGAGGAACCGCGCGACCGGCCGGGCACCCCCGGCGGTCGCGGGCGCTCCTCGCGTTCCACCCCCTGGGCGTACATTGATCCACATGGCGCCGCTCCCCAACTCCCACACAGAGCCCGATGGTTCAGCCGTCGTCCGCGTGCTGAGCTACAACATCCGGTCCCTGCGCGACGACACCGACGCCCTCGCCCGGGTGATCACCGCCTGCGCGCCCGACCTGGTCCTCGTCCAGGAAGCGCCCCGGTTCTTCCGCTGGCGCAAGAAGCTCGCGCGGCTCGCGGCGGCCGCCGGACTCGTCGTCCTCACCGGAGGCGGCGCTGCCGCGGGGCCCGCGATCCTGTGCTCGCTGCGCGCCACCGTGGAGCGCGCCGAGGACGTCCTGCTGCCCCTCACCCCCGGTCTGCACCGGCGCGGTCTCGCCACCGCGGTGGTCCGCTTCGGCGGTGCCCGGCTCGGGGTGATCAGCTGTCACCTCAGCCTCGACGACACCGAGCGGCAGGCCCAGGGCGGTCTGCTCCTCGACCGGCTCGACGGACTCGGCGCGGAGCACGCCCTGGTGGGCGGGGATCTGAACGAGGGCCCGGACGGGCACACCTTCGGTCTGCTCGCCGGCGCCCTCCAGGACTGCCGGGCCGTCGCCCCCTGGGGCGGCGAGGAGACCTGGACGCGCGGTGCGCCGGCGCGCCGTATCGACGCGGTGTTCGCCTCCAAGGGCATCGAGGTGCTCGGCTGCGGGGTCCCCGAGGACCTGCCGGGCCTCAGCCGCGCCGACCTGGCCGCCGCCACGGACCACCTCCCGGTCCTGGCAGCCCTGCGTGTCCCGGCCGCCGGAGAGCGGCCCGAGCCCGCCCAGGGCCGCTGAGGCCCCTCTTCCGGATCTTCTCGGGGCCGCGGGCCCGGCGAGAGGGCGCCGTTGCCCGGAGCCGGCCTGATCCGGACGGAAGACCCTAGACCACGGCTCCCCGGCCCGGATCGTCGTCGTCGTCCTCGTCCGTCCGCATCCGTGCCACCAGCGTCGCGAAGCCGCCGAGGAAGCCGCCGACGGCGAGGGTCGTCAGCCACCAGGTCATCTCCCAGCCGAGCAGCACCGCCACCAGCAGCAGGACCGGCCCGCCGACCACACCCAGCCAGGCGAACCTCGACGTGGTGTCGCCGGTGTCCAGCGGCGGCGGCTCGGGCGGCACGAAGTGGCCCTCGTCGTCCTCGTCGAAGTCGTCCTCGGACGGCTCCGGCACGCGGTGGTCGCGGGGGCCGACGCCGGGCGCGAAGGAGACGGAGCCGCCCAGCGGCCGGGCGGGCCGCGGCTCCTGCGGCTTCTTCCCGCCCTCGCCCTCGTCCGCCGTCGCGGCGTCCTTCTCCAGGTTCTCCAGCAGCGCGTCCTTCTCCAGCAGCGCCAGGTCCTCCACCGGCTTGAAGGGCTTGCTGCCCGGCGGGTCCGGCGGCTCCTCGCCGTACCCGGCCACGATGGCCCGCCAGGCGGCGTCCTCGTCGAAACGCAGCCCGTTCTCCTCCGGCTCCCGGTCCCGCCGCTCCTCCCGGTCCTCCCGGTCCTCGCGGCCCTCGGGACCCGGGTCGTGCTCAGCCAACTGCGGCCGTCCCTTCCTTGCCCGGAATCGGTGCGAGCCGGCCGATGAAACCGAGGCTCTCCTCGAAGATCCGGTCCGCGTCCACGTCCAACGTCGCGACGTGGTAGCTGTGTTCCAGCACGATCTCCCGGACGTCCGCGGACGAGATCCGCTCCAGCACCCGGGCCGAGTCGACGGCCGGTACGACATGGTCCTGGGCGCTGCGCAGCAGCAGCAGCGGCTGGGCGATCCGGGGCAGCTCGCCGTCCAGCCGGCGCAGGAACCGGCGCAGCGAGTGCGCCGCGTGCAGCGGCACCCGGTCGTAACCCGTCTCGGCCGCGCCGCCCTTCGCGATGTCGCTGGCGATGCCCTTGGTGGAGCGCACCAGGTGCCGGGCCACCGGCAGCGCGTACGCGGACAGGCCGTGCACCTTGTTCGCCGGGTTGACGACGACCACGCCGCTGATCCGGTCGCCGTGCAGGGCGGCCAGCCGCAGCGCGAGGGCGCCGCCCATCGACAGGCCCGCGACGAACACCTGGGAACAGCGCTCGGACAGCAGCCGCAGCTCGCGGTCCACCGCCGCGTACCAGTCCTGCCAGCCCGTGAGCTGCATGTCCTCCCAGCGCGTGCCGTGTCCCGGCAGCAGGGGCAGCGACACCGTCAGGCCGTGCGCGGCGTGGTGCTCCGCCCACGGGCGCATCGACTGCGGCGAGCCGGTGAAGCCGTGACAGAAGAGGACGCCCACCTCGCCGCCGGAGTGGCGGTACGGCTCGGCTCCAGGGAGAACCGGCACCTTAGACGCTCCTGTTCCTGGGGAAGGGCCCCGCCGCCGTCCGGCGGGGGCGTTGAGAACACGCGGATGTGCTTCACCGTACGCGACCGCACGGACACCGACCAGGGCCGTCGGGTGCTTTGACGGTCCAGGGGGTTAAGGTCTGTTCGACGGAAACGGGAGGCACACGGGTGTTGTACGGCACGATGAAGGTCGCCATCGGAGGGCCGCTGAAGGTCGCCTTCAGGCCCTGGGTGGAGGGGCTGGAGAACATCCCGGCCGAGGGCCCGGCCATCCTGGCCAGCAACCACCTGTCCTTCTCGGACTCGTTCTTCCTGCCGACGATGCTCGACCGCAAGGTCACCTTCATCGCGAAGGCCGAGTACTTCACCACGCCCGGGGTGAAGGGCCGGCTCACCGCCGCGTTCTTCAAGGGCGTCGGCCAGCTCCCGGTGGACCGCTCGGGGGCACGCGGCGCCGGTGAGGCCGCGATCAAGAGCGGCATCGAGGTGCTGGAGCGCGGCGAGCTGTTCGGCATCTACCCGGAGGGCACCCGCTCGCCCGACGGCCGGCTCTACCGGGGCAAGCCCGGCGGCCTCGCCCGGGTGGCGCTCGCGACCGGTGCCCCGGTGATCCCGGTGGCGATGATCGACACCGAGAAGATCCAGCCGCCCGGCAAGGTGATGCCGAAGCTGATGCGGCCCGGCATCCGGATCGGCAAGCCCCTCGACTTCAGCCGCTACCAGGGCATGGAGCACGACCGCTTCGTGCTGCGCGCGCTGACCGACGAGGTCATGTACGAGATCATGAAGCTCTCCGGCCAGGAGTACGTCGACATGTACGCGACCGCGGCCAAGCGGCAGATCGCGGAAGCGGCGAAGGCGGCCAAGGAAGCGGAGAAGGCGGAGAAGGCCAAGGACGTCGAGAAGGCGGAGAAGGCCAAGGACGTCGAGAAGGCGGAGAAGGCCAAGGACGTCGAGAAGGCGGAGCAGGCCGAGGACGCGGAGAGCAGGTAACCGCGCGGGGCTGACGGGGGGCACGGGGGATGGCCGGGCGCGAGCGCGTGCTGAGGATGTCGGTGGAGCTGCCGCTGTGGCGTGCGCTCGCCGGGTACCGCGTGCTGACCATGCTGTACGCGCTCGGCCTGTGCGCCACCTCCTACGACCGGTTCACCCGCCCGTGGATCGCGGTCGGCTACGACGCCGTCCTCGTCGTCTGGACCCTCGCCACCCTGCCCCGGGTGCGCGGCGCGGCCGGCTGCACCAGGGGCTTCCTCGCCGCCGACCTGACCATCGCCCTCGCCGGCGTCATGCTCACCGCGTTCGCCGACAGTCACCAGCGGGTCGCGGGCGGCCCCACCCTGCCGACGATATGGACCGGCGGCGCGGTCCTCGCCTTCGCGGTCAAGGGCGGCTGGCGCTGGGCCGCCGTCGCCTCCACGGTGGTGGCCGCCGCCAACCTGGTCGAGCGCGGCCAGTTCGCGCGGGACACCGTGCACAGCCTGATCCTGGTCTGGGTGGCCTCCATCGGCATCGGCTACGTCGTGGAGGTGGCCCGCGCCTCCGAACGCACCCTCGCCCGCGCCCTGGAGGTCGACGCCGCGACCCGGGAGCGGGAGCGGCTGGCCCGGGACATCCACGACAGCGTGCTCCAGGTGCTCGCGATGGTGAAGCGGCGCGGCACGGCCCTCGGCGGCGAGGCGGCCGAACTGGGCAGACTGGCCGGGGAGCAGGAGGTGGCCCTGCGCACCCTGGTCTCGGGTGGTCCGCTGCCGGCCGCCCGGACGGCCGGGGACGGCGCCGTACCCGTCGTGGAGCCGGCGGGCCCGCCGGACGACGGCGGCCCGGTCGATCTGCGCACCCTCCTCGCCCCGTTCGCCCGCGACGGGGTGAGCCTGGCCGAGCCCGGCGCCCCGGTGCCGCTGCCGCCGGCCGCCGCCCGGGAGCTGGCCGCGGCCGTCGGCGCCGCCCTGGACAATGTGCGCAGGCACGCCGGCGAGGGTGCGCGGGCCTGGATCCTGGTCGAGGACGAACCGGCGGACGTCCTCGTCACCGTCCGGGACGACGGGCCCGGCATCCCCGAGGGGCGGCTCGCCGAGGCGGAGCGCGAGGGGCGGCTCGGCGTCACCCAGTCCATCCGCGGCAGACTGCGCGACCTCGGCGGCAGCGCCGAGCTGATCTCGGTGCCCGGCCAGGGCACGGAGGTCGAACTGAAGGTACCGAAGGGCGCCGTGACGGCGCGGGGGAAGAAGGCGGAGCGGCGATGACACAGCGGCAGGACCCGATCAGGGTCATGGTGGTGGACGACCACCCCATGTGGCGCGACGCGGTCGCCCGGGACCTGGCCGAGTCCGGCTTCGAGGTGGTCGCCACCGCGGGCGACGGCGAGCAGGCCGTGCGCCGTGCCATGGCCGCCGCCCCCGATGTGCTGGTCCTGGACCTCAACCTGCCCGCCAAGCCGGGCGTCCAGGTGTGCAAGGAACTGGTCGCCCACAACCCGGCGTTGCGCGTCCTGGTCCTGTCCGCGAGCGGTGAGCACGCCGACGTACTGGAGGCGGTGAAGTCCGGCGCGACCGGCTATCTGCTGAAGTCCGCGTCCACCGGCGAACTGCTGGACGCGGTGCGCCGTACGGCCGTCGGCGACGCGGTGTTCACGCCGGGCCTCGCCGGACTGGTCCTCGGCGAGTACCGGCGCCTGGCCGCCGAACCGGCGTCCGCGCCCGACGCCGGCGTCCCGGGCACGCCCCGGCTGACCGAGCGGGAGACGGAGGTGCTGCGGCTGGTCGCCAAGGGCCTGAGCTACAAGCAGATCGCCGAACGCCTCGTCATCTCCCACCGCACCGTGCAGAACCACGTCCAGAACACCCTCGGCAAGCTCCAACTCCACAACCGCGTGGAGCTGGTGAGGTACGCGATCGAACGCGGCCTCGACGGGGAGTAGCGCCCCGCGACCCGGGTCCGCGCCCCCGGCTCCCGCGACGGCTCTCCGGCGTCCGCGGAAATCCCCCCGATTCACCCGTACCGCCTCTCCCAGTGTGACGCGCATCACCATTAGCGTGACAAAGCGTCAGGCACTGCGGGTGAAGGGACATTTCCATGCGGGTCGGAGTACTGACCGGAGGCGGCGACTGCCCCGGGCTCAACGCCGTCATCCGGGGCATCGTGCGCAAGGGCGTGCAGAGTTACGACTACGAGTTCGTCGGCTTCCGGGACGGCTGGCGGGGCCCCCTCGAAGGCCGCGCCGTCCGTCTCGACATCCCCGCCGTACGCGGCATCCTGCCCCGCGGCGGCACCATCCTCGGCTCCTCCAGGACCAACCCCCTCAAGATCGAGGACGGCATCCGCCGGATCAAGGAGAACCTCGCCAAGCAGGAGGTCGAGGCCCTGATCGCGATCGGCGGCGAGGACACCCTCGGGGTGGCCGCCCGACTGTCCGGCGAGTACGGCGTGCCGTGCGTCGGCGTGCCCAAGACCATCGACAACGACCTTTCCGCCACCGACTACACCTTCGGCTTCGACACCGCCGTCAACATCGCGACCGAGGCCATCGACCGGCTGCACACCACCGCCGAGTCCCATATGCGGGTCCTGGTCTGCGAGGTGATGGGCCGGCACGCCGGCTGGATCGCCCTGCACTCGGGCCTGGCCGGCGGCGCCAACGTCATCCTCATCCCCGAGCAGCGCTTCGACCTCGACCAGGTGTGCGCCTGGATCACCTCGCGCTTCACGGCGTCGTACGCCCCGATCGTGGTGGTCGCCGAGGGCGCCATGCCCAAGGACGGCGAGATGGTGCTCAAGGACCAGTCGCTGGACTCCTTCGGGCACGTGCGGCTGTCCGGGGTCGGCGAGTGGCTGGCCAAGGAGATCGAGAGGCGCACCGGCAAGGAGGCCCGCACCACCGTCCTCGGGCACATCCAGCGCGGCGGCACCCCCAGCGCCTTCGACCGCTGGCTCGCCACCCGCTTCGGACTGCACGCCGTGGACTGCGTCCGCGACGGCGACTTCGGCAAGATGGTCGCCCTGCGCGGCACCGACGTGGTGCGCGTGCCCCTCGCCGAGGCGACCGCCAGACTGAAGACGGTCGACCCGAAGCTGTACGAGGAGGTCGGGGTGTTCTTCGGCTGAGCGCCGGCGGGCGCGCCGGGCCGTGGGCCGGAACACCGGCCCGCGGCCCCGGGCCGGCCGCCTCAGAACGCGCTCGCGCCGCGCAGCCGGCCCATCAGCTCCCCGACGATCGCCGTCCCGTCGAGCGTCAGCACCGACTCCGGGTGGAACTGCACACCAGCGAACCCGGGTCCTCGTACGGCGTGCACCTCGCCGCCCGCCGCCCGGCTCACCTCGATCCCGTGCGCCGCCAGTTCCCGCGCCGCCTCCTCGTCGCAGCGGGCGGTGAAGCTGTTGTAGAAGCCGACGGTCTCGGGGCGTCCGAACAGCTCGATCTCCGTCTGCGCCCCCTGGTAGGGCACTTCCTTGCGGACGATCTCCAACCCCAGCTCGGCGGCCAGCAGTTCATGGCCCAGGCACACGCCCAGCACTCCGTGCCGGTGCTCCCGGACGAGGGTCCGGGCCAGCTCCCGCAGGAACCGCATCTTCGGATCGGCCAGGTCGGAGGGGTTCCCGGGGCCGGGGCCGAGCACCACCGGGCCCTCGTGCGCGAGCGCCGCGGCCCGCAGCCCCGGCTCGTCGTAGCGCCGTACCGTCACCTCCAGGCCCGTCGCGCGCAGCAGATGGGCCAGCATCGCGGTGAAGGTGTCCTCGCCGTCGACCACCAGGGCACGGCCGCTCACCTCGGCGGCCGGCTGCTGCATCCGCAGCCAGAACGGGGCGAGGAAGGCCCGCCGCCCGTCGAGCGCGGCCCGCACCCGGGGGTCGTCGGCCAGCCGGGGCAGCCCCCGCTCGGCGGGCGGCCGCCCGGACCGCACCCCGAGGGCCGCGAGTACGCCCGCCGCCTTCGCATGGGTCTCGGCGACCTCGCCCGCCGACTCCGAGCCACGCACCAGCGTGGCCCCCACCGGCACCCGCAGCCGTCCGTCCGCGCCGATGTCGGCGGTGCGGATCAGGATGGGGGAGTCCAGGGTCTGGGCGCCGCCCGCGTCCCGCCCGAGCAGGGCCAGGGCCCCGGCGTAGTACCCGCGCCCCCCGACCTCGTGCCGCTCGATCACCCGGCACGCGTTCTGCACCGGCGACCCGGTGACCGTCGCCGCGAACATGGTCTCGCGCAGCACGTCCCGGGCGTCCAGGGAGGACTTCCCGCGCAGCTCGTACTCGGTGTGCGCGAGGTGCGCCATCTCCTTCAGACGCGGTCCCACGACGACCCCGCCCATGTCGCCGACGGTGCACATCATCTTCAGCTCCTCGTCGACCACCATCGACAGCTCCTCGATCTCCTTGCCGTCGGCGAGGAAGTCCAGCAGGTGCTCGGGCGTCGGCCCCTCGGCGGGATAGCGGTAGGTGCCGCTGATCGGGTTCATCACGACCGTGCCGCCGGACATCCGCACGTGCACCTCGGGGCTCGCGCCGACCAGCGTCCGGTCCCCGGTGTGCACCACGAACGTCCAGTACGCCCCGCGCTCCCCCTCCAGCAGCCGCCGGAACAGCGCCAGCGCGTCCGCCCGGCCGAAGCCGGGGATCTCGCCCTCGTAGGTGCGCCGGATCACGAAGTTCGCGCCCTCGCCGCCGCCGATCTCCTCTTCGAGGACCCGCCCGACGATCCCGGCGTACTCCTCGTCGCCGACGTCGAAGCCGCCGCCCTCGACCCGCACCCGGTGCGCCGGCAGCCGCCGCAGCGCCTCGTCCAGCGGGATCTCGTACGACTCCTCGGGCGTCAGCACCAGGAGCGGGGTGCCGTCGTCGCGGACGTCGAAGCCGCGCTCGCGGATCTGCCGGAACGGCACCAGGGCGAGGCCCTCGTCCGGCAGCTCGGCGAGCCGGTCGCGGCTGCCGACCGGGCCGATCAGCACCTCCACCGGGTGGTCGGTACGGCCGGGCACCCGGCGGCGCAGCAGGGCGAAGGGGCGGGGGTCGGACAGCAGGTCCCTGAGGTCCACGGGTCGGTCTCCTACTCGGTCGGACGAGGGAAATCGCGAGGAGGGGGAGGAACGACCCCGGAAAACGCCGAAGGCCGCCCTCGGGCGGCCTTCGCGAAGTCTGGGTGCGCGCGATCAGTGGGCCGCCGAAGGAGCGGTCCACCACCAGTTCTGGTCGGAAAGCGCGAACATGCGCAAGACCCTACCCCACCCCGGCCGGTCCACGAATCAGTCGTCGCGTCTCATTTTCCGGGCGACTCGTGGAACACGGGACACGACCCCGTAATGTGTACGAGGTGACCGTGAACGCTAAGACCAGCGCGAGCGCTGGCAACACCTGGCGAGACCTGCCCGCGGCGCAGCAGCCCGAGTACCCCGACACCGAGGCTCTGCGCGCAGTGATCGCGGACCTCGAGTCGTATCCGCCGCTCGTCTTCGCGGGCGAGTGCGACCAGCTGCGCGCCCGGATGGCGGCCGTCGCCAAGGGAGAGGCGTTCCTCCTCCAGGGCGGCGACTGCGCCGAGGCGTTCGACGCGGTGTCCGCCGACCAGATCCGGCAGAAGCTCAAGACCCTGCTCCAGATGGGCGCCGTCCTCACCTACGCGGCCTCCGTGCCCGTGGTGAAGGTCGGCCGCATCGCCGGGCAGTACTCCAAGCCGCGCTCCAAGCCGACCGAGACCCGCGACGGGGTGACGCTGCCCACCTACCGGGGCGACTCCGTCAACGGCTTCGGCTTCACCGAGGCCGCCCGTGTCCCGGACCCCGAGCGGCTGAAGCGGATGTACCACGCCTCGGCGTCCACGCTGAACCTGGTGCGCGCCTTCACCACCGGCGGGTACGCCGACCTGCGCCAGGTGCACGCCTGGAACCAGGACTTCGTGAAGACCTCCCCCTCCGGCCAGCGCTACGAGCAGCTGGCCCGGGAGATCGACAACGCGCTGAACTTCATGCGGGCCTGCGGCACCGACCCGGAGGAGTTCAAGACCGTCGAGTTCTTCGCCTCGCACGAGGCGCTGCTGCTGGACTACGAGTCCGCCCTGACCCGGGTCGACTCCCGCACCGGCAAGCTGTACGACGTCTCCGGGCACATGGTGTGGATCGGTGAGCGCACCCGCCAGCTGGACCACGCGCACATCGAGTTCGCCTCGCGGATCAGCAACCCGATCGGCATCAAGCTCGGCCCGAGCACCACGGCCGAGGAGGCGCTGAAGTACATCGACCGCCTCGACCCCGAGCGGGAGCCGGGCCGGCTGACCTTCATCGTCCGGATGGGCGCCGACAAGATCCGCGACCGGCTGCCCGAGCTGGTCGAGAAGGTCACGGCGTCCGGCGCCACGGTGGCCTGGGTGACCGACCCGATGCACGGCAACACCTTCGAGGCGGCCTCCGGGCACAAGACCCGCCGCTTCGACGACGTGCTCGACGAGGTCAAGGGCTTCTTCGAGGTGCACAAGGGCCTCGGCACCCACCCGGGTGGCATCCATGTGGAGCTGACCGGCGACGACGTCACCGAGTGCGTGGGCGGCGGCGACGAGATCTTCGTGGACGACCTGCACCAGCGCTACGAGACGGCCTGCGACCCGCGGCTCAACCGCAGCCAGTCCCTCGACCTGGCCTTCCTGGTCGCGGAGATGTACCGGGACCAGTAGGCGATCCCTTCACCGAGGGCGTGCTGGGGCGCGGATCACATGGAATCCGCGCCCCTCGCTCTTTTGCGGTCGCGAAGCGACGGGTAAGGTTAGGTTTGCCTCACCGGGAACGGGGTGGCAGAGATACGGCGATCCCGTCGGGAGGTGAGTCCGGGTGTACGTGTGCAGTTGCTTCGGCATCACCGAGGCGCAGGTCCGGCAGCACGCGGACGACGGCGCCTCCACCCCGCGCCACATCGCCTCCGCCTGCAAGGCCGGCACCGACTGCGGCCGCTGCGTACGGCGCATCCAGGCCCTGCTCGGCCGGGACGCCTGCCCCCGCCGCGAGCTGATCGAACGGCGCGCCCCGGCGACGCTCGACCGGCTGGACGACGCCGCCTGAGGCTCCGCCCTAGAAGCTGCCGGTGCCCGGCCCCGAGGGGTCCGGCTGGCTCTGCTCGACCAGCGTCGAGATGTACAGCGCCTCGCCCAGCTTGTCGACCAGTTCCAGCTGGGTGTCCAGGTAGTCGATGTGGTGTTCCTCGTCGGCCAGGATCGCCTCGAAGATGTTCGCGGACGTGATGTCGTCCTTGTCGCGCATGATCTGCACGCCCCGGCGCAGCCGGTCGATCGCCTCGACCTCGATCTGCCGGTCGGCCCGGAACATCTCGGTCACCGTCTGCCCCACCTCGATGTGGGAGAGCCGCTGGTAGTTCGGCAGCCCGTCGAGCAGCAGGATGCGGTCGGTCAGGATCTCCGCGTGCCGCATCTCGTCGAACGACTCGCGCCGGGTGTATTCCGCGAGCTTGGACCACCCCCGGTGGTCCTGGATCTTGGAGTGCAGGAAGTACTGGTTGATCGCCGTCAGCTCGGCGGTCAACTGTTCGTTGAGCAGTTCGATGACGTCGGGGTCGCCCTGCATCGCAGCGGCTCCTTCCACACGGATGTCTCCCGCACGGATATCGGGGGAGGTGTGGGCCGCATGATTGCATCGGACGCGAAGATCGTCCAGTAAGTGCTGACTTAGTAAGTGTGACGGGATTTAGTGGTATTTGCCCGTTTCGGAGAGGGGTGGTCAAGGGCACTGCCCGAGGTCTGTCAGGATGGTTACATGGGTCATCCGGTGGAGCGAGAGTCTGGAGCAGCGGCAGGGTCCGAGCTTCCGCCGGGGCAGCGACTCCAGCGCGGCTGGCCCGTCACGCACTACGGACCCGTCCCCAAGTTCCGGCCCGAGCGCTGGGACTTCCGGGTCTTCGGCGCCACCGCCGACGGCGACAAGCACTGCTGGAACCACGAGGAGTTCACGGCCCTGCCGTACGCCACCGTGGTGGCCGACCTGCACTGCGTGACCAAGTTCAGCATGCTCGGCGCGGAGTGGGGCGGGGTCCCGGCCGCCACGATCGTGGACCTGGCCCCGCCGGCCCCGGACGTCACCCATGTGATGGTCTGGGCGGAGTACGGGTTCAGTTCCAACCTGCGGCTCGCGGACTTCCTCTCCGACCGCGCCCTCTTCGCCACCCACAAGGACGGCGAGCTCCTCACCGCCGAGCACGGCTTCCCGGTCCGCCTGATGGTGCCCCACCTGTACGCCTGGAAGGGACCCAAGTGGGTGCGGGGCATCGAGTACATGACGGCCGACCGGCGCGGGTTCTGGGAGGAGCGCGGGTACCACAACGTGGGTGATCCCTGGAAGGAGCAGCGCTACTCCTACCAGGAGGAGCCGGGCGAGGGCCCGGAGCTGTGAGACCGCGGCCGGTCAGCCGTCCCTGAGGCGCTTGAGCCGGGCCACGTCGGCCGCGTGGCCCTCCTTGCCGCCGGGGGTCTCGATCACCAGCGGGACCCCTGCGGTCGCCGGGTGGTTCATCAGGGCGCGGAAGGGTTCCTCGCCGATATGGCCGGAGCCGATGTTCTCGTGCCGGTCCTTGTGCGCGCCGACCACGTCCTTGGAGTCGTTGGCGTGGATCAGCTTCAGCCGCCCCTCGCCGACGGTCTCCACCAGCAGGTCGAGCGTGCCGCGCATGCCGGCCGGGCCGGTCAGATCGTGCCCGGCGGCGAAGATGTGGCAGGTGTCCAGGCACACACCCAGCCTGGGGTGGGCGTCCAGCGCCTCGAAGTACGGCCCGAAGTCCCAGGTCCGCGAGCACAGCGAGGCGCCCTGACCCGCGGTGGACTCCAGCAGCAGGAACGGATCGTCGTCGTGGGTCAGCTCGTCCAGCAGCGGCAGCATGTGCTCCCGCACCTGCTTCAGGGCCACCTCACGGGCCCGTCCGCCGGTCGCGCTGCCGGTGTGCACCACCACGCCCAGCGCGCCGATCTCCCGGCCGCGCCGCAGCGAGTGCCGCAGCGACTCCACCGACTTCTCCACGGTCGCCTCGGTGTGCGAGCCGAAGTTGATCAGGTAGGGGGCGTGGACGTACGCCGGGATCGACTCCTCGGCGCAGGCCGCGCGGAACGCCTCGTCCTGCTTCGGGTTCCCGGCCGGGGTGGCCCAGCCGCGCGGGTTGGCCACGAAGACCTGGACGGTCTCCGCCTTCAGCTCATGGGCGTACGACAGCCCCACGGAGTGCAGACCGCCGGCCACCGGGACATGGCCGCCGACGGGATTGCGCGACAGGGACCGGGGGAGGGGCGGGGAAACGGAACTCACCTGTCCAGGGTGTCATGTCCGGGAAGCCGCCCGGACCGGCGCCGGGGGTGAACCCGGTCACCGGCCGCACCGGACCGGCCGGGTGCCGGGAACGCCGGGCTCAGCGGATGGTGATCGTGATCGTGGACCCCTTGGGCGCGGTCCTGCCGCCCTCGACGGACTGCTTGCGCACGGTGTCGCCGAACAGCCCGAGGAGGCCGCGGTCCTCGCTGACCTTGAACCCGGCGTCCTCCAGCGCCTGGTGGGCGTCGTCCACGCTGTCGCCGGTCACGTCCGGGACCTCGATCATCTGCGGGCCCTTGGACAGGGTGAGCGTCACCGTGTCGCCGGCGGCGGCCTGCTTGCCGTCGCCGGGGCTCTGCCGGGCCACCTTGCCCTTGTCGAACCCGGAGTTGACCTGCTCGCTCGCGATCCGCACCTTGAGCCCGGCGCTCGTCAGCTCCTGCCGCGCGTCGGCCGGGTCGTCCCCGGTCACGTCCGGCACGTCGATCGGGCTGCCCTTGCTGACAGTCAGCGCGATCGCCGAACCCGCGTGCCGCTCGGTCCCCGACGCGGGGGACGTGGAGACCACCGCGCCCCGGTCGACGTCGTCGCTGAACTCCCGGGTGACCATGCCCGGCTCCAGACCGGCCGCCTTGAGCTTCTGCCGCGCCTTCGCGAGCGGGAGGCCGGACAGGTCCGGCACCTTGACCGTCTCCGGGCCGAGCGAGACGGTCAGCGCCACCGCGTCATGGTCCCGGATCCGGGCTCCTGGCGCCGGGTCGGTGCTGATCACGGCGCCGCGCTCGACGGTGTCGTCGTAGGCCCGCCGCACCTTCCCGACGTGCAGCCCGGCGTCCTTGAGCCGGTCCCGCGCCTGCGCCTCGGTCTTCGTCAAGAGCGGCGGGACCTTGGTGAACTGGCCGGAGTTGATGTACCAGACCCCGGTGCCGGCGCCGAGCAGCAGGAGCACGGCGACGGCGACGGTGAGCACGAGCCGCCGGGACCGGCGCGGGGGCGGCACGGGCGCGGCCGTGAAGCGGGTGGTGCGGCTGACGCCGTCGCCGTCCTCGTCGACCGGCAGCGGCCGGGGCACGGTGAGCGCGCGCGGGATCACGCTCGTACGGTTCTCCGCGTTCTCGTGCTCCACCGTCCTCGCCCCCGGCGGTACGGCGTCCAGCTGCTCCTCGGCCAGCGCGGCACGGGCCGCACGGGCCTCGGCGAGCAGCGCGACCGCGTCGTACGGGCGCACCTCGGGGTCGCGGGCGGTGGCCGACGCGACCAGCTCGTCCAGCTGCGGGGCCAGCCCCGGGACCAGCGCGGAGGGCGGCGGCACGTCCTCGTTGATGTGCCGGTAGAGCACCTGCGCGGGGGAGTCCCCGGAGTGCGGCTTGGCGCCGGTCAGCATCTCGTAGAGGACGACACCGCAGGCGTACACGTCGACCCGGGGGTCGGCGGTGCCCTGGTCGATCTGCTCGGGGGCGAGGTAGGCGACGGTGCCGAGCACGGAGCCGGTCGTACTGGTCACGGTGTCCACGGAGCGGACCAGTCCGAAGTCGGCGACCTTGACCCGCCCGTCGTCGCCTATCAGCACGTTCTCGGGCTTCATGTCCCGGTGCACGAAACCGGCCCGGTGCGCGGCGCCGAGCGCGGCGAGCACCGGCTCCAGGATGTCCAGGGCGGCGCGCGGGCGCAGCGCCCCGCGCTCGCGCAGCACGTCACGGAGAGTGCACCCGGCGACGTACTCCATCGCCATGTACACGTACGAGCCGTCGGTGCCCTGGTCGAAGACCTGCACCACGTTCGGGTGGTCGAGCCGGGCCGCGGACTTCGCCTCGCGGATGAACCGCTCCACGAAGGCGCCGTCGGCCGCCAGCGCGGGATGCATCACCTTCAGCGCGAGCACCCGGTCCAGGCGCATGTCCAGCGCCCGGTACACCGTCGCCATACCGCCGGCCGCGATCCGCGCGTCCACGCGATACCGGCCGTCGATCACGTGCCCGACGAGGGCGTCCTGAAGGGTCATGTCCACACGCCGAGTCTACGAGTCCCCGCGGACATCACCGTCCCCGCGCCCGCCCCCGCCCGCGCACTGCAGCGGACCTGTGACGCTTCCCACGCGGGGCCGCGATGTTCCGCCGGGGGCGACCCCGGCGACGGACGGGCCGCCGCAGCGCGGCGGGGGCGCGGGATCAGAACGCGGGACGCTCGGGATCGAGCGCGGCGAGGCCCGCCGCCGGCGAGGACGCCTGCGCCAGGTAGCGGCGGGGTATCCGCCCCGCCACCCGCGCGAGCCTGCCGCCGGCCACCGCGTACCGCATCGCCGCCGCCATCACCTCCGGCTCCCGCGCCCGCGTCACCGCCGACGCCAGCATCACCCCCGCACACCCCAGCTCCATCGCCAGCGCCGCGTCCGACGCCGTCCCCGCCCCCGCGTCCAGGATCACCGGCACCCCCGCCCGCTCCACGATCAACTCGAAGTTGTGCGGGTTGCGGATCCCGAGCCCCGACCCGATCGGCGACCCCAGCGGCATCACCGCCGCGCACCCCACGTCCTCCAGCTTCCGCGCCAGCACGGGGTCGTCGTTGGTGTACGGCAGCACCGTGAACCCGTCGTCCACCAGCGTCTCCGCCGCCTCCAGCAGTTCCACCGGATCCGGCAGCAGCGTCCGCTCGTCGGCGATGACCTCCAGCTTCACCAGCGACGTACCCAGCGCCTCCCGGGCGAGCCGCGCCGTGAGCACGGCCTCCCCGGCGGTGAAGCACCCCGCCGTGTTCGGCAGCACCCGGATGCCGAGCCGCTCCAGCACGGACAGCACCGAGCCGTGCACGGACGGATCGATCCGCCGCATCGCGACCGTCGTCAGCTCCGTCCCGGACGCCACCAGCGCCCGCTCCAGCACGTCGAGACTGGGCGCCCCGCCCGTACCCATGATCAACCGCGACCCGAAGGCCGTGTCCCCGATGACAAGGCGGTCGTCGGTCATGGCTCAGCCCCCCTGCACCGCGGTGAGCACCTCGACCCGGTCGCCCTCGGCGAGCGCGGTCCCGGCCCAGCGGGTCCGCGGCACGACCGTCTCGTTGACGGCCGCCGCCACCCCGGCGGGGGCCCCCACGAGGGACCGTACGACGGCGTCGAGCGCGGTCCCCGGCGCGATCTCGCGGCGCTGCCCGTTGACGGAGACGGTGATGGTGGACGGCACGGCGCTCATGCGGTCTGCTCCAGTTGCTGTGTGCGCGGCGCGCCGAAGCGCCCCGGCGTGAACGGACGGGCTTCCTCGGGCAGCGGGCCACCGGCCAGCAGCTGCCCCATCACATCCCCGGTGACCGGCGTGAGCAGCACCCCGTTGCGATGGTGCCCGGTCGCCAGCAGCAGCCCGTCGAGCCCGGACGGCCCGAGCAGCGGCGCGTTGTCGGGGGACCCGGGCCGCAGCCCGGCCCGGGTCTCGGTGAGCGGCAGCTCGGTGATGCCCGGCACCAGTTCGTGCGCGTCGCGCAGCAGCTCGTACACCCCGCCCGCGGTGACCGTCGTGTCCCAGCCCAGTTCCTCGCTGGTGGCGCCGACGACCAGCTCGCCGTTCTCGCGGGGCACCAGGTACACCTGCCCGCCCCGGACCACCGCCCGCACCGTCCGGCTGAGGAACGGCGCGTGGCGCTCCGGCACCGCCAGCCGCAGCACCTGCCCCTTCACCGGCCGCACCGGCGGCACCACCTCCCGGGGCACCCCCGCGAGCCGCCCGCTGAGGCTGCCGCCCGCGAGCACCACCTGCCCGGCGGTGAGCGCCGTGCCGTCCGCCGCGGTGACCCCGACGGCCCGGTCCCGTACGACGTCCAGCCGCTCGGCCCGCACCCGGTGGAACACCACCCCGGCCCGCTCGCACGCGGTGACCAGCGCCGCGGCCAGCCGGCGCGGATCGATCTGGTGGTCGCCGTCGACCCGCAGCCCGCCGCGCACCCCGGGCGCCAGCATCGGCTCCAGGCGGCGGCACTCCCGCCCCGGCAGCCACTGCGCGTCGAGGCCGCAGCGCTGCTGGAGGGCGTGCAGTTCGCGCAGGTGGGCCCGGTCGTCGGCGTCCAACGCGACCGCGAGCGTGCCGCACCGCCGGTAGCCGAGGTCCCGGCCGCTCGCCTCGGTCAGCTCGGCCACGAAGCCGGGGTAGCGGCGCGCCGACTCCAGGTTCAGGGCGAGCAGCGTCTCCTCGCCGTAGTGCAGTTCGGTGACCGCGGCCAGCATCCCGGCCGCGACCTGCGCGGCACCGCCGCCCGGAGCCGGGTCCACCAGGGCCGTCGCGAGCCCGCGGCGCGCCGCGCGCCAGGCCGTGACCAGACCGATGATCCCGCCCCCGACCACGAGGACGTCGGGTGTGTTCGACATGCCCGGACCACCTGGAACACCCGAGGTGCTCGCGGTACCCGGAGCGCTCGGTGTGCCCGGCGTGGATGACATGTGTGACGTATCGGACGTACGTGACGGCATGGGCGTCCAGCCCCTCCCTTCGCCGGCATGACCCGGATCAGGTTCGTACGGTCGGAGGCCGCCAGCCTCCCTCTCAGCCCGGTGCGTCCGGGCTCCCGCGAGTGCTTGTACGGTGGCCACCCTAGCCCGCCCGACTCCTCACCCGTAAGGGAGCCCTTGGTCATGGCCCCGTCGCTGGACGGACTCGTCCTCGCCCCCGTCGCCGACCAGTCCGCGGGTCAGGTCGGTACCCGGACCCGCTTCGCCTACCACGAGCGGGACGGCGCGATCTGGGCCGAGTACCGGGGCGGCGACATCGTCCGCGGCCATCTGGTCGGCACCCGCGCGGGCGACCGCCTCGACTTCCGGTACGTGCAGCTGCGCACCGACGGCAGCACCGCCTGCGGCCACTGCGTGTCCACGGTCGTGGCGCTGCCCGACGGCCGGGTGCGCCTGGAGGAGACCTGGGAATGGGAGTCGGGACCCGGCTCCGGCACCAGCGTCGTGGAACAGGTCACCGCGCCCGCCCCCTGACTGACTGATCGTCATCTGACTATGGTGACCGGGTGAGCGAGCAGACAGCCCAGGAGGGCACGGCAGGGATCCGGCACGTGGTCGTCGCCGGTGCGGGCATGGCCGGGGTGCAGACCGCGGTCGCCCTGCGGGAACAGGGTTTCACCGGCGACGTGACCGTCATCGGCGCCGAACCGCACCAGCCGTACGACCGGCCGCCGCTGTCCAAGGCCGTCCTGCTCGGCAAGGCCGAGGGCTCCGCCTTCGACCTCGACTTCGACGCGCTCGGCGTCGACCTCCGGCTCGGCTGCGAGGTCCTCGGCGCCCGCCCCGCCGACCACGAACTGGACACCGAGGCGGGCCCGGTGCCGTACGACGTCCTGGTGCTCGCCACCGGCGCCGAACCGGTCACCCTGCCCGGCGCCGAGGGCGTCCCCGGCGTGCATCTGCTGCGCACCCTGGACGACGCGGCGCGACTGCGGCCCGTGCTCGCCCGGCAGCACGACATCGTGGTCGTCGGCGCGGGCTGGATCGGCGCCGAGTTCGCCACGGCCGCCCGCGAGGCCGGCTGCGCGGTGACCGTCGTCGAGGCGGCCGACCGGCCGCTCGCCGGAGTGCTGCCCGCCGAGGTCGCCGCCCCCATGGCCGGCTGGTACGCCGCCAGTGGCGCCGAACTGCGCACCGGCGCGCGCGTGGAGCGCGTCGAGCCCGGCGCCGTGGTGCTCGCCGACGGCACCCGACTGCCCGCGGGCGCCGTCGTCGTCGGCATCGGGGCCCGCCCCGCCACCGGCTGGCTGGCCGGTTCCGGCATCGAGCTGGGCACGTTTGGCGAGGTCGTCACCGACGCCCGGCTGCACACCTCGGTGCCCGACGTGTACGCCGTCGGCGACTGCGCGTCCTTCCCCTCCGCCCGCTACGGCGAACGCCTCCTCGTGCACCACTGGGACAACGCCCTCCAGGGCCCGCGCACCGTCGCCGCCGGCATCCTCGGCGAGACCACCGCCGTCTACGACCCGGTGCCGTACTTCTGGTCCGAGCAGTTCGGCCGCTTCGTCCAGTACGCCGGCCACCACGCCGCCGCCGACCGGCTGGTCTGGCGCGGCGACCCCACGGGCCCCGCCTGGACGGTGTGCTGGCTGCGCGAGGGCCGCCTGGTCGCCCTGCTGGCCGTCGGCCGGCCGCGCGATCTCGCCCAGGGCCGCAAGCTGATCGAGGCGGGCCGCGTCCTGGACGCGCAGGCACTGGCGGACCCGGGAAGGCCGCTGAAGAACACCACGGCCGACTGAGGCGGCCGACGGGGAGCGGGGGGAGGGTACCGGCCCGCGGCTCCCCCGCGCGGGTGCGGGAAACCGCGGCGGAGCGGCCGCCGGGCCACCGGCGTAAAGCACCACACCCGGCCGAACGCCTAGGCTAGTACCCGTGACCGAGATTGACACGAAGATCGACGCTCTCGTCCCCGCCTGGCTCACCCTCCCCGACATCGCCGAACAGTTCGGCGTCGAGGTGACGCGTGTGCGGCAGCTGGTCAAGGACGGCCAGCTCATCGCCGTGCGCCGAGGCGAGAACCGCGCGCTGCACGTCCCCGCCGCCTTCATCGACGGGGACAAGGTCGTCAAGGGCCTGACCGGGACCCTGACGCTCCTGCGGGACGACGGCTTCACGGCCGAAGAGATGATCGAATGGCTCTTCACCCCCGACCCGACCCTGCCCGGCACCCCCGCGCAGGCACTCAGCGAGAATCGCGGCACGGAGGTGAAGCGCCGCGCCCAGGCGCTCGCCGTCTGAGCCCGACCACCTGAGGGGTGGCGTGCGACGCCCCGCGCCGCACGCCACCGCCCAGCCAGCACACACCGACCCCCGGGGGCCCACGCATGTCCGACACCGCCCGCGCCGAGTTCGCCGACGCCCGGCTGTACCTGTGCACGGACGCCCGCAGGCGCCAGGGCGACCTGCCCGAGTTCCTGGACGCGGTGCTGGCCGGCGGCGTCGACATCGTGCAACTGCGCGACAAGGGCATGGAGGCCGCCGAGGAACTGGCCTGTCTCGAGGTCTTCGCCGAGGCGTGTGCCCGGCACGGCAGGCTCCTCGCGGTCAACGACCGGGCCGATGTCGCCCACGCCGTCGGCGCCGACGTGCTCCACCTCGGCCAGGGCGACCTGCCGGTGACCGCGGCCCGCGCGATCCTCGGCGAGGACGTGCTGATCGGCCGTTCCACCCACACCGAGGACGAGGCCGCCGCGGCCGCCGTCCAGGAGGGCGTGGACTACTTCTGCACCGGGCCGTGCTGGCCCACCCCCACCAAGCCCGGCCGGCCCGCTCCGGGCCTCGGCCTGGTCCGGTACACGGCCGCGCTCGGCACCGAGCGCCCCTGGTTCGCGATCGGCGGCATCGACCTCGGCAACCTGGACGAGGTCCTGGAGGCCGGGGCCCGCCGGGTGGTCGTGGTGCGCGCGCTCACCGAGGCCGACGATCCGGGCGCCGCCGCGGCCGAGTTCGCCCGGCGGCTGCGGCGGTCCTGAGGCTCCCCGTCTCAGGGGCTCGTCCCAAGGGGTGGACGACAAGTCGACAATTCGGGCAAATTTCCGGGGTTCGGTTGGGGGACCGCCGTCCCCTGGCTAACCTGCGGGTATGGCCCTCGGAACCGCATCCACCAGGACTGATCGCGCGCGCACCGTGCGTGACATGCTCGCCGGCGGCAAGACCACGTACTCCTTCGAGTTCTCGGCGCCGAAGACCCCCAAGGGCGAGCGGAACCTGTGGACCGCGCTGCGCAGGGTCGAGGCGGTCGCCCCCGACTTCGTCTCGGTGACCTACGGCGCCGGCGGTTCGACCCGCGCGGGCACCGTCAGGGAGACGCAGCAGATCGTCGCCGACACCACGCTCACCCCGGTCGCCCACCTCACCGCGGTCGACCACTCCATCGCCGAACTGCGCAACATCATCGGCCAGTACGCGGACGCCGGGATCCGCAACATGCTCGCCGTGCGCGGCGACCCGCCCGGCGACCCCATGGGCGAGTGGGTGGCGCACCCCAAGGGCCTGACCTACGCGGCCGAACTGGTGCGCCTCATCAAGGAGTCGGGCGACTTCTGCGTGGGCGTCGCCGCCTTTCCCGAGATGCACCCCCGCTCCGCGGACTGGGACACCGACGTCGCCCACTTCGTGGACAAGTGCCGCGCGGGCGCCGACTACGCCATCACCCAGATGTTCTTCCAGCCCGAGTCCTATCTGCGGCTGCGCGACCGGGTGGCGGAGGCGGGCTGCGACACCCCGGTCATCCCGGAGATCCTGCCGGTCACGAGCGTACGGATGCTGGAGCGGCTGCCCAAGCTCAGCAACGCACGGTTCCCGGACGTCCTGAAAGAGCGGATCCTCGCGGCGAAGGACGATCCGGCGGCGGTACGCTCCATCGGTATCGACTTCGCCACGGAGTTCTGCGCGCGACTGCTGTCCGAAGGCGTGCCCGGACTGCACTTCATCACGCTCAACAGCTCCACGGCGACCCTGGAGATCTACGAGAACCTGGGCCTGCACCACCCCCCGCAGGCCTAGACCTGCCGCATCGTGTTGAGACACACTGCGTAACGGCCACTGGGAGAGGGGCGTACATGGGCTGGACGGTCCTCTACATCGCATTCGGCGGCGTCGCGCTGTGGTTGCTCGGCGAGGTGCTGCTTCAGTACAAGGCGCGACTGCGCTGGCGGTTGCTCGCCTTCACCGGCTTCCTCGGGGTGGTGGTCGGCGTCCTGATGCCGTCCGTCCTCGTGATCGGCGCGGGCGCGATCGCCTTCGCCGTCGGCCAGACCCTCGTCACGCTCTCCTTCCGCCGCGGTTTCGTGGCCGGCTGGGCGCTGCGGCGGTCCGAGGCCGAGGCCGCGGAGTCCGGCGGCAGCAAGCGCCGCCGCGGCCGCGGCGACCGCAAGGCCCAGGCGGCGAAGGCCCCCGCGCCCGCCCCCGCCGGCGCGGACGACGACCTGGCCCCCGCTCAGGACCCCTACACCGAGGAGGGCTCCGCCGCGGACGCGTACGACGACTACGACCGCGACGACGTCTTCTCGCCCGCGCGTCCCCCGGCCGCCGGGGACACCTCCGTCTACGAGCCGCAGCCGCTGCCCGACGACACCGGCAACTACGGCGTCTACGGCGACACCGCCACCCACGCCGCCCCCCAGCAGGGCCAGTCCTACGACTACGCCGACTACGGGCAGCAGCAGGGGTACGGCTACGACGCCGCCCCGCAGCAGGGCTACGCCAACTACTCGGACCCCTACATCGGCAGCCAGTCCTATCCCGGCGACGGCTACGACCCCGGCTACGCCGAGCAGTACGGCACGCAGGGCTACCCCCAGGACCCGTACGCCACCGGCGGTTACGGGGAGACCCCGGCCGGCGGGGTGTGGGTGCCGCAGCAGCGCACCGACGAGGGCCACGGCGGCGAACTCCCGCAGGAGCAGCCGTACCCCTACCAGGGCCACGGTCAGCAGCAGCCGGGGTACGACGAGCAGCAGTACCGCTACTGAGGCGCGGACGCCGGGTGGGGTGAGGCCCCGGGCGCGGTCCGTGCCCCGGCCGGGGCACGGCTCACGCGCGGGTCACTGCGAGCCCCGGAAGTCCGGCCCCTCCACGATCAGCCCGGACACCAGCGCGCCCGACATGCCCGCGTGCGGCAGCCCGCCGCCCGGGTGGGACCAGCCGCCGACGGCGAACAGGCCCGGTGTACCGGTGGCGTTGGCCGGGTGCAGCGCGCCCCGCGGTCCGGCCAGCGCGGGCGGCGGGACCGCGCCCCCGGTGGCGCCCGTCTCCCGCGCGGTGTCCAGGGGGGTGCGCACCTCGCGCCACAGGACCCGCTCCCGCAGCTCGGGCACGGCCCGCTCGGCGGCGGTGATCATGCGCTCGGTGAACGCGTCGGCCACACCCGGCGCGCCCCAGTCGTACCGCGTCGCCGCCGGGACCGTCGCCGTCAGCACCATCGACTCGTGCGCGTCGTCGGGACGCAGCGCCGGATCGTCCGGCCGGTCGACGCGGACCGTCGGCAGGCCCGGCGGGGTGCCGTGCCGGAACAGGTCCAGTTCGCCCTCGGTGTCGGCCGAGTGCACCACCGTGCGATGCGCGGCACCGGGATCGCGGGCGCCGCGCAGGGCCAGGCAGACCACCATCCGTCCCGGGAACCGGTCCTCCGGCGCCGGTGCGACCGCCCCCGGTCCATACGGTGCCCCTTCCACCAGGCCGCCCAGCCGCCAGGGCCGCGACCCGACCACGAAGTCCGCCCCGGCCACGGTTCCGTCGGCCAGCTCGACCCCGGCCGCCCGGCCGTCCGCCACCGGCACCCGGGTGATCTCGGCGCCGAAGACGAACTCCACCCGCCGTGCCAGGCACCGCTCGTACACCGCGCGCGCCAGCTCCCTCGTCCCGCCGCGCACGTACCAGGTGCCGAAGGCGTGCTCCATGTACGGCAGCACGGCCGCGCTCGCCGGGGCGGTGGCCGGGTCGACGCCGTACGCCAGGGCGTACCCGGCGAGCAGCGCCGTCAGCCGGGGGTCGCGCAGCTCCCAGGCGCCGATCTCGGCCAGGGTGGCCGCCCGCCGGGTGCGCAGCAGCCTCTTGTGCGGGACCGCCGGATACGGCTCCTTGCCCGTCAGTACCTGCCAGTCGGGCCACAGCGGCTCCTCCAGCAGCGGCCGGCGGGTGCGGTCCCATGCCTCGCGGGCCCGGACCAGGAAGTCGCCCCAGCGTCCGCCCGCCCCGCCGCCCAGCGCCTCGTCCAGCGCCGCGACGACGCCCGCGCGCGAGGCGTTGGGCAGGGCCGCCTCGGTGCCGTCCGCGAAGAGATGCCGCGCGGACGGGTCGACCTGGACCAGTCCGACCAGGTCCTCCAGCGGCTCCTTGCCGGTCTTGACGAACAGGTCACGGTAGACGGCGGGCAGCGTCAGCAGCCCCGGGCCGGTGTCGAAGCCGAACCCGTCCCGCGCCAGGCGGCGCACCCCACCGCCGTAGGTGTCCGTGCGCTCGTACACCACCACCCGGTGGCCCGCGACGGCCAGCCGGGCGGCGGCAGCCATCGCGCCCATACCGGCGCCCATCACCGCGATCCGTGCCATGTCCGCGACTCTAGCGACCGCCACCGGCGGTCCGGCCCCCGGGCGGGTCCGGGTGGCTCAGAGCACCCGCGAGGCCAGCCCGCGCTCCTCGCGGCGCTGTGCCCGGCGGCGCAGGAAACGCCGGATGCGGGAGACCAGGAAGAACAGCGTGGCCAGCCCCGCGACCAGCAGTACCGCCGCGACGACCGCCGCCGCCCGCGGATGGAACAGCGCGAAGGAGACCAGTGCGCCGACGCCCAGATCCTCACCGATGCTCAGCGCGATGTTGCTGAACGGCTCGGGCGAGGCGTTGACCGCCATCCGCGTCCCCGCCTTGACCGAGTGGCTGGCCAGCGCCGTCGAACCACCGATCAGCGCGGCCGTCACCTCCGAGTACGAGCCGCTGTGCCCGGCGAGCAGCGCGCCCACCCAGGCGCCCGCGACGGGCCGGATCACGGTGTGCACGGAGTCCCACACCGAGTCGACGTAGGGCACCTTGTCGGCGGCCGCCTCGCACAGGAACAGCACCCCCGCGACGATCAGCACCTCGGGCCGCTGGAGGGCCCGGGGGACGTCGTCGCTCACCCCGGTCACGCCGAACAGACCGAGCAGGAGCACCACCGCGTAGGCGTTGACGCCGCTGGCCCAGCCACTGGTGAAGACGAGGGGGAGTACGGACACGCAGGCGATCGTAGCGAGGCGCGGGGGCGCCCGTCCCGGGCACGTGCGCGCGGTTCTGAGTATCCGTACCTAGGCCGCCGGATGAGTAGGCGCGCGGATGGGCGGCGGGGGGCCGGCACGCGAGAGTGGAGTCCGGCAGGGAGGCGCGGCCCGGCACCGCCGGCACGGGGCGGCGGAACGGCGTCCGCCCCCGGCCATGACCCAGGGGGAGTACGGGGGTCACGGGGGAGCGTGAGGGCGCCGGTCCGGCAGCGGACCGGCGCCCTCACGCGCCGTTCGGCGGTGTGCCGCCGACCCGGCGGCTCAGGCCCTGCCGCTGACCCGGCCCTGGAGCAGCCGGGACAGGGCCGCGTGCACGTCGTCCAGGGAGCGCTGCGGCTGGAAGGACTTCCAGTCGAGCGCGGCCACCAGCACCATGCCGACCAGCGCGGCCGCGGTCAGCTGGACGTCGATCTCCTCGCTGAACTCGCCGCCCGCCACCCCCTCGCGCAGCACGCCCTCGACCACGGCGACGGCCTCCTGGCGCACCACCATCAGCGTGGACTGCCAGGCCCGGTTGGTGCGCCACAGCTCGGCCACGTACAGCTGGGTGAAGGCCGGATAGCGGTCGATGAAGACCAGGCCGGCACGGACCATCGCGTCCAGCGCGTCGACCTTGCCGCCGCCCTCGTGCGCGGTCTGTTCCGCGGCCTCCCGCAGGGAGGCGGTGAGCAGGCCGACCCCGTGCCGCAGCAGTTCCTCGAAGAGGACCGACTTGCTCGCGAAGTTGTAGTAGACGGTGCCCTTCGCGACCCCCGCCCGCTCGGCGATCTCGTCCACGGTGGTCGCGGAGAAGCCCTGCTCGGCGATGAGAGTGACGGCCGCCTCGTAGAGCTTCTGCCGGGTCGCCTCCCGGCGCGTGCTGCCGCCGGACCTGGCGCTGCTGCTTTCCATGGCACCGATTCTCACAGGTGCCCGCGCCGGCCGTGCCGGTCCGGGGCTCACAGGGTCAGCTCCGGGTGCAGCCGGTCCAGCGTCCACACCTGCCGCTTGCGGGCCGCGAGCGCGGTGAGCGCGAGGGCGCCCGCGGTGAACGCGGTCAGCACCGCGCACGCCTGCCACACCGGGCCCAGCCCGCCGCCGGTGATCAGCCGGCGCAGCGCCGACACGACGTAACTCATCGGCAGGTACGGGTGGATGGCGTTGAAGAATCCCGGGCTGGTCTGCACCGGATAGGTGCCGCCCGCGGAGGTCAGCTGGAGCATCAGCAGGGCGAGGACCAGGATGCGGCCGGCCGCGCCGAAGCGGGCGTTGAGCCACTGCACGATCGCCGCGAAGCACGCGGTGACCAGGAACAGGAAGCCGACCGTGCCGGCCGCCCGCAGCATCTGGAGCCCGATCGCCCAGTGCAGTACGGCCATCAGCGCGCCCACCTGGAGCACGCCCAGCGCGACCACCGGCAGCCAGCCCGCGAGCGTGATCCGCCAGGCCGGTGAACCGGCCGCCAGGGCGCGCCGGTTGAGCGGCGCGATCAGCATGTAGGCCACCATCGCGCCCACCCACAGGGACAGCGGGATGAAGTAAGGGGCGAACCCGGTGCCGTAGTTGGGCGCCTTGTGCAGATCGTGCGAGGCCAGCTGGACCGGGTCGGCCATGACGCCGGTGCGCCGGTCGCGGTCGTGCTTGTCGTAGTCGGGGATCTTCCTGGCGCCGTCGTGCAGCCCGCCGGCGAGCTTCCCGGAGCCGTCGGTCAGCTTGTACAGGCCGCCGTCGAGGGTCTGGGCGCCGGTCTTGGCGGTGCCGATGCCCGCGTCCAGGGTGGTCGCACCCGTGTCGGCGGTGGTCAGGCCGGTGTGCAGCTTCTTGGCGCCGGCGGCGACCTGCTGCGCGCCGGCGTTCAGCTTGTCGATCTTCTTGACGGCGTCGCTGACGTCCTCGGAGAGATGGGGCGCGCTCTTCTGGAGGGCGGTCGCCTGCTTGCGGAGGGTGCCCAGGTTGTCCCGCATGGTCGCCAGGTCGCCGTTCTGGTCGGCGATCAGGGTCTCCAGGTCGTCGGCGACGCCGGACACGTCCTCGGCGGCCTGCTTCGCCTTCTGGAGCTGCGGACAGGCGGGGTCGGGGACGGGGGCGGTCTGGCAGCGCTCCTTGTACACGTCCGTGAGGGCGGCGGCGGACAGATGCGCGGCCTCGGCGGCCAGGGGCGCGTGTTTCACCAGGGTGCCGAGGTTGTCCTGGACCGTCTTGGCCGAGTCGGCGACCAGGCCCGCGGTGTCCCCGATGGTCTTCTCGTGGTCCTTCAGGAACGGGCCCGCCTGGGTGTAGACGCCGTCGACCTTGTCGGCGAGCGCCTGGGTGCCGTCGGCGACCTGCCGGGAGCCCTCCTGGAGGTCGCCGGAGCCCGTCTTCAGCTTCTTGATGCCCTTGGCGAGCTTTCCGCTGCCGCTCTTGGCGTCCACGAGCCCGTCGGCGAGGTCCTTGGAGCCCTTCTCGGCCTTGCCCAGGCCGGTGTTCAGCCGGTCGGCGCCCTTGGCGGCCGTGACCGTCTTGTCGTGGATGCCGGAGAACGAGATGAAGATCTTGTCAAGGAAGGACCGCGACGCCTTGCTGGACGCGGCCGAGCGCACCTCGTTGAAGACGGTGCGGGATATCTGGCCGACGATGTAGTTGTTCGCGTCGTTGCTGCGCACCTGGAGGGCGCCGGCCTCGGGGTCGTCGCCGGAGCTGGAGGCGATGCGCTCGCTGAAGTCGCTCGGCATGGTGAGCGACAGGTAGTACGTGCCGTTCTCCACGCCCTCGCGGGCCTCGGCGTCGCTCACCTCGTGCCAGTCGAAGGTCTTGCTGTCGCGCAGCCCGGACACGAGGTCGTCGCCCGCGGTGATCCGCTTGCCGCCCGCGGTGGCCCCCTTGTCGTCGTTGACCAGGGCCACGGGGACGCGGTCCAGGCGGCCGTACGGGTTCCAGAAGGACCACAGGTACAGGCCGCCGTAGAGCAGCGGCAGCACGAGCAGGGCGACGAGGGCGGCGCGCGGGAGCCTGCCGCGTCCGAAGCGCCGCAGTTCGAGGGCGGCGAGCCTAGGCGAGCGCATCGGCGTCCTCCTCGGTGCGGCTCACGGGCCTGTGGCCCGCGGCGTTCTCGGCGGCGTTCTCGTCCGTGTTCTCGTCCGCACGGCTCGTGGACACGGTGAGGCAGTCCCCGGGGGCCGTACGGCACACCGCCAGGACCGTCGTGCCGGTGTGCGCCAGGGAGCGCAGGAGGTCCCACACCTCGGCGCGTTCGGCCTCCGACAGCTTGGTGTCGAGGTCGTCCACGCCCAGCAGCCGGGGCCGGCCGATGAGCGCCAGGGCGATCGACAGGCGCAGCTCCTGCACCCGCTCCAGGTCGCGCACGGCCGTCCGGGAGCCCTTGGGCAGCGACTCCGGATCGAGCCCGGCCGCGGCGAGCGCCGCGTCCACGCGCAGCCGCGCCTCGTGCGAGCGGCCGGCCCGCGGGTGCAGCAGCTCCCGCAGGGAGTCGCCGAACCGCTGCTGGAGCAGGGAGCGTTCGCGCAGGTGCTCGCCGACGGTCAGGGCGGGCTCCGGATCCGTCACCCCGGCCACGTTGGCGAGCGCGCTGACCCGGCGCACGGCCGCCAGGTGCCGGGGAAGTGTGGATCCGCCGACGGTGGCTACTCCCTCGGTGGACTTCATCCGTCCGGTGAGCGCGAGCAGCAGGCACGTACGGCCGGAGCCGGACGGTCCCTCGATCGCGATCAGCGAGCCGGGCTCCGCGTCGAGGGTGACGCCCCGAAAGGCCCACCCCCGTGGTCCCCTGAGCCCGAGGCCCTCGGCCGTGACGTGCGCGCCGTCCACAAGCCCCCCTGCGGTCCGTAATTTTGAACTGACTGGTCAGTATAAAAATATGCCCGACCTTCGGCCGAAGCAAAAGCCCAGGTCGGGCCGGATTGTCAGTGGCGTACCTCACGATGGGTACATACGGCACACGTGCCGTCACCCAGACGACAGGAGGTTCGTCATGGCCCACTCGTCCGCAGCCGCCGCGTCCCGGCGCCGCGCCCCCGGCCCTGCCCCCTCACTGACCCGCGCCGTCCCCTCCGCGACCGGCCCGGCGAGCGATGTGCACCCCGTGCTCCGGCAGTCCGCGGCCCCGCCCGCCGCTCTCGACCTGCTCGCCCAGGCCCGCGCCGGACTGACGGAGGCCGCCGCCCTGGAAGCGCCGAACGAGCGCTATGCGACCGCCCACCTCGCCGCCCTGCGCACCGCCGCCGCCGTGCTCGCCGTCCGCGGCCGCCCCGAGACCTCCCCGCGCCGCCGCGCCCGGATCCGCAGCGCGTGGGAGGTCCTGCCCGAGATCGCCCCCGAACTGGCCGAGTGGAGCGCCCTCTTCGCCTCCGGCGCGGCCCGCCGGGCCCGCGCCGAGGCCGGCATCCGGGGCGCCGCGACCCGCCGGGACGCCGACGACCTGATGCGGGACGTGGCGGTGTTCCTGCGCCTCGTGGAGCGCACGCTCGCCCTCCAGCCGGTCCTGCCCCGGCCCCGCCGGGACGCCGGGGAGGGCGGCGGTCCCCGGGCCCGTGGTGACCTACCGGATGCGGGCTGACCACGGGTGGTGCGCCCGGCGTCCGCCGAGCGAGACGGACACGGCCGCGGCCCTCGTGATGACCGGGCGGAGCGCCGGAGGCAATAGGGTGGAGACGCCTGAAAGACGTCCAGCCCTGCCGAGGAGCCACCTGCCGTGTCGGACCCGATGCGCCCGCCCGTCTCCCCTCATCACCCGCATACGGCCTCGCTGCGTTCCGACCGCTCCGGCACCCGCGCCTCGCTGCGTACCGCCGTGGTCTCGGAGGTCCTCCAGGAGGCCCTCGACCGGCGGGTCAAGGCGACGGGGCGGGACGCGCTGGACGTCCTCGACACCGGCGGTGGCAGCGGCAACTTCGCGGTGCCCCTCGCCCGCGCCGGCCACCGTGTCACCGTGGTCGACCCCAGCCCCAACGCGCTGTTCGCGCTGGAGCGCCGCGCCGCCGAGGCCGGCGTCGCCGACCGGGTCAAGGGCGTCCAGGGCGACGCCCACGGCCTGTTCGACGTGGTCGAGCGAGGCGGCTACGACGCGGTGCTGTGCCACGGCGTCCTGGAGTACGTGGACGACCCGGCCGAGGGCATGCGCAACGCGGTCGCGGCCCTGCGTCCCGAGGGCGTGCTCAGCGTGCTGGCCGCGGGCCTCGGCGGCGCGGTGCTCGCCCGCGCCCTCGCCGGCCACTTCACCGACGCCCGGCACGCCCTCCAGGACCCCGCCGGCCGCTGGGGCCCCGGCGACCCGATGCCGCGCCGCTTCACCGCGGAGCAGCTGACCGCGCTGGTCGAGGGGGCGGGCCTGCGGGTCGGCGCGGTGCACGGCGTACGGGTCTTCGCCGACCTGGTGCCCGGCGTCCTGGTGGACACCGAGCCCGCCGCGCTGGACGCGCTGCTGCGGCTGGAGGCGGCGGCGGCCGAGCTGCCCGCGTTCCACTCCGTGGCCACCCAGCTGCACGTGCTCGGCGAGGCGCCGGGCGCCGCCGAGGCCTGAGCGCGCGGCGACCCGCCGCTGATCAGGGCATCGGCGGCGGACGGAGTACAGCACAAGACCCCCGATCGAGGGGTTTGCGCCGTATGATCGAGGTACACCACCCGGCATGACGGGTCGGCCGCCGGGGAATGGAAGCATCGGTGAGCCGGGACCGCCATGGCGGGACCCCGGTTGGTCAATTGGCGCAGAGGGGCGGGTTTCACGGGGGCGATTCCCTGCCTATCCTGAAGGGACCCCCCGGGTCGCCCCGGCGACCGCACGATGAGGAGGACTCCGTGCCGCTCTCGGAGCACGAGCAGCGCATGCTCGAGCAAATGGAGCGAGCGCTGTACGCCGAAGATCCCAAGTTCGCGTCAGCGCTTGAGGGAAGCGGGCTGCGTACGTACACCCGGCGGCGGGTCTACCAGGCGGTCGCGGGCTTCCTCGTCGGTATCGCGCTCCTCATGGCCGGAATGGTCGCCAAGGTGATCTGGGTCAGTGTCGTAGGTTTCCTCGTCATGCTCGGCTGCGCGGTGCTCGCGGTCACGGGCTGGCGCAAGGCCCCCAAACCGGGGGAACGACCCGTGGGCGCGGTGCGGCGCCCGGTGCGGGCCAAGCGGTCCATGATGGATCGCATCGAGGAACGATGGCAGAGACGGCGGGACGAACAGGGGCGATAGCGCTCCGTCGCTTCGGCCGGTCCTTCCCGAGTCTTCCCGAGGGGTGACCACCAGTACTGGTGGTCACCCCTCGGGCGTTCGCACGGCCCGGCGCCGTCCCGCCGCCACGGGCTGCCGTTGCCGCGGTGGCGGGGTCGGGCGGTTCCCCGCGCCCCTGACGGGACGCGGGGGTGCGCAGCCGGCTAGCGCTGCGAGGAGCGCGGGCGGCGTATCACCGGTCGGGCCGCCGCCGCTCGGGCGCGGAGCGTCGACCAGCGGGCCGAGGCCGCCCACAGCGCCCGGACCGCCGAGCGCGGCAGCAAGCGGGCCCGCAGCCGCGCCGTGCGGGTGGCCGTGCCGTGAAGGGCGGCCGTGACCTGGCGTACGTCGTCGGCCACCCCCGGGGCGGGCCGCGGCCGGGGGGCGTACAGGACCTGCTCCAGGGCGTCGGCGACGCGACGGACCGCGGCGCCCGCCGGCCCGTCGAGACGGCCCAGCCGGATGATCCGCTCGGCCGCGCCCCGCGGGGTCAGCGACTCGTCCGGCGGGATGCCCAGGTCCCACGCGCTGTCGGTCAGCTCCTGCCACGCCGCCAGGGTGTGCGCCGCCGCTCCCTCGTCGGTGCGGGCGTGCCCGCTGAGCCGTACCGACCGTCTCCGGGCCCGCCACAGCAGCGGCGAGAGCGGGACGGCCAGCACCACCAGCACGGCCAGCACGGCCAGCGCGGACCACCACGGGCCCGGTCCGCCGCCGTCCCCGGCCGGGACCGCCGCCGCCGAGGGCGTGTCGCAGGCCCCCGGGCCGCCCGCGCAGTTCGCACCGGCCGACGGAGCCGCCGACGGCTTCGCGGAGCCGTTCTTGGACGGCAGTGACTGGTCCGGCCGCGAGGTGCCGGGGGTGACCGACTGGGTGTACGACGGCACCACGCCCCGCGTCGGCGTCGGCTCGAACCGGGTCCAGCCCACGCCCTGGAAGTACAGCTCGGGCCAGGCGTGCGCGTCTTTCAGGCTCACCGTCACCGAACCGTCCGCCTGCGGGGTGCCGGGCGCGAAGCCCACCGCCACCCGGGCCGGGATGCCGAGGGTGCGGGCCATCGCCGCCATCGCGAAGGAGAAGTGGACGCAGAACCCCTGCCTCTTCTTCAGGAAGTTCGCGATGGCGTCCGGACCGCTGCCGACGGCCACCTGGGTGTCGTACTGGAAGCCGCCGTCGGTGGAGAACCAGTCCTGGAGCCGGACGGCCTCCTCGTAGTGGTTCTTCGCGCCCGCCGTGACCTCCCGGGCGGTCCGCGCCACCACCTTCGGCAGCGAGCCCGGCACCTCGGTGTACTCGCGGCGCAGGGCGGCCGGCGGCTCGGGCGCGCTCGCCAGCTGCCCCGCGGTCGGTCGCACGTCCAGGCTGGTCACCTGGTACGTCTTGCCGCGCGTGGTCTCGCCGTGGTCCCCCACCAGCGTCATGCCGACCGGCTCGTACCGCCAGTTGCCGTCGATCCGCACCCGGCTCGGCGGGTAGGGCATCGGCAGCCAGTCCTGGGCGTACCAGTCCGCCGCCTTGACGGTGGTCCGCAGCGTGTCCCGCCGGACGTCCGGGTTCAGTCCGGGCGGCGCCGGGAACGTGTCCGGCACGCCCACGATGTGCCGCTGTGCCGGCTTCCAGGTGGTGCCGTCGAAGTCGTCCAGGGAGACGATGCGCAGGTACAGGTCCGAGATGTCGGTGCTGTTGGTACGCACGGACAGCACCGTGCGGTCGTCGGTGGCGTTCAGGCTGTCGCGCAGCGAGACGAGCGGGTTGACCGCCGAGATCGTGCCGCCGCGGCCGGGGCCCGCGCCGACCCCGGCGCCCTCCGCGGCCAGCAGGCCGCCCTGCATCGCGGGCAGCGCGAGCGGCACCAGCAGGGCCGTCCCGAGGGCGACCGCGCCGATCCGCCGCCCGGTGCGCACCGGGGCGACCGTGTCGTCGTCCGGGGCGCCGTCCCGGGTGTGGGGCGCGGCGCCGAAGACGCGGCCCCACTGGGCGAGCCGGTCCCGGCCCTCGGCGAGCAGCAGCATCAGATAGCCGCCCGCCGCCACCAGGAACCACAGCCAGTCCGGGCCGCCCTGGGAGAGTCCGGCGGCCACCGAGTACAGCGCGAGCAGCGGCAGCCCGGCGGGTGCGGCGCTGCGGAAGGTCACCGCGAGGGTGTCCACCAGCAGGCCGATCAGCAGCACACCACCGATCAGCATCAGCCGGATGCCGTCGGTGAGCGGTGCCGGTATCGCGTACTGGCTCACGTCCTGGGCGCCCTGCCGCAGCAGTTCGGTGAAGTACGAGAAGGTGTCGGGGCCGGGGATCACCCCGGCGATCGCGTGCCCGCGGGCGAAGACCAGGGTGAGCAGCAGCAGCGTGGCCACCGCCTGCGCCACCACGGTCAGCGGCCGCCCGAGCGGCACCCGCCGCGCCGCCGCGCCCACCCCGCTCTGCACGGCCAGCAGCGGCACCAGCTCCAGCAGCCAGGACGGCCCGTTCACCAGCGGCAGCAGCGCGCACGAGGCCATCAGCGTGGCCGCCGCCGCGCACAGCGCCAAGCGTGCCCGCCCGCTCATGCCCGTGCCTCCCTCGCCACGGCGGCCAGGCCCGAGCGCTCATGGTCCGCCCGGTGCCACAGCTCGTCGAGGGCGGCGCCGCGCGGCACGCTGACCGCCGTCCAGCCCGCGTCGCGCAGCAGGCGCAGCCGGTCCGTGTGCGGGTCCCCGGGCCGCGGGGGCTCGGACGGGTCGCGGGACCAGGTGGCCGGGTCCAGGACGAAGGCGACGGCACCGCCGCCACGCCTGCTCATGCCGGCGACCGTGGTGGCCTGCTCCTCGTCCAGGTCGCCGAGGAAGGCGATCAGCAGGCCGTCGCCGCCGCCGCGCAGTGCGTCGTGGGCCCGGGAGAGGTCCTCGCCGCCGGAGTGGTCGATCACCGCGAGGGTGTCCAGGATCAGCCCGGCCGCGTCCGCGGACTCCTGGCCGCCGCCCGCGAAGCCGTCGGCGCTCTCGCCGGGCACCGCGCTGCCGGTGTCCGTCAGCAGCCGTACCGAGAAGCCGCGTTCGAGCATGTGCACCAGGGCGGAGGCGGCGCCGGAGACGGCCCACTCGAAGGCCGAGTCGGGGCCCGCGCCCTCGTAGGCGCCGCCGCGGGTGTCCAGCAGGACGGTGCAGCGGGCGCGCCGGGGCTGCTCCTCGCGGCGCACCATCAGTTCGCCGTAGCGCGCGGTGGAGCGCCAGTGCACGCGGCGCAGGTCGTCGCCGTACCGGTAGCCGCGCGGGATCACGTCGTCGTCGCCCGCGAGGGCCGGCGCGCGCCGGTGCCCGTCGCCGTAGCCCCGGGCCTCGCCGGCGAACCGGGCCGGGGCCAGCGGGGTCACCCGGGGGATGACGGTGAGGGTGTCGGACTCCGGGAAGGAGCGGGTCAGTTCGCACATCCCGAAGGGATCGGTGAGGCGCAGCTGGAGGGGGCCGAGCGGATAGCGGCCGCGCAGGTCCGAGCGGACCCGGTAGGACACCTCGCGGCGGCCGCCCGGCTCCATCCGGTCCAGCACGAACCGGGGCCGGGGCCCGAGCACATAGGGCACCCGGTCCTGGAGCATCAGCAGCCCGGTGGGCAGCCGGGAGACGTTGTCCATCCGCAGCCGGACCCGGGCCTCGCCGCCGGCCGGGACGCGCGCGGGGGACAGCGCCCGGGTGCCGGACACCCGGTAGCGGGTGCGGTGGAGCACCGTCGCGCAGGTCAGCGGCAGCGCGGCCAGCAGCAGGCCGACGCGCAGCAGTTCGCTCTGGCCCAGCACGTAGGCGCAGATCGCGGCGGCGATCCCGGCCGCCAGGAAGGAGCGGCCGCGGGTGGTCAGACCGGCCAGCGCGGTGCGGACGCCGCCCGCGTCCGCGCGCCCGCCCGCCGTCCGCGCCGTCCCCCCGGCGCTCATCACAGACCTCGCGGGGGCCGCTGGGGATAGGCCGGCACGCCGCGGCCGATGCCGTCGAGTCCGCCGCGCGTGCCCGGGGCCGCGGGCACCGGTGTGCGCTGGAGGATCTCCTGCACCATCTGCTCCGCGCTGCGGCGGTTGAGCTGGGCCTGGGCGGTGGGCAGCAGCCGGTGGGCCAGGACGGCGACGGAGAGTTCCCGGACGTCGTCCGGCAGCGCGTACTCCCGGCCGGCCAGGGCGGCGGACGCCTTCGCGGCGCGCAGCAGATGCAGGGTGGCGCGCGGCGAGGCGCCGAGTCTGAGGTCGGGGTGGACGCGGGTGGCGGCGACCAGCTCCACCGCGTACCGCCGCACCGGTTCGGCGACGTGCACCCCGCGCACCGCGTCGATCAGCTTCACGATCTCGTGCGCGTGCGCCACCGGCTGGAGGTCGTCCAGCGGGTTGGCCCCGCCGTGCACGTCCAGCATCTGGAGCTCGGCCTCCACGCTCGGGTAGCCGACGGAGACACGGGCCATGAAGCGGTCCCGCTGGGCCTCGGGCAGCGGGTAGGTGCCCTCCATCTCGACCGGGTTCTGGGTGGCCACCACCATGAAGGGACTGGGCAGTTCATAGGACTGCCCGTCGATGGTGACCTGGCGCTCCTCCATGGACTCCAGCAGCGCCGACTGGGTCTTGGGCGAGGCGCGGTTGATCTCGTCGCCGATCACGATCTGCGCGAAGACCGCGCCCGGCTTGAACTCGAAGTCGCGGCGCTGCTGGTCCCAGATGGAGACACCGGTGATGTCCGAGGGCAGCAGGTCGGGCGTGAACTGGATACGCCGCACCGAGCAGTCGATGGACCGCGCCAGCGCCTTGGCGAGCATCGTCTTGCCCACGCCGGGAACGTCCTCGATCAGCAGATGGCCCTCGGCGAGCAGCACGGTCAGTGCGAGCCGTACGATCTCGGGCTTGCCCTCGATCACGCCTTCCACCGAGCCGCGCACCCGTTCCACGGTGGCACTCAGATCGCTGAGGTTCTCTCGACCGTCATAGGTCGTCACCCGGCCCTCCTCGGCCCGTTCTTCCTGGGCCGGCACGCTCGGTCACGGCCGGCCCACCCCGAAACACGGACACCACGCGGAAATGGTTCCGCGCGATGTCGCACACCGCATTCTCGCTGCCGTTACCGATTCGTGTCACCGCCTGTGGACAACTGCCCGCACGATGTCGGTCGTACGGCCCTTTCGGCCAGGCTTTCGATACGTTTCGGTGGGGATCGCCTCGGGGGCGGAAGTCGGAACGGAAAGTGCCCCGGGACGGCCGGGGTGCCGGTCAGGCCGCGTCCACCTCGCGCAGTTCGCCGGTACGCACGTCGAACACGAAGCCGCGCACGTCCTCGGTGCTCAGCAGGAACGGCGAGGTACGCACCCGCTGCATCGACTGCCGTACGTCCTGGTCGACGTCGCGGAAGGACTCCACCGCCCACGACGGGCGCTGGCCGACCTCCATCTCCAGGTCGTGCCGGAACTCCTCGGTGATGGTCTCCATGCCGCAGTTGGTGTGGTGGATGAGCACCACGCTGCGGGTGCCCAGCGCCCGCTGGCTGATGGTCAGGGAGCGGATGACGTCGTCGGTGACCACCCCGCCCGCGTTGCGGATGGTGTGACAGTCGCCGAGCTCGAGTCCGAGGGCGGCGTGCAGGTCGAGACGGGCGTCCATGCACGCCACGACGGCGACCTTGAGCACGGGACGGGCGTCCATGCCGGGATCGGCGAACTCGGCGGCATATCGCTGGTTGGCCTCCACCAGGCGGTCGGTCACGGCGCCACGGCCACTTATGGCGCCTTCGGATCCAGTGGGAACTGCTGCGGAAGTCGACATACTCATGACGTTACTGGTCGCTCGTGGACGTGGCCTGCTGTGAGAGCGGACAAAGAACGTCATCGTGGCTTGTTGTGAGCTACCCCATACGGACGGCAAACCGGGGCCGGAAGGGTGAATCCCTTCGAAAGACGGCGTCCGCGCGGAGGCGGTGCGCGACGCGCAGGCCGGTTGATTGACCGTGAGACACCGTGGACTAAAGTGGCGCGAAGCGGGAGGCGTGCTTCTCCCTGCTGGTGAAACCCCGGAGACCCGGCACCCGCCCGGATCAGTCTCCCCGCGTGCGCGGCGCGTACGTACGGCTCGGCCTCCTCCCGCTCACCGGTCGGCTGACGCTTCCGGCGCCGGCCGACGCCCTGTTCACGAGCTGGCGGGAGCCCGCGGTGCGCACGGCGCCTCGCCGGAATGAGAGGCCCCCTTGAGCCAGAGTCGACACGTCCCGGTGATGCTCCAGCGGTGCCTGGACCTGCTGGCACCCGCCCTGGAGCGCCCTGGAGCGGTGGTCGTCGACTGCACCCTGGGCCTCGGCGGGCACAGCGAGGCGCTGCTGACCCGCTTCCCCGAGGTCCGCCTGATCGGCCTCGACCGGGACAAGGAGGCGCTGCGCCTGTCCGGGGAACGGCTCGCGCCCTTCGGCGAGCGGGCCACCCTGGTGCACGCCGTCTACGACGAACTGCCCGAGGTCCTGGAGCGGCTGCGCGTCCCGCGCGTCCAGGGCGTCCTGTTCGACCTCGGCGTGTCCTCCATGCAGCTGGACGAGGCCGACCGCGGCTTCGCCTACGCCCAGGACGCGCCGCTCGACATGCGCATGGACCAGACGACCGGCATGAGCGCCGCCGAGGTCCTCAACACCTATCCGGCGGGCGAACTGGTGCGCATCCTGCGCGCGTACGGCGAGGAGAAGCAGGCCAAGCGGATCGTCGGCGCGATCGTGCGCGAGCGGGAGAAGGAGCCGTTCGACAACAGCGCCCGCCTGGTGGAGCTGATCCGCGACTCGCTGCCGCAGGCCGCCAAGCGCACCGGCGGCAACCCGGCCAAGCGCACCTTCCAGGCGCTGCGCATCGAGGTCAACGGCGAACTGTCGGTCCTGGAGCGGGCGATCCCGGCCGCCGTGCGGGCCCTGGCCGTCGGCGGGCGGGTCGCCGTGCTGTCGTACCACTCGCTGGAGGACCGGCTGGTCAAACAGGTGTTCGCGGCGGGCGCGGCGAACACCGCACCGCCCGGACTGCCGGTGGTGCCCGAGCGCTACCAGCCGCGGCTCAAGCTGCTCACCCGCGGTGCCGAACTTCCCACCGAGGAAGAGATCGCAGAGAACCGCCGGGCCGCCCCCGCCAGGCTGCGGGGCGCCGAGCGCATCAGGGAGGACGCCGAGTGAGCCGTACGGGTGGGCCGGCCCCCGGGACCGCGGTCCCCGGAACCCACTGGGGGAGCGGTGCCTAGGAATCCCGAAGTGAAGGGGAGGGCCGCGCGGCTCGCCCGGCTCTTCCCGGCCGGCCGCGCCAAGGCCGCCCGCACCCCGTTCGTCCTCCTCGTCGTCCTCCTCCTCGGCGGCGGCCTCATCGGGCTGCTGGTGCTGAACTCCGCGCTCAGCGAGGGTTCGTTCGAACTCGCCGATCTCCAGAAGCGGACCCAGAACCTCACCGACGAGGAACAGGCCCTCCAGCGGGACATCGACGCCTACTCTTCCCCCGACGCCCTGGAGCGCCGGGCCCACGAACTCGGCATGGTCCCCGGCGGCGACCCCGCCTTCCTCGACCCGAACGGCAGGGTCGAGGGCGTCCCCCGCGCCGCCGTCCCCGAGCCGGCCGTCCTGGAGGGCCCGCCCGCCCCCGAGTCCCCGGCTCTCACCCCGCCGCCCGGCCTCCCGGCCACCCCGGCCACGCCGAGCGGGGCACCGAGCCCGGTACCGCCCCGCGGCGGCGCCGCCGCGGCCCCGGCCGCGACCGCCTCCACCACCCCCCAGCCCGTTCCCACCCCGACCCCCGGCAGGTGACGGAAGTGTCCGACAGGGAACCCCCGCGCCGCCGCGTGCCCCGCCCCGCGAAGCCGTCCCGGCCGCAGGGCGCCGCGCGCAGGCAGCCCGGCCCCGGCGCCCGGCCGGTCCGGCGCCCGAGCGCGGGCCGGGTGCCCGCCCAGCGCCCGCTGCGGCTCGGCAGCCCCCGGCCCCGGCTGCGCCTGGTGGGCCTCGCCCTCGGCCTGGTGCTGGCCACCTTCGTCGTACGACTGCTCCAGGTGCAGGCCGTGGAGGCGAGCGCGTACGCGGCGAAGGCCGAGGTGAACCGGTACGTCGTGCACACGCTGGCCGCCGAGCGCGGCGGCATCACGGACCGCAACGGCGTGGCCCTCGCCGTCAGCGTGGACGCCTACGACATCACGGCCGACCCCACGATGTTCAGCGCCGAGCAGCTGAAGATCGCCGACGGCCCCGAGCGGGCCGCCGCCCTGCTCGCGCCGATCCTCGGGCAGGACCAGGCGGACCTGGTGAAGAAGCTGCGGCCCGCCGACAAGAACTCCCGCTACACCCGGCTCGCCACCCGGCAGACCCCCCAGGTCTGGAAGCAGATCAAGGACCTGAGGTCGGCCCTCGCCCAGAAGGCCGGCACCGTCAACGTCCTCGCCGGGGTCTTCGCCGACCCCAGCAGTCAGCGCGTGTACCCGAACGGCGACCTCGCCGCCGGGATACTGGGCTGGGTGAACGCCGACGGTCAGGGCGGCGGCGGCATCGAGCGGATGCTGGAGAAGCAGCTCGCCGGGAAGAACGGCAAGATCCGCTACGCCCAGTCCGGCGGCCGCGAGGTGCCCACCGCGGGCTCCGCCGAGACGCCCGCCGTGCCCGGCTCCGACATCGAGCTGACCATCGACCGCGACATCCAGTGGGCGGCCCAGAACGCCATCGCCGAGCAGGTGAAGAAGTCCAAGGCCGACCGCGGCTACGTCGTCGTGCAGGACACCCGTACCGGCCAGATCCTCGCCATGGCCGACGCGCCGGGGTTCGACCCCAACGACCTCTCCAAGGCGGACCCGGACACGCTCGGCAACGCGGCCGTCCAGGACGCCTACGAGCCCGGCTCCACCGCCAAGGTGATGTCCATGTCGGCCGTCCTCCAGGAGAACGCGGCGACCCCGCTCACCCATGTCGTCGTACCCAACCGGCTGCACCGCGGCGACCGGCTCTTCCAGGACGACGTCGACCACGCCACCTGGAACCTCACGCTCAACGGCGTGCTCGCCAAGTCCAGCAACATCGGGACCATCCTCGCCACGGGCCAGCTCGGCAAGACCCAGCCGCAGGCCAACAAGGTCCTCTACTCCTACCTGCGCAAGTTCGGCATCGGCAGCTACACCGGGCTGCACTTCCCCGGCGAGACCCCCGGCATCCTGGCGCCGCCGCAGAAGTGGTCCACCTCGCAGCAGTACACGATCCCTTTCGGCCAGGGCTTCTCCATCAACGCCCTCCAGGCCGCGTCCGTGTACTCGACCATCGCCAACGGCGGCGTCCGGGTCCAGCCGAGCCTGATCCGCGGCACCAAGGGACCCGACGGCCGGTTCACCCCCGCGGCCAAGCCCGAGGAGACGAGGGTCGTCAGCGCGAAGACCGCCGAGTCGGTCGCCGAGATGCTGGAGTCCGTGGTCGACGACGAACAGGGCACCGGCATCTCCGCGCGCATCCCCGGTTACAACGTGGCCGGCAAGACCGGCACCGCCAACCGAGTGGATCCGGCCACCGGCAGATACCACGGCTACACCTCGTCCTTCGCCGGGTTCGCCCCCGCGGACAAGCCCCGCATCACGGTCTACTGCGCCATCCAGAACGCCACCTCCGGCGGCTACTTCGGCGGCCAGATCTGCGGGCCCATCTACAAGAAGGTCATGGAGTTCGCCCTGAAGACCCTCCAGGTCCCGCCCACCGGCGCGCCGCCCGCGAACCTGCCGGTCGACTACAAGCCCTGACCAGCACCGAAAGCACAGGATCCAGCCAGTGACAACGATCACCCCAGGACCCGGGAACCGTCCGGACCCCGAGCCCTCGTCCGCCCGCCTGCCCCCACCGCCCGTGCCGGACCGCACTGCGCGCGGGCCCCTTTTTAGCTCCAGGGCCGGTGAGCCCGGTACGCTCACCGCCGTGCCACACGCTGATCAGTCCCAAACCACCCAGAAGGGCGCTTCCGTGACATATCCGGGACCGCCGCGACCGGTCCACGTCTCCGCCACACCCCTCGCGGAGCTGGCCGATCAGCTGGGTGCCGCCGCCCCGGACGCCACCGCCGAGATCACCGGGATCACCCACGACTCGCGCGCCGTCCGCCCCGGCGACCTGTACGCCGCCCTCCCGGGCGCCCGCCTGCACGGCGCCGACTTCGTCACCCAGGCCGCCGGCCTCGGCGCGACCGCCGTGCTGACCGACCCGACCGGCGCCGAGCGCGCCGCCGCGACCGGACTGCCGGTCCTGGTGGTGCCCGACCCGCGGGCCCTGATGGGCGAACTGGCGGCCACGATCTACGGCCACCCGGGCCGCGACCTGCTCCAGATCGGCATCACCGGCACCTCCGGCAAGACCACCACGGCCTACCTGGTCGAGGGCGGCCTGCGGACCGCGAAGGCCACCGGCCTGGTCGGCACCGTGGAGATGCGCATCGGCGACGAGCGCATCAAGTCCGAGCGCACCACCCCCGAAGCCACCGACCTCCAGGCCCTCTTCGCCGTCATGCGCGAACGCGGCACCGAGGCGGTCGCCATGGAGGTCTCCAGCCACGCCCTGGTCCTCGGCCGGGTCGACGGCTGCGTCTTCGACATCGCGGTCTTCACCAACCTCAGCCCGGAGCACATGGAGTTCCACTCCGGCATGGAGGACTACTTCCAGGCCAAGGCGCAGCTCTTCACGCCGGCACGCAGCAGGCTCGGCGTCGTCAACGCCGACGACGAGTACGGCCGCCGCCTCGCCGCCGAGGCCACCGTCCCCGTCGTCACCTTCTCCGCCGAGGGCCACCCCGACGCCGACTGGCGCGCCGAGCACGTCCAGGTCGGCCCGCTGGACTCGACGTTCACGGTCCTCGGCCCGAACGGCGAGCGGGTGCAGGCCAGGTCGCCGCTGGCCGGCCCCTTCAACGTGGCGAACACCCTCGCCGCCGTCGTCGCACTCGCCGCGGCCGGCCTCGACCCGCAGACCGCCGCCGACGGCATCGCCGCCGTCCCGGGCGTCCCCGGCCGCCTGGAGCGCGTCGACGCCGGGCAGCCCTACCTCGCGGTCGTGGACTACGCCCACAAGACCGACGCGGTCGAGTCGGTGCTCAAGGCGCTGCGCAAGGTCACCAAGGGCCGGCTGCACATCGTCCTGGGCTGCGGCGGCGACCGCGACCAGACCAAGCGCGCCCCGATGGGCGCCGCGGCGGCCCGGCTCGCCGACACGGCCGTACTGACCTCGGACAACCCCCGCTCCGAGGACCCGCTCGCGATCCTCGCGACCATGCTCCAGGGCGCGGCCTCCGTGCCCGCGCACGAGCGCGGCGAGGTGCTCCTCTTCGAGGAGCGGGCCGCCGCCATCGCCGCCGCCGTGGGCCGCGCCCAGGCCGGCGACACCGTGCTGGTCGCGGGCAAGGGCCACGAGCAGGGCCAGGACATCGCCGGTGTGGTCCGTCCCTTCGACGACCGCCAGGTGCTTCGCGAAGCTATCCAGAAGACCCAGGGATGAATTTGTGATCGCCCTCTCCCTCGCCGAGATCGCAGCTGTCGTCGGCGGGCAGACGCACGACATACCGGATCCGTCCGTGCAGGTCACCGGACCGGTCGTCCGGGACTCCCGGGAAGTGGTGCCCGGCAGCCTGTTCGCCGCATTCGTCGGCGAGCGGGCGGACGGCCACGACTTCGCACCGCAGGTCGTCGAGGCGGGCGCGGTCGCCGTACTGGCGTCGCGCCCGGTCGGCGTGCCCGCGATCGTGGTCGAGGACGTCCAGAGCGCCCTCGGCGCCCTCGCCCGGCACGTCGTCGCCCGGCTCGGCGCGACCCTCGTCGCCCTGACCGGCTCGGCGGGCAAGACCAGTACCAAGGACCTCATCGCCCAGGTGCTGAGCGGCAAGGCGCCGACGGTGTTCACACCGGGTTCGTTCAACAACGAGATCGGGCTGCCGCTGACCGCCCTCACCGCGACCGAGGAAACCCGTTTCCTGGTCCTGGAGATGGGCGCCCGCGGCATCGGCCACATCCGCTACCTCACCGGCCTCACCCCGCCGCGGATCGGCGTGGTCCTCAACGTCGGCAGCGCCCACATCGGCGAGTTCGGCGGCCGCGAGCAGATCGCCCAGGCCAAGGGCGAGATCATCGAGGGGCTGCCCGAGGACGGCGCGGCCGTCCTCAACGCCGACGACCCGCTGGTGCGCGCCATGGCACCGCGTACCAAGGCGAAGGTGGTCCTTTTCGGAGAGTCGGCCGAAGCGGACGTACGCGCCGAGAACGTACGACTCACGGACACCGGACAGCCCGCCTTCAGGCTTCACACACCCTCCGGTGCATCCGATGTGACCATGCGCCTGTACGGTGAGCACCACGTGTCGAACGCGCTCGCCGCGGCCGCCGTCGCCCATGAGCTGGGCATGTCCGCGGAAGAGATCGCCACCGCGCTCTCCGGGGCGGGCTCCCTCTCCCGCTGGCGCATGGAGGTCACCGAGCGCCCGGACGGCGTGACCATCGTCAACGACGCCTACAACGCCAACCCCGAGTCCATGCGGGCCGCCCTCCGGGCACTCGCGGCCATGGGCCAGGGGCGGCGCACCTGGGCGGTGCTCGGCAAGATGGCCGAGCTGGGGGGCGAGGCGCTCGCCGAGCACGACGCCGTCGGACGGCTCGCCGTCCGGCTCAACGTCAGCAAGCTCGTCGCCGTCGGGGGGATTGAGGCCTCCTGGCTGCAACTGGGCGCATATAACGAGGGTTCGTGGGGTGAGGAGTCGGTGCACGTGTCCGACGCACAGGCGGCGATCGACCTGTTGCGCAGCGAGTTGCGCCCGGGGGACGTCGTCCTCGTGAAGGCGTCCCGTTCGGTGGGGCTCGAAGGTGTCGCCGCGGCGCTGCTGGAGACCGGTGCCGAGGGTGAGGTTGCGGCCCGATGATGAACCAGATCCTGTTCTCGGGTGTCATTGGCCTCTTCCTCACCCTGGTCGGCACCCCGCTGCTGATCAAGCTGCTGGCCCGCAAGGGCTACGGCCAGTTCATCCGTGACGACGGCCCGCGCGAGCACCTCAGCAAGCGCGGTACGCCGACCATGGGTGGTATCGCCTTCATCCTGGCGACGGTGGCCGCGTACTTCCTGTCCAAGGTGATCACCGGCAAGCCGCCGACGTTCTCCGGCCTGCTGGTGCTCGGCCTGATGGTCGGCATGGGCCTGGTCGGCTTCCTGGACGACTACATCAAGATCGTCAAGCGCCGTTCGCTGGGTCTGCGGGCCAAGGCGAAGATGGCCGGCCAGCTGATCGTCGGCATCGCCTTCGCCGTGCTGTCGCTGATGTTCCCCGACGCCCGCGGCAACACCCCGGGCTCCACCAAGCTGTCGTTCATCACGGACTTCGGCTGGTCGATCGGCCCGGTGCTGTTCGTCATCTGGGCGCTGTTCATGATCCTCGCGATGTCGAACGGCGTGAACCTGACCGACGGTCTGGACGGCCTCGCCACCGGCGCCTCCGTCCTCGTCTTCGGCGCCTACACGTTCATCGGCGTCTGGCAGTACCAGGAGTCCTGCGCCAACGCGCAGACCCTCACCAACCCGGCCGCCTGCTACGAGGTGCGCGACCCGCTCGATCTGGCGGTGGTCGCCTCCGCGCTGATGGGCGCCTGTCTGGGCTTCCTGTGGTGGAACACCTCCCCGGCGAAGATCTTCATGGGCGACACCGGCTCGCTCGCCCTCGGCGGTGTCCTCACCGGCCTGGCCATCCTCTCCCGCACCGAGCTGCTGGTGGCCATCATGGGCGGCCTGTTCGTCCTCATCACCATGTCGGTCGTCATCCAGGTCGGCTCCTTCCGGCTCACCGGGAAGCGTGTCTTCCGGATGGCGCCACTCCAGCACCACTTCGAACTCAAGGGCTGGTCCGAGGTCCTGGTAGTGGTCCGCTTCTGGATCATCCAAGGCATCTGTGTGATCGTCGGACTTGGCCTCTTCTACGCGGGATGGGCAGCGGAAAAGTGACCACCGGCTCGGCGCCCTTCGACTTCCAGGGCAAGCACGTCACCGTCGCGGGACTCGGCGTCTCCGGCGTCCCGGCGGCCAAGGCACTGCACGCGCGCGGCGCGATCGTCACCGTCGTCAACGACGGCGACGACGCCCGCGCCCGCGAGCAGGCCGAGGAACTCCGTGCGCTCGGCATCACCGTGCGCCTGGGTGACGGCGCGACCCTCCCGGAGGGCACCGAGCTGATCGTCACCGCCCCCGGCTGGCAGCCCGGCAAGCCGCTCTTCCGGGCGGCCGGCGAGGCGGGCGTACCGGTCTGGGGCGACGTGGAGCTGGCCTGGCGGCTCCGGGGGCCCGACGCGGCCCCCTGGCTGGCCGTCACCGGCACCAACGGCAAGACCACCACCGTGCGGATGCTCGCCTCCATCCTGGAGGCGGCGGGCCTGCGCACGGCGGCCGTCGGCAACATCGGGGTCTCGCTGCTGGACGCCGTCCTGGGCGAGGAGACGTACGACGTCCTCGCCGTGGAGCTGTCCAGCTACCAGCTGCACTGGGCGCCCTCGCTGCGCGCCCACTCCGCCGCCGTCCTCAACCTCGCCCCCGACCACCTCGACTGGCACGGCTCCATGGCGGCCTACGCCGCCGACAAGGGCCGGATCTACGAGGGCAACCAGGTCGCCTGCGTCTACAACGTGGCCGACCAGGCCACCGAGGACCTGGTGCGCGGGGCCGACGTCGAAGAGGGCTGCCGGGCCGTCGGGTTCACCCTCGGCACGCCCGGACCCTCCCAACTCGGCGTGGTGGAGGGCCTCCTGGTCGACCGCGCCTTCGTCGAGAACCGGCAGAAGAACGCGCAGGAGCTGGCCGAGGTCTCCGACGTCCGGCCGCCCGTCCCGCACAACATCGCCAACGCCCTGGCCGCCGCGGCCCTCGCACGGGCCTTCGGGGTGCCCGCCCAGGCCGTACGGGACGGGCTGCGCGCCTTCCGGCCGGACGCCCACCGCATCGAGCACGTCGCCGACATCGACGGCGTGGCCTACGTGGACGACTCCAAGGCCACCAACACCCACGCCGCGCAGGCATCGTTGGCGGCGTACGAGTCGATCGTGTGGATCGCGGGCGGCCTCGCCAAGGGCGCGACCTTCGACGAACTGGTCGCCGCCTCGGCGAAGCACCTGCGCGCCGTCGTCCTGATCGGCGCCGACCGGGCCCTGATCCGCGAGGCCCTTGCGCGACACGCCCCGGAAGTACCCGTGGTCGACCTCGACCGGACCGACACTGGGGCGATGGTCCAGGCGGTGACGGAGGCCAAGCGGCTCGCGGTCGCCGGGGACACGGTGCTCCTCGCGCCGGCCTGCGCCTCCATGGACATGTTCACCAACTACAACCAGCGCGGTGACGCGTTCGCGACGGCGGTCGGCGAACTCCGCGCCTGACCCCGGCCGCCCGCCGGGCGGATCCTGGGAGGGACGCGTGGGGCGGCCGACGTCCAGTGGAGGCGCCGATGCCCAGTAGCCGTACCGGAAAGCCCCCTGTGCAGCGGGCGTCCCGGCGCTCCGCCGTCCCCGGTTCCGCGCGCGAGAACCCCGTACAGCGGCTGGTCACGCGGGCCCGGCGGGCCTGGGACCGGCCGCTGACCGCCTATTACCTGATCGTCGGCGGCAGCATGCTGATCACGGTGCTCGGCCTGGTGATGGTCTACTCGGCCTCCCAGGTGACCGCGCTCCAGATGTCGCTGCCGGGCTCGTACTTCTTCCGTAAGCAGATGCTGGCCGCGGTGATCGGCGGCGTCCTGCTGCTCGCGGCCTCCCGGATGCCGGTGAAGCTGCACCGGGCGCTGGCCTACCCGATCCTCGCCGGCGCCGTCGTCATGATGGCCCTGGTGCAGGTCCCCGGGATAGGGATGTCGGTCAACGGCAACCAGAACTGGATCTCCCTCGGCGGCTCCTTCCAGATCCAGCCCAGCGAGTTCGGCAAGCTCGCCCTGGTGCTGTGGGGCGCCGACCTGATCGCCCGCAAGCAGGAGCGGAAACTGCTGACCCAGTGGAAGCACATGCTGGTGCCGCTGGTACCGGCCGCCTTCCTGCTGCTCGGACTGATCATGCTCGGCGGCGACATGGGAACCGCGATCATTCTCACAGCGATCCTGTTCGGACTGCTGTGGCTCGCGGGCGCCCCGACCCGGCTGTTCGCGGGCGTGCTCTCGGTCGCGGTCGTGATCGGGGTCATCCTGATCGAGACCAGCCCCAACCGGATGGCCCGCCTCGCCTGCATCGGCGCCACCGAGCCCCGGGCCCAGGGCGCCGACTGCTGGCAGGCCGTGCACGGCATCTACGCGCTCGCCTCCGGCGGACTCTTCGGCTCCGGGCTCGGCGCGAGTGTGGAAAAATGGGGCCAACTGCCGGAAGCGCACACCGACTTCATCTTCGCGGTCACCGGTGAGGAACTGGGCCTGGCGGGGACACTGTCGGTGCTCGCCCTGTTCGCGGCTCTAGGCTATGCGGGTATCCGCGTGGCCGGACGCACGAAAGACCCCTTCGTGAGGTACGCCGCGGGAGGCGTGACCACCTGGATCCTCGCTCAGGCGGTGATCAACATCGGCGCGGTGCTCGGTCTGCTGCCGATCGCCGGTGTTCCGCTCCCGCTGTTCTCCTACGGAGGATCCGCCCTGCTGCCGACCATGTTCGCCATCGGGCTGCTGATCGCGTTCGCGCGTGACGACCCCGCTGCGCGGACGGCGCTTGCGCTGCGGCAACCTCGCTTTGGTAGAAAGCGGGCGGGAGGCTCCGGTGCGGATCGGGGGCCTCGGAGATGGAACACGATGCGACGGCGTGCCTCGGCGGCGCGTTCGTCCGGAGAGCGGTGAATTTCGGTGCATGTCGTACTCGCCGGTGGAGGGACCGCCGGCCACATCGAGCCCGCGCTCGCCCTCGCGGACGCCCTGCGCAGGCAGGACCCGAGCGTGGGGATCACGGCCCTGGGCACGGAGCGCGGTCTGGAGACCCGGCTCGTCCCGGAGCGCGGCTACGAGCTGGCGCTGATCCCCGCGGTGCCGCTGCCGCGCAAGCCCACTCCCGAACTGATCACCGTCCCGGGGCGGCTGCGCGGCACCATCAAGGCCGCCGAGCAGATCCTCGAACGCACCAAGGCGGACGCCGTGGCCGGCTTCGGCGGCTATGTCGCGCTGCCCGCCTACCTCGCCGCCAAGCGGCTCGGCGTGCCCATCGTGATCCACGAGGCCAACGCCCGGCCGGGGCTGGCCAACAAGATCGGGTCCCGGTACGCGGCACAGGTCGCCGTCTCCACTCCGGACAGCAAGCTGCGGGGCTCGCGCTACATCGGCATCCCGCTGCGCCGTTCCATCGCCACGCTGGACCGCGCCGCCGTGCGCCCGGAGGCCCGGCACCGCTTCGGCCTCGACCCCAACCTGCCCACGCTGCTGGTCTCCGGCGGCTCGCAGGGCGCGCGCCGGCTCAACGAGGTCGTCCAGCAGGTCGCCCCGTGGCTCCAGCAGGCCGGTATCCAGATCCTGCACGCGGTCGGCCCGAAGAACGAACTGCCGCAGGTCCAGCAGATGCCGGGGATGCCCCCCTACATCCCGGTAAGTTACCTGGACCGGATGGACCTCGCGTACGCCGCGGCCGACATGATGCTCTGCCGCGCGGGCGCGATGACCGTCGCCGAACTCTCCGCCGTCGGACTGCCGGCCGCCTACGTCCCGCTGCCCATCGGCAACGGTGAACAGCGGCTGAACGCCCAGCCGGTGGTCAAGGCGGGTGGCGGCCTCCTCGTGGACGACGCGGAACTGACGCCCGAGTGGGTGCAGAACAACGTGCTGCCCGTGCTCGCCGACCCGCACCGGCTCTACGAGATGTCGCGCTCCGCGAGCGAGTTCGGCCGCCGGGACGCCGACGAGCTGCTCGTCGGCATGGTGTACGAGGCCATCGCCTCGCGCCGTTAGGACCGTATGACGAAAGGGTGGTGAGCGTGGCCGGACCGACGACTCGCGAACGTGGAGAACGCCAGCAGGAGTCGTCCGGCTCGTCGCCCGTCCGAAGGATAAAGCGACTACGTCTTCGTACGATCGTCATCCTGGCCGTGGCCCTGGTGCTCGTGTCGGCAGGCTCCGTATGGGTGTTGTACGGCTCCTCGTGGCTGCGCGTCGAGCGCGTCCCGGTGTCCGGCACCCGGGTGCTGACGCCCGCCGAGGTGCTTGACGCCGCCGCCGTACCGGTGGGGGCGCCCTTGGCGTCGGTCGACACCGACGCCGTCGCGGCCCGAATGCGCCACAAACTGCCGCGAATCGACACCGTCGACGTGTCCCGTTCCTGGCCGCACGACATCGAGCTGAAGGTGACCGAGCGCACCCCGGTACTACTGGTGCGAAAAGGAAAGAATTTCGTCGAAGTCGACCACAAGGGTGTCCGGTTCGCCACGGTCGCGCAGGCGCCCAAGGGTGTTCCGCTGCTGCGGATGTCCGCGTCCGCGTCGGGCTCGGCCGCCGCGAGCCTGCGGCGCTTCGGCACCGACCGGCTGGTGCGCGAGGCCGTCCTGGTCGCCGGTGAACTGCCGGGCCAGGTCAGGCGCCTCACCGGCACCGTCGAGGTGCACTCCTACGACGACATCCGGCTGGAGTTGACCGGCGGCCGCACCGTGGCCTGGGGGAGCGGGGAGAACGGCCGTGCCAAGGCACGGACCCTCACCGCACTCATGAAAGCAGCTTCCGGCGCACGCCACTTCGACGTCAGCGTCCCCACCGCCCCTGCGTCATCGGCGAGTTGACGGACATCAGTGCAGGCCAGCACCCTGGTTGGGCACCGCTATGGCTGATCACATAGGGTGAAAAGAAAAACGGGAGGTTCGGCGTGTTCGTTGAACGGGCGCCACTTGTCGACTTAGTGTCCTGTTCAGAAGACTCCAGGGAACAGACACACTGGTAACCCTAAACTTCAGGCTTAGGGTTCGGGTCGGCGCTACGGACCGTCCCATTCGGCATCTGTCGTCACGGCGCGGGCAACCGCCCGCGGCGGCGACGTAATTCGAGGCGAGAGGCCTTCGACGTGGCAGCACCGCAGAACTACCTCGCAGTCATCAAGGTCATCGGTGTCGGCGGCGGTGGTGTCAATGCCATCAACCGGATGATCGAGGTCGGTCTCAAGGGTGTCGAGTTCATCGCCATCAACACCGACGCGCAGGCGCTGTTGATGAGCGACGCCGACGTCAAGCTGGACGTCGGCAGGGAACTCACCCGCGGACTCGGCGCCGGCGCCAACCCGGCCGTCGGCCGCAAGGCCGCCGAGGACCACCGCGAGGAGATCGAGGAGGTCCTCAAGGGGGCCGACATGGTCTTCGTGACCGCCGGTGAGGGCGGCGGCACCGGAACCGGCGGCGCACCCGTCGTGGCCAACATCGCGCGCTCGCTGGGCGCCCTCACCATCGGCGTGGTCACGCGCCCGTTCACCTTCGAGGGACGGCGCCGCGCGAACCAGGCCGAGGACGGGATCGCCGAGCTGCGCGAAGAGGTCGACACCCTCATCGTCATCCCGAACGACCGGCTGCTGTCCATCTCGGACCGCCAGGTCTCGGTCCTGGACGCCTTCAAGTCCGCCGACCAGGTCCTGCTCTCCGGTGTCCAGGGCATCACCGACCTCATCACCACCCCGGGCCTGATCAACCTGGACTTCGCCGACGTGAAGTCGGTCATGTCCGAGGCCGGTTCGGCCCTCATGGGCATCGGCTCGGCCCGCGGCGACGACCGCGCGGTGGCCGCCGCCGAGATGGCGATCTCCTCGCCGCTCCTGGAGGCGTCCATCGACGGCGCCCGCGGCGTGCTGCTCTCCATCTCCGGCGGCTCCGACCTCGGCCTCTTCGAGATCAACGAGGCGGCCCAGCTGGTCAGCGAGGCCGCCCACCCCGAGGCCAACATCATCTTCGGCGCGGTCATCGACGACGCCCTCGGCGACGAGGTCCGCGTCACCGTGATCGCGGCCGGCTTCGACGGCGGCCAGCCGCCGGCCCGCCGGGAGAACGGCCTGACCTCGGCCGCCGCCCCGGCCCCCGCCCGCCGCGAGGAGCCCGCGCCGGTACGGCAGCCCGAGAGCCGTCCGTCCTTCGGCTCGCTCGGCAGTGTGAAGCCGAAGGAGGAGCCGGAGCCGGCCCCCGAGCCGGTGGCCGACATCCCGGTCGCCCCGCCGGTCACGCCGGCGCCGCGTCCCGCCTACTCGGACAGCGCGGCCGAGGAACTGGACGTCCCGGATTTCCTGAAGTGATAGGACAGCGCGAGAGCGTGAGCGGCGCGCACTTCGCCTTCACCGACAGGTGGGGCGGGGTGAGCGCCGCTCCGTATGAGGAGCTGAACCTCGGCGGCGCGGTCGGCGACACGCCCGGGGCGGTAGCCGCCAACCGGGAGCTGGCCGCCAGGTCGCTCGGTCTGGACCCCGCCCGCGTGGTGTGGATGAACCAGGTGCACGGCGCCGAGGTGGCCGTGGTGGACGAGCCCTGGGGCACCCGCCCGGTGCCGGAGGTCGACGCCCTCGTCACCGCCCGGCGCGGGCTCGCCCTCGCCGTGCTCACCGCCGACTGCGTGCCGGTGCTGCTGGCCGACCCCGTCGCCGGGGTCGCCGCCGCGGCCCACGCGGGCCGGCCCGGAATGGTCGAGGGGGTCGTCCCCGCCACCGTACGGGCCATGGTCGAACTCGGCGCCGCGCCCGAGCGGATCGTCGCCCGCACCGGACCGGCCGTCTGTGGCCGGTGCTACGAGGTGCCGGAGACCATGCGGGCCGAGGTGGCGGTGGTGGAGCCGACGGCGCACGCTGAAACCAGCTGGGGCACACCGGCGGTCGACGTGAGCGCCGGAGTGCACGCGCAGCTCGACAGGCTCGGGGTGTGCGACCGGGCGCATTCGCCGGTGTGCACGCTGGAGTCGAGGGACCACTTCTCATACCGTCGCGACCGCACCACGGGGCGGCTCGCGGCCTATGTCTGGCTGGACTGATGGGGAATGACGGACCGTAAGACCGAACTCGCCGAGAACCTGGCGAATGTGGAGGAGCGCATCGCCCGCGCCTGCGCGGCCGCGGGCCGGCGGCGGGAGGAGGTGACCCTGATCGTGGTCACCAAGACCTACCCGGCGAGCGATGTGCGGATCCTGTCCGGGCTGGGTGTGCGGCATGTCGCCGAGAATCGGGACCAGGACGCCGCGCCGAAGGCCGCGGCCTGTGCGGACCTGCCCCTGAAGTGGCACTTCGTCGGCCAGTTGCAGACCAACAAGGTCCGTTCCGTAGTCGGTTACGCCGATGTCGTGCAGTCGATCGACCGCGCACGGCTCGTCACCGCGCTGTCCAAGGAGGCGGTGCGCGCCGGGCGCGAGGTGGGGTGCCTGGTCCAGGTCGCGCTCGACGCGGACGCGACCGGGCGGGGGGAGCGCGGGGGCGTGGCCCCCGCGGGAATCGAAGAGTTGGCCGACCTCGTCGCCGGCTCGCCGGGGCTGCGGCTCGACGGTCTGATGACCGTGGCTCCGCTCACCGGCGAGTACGCGGGACGCGAACAGGCGGCGTTCGGGCGCCTCATGGATTTGTCGACCGACCTGCGCCGAGCCCATCCGGCTGCGACCATGGTGTCGGCAGGGATGAGTGCGGACCTCGAGCAGGCCGTGGCGGCCGGGGCGACACATGTGCGCGTCGGCACTGCGGTACTCGGTGTCCGTCCCCGGCTCGGGTAACGTCGCCAGGAAGTCGGACCACAGCAGAAAATATGGTCAGTGTTCGCGAAACGGACACAACGGCCGCGTGGATCGCGGGCACTTGGCAGTCGTCAGTCGATCCACCACAGAGCGGAGGACTCAGAGCATGGCCGGCGCGATGCGCAAGATGGCGGTCTACCTCGGCCTCGTGGAGGACGATGGGTACGACGGCCGCGGATTCGACCCCGATGACGATTTCGAGCCCGAGCTGGACCCGGAGCCCGAGCGGGACCACCGGCGGCACGAGCCGCTGCATCAACCGCATGATGCACATCAGCCCCAAAGGGATGAATCGGTGCGAGTGGTGCAGCCTCCGGCGCCCCGTGAACCGGTGTCCCGGGCGGCTTCGCTACCCGCGGAATCCGGTCGCCCGGCGCGTATCGCGCCCGTGGCGTCCATCACACAAGAACGCCAGTCCCTGGAGAAGAACGCGCCGGTGATCATGCCCAAGGTCGTGTCGGAACGAGAGCCTTACCGGATCACGACATTGCACCCGCGGACCTACAACGAGGCCCGTACCATCGGGGAACACTTCCGTGAGGGCACCCCGGTGATCATGAATCTGACTGAGATGGATGACACAGACGCCAAGCGACTTGTCGACTTTGCGGCCGGTTTGGTGTTTGGTCTTCACGGCAGTATCGAGCGGGTGACGCAGAAGGTGTTCCTGTTGTCTCCTGCTAACGTCGATGTCACGGCGGAGGACAAGGCCCGCATCGCAGAGGGCGGGTTCTTCAACCAGAGCTGAGACGCAGACCGGACCGCAGTACGCAAGAGCTCGGAACAGGGGAGAGGGAAACACAGGCCATGGGCGTGTTCGCGCAGGTGATCTACATCGCGCTGATGGTGTTTCTCGTCGTGCTCATCTTCCGACTGGTCATGGACTACGTCTTCCAGTTCGCCCGCTCATGGCAACCCGGCAAGGCGATGGTGGTCGTACTGGAGGCCACCTACACTGTCACCGATCCACCGCTGAAGCTTCTGCGGCGGTTCATCCCGCCGCTGCGTCTCGGGGGCGTGGCGCTCGACCTGTCCTTCTTCGTACTGATGATCATCGTCTACATTCTCATCGCCATCGTGCAGAACTTCGTGAGATGAGCGTGTGGACGATCCGGTCTTGCCGACTGCCGATGACTACGTTGAGGTGAAGAGATGCCGTTGACCCCCGAGGACGTGCGGAACAAGCAGTTCACGACCGTCCGCCTCCGAGAAGGCTATGACGAGGACGAGGTCGATGCCTTCCTCGATGAGGTCGAAGCCGAACTGACCCGTCTGCTCCGGGAGAACGAGGACCTGCGCGCGAAGCTCGCGGCCGCCACGCGGGCCGCGGCGCAGAACCAGCAGAACTCCCGGAAGCCCCCGGAGCAGGAACAGCAGCAGCAGGGCATGCGAGGTCCCGGCGCTCCGGTACCCGCCGGCATATCGGGCCCGCCGCAGCAGCAGATGGGTGGCCCCATGGGTGGTCCGCCCCAGCTGCCGAGCGGTGCCCCGCAGCTGCCCGCCGGTCCCAGTGGGCAGGGTGGTCCGCAGGGTCCCGGCCCGATGGGCCAGGGTCCGATGGGACAGGGCCCGATGGGTCAGGGGTCCATGGGTCAGGGGTCCATGGGTCAGGGCTCCATGGGTCAGGGCCCGATGGGCGGTCAGCCGCCCATGCAGCAGCAGATGGGCGGCCCCATGGGCGGTCCGATGGGTGGCCCCATGGGCGGTCCCATGGGCGGTCCCGGTCAGGGCCCCGGCGGCGACAGCGCCGCCCGTGTCCTCTCGCTGGCCCAGCAGACCGCCGACCAGGCGATCGCCGAGGCCCGCTCCGAGGCCAACAAGATCGTCGGCGAGGCCCGCAGCCGCGCCGAGGGTCTGGAGCGTGACGCCCGTGCCAAGGCCGACGCCCTGGAGCGGGACGCGCAGGAGAAGCACCGCGTCGCGATGGGCTCCCTGGAGTCCGCTCGCGCCACGCTGGAGCGCAAGGTCGAGGACCTGCGCGGCTTCGAACGCGAGTACCGCACGCGCCTGAAGTCGTACCTGGAGTCGCAGCTGCGCCAGCTGGAGACCCAGGCCGACGACTCGCTGGCCCCGCCGCGTACCCCGGCCGCCGCGTCCCTGCCGCCGTCCCCGGCGCCCTCCATGGCCCCGGCCGGCGCGAGCGCCCCGTCCTACGGCGGCAACCAGACGATGGGCGGCTCGCCCGCTCAGACGTCCGGTCCGTCCTACGGCGGTCAGCAGCAGATGACGCCCGCCATGACCCAGCCGATGGCTCCGGTCCGTCCGCAGGGCCCGTCCCCGATGGGCCAGGCCCCCTCGCCGATGCGCGGTTTCCTGATCGACGAGGACGACAACTGAGCACCGGCGACGGTGAGTAGTACGCCATAGGCGTCGGCAGCGCTGAGAACGCGGCCCCGGACTCCGGTCCGGGGCCGCGTTCTTTCGCGTGCGGTGGCCGTTCATGCCCGCGAAGAAGGGCCTGTCCCTCCGGAACCGGAGGGACAGGCCCTTCTCGAAGGCCGCTCGGCGCCTACGCCTTGCGCAGCCGGAACACCAGGCTCAGGCCCTCG
>NZ_LBDA02000029.1 GCF_000980885.2 Streptomyces malaysiense | reverse complement strand
GCGAGGTGGTCGGCGTGGGCGCGGGCGGGGGGTGGGGCGAGGTCGGTGGGGGTGGTGAGGGTGGCCGCGGCGAGAAGGTGTCCGTGGCGGAGGCGTTGGCGCGGGGGGAGGGCGCGGAGGGTGGCGGAGAGGTAGCCGGCGGCGAAGGAGTCGCCGGCGCCGGTGGCTGATACGGCGGTGACGGTGGGGGCGGGCTCGAAAGCGCCGGCCGCGTCCGTGGTGGGGGTCGGCTCGGCGGTGTCCCCTGCCAGGGGGTTCGGGGTGGCGGTCGGCTCGTGGGCGCGGCGCGGCGCGGCGGGCCGGGGGCCGGTCGCGCGCCCCGGCCCGGACGAGGCGCCTCCCCCGGAGGGGACAGCCCGGGTGCCCCCGGTATCCCAGGTGCCCCAGGTACCCCCGGCGCCCGCCCTCCCCCGCTCTCGGTCTCGGTCGAGCGGGGGGACTCCTCTCGCCCCGGCGGCACGAGCGCCCGCGGCTCGGTGAAAGGCCGTCGCGCCCCGCTCCCCCTGTTTCACCACCAGCACCCCCGGCTCCGGCAGCAGTTCCCTGACCGCCCACGGGCCCCCCGTCACTCCCCAGACCTCCTCCGCCTCGTCCTCGCCCACGAACACGATGTCCGCCCGTCGTGCCAGTTCCAGCAGGGTTCGGGGAGCGTCCCGCTCCCGCCACAGGGCCGGCCGGTAGTTGATGTCGAAGGAGATCAGGGGGCGGTCGGTGTCCGGGGCCGTCAGGTGGCGGAGGAGGTCGTGGCACTCCGCCGACAGTCCCGCCGTGATCCCCGACAGGTGCAGGACCCGGCAGTCCCGCACCGCCTTCGTGTCCACGTTCGCCACGGACATCGCCGACGCCGCCGACCCCGCCCTGTAGTACGCCACCTCGTGCGCCGTCGACCCGCGGTCCGCCGCCGTGCGGAAGTAGACACCGGTCGGCCGGGACGGATCGCGCCGTACCGCCGAGACGTCCACTCCGTACCCCGCGACCCCCGCCAGCACGCACCGCCCGAACCCGTCCGCGCCCACCCTGCTCACCCAGCGGGCCGAGTGGCCGAGGGCCGCCATCGCGCAGGCCACGTTGGACTCCGCGCCGCCGATCGCGCGGGAGAAGGAGGGCACGTCGGCCAGGGGGCCGGGGCGGGTGGGGACGAGGGCGACCATGGATTCGCCCAGCGCGACCACGTCCACTCCCGATACCCCCTCTCGATACCCCCGAGCTCCGGAGGGATCACTCCGTTGACCCGTTGTCGGCGAGATGCTAGACAGCTGTGAGCATTGCATGCAATGAACGTTGCACAGGATGCAACGGCAAGAGCACGCGCCGGACGAAGAAGGGCTCCCATGGACACCGAAGCGCTCGACCGTCTGGCCGAGGAACGGGTCGACCACCGCTTCAAGGGCCTCCCGCCGGACGCCCGCGGCCTCGGCGTCCGGGAACTGGCCGCCCAGCGCCGCAACCTGTTCGACGCGGCCGGCGGATTCACCACCCCGTTGCTCGCCCTGTCCGCCGAGCGCCTCGCGCACAACCTCGCGCTCATGGAGTCGTACACGGCCCGCCACGGCCTGGCGTTCGCGCCGCACGGCAAGACCTCCATGGCGCCGCAGTTGTTCCGGCGCCAGATCGAGCACGGCGCGTGGGGCATCACCCTGGCCGTCCCTCATCAGGTGCGCGTCGCACGGGAGTTCGGCTTCCAGCGGGTCTTCCTCGCCAATGAGCTGGTCGACGGCGCGGCCCTGCGCTGGCTCGCCGGTGAGCTCGCCGCCGACCCCGGTTTCCGCTTCGTCTGCTACGTCGACTCGGTGCGCGGCGTGGAGCTGATGGACTCGGCCCTCGCGGGGGCCGCCCGGCCGGTGGACGTGGTCGTGGAACTGGGCGCGGGCGACCGGGCCCGTACCGGCGTGCGGACGGCGGCGGACGCGCGGGCCGTGGCCGAGGCCGTCGGCCGGGCGCGGGCGCTGCGGCTGGTCGGTGTCGCGGGGTACGAGGCCCAGGTGCCGGACGCCGACCCGGCGCGGGTGCGGGCCTGGCTGGAGCGACTCGTCGGCCTCGCCGTCGAGTTCGACCGGGACGGGATGTTCGCGGACGCCGGCGAGATCGTCGTCAGCGCCGGTGGCAGTGAGTGGTTCGACGTCGTCGCCGACGTCTTCGCCGGGATTCCCGCGCTGTCCCTCCCCGTGCTCAAGCTGCTGCGCTCCGGCGCGTACGTCTCGCACGACGATGTGCACTACCGCGAGCTCACCCCGTTCAACCGGGTGCCCGAGGAGGGCGCGCTGGAGCCCGCCTTCCGGCTGTGGGCGCAGGTGGTCTCGCGGCCCTCGGCGACGGAGGCGTTCGTGAACGCGGGCAAGCGGGACGTCTCCTACGACCTCGATCTGCCGGTGGCGCGGGTGGTGCGCCGGGACGGTGCCGAGCACCCGGCGACCGGGATCGAGGTGACCGCGCTGTCCGACCAGCATCTGTGGCTGCGCACCGGCGCCGAGGCGGATCTCCGGGTGGGCGACTGGATCGGCTTTGGTCTGTCGCATCCGTGCACGGTCTTCGAGAAGTGGCAGCTCATCCCGGTGGCGGAGGCGGACGGGACGGTGGTCGACTACATCCGCACCTACTTCTAGTGTCGCGGCAGGCAACGTTCGCCCGTCAAGGAGCGGCGTCCGGTGCGTGCTCTCGGCGTGCCGGACGGAAGCCCTCGTACCGGACGTACTCGGGCTTTCGGCCGGTGCGGCGAGAGTGCGTGCAGGGCGTCGCGACGGGGCGGACGTCGCCTGTTGCGGCACTAGAGGGCGGGAAGGCTCCTGGAGCGGTCGGGGAGGCCGGCATGGAAGACCTGGTCGTGCGGGACGCCGAGGTGGTCGACGGCGGTGGCGGGCCGTCGTACCGGGCCGATGTGGTCGTCGACGGCGGGCGGATCGCCGCCGTCGTCAAGGAGGCCGCGGCGGCCGGCTGCCAACGGCCGCGGGCCGTGCGGGAGCTGGACGCCGAAGGGCTCGTCCTGTCCCCCGGGTTCATCGACATGCACGCCCACTCCGATCTCGCGCTGCTCCGCGACCCGGACCACAGCGCGAAGGCGGCGCAGGGGGTCACCCTGGAAGTGATCGGCCAGGACGGGCTGTCGTACGCGCCGGTGGACGAGCGGACGCTGGCCCAGGTACGCCGGGCGATCGCCGGGTGGAACGGGTACGGCGAGGACATCGACTTCGGCTGGCGCACGGTCGGGGAGTATCTCGACCGGCTGGACTACGGGTTCGAGGGCCGCGGGATCGCCGTGAACGCCGCCTACCTGATCCCGCAGGGCACGGTCCGGGCGCTCGTCATGGGGTGGGAGGACCGGCCCGCGACCACCGAAGAGACGCACCGCATGCGGGAGTTGGTGGCGCGGGGGATGGAGCAGGGGGCCGTCGGACTGTCCTCCGGGCTCACCTACACCCCCGGGATGTACGCGGACGACACGGAACTGACCGAGCTGTGCCGGGTCGTGGCGTCGTACGGCGGTTACCACTGCCCGCACCACCGGTCCTACGGCGCCGGCGCGCTGGACGCCTATGCCGAGATGGTCGCGCTGGCCCGGGAGGCGGACTGCCCGCTGCACCTGGCGCACGCCACCATGAACTTCGGCGTGAACGAGGGGCGCGCGGGCGAGCTGCTGGACCTGCTGGACCGCGCCCTGGACGCGGGCGCGGACATCACGTTCGACACCTACCCCTACACGCCCGGCTGCACCACCCTGGCCGCCCTGCTGCCGAGCTGGGCGGGCGAGGGCGGTCCGGCGGAGGTGCTGGCCCGGCTCGCCGACCCGGTGACGGCCGAGCGCATCCGGCGGGAGCTGGAGGTGACCGGGTCGGACGGCTGCCACGGTGTGCCGGTGGCGTGGGAGACGGTCGAGGTCTCCGGGGTGGCCGACCCGGCGCTCGGGGCCTGTGCGGGGCGCACCGTGAGGGAGCTGGCGGCGGAGCGGGCCAGGTCGCCCTGGGAGGTCGTCCGGGGGCTGCTGATCGAGGACCGGCTCGGTACGACCGTCCTCCAGCACGTCGGCCACGAGGACAACGTCCGTGCGCTCATGCGTCACCGCGCCCACACCGGGGGTTCCGACGGCATCCTGCGCGGCGTGAAGCCGCACCCGCGGGCGTACGGCACCTTCCCGCGCTATCTCGGCCACTATGTGCGGGAGTTGGGCGTGCTGTCGCTGGAGGAGTGCGTCGCCCGGCTCACCGCGCGGCCCGCGGCCCGGCTGCGGTTGCCGGACCGGGGCCTGGTGCGTGAGGGGTACCGGGCGGACCTGGTGCTGTTCGACCCGGGGACGGTGGCGCCCGGCGCCACGTTCGAGACGCCCCGGGCGCTGCCGACGGGAATCCCGTACGTCCTCGTCGACGGGCGCTTCGTCATCGAGGACGGCAGGCGGACGGACGTGCTCGCGGGGCGGTCCGTCCGCCGGACGCCGGTAACGGGGTGAGCGCCGTGCGCCCGTGCCCTACGGCTTGGGCAGGGTGCAGTCGGCGGCGCCGAGGTTCAGCTTGTTGCCGGTGGTGAAGCAGGCCGGGATCCCGTACGTCTCCTCGGCGTAGTTGGTGCCCTGGTGGACGGTGACGTCGCCGTTCTCGTCCACCTCGCACGGGTTGTCGACGGTGCAGCGCTCGCCGTCCTCGTTGCCCGTGTTGTTGACGGCGACGACCTTGCCGGTGCTGGTGTCGATGACCGGGGAGCCGGAGGTGCCGCCGATGGTGTTGCAGCTGGAGGTGTAGCGGACCGAGTCCTTCCAGGTCCAGTCGCCCTCCTTCAGCCGGTACACGAAGCCGTCGATGTTGCAGCTGTAGGTCTTCTTCCAGTAACCGGAGACGACCTTGATGGCGGCGCCCGCGGTCGGGTGGGTGTCGTTCAGGGTGAGCGCGCTGATGCCGTAGGAGCTCTTGATCTGCGCGTAGGTGGTGGTGAGGCGGTAGATCGTGATGTCCGTGTCGGTCATCGTGGAGTAGACGACCTGGTTGGCGCGCAGGGTGGCCGTCTTGCGGCCGTTGGCGTTCAGCAGGCCGAAGGCGCGGCTGGAGGACTGGCCGGTGATGACCTCACCGGGGTCGGGGAAGCCGGTCTCCAGGCAGTGGCCGTTGGTCAGCACCAACGCCGGGTCGCTGTCCGCGGAGCCGGGGAGGCGGACGACGGAGCCGGAGCAGTTGCTGAGCGAGACGGTGCCGGCGAAGTTGACGGTGACGGCGGGCGTCTTCGCCTTGGGCGCCGGGGAGCCGGAGTGCGCGGCGGGGGTCGCGGTGAGTGGGGCGGCGACCGCGGGGGCCGCGCCCAGCCCGGCCAGGGCCAGGGCGGACAGCGCGGCGACGAGAGGCTTGTTCATGTGGGGGTCCCCTCTTACGGCGGGAGCGACCGGAGGGGTTTCCGGTCGCCCACTGTTTTGTCATGCGCATTCTCGGCGCAGCGAGGGGACGGGAACAAGAAGCCGGTTCAGGCCGTAGGGGTTTCCCTGTGCGACACCTGTGATCAACTCGCCTGTTCCCCGGCCGACTTGAGAACGGGTCAGCGGGGGTACCTGCCGTGACCGTGCCCCTTGCCGCCGGACGGCGGGTACGACGGGGGTGTGGTGGCCGTCGGCGCCGGGGACGGGGCGCCGGCCGTCGTGGACGGCGGGGCGGACGTGGTGGCGGGCGCCGGGCCGGGGGTGGTGACCCTGACGGCCGCGGCCGGGGCGGAGGACGCGGGGGTGGCGGCGGGGGACGCGGACTCCGGGGGGCGCGCGGACTCCGGGGGGGCCGCCGCGGGGGCCGCCGAGGCCGGGGACCCGGCCTCGGCCGTGCCCGCGCTCGCCGTGGCGTCGGCGCGGCCGCCCTCCCCGGGCCGGGGCCCGGCCGGGGAACCCGAACCCGTGACACCGGCGATCAGCGCGACGGTCCCGGCGACCCCGAGCACCCCGGCGACGGCGGCGAGCCGCCGCCGGCCGTCCCGGCGCCGCTGCTCCCGCCGACGCCGCTCGGCCCGGCCTCCGCCGGGGCTCGGCGAGGCACCGGCCCCGGGCACCCCGGGTCCGTCCGGACCGCGGTCGGCCGGGACACCGGCGCCCGCTCCGGCGGGACCCCGCGAAGCCGTCGGCCCCGCCGGACCGGACCCGGCGACCGGAGGCAGCTCCCGCGTCTCGTCGTACGCGTTCTGCCAGCCGTGCGCGGCGGCGGGGTCGGCGTACTCCGCGTACGCGGGGGCAGGGCCCGGCCGCGGGTGGTACACCGGCGGCGGGAAGGAGGACGCCGCCCCCGCGCCGGGCGCGCCGGGCACCTCCGAGTCGTACTCACGTTCGCTGGACACGACAGCGGATTCTAGGGAGACGCGGGGGTACCGCGGCAGCCGCACGGGCGATCCGGGGCAAAACCCGGTCTCACGTGGTGGAAAACACCACCCATGAGCGGCCGCGGCGTCCTAAGCTCACGCGTATGCAGGTGATCCAGTCGACCAAGCTCGCCAACGTCTGTTACGAGATCCGGGGGCCGGTTCTCGAGGAGGCCATGCGGCTGGAGGCGGCGGGGCACCGCATCCTCAAGCTCAACACGGGCAACCCCGCGGCCTTCGGCTTCGAGTGCCCGCCGGAGATCCTGGAGGACATCCTCCGCAACGTCTCCACGGCCCACGGGTACGGCGACGCCAAGGGGCTGCTGGCCGCCCGGCGCGCGGTCGTCATGCACAACCAGACCCTCGGCATCGACACGGACGTCGAGCACGTCTTCATCGGCAACGGCGTCTCCGAGCTGATCGTGATGGCGATGCAGGGCCTGCTGGACGACGGCGACGAGGTCCTCGTGCCGGCACCGGACTACCCGCTGTGGACGGCCGCGGTCTCCCTGTCCGGCGGCACGCCGGTGCACTACCGCTGCGACGAGCAGTCCGACTGGATGCCCGACCTCGCCGACATCGAGCGCAAGATCAGCGACCGCACCAAGGCGATCGTCATCATCAACCCGAACAACCCGACGGGCGCGGTCTACGACGAGGCCGTGCTCAAGGGGCTGACGGACATCGCGCGCCGGCACAACCTGCTGGTCTGCTCCGACGAGATCTACGACAAGATCCTGTACGACGGCGCCACGCACACCCCGACCGCCAAGATCGCCCCCGATCTGCTGACGCTGACCTTCAACGGCATGTCGAAGGCGTACCGGGTGGCCGGCTACCGGGTGGGCTGGATGTCGATCTCCGGCCCACGCGCCCACGCCGACTCCTACATCGAGGGCCTGACGATCCTGGCGAACATGCGGCTGTGCGCCAACATGCCGGGCCAGCACGGTGTGGTCGCCGCGCTCAGCGGACGCCAGACGATCCAGGACCTGGTGCTCCCGGGCGGCCGGCTGAAGGAGCAGATGGACACGGCGTACGAGCTGCTGACGCAGATCCCGGGCGTGAGCTGCGTGCGGCCGAAGGGCGCGCTGTACCTCTTCCCGCGGCTCGACCCGCAGGTGTTCAAGGTCCGGGACGACCGGCAGATGGTCCTCGACCTGCTGCGCCAGGAGAAGATCATGGTGGTGCACGGCACGGGCTTCAACTGGCCCGAGCCGGACCACTTCCGCGTGGTCACCCTGCCGAGCGTCGGGGACCTGAAGGACGCCGTGACGCGGATCGGGACCTTCCTGGACGGGTACGGGCAGCCGTAGACCGGGCACCCCGGTACGGCGGTCCGTAATCGACGGACTTCAATCCGTGACCCGACTCAACTTTAGACGAAATCCAAGCTAGGATGGCTTCCTGTCAGAGCACAGGAGGCCGTCCCATGTACGAACCGATCCGCACCAAGTCGGTCCACAGCACGACGGCCGGCACCTCCGACTTCCCCCACCGGTCGCGCGAGGAGGAGCTGGACATCCAGCTCGCCGGGCATCTGTCGGCACTGCTCGCGGTCACCGACGAGCTGCGCGCACAGGCCCCCTCGGGCGACCTGGACGCGGCCGCGGACCGGCTGGTCGCGCAGGTGTGCCGGCTGCGCGGAGGCGCACCGCTGCGGGCGGCACCGGGTGCCGCTCCCGGCGATCCCGCGGTCCTGCATCGGCGCGCCCACGCCCTGGCCGGGCGCGCCCTGGTGGTCGCCGCGTCCCGGGCCGACACCGCGGCGGCGATCCTGGCCGCCGAGCGCATGGACGCCCACACGGCCGCCCTGGCCGCCCTCGCCGGCCCGAGGGAACTCACCACCACCGGCTGACCCCCGGTCGCCCATGATCGCCCCGGTCCGCGCGCACCCGCAGCGACGCGCGGACCGGGTGCTTCCACTCGTGCGTCGCGGTACCGGTGCCGGTGGGTACTGGGGCCGGTGCCGACGGCTCACGTCCGCCGGGCCTCGCCCAGAAACGGCCCGAGGGCCCCGCACGCCATTGTGCGGGGCCCCGAGCGGGGTTTCCGCGGCCGGCCTTCGTGACGACTATTGCTGGTCAGGGCTAGTCGGACCGGCCGCGGAGATTCGGGGGCTCAGCCCAGGCGCTCGACCAGCGCGCGGTACTGGTCCCACAGCTCCTTCGGGGTGTGGTCGCCGAAGGTCTCCAGGTGCTCGGGCACCAGCGCCGCCTCCTCGCGCCAGACCTCCTTGTCGACCGTGAGCAGGAAGTCGAGCTCGGAGTCGGACAGTTCGAGGCCGTGGGTGTCCAGCGCGTCCTTGGTCGGCAGCACACCGATCGGGGTCTCGACGCCCTCGGCCTTGCCGTCCAGGCGCTCCACGATCCACTTCAGGACACGGGAGTTCTCACCGAAGCCGGGCCAGACGAACTTGCCCTCGTCGTTCTTGCGGAACCAGTTGACGTAGTAGATCTTGGGCAGCTTGGACTGGTCCTTGTCCTTGGCCACGTCGATCCAGTGCGCCATGTAGTCGCCCATGTTGTAGCCGCAGAACGGCAGCATGGCGAACGGGTCGCGGCGCAGCTCGCCGACCTTGCCCTCGGCCGCGGCGGTCTTCTCGGAGGCCACGTTGGCGCCGAGGAAGACGCCGTGGTCCCAGTCGAAGGACTCGGTCACCAGCGGCACGGCGCTGGCCCGGCGGCCGCCGAAGAGGATCGCGGAGATCGGCACACCCTTGGGGTCCTCCCACTCGGGCGCGATGATCGGGCACTGCGAAGCGGGCACGGTGAAGCGGGCGTTGGGGTGGGCGGCCGGGGCCCCGGCGGCCGGCGTCCAGGCGTTGCCCTTCCAGTCGGTGAGACGGGCCGGGGTCTCCTCGGTCATGCCCTCCCACCAGACGTCGCCGTCGTCGGTGAGCGCCACGTTGGTGAAGACGGCGTTGCCCCACAGGGTCTTCATCGCGTTGGCGTTGGTGTGCTCGCCGGTGCCGGGCGCGACACCGAAGAAGCCCGCCTCGGGGTTGATCGCGTACAGGCGGCCGTCCTCGCCGAAGCGCATCCAGGCGATGTCGTCGCCGATGGTCTCCACGGTCCAGCCGGAGACGGTGGGCTCCAGCATGGCGAGGTTGGTCTTGCCGCAGGCGCTCGGGAACGCGGCGGCCACGTACTTGGACTCGCCCTGCGGCGGGGTGAGCTTGAGGATCAGCATGTGCTCGGCGAGCCAGCCCTCGTCGCGCGCCATGACGGAGGCGATCCGCAGCGCGTAGCACTTCTTGCCGAGCAGGGCGTTGCCGCCGTAACCCGAGCCGAACGACCAGATCTCGCGCGCCTCGGGGAAGTGGGAGATGAACTTGGTCTGGCTGCACGGCCACGGCACGTCGGCCTGGCCCGGCTCCAGCGGGGCGCCCACGGAGTGGACCGCCTTGACGAAGAAGCCGTCCTCGCCCAGCTCGTCCAGGACGGCCTGGCCCATGCGCGTCATGGTGCGCATGGAGACGGCGACATAGGCGGAGTCGGTGATCTCGACACCGAGCGCGGACAGCGGGGAGCCGAGCGGACCCATGCAGAACGGGACGACGTACATGGTGCGGCCGCGCATGGAGCCGCGGAACAGGCCCTTCTCGCCGGCGAAGATCTCCCGCATCTCGGCGGGGGCCTTCCAGTTGTTGGTCGGGCCCGCGTCCTGCTCCTCCTCGGAGCAGATGAAGGTGCGGTCCTCGACACGCGCCACGTCGGTCGGGTCGGAGGCGGCGAGGTAGGAGTGCGGGCGCTTGACCGGGTCGAGCCTCTTGAAGGTGCCCTTGGCCACGAGCTCCTCGCACAGGCGCTCGTACTCGGCCTCGGATCCGTCACACCAGACCACGTTGTCCGGCTGCGTCAGTTCGGCGATCTCGTTGACCCACGAGATCAGTTCCTGGTGGCGGGTGGGAACGCTGGTAGCCGAGTTGTCGCGCGCCACGGTTGCTCCTAAGTGAGGGATTTTGTCCTTGTTGCCCCGTGGGGGCTGCGACCCGGACGCTTCGCTTTTGCTCATCCGGTGCCGACTGCACTCATTTGATCATCCGCCTGGTCCGCCCATCTGTCCAGGGGGTCTCACAGGTGAGCGAAGTGAGGTGAGCCACGCTTCCAGGGGCGTTTGCTTTCCCTTTGCGTCCGTCTGGATTTCAGCTGAACGTTTTTTTGCGCTCACCCGACCAAGACATGCCCCTCACATGCGATTTACGGGGGCGTGGGTACCATGCGGCGCATGACTGCGTCCGTCCCCGACGCGCCCGACGACACGCCGGCCGGCGGCCGCGGTCCCCTGGCGCTCCCCTTGTCGCACCCGATCAAACCGAGGCTGCGCGGCTGGCTGCACCTCGGCATGTTCCCCGCCGTACTCGTCGCTGGGCTTGTCCTCACCGCCCTCGCCGACTCGACCAGAGGCCGCATCGCCTGCGGGATCTACGTCCTCACGGCCTGCCTGCTGTTCGGCGTCAGCGCGCTGTACCACCGCGGCGACTGGGGCCCGCGGATGGGCGGCCTGCTGCGCCGCCTCGACCACGCCAACATCTTCCTGATCATCGCGGGCACCTACACCCCGCTGACGATGCTGCTGCTGCCCGGCGCCAAGGGCCAGTGGCTGCTGTGGGGCATCTGGGCCGCGGCGGCGGCCGGGATCGTCTTCCGCGTCTTCTGGGTCGGCGCACCACGCTGGCTCTACACGCCCTGCTACATCGCGATGGGCTGGGCGGCCGTCTTCTTCCTGCCCGACTTCCTGCGCACCGGCGGCATCGCCGTACTGGTCCTGGTGATCGTCGGCGGGCTGCTCTACAGCGCGGGCGGCGTCGTCTACGGCTTCAAGCGTCCGAACCCGTCACCGCGCTGGTTCGGCTTCCACGAGGTCTTCCACTCCTTCACGCTCGCGGCGTTCGTCGTGCACTACGTGGGGATCTCACTGGTGGCGTACCAGCACGCGTGACCCCCGCCCCGCCTCGGGCCACGGCTCGTCCCATCCGGGAGCCGTGGCCTTTTCTCATGTCCGACCCGCGGGACGGCGGACTCGGGCTACGGCCCCACCGCTGCCGGTCGTGCCGGTCGTGCCGTGTGATGACGCAGGCGCCGAGCGTGACGGCGGACGGGCCGAGGAGATCCCGGCCGTGGCCGCCCCGGCCGCCCATGCCCGACAATGACCGGCATGACGGCCGCACGCCCCACCAGCACCTCCGCCGCCCGCGCCCGCTCCGAGGGCCCCCGCCTCGGCCTGCGGGAGCGCAAGAAGATCAAGACCCGGGAGGCGATCCGCGGGGCGACGTACGCACTGATCGAGGAGCAGGGGTACGACGCCACGACGATCGACCAGATCGCCGACCGGGCGGAGGTGTCGCCGTCGACGGTCTTCCGGTACTTCCCGACCAAGGAGGACATCGTCCTCACCGACGAGTTCGACGCGGTCATGCTGGAGGAGATCGGGCGACGGCCCGCCGGGGAGCCCTGGCCCGACACCATCCGGCACGTGCTGCGGCGCACCGTGCAGGTCGGGGTCGAGGAGGACCCGGAGGTCTTCCGGCTGCGCACCCATCTGATGGTGCGGGTCCCGGCGGTGCGCTCGCGGATGACGGAGAGCATGTCGGTGACCGGCCGCATGCTGTGCCGGGCGGTCGCCGAGCGCACCGGCCGCGACCCCGGGGGCCTGGAGGTGCGGGTCTACGCCATGTCGCTGATCGGGGGGCTGATGGAGACCGTCATGTACTGGGCCGAGCACGGCCACCAGGAGGATCTGCGGGACCTGGTCGACCGCACCCTGGACGTCCTGGAGCACGGCCTGCCGGGCGCCGAAAACCACTGAGCTCCCCCGCTCCCGGCGTGCCATGCTGACGGGGTGAACGGAACCGAGATCCACGTCGAAGTCGCCCCCGAGCTGCACCCGTTCGTACCCGCGGCCCGGCGCGCGGGCGCCACCGCGCTCGGCACCGACGGCGTCTCGACGCTCGGCCATGTCATCGAGTCCCTCGGCGTGCCGCTGACCGAGGTCGGCGCGCTGGTCGTGGACGGCCGCGAGGTGCCGGTCTCGCACATCCCGCGCGCGGGCGAGAGCGTGCGCGTGCGCGCGGTGACGCGCCCCCAGCGGGTCCCCGGTGCCCCGCTCCGCTTCCTCCTCGACGTCCACCTCGGCACCCTGGCCCGCAGGCTGCGACTGCTCGGCGTCGACGCGGCGTACGAGTCCACCGACATCGGCGACCCGGCGCTGGCCGCGCTCTCGGCGGCCGAGCAGCGGGTGATGCTCAGCCGCGACCGGGGGCTGCTGCGCCGGCGCGAACTGTGGGCCGGCGCGTACGTCTACAGCACCCGGCCCGAGGAGCAGCTCAGGGACGTCCTCGACCGGTTCGCCCCCGAACTGCGTCCCTGGACCCGCTGCACCGCGTGCAACGGGCTGCTGCGGAGCGCCACCAAGGAGGAGGTCGCCGACCAGCTCAAGGGCGGCACTCAGCGGTCGTACGACGTCTTCGCCCAGTGCGCGTCCTGCGGGCGCGCGTACTGGAAGGGCGCGCATCACGACCAGCTGGAGGCGGTCGTGGAGCGGGCGTTGAGCATGCGTGCCCGGGAGAGCACTCGGGGCGGTTGAGCAGGCGGGCCGCTCCCGCCGGCCGGGACCGCGCGGTGGGACGGGGCATGAACACCACGACCGAGCAGCCGGTGGCCCGCACCCCGCGGCAGCAGGACCGCTTCGTCAGCGCCTGGGCGATCGCCGGACCTGTACTGCTGCCGCCGGCCGTCGCCCTGTCCTGGGCGGTCGTCCTCTCCGGCGAACGCGGCACCGAGTGCCTGACGTACGGCGACCAGTGCCCGGCCGTCCCGGGCCCGGCGTTCCACGCCGCCTTCCGGCCGTCCCTCGTCGCGGGCGTCGGGGCGCCGGCCCGGCCCAGGGGCCGGGAGACGTGCTCCCGGCCCCTGGGCCTTGCTCGTGCGGTGGGGCGCGCAGCTCACGCTGGGGGCGATGATCCTCAGCGGCGCCCGACGCCTCGGTTCCGGGGGCTTTGGTCCAGGTCTCGTCCCCCGGCTCAGGGGCTTTCGAGGGCCGTGCGGAGCCGGTCCGGGTCGGTGGTCGGGGCGTCGCAGGTGAAATCGCGGCAGACGTAGGCGGTCGCCCGACCGGAGACGAGCGGGCGGTCGGCGAGCAGCGGGAACTCCTCGCCGTCCGGGGTGCCGACGGCGACGACCGCGCCCGGGGCTGTGCCCAGAAGTGCCGTACGGTGCAGGGCCGTTGTCGCCGGATCGGCGAGGGACGGACCGACGACCGCGATCTCCCGCGGCCCGTCGAGCAGTGCCTCCGCGACGGCGAGCCCCCAGCCGATGAACCGGGGCACGCGCGGACCGAGGGCCTGTACGACGCCCAACGCCCGCTCGGCGGCGGTCCGATGGGGCTCGGAACCGGTCTGCGCGGCGTAGCCGAGCAGCGCGCCCGCGGCGGCCGACCAGCCGGAGGGGGTGGCGTTGTCGGTGGGGTCCTGGGGGCGGCGGATGAGCTGTTCGGCGTCCGCGGCGGTGTCGTAGAGCGCGCCGGTGGCGGGGTCGGTGAAGCGGGCGAGCACCTGGTCGACGAGCAGCCCGGCGAACTCCAGCCAGACACCCTCACCGGTCACGGAGGCGAGCGCGAGGAAGCCCTCGGCGACGTCCGCGTAGTCCTCCAGGACACCGGAGTTGGCGCCGACCCGGCCGTCCTTGCTGGTGCGGGCGAGCCGGGCGTGCTCGTCCAGGTGCACCCGCACGAGCAGGTCGGCGGCGCCGAGGGCGGCCTCGGTCAGATCGGGGCGGTCGAAATAGGCACCGGTCTCGGCGAGCGCGGCGATCGCGAGTCCGTTCCAGGCGGCGACGACCTTGTCGTCCCGGCCGGGCGCGGGCCGCCGGGCGCGGGCGTCGAGCAGCCGGCGCTTGACGGCGGCGATCTGCTCCGCGTCGAACACGCCCTCCTCCTGTGAGAGCTGGAGGACGGACTGCCCGTGCTCGAAGGTGCCCTCGTCGGTGACGCCGAAGAACTGGACGGCGAGCCGGGCGTCGGACTCGCCGAGCGCGCCGGTCAGCTGCTCGGGCGTCCAGACGTAGTACGCCCCCTCGACATGCCGCCCGCTCCCGTCGTCGCTGTCGGCATCGAGCGCCGACGCGAACCCGCCCTCGTCCGTGCGCAGTTCGCGGACCATGAAGTCGGCGGTCTCCAGTGCCACCCGCCGGGCGAGTTCGGAGCCGGTGGCCCGCCACAGGTGCGCGTACACACGGCACAGCAGGGCGTTGTCGTACAGCATCTTCTCGAAGTGCGGCACGATCCAGTCGCGGTCGACGGAGTAACGGGCGAACCCGCCGCCGAGTTGGTCGTAGAGCCCGCCGCGGGCCATTCGCTCACAGGTGTCCTGGGCCATCTGGAGCGCGCCCTCGGCGCCGGTGCGTGCGTGGTGGCGCAGCAGGAACTCCAGCACCATGGACGGCGGGAACTTGGGCGCGCCGCCGAATCCGCCACGCTGCGCGTCGTACTCACGGGTCAGCCCGAGCAGCGCCTGGGCGAGTTCCCGCTCCCCCGGCGGCCGGGTCCCCTGCGGGCCGATCTCGCGCTGCGCCAGATCCCGCACGATCTTCCCGGCGACCTCTCCGACCTCGTCACGCCGGGTGCTCCACGCCTGCTGGACCCCCTCCAGCACCTGCCGGAAGGACGGCATCCCGTGCCGGGGCGCGGGCGGGAAGTAGGTGCCGAAGTAGAAGGGTTCGGCATCCGGCGTGAGGAACACGGTCATCGGCCAGCCGCCCTGCCCGGTGGCGGCCTGCACGGCCTCCATGTACACGGCATCGACGTCCGGCCGCTCCTCGCGGTCGACCTTGACGCTCACGAAGTGCGTGTTGAGGTAGTCGGCGGTGTCCTGGTCCTCGAAGGATTCATGGGCCATGACATGGCACCAGTGACACGCAGAGTATCCGACCGACAACAGAACGGGCACATCGCGCCGTTTCGCTTCCTCGAACGCCTCCGGTCCCCACGGCCACCAGTCGACCGGATTATCGGCATGCTGAAGCAGATAAGGCGAGGTCACACCAGCCAACCGGTTCATACGACCCAGCCTCTCACGCCGACACGGTACTGCCGGTTCGACCCGGAAGCCCCCGCCCCACTTGGCCGATTTGCACTCATGCGCCATCACGTGGTGAATGCGGATCGCCCCTTTTGCACCCAGGCCGCCCTGCGGACGCTGGAGGTTCTGCCCCGACCCAAGGCCGGTGCCCACCTGGAAGCGGGCAGTAGGCTGAGTCGAGCAGCACCGCATCCTCGAAGGAGGTACTTCATGACCGCCGAGATGGTGGCGCCCGCGTGGATGCACACGCAGATCAGCGCGGAGCAGTACGACTCCTGGTCCGAGGAGCAGTGCGCCGGCATCGAGATCGTGGACGGGATGGTCGTCGTGAGCCCGAGTGCTTCCAAGCGGCACAACCGACTGGCTCGGCTCCTGGCCAATGCCCTGGACGCCGCCGCGGGCCCGGACTGGAACGCCGACACGGACTTCGACGTCCGCTTGCAGGACGTGCCGCTCACCAACCGCCGTCCGGACGTCACCGTGTACCGGGCGGAGACCATCGACCTCACGCCCACCCGCCCCGAGCACGTGCTCCTGGTCGTCGAGGTCGTGTCCCCGGGGTCAGAGACCACCGACCGGATCGTGAAGGTGGACCAATACGCCAAAGCCGGCATCCCCTTCTACTGGCGCATCGAGCAGTCCGCCACCGGCGTTCCGATCGTCTACACCTACGTCCTCGACCCAGCCAACAGGGCCTACCGGGACGGCGAGGTGTTCACCGGCACGGTGAAGGCCACCGCGCCATTCCCTGTCACGGTCGACCTTGGGGCCCTGTGAGCAACGAGGAATCGCCCGCGCCCTCGGCGCCTCCGACGTCCCGTGGGCGAAGACATGTCCGCAACCGGGGGCCTCTGGGCATCGACCCGCAACTCGGCCCGGACCCGTCGTAGGCGGTCCGAAGGGAAGACGCAGAGCTTCAACCAGGTGCCGACCTGCATGTTCTCGCCGGGGACGAGCCGCGTGGGGAGCCGCCCCCGCTTCATGCCCGTCACCCTGATGGCGTGGCGTCGTCAGCGGATCACTACGTCGTGGTGATCGCTGGCGACGACCTTGCCGTCCTTGACGATCCATACCTCCACGTAATGCCGACCCCGATACCTGGTGCGCTCATGGATCCGTGGTCCGCGCCCTGGCGTGATCTGACCACGTAGGCCGTGGGCATTCAGTTCGACTTGCTGCCCCCGAACCTGACCGATCATCCGCAGCACGGTGGTCGTACGGTCTGGTGCGATGCCGGTGACGTGCTTGATCCGGTCTTCGTGGGCGTGCTTGAGCGCGAGCAGTTTCTCGACGGTGAAGACGTCGAGGTTCTCCGGCGCGTCGATCTCGTCGTGCTCGTCGGCACAGACCAGCATCACGTTGTCCGCGGTGTCGCGCTCGACGAGATCGTTCTGCCCCCGGGGAGAGCCCGCCGTGTTCTGCTGGCCGACGATGTGGGCGAGCTCGCCGAGGCGGATGGTCTTGTCGGCCAGGGCCCCATCGAGAAGGTAGCGGTTGCGGATCGCGCATCGGCCCCCGCTGCGGACCCAGACCTCGAACCTGACCGGCTGGGGCAGGGCCTTCCGCTTGTAGCCGCTCTTCTTTGTCGCGAACTGAACCTCGCAGGACGCCAAGTCGCTTGCAGAGGCAGGGAATCCTGCGCCGTGAGAGAACGGTACGCCCCTGGTCTGACACTTCGCGCGACCTCGCATGCCGCAACTCCAGGCAGGTCCACCTCGTGCTGCTGGGCCGAGGCTCATGTTGTGGCGGCCGGACCAGTAGCGGGTCAGTCGGGTGAAACCACTGAGACGCCGCTGGGGGTCGCCAGACGATCCAGACGGTCTCTACGGCCAGCTGCGGCTTCCGCAGATCAGCACGCGCGGCTCGTTCACCTCCATGTTCATTCCCTTGCGTGTGAGGTCAGTTGAAGACGAATTCGCGGAAGCCGTTGCGGATGCCGGCCAGCGGCTCGCAGTCGCGGGCTTGGTGGGGCTTGTTGGCCAACGGGACGGCCCAGGGATGCGGTCGGCCGCCTCAGTGCGCGGGCCGGTCGCGCCCCGGCCTCCCTCGCCATGACCGGCTACGAACAGGTCCACTCCGTCGCCGCCGCCCGCGTCGAACTCAACCTCCCCGAAACCGGTGTGTGCGACGGAGCCGAACTTTTTGATGAGGCCGACACCACCCAGTCCGGCAGCTGCTGCTCGGCCCCGGCCGCGCCGCAACTGATCGCCCTCGGCGCAACCGCCCTGGAGTCCTCGCGCTCATCCACCTGATCGGTGGCTAGCTCGAAGAAGCTCAATGTTCCGAGCCTCAACTACCCAAGGTCGCGAAGTCAGGCCGGGGACTGCTGCATGATCGGGTGACAGCGGGGTTTATGCAGCCAGGGCTGCGGGGTGGGGTCATGATGCTCTCGTACTCGACGGGGGTCAATCGGCCCAGACGCTTCCGGCGTCGGTGGTAGGTCCGCTCGATCCAGGTGACAATCGCGATCCGCAACTCCTGCCGGGTAGACCAGACTTGGCGATCAAGGACGTTCTGCCGGCGGCCTGAAAGAGCGGGCGGGCCGAAGGATTCGTCAGGGCCCGGTGGTGTCCCAGAGCCGGGCCGCCACCCGAATCAGGTCGGCGACCGCCCGAAGCCGGCTCTGCGGCGGCCAGGCGATCACGGTTGTCACGGGTGGAGCGTCCAGGACCGGCACGACAGTGAGATCGCGGCGCAGGTCGGTGACGGCGGACTCGGGGACGATCGCGGTGGCACGGCCGAGCGCGATCAGCTGGAAGAGCTGTGTCAGGTTCCGCACCTTCGCCCCTGACCCCTCCGGGTAGCCGCCGTCGGGGTCGGGCCACCGGGCCATCGGCAGTTCCGGCAAGGCGACGACCTCGGCCGACCGGAGCCACGGGCGGCCGGCCAGTGGGTGGGGGGCCGGCAGCACCGCCACCTGCCGCTCGATGTGCAGGACTTCCGAGTCGAGTCCGGCCCGCGAATCGAACGGCAGATGCAGCAGGGCGACATCGGCCTGCCCCTTCCGGAGCAGGTCCTGCTGCTGATGCGCCTCGCAGAGCAGCAGATCGACGGCGGCGGCGCCGGGCTCCGCGCGGTAGGCGTCGAGGAGTTCGGCCACCGACGCACCGGCGGTGCCGGCCTTGACCGCGAGGACCACGCGCGGAAGCGTTCGCGTGGCCTGCTGGACGCGCCGCTCGGCCGCGGCCACCGCGGCGAGGATCGCGCGCCCCTCGGCCAGCAGCACCGCACCGGCCTCGGTGAGCGTGACCTTGCGGCTGGTGCGCTCCAGCAACACGGCCCCGAGCTTGCGTTCGAGTCGTGCGACGGCGCGCGACAGGGGCGGCTGGGCGATCTCCAGGCGCTGGGCGGCCCTGCCGAAGTGCAGTTCCTCGGCGACGGCGACGAAGTACCGCAGCTCACGTATCTCCACGCTGCCACGCTAACTCCAGCGAACGGCCGATCGATACCGCCAGGGTATCGATGCGCGGCCGCGACGGTGTTGGTGTCCGACCGGGGCGCGGCCATGATCACGGTCATGAGCGAGAAGACGATCGCGCTGGTCACGGGCGCGAACAAGGGAATCGGGTACGCGATCGCGGCCGGGCTGGGCGCCCTGGGCTGGAGCGTCGGCGTGGGCGCGCGGGACGAGCAGCGCGGAAGGGACGCCGTGGCGAAGCTGCGCGCGGCGGGCACGGACGCGTTCGGTGTGCCTCTGGACGTGACCGAGGGCGAGAGCGTGGCTGCCGCGGCGCGGCTGATCGCGGAGCGAGCGGGCCGCCTCGACGTGCTGGTCAACAACGCCGGCGTCGCGGGCGGCCGGCCGGAGAGTCCCTCGGCCATCGACCTGGAGACCGTGCGGCGACTGGTGGAGACCAACGTCATTGGCGTCATCCGGGTCACCAACGCGATGCTGCCGCTGCTGCGCGGGTCGGCGCGCCCTCGGATCGTCAACCAGTCCAGCCATGTCGGCTCCCTGACCCTGCAGACCACGCCCGGCGTCGACCTCGGCGGGATCAGCGGGGCCTACGCGCCGACCAAGACCTACCTCAACGCCGTCACCGTCCAGTACGCCAAGGAACTGAGCGGCACGAACATCTTGGTCAACAGCGCCTGCCCCGGCTATGTGGCAACCGATCTCAACGGCTTCAGCGGCACGCAGACCCCCGAGCAGGGCGCGGCGGTCGCCATCCGCTTGGCGACCCTGCCCGACGGCGGCCCGACCGGTCGGCAGTTCGACGACGAGGGCGTCGTACCGTGGTGACGCCCTGATCCCTGCGGGTCAGTGACCACAGGCGGTGCGCGAACCCTTGCCCTGGAGTGCGGCCGCAAGGAAGCCCAGGTCAGGAGCCGCGTCCTGCCTTCGGGCTCCCCCTGCCCGTACCCGCGACCGCTCGCCGGACCGGAGTGCGTCGACCGCGACGGGGCCGGCCGACCGCGAACTCGGCCCCGTCTCGAGGCCGCCGTGGCGGCCGGCGCCGAACTCCGGGAGCGCGACGCCCTCAGGAAGGTCGGTCTCGGCGCCGCCATGACCGCCGTACTCGTCGCCCGCAACGTCCCCGAGCCGACCGCGCACCTCGTGGGCGAGCTGGTCTCCTCGCGTTCGAGCAGGGGCCACACTCGCCTTCCGGAACGCCTTCGAGCGATACCTCGACGCCGACGGGCGCCACGGCTTCGCAAGCTGCCTCCGTGCGGTCGCCACGCAGCTGCGGGAGACCATGGACGCCGACGCGGACACCGCGCGCCACGGCTGACCGCGCCCGTTCGCGACGCCCCAGCAACCGGACGGCTCGTGTCGACCGCCGACCGGTCGGGGCGGTGCCGCCCGACGGGGATCTGGTTCGACATGACCACCGCGGGCACGGGCACGGCCCTGCTCCAGGCGGTGGGCTTGCGCTGTCGCGGAGGCCGCGCTGGCGGTGGCGTGCGTGTACCTGGCGGTGGGCAAGGGGCGGGGCGGGACGCGGGTGCCGTCGTAGGGCGGCCGCGACGGGCCGGGCGGTGGCTGTGCTGCTCGGTTCGAGCGCGGCGGGCGGTGCGACGGCGCTCGGTGCGGTCAGCGGCCGGGGAGCTCGCTCGGGAGGGGGATCGTCCCGGTGCCGGCCCCCTGGTTCTCGGCGGCCCGGTCCACCGCGATCCGGATACGGGGAACCCGCCGGCCGGCCCCCGCGCGCCCGGCGCTCAGGCGGGCGCGCGTTCAGGGGCCGCCGGTCGGTGGCCGCGCACGGCTGCGGACCGCCGCGCCCGTGAGGTGACGGGGGCGACGGTCTCGGCGGAGGGCCGGCTGCCGGAGCCGCGAGACCCGGGTCCGTCGGCCGAGGGCCGGGCCCGAGTGCCGGGCCGGCCCTGGTTCAGCTTCGCCGGGCCGAGGTGTCGGCCGGGTGACCGTCCGTGCCGGGGTCGGCGGGCTCCTTGAAGTCGACCTTCCGCATGTGCTTGTTCATCGACTTCATGAGGCCCCACACGGCCAACGCCATCACCGCGAACACGATGAAGCCGAGGACACCGGGGGTGACCTTGTTCTGGTCGAGATCGGCGAGGGAGACGAGGTCCGTCGCTGCCAGGCTCATGCTTGCGCTCATGTCAGGCATTGTCCCGGATGCCCGCGAAGAGGTCGTCCTCGGGGAGGGAGGTGTCCACGAGCGACTTCGCCAGCTCGTACTCCTCCGTCGGCCAGACCTCCCTCTGGAGCTCCATCGGCACGCGGAACCAGCCGCCGTCCGGATCGATCTGCGTGGCGTGCGCGATCAGCGCCTTGTCGCGGATCTCGAAGAAGTCCGCGCAGGGAACATGCGTGGTCAGGGTGCGCTCGACCCGCTCGATCTCGTTCCAGCGCTTGAGCCACTCCCCGTAGGGCGACTCCAGGCCGCGGTCGAGCATCGCCTGGTGCAGGGCCTCGGTGCGGGGGCGGTTGAAGCCCTGGTTGTAGTAGAGCTTCAGCGGCTGGTGGGCGGGGCCGAACTCGTCCTCGGGGTACTTCTCGGTGTCCGCCGCGCCCTCGAACGCCACCATGGAGATCTTGTGCGTCATGATGTGGTCGGGGTGCGGGTAGCCGCCGTTCTCGTCGTAGGTGGTGATCACCTGCGGGCGGAAGGAGCGGATCTGGCGCACCAGCTCGCCGGCCGCCTTGTCGACGTCCTCCAGGGCGAAGCAGCCCTCGGGCAGCGGCGGCAGCGGGTCGCCCTCGGGCAGCCCGGAGTCCACGAAGCCCAGCCACTCCTGCTTGACGCCCAGGATCTCGCGGGCCTCGTCCATCTCCTTGCGGCGCACCTCGTGGATGTTCGCCTCGATGTAGGGGTCGCCCTGGAGTTTGGGGTTGAGGATGGAGCCGCGTTCACCGCCCGTGCAGGTCACCACCAGCACGTCCACCCCCTCGGACACGTACTTCGCCATGGTGGCCGCGCCCTTGCTCGACTCGTCGTCGGGGTGCGCGTGAACGGCCATCAGTCGCAGCTGGTCAGTCAAGACTCAATCCTCGGTAGGTCGGCGCCCCCAAGGCTCAGGGCGCATTCGAAGGCTTCTATAGTGACCGAATCGGGGGGCGATTAATTCCGCGGAGAGGACGATCATGAGTACGGCGAGCACGGGGCTGCCCACGGGCCGCTACGGCCGCTCCTCCGACGAGCGTGCCGACCGCAAACTCAAGGTCGCCGCCATGATCCTCGGCGCCGCCCTGCTGGCTCTGGTCGGCTACTTCGCGTACCACTACATCGTGCAGACGCGGATCAGCGCCCAGGTGATCACCTTCGACGCCACGGACAACGCGGTCAAGGCCCACCTGGAGGTCCACAAGGACGCCGGGGCCGCCGGCTACTGCACCCTGCGTTCCCAGTCGGCGGACGGTACCGAGGTCGGCCGTGCCGACTTCCACTTCACCGGCTCGGCCACGCGCATCGACAAGGTCGTCACGCTGCGTACGACGGCCCGTGGCACCACGGCCGAACTGCTGGGCTGCCACAGCGGCTGACCCGCCGCGCGCCCCGTCGACCGGATCCCGGTCCGGCCAGTGGTCCACCGCGCCGGACACGCCGCCCCGCCGCTTCTTCACCCGGAATGCGGACGCTCCGACCTGCGTTGATGTGATTCTGATGGCTTATGTCCTCCCCCTTCCGCGGATGAATTGTTAGGCTCGTGGTTTCGCCCATCCAAGAGGGAACATTCTTCTGGGTAGGGCGATGCTTTGTATTCCCAGTACCGACGAGGAGCACCCTGTGACCCAGACCAGCGAGAACGTCACCTGGCTGACCCAGGAGGCGTACAACAAGCTCAAGGTCGAGCTTGAGTACCTTACTGGTCCTGCGCGCACGGAGATCGCCGCCAAGATCGCCGCCGCGCGCGAGGAGGGAGACCTGCGCGAGAACGGCGGGTACCACGCGGCCAAGGAGGAGCAGGGCAAGCAGGAGCTGCGTGTGCGGCAGCTGACCCAGCTTCTCGAGAGCGCCCAGGTGGGCGAGGCCCCGGCCTCCGCCGACGGCGCCGTCGCACCGGGCATGGTCGTCACGATCGCCTTCGACGGCGACGAGGACGACACGCTGACGTTCCTGCTCGCCTCCCGCGAGTACGCGAGTTCGGACGTGGAGACGTACTCGCCGCAGTCGCCGCTGGGGGCCGGTGTCATCGGCCACAAGGTCGGCGAGGACGCGGAGTACGAGCTGCCGAACGGCAAGAAGGCCTCGGTCCGCGTCCTCAAGGCCGAGCCCTACAACGGCTGAGCCACGGAGCTGTCCTGCCCCGGGACCCCCGGCGTCCGCTGCGGACGCCGGGGGTCCCGTCGTACCTCCCGGGCCGTGCGGGTCGTGGCGCGGTCTCAGGGGATGACCGTGTAGCCCGCGTCGCGCAGGCACTGGCCGACCTCGGCGCAGTGGGCCGGGCCCTTGGTCTCCAGGTGCAGTTCCACCTCCACCTCGCTGAGGCCGAGCCGGGGGTCGGTGCGGACGTGGCTGACGTCCAGGACGTTGGCGTCCACCCCCGACAGCACCCCGAGGAGGGTGGCGAGGGCGCCCGGACGGTCGGTGAGCAGCAGTCGCACGGCCAGGTAGCGGCCCTGCGCGGCCATGCCGTGCCGCAGCACCCGCTGCAGCAGCACCGGGTCCACGTTGCCGCCGGACAGCACGCAGACGACGGGGCCCTCGAAGGTGTCCGGGGACGCGAGCAGCGCCGCGACCGGGCTCGCGCCGGCCGGTTCCACGACCAGTTTGGCCCGCTCCAGGCACAGCAGCAGCGCGGCGGACAGCTGGTCCTCGGTGACCGTGCGCATCTCGTCCACCAGCTCGCGGACGAGGCCGAACGGCACCACACCGGGCTTGCCCACCTTGATGCCGTCGGCCATCGTGGCCGGGCTCGCCACCGCCACCGGGTGCCCGACGGCCAGCGAGGGCGGGTAGGCCGCGGCGCCCTCGGCCTGGACGCCGATGATCCGCACGTCCGGCCGGATCGCCTTCACCGCGACCGCGATCCCGGCCACCAGTCCCCCGCCGCCGACCCCGACGAGGATCGTGCGCACCTCCGGGCACTGCTCCAGGATCTCCAGGCCGACCGTGCCCTGGCCGGCGATGATGTCCGGGTGGTCGAAGGGGTGGATGAACACCGCGCCGGTGCGGGCGGCGTAGTCCTGGGCGGCGGCCAGCGTCTCGTCCACCACCTGGCCGGTGAGGCGGACCTCGGCCCCGTACTCCCTGGTCGCGCTGACCTTGGGCAGCGGGGCGCCGTGCGGCATGAAGACGGTGGCGTGCACGCCCAGCAGCGAGGAGGCCAGGGCGACGCCCTGCGCGTGGTTGCCGGCGCTGGCGGCCACCACCCCGGCGGCCCGCTCCTCCGGCAGCAGTCCGGCGATGCGCACATAGGCGCCGCGCAGCTTGAACGAACCGGTGCGCTGGAGGTTCTCGCACTTCAGCTGCACCGGCGCGCCGACCAGCTGGGACAGGTGCCGGCTGCCCTCCATCGCGGTCGTCCGCGCCACGCCCGAGAGCATCTTCTGGGCTCCCCGTACGTCGTCCAGGGTGACGGAACGCAAGGGGCGGGCGGTGCGGTGGTTCATGACTCCAGCATCGCAGCTCGCGGTCGTGCGCGACGGTGGTGACCAAGGTCCAAGACGGGTTTGCGCAGCGCCGGTACGGCCCGGCGCCGGGCCGCGTACCCTGTCCCCCAACCTTGCAGCCCTTCATGAAGCGAGCCTCCGGCCATGCCCACAACACCTGAAATGTCGATGGACATGACGACCGTCGGTGATCCCGGTCTCCTCGACTCCCTCCAGCACGAGGTGGCGGTGTTCGCCCGCCGCGCCGAACAGACGCGGCTCGGCGGTGTCGGGCAGGCGCGCAACTCCATGGACCGCGCCGCCTATCTGCTGCTCAACCGCCTCGACAAGGAGGGCCCGATGGGTGTCAAGGCACTCGCCTCGGGCATGGGCATCGACTCCTCCACGGTCACCCGGCAGGTGGCCCCGCTGGTCGACACCGGGCTGGTCAAGCGCACCTCGCACCCGGAGGACGGCCGCGCGGTGGTGCTCCAGCTGTCCCCGCGCGGCGCCGCCCGGCTGGCGGAGGTGCGCTCCTCGCGGCGCCTGCTGATGGCGGAGCTGACCGAGGACTGGTCCCCGGAGGAGCGCGAGCAGTTCTGCGCCCTGCTGACCCGCTTCAATCTCGGCCTCTCGGCCCGGACCCAGGGGAAGCTTCCCGAGTCTTGACCCGGGGCCCCGGCCGGTCTCATATGAGAGCCGGGTCCTGCGTCGTACGCGATTCACCTGTCCCGTACCGGACAGGGCCCCGACGGGGAGGCGTCTTGCGTGATCGGCGGGTGGTCCGAGGGACAGACCGGGCCCAGGAGTTCGAGGCGTTCGTCGCGGGCGCGGCCGGCCGGCTGCTGCTCGCCGCGACGCTGCTCACGGCCGAGGCACCGGACGCCAACCCCCGCGCGCGACGCCTGCTGACGCTGGCACTCGGCCACACCTACGCCCGCTGGCACCGGCTGCGCGGCGAGGACCCGTACGACTGCGCGCGCCAGTACCTCGCCGTCCGCTTCGCGCGCACGATCTGGCACCGGCACCGCTTCCCCGGCCGCGCACGGCCCGAGCCGCGCGGCCCGCTCGCCGGGCTGAACCCGCAGGAGCGGCTGGTCCTGGTGCTGCGGATGTACGAGGGGGTCGCGGAGGAACAGACGGCCGCGCTGCTCGGGCTGACCGCGGAGCGCGTGCACACCGTCTGCGACCGGGCGACGTCCCTGGTGCTGCACCCGGTCGGGGCGGCCGGTCCGCGCCCGGTGAACGCGGAGGTGGCGCCGTCATGAGGACGCGGGACGCCGGGAACGCGCGCGGGCCGCGGGCCGCCGGGAGGCCGGGGTGAACCGGGCCGAGCGGGAGGCCGCCGTGCGACGGGTGATGGGGGCACGGCCGGTGCCGGTGCCGCCGGAGCTGTACCCGGACGCGGTGCGGCGCGGCCAGCGGCTGCTGCGGCGCGGGCGGCTGGTGCGCCGGGTGCTGTGGGCGCTGGTGTGCGTGGCGGCGGTGGTGTTCGGGGTGTGGGCGGCGTACGCCCACCCGTGGGTGGAGCCGCCCTCTCGGACGACTCCACCGGTGGACGGCTGGTGACCCGGGCCTGCCGGCCCGGGTCACCAGCCGTCCGGTCCGGAATCTAGCCCAGGGCCTGGCGCAGGTCCTCCAGCAGGTCGTCGACGTTCTCGATGCCGACGGACAGGCGGACGAGGTCGGCGGGGACCTCCAGGGCCGAGCCGGCCGCGGAGGCGTGGGTCATCCGGCCGGGATGCTCGATCAGGGACTCGACGCCGCCGAGCGACTCGCCGAGGGTGAACACCTCGGCGCGGTTGCACACCTCGACGGCCGCCTCCTCGCCGCCCTCGACGCGGAAGGAGATCATGCCGCCGAAGGCACGCATCTGCTTGGCGGCGATCTCGTGCCCCGGGTGCTCGGGCAGGCCCGGGTAGAGCACGCTGGTCACCCGGGCGTGCCGGCTGAGCATGTCGGCGACCTTGGTGGCGTTCTCGCTGTGCCGGTCCATGCGGACCGCGAGGGTCTTGGTGCCGCGCAGCACCAGCCAGGAGTCGAAGGGGCCGGCGACGGCGCCCATCGCGTTCTGGTGGTAGGCGAGTTCCTCGCCGAGCGTCTGGTCGGAGACGATCAGGGCGCCGCCGACCACGTCGGAGTGCCCGCCCATGTACTTGGTCAGCGAGTGCACGACGACGTCCGCGCCGAGCGACAGCGGCTGCTGGAGGTAGGGCGTGGCGAAGGTGTTGTCGACCACGAGGCGCGCGCCCGCGTCGTGCGCGACCTGAGCGACGGCGGCGATGTCGGTGACGCCGAGCAGCGGGTTGGAGGGGGTCTCCACCCAGACGGCCTTGGTGCGCGGGGTGATCGCGGCCCGCACGGCGGCCGGGTCGCTGGTGTCGGCGACGGACCACTCCACGCCCCAGCGGGTGGCGACCTTGGAGAAGAGACGGAAGGTGCCGCCGTAGGCGTCGTTCGGGATCACCACGTGGTCGCCGGGGGTGAGCAGCGTGCGCAGCAGGGTGTCCTCGGCGGCGAGGCCGGAGGCGAACGCGAGGCCGCGGCTGCCGCCCTCCAGCGCGGCGAGGTTCTCCTCCAGGGCGGTACGGGTCGGGTTGGCGCTGCGGCTGTACTCGTAGCCGCCGCGCAGCCCGCCGACGCCGTCCTGCTTGTAGGTCGACACCTGGTAGATGGGCGGTACGACCGCACCGGTGAGGGGGTCCGCGGTGTTGCCCGCGTGGATCGCGCGGGTCTCGAAGTGCTGACTGATGTGCCTGTCGCTCATGTGCACCGAGCGTAGTGCGCCCGCCGGGATTCCGGTGCCCCGCGGTATGGGCGGGGATGGGCGGAGGGGTGTCCCTGTGCCGGCTGTCATGCCCCGGATCGGAGTTTTCCACAGGCCGGCGGCGGGGTTGGGCATTTGCCGGTGGCGTCTGGAACCCTTGGGGCATGGTGATTCTCTGGCTGCTCATGGCACTGCTCATGCTGAGCTTCGTGCTGCTCCCGCTGGTCAGGCGCAGGCGCGGGATGATCGAGCAGGTGCACCCGGACCACCCGGACGCCGCCGACCCCGCGGACTACGGCTTCCTGCGCCAGGAGGAGCTGGACGTACGGCTGCCCGGCCCGGACCAGGATCTGCTGGACGCGCTGGAGCTGGTGCAGCGCACCCAGGACTACCGGGCGGCGGCCCAGCTGCTGGCCGGCACCGAGACGGCGGGCGAGCTGCGCTGGCAGCGGGTGCAGGCCCTCGGTGGCGCGGCCGCGCTGGAGCTCGAACAGCGTCCCGGCGGAGTGCACGAGACGCCGGGCGGCCAGTGGCTGCGGGTGTGGCGGGCGGAGCGGCCCGAGGACGCGGGCGCCGCGGTCGTGCACGCGGAGTTCCTGGTGCAGCGGGCCTGGCGGGCGTCGGTGGCCGGCACCGAGGACTTCCGGCTCCTCCTGGAAGAGGCCCGGGAGGTGTGCGGGCAGGCGGCCGGGCAGGCGCCCGCCGACCCGGTGCCGCACATCATCGAGCTGGCCGTCGCCCGTGGACTGGGAGTCTCCCGCGACGAGTTCGAGCGGCTGTGGCTGAACGTCCTCGACCGCGCCCCGCACCACATGGGCGCGCATCTGGCCGCACTGCTCTACTGGTGCGAGAAGTGGCACGGCTCGCGCGAGCAGGCGTACGCCTTCGCCGAGGCGGCCGCCGCCCGCGCCCCGCGTGGATCGCTGCTGGCCGCGCTCCCGCTGTTCGCGGTGTTCGAGCACCTCCCCGAGGTGAACCTGGTGCTTAGCCTCTACCGGAGCGAGGTCGTCGCCAAGGCGGTCCAGGGCGCACGGCACGCGGCACACGAGGCCGGCTCCGCCGACCCGGCGCTGCCACACGTCCGCCACCTGCTGGTCTTCTTCCTGGTCCGCGCCGAGCGCTGGGCGGAGGCCATGCAGGAGCTGATACACGTCGACGGCCATGTCGGCGCCCTGCCCTGGACGCTGGCGGCCGACCCGGCGGCCGAGTTCGCGGTCTACCGCGCCCTGGCGGTGGCGGGGTACGAGGCCAACGGAGGCAGCCCGGCGACTCTGGCCGGCTGATCCGGCCGGCCCGTCCCTCAGGGCGCACACAGGAATTCCATTGCCCTTCTGATCTGCGGTAGGGCATAGTTCGGCATCCCCCCACACGGTGCCGCGCGGCGGCGACGGCCTGCCTCGCGTGCCGCACCCGTTCCCCTGTCCCACTTCTCGTCCTCGTTCCCGTCCGCTCCATCTCCGCCTCTCAGCCGCTGCTTCTCTGCTTCTTCTCCGTTCTCCTGTCTCCGAGGTCCTGTGGGGGGATCCGCCCGATGGGCGCAACTCTGCGCGCGCTGCGTGCTCTTGTGCTGCTGCTCGGCTTCTATCTGCTGAGTCTGGTCCTGCTGGCCGTGCTGGTCGGTGTCGACGTCGTCGCCTTCCACTGGGGGCACGGCCCGGCGGTGGTGAAGCTCGGCTTCGTCACGGTGCTGCTGGCCGTCCCCGTCGTGCAGGGCATGTTCATGCTGCGCACCCCGAAGGGCGAGGACGCCCCCGGGATCGATGTCACCGAGGCCGACGAGCCCCGGCTGTGGGCGCTGGTGCGGGAGGTCGCGGCGGCGGCCGGCACCCGCGCCCCCGACCGGATCCGGCTCACCGGCGAGGTCAACGCGGCGGTCAGCGAGGACCCGCGCCTCCTCGGTCTGCTCCCCGGGCCGCGCCGGCTCTACCTGGGCGTGCCGCTGCTCACCGGTCTGACCCAGGCCCGGCTGAGGGCCGTACTCGCCCATGAGTACGGGCACTTCACCGGCGGCGACACCCGGCTTTCCGCGCTGGTGGTGCGCGGCCGGGTGCAACTGGGGCGGGTCATCGAGCAGTTCCACGACCGGGCGGACGGCAAGGTGGCCGCCGAGCGGGCCAAGCAGGAGCAGGCCCAGGCCAGACGGGTCGCCAAGGGCAAGAAGGCGAAGAAGGTCGACACCGGGGGCTCCGGGGCGACCTACCGGATGATGGCGGCGGTCTACACCCAGTACGCCAAGCTGTACCTGCGCGCCTCGCTGTCCACGGCGCGGGGGCAGGAGTTCGCCGCCGACCAGGCAGCCGCCCGGATCGCGGGACGCGACGCGACGGCCGCCACGCTGCGGGAGATCCCGGTGCTGTCCGCCTCGCACGGCTTCTACCTGGACTCCTACGCCACCCTGGGGCTCGGGGCCCGGCTGCTGCCGCCGCGCGGTGAGTTCTTCGGCGGCTTCGGCGCGCTGCTGGCGGCGCGCGCCGAGGAGCTGGAGGGGCTGCGCGCGCGGCTGCCGGAGGAGCCGGCGTCGCCGTACGACTCCCATCCGCCGATCGCGGAGCGGGTGCGGCGGATCGAGGCGCTGCCCGCCGACGGCCGCGCCGACGAGGCGACGGACCCGGCGCTCGCCCTGCTCGGCGACCCGGCGCGCACCCTGGCCGTGCTGGAGGACGCCGTGCTGACCGACGAGGTGCTGCGCTACGGGCGGGCCCCCGGCTGGCCGGAGCTGCTCAACGCCTCGATGGCCTCGGGTCTGTCGACCACGCGGACCCCGCTGCACCAGGCGCTGGCCGCCCGTACCGGGCAGCCGGCGACCCTGGCGGCGTTGCTGGAGATCGTGGACGCGGGCGAGCTGTGGCAGCTGGCGGAGCGGTTGCCCCTGTCTGCGGAGGCGAAGGCGGCGCGGGGGCGGGCGTTCCGCGAGTTCGCGCGGCCGGTGCTGCACCGGTCGCTGCGGACCATGGTGCTCGCCGAGTTCAGCGCGTGTTCGCTGCTGAGCTGGGACTTCTCCTGGTCCGAGCCGGCCGTCGCACGGCTGCCCGGCGAGGAGCCGGCGGCCGGCGATGCCGGGCGGTCCCCGCAGGAGTCCCTGGAGGTGGCACTGGACGCGGCCCTCGCGGACCACCCGGACACCACCGCGCTGCGCGCCCTGCTGCCCTCGGCGTCCCAGCCCGCCTGAAACGCGTCCTCGAGGACCCGCTTCACCGCTTCCCCCCTCCCCCCCCCGCCCCTGCCCCTGCCTCTGCCCCGAACCGAGGAACGGACCGTACTCGCAGATGACCGTCCTGCTCTGGATCCTGGCCGTCCTGGCCCTGCCCGTGGTGATCGCGGCCCTGTGGTTCACCGGTGTGTTCGTGAAGGAGTTGTTCTCCCCGAGCCCGCCCGGACCGGACCCGACCGCGCTCGCCGCCGAGCGGCTGGGCCTGCTGCCCGCGGAGCGTCAGGACACCGAGCACGCCGCACCCCCGCCCGCCGCGTGGTCGGCCGCGCTGACGGCGGCACGCGGCGGCGACTGGGCGCCCGCGGCCGAGCTGCTGCGGGTCAACGGACGCGACTGGGAGCGCCGTTCCACGCTCACCGCCGAGCTGGGCACGCTCGCGGCCGAGGAGGACGGCTGGCTGCTGGCCTGGGAGGCGGCCCGGCCGGGTGATCCGGACGCGGCCGTGGTCAGGGCGCAGAGCACGGTGCGTCTGGCATGGGACCTGCGGGGCGCGAAGCAGGCCCGGTACACGAGCCGGGAGCAGTTCGAGGGGTTCGGGCGCATGCTGTCCGCCGCCCGGGAGGAGATCGCGCGGGCGGCGGAGCTGAATCCCGAGGATCCGACGCCGTACGTGGTGGAGATCTGGGTGGGGCTGGGCCTCGGCTATCCGCACGCCGAGATGGAGGAGCTGTGGAAGCGGATCACGAGCCGTGACCCCTACCACTACGGCGCGCACCACGCGGCGCTCCAGTACTGGTGCGCGAAGTGGCGCGGCTCGAAGGAGCTGGCGTTCGAGTTCGCGCGGCGCGCGGCCGCGGACGCGCCGGCCGGCAGCCTGCTGACGGCGCTGCCGCTGATCGCGCGCTTCGAGCACGACGAGACCACCGATGTCGCGGCCGACAGCACCCCCGAGATGCTCGCCCTGGTGGACGCGGGCCTCGCGGACGCGGCGGCCTGCGCGGCGGACGACCCCGGCCGTCCGGGCCTCGCCCAGCTGCGCCACCTGCTCGCCTACTACCTGCACCTCCAGGACCGCCACGAGGCGGCGCTCCAGCAGTTCCGGCTGGTCGACGGCCATGTGGACGCCCTGCCGTGGAGCTACCGGGGCGAGGGGGCGGCGTCGTACTACTGCCGGGTGCGGAACGAGACGGTGGGGGTGGTGGCCGAGGCGGTCTGAACCCGGCCCGCCGGGCGCTCGCGGTGCCCGGCGACCGGCTGGAGATGTCGTCCCCCGCCCCCGCGGAGACAATGGGAGACCCCCTTGGTGGTGAGGTGGTGCCCCCATGCCCGCATGGCATCTGCGCGACTATCACGACGACGATCTCGATCAGGCCGTCCAGATCTGGGACCAGTCCCGCCAGGCCGACGAGGACCCGGTGTTCCCGGTCTCGGAGGTGATGGCGGCGGCGAAGACCGGGCAGCCGGCGGTGGTCGCGGTGGTCGGGGACGAACTGGTGGGGATGGCGGTGGCCCAGGCCCAGGGCAAGCGGGGCTGGATCCTGCTGATGGCGCTCGCCGCGCGCTGGCGCGAGCGCGGGATCGGCAGTGCGCTGCTCGCCGAGCTGGAACGGCGGCTGCGGGCGCTCGGGGTGCGGCACATCAGTGCGCTGCTGCCGGTGGGCGCGGCGGGTTCGAAGGCGCTGGCGAACAGCGGCTACCGGTGCCGCCACGGCCTCGCCTACCACGAGAAGCTCGAACCGCTCGGCGCCGCCGACGCCGACCTCCTCGCCGTGCTCGGCGGGCGCATGCTGCCCGAGGGGCTGTGGGACGCGATGGCCGGGATGGAGCGGGAGAAGCAGGTCGTGGAGCGGCGGGTGGTGCTGCCGCTGACGGAGCCGGCGCTGGCCGACCGTTACGGGGTCGTGCCGCCGAAGTCGGTCATCCTGTTCGGGCCGCCCGGCACCGGGAAGACCAGCTTCGCCAAGGCGGTCTCCTCCCGGCTCGGCTGGCCGTTCGTGGAGCTGTTCCCCTCGCGGCTGGCCGCCGACACCAGCGAGGGGCTGGCCACGGCCCTGCGGGACGCCTTCGCGGATCTCGCGGAGCTGGACTCGGTGGTGCTCTTCATCGACGAGGTGGAGGAGATCGCGGCCGCGCGCTCCGGCAAGGCGGTGGACCCCGGGCACGGGGTGACCAACGAGCTGCTGAAGCTGATCCCCGTCTTCCGCGAGCACGACTCACGGCTGCTGGTGTGCGCCACCAATTCCGTACGGTCCCTCGACGCGGCCTTCCTGCGGCCGGGGCGGTTCGACTACGTCATCCCCATCGGGCCGCCCGACCCGACCGCCCGCGCGGCGATCTGGGCCCGGTACCTCCACGGCGTGAACGACTCGGTGGACCTCGGCCGGCTGGTCGCCGCGAGCGAGCTGTTCACCCCGGCCGACATCGAGTTCGCCGCCCGCAAGGGCGCCCAGGCCGCCTTCGAACGCGAGGTCGCCCGGCGTGAGGGCCGCCCGGCGGACACCGAGGACTACATGACCGCCATCTCCGACACCCGCCCGACCCTGACCACCCGGGCGATCAAGGAGTTCGGCGAGGACATCGACACGTACAGCCGGCTGTGACCCCGGCGCGCCCCGAAGGGGGCGCGGGGCCGCGCCCCGCGCCCCCGACGGCGAACCGCCGGGCCGGCCATGCGCCGCGGGTCAGATCGTGGCCGTGTCGATCACGAACCGGTACCGCACGTCGCTGGCGAGCACCCGCTCGTACGCCTCGTTGATCTCCGACGCGGTGATCAGCTCGATCTCCGCGCCCAGCCCGTGCTCCGCGCAGAAGTCCAGCATCTCCTGGGTCTCGGGGATGCCGCCGATACCGGAGCTGCTGAGGCTGCGGCGGTTACCGAAGAGGGAGTGGAGGAGGATCTGCACCGGCTCCTCGGGCAGGCCGACGTTGACCATGGCGCCGTCCGTGCGGAGCAGCGAGAGGAAGGCACTGAAGTCGAGCGGGGCCGAGACCGTGTTGAGGATGAGGTCGAAGGTGCCCTTGAGGTCCTCGAAGGTCTTCGGGTCGCTGGTGGCGTAGTAGTGGTCGGCACCCAGCTTCAGGCCGTCGTCCTTCTTGCGCAGGGACTGGGAGAGGACGGTGACCTCCGCGCCCAGCGCGTGCGCGATCTTGACGCCCATGTGTCCGAGGCCGCCGAGGCCGACCACTGCGACCTTCTTGCCGGGGCCCGCGTTCCAGTGCTTCAGCGGGGAGTACGTGGTGATGCCGGCGCACAGCAGCGGCGCGGCCACGTCCAGGGACAGGCCCTCGGGGATGCGGACGACGTAGTTCTCGTCCACGACGACGTTCTTGGAGTAGCCGCCGTACGTCGGCGTACCGTCCCGGTCCGTGTCGTTGTACGTCCAGGTGGGGCCGCGGTCGCAGTACTGCTGGAGGCCGGCCTTGCAGTTGTCGCACTCCCGGCAGGAGTCGACGATGCAGCCGACGCCCACCCGGTCGCCGACGGCGTACTTCGTCACGCCGGAGCCGACCTCCGTGACGACGCCCGCTATCTCGTGGCCCGGCACCATCGGGAAGGACGCCTTGCCCCAGCCCTCACGTACCTGGTGGATGTCGGAGTGGCAGATGCCGGCGAACTTGATGTCGATCAGGACGTCGAACTCGCCCACCGCCCGTCGCTCGATCTCGGTCCGCTCCAGCGGGGCCTTCGCGGCGGGCGCGGCGTACGCGGCAACAGTGGTCACGGGGTTCTCCCTCACAAGGTCTACGCAGGCCCGGCTGCTTTTCCACCGAGCACATCCCAAGAGTGCCCGCTCTCCCGCGGCGTACCCAGGCCACGCCTTTGCGTACGACTGCCGTGCCTACCACTGGCGGAGTCAGGCTGGCACGCCTACGACCGGCGGCGGGGACGGATACTTGCGGTATGGACGAACAGCGGGACGCCGCCGTGACCGGCCGGCCCCTGGACCGGCGGGCCGAGCTGAGCGAGTTTCTGCGCAGCCGGCGGGCCCGGCTCAAGCCCGAGGACGTGGGGCTGCCGGACTTCGGCCGGCACCGCCGGGTGCCGGGGCTGCGCCGGGAGGAGCTGGCGCAGCTGGCCGGGGTGTCGGTGGCGTACTACACGCGCCTGGAGCAGGGCAACGGCCGCAACGTCTCGGCGGAGGTCCTGGACTCGATCGCCCGCGCCCTGCGCCTCACGGACGCCGAACACGCGCATCTGACCCACCTGGCCAAGCCGAAGTCGCACAAGAAGAAGCCGGCGGCCCGCCAGCAGCATGTGCGCCCGGCGCTGCGCCGGCTGCTGGACACGATGGAGGGCGTGCCCGCGTACATCGTGGGCCGGCGTTCGGAGATCCTCGCCTGGAACCGGATGGCGGCGGCGCTCTTCGGCGACTGGGCGGAGCTGCCGGTGGCCGAGCGCAACTGGGCGCGGCTGGTGTTCCTCAAGCCCGAGTACCGGGATCTCTTCGTGGACTGGGAGCAGAAGGCGATCGACATCGTCTGCGCGCTGCGCATGGACGCGGGCTGCTATCCGGACGATCCCCGGCTGTCCGCCCTGGTGGGTGAACTCTCCGTCAAGAGCGAGGAGTTCCGCCGGCTGTGGGCCACGCACGACGTCAAGGAGAAGAGCCACGGCGTCAAGCGGCTGCACCACCCGCTGGTGGGCGACCTCGCCCTGAACTTCGAGTCCTTCCGCATGTCGGACGGCAGCGACCAGTGCCTGGTCACCTATCACGCGGAACCCGGCTCCCCGTCCGCCGAGTCCCTGCGTCTGCTGGCCAGTTGGGGAAGCGACGCGACCCGCGCGGGGACCTCCGCATAGCCCCCGCGCGGCCGGGCGTCAGGCGCCCGCGTTCTCCTTCACCGTGATGCTGCCCTTGCGGATGGTGGCGACCCGGGGGGCCTTCTTCGCGAGCGCGGAGTCGTGGGTGACCATGACGAAGGTCAGGCCGTGCTCCTTCCACAGCCGTTCGAGTACGTCCATGATCTCGTCCCGGGTGCTCTCGTCGAGGTTGCCGGTCGGCTCGTCGGCGAGCAGCACCTTGGGCTTCTTCACCAGGGCGCGGGCGATGGCGACACGCTGTTGCTGGCCGCCGGACATCTCGCTGGGCAGGTGCCCCAGACGTTCGCCGAGGCCGACGGACTGGAGTGCCTCGGCGGCGAGTTCGCGCCGCTGCTTCGTCTTGATGCCGAGGGGTACGAGGGCGGTCTCCACGTTCTCCTGGGCGGTGAGCGTGGGGATGAGGTTGAAGGACTGGAAGACGAAGCCGATGTTCTCGCTGCGGACCCGGGTCAGCCGGGCCTCGCTCAGCTTGGCCAGGTCGGTGCCGTCCAGGACGACCTCCCCGGAGGTGGGCCGGTCAAGGCCGCCGAGCATCTGGAGCAGGGTGGACTTGCCGCCGCCGGTGGGTCCCTGGATGACGAGGCGGTCGCCGTCGCCGATGGTCAGGTCGACGCCGTCGAGGGCGTGGACGCTCTCCTTGCCCCGGGTGTAGCGCTTGGTGACGTTCTTGAGTTCATACATGGTGGCTCCTGGGAGGGTTTTCGGGGAGGGCGGTTGCGCGGGGGCGCGGCTACTCCACCCGCCGCAGCGCGTCCGCCGGGCGCAGCCGGGAGGCCCGCCAGCCGCCGAACGCTCCCGCGATGAGGCCGCCCGCCACCGCGAGGCCGACCGCCAGGAGGATGGTCGTCAGGCTCACCGGGGCGGTCAGGGCCACCTCCAGGGACTTCGCCGCCTGCCGGCCGGGTCCGCCGAACCCGCCGCCACCGCCCCCGCCGAAGCCGCCGCCGGCCCGCCCGCCGCCGAGGCCGCCCCCGCCCGCGCCCAGTTGGGCCTGGAGCGTCGGGCTGATCGCGGTGACGACGTAGGCGCCGGCGAGGCCGAGGGCGATGCCGAGGACGCCGCCCACCAGGCCGTTGACGATGGCCTCGCCGACCACCTGCCGGGTGACCCGGCCCGACTTCCAGCCCAGCGCCTTCAGGGTGCCGAACTCACGCACCCGGCGGGAGACCGCGGAGGAGGTGAGCAGGCCGGCGACCAGGAACGCGGCCACGAGCACCGCGATCGACAGCCACTTGCCGACGTTGGTGGCGAGCGAGGAGGCGGTGGACAGGGAGCCCGAGACCGTCTTGGCGAGGTCGGAGGAGGTGGTGACCGTCGTGCCGGAGACGTTCTTCTGGATGGTGCTCTTGACGGAGTCGATCTTCTGGGAGTCGGTGGCCCGCACGTAGATCGTGGTGACCTTGTCCTTCTCCCCCGCGAGGGTCTGGGCCTGCTCCAGCGGGATGTACAGGTTGGCCGCCGAGTCGCCGCTGTCCGCGGTGGCGATGCCGATCACCGTGTACTTGGTGTCCTTGATGGTGACCGTGGAGCCGACCTTGTACTTCTTCTCCTTGGCGTACGCCGAGTCGGCCACCGCCACCTTGGCGTTGGTCTCGGTGGACTTGAAGCCGCGGCCGCTGGTGATCTTGGAGGAGGTCAGCGGGCCGAGGCCGGTCCGGGTGACGTCGGTGCCGTAGACCGAGTACTGGTTGATGTTGAAGTCGGCGCCGCCGCCCGTGACCTGGCCCTGCGGCCGGCTGTTGCCGCCGCCGCGCCCGAAGCCGTAGCCGCCGCCCCCGCCGCTCTGCTGGAACTGGCCGCGGGTGAAGGTGCCGCTGACCTTGACCACGGAGAGGTTCAGGCCGCCGGCGGCCGCCGCCACGCCCTGCTGGCCGGAGACCTTGGAGACGGTGGAGGAGGCGAGGGTGGTGAAGCCCTGCACCCGGACCCGGTCGCTGCTCTGCGTGGTCTTGTCGCCCTCACCGTGCGCCCCGAACTGGAAGCGGGGCTGCTGGGAGCCCGAGGCGGTGGGCGTGGCCGCCTTGGTGACCGTCATGTCCGTACCGAGGCCGTAGAGGGACTGGAGGACCTTGTCCTGGGCCTTGCCCATGCCACTGGCCACGGAGTTGACGACGATGACAAGCGCGATGCCCAGCGCGAGGCCGGAGGCGACGACGAGCGCCGCCTTCCGACGGCGGCGCAGCTCGCGCCTCAGGTAGGTGAAGAACATGCGCCGCACGTTAGAAACGTCCCGTGACGGCACCCTGAGTCCACTGTGAGAGCTGGATAAGAAACCCCGGGAACAGCGGTGCCGCCCCCCTCTGGGGGGCGGCACTCACGGGGCTGTCGGGGGTACGGCTCAGACGGCCGAACCGGCCTTCCACTGGGCCCAGTCCATGTTCCAGCCGTTGAGGCCGTTGTCCGGGGAGACGGTCTTGTCGCCGGTGTGCTGGACCACCACGACGTCACCGATCAGCGAGTGGTCGTAGAACCAGGCGGCCGGGGTGTTCGAGTCACCCGCGCCCTTGACGTCCTGGAGGCCGACGCAGCCGTGGCTGGTGTTGACGCTGCCGAACACCGAGGGGGCGCCCCAGTAGTTGCCGTGGATGAAGGTGCCCGAGGTGGTCAGGCGCATGGCGTGCGGCACGTCCTTGATGTCGTACTCGCCCTTGCCGTCGTCGTCCGTGAAGCCGACGGTCGCGCCGTTCATGCGTGTCTGCTTGAACTTCTCGGAGATCACCATCTGGCCCTCGTACGTGGTGTGGTCGGGGGCGCCGGCGGAGATCGGGATGGTCTTGACGACCTTGCCGTCCTGCGTGACCTTCATCTGGTGGGTCTTCGCGTCGACGTAGGAGACCTGGTTGCGGCCGATGTGGAAGGTGACCGTCTTCTGCTGGACGCCGTAGACGCCGTTGGCACCCTGGACGCCGTCCAGGGCGAGCTTCAGGGTGACGGTGGAGCCTTCCTTCCAGTAGTCCTGGGGGCGGCAGTCCATGCGGTTGGCGTTGAACCAGTGGCAGGCGACCTCCTGGCCGCTGCTGGAGCTGACCGTGATGCCCTTCTGCACGGCCGCCTTGTCGGTGATCGCCTTGTCGAAGTTGATCGAGACCGGCATGCCCACACCGACGGTCGTGCCGTTGTCGGGGGTGAAGCTGCCGATGAAGCTGTTCGCCGGGGAGACGGTGGTGAAGGACGCGTTCTCGTGGGCTATGCGGCCCTGGGAGTCCTTGGCCGTCGCGGCGATCTTGTAGGTGGTGGAGCGCTCCAGCTGGACGGTCGGCTTCCAGCTCAGCTTGTCCGCGGACAACTGGCCGGCGACGGCCTTGCCGTCCTCGGTGGTCATGGTGACACCGGTGAGCGTGCCCTTACTGACCGCGACGGTGCCGGAGTTGTTGATCGACGCGTTGTCCGAGCCGTCCTTCGGGGTGACCGCGATCTGCGCCTCGGAGGACTTCTTGGCGGCCGCCGCGTCGGCCTGGGCCTGTGATGATTCGCCGCTGCCGTGGGCCGCCGCCTTGTCCCCTCCGGAACAGGCCGAGAGCATCAGCACGCCGCCGAGCAGAGCGGACGCGGCCACCAGGCCGTTGCGCCGCTTACCGTCCGTCATCACAAGCTTCTCCATCGTTGCCGAGTCGCAGATAACCCCGAGAGTCCCCGTAAGAACCTTCAACGCTACGGCCGGTTCGTCCCGTTCCGGATCCACCGGGTCTGTGGGACACACCACGTTTGCCGGCCCGTGGTGCGGTACGCCGCCGGGCGGGTGGTGTGCGATCGGTCCGTGCGCCCCCTCGTACGACAAAACCCCGGACGGCGGGTCACCGTCCGGAGTTTCGGGTGCCCCGGGACGCTCAGCCGATGCCGTCCTCTTCGTCTTCGTCGTCCTCTCCATCTTCCCCGTCGATGTCCCATTCGGGCGAGTCCGGGTCGTAGTCGATCCGCTCACTCGACCAGGAGGCCTGCTGGAGCTCCACTCCGGGCACCTCGCTGACCAGGTCGAACGGGTCCACGAGATAGGCGAGGGCCTCCGCGGTGTCTTCCGTCACAGCGCCCTCGGCCTGGTCCCGCTCGGACCGCGGCAGCTCGGGATCGGCCGCGAGCCGGCGCAGCGCGGCCTTGGTCACCTCGCCCTCGTCCAGGACCTCGACCACCAGCTCCACCCGAAGCCGTACATAACGTGATGTCTCTTCATCGCTCATGGCGGGAGCGTACGGCCGAAACCTCCCGTGACTTTCCCGTGACCCGCGACTTTCACTAACATCGGCTCACACGGCCAATTCGCCAGCGTCACAAGGGGATCGATATTCCGTGTCATCCGCTCGCCGTCCGCTGCTGACCGCCACCGCCGCGGGCACTCTGCTGTGCGCCCTGTGGTTCGTACCGTCCGCGAACGCGTCCCAGGAGGAACCGGCGCGGGACGCGGCGGCCGGCTCCGTCTCGACCTTCTCCGCGCCCGTCACCGAGCAGGCGAGTGTGGTGACGGCGGCGGCCACCAGAGCCGGTTCGGGGCCGGCGGACGACGCGCGGCTCGCGGACACCGGCAGCCCGGACACCACGCCGTACGTCGTCGGCGGCACCCTGTTCCTCGCCCTGGGCGCCGGGTTCGTCGTCTATTCGGTGCGCCGCGAACGCCTGGGATTTTAATCTTCCTTGACCGATCTTCCACAGGGCTTACACAGTTCACCCATGGAGAGATCATCGGGCGTGCGGCTGTGCGCCGCCGTCGCCGTGAGCGCGCTGTCGTTCGCCCTCGTCACGGGGTGTTCTGACGGAGGGTCGAAGGAATCCGCGGACAAGGGCTCGGCGCGAAAGGCGCTGAGCGCCACCGAGTTGCGGAAGCTCATCGTGACCCAGGGCGACCTGCACGGTTACCAGGTCGGGGCGGTGACCGAGGCCCGCGCCCGGCGGATCACCACCGACAAGGCCGCCTGCGAACCCCTGACCCGGGTGATGAGCGGGCTCACGCCCACCGAGGCCCCGGCGAGCACCGACCGCATGGTCACCGAGAACGCGGCGAAACGGCCCTCGGCCGAGCCGACCTCCCTGGACGACCTGGACGAGGGCGAGTTCGAGGAGACGATGCGCAAGTCCCTCGACCGGGACGTCACCACGGTGGCGCTCGCCTCGTACGGCGGGGACGGCGCCGAACGGGCGCTGACGACGCTGTCCGCCGCCGTGAGGCGTTGCGCGGGCGGCTTCACCGGCCGGCAGGCGGGCACCTCGGTGAAGTTCACCGAGGTCACCGCGGAGAAGCCGGTGGGCGGCGGGGACGCGTCGGTGGCGTTCGCCGCGACCATGGAGGAGGACGGGAGCGACGGCGGGGGCACGGCCCCCGTGCACGCCGAGGTGGACCGGCACGGCTCCACCGTGTCCGTCTACTTCACGTCGAACCTGGGCGCGATGATGGCCAAGAAGGCGTACACGGTGACGCCCGCGGTCGTGAAGGCGCAGGAGACCAGGCTGAGGTGACGGTGGAGGGGCCCCGGTCCGCGGCCCCTCCACCCGCCGGTCACCGGAGCGGGCCGGTGACCTTCTCCACGGCCTCGACCAGGTGGCCGCCGCGCACGAAGGCGTCGGCCGCGGCCAGGTCGGGCGCCAGGAAGCGGTCCGGCCCCGGGCCCTGGACACCGGCGGCCCGGACGGCCTCGATCACGGCCCGGGAGGCCGGCGCCGGGCTCAGGCCCTCGCGCAGCTGGAGCGCGCGGGTGGCCGCGTACAGCTCGACGGCGATGATCCGGGTGAGGTTGTCCACGGCGGTGCGCAGCTTGCGCGCGGCCGACCAGCCCATGGAGACGTGGTCCTCCTGCATCGCGGAGGACGGGATGGAGTCCGCGGAGGCCGGTACGGCGAGCCGCTTCAGCTCGCTGACCAGGGCGGCCTGCGTGTACTGGGCGATCATCAGACCGGAGTCCACACCGGCGTCGTCGGCGAGGAACGGCGGCAGACCGTGGCTGCGGTTCTTGTCCAGGAGCCGGTCGGTGCGGCGCTCGGCGATGGAGCCGAGATCGGCGGCGGCGACGGCGAGGAAGTCCAGCACATAGGCCACGGGCGCGCCGTGGAAGTTCCCGTTGGACTCCACACGTCCGTCGGGCAGCACCACCGGGTTGTCGACGGCGGAGGCCAGCTCGCGCTCGGCGACCAGGCCGGCGTGCGCCATGGTGTCGCGGCCGGCGCCCGCGACCTGCGGGGCGCAGCGCACCGAGTAGGCGTCCTGGACGCGCGGGGCGTCGTCCTGGTGGTGCCCGGTGAGCTGGGAGCCCTCCAGCACGGCGAGCATGTTGGCCGCCGCGTCGCCCTGGCCCGGGTGCGGGCGGATGGCGTGCAGTTCGGGCGCGAGCACCTTGTCGGTGCCGAGCAGCGCCTCCAGGCTCAGCGCCGCGGTGATGTCGGCGGACTTGTAGAGGGTGTCGAGGTCGGCGAGGGCCATGATCAGCATGCCGAGCATGCCGTCGGTGCCGTTGAGCAGGGCGAGGCCCTCCTTCTCGCGCAGCTCGACGGGCTGGATCCCGTGCTCGGCGAGCAGCTCGCCGGCGGGCCGTACGACGCCGTCGGGGCCCTCGGCGTCACCCTCTCCCATCAGGGCCAGGGCGCAGTGGGACAGCGGGGCGAGGTCGCCGGAGCAGCCGAGGGAGCCGTACTCGTGCACGACCGGGGTGATCCCCGCGTTGAGCACGTCGGCCATGGTCTGCGCGACCTCGGGGCGTACGCCGGTGTGTCCGGAGCAGACGGTCTTCAGGCGCAGGAACATCAGGGCACGGACGACTTCGCGCTCCACCCGCGGGCCCATGCCGGCGGCGTGCGAGCGGACGATGTTGCGCTGCAGCTGGGCGCGGAGTTCCGGGCTGATGTGCCGGGTCGCCAGGGCGCCGAAGCCGGTGGAGACGCCGTAGACCGGGTCCGGCTTGGCCGCCAGCGCGTCCACGATCTCGCGGGCCGCGGCCAGCGCCGCCACGGCCTCCTCCGACAGCTCGATCCGGGCAGCGCCGCGCGCCACGGCGAGAACGTCGGACGCCGAGACACCGGACGTCCCCACCACCACAGTGTGCATATCCATATTCAGGAGCGTACGCATTGAATGCAGCTCTGTCACTAGTGGGGACGGGGTGCGCCCCTTACGCGATGATGTGGGCTTCGTCGCAGCCCTCAGGGGTTGCGGCCACGGAAACGGCGGCGCTCGGCGCGAGCCGGGGGCGGTTCGTCGGCGAGCCGCACGACGGGGTCGTCGGGGCCCTCACGGCCGGCCACCACGGGGCGGTCGGCGCGCATCGCCTTCGCACGGTACTGGGCGGCGTCCGCGAGACGGAACAGCCGCCGGGCGTCGGCCACCGGCCCGATCGGGTCAGCGGTCGAGGCGACCCCACAGGCGACCCCCTCACCCAGCTCCAGCTCGCCCGCGCGGCGGCACAGTTCGTCGGCAGCCTTGACCACGTCGTCGGCGGCCGCACCGACCGCGAGGAGGCAGAACTCGTCGCCGCCGAGCCGCGCGGCGAGCGCGCCCGGCACCATCGCGCCGCACAGCGACAGCACCGAGCCGAAGCGTTCGAGGAGCCGGTCGCCGACGGCGTGGCCCTTGGTGTCGTTGACCCGCTTGAGCCCGTTGAGGTCGCAGACCACCAGGCTGACGACGGCACCCCCGGTGCGGTGCCGTTCGAGCGCCTCGTCGAGGTGCACGTCCACGGCGCGGCGGTTGGCGAGGCCGGTCAGGGCGTCGGTGTAGGCGAGCCGGCGGGCCTCCTCCAGGCGCTCGGTCTGCGCGAGCCCCGCGGCGACGACGGCGGCGAGCACGGTCGCGAAGTCGGCGTCGGCGCGGCCGAACACCGGGGACCCGACGGCACGCGCGACGTACACCTCGCCCCAGGCCCTGCCGTGCAGCACGACGGGGGCGACGACGCAGCAGCCGCGGCCCCGGCGGCGCAGGGCGGCGACCCGCTGGTGGAAGTAGCCGGGGACACCGGCGGCGGTGCCCTCGGCGGCCTCCACCCAGGCGTTGGGACCGCCGCCGCCGGCCCAGCGCTCGTGCAGGAACTCGGTGATCTCCGGGAACTGGTGCACCGGGTAGGACTCGGCCTCCGGGAACTCCTCCTCGTCCGGGCGCCGGTCCCCCACGTTCACCAGGACCCGCAGCCGGCCCAGCTCCCGCTCCCACACCGACAGCGCGGCGAAGCTGCCGTCCAGCGCGTGGCAGGCGCCGAGCGCGGCGGCCTGCCACGAGTCCTCGGCGGTGTGCGCCGCGGCCATCCCCTGCGCCAACGCCACCACTGCGGCAAGCCGCTCGTCGTCGCCCATTACTCCAGATTAGGGAGGATTTCGGGTGATGGGGATGTTGGTGCGGCGAACAGGGGGTTTGATCAGGGGCGCACCTCAGGGGTGCGCCCCGGGGCGAGAGGACCCGCCTCGGGGGCGCCCGCCCCTACTCCCCCGGCCACTGCGGCTTCCGCTTCTCGTTGAACGCGGCGACACCCTCCGCGCGGTCGCCGGAGAAGGCCACGGAACGCCACGCGGCGTCCTCGACCTCCAGGCCGGCCCGCAGATCGAGGCCCTGCCCGAGCCGCAGCGCCCGCTTGGCCGCGCGCAGGCCCACCGGGGAGTTCGCGGCGATGCGCGCCGCCAGCTCCAGCGCCTCCTCCCGGTCCCGGCCCTCCTCGACCACATGGTCCACGAGTCCCATCCCGCCGGCCTCCGCCGCCTCCAGGCGCCGCGCCGAGAACACCAGCTCGGCCGCCCGCGCCGCGCCGACCCGCCGGGGCAGCAGCTGCGTGCCGCCGCCGCCCGGGATCACGCCCACGGACACCTCGGGCAGCCCCACCACGGCCGTACGGTCGGCCACGATCAGGTCGCAGGACAGCGCCAGCTCGAACCCGCCGCCCAGCGCGAACCCGTGCACCGCCGCGATCGTCGGCATCGGCAGCTCCAGCACGCCGGTGTACGCCCCCCGCGCCACCGGCCGCTGCCGCACCAGGTCCGCGTCGCTGAAGGAGTTGCGCTCCTTGAGGTCCGCGCCGACACAGAACGCCCGCTCGTGCGACGAGGTCAGGACGACCACCCGGGCGTCCCGGTCCGCTCCCAGCGCCGTACAGGCGGCCGCGATCGAGCGGGCCATCTCCGTGGAGACGGCGTTCATCGCCCTGGGCCGGTCCAGGACCAGCTCCGCGACGTATCCGTGCCGCCTCACCAGCACGAACTCCCCGAACCGCGCCTCGCTCATCGCATCCTCCGGTACACGTGTTAACGCGGGTTAACCCCTGTCGGCCCGATCATCGCAGCCGCACCCGACCACGGGAAACCCCGTACCGCTACGCCCGTTCGAGTGACATCACGGCCGTCTCGCCCCACATCACCCACACGAGCGCATAGCGTGCGCTGCGCGGTGGGGGCGCGAGGGGAGCGCGCGGCGTCGCGCGGCGTCGCGGGGAGTCGCGGGGACCTGTGGGGAGCCGTGGGGAGTCGTGGGGGAGAACAGGCATGGCGGAAACACGTACTCGGACAGGCGGGGCGGGGGCGACGGCACCCGTGCGGTCGGGCGGCTGGTTCCCCGGCCTTCGTCGCGGACGGCACCGTAAACCCCGCCCCCGCAGGGCATTGCTCGTCGCGGGCGGGCTGGTCCTCGCGGCCGGGGTGCTCAGCCTGGTCCGCATGTCCCCGGAGTCCGGCGTCGGCGCCCCCGGCACCGCGGTGGCCGAACCCCGGCTCGACCCGGGCGGCGGGCCCGTCGGCGGCGCGCCGAGGACCGGCGCGTCCGGGATCGGCGGCCGTACGGCTGAGACCACCACCGGCACCGGCACCTCGGCCACCGGCCCTCGCGCGCTGCCCTCGACGGCCACCGGTCCGGACGGGCGGGCTCCCGCGCCGACGCCCACCGGGACCGTGGCGGCACCCGGGCATCCGTCGGCACCGGGCGGCTCAGGAGGCACGGGCGGGCCGGACGGCGGAGTGCCACCCGCGCCCGGGAGGAGCACCGCGCCGAGCACCCCGCCCCGGCCCACGCCCACCGAACCGGCGCCTCCCGCGCCGACCCCGCACCCGGCGCCGCCGACGACCCCGGCGCCCGCACCGACCAGCGGCGCTCCCGCGCCCGCTCCGGGCGGGCTGTGCCTGCCGGTCATCGCGCTCTGCGTGGACGTGGACGTGGAGGTGCCCGGCGGCCATGGCGGATAGCCCCGGGCCGGCGGCTACTGCTGTTCGTCCCTGCGGGTGAGCAGCCAGGGCTCGACCACGCCGAGGCCACGCACCGGGCGCTGCCACATCGGCTGGAGCGCGAAGCGGTACGACGGGGGTTCCTCGCCCTCCTTCTCGGCGGTCGCCGCGGCCTCGGCCGCCTCCGCCTCCGACGCGGGCGCCTCGCCGGCGCGGATCAGCTCCTTGGCGAACGCGCTGTCCATCAGGACGGCGTCGCGCGGGGCGATGGAGGTCAGCCGGGAGGCCAGGTTCACCGTCGTGCCGAACACATCGCCCATCCGGGTGGTCACGGTGCCGAACGCCATGCCGACGCGCAGTTCGGGCATCGTCTCGTCGTTGGCCAGCGTCTCCACCAGGCGCAGCGCGATGTCCGCGGCCGTACCCGCGTCGTCCGCGGCGAACAGGACCTCGTCGCCGAGGGTCTTGATGAGCCGGCCGCCGCGCGCGGCCACCAGGTCGGCGGCCGTGGTCTCGAAGGCCTCGACGAGTTCGCCGAGTTCCTCCTCCTCCATGCGGCGGGTCAGGCGGGTGAACCCGACGAGGTCGGCGAAACCGACGGCGAGGCGCCGGTCGACCATCTCCTCGTCGTCCGCGGCCTGGACGACGCGTCCGGTGGCGGCGGCGAGCTGGCGGCGCCAGACGTAGACCAGGAACTCCTCCAGCTCCGGCAGCAGCAGCTCGACCAGGGGGTACGTCACCTCGGTGCGGGTCATGCCGGGTTCGGGGGGCTCGGTCAGGCCCTCCAGGAAGGAGTCGATCTGCCACTCGGCCAGCCGGGCGGTGGTCTGCCCGGTGGACCGCGCCACCTGTACGGCCATGGCCTCACTGAGCAGGCCCGCCTCGACGAGACCCGCGAGGCGGCGCAGGGCGAGGACGTCGGCCTCGGTGAGGGCCTTGGCCTGACCTATGTCCGCGAAGCCCATCGCCCGCCAGAAGCGGGACGCCAGCTCCATGGAGACGCCGGCGCTGCGGGCGGCCTGGAAAGGGGTGTAGCGGCGCTCGGCGCCCAGGATGAGCTGTTCGAGACGGAGCGCGAGCGGGTCCTCGCCGGAGTCGGCGGCGCTGGGGTCCGTCCGGTCCTGCTCGCCGGGGCCCGTGTCGTCGACGGTCACGCCTGCTGCCCTTCCGATCTGCCGCGGTCAGGTACGACCGGCCTCAACTCTACGGCAGGTGTGCGCCAGCTCACTCCGTCGGGTTCGGCCGAGGTCCGGCTGTCCGGTTGCCGGGTCGTGCGCCGGGGTGGCGCCGACGCCGGGGCCGACGCCCTTCCGATGGCCCGCGGCCCCGAGACCCCACGCCCTCAGCATGGGCGGCTTGCCCGGCGTGCGCATCCGCGGGGCGCGGGTCCGCCCGCACCGGAACGCTAACCGGATAGGTGATCCGATTATGTGCTAGCGTCCGGCGTTAAATGGATGACCTATCCGTTTTCTTTTCGGGGTGGAGGCACTCATGTCGCAGACAGCTGTGGTCACGGCCGGGACGGGAGGGATCGGGCTGGAGACGGCGCTGGGACTGGCGGCCGCGGGGTACGCGGTCACCGTGGTCGGGCGCGATCACGTGCGGGGAGCCAGGGCGGTCGAGCGGATCGACGCGGTGAACCCGGCGAGCCCCGGACGGTTCCTGTTCGCCGACCTCTCCTCACTCGACCAGGTGCGCTCGCTCGCGGCCCGCATCGCCGACGACCACGCCGCCTCGGGGGAGCCCCTGGCCCTGCTGGTCAACAACATCGGAGCGATGTTCGCCGAGCGGCGGACCGTGGACGGCGTCGAGGTGTCGTTCGTCGTCAACCACCTCTCGCCCTACCTGCTGACGGAACTCCTGCTGCCCACGCTGAGGGCCGGCGCGCCGAGCAGGATCGTGAACGTGACCTCGGGCGCGGTCGGCGTCGCCAAACGGGTCTTCGACGCCGTCGAACCGCCCGGCGGCTACTACGGCTTCCACCACTACGGACGCGCCAAGCTCGCCAACCTCGCGTACACCCTGGACCTGGCCGCCCGGCTGGACGGCACGGGCGTCTCGGTCTTCGCCGCCGATCCCGGGGGCGCGGCGACCGGCATGACCGACGGCACGCTGACCGATCCCAAGATCGTCTCCCCCGCCCTGCGGCTGCTGTGGCCGCTGGTGCGGCGCAGGTTCGCCCGTGCCACCTCCGGCCCGGCGTCCGTCGCGGCCAGGTCCTCGATCACCGCCGCCACCGACGACGCCCTGACCGGCAGGACCGGCGTCGTCATAGGCCCCGAGGCACTCCCGGTCGCCCCGTTCCGCCCCGCGACGGACCCCCGTCTCGCCGAGGCGGTACGCCGGCTCAGCGAGACCTGCGCACCGGTGGGGGCGCGCCCATGACCGACCCGCTGACCGGCACACCGACCGACACGCCGACCGACAGGGACATCACCATGACCGACGCGTTCCCGGCCGCCTTCGCTCGCACCGTCCTCGGCTCCGGCCCCGGTCTTCTGCTCGCGCATGGCGCGGGCGGCGGCATCGAGGCCAACTACGGGCCGCTCCTGGAAGGGCTCGCCGCCCGGCACACCGTCGTCGGGGTCGACTACCCCGGCTCGGGGCGGACGCCCGCCGCGCCCAGGCCCCTCGAACTCGACGAGCTGGCGGACCAGCTCGTCGCCGCGGCGGACGCGGAGGGGCTCGGCACGTTCGCGCTCTGCGGGTACTCGCTCGGCGGGCCGGTCGCGATCAGGGCCGCGGTCCGGCATCCCGGCCGGGTCACCGCGCTCGTGCTGAGCGCGGCCTTCGCCCGGCCGGACACGCGCACCGACCTGGCCGCCGCGATCTGGCAGCGGCTGTACGAGTCCGGGCAGCACGTGCTGCTCGCCCAGTACCTGGCCCACCTGACCGTGAGCGCACCGGTGCTGAACACCCTCACCCCCGCCCAGGTGCGCGGGGCCGCCGAACAGACCGCGCCCGCGCTGCCGGCCGGCACCGGTGCCCAGGTCGACCTGGTCCGCCGCGTCGACGTCCGGGCCGACCTCGGGGCGCTCACCGTTCCCACGCTGGTCGTCGTCACCGCCGCCGATCCCCTGATACCGGCCGCCCTCCAGCACGAGCTGGCCGCCGCCGTCCCCGGCGCGCGGACCGCCGAGCTGGCCACCGGGCACCTGCCCTTCCTGGAACGGCCGCAGAGGTGGCTGGAGCTGATCACCGGGTTCCTCGGCGAGGAGGAGCACCGGCACTGACCACCGGGCGACGGGCCGCCCGCGGACCCGGCGGCCCGAACGCTCCGCGTACGATCGAACGCCGAACCGATGCCGCGAGACGAGCGATCTGGACCGCCCACATGACGAGCACGCAGCTGCGCAAGGACGCCGCCCGCAACTGGGACCGGATCGTCGCCATAGCCCGCGAACTGGTGGACGAGGGCGCCGCGCTCCAGCTCAACGATGTGGCGCGGCGGGCGGGCCTCGGCGTCGGGACCGTCTACCGGCACTTCGCCACGCCCGAGGCGCTGCTGGAGACCGTGGCCGCGCCCTGCCTCGAAGGTCTCGCGGAGCACGGCCGCCGGGCGCTGGCCGGCACCGATCCGCTGCGCGCGCTGGAGGATTTCCTGTCACGCGTCGTCGAAGCGCAGGTCACCGATGCGGCGCTGGCGCCGGTCACGGCGGCGTCGACGGACGCGCTGCCGCGTACGGCCGAGCTCAAGCGGTCCCTGACCACGACCGGCACGGAACTCCTCGACCGGGCCCAGGCGGCCGCGGTGATCCGTCCGGACCTCGTCGCCGCCGATCTCGTCCCGCTGATGTGCGGCATCGCCCACGCGGTGGACATCCACGGCGGCGACACGGCGGCCCGGCTGCGGACGGCCCGCCGCTACCTGACCGCGTTCTTCGAGGGCGCACGCACCCCGCCCCGCCCGTAGCCACACCCGGCGAACGGCCACACCCGCCGACCGCCCCGGCCGCGGGCAGGTGTGCCGACGGGACGGTACGGGTGGGCGCGGCGGCGCCCCGTAAGCGCGGGCGAACGACCCGGCCCCCGGCTCGCCGTCCCAGCTGCGGCGCCATCGGGGCTTGTCGCGCGGCTCCCCGCGCCCCCGAGGGGATCGCGGCCCCCTCGGCCACGAGCCCGCCCCCTCACGCCGGACGCAGGTGCACGATGTCCCCCGCCCCCACCGGCTGAACCCCTTGCGGCGTCGCGATGACCAGGCGGCCGTCGCCGTCCACGGCCACCGCCTCGCCGATCAGGTCCCGGTCGCCCGGCAGTTGCGCCCGCACCGTGCGGCCCAGGGTCGCGCAGCCGGCCGCGTAGGCCTCCTGGAGGCCGCACGCCGAGGGGTCGCCGCCGGCCGCGCGCCAGCGGCCGTACCAGTCCTCCAGAGAGCGCAGCACCGCCCGCAGCAGGGGGTCCCGGTCCGTGTTCACCGCGCCGGCGAGCAGCAGCGACCCCGCACCGGCCACCGGCAGTTCCTCCGCGCGCAGCGAGACGTTGAGGCCGAAGCCGATGACGACGCCGTCCCGGCCGGCCCGCTCCAGCAGGATGCCGCCCGCCTTGCGCTCCTCCCCGTCGACCGTGACCAGCAGGTCGTTCGGCCACTTGAGCGCCGTGTCCACACCGGCCGCCCGCGCCAGCCCCGCCGCCACCGCGACCCCGGTGAGCAGCGGCAGCCAGCCCCAGCGGTCCACCGGTACCTCCGCGGGCCGCAGCAGCACGGAGACGAAGAGGCCGGAGCGGGGCGGTGCCGTCCAGCGGCGGTCCAGGCGGCCCTTCGCGGCCGTCTGCTCCTCCGCCACCAGCACCGTGCCCTCGGCCACCGGGCCGGCCGCGGCGCGCGCCACCAGGTCGTTGTTGGTGGAGCCGGTGCGCTGCACCACCTCCAGCCCGGACCACAGCCCGCCCTCGCGCACCAGTGCCCGGCGCAGGGCGTTGGCGTTCAGCGGCGGGCGGTCCAGATCGGACCAGCGGCCGGTGTTGTCGTCTGCTGCATCTCGGGGCGTCATGCAAGCCACCCTAGGTGTGGCAAACGACGCAGTGCTGATCGGTAGCCCCAGCACTACTCTACGAACGAGTAACCGTCCCCCCTTTTGAGCAGGCAGGGAGCCGCATCCCGATGTCCGAGCCGGAAGAGCGTCACGAGATCCAAGAGATCGACATCCACACGACCGCGGGCAAGCTCGCGGATCTCCAGCGGCGCATCCACGAGGCGACGCACGCCGGCTCGGAGCGCGCCGTCGAGAAACAGCACGCCAAGGGCAAGCTGACGGCCCGTGAGCGCGTCGAAATGCTCCTGGACGAGGGGTCGTTCGTCGAGCTCGACGAGTTCGCCCAGCACCGCTCCACCAACTTCGGGCTGGAGCAGAACCGGCCCTACGGCGACGGCGTCGTCACCGGCTACGGCACCGTGGACGGCCGCCCGGTCGCCGTCTTCTCCCAGGACTTCACCGTCTTCGGCGGTGCCCTGGGCGAGGTCTACGGCCAGAAGATCGTCAAGGTGATGGACTTCGCCCTGAAGACCGGCTGCCCGGTCATCGGGATCAACGACTCCGGCGGCGCCCGGATCCAGGAGGGCGTCGCCTCGCTCGGCGCCTACGGCGAGATCTTCCGCCGGAACACCCACGCCTCCGGTGTCATCCCGCAGATCTCCCTGGTGGTCGGCCCCTGCGCCGGCGGCGCGGTGTACTCCCCGGCCATCACCGACTTCACGGTCATGGTCGACCAGACCTCGCACATGTTCATCACCGGCCCCGACGTCATCAAGACCGTCACCGGCGAGGACGTGGGCTTCGAGGAGCTCGGCGGCGCCCGTACCCACAACGCCGTCTCCGGCGTGGCCCACCACATGGCCGGGGACGAGAAGGACGCCATCGAGTACATCAAGCAGCTGCTGTCGTACCTGCCGTCCAACAACCTCTCCGAGCCCCCGGTCTTCCCGGAGGAGGCGGACCTCGCGGCCACCGACGAGGACCGCGAGCTGGACACCCTCGTCCCGGACAGCGCCAACCAGCCGTACGACATCCGTACGGTGGTCGAACACGTCGTGGACGACGGCGAGTTCTTCGAGACGCAGGCCCTGTTCGCGCCGAACATCGTCACCGGTTTCGGCCGGGTCGAGGGCCACCCGGTGGGTGTCGTCGCCAACCAGCCGATGCAGTTCGCGGGCTGCCTGGACATCGACGCCTCCGAGAAGGCCGCGCGTTTCGTGCGCACCTGCGACGCGTTCAACCTGCCGGTGCTCACCTTCGTGGACGTGCCCGGCTTCCTCCCGGGCGTCGGCCAGGAGCACGAGGGCATCATCCGCCGCGGCGCCAAGCTGATCTACGCCTACGCCGAGGCCACCGTCCCGCTGATCACCGTGATCACCCGCAAGGCCTTCGGCGGCGCCTACGACGTGATGGGCTCCAAGCACCTGGGCGCCGACCTCAACCTCGCCTGGCCGACCGCCCAGATCGCTGTCATGGGCGCCCAGGGCGCGGTCAACATCCTGCACCGGCGTACCCTCGCCGAGGCGGCCGCGACCGGCGAGGACGTGGAGGCGGTACGGGCCCGGCTGATCCAGGAGTACGAGGACACCCTCCTCAACCCCTACGTGGCGGCCGAGCGCGGCTACGTCGACGCGGTGATCATGCCGTCCGACACCCGCTCGCACATCGTGCGGGGCCTGCGTCAGCTGCGCACCAAGCGGGAATCACTGCCCCCGAAGAAGCACGGCAACATCCCCCTCTAGGCCCGGCCGACCGACAGGAGCCGACATGACGATCAAGGTCGTACGAGGCAACCCGACCCCCGAGGAGCTGGCCGCCGCCCTGGCGGTGGTCCGCGCCCGCGCCGCGGTGGAGGCGGCCGCGCCGGCCGGCGCGGGGGGCCCGAAGGACGCGTGGTCCGACCCGGCCCGCATCGCCGCCGCCCGCGTTCCCCGGGCGGGCGCGGCGGCCTGGACCCGGACCTACTGGCCGAGCTGACCCCTCGGGGCGCGGGGGAGCGCGCAGCGGCAGGACACCGGGCGCCCATTTGAGTACGACTACTCAGGCGCCCGGCCCCGCCCTCCCCGCACGCTGGACCGGTGCTCTGGTCAGACCCCGATGACGAACCGCCGAAGGAGCTGCGCGACGCGCAGGACATGCTGCGGCGGCTCGGCGTCCTCATGGCCGTGGCGGTGACCGCGGCCATGATCGTGGCCGCGCTGACGGGCCTGCGCTGAACCCACCGCCGGGCGATTCGCGCGGGCCCGCATTCGGGTGACTAACCTGACCGCATGACCGCAACGCAGCGCAGGCGACTCGTTCTCGCCTCCCAGTCCCCCGCCCGCCTCGGCCTGCTCCGGCAGGCGGGCCTCACGCCAGAGGTCATCGTGAGCGGGGTGGACGAGGACGCCGTCACCGCCCCCACCCCGGCCGAACTGGCCCTCGCCCTCGCCGAGGCCAAGGCGTCGGTCGTGGCGGCGCTGCCCGAGGTGCAGGGCGCCCTGGTGATCGGCTGCGACTCGGTTCTGGAGCTGGACGGGCGCGCGCTCGGCAAGCCCGCGGACGCCGAGGAGGCCACCGCCCGCTGGAAGTCCATGCGCGGCCGGGCCGGTGTCCTCCAGACGGGGCACTGCGTCTGGGACACGGCGGCCAAGCGCTACGTCTCGGCGGCCGCCTCCACCGTCGTACGGTTCGGCGACCCCAGCGACGAGGAGATCGCCGCCTACGTGGCCTCCGGCGAGCCCCTGTACGTCGCCGGGGCGTTCACCCTGGACGGCCGTTCCGCACCCTTCATCGAGGGCATCGACGGCGACCACGGCAATGTGATCGGCATCAGCATGCCCCTGGTGCGCAAGCTGCTGGCCGAACTCGGCGTCGGCATCACGGAGTTGTGGGCGCCAGCCGGGTGAGCCGCCCGGCGACGGCGTCCCGCGGCCCCTCGTCCCCGTCCCGCGGCTCCGCCGGGCGCTCGGCGACCGGTTCCCCCGGAGGGGCGGCGGAGGCGTCCACGGGCTCGTCCGGGACTCTCGGGCCGCCGCCGGTCCCGCCTCCCCCGCCGGGCGCCGCCTCGACCGGGCCGCCGTCCCGGTCGTACGACACCAGGAGCAGCACCAGGAGCGCGAGCACCACGACCATGGCCAGGAAGGCCGTCACGTCGATCAGGCCCCAGGCGAAGGCGCCCAGCAGGCCCTGCACGACGGCCGCGCTGATCAGCACGACACGCCCGAAGCCGGCGGGGGCCCGGTCGCGGACCGCCACGAGCAGGGCGACCAGCGCGCACAGCGCGAAGTAGAGGCCGAAGACGACGCCGCCGATCTTCGAGGACGTCGACATCAGGTGCGGGTCCAGGCCGGCCATGGACATCTTCTGGCGCTCCACGACCACACCGAGGAACCAGTTCAGCGCCCCGATGCCGAGCGCTTCCACGATGAGGACGACGGCCACCACCCACGCCACGGTTCTGCGCACCACCGGCCCCACCCGCTCCCCACCTTGACCGCTGTTACCAGCAGTAGATCCGAGACAGGGCGAACGCTACTAACGGGTAAACCAGGGGGCAAGGGTTCGTGCGGCAGCAAAGAATCATTGGGCCATTCGTAGGGACTCGACAAAGAAACCGAGTGGGCCGCAGCACGCTCTTACAGAGACCTTGGCCACATGGCAGGGCTAGGGTTTTCCGGAGGAGTCCTGCGTAGCAAGGTGCCACCGGGACTTTCGCGGGTCGGGCGAGCCCCGCATCACGCTCCGTGTGGGCAAGCTCACCATTGGGGACGGGTCGAAGAGCCGTGTCGGCAGTCCCTAAACTCGGCTTGTTTCAAGGAGGGAGCCTCAATCGTGCGCAAGGTGCTCATCGCCAACCGTGGCGAAATCGCTGTCCGGGTGGCTCGGGCCTGCCGGGACGCGGGGATCGCGAGCGTTGCCGTCTACGCGGACCCGGACCGGGACGCTCTGCATGTCCGCGCTGCGGATGAGGCGTTCGCCCTGGGCGGTGACACACCGGCAACCAGTTACCTGGACATCGAGAAGGTCCTGAACGCGGCCCGGGAGTCCGGCGCGGACGCCATCCACCCGGGTTACGGCTTCCTCTCGGAGAACGCCGAATTCGCGCAGGCCGTCCTCGACGCCGGTCTGAACTGGATCGGCCCGCCGCCGCAGGCCATCCGCGACCTGGGTGACAAGGTGGCGGCCCGCCACATCGCCCAGCGCGCCGGCGCGCCCCTGGTGGCCGGCACACCCGACCCGGTCTCCGGCGCCGACGAGGTCGTCGCCTTCGCCGAGGAGCATGGCCTGCCGATCGCCATCAAGGCGGCGTTCGGTGGCGGCGGCCGCGGCCTGAAGGTCGCCCGCACCCTCGAAGAGGTCCCGGAGCTGTACGACTCGGCGGTGCGCGAGGCGGTCGCCGCCTTCGGGCGCGGCGAGTGCTTCGTGGAGCGCTACCTGGACCGTCCGCGGCACGTGGAGACCCAGTGCCTGGCGGACAAGCACGGCAACGTGGTCGTCGTGTCCACCCGTGACTGCTCGCTCCAGCGCCGTCACCAGAAGCTCGTGGAGGAGGCGCCGGCGCCGTTCCTGTCCGACGAGCAGGTCGCCGAGCTGTACCGCGCCTCCAAGGCCATCCTCAAGGAGGCCCGCTACGAGGGCGCGGGCACCTGTGAGTTCCTGGTCGGCCAGGACGGCACGATCTCCTTCCTGGAGGTCAACACCCGTCTCCAGGTCGAGCACCCGGTGACCGAGGAGGTCGCCGGCATCGACCTGGTCCGCGAGATGTTCCGCATCGCCGACGGCGAGGAACTGGGCTACGGCGACCCGGAGCTGCGCGGGCACTCCTTCGAGTTCCGCATCAACGGCGAGGACCCGGGCCGCAACTTCCTGCCCGCCCCCGGTACGGTCACCATCTTCGAGCCGCCGGCCGGCCCCGGTGTCCGCCTGGACGCCGGCGTGGAGTCGGGCTCGGTCATCGGCCCGGCGTGGGACTCGCTGCTCGCCAAGCTGATCGTGACCGGCCGCACCCGCAAGGAGGCCCTGGAGCGGGCCGCGCGTGCGCTGGACGAGTTCCAGGTCGAGGGCATGGCGACGGCGATCCCCTTCCACCGTGTGGTGGTCCGGGACGCCGCCTTCGCCCCCGAACTCACCGGCTCCACGGACCCCTTCAAGGTCCACACCCGCTGGATCGAGACCGAGTTCGTCAACGAGATCAAGCCCTTCGCCGCGCCGGCCGACGCCGAGGCGGAGGAGGACAGCGGCCGCGAGACCGTCGTGGTCGAGGTGGGCGGCAAGCGCCTGGAGGTCTCGCTGCCGTCCTCGCTGGGCATGTCCCTGGCCCGTACCGGCCTCGCGGCGGGCGCCAAGCCCAAGCGCCGCGCCGCCAAGAAGTCCGGCCCCGTGGCCTCCGGCGACACCCTCGCCTCCCCGATGCAGGGCACCATCGTCAAGGTGGCCGTCGAGGAGGGCCAGGAGGTCAAGGAGGGCGACCTGGTCGTCGTCCTGGAGGCCATGAAGATGGAGCAGCCCCTGAACGCCCACAAGTCCGGGACGATCAAGGGCCTGGGCGCGGAGGTCGGCGCGTCGATCACCTCGGGCGCGGCGATCTGCGAGATCAAGGACTGACGTCCGTCCGTACGGCATGGAACCGGCCCACGCACCGGGGGCCGGTTCGTCGTCGGGGGGGGTGACTCGGGGCCAGGGCGCGGCGGGCGGCGCGCTCAGGAGACGGCTCACGGGTCCCTGCGCCGTTCGGCCCGCCGGCAAGCCCGCGGCGGCCCGCTCGCGCCCGCCCGGTGCCGCGAACCCGGCCCGCCCCGGTCACGCCTGTATACGGCTCCCGGTGCGGTGAAACCGCCGACGGTTCGCCGGGCCCGCCCTCCAGCGGCGGGCCGGCTCCTCGACTCGGCCCGCCCGCGGAACTCCCGCCGACCTCCCTCGGCCGGGCGGGCGTGGCTCATCTGCGGCGGAGGTCGGCGACCCGGGCCCGTTCGGAGGGCGGCGGCTGGTCGGAGAGGACCGAGGCCGAGCGGAGCGGGTTGCCCCGGCGCGGTCCCGGCAGCTGGGGGCGGCGGGCCGGCGGGACCTGGTCACCCCCCGGGCTTCCGTTCGCCCCGGTCACGGCGATCTGCACCCCCTGGTCGGCGAGGGCCTGCAACTCCGTCGCGGCGCGGTCGTCGTGGCCGGGCGGCTCGTCCGTGACGAGGCGGGTGATGAGGTCCGTCGGCACGGTCTGGAACATCGTGTCCGTGCCCAGCTTGGTGTGGTCGGCGAGGACGACCACCTCCGCGGCGGCCTGCACGAGCGCCCGGTCGACGGAGGCCGAGAGCATGTTGGAGGTGGACAGCCCGCGTTCGGCCGTCAGACCGCTTCCGGACAGGAACGCCTTCGACACCCGCAGCCCCTGGAGGGACTGTTCGGCACCGGAGCCGACGAGCGCGTAGTTGGAGCCGCGCAGGGTGCCGCCGGTCATCACGACCTCCACCCGGTTCGCATGGGCCAACGCCTGTGCGACCAGGAGGGAGTTGGTGACCACCGTGAGGCCGGGCACGCGGGCGAGCCGGCGGGCCAGCTCCTGCGTGGTCGTACCGGCACCGACCACGATCGCCTCGCCCTCTTCGACGAGGCCGGCCGCGAGATCGGCGATCGCCGTCTTCTCGGCGGTCGCGAGATGCGACTTCTGCGGGAAGCCGGACTCCCGGGTGAACCCACCCGGCAGTACGGCACCGCCGTGCCGGCGGTCGAGGAGTCCTTCCGCCTCCAGTGCCCGCACGTCCCGCCGTACGGTCACTTCGGAGGTCTGGACGACGCGGGCGAGCTCACGGAGCGACACGGCACCGTTCGCTCGCACCATTTCGAGGATCAGTTGGCGACGTTCAGCAGCGAACACGAAACTGACAGTAACCCCAGCGACCGTCTGCTTTCAGCAGTTTGCGCCGATTAACAGAAGTTGTTCGCATGGCGCAACCGGAGGTGGTATAGGACCTTCCGCGGACCTATCCACCCCGACTATGCCAGCCGCATGTACGGCGACTCTCCGCGACCAGCGGGAAGTCGCCGCAGGTCATCAGCCCTCGGCGCTCGCCTTGCGGGTGTGCAGCTGCCGCGCCACCTCCGCGATCGACCCCGACAGGGAGGGGTACACGGTGAAGGCGTTCGCGATCTGTTCGACCGTCAGATTGTTGTCGACGGCGATCGAGATGGGGTGGATGAGTTCCGAGGCGCGCGGCGCGACGACCACACCGCCGACGACGATGCCCGTGCCCGGCCGGCAGAAGATCTTGACGAAGCCGTCCCGGATGCCCTGCATCTTGGCGCGCGGGTTGCGCAGCAGCGGCAGCTTGACGACCTTGGCGTCGATCTTGCCCGCGTCCACGTCGGCCTGCGTGTAGCCGACGGTGGCGATCTCGGGGTCGGTGAAGACGTTGGACGAGACGGTCTTCAGGTTCAGCGGGGCCACCGCGTCGCCCAGGAAGTGGTACATCGCGATCCGGCCCTGCATGGCGGCGACGGACGCGAGCGCGAACACACCGGTCACGTCACCGGCCGCGTAGACGCCGGGCGCGGTGGTGCGGGAGACCTTGTCGGTCCAGATGTGCCCGGAGTCGCGCACCTTGACACCGGCCTCCTCCAGGCCGAGACCCGCGCTGTTCGGGATGGCGCCGACGGCCATGAGGCAGTGCGTGCCGGTGATGACGCGGCCGTCGGCGAGCGTGACCTCGACCCGGTCGCCCACGCGCTTGGCGGACTGCGCGCGGGAACGGGCCATGACGTTCATGCCGCGGCGGCGGAAGACGTCCTCCAGGACGGCGGCGGCGTCCGGGTCCTCGCCGGGCAGCACCCGGTCGCGGGAGGACACCAGGGTGACCTTGGAACCGAGGGCCTGGTACGCGCCCGCGAACTCCGCGCCGGTCACGCCGGAGCCGACCACGATCAGCTCTTCCGGCAGCTCGTTGAGGTCGTAGACCTGGGTCCAGTTGAGGATGCGCTCGCCGTCGGGCTGGGCGTCGGGCAGCTCGCGCGGGTGACCGCCGGTCGCGATGAGGACGGCGTCGGCGGTGAGGGTCTCCTCGGTGCCGTCGGCGACGGTGACGACGACCTTCCTCGACCCGTCGAGCGCCTGCATGCCCTCCAGGCGTCCGCGCCCGCGCATGACCCGCGCGCCGGCGCGCGTCACGGAGGCGGTGATGTCGTGCGACTGCGCCAGCGCGAGCCGCTTGACCCGTCGGTTGACCTTGCCCAGGTCCACGCCGACGACCCGCGCGGCCCGCTCCAGGGGCGGGGTGTCGTCGGCGACGATGATGCCGAGTTCCTCGTACGACGAGTCGAAGGTCGTCATGACCTCGGCCGTCGCGATGAGGGTCTTCGACGGCACGCAGTCGGTCAGCACCGACGCGCCGCCCAGACCGTCGCAGTCGACGACGGTCACCTCCGCGCCGAGCTGCGCGGCCACCAGCGCCGCTTCATATCCGCCAGGTCCGCCACCGATGATCACGATCCGAGTCACGTACCCCATTGTCCCGCACGCTTCAAGATGCCACTGCCCGGGGGCGGTGGGCCCCGCCCGACGTGCGCCGACGCGCGTTCCCCGCATCACGGACCGTACGGAATCCGGCCGGGCCGCCCGATACCCGGCCGAGGCCCTCCCTGGAGACGCGGAGCGGCCCCGGGCCGGGGGACCCGGAGGCCGGGAGACCCGATGGCCGGGGAGCCCCGCTCCTCAGGGGCGTCCCCGGGGCTCGCTCTCAGGGCGCGCAAGCGGGGCGGGAGCGCTGCCGTACCCTCTCCCCCATGTCGCTCTATGCCGCCTACGCCGGCAATCTCGACGCCCGGCTGATGTCCCGCCGCGCACCGCACTCCCCGCTGCGCGCCACGGGCTGGCTGAACGACTGGCGGCTGACCTTCGGCGGGGAGCAGCTCGGCTGGGAGGGCGCGCTGGCGACGATCGTCGAGGAGCCGCTGGCCCAGGTGTTCGTCGGCCTGTACGACATCGCGCCCATGGACGAGGAGTCCCTCGACCGCTGGGACGGCGTGGACCTCGGCACGTACCGCCGCGTCCGTGTACGCGTGCACACCCTGGACGGCGAGAAGCCGGCCTGGACCTACGTCCTCAACGACTACGAGGGCGGCCTCCCCTCGGCCCGCTACCTGGGCGAGATCGCCGACGCGGTGGAGTCCGCCGGCGCGCCCCACGACTACGTGATGGAACTGCGCAAGCGCCCCTGCTGACCGGCGCACTCCCGCCGCACCTGCCACACCTGCGAAATACCCGCGGCGATCCATCGTCGGAAACGACAAGACAACGATCCCAATCCCGTGATGTCTGTCATCTACGCGCGTAGGCGAGAAGCGGCTACCCTCGTCCACGTGAACGCATCTCTTCTTCCGGACGACATCCAGGGCGACCCGTACGCCGCCGCCGACGCCGCCGCCGCGCGCCTGCGGGAACTGACCGGCGCCGAGACCCACGACGTCGCCCTCGTGATGGGCTCCGGCTGGGCTCCGGCCGTCGACGCCCTCGGCGCTCCCGACGCGGAGTTCCAGGTCACCGAGCTGCCCGGCTTCCCGCCGCCGGCCGTCGAGGGGCACGGCGGCAAGATCCGCTCGTACTCCTTCGGTGACAAGCGCGCCCTCGTCTTCCTGGGCCGCACCCACTACTACGAGGGCCGTGGCGTCGCCGCCGTCTCGCACGGCGTCCGTACGGCCGTCGCCGCCGGCTGCAAGACCATCGTGCTCACCAACGGGTGCGGCGGTCTGCGCGAGGGCATGCGCCCCGGCCAGCCGGTGCTGATCAGCGACCACATCAACCTCACGGCGACCTCGCCGATCGTGGGCGCGAACTTCGTCGACCTGACCGACCTGTACTCGCCGCGGCTGCGCGCCCTGTGCAAGGAGATCGACCCGACCCTCGAAGAGGGTGTCTACGCGCAGTTCCCCGGCCCGCACTACGAGACCCCGGCCGAGATCCGCATGGCCCGCGTCATCGGCGCGGACCTGGTCGGCATGTCCACGGTCCTGGAGGCCATCGCCGCGCGCGAGGCCGGGGCCGAGGTCCTGGGCATCTCCCTGGTCACCAACCTCGCCGCGGGCATGACCGGTGAACCCCTCAACCACGAGGAAGTCCTCCAGGCCGGCCGCGACTCGGCCGCCCGCATGGGGGCGCTGCTGGCGAAGGTGCTGCGGAAGCTGTAACCCTCGGCGGACGGCCTGGGCGTCAAAAGCCCCGTGCTCCCGGCGGCCGACGCCGGGGACGGTGTACGGGTGCCGCCGGCGGTGCCGGGCCCCGCACGTGTCCGGCTGGTGCCGGACGGCTCGTGCGTCCCGGCCCGTGCCGTGCGGTGCGCGCGTCCGGGCCGGTGACGGACGGCGTGCGTGATCCGGACGGGTGCCGGGTCGGCGCGGGCGGTCCGGCCGACCGCCGGACGGCTCCGGGTTCCGGGTTCCGGGTTCCGGGTTCCGGACGGTGCGCATGTCCAGGACGACTGCGGTCCGTGACTGCGGTCCGTCATCGGGCACCTCGCGGCACGCGGCCGAGCGGCACGGGGAGCCCGGTCGTCGGTCTCGGGATCTCGTCGGCGCCGCCAGGCGCCCGGCTCAGAGGCCGGGGCGCGCCGGCGACTGTCACGCCCCGGCGACCCGCCCGGCGGAACGAGCGGAACGAGCGGAACGAGCGGTACCCGCGAGCGCCCCCGCCACCAGAGACAATTGCGGCCCAGGCAGCCGCCCCCGGCCGAACCAGAGCCACTCGGCAAACACAGGAGAGGTTGATCCCAAGGTGCACGATCTGATCGCGCGGGCCAACGCATGGCTCGCCGAGGACCCCGACCCGGAGACCCGCGCCGAACTCGCCGAACTGATCGGCTCCGGCGACGAGAAGGAGCTGGCGGCACGTTTCGCCGGCACCCTCCAGTTCGGCACCGCCGGCCTGCGCGGCGAGCTGGGTGCCGGCCCGATGCGCATGAACCGCAACGTCGTCATCCGCGCCGCCGCCGGCCTCGCCGCGTACCTGAAGAAGAACGGCACCCCGCACGGGGGCTCCGACGCCGGCCTCGTCGTCATCGGCTACGACGCCCGCCACAAGTCCGCCGACTTCGCCCGCGACACCGCCGCCGTGATGACAGGCGCCGGCCTGCGCGCCGCCGTGCTCCCCCGTCCGCTCCCCACTCCCGTGCTCGCCTTCGCGATCCGGCACCTGGGCGCGGTCGCGGGTGTGGAGGTCACCGCCAGCCACAACCCGCCCCGGGACAACGGCTACAAGGTGTACCTGGGCGACGGCTCGCAGATCGTGCCCCCGGCCGACGCGGGCATCGCCGCCGAGATCGACGCGATCGCCTCCCTGGCCGACGTGCCCCGCCCGGAGTCCGGCTGGGAGACCCTGGACGACGCGGTCCTGGACGCCTATCTCGCCCGTACCGACGCCGTACTGGCCGCCGGCTCCCCCCGCACCGCCCGCACCGTCTACACCGCCATGCACGGCGTCGGCAAGGACGTCCTCCTCGCCGCGTTCGCCCGCGCCGGCTTCCCGGAGCCCGTGCTGGTCGCCGAGCAGGCCGAGCCCGACCCGGACTTCCCGACCGTCGCCTTCCCCAACCCCGAGGAGCCGGGCGCGATGGACCTGGCGTTCGGCCGGGCCCGCGCCACCGACCCCGACCTGGTCATCGCCAACGACCCCGACGCCGACCGGTGCGCCGTGGCCGTCAAGGACGGCGCCGACTGGCGGATGCTGCGCGGCGACGAGGTCGGCGCGCTGCTCGCCGCCCACCTGGTGCGCCGCGGCGCCCGGGGCACCTTCGCGGAGTCGATCGTGTCCTCCTCCCTGCTCGGCCGGATCGCCGGCAAGGCGGGGCTGCCGTACGAGGAGACGCTCACCGGCTTCAAGTGGATCGCCCGCGTCGACGGCCTGCGCTACGGCTACGAGGAGGCCCTCGGCTACTGCGTGGACCCCGAGGGCGTGCGCGACAAGGACGGCATCACCGCGGCCCTCCTGATCACCGAACTGGCGTCCGGCCTGAAGGAGGAGGGCCGTACCCTCCTCGACCTCCTGGACGACCTCGCCGTCGAGCACGGACTGCACGCCACCGACCAGCTGTCGGTGCGCGTCCAGGACCTCTCGCTGATCGCCGACGCGATGCGCCGCCTGCGCGAGCAGCCCCCGACGCGGCTCGCGGGCCTGGCCGTCACCCGGGCGGAGGACCTGACCGAGGGCACGGAGACGCTGCCGCCGACGGACGGCCTGCGCTACACCCTGGACGGCGCCCGCGTCATCGTCCGGCCCAGCGGCACCGAGCCGAAGCTGAAGTGCTACCTGGAGGTCGTCGTGCCGGTTCCGGCGCGCACCGACCTCCCGGCCGCCCACGCCCGCGCGAAGGAGCTCCTGGAGGCCGTCAAGCGCGACCTCTCCGCCGCCGCCGGCATCTGAAACCGCCGACGGCACCGGAGAAAGCCGGAGAAAGCCAGGGGCACCCCCGGATCAGATCCCGATCCCAGGGGTGCCCCTTGTGCGTACCGGCTGTGCGTACCGGCGGTCACGGACGCGGTAGGGCCGCGACCGCCCTACGACAGCGACAGCAACCGCGACCGCCGTAGAGCTGAAGGCCGGTGCCTCCTCAGCCGCCGGTCACCAGCAGGATCACCAGCAGCACGGCCCCCGCCAGCGTCGGCGCCGCCACTTCGTAGGCCCAGCGGATCGTCGTACCGCCCTGGGCGGGCTCCCCGTCGCCGCACCGGTCCAGGAGATCGCGCAGGTCGTCCATGATCTTGTCGCTCTCCGCCCGAGCCGGCCCGATGGTGTCGGCGCCGCCGGCACCGAGCCCGCCGAAGCCGACGCCCCTGGCGCCGAGCCCGGCCCCGAGTCCCGCGCTGCCCGTCGCCGAGCGGCGGGCCGCGGACGCCGCCCGCCGCTCCGCCCTCTTGCGGCCGCGCAGCGACACGGGAACGGCCCACAGCTGGTACTTGGCGCCGGACTTGGTGCGCACCTCGTTGGTGAAGCCGGAACGCAGCGCCTCGACCTCCGCCCACGGCACGGTGATCACCCGGTACGGGTTGCGGATCCGCAGCCGTTCCTCGTTGGCGAACACGGCCGGACGCAGCGTGAAGGCGATCACCAGCGGCAGGAGCAGGATCATCGTGGCCAGTGCGAGCCAGGGGGCGCGGCCGTGGCCGTTGAACAGCGCGTCGGAGCCCAGCCAGGCGACGACCGCGAGCAGCAGCACGCCGCCGGCGAGCCCCATGGGCGAGCGGTAGATCCGGTCCTTCACGGCGGGCACCGGAGGCTGCGACGCGGGTGGCTTGTTGTCCGGGGTCGTCATGGCCCGATTGTGCACGACGCCGGAGCGGGCGCCGCCAGGTGCCCCGGCACCCGTGCACATCCGTGGTCTTCCCGGTTCCGCACGCACCGGAAGGACCCGGAATGCGGCCCGGGGGTGTACAGCCGCTACGCGCGTAGATATGCTCGTCTGGTGACCATGCCCACCACTGCACCCCCAGCACATGCGCTCGCCGACGTCACCGCGTCCGACAGCACGCTGCGCCGCTTCCTGCACGGGCTGCCCGGCGTCGACGCGGTCGGCCTTGAGGCGCGCGCCGCGTCGCTCGGCACCCGTTCCATCAAGACCACCGCGAAGGCGTACGCCATCGACCTCGCCATCTCGATGGTCGACCTGACGACGCTGGAAGGCGCGGACACCCCGGGCAAGGTCCGGGCGCTCGGCGCCAAGGCCGTCCACCCCGACCCGACCGACCGGACCGCCCCGACCACGGCCGCGGTCTGCGTCTACCCGGACATGGTGGCCGTCGCCAAGGAGGCCGTCGCCGGTTCCGGCGTCAAGGTCGCCTCGGTCGCCACCGCCTTCCCGGCCGGCCGCGCCGCCCTCGACGTCAAGCTGGCCGACGTGCGTGACGCCGTCGCCGCGGGCGCCGACGAGATCGACATGGTCATCGACCGCGGCGCGTTCCTCGCGGGCAAGTACCTGAAGGTGTACGACGAGATCGTAGCCGTCAAGGAAGCCTGCGGGACGAGCGCCCGGCTGAAGGTCATCTTCGAGACCGGTGAGCTGTCGACGTACGACAACATCCGCCGCGCCTCCTGGCTCGGCATGATCGCGGGCGCCGACTTCATCAAGACCTCGACGGGCAAGGTCGCGGTCAACGCGACGCCCGCCAACACCCTGCTGATGCTGGAGGCGGTGCGCGACTTCCGCGCCCAGACCGGCATCCAGGTCGGCGTGAAGCCGGCCGGCGGCATCCGCACCACCAAGGACGCCATCAAGTTCCTCGTCCTGGTCAACGAGACGGCGGGCCAGGACTGGCTGGACAACCACTGGTTCCGCTTCGGCGCCTCCTCGCTGCTCAACGACCTGCTGATGCAGCGTCAGAAGCTGGCCACCGGCCGCTACTCCGGCCCCGACTACGTGACGGTGGACTGATCACCATGGCATCCGCACCCGCATTCGAGTACGCACCGGCGCCCGAGTCCCGCTCCGTCGTCGACATCGCGCCGTCCTACGGCCTGTTCATCGACGGCGAGTTCACCGACGCGACCGGCGGCAAGGTCTTCAAGACCGTCTCGCCGTCCACCGAGGAGGTGCTGTCGGAGGTCGCCGAGGCCTCCGCGGAGGACGTCGACCGCGCCGTGAAGGCCGCCCGCAAGGCCTTCGAGAAGTGGTCCGCGCTGCCCGGCGCCGAGCGCGCCAAGTACCTGTTCCGCATCGCCCGGATCATCCAGGAGCGCAGCCGCGAACTGGCCGTCCTGGAGACGCTGGACAACGGCAAGCCGATCAAGGAGACCCGCGACGCGGACCTCCCGCTGGTCGCCGCCCACTTCTTCTACTACGCGGGCTGGGCCGACAAGCTCGGCCACGCCGGCTTCGGCGCCGAACCGCGGCCGCTGGGCGTGGCCGGCCAGGTCATCCCGTGGAACTTCCCGCTGCTGATGCTGGCCTGGAAGATCGCCCCGGCGCTCGCGACCGGCAACACGGTCGTCCTGAAGCCCGCCGAGACCACCCCCCTGTCCGCCCTGTTCTTCGCGGACATCTGCCGCCAGGCGGGCCTGCCCAAGGGCGTCGTCAACATCGTGACCGGTGACGGCCGTACCGGCGCCGCCCTGGTCGCGCACCCGGACGTGAACAAGGTCGCGTTCACGGGCTCGACGGCGGTCGGCAAGGCGATCGCGCGGACCGTCGCGGGCACGCGCAAGAAGCTCACCCTCGAACTCGGCGGCAAGGGCGCGAACATCGTCTTCGACGACGCCCCGATCGACCAGGCCGTCGAGGGCATCGTGAACGGCATCTTCTTCAACCAGGGCCAGGTCTGCTGCGCCGGCTCGCGCCTCCTCGTCCAGGAGTCCGTCCAGGACGAGCTGCTGGACGCGCTGAAGCGCCGTCTGTCCACGCTGCGCCTGGGCGACCCGCTGGACAAGAACACCGACATCGGCGCGATCAACTCCGCGGAGCAGCTGGCCCGGATCACCGCGCTGGCCGACGCGGGCGAGGCGGAGGGCGCCGAGCGCTGGTCCCCCGCCTGCGAGCTGCCGGGCGCCGGCTACTGGTTCGCGCCGACGCTCTTCACGAACGTCACCCAGGCCCACACCATCGCCCGCGAGGAGATCTTCGGCCCGGTGCTGTCGGTCCTCTCCTTCCGCACCCCGGACGAGGCGGTCGCCAAGGCGAACAACACGCAGTACGGCCTGTCGGCGGGCATCTGGTCCGAGAAGGGCTCCCGCATCCTGGCCGTCGCGAGCAAGCTGCGCGCCGGTGTCGTCTGGTCCAACACGTTCAACAAGTTCGACCCCACCTCGCCGTTCGGCGGTTACAAGGAGTCGGGCTTCGGCCGCGAGGGCGGCCGCCACGGCCTGGAGGCATACCTCGATGTCTGACCGACTGTCTGTCTTCAAGACCTACAAGCTGTACGTCGGCGGGAAGTTCCCGCGTTCCGAGAGCGGCCGGGTGTACGAGGTGACCGACGCGAAGGACAACTGGCTGGCCAACGCTCCCCTGTCCTCCCGCAAGGACGCCCGGGACGCTGTGGTCGCGGCCCGCAAGGCGTTCGGCGGCTGGTCCGGCGCGACCGCCTACAACCGCGGTCAGGTCCTGTACCGGGTCGCGGAGATGCTGGAGGGCCGCCGCGAGCAGTTCGTGCGCGAGGTGGCCCAGGCGGAGGGCCTGTCGAAGTCCAAGGCCGCGGCCGTCGTGGACGCCGCGATCGACCGCTGGGTCTGGTACGCCGGCTGGACCGACAAGATCGCCCAGGTGACCGGCGGCGCGAACCCGGTCGCGGGCCCGTTCTTCAACCTCTCGTCGCCGGAGCCGACGGGCGTGGTCGCCGTACTGGCCCCCCAGGACTCGTCCTTCCTGGGCCTGGTCTCGGTCCTCGCGCCGGTGATCGCCACCGGCAACACGGCGGTCGTCATCGCCTCCGAGAAGGCCCCGCTCCCGGCCCTCTCCCTCGCCGAGGTGCTGGCCACCTCCGACGTCCCGGGCGGCGTGGTGAACATCCTCTCCGGCCGCACGGCCGAGATCGCCACCCCGCTGGCCGCGCACCAGGACGTGAACGCGATCGATCTCGCGGGCGCGGACGAGGAGTTGGCCAAGGAACTGGAGATCGCCGCGGCCGACAACCTGAAGCGGGTACTGCGCCCCCGGCCCGTGGACTTCACGGAGACCCCCGGCACCGAGCGGCTGACGGCCTTCCTGGAGACGAAGACCGTGTGGCACACGACGGGGGCGCTGGGCGCCGCCGGTTCGTCGTACTGAGCCGTACGAGTTACGGAACAGAGCCCCGGCAGACCGGAGCCGCGCTTCCCCTCACCGGGGAGGCGCGGCTCCCGGCGTCCGGGCGACTCGCCGTGACCACGAACAGCGGCCATGACGGAGCCGACCGTGGGCTACGACGGTGACGCGGCCGCCATCGTGGAAGAGGACGCCGCTTCGGCGGACAGCGCGCGTCAGGAGGTCAGGGCTCCCAGGATCTGGTGCACCACCGGCACCGAGCCCAGCGACCTGGCCTCCGTGATCGGGGCGGTCAGCATCCGGGAGCCGACGGGCTTGAAGTCGGCCACCTGCGTGCTCACTCCGTTGTCGAGGGGGTCGACGCCGGTGCCCGCGAGGGGGTTGGGCTTGAGGCCGGCGACCGGGCCGGTGACGTAGCCGACCGTGCCGGTGAGGACCGTGAGTCCGGCCTGGGGGTCGATGTCGCCCAGGGAGGTCGGCCGCCACGGCACGTGCACGAGCGGTGCGTCCGTGTCCGCGTGGGCCGTCGCTGCTCCCGCGCCCAGCGCCGCGCCGGCGGTCACGAGGGCGAACAGGGCACGGCGCGCGGTGGGGGGCTGGGGCTTGCTGTGTCGGGCCATCGCTGGTGCCACCTTCTGGTGCGCAGGGTAATGATGTCGCGACACAGGGTAGTTGAGAGGTGACTCGCGCTTCAAAAGCGAACCGCGGGGTCGGCAGGCGCCGCTCCATACGTCAAACTGGTGTTCCGTGAGCATTCATCCCCCGTCCCCCGCCCGTGTCGTGCTGCTGTGCGGCCCCTCGGGTTCGGGCAAGTCCCTGGTCGCCGCCCGTTCCGGGCTGCCCGTCCTGCGCCTGGACGACTTCTACAAAGAGGCCGACGACCCGACTCTGCCCCTGGTGGAGGGGAGTTCGGACATCGACTGGGACCACCCGGCCTCCTGGGACGCGCAGGTCGCCCTCGACGCCATCAGCCGGCTCTGCGCCACGGGTTCGACGCCGGTACCGGTGTACGACATCTCGCTCAGCGCCCGTACCGGCGAGGAGACCCTGCGCCTGGACCGTACGCCCCTGTTCATCGCGGAGGGCATCTTCGCCGCGGAGATCGTCGAACGCTGCCGGGAGCTCGGCCTCCTCGCCGACGCGCTCTGCCTGAACCGCGGCGCGGTCACCACCTTCCGGCGGCGCTTCGTGCGCGATCTGAAGGAGGGCCGCAAGTCGGTGCCGTTCCTGCTGCGCCGCGGCTGGCGGCTGATGCGCGCCGAGCGCACGATCGTCGCCCGCCAGGTCGCCCTGGGCGCCCACCCCTGCGACCGGGACGAGGCCCTGCGCCGGCTCGCGGTCGCCGAGTGGGCCGGCAAGTACACCACCGCCGGACGGCGGCACAGGGAAGCGGAGCGGTAGGGCGCGGGAACAGACGAAGAGGGGCCGGCCGAACCCCCGGTCCGGCCGGCCCCTCTTCGGTTCCTCCCCCGTGTTTCCCCCGTGTCCCCCGTCTTCTCCCCCGTGTTCTCCCCCGTGTTCTCCGAACCGCCCCCCAGCGGCCCGGCCCCCGTTCCCCCGTACCTCAGGCGACCAGTTCGCCGAAGGCGTTCTCCTCGTCACGGCCGAAGCTGAGGACCTCGTCCTCGCGCAGCCGGCGCAGCGAGCGCCAGATGCTGGACTTCACCGTGCCGACACTGATGTTGAGTATGTCCGCGATCTCCGGGTCCGTGCGGCCCTCGTAGTAGCGCAGGACCAGCATGGTGCGCTGGAGCTCGGGCAGCCGGGCCAGCGCCTGCCACAGGACCGCGCGCAGCTCGGTGCCGCGCATCGCGTCCGTCTCGCCGGGCGTCTCGGGCAGTTCCTCGGTCGGGTACTCGTTGAGCTTGCGGCGGCGCCAGGCGCTGATGTGCAGGTTCGTCATCGTGCGGCGGAGGTAGCCGCCGACGGCCGCCTTGTCGCTGATCCGGTGCCACGCCCGGTAGGTCGAGAACAGCGCGCTCTGGAGCAGATCCTCGGCCTCGAAACGGTCGCCGGTCAGGTGGTAGGCGGTGGCGTACAGGGAGGCGCGGCGCTCCTGGACGTAGGCGGTGAACTCCGCCTCCGTCAGCGAGCGACGCTCCCCCGTGTCCTCCTTGTACGCGCTTCCCCCGTGCGTGTCCCCCGTACGCGCGTCGATCACCGACATGTAGGGCTGCTGCCCGTGCACACCGTGCTGACGCCCGGCACCGCGAGCGCACCCGCGCCCTCCCCCACGCTCGAACGCGCTCGCGCGGGAGGTACCCCCATCAGCACCGGACTTCTCCGAACCCCGGTGCACGTCGTGCAGACGCGTGACCACTGCGCTGGTGCTGATGCTGTGCAGCGTGTTCATCTCGCGCTCCCCGTCGTGGACTTCCGGTGCTTCCGTCCTGCTCCGGGCCCTTCCGGCCATTCCGGCCGGATCCGGCTGCTCGCCGTGCCCGTGACGAAAAGCCTGCCGGGGTGACTTCATCGATGTGTCCCCCGACTGTCACAGACCTGTCACAGGGCCCCCCGCCATCGGCGGCGTCACAGTGAGCGCACAGTCGGTGGCGGTAGCGCGGGCGGGGTGGGGACCGTGCGGCGCCGGTCGTGGGGATACTGCGGGGCTGTGGCCCACGGGTCGTACGACACCCCGTCCATGGGCCAGAATGAGCGGGTGCCTTCCCTGTTGCTGATCGAGGACGACGACGCCATCCGTACGGCCCTGGAGCTCTCACTGACGCGCCAGGGACACCGTGTGGCCACCGCTGCCAGCGGCGAGGACGGTCTGAAGCTGCTGCGCGAGCAGCGGCCGGACCTGATCGTGCTGGACGTGATGCTGCCCGGTATCGACGGGTTCGAGGTGTGCCGGCGCATCCGGCGCACGGACCAGTTGCCGATCATCCTGCTGACCGCGCGCAGTGACGACATCGACGTGGTCGTCGGGCTGGAGTCCGGCGCCGACGACTATGTGGTCAAACCGGTCCAGGGCCGGGTCCTGGACGCCCGGATCCGCGCCGTGCTGCGGCGCGGCGAGCGCGAGTCCAGCGACTCGGCGAGCTTCGGCAGCCTGGTCATCGACCGCTCGGCGATGACCGTGACGAAGAACGGCGAGGACCTCCAGCTCACCCCGACCGAGCTGCGGCTGCTCCTGGAGCTGAGCCGGCGGCCCGGCCAGGCGCTGTCCCGCCAGCAGCTGCTGCGGCTGGTGTGGGAGCACGACTACCTGGGCGACTCCCGCCTGGTGGACGCGTGTGTGCAGCGGCTGCGCGCCAAGGTGGAGGACGTGCCCTCGTCCCCGACCCTGATCCGTACGGTCCGTGGTGTCGGCTACCGGCTGGACACTCCTCAGTGAGCGATACGCGAGGGGGGCCGCGCGGCTGGTCCGCGGGGCGCAGGGGAGGTCTGTCCCGGCTCAGGTTCACCAGCCTCAGGCTGCGGCTCGTGGTCGTCTTCGGCCTGGTCGCGCTCACCGCCGCGGTGTCGGCGTCGGGCATCGCCTACTGGCTCAACCGCGAGGCGGTGCTCACCCGCGCCCAGGACGCGGTGCTGCGCGACTTCCGCCAGGAGATGCAGAACCGCGCGGGCGCGCTGCCCGTCCACCCCACCCAGGACGAACTCCAGCGCACCGCCGGGCAGATGGCGTCCAGCAGCCAGAGCTTCAGCGTGCTCCTGGTCGCCCAGGACGCGCACGGCAAGACGGTGTACGGCAACTCGGGCGGCATCAACGGATTCTCCCTGGAGGACGTGCCCAAGTCGCTGCGTACGGCGGTGGGCCGGCAGCAGGAGACCAGCGACACGAACAAGCAGCCGTACCACCTGTACTGGCAGCGGGTCGTGGACCACGGCACGCCGTACCTGGTCGCCGGTACACGGGTGATCGGCGGCGGTCCGACCGGTTACATGGAGAAGTCCCTGGAGCCGGAGGCGAAGGACCTCGACTCGCTGGCCTGGTCGTTGGGCATCGCCACCGGCCTCGCGCTGATCGGCGCGGCGCTGCTCGCGCAGGCCGCCGCCACGACCGTGCTGAAGCCGGTGCACCGCCTCGGTGTCGCCGCCCGCCGTCTCGGCGAGGGCAGGCTGGACACCCGCCTGCGCGTGTCCGGGACGGACGAACTCGCCGACCTCTCACGGACGTTCAACAACGCGGCGGAGGCCCTGGAGAAGCGGGTCGCGGAGATGGCCGCGCGGGACGACGCCTCCCGGCGCTTCGTCGCCGACATGAGCCATGAACTGCGTACGCCGCTCACCGCCATCACCGCCGTGACGGAGGTGCTGGAGGAGGAACTGGACGCGGACTCGGGCAGCATGGACCCGATGATCGAGCCGGCCGTCCGCCTGGTCGTCAGCGAGACGCGCCGCCTGAACATCCTGGTCGAGAACCTCATGGAGGTCACCCGTTTCGACGCGGGCACCGCCCGGCTGGTCCTGGACGACGTGGACGTCGCCGACCAGATCACCGCCTGCATCGACGCCCGTGCCTGGCTGGACGCGGTGGAGCTGGACGCCGAGCGCGGCATCCACGCCCGCCTCGACCCGCGCCGCCTCGACGTGATCCTCGCCAACCTGATCGGCAACGCCCTCAAACACGGCGGCTCACCGGTCCGGGTCTCGGTGCGCGAGGCGTCCGACTCGGTGGTCATCCGGGTCCGCGACCACGGCCCCGGCATCCCCGAGGACGTCCTCCCGCACGTCTTCGACCGCTTCTACAAAGCCAGCGCCTCCCGCCCCCGTTCGGAGGGCAGCGGCCTCGGCCTCTCCATCGCGATGGAGAACGCGCACATCCACGGCGGCGAGATCACCGCGGCCAACTCCCCCGAGGGCGGAGCGGTGTTCACCCTCCGGTTGCCGCGGGACGCCTCGGAACTGACGGAGGAACCGGACCAGGACGGCGAGGAGAAGAACGGCGACACGAAGCAGGGGAAGGAGGGGAAGGAGGGGTGATGACGACGGTACGACGACGGTCACGCCACGGAAGCCGCTGGCTGGCCCTGCCCCTCCTCGGCGCCCTGCTCACCGGCTGCGGCATCCGCGCCACCCAGGTGCCGACCGACTTCGGCCCGGCGCCTTCACGGGTCCCGTGCTCGCTGACGGGCTCGGGCCAGGCGACCCAGCAAGGCGTCCCCGTCCAGGTCTTCCTGCTGTGCAGGGCGTCCCTGGTGACCGTGGACCGCACGGTACGGGTCCCCGAGGGCACCCCTGACGCCCGCCGCCGGGTGATGGTGGCCCAGGGTCTGCTGGACCAGCTGGCCGCCGCCCCCTCGACGGCGGAACGTTCCGCGGGCTACACCACCTACGTGCCGGGCGGCCTGACCGTCTCCGGGCCCGCCCCGCACGACCCCGACGACACCCTCCGCCTGGGCACCGCCCCCTCCCACCTCTCGTCCGCCGCCCTCGCCCAGGTGGTCTGCACCCTCTCCGACTCCGCCGCGACGGAGGGCGACGGCTCGGTCGTCCTGGGCGGCCCCGCTCCCTCGCCGCTGCGCCGCTACGCCTGCACGGACGACGTCCGCGACCATCCGGGCACCACGGCGCCGCCGGAGAGCGACGTCCAGGAGGGAACGGGCTAGCGGCTTCCGCTTTCACGCTTCGTGCACTCGGTGTGACGCTCCGCCGCTACACTCGGCGCAGCAGTCCGCACCCCACAAGCACGAGGCGCGACAAGGGGGTTGGCCATGGCCAACGCACCGCAGGCCATCTGGGAGTTCTTCGGAACGGAACTCAAACGGCGCCGGGAGGACGCGGCACTCACCCAGGTACAGCTGGGAGAGCTGGTCTTCGTCTCCGGCGGCTACATCGGACAGTTCGAGCAAGCGATCCGAAAACCCCAGCTGGACGTGGCCCAGCGCATCGACCAGACCCTGAGGAGCGACGGCTTCTTCGAGCGCCTGTGCCGCAAGCTGATCAACGACCGGCGCTACGCGGACTACTTCGCGGAGGTCGTGGAGCTGGAGCGGCTGGCGACGCGTATCTGCGAGTTCGCGCCTTCGGCGGTCCCGGGTCTGCTTCAGACGCCCGAGTACGCCCGCGCGGTGATCCTGGCCGCCAACCCGTTCGTCACGGACGAGTACGTGGAGGACATCGTCACGGCCCGCGTGGAACGGGCGCACATCCTCAAGGACGTCACACGTCCGGAGTACTGGGTCATCCTGCACGAGAACGTGCTGCGTATCCCGGTGGGCGGCCCTGCGGCGATGGCACGTCAACTCGACCACATCGCGGAGCTGATGAGGGAGCGCTCGGTTTGGGCGACGGTGACTCCGTACACGGCTGGGGCGCACGCGTCGATCAACGGGTCGCTGAAACTCATGGACTTCGAGGACGCCCCTCCGATCGCCTACACGGAGACGTCGTTCTCGGGGACTTTGATGGACGATCCGGCTGTGGTGAAGCGTGCGGAGCGCGCATACGATCTGCTCAGGGTCGCCGCGCTGTCGCCGGAGGCGTCCCTGGCCCTGATCGAGTCGGCGGCGGAGGACTTCAGACGATGCGCGACTTCGACCTGAACAACGCCAGCTGGTTCAAGAGCAGTTACAGCAACGGTGAGGGCGGCGACTGCGTCGAGGTCACGTACGACTTCCTGGGCGCCGCCCGCTGGCGCAAGAGCACGTACAGCAACGGCGAGGGCGGCAGCTGCGTCGAGGTCGCCGACGGCGTCCCCGGTGTCGTACCCGTCCGCGACAGCAAGGTGGCCGACGGCCCCGTGCTGGTGATCGGGGCGTCGGCGTGGGCGGAGTTCATCGGTCACACGGCGACGGGCTTGTAGACGAATCCACTCAGCGGGGAGAGGACCTTCCAGCCGAGCGCTTCGTACAGCGCCCGGCCCTGGACGGTCGCGCCCAGGACGCCCGCGGACACCCCGCTCTCGACGGCCGCGTCGGCGAGCGCGCCCATCACCACCGTCCCGAGGCCGCGGCGCTGGTGCGCCGGCTCGGTGACGATCTGGTCGAAGACGCAGGCGGTGTCGGTCAGACCTGCCTGGCCGCGCGCGGCGAGTTCCCCGTCGGCGCTCAGGACACGCACGCAGGTGACACCGTCGGCGGTCTCGACGGTGGCGGTGTACCCGTCCGGCGCCCGCACGCGCGACGGGCGCAGATCGGCGGCCATCAGGAAGCAGGGAACAGTGGGTTCCCACTCGGCGGAGAACCATGGCTCCATGTCGCCCGGCGGGAGAAACGCCTTGACGCACGTGGTGGGCTCGGTGACCGTGCCGATGAGCCCACGGGCGATTCCGGCCGCGGTGTCGGCGTCGGCATCGGTGTCCGCGTCCAGCAGCACGTGGCGGACCGCCTGAGTCGGCTGTCCGACCTCGATCCGCAGCCCCCAGGGCACGTCCACCGGCTCGGGCAGTCGCCGGGAAACGGCCCACCCCTCGACCCACGACCGCGTGGTCTCCATCAGTCATCCCCCAGGACATGTCTGCCGACCCAGCCGTTCGACCGGATGTTCGAGGACGCTCACACCCCGATGCGGAACCGATCGTACGGGCCAGCGCGTCTTGGGGGTCGTGCAGGGTCAAGGGGACTTCGGCGGCATCGCCGCCATCCGCGTCCGGACGGCAGGGGGCATCCTCCTCCTCGCCCACATCGTCTTCGTCGCCTGGCTGATGCTGCGGCCACTGGACGTGCCCTGGGTGACGCCGCCCAACCTGCACCCCCTGGCCGGTATCCGCGCCGACCTGGCGCTGGGGTGGCCGGCCGCGGTGAAGCCGCTCGGCGAGGGGCTCGCGCTGCTCGCGCCGCTCGGGGTGCTGCTGCCGATGGCGCACGGCCGGCTCATCGTCTCCCCGCTCGCCTCGCTGCTGCGCACCGCCGCCGCGGCCTGCCTGGTCTCGCTCGGCATCGCGCTGTTGCAGACGGGGGTCCCGGGCCGGGTCGTGGACGTCGACTCGCTGCTGCTGAACACGGCCGGGGCGATACTGGCCCATCTGCTCGTCGTCCCGGCGGCCCGTGCGCGGCTGCGCAGGTGGGAGCGGCCGCACGAGTGCCTGGAGGCGGAGCCGGCCGGCTTTCAGGAGGCGCTTTCCCAGGGGCGGACCCCGACGATTCCCAGGGTCGGAATCGCTCCTTAGAGTGATGCTTCGTCCCCTTCGTATCCGTATCGTCGTAGACAGCTGATCAAGCCGACCGACGACCACGGAGGATGTCATGACCGCCCTTGCCCGACCCACCCACGGCCGCGTGATCGGCGGAGTGTGCGCGGGCCTGGCCCGCCGCTTCGGCACCTCCGCGACCACGATGCGCGTGATCTTCGTGCTGTCCTGCCTGCTGCCGGGCCCTCAGTTCCTGATCTACATAGCCCTGTGGATCCTGCTGCCGTCCGAGGACAAGGCCCGCGCCACCAGCTGGTGACACGGCACGCCGCCGGGGCGCCCCGGTCGGATCCGGAACGTCACGGCGGCGTCGGGGTGGTGACGGCGTCAGCCGAGCGGGATCCCGTTGACCCCCATGCCGTGGGTGGGCAGGCCCGTGCCGCCGAGCGGCAGGCCGCCGAGCAGCCCGGTCGGACCCTGCGCGAGGACCCGCTGCACGGCCGGCTTCGCGGCGGCCACGCCTGAGGCCACGGCGCCCTGCCCCTGGGTGAGCGTCTCGACGGTCCCCGGCAGCGCCCTGGCGACCTGCGTGGCGTCGGGAGCGGCGGGGGCCGCGTTGGCGGCGCCCGCGCCGACGGCGGCGAAGGCGGCACCGAGAGCGGCTACACCGAGGGTCTTGACGGCAGACTGCTTCATGGTAAATGCGTCCTTGAATGCGGAGACAGGAAACTTCAGGAGCGGTCCATGACCGTAAACGCGCCGCACCCGGACCCGCAAACACCGAAATACGGACACCTCGTGAAAGCGCGTCCGCATTCCGTACCGCGAGAGCCGGTCGCCTACCCCTCGGAATCCGTAGAACCCCTGGTGGGAGACGCCTGCCGAAACAGCCATTCGGATTTCAGTTCGGCATATCCGGGCTTGATGACGTCACTGATCATCGCAAGGCGTTCATCGAAAGGAATGAACGCTGATTTCATCCCATTGACGGAGAACCACTGGAGGTCGTCGAGCGTGTAACCGAACGCGTCGACAAGATGCTCGAACTCCTGGCTCATGCTGGTGTGCGACATGAGGCGATTGTCGGTATTAACCGTGGCCCGGAACAGAAGTTTGCGCAGCAGTCCGATCGGATGTTCGGCGTAGGAGGGCGCGGCTCCCGTCTGAAGATTGGAACTGGGGCACAGCTCCAGCGGGATCCGCTTGTCCCGGACGTACGACGCGAGCCGCCCGAGCCGCACCGACCCGTCCGGACGGGCCTCGATGTCGTCGATGATCCGCACCCCGTGCCCGAGCCGGTCGGCGCCGCACCACTGCAAGGCCTGCCAGATGGACGGCAGCCCGAAGGCCTCTCCGGCATGGATGGTGAAATGGTTGTTCTCGCGCTTGAGGTACTCGAAGGCGTCCAGGTGCCGGGTGGGCGGGTGCCCGGCCTCGGCGCCGGCGATGTCGAAGCCGACGACGCCGGAGTCCCGGTAGCGGTTGGCGAGTTCGGCGATCTCCAGGGAGCGGGCCGCGTGCCGCATCGCGGTGAGCAGGGCGCCGACACGGATGCGATGCCCGCCCTCCCGGGCGAGCCGCTCCCCCTGCCGGAACCCCTCGTTGACCGCCTCGACGACCTCCTCCAGGGTCAGCCCCCGCTCCAGGTGCTGCTCGGGCGCGTACCGCACCTCGGCGTAGACCACCCCGTCCTCGGCGAGGTCCTCGGCACACTCCCGGGCGACCCGGACGAGCGCCTCCCGGGTCTGCATCACGCCGACGGTGTGCCGGAAGGTCTCCAGATAGCGTTCCAGCGACCCGGAGTCGGCGGCCTCGTGGAACCAGATCCCCAGCTTGCCGGGATCGGTCTCGGGAAGCTCCGCGTACCCGCTGTCCCGGGCGAGTTCGACGACGGTACCGGGCCGGAGCCCGCCGTCCAGATGATCGTGCAGCAGAACCTTGGGCGCCCGGCGGATCTGGTCCGGCGTCGGTACGTGCCCGGCGACATTCGCCGGGACGGTCCCCTTCGGTGCAGTCTGGCTCGTCATTTCCGCACTGTACCGCCTACGCGCGTAGAAAGCTCCGGTCCCGCAACCGGACATGGCCGGACGTTTTCCGTCTGCTTTCCGTCTCCTTTACGTCGAGACCCAACGGTGACCGCATGAACGGGTTTCGTACACCGCGGTTTCTGACACTGTTCTGCCATGGGACAGCAAGCGACGCCGGTCCGCACGGCCGGGCTGGGCAGGGCGGTCGGGGCGGTGCCGGACTCGGTGTGCGGGGTGGTGCTGCTGCTGCCCGGCGGGGAGGAGGTCTCCGCGCGCAGGCCGTCCCTGACGGGGACGGCGGCGTTCGTGCGCTCGCTGGGCCGGCGGTTCGTCCGTACGGGAAGGGGCGAGGGCCTGGCCGTACACACCGTCCGCTACCGGTACCGGGGCTGGAACGGCAGCGAGGCCCATCTGGCCGCCGACGCGCAATGGGCCGCGGACGAGGTCGTCCGGCGGTACGGAGACGTCCCGGTGTGCCTGGTCGGCGTCGGCATGGGCGGCCGGGCCGCGCTGCGGGCGGGCGGGCACGAGGCGGTCAACTCGGTGGTGGCGCTGGCCCCTTGGCTGCCCGAGGAGGACGTGGCCGCGCCCGCCGAGCCGGTGAAGCAGCTGGTGGGACGGCGAGTGCTGATCGTGCACGGCACGAACGACGAACGCAGCGACCCGGAGCTTTCGTTCCGGCTCGCGGCGCGGGCGAAGAAGGTCAACCGGGAGGTGTGCCGGTTCGAGGTGCACTCCGACGGGCACCGGCTGAACGGCCACCGGGACGAAGTGGAGTGCCTGGCAGCCGACTTCATGCGGGGCGCGCTGTTCGGGCACCCGGTGTCCCGGCCGGTCGAGGACGCGCTGGCGGCACCGCCGCCGATCGGGCTGCGGATGCCGCTGGCGGCGGGGTTCGGGAAGTCGCTGCGGCGGCGGTGACCCGTCCGGCCGCCGGGACCCGTGCGGGATTCAGGAGGGGAGCAGGTTGCCCCTCCGCGACAGCAGGAACTTCTTGAAGGCGGCGACCGGCGGGGTGTCCGGGCGGCCGGCCGGCCAGGCGACACCGATCTCGCGGACGGCGCGGGGCGCGGTGACGGTCAGTTCCACCACGCCCGGCCTCGGCACCGTCGGCGGCGGCAGCAGCGCGACGCCGAGCCCGGCCGCGACCAGGCCCCGCAGCGTCTCGGCCTCCTCCCCCTCGAAGGCGATCCGGGGCGCGAACCCGGCCTCGCGGCACAGGGCGTCGGTGATGCGCCGCAGGCCGTAGCCGGGCTCCAGGGTCACGAAGTTCTCCTCGGCCGCCTCGGCCAGCCGGATCCGGCGGCGGCCCGCCAGCGGATGGTCGGCGGGGACGACGAGGCGGAGCTTCTGCTCGTCCAGGCGGCGGACGACGAGGTCGGGGGCGTCCGGGACGGGCGAGGTCAGGCAGAGGTCGAGGCGGCCGGCGCGCATGCCCTCCAGCATGGCCTCGCCGTAGTTCTGGACGAGGCTGAAGCGGATGCGCGGGTGCTCGGCACGGAAGGCGCCGAGCAGTCCCGGCACGGTCTCGGCGCCCATCGTGTGCAGGAACCCGAAGGCGACCTTGCCGGTGGCGGGGTCGGCGTCGGCGCGGACCTCCTCGGCGGCGCGTTCCACCTCGCCGAGGGCGCGTTCGACGGAGGCGAGGAAGGTGCGGCCCGCGGTGGTGAGGACGAGGGTGCGGCCGCGGCGGGCGAACAGCTCCACGCCCAGGTCCTGCTCCAGGCGGGCCATCGCGCGGGAGAGGGTGGACTGGGGGACGTTCAGCTCCTGGGCGGCGCGGGTGACGTGTTCGTTGCGGGCCACGCCGGCGAAGTAGGCGAGGCGGGGCGCCAGCAACAGCGCCATGTCTTCTGTGTCACCGGATGGTGACAGGCGGGCCCCTGACCTCTGCTGATGCTGCATGGGAACGATTATGACGATTCCATGCATTGGACGGATGAGAGGCGCGTCCTTACGGTCGAAGCATGTCTCCCGCCAGTACCGGGGCGTCCACCACCCTGGACGCCGCGTCCCCTGTCACCACCCCCTCCTCCGACTCCCGGCTGACCCCGGGCGGCCCCGGCTACCACCGGATGAGCCTCGCCCTCTTCCTCGCCGGGGTCGCGACCTTCGCCCTGCTGTACTCCACCCAGGCCCTGCTGCCGCTGATCTCCGACGACTTCGGGGTCGCGGCGAGCGAGGCGAGCTGGACGGTGGCGGCCGCGACCGGCGGGCTCGCGCTGTTCGTGCTGCCGATGAGCGCCCTGTCGGAGCGCTTCGGGCGCCGTGCGGTGATGACGGCTTCGCTGGCGGTCGCGGTGGCCGTCGGCCTGCTGGTGCCCTTCGCGCCGTCGATCGGCGCGCTGGTCGCACTGCGCGCGGTGCAGGGCGCGGCCCTCGCCGGGCTGCCGGCCTCGGCGCAGGCGTATCTGGCCGAGGAGGTGCGCCCGCGCGCGCTGGTCACGGCGATCGGCCTGTTCGTGGCGGGCAACAGCGTGGGCGGCATGAGCGGCCGGGTGATCACCGGCTGGGTGGCGCAGATGTGGGGCTGGCGGGTGTCGGTCGGGGTCATCGGGGTGATCGCGGTCGGTTGCGCGGTGGCGTTCCGGCTGCTGCTGCCCGCGCCCCGGCACTTCAGGGCGGGCTCGCTGCGCCCGCGCGTCCTGCTCGGCACGGTCCGCACGCACCTCTCCGACCCGCTGCTGCGCCGGCTGTACGCGATCGGCGCGCTGTTCATGACGGTGTTCGGCGGCGTGTACACGGTGATCGGCTACCGGCTGACCGGCGCGCCGTTCGGGCTGCCGCAGGGCATCGTGGGCTCGATCTTCCTGGTCTACCTGGTGGGCACGGCCTCCGCGTCCACGGCGGGCCGCCTGGTGGGCCGGCTCGGCCGCCGGGGCGCGCTGTACCTGGCGGGCGGCACGACGACGGCGGGCCTGCTGCTCTCCCTCGCCACGTCCCTCCCCCTCGTCCTCCTCGGCCTGGTGCTGATCACCGCGGGCTTCTTCGCGGGCCACGCGGTCGCCTCCTCGGCCGTCAGCAAGACCGCCACCCACGGTCGCGCCCAGGCCTCGGCGCTCTACCAGTCGGCCTACTACATCGGCTCCAGCGTCGGCAGCACGGTCGGCGCGCTCGCCTTCCGCGCGAACGGCTGGCCGGGCACGGTGACCGTCGGCCTCCTGGCCGTCGTGGGCGTCGTCACCATCACGGTGCTGGGGTCGCGGGCGGCGCGGGTGGCGGGGCGGGAGCCCGTCGCGGTATGACCCGCTGAGCTTCGCGCCATGGCGTGGGGCCGTGCATTCCCCCTGGTCGAGGTCGGTTGTCAGTGGGCGCAGATAGCGTCCGCAGGCAACTGGACCGTCGAGCAGGGGGTTTGCCGTATGGAGTTCCGGATCGCGCGTGGGGAGCTGGCGGAGGCGGTGGGCCGGGCGGCGAAGGGGTTGCCCACGCGGACGCCGGTGCCCGTGCTGGGCGGGCTGCTGCTGACCGCGTCGGACGGGCGGCTGACGGTGTCCGGTTCCGACTTCGAGACCACGGCCCGCGTGGAGACCGAGGCAGAGGTGGGTGCGGCGGGCCGGGTGCTGGTGCTCGGGCGCCGGCTCCTGGACATCTGCCGGGTGGCGCCGGAGGGTCCGGTGAGCTGTGCGCTGGAGGGGACGCGGTTCACGGTGGAGGCGGGCGGCACCCGGTTCGGGCTGTCGACGCTGCCGTACGAGGAGTATCCGGCGCTGCCCGCGGCGCCCGCGGAGTACGGCACGGTGGACGCGGAGGCGTTCGCGGCGGCCGTCGGGCAGGCGGCGGTGGCGGCGGGTCGCGACGACACACTGCCGGTTCTCACCGGGGTCCAGCTCCGGCTGGACGGCGAGGAGATGACGCTGTCGGCATCCGACCGGTACCGCTATGCCGTACGACGGCTGGGGTGGAAGCCGGGAGCGGGAGCGGCCGGGGAGCCGGTGGAAATGCTGCTGCCCGCACGGCGGCTGTTGGAGACTGCGCGGGGGCTCGCCCGCTGCGGGTCGGTGCGGGTCCTGCTGGATCCGGGAGCGGAAGGTGCCGGGGTCGTGGGGTTCGAGGGCGGGGGCGCGCGCACTCTGCTCCGGCGGCTGGAGGGCCGGCTGCCGGGGTACGGGAAGCTGTTCGAGATGGCGGGCGCCTCGGTGGCCGAGGTGAACACCGCCGCGCTGACGGAGGCGGTGCGGCGGGTCGCGGTGGTCGCCGAGGCGAACAGCCCGGTCCGGCTGGACTTCGCCGCCGCCGAGGGGGAGCTGCTGGTGCGGGCGGGCTACGGCGACGACGTGGCGGCGCAGCGTCTGCCGGCCTTGCTGCGAGGGGCCGAGGAGGTGACGGTGGCCTTCAACCCGGTGTATCTGCTGGACGCGCTGAACTCCTTCGAGGGTTCCGGGCTGCGGATCGAGCTGCTCGGGGCAGGACAACGGGCTCTGCTCGGCGACTCCGGGGCTACGGCCGACTACAAACATCTGCTCATAGCCGTGAAGCAGCTGGTCTGATCTGGTCACTTTCTTGCTCCGGCGGTCGCTGTCAGTGGGCTGCGGTAGCTTGCGGAGTGCTGGGGCGCGGCGGCGCCGAGCGGCCGCGGGGGTGGGTGGACGATGGGCGAGGACACGGCGGCGGGGATCGACGTCGCGTTGGAGCAGCACCGGACCGAACTGACCGGGTACTGCTACCGGATGCTCGGCTCCTCCTTCGAGGCGGAGGACGCGGTGCAGGACACCCTGGTGCGGGCCTGACGCGGGCACGAGAGATTCGAGGGCCGGTCCTCGCTGCGCTCGTGGCTTTACCGGATCGCGACGAACGTGTGCCTGGACATACCGACGGCGGCAACAAGCGGGCCAGGCCGATGGATCTGACCGACGCGACCCCGCTCGCGCGGGCGGCGCTGTCCCCGCGTCCGGACCGCACCTGGCTGGAGCCGGTGCCGGACGCGCGGGTGTAGCGCGGGGGCCGGGCGCGCAGCCGGATGCGGCGCCCGTGTCGCAGATGACGACGCGGGTGCCGGCGCCCGCGTCGGTGTGCTCCAGAGCGGACCGTACGGCGTCGCAGAGCGCCGGTATCTCGTCGCGGCCGGCGGTCGGGGCCAGCATCAGCACGGGGGGATCCTCGATGTCCACGCGGGGATGGACGGCCGCCGCGGGCGGGACTCATCGCACCGCCGCGCCCTCCCCCGGAAGCGCCGGCATCACACGAAACACGAATCACATTGACCAATTCCTCCACCGCGGCGGAGGGTTGCGGTCGTGACGGGGGTACTGAGCGGATTCGCGGTGATCGCGATCGTCATCGGGGTGGGCTACGTCCTCGGGCGACGTGGCACGCTCGGCGCGCACGGCATGGACGTGCTGACCAGGCTGGCGTTCATGGTGGCCGGTCCGGCGCTGCTGTTCACCACCCTGGCCCAGGCCGACCTGTCGGTGCTCTTCTCCGCCCGCCTGCTGGTGACGGCGCTGAGCACGGCGGCGGTCTCGGCCGTCTTCGTGGCGGCGGGGGTGGTACGCCGGTGGGGTGTGGGCCGTACGGCGATCGGCGCGCTGTGCTCCGGTTACGTCAACTCGGGCAACCTCGGCATCCCCATCGCCGCGTACGTGCTGGGCGACGCGTCCCTCGTGGCGCCGGTGCTGCTCTTCCAGGTGGTCCTGGTCACGCCGATCGCGCTCACCGTCCTCGACCTGTCCGGCATGGGTGAGAAGGGCACCCTCGGGCAGCGGCTGCTGACCCCGTTGCGCAATCCGATCGCGGTGGGCTCACTGTCCGGCGTGGTGGTCGCCGCGGCGGGCTGGAAGCTTCCCGGTCCGGTGCTGGACCCGCTCACCCTGATCGGCAACATGTCGGTCCCCGCGGCCCTGCTGGCCTTCGGTTTGTCCCTGCACGGCAGCGCGGCCCCCGGGCGCGGCCCGGACCGCCGGCTCGTCCTGCTCTCCGTGGCCTTGAAGTGCCTGGGCCAGCCGTTGGCCGCCTGGGCCCTCGCCACCTGCCTCTTCCACCTCCACGGCGCCCCCCTCCTCGACGTCGTCGTCACCTCCGCCCTCCCGGCCGCCCAGAACCTCTTCACCTACGCCAGCCGCTACCACGTCGCCCAGTCCCTGGCCCGCGAGTCGATCCTGCTGTCGACGGTGGTGTCGGTACCGGTGCTGGTGGGGGTGGCGGCGGTGCTGGGGTGAGAGTCAGTCGAAAGGGAACTCACCGGTGTCGATCGTGACATCGAACGGCGCCGGGAGCTTGAGGGGATCGCCGAACTTGACAGCGCTCAGGACCCGGTAGACGTCGCCCCTCGGCTCCCCGTAGAGGGTCGTGGTGGGGCCTCCGGGAGCCCAGCGGTCGATGAGGAGGTACAACGGGATCCCAGCGGTGGCATACGCGGCGGGCTTGCTGACGCGGTCGTGGCGGGCGTTGGACTTGGAGGTCACCTCGACGACGAGTTCGGCCAGAGCGGCGGGGATGTGCGTGTCCGTCGCCGCGCAGTCCTCCACCGGGGCCACCAGCAGGTCGGGGACGAACATGCCCAGTCGTGACGGCACGGCGACGGCGAGAGTCTGGAAAACACCCCAGTCGACGGGAATCACTGAGTAGAGGCGACGCTGGACACGCTCCGCGATCACGTTGTGGCGGGACGCGGGAGAAGGTGACACGGTGATGATCCCCTCGATGATCTCCACCTTGCTGCCCTCGGGCCATTCCATCTCCTCCCAGAACCGGACGAGGTCGTCCCAGCTCTGGTCGGGGTCCTGGCTCACGGTGAGTGCGCTCATGGCGGGTCTCCTTGTCGGTGCGTCACCGATCCCAGCATGCCGAACGGGACCGGTGCAGGTCCACCGGTCCCGTTCACCTGAATGAGGAAACCGCAGGTCAGGCGATACGTTCCAGCACGACCGGCGTGGCCTGGAAGGCCGTTCCCGGGGCGGCGATGTCGTAGGAACCCGACACCGCCTCCAGGGCGTACTCGAAGCGCTCGGGGGTGTCCGTGTGGAGGGTCAGCAGGGGCTGGCCCGCGGTGACGGTGTCGCCCGGCTTGGCGTGCAGCTCGATGCCGGCGGCGGCCTGCACCGGGTCCTCCTTGCGGGCGCGGCCGGCGCCGAGGCGCCAGGCGCCGATGCCGATGTCGTAGGCGTCCAGGCGGGTCAGGACACCCGTGGCGGGAGCCGTGACCACGTGCTGCTCGCGGGAGGTGGGGAGCGGCGCGTCCGGGTCGCCGCCCTGGGCCGCGATCATGCGGCGCCACGCGTCCATCGCCGAGCCGTCGGCCAGCGCCTTCGCGGGGTCGGCGTCCTTCAGGCCCGCCGCGTCCAGCATCTCCCTGGCCAGGGCGAGGGTCAGCTCGACGACGTCCGCGGGACCGCCGCCCGCGAGGACCTCCACCGACTCGCGGACCTCCAGCGCGTTGCCCGCGGTGAGGCCGAGCGGGGTGGACATGTCGGTGAGGAGCGCGACCGTGCGCACGCCGTGGTCGGTGCCCAGGCCCACCATCGTGGAGGCCAGTTCACGGGCGTCCGCCAGGTTCTTCATGAACGCGCCGGTGCCGACCTTCACGTCCAGCACCAGCGAGCCCGTGCCCTCGGCGATCTTCTTGGACATGATGGAGGAGGCGATCAGCGGGATCGCCTCGACCGTGGCGGTGACGTCGCGCAGCGCGTACAGCTTCTTGTCCGCGGGGGCGAGGCCGTCGCCCGCCGCGCAGATCACCGCGCCGACGCCGTCGAGCACGTTCAGCATCTCCTCGTTGGAGAGCAGCGCGCGCCAGCCGGGGATGGACTCCAGCTTGTCCAGGGTGCCGCCGGTGTGGCCGAGGCCCCGGCCGGACAGCTGCGGCACGGCCGCGCCGCAGGCCGCGACCAGCGGGGCCAGCGGCAGGGTGATCTTGTCGCCGACGCCGCCGGTGGAGTGCTTGTCGGCGGTCGGGCGGGACAGCGTGGAGAAGTCCATGCGCTCGCCGGAGGCGATCATGGCCGCCGTCCAGCGGGCGATCTCGCGCCGGTTCATGCCGTTGAGCAGGATCGCCATGGCGAGCGCGGACATCTGCTCGTCGGCGACCTCGCCGCGCGTGTACGCGTCGATGACCCAGTCGATCTGCGCGTCGGTCAGCTCGCCGCGGTCCCGCTTGGTGCGGATCACGGAGATGGCGTCCATGGCCATGGCTGATGGCTTCCTTCCGGGAGGTGCAAGGGGTACGGCCCTCCTGAGCGGATGCGCCAGGAGGGCCGTACGGGAATTACTTGGTGAGATGGTCCGGCCCGAAGGCCTGGGGCAGCATCTCGGACAGCGGCAGGACGCCCGCGGGGGTGTCCAGGAGCAGGTCCGGTCCGCCGAACTCGTACAGCAGCTGACGGCAGCGCCCGCACGGCACGAGCAGCGCGCCCCCGCCGTCCACACAGGTGAAGTGCGTCAGACGGCCGCCGCCGGTGCGCTGGAGCTGTGACACCAGGCCGCACTCGGCGCACAGGCCGAGGCCGTACGAGGCGTTCTCGACATTGCAGCCGGTGACGGTGCGCCCGTCGTCGACCAGGGCCGCCGCGCCGACCGGGTAGCCGGAGTAGGGGGCGTAGGCGTGCGCCATCGCCTCCCGGGCCTCGGCGCGCAGCGCCTCCCAGTCGGATCCGGCCGCGTTCTCGGTCACTTGCCCTGGCCCTTCCGGTACCGCATGCCGTCCGCCTTCGGCATCCGCAGGCGCTGCGCGGACAGCGACAGCACCAGCAGCGTGACGACGTACGGCGTGGCGCCCACGAAGTCGCTCGGCACCTCGTCGGTGAACAGGTACCAGACCAGGACGACCGCCGCCACGACCAGGCTGATCGCGCCGTGCCACGCGGCCTTGCGGTACACCTTCCAGGCTGCCAGGGCGACGAGCAGGACGACCAGCAGGAGCAGCAGCGCGTGCACGGTCGTACCACCGTTGCGCAGCTGGAGGGCGTCGGAGTAACCGAACAGGCCGGCGCCCATCGCGAGGCCGCCCGGCCGCCAGTTGCCGAAGATCATCGCGGCGAGGCCGATGTAACCGCGGCCGCCGGTCTGGCCCTCCAGGTACGTGTGCGAGGTGACCAGCGCGAGGAAGGCACCGCCGAGGCCGGCGAGACCGCCGGAGACGGCCACGGCCGCGTACTTGTAGTTGTAGACGTTGACGCCGAGCGACTCCGCCGCGACCGGGTTCTCGCCGCAGGAGCGCAGCCGCAGCCCGAAGGGGGTGCGCCACAGCAGCCACCAGCTGCCGGCGAACAGCACCACGGCGAGGACCGTCACCACGGACAGGTGGGTGACCAGGCCGCCGATGATGCCGGCGAGGTCGGAGACCAGGAACCAGTGGTGCTTCTCGATCGACTGGAGGCCGTCGGACAGACCGGGGACGGTGATGTCCGGCAGGGCGTCCGCGGGCGGGGACTGCTTGGGGTTGCCGCCCGCGTCGGACGCGGCACCGCTGGTGAAGCTCAGCTTGGCGAGGTACTGGGTGGCACCGAGCGCGAGCAGGTTGAGCGCGACACCGGAGACGATGTGGTCGACGCCGAAGGTGATGGTGGCGACCGCGTGCACCAGGCCGCCGAGGACACCGAAGCCGATGCCGCACAGCAGGCCGACCCAGGGGCTGGACTGCCAGCCGGCCCAGCCGGCGCCGAAGGTGCCGAGGATCATCATGCCTTCGAGGCCGATGTTGACCACGCCGGCCCGCTCCGACCACAGGCCGGCGAGACCGGCGAGGCCGATCGGCACGGCGAGCCCGAGGGCGGCGCTGACCTGGCCCGCGGAGTCCAGGTCCTGCGAACCGGTGATCACCCGGACCGCGGCGAGGAGCAGCAGGCCGCCCGCGACGAGCACCAGGATCTGGCCGAGGGAGCGGCCCGAACTCCTGGGCGCTCCGGCGCCCGCGGTCTTGGGCGCCGCCGGCGGCGGCGCGTCGGTCATCGTGGCAGTCATCACGCCACCTCCAGCTTCTTCTTCGGGGCGGCGGCCTGGGCGGCGAGTTCGGCGCCGACCTTCTGCTGCTGGCGCTTGAGGCCGTAGCGGCGCACGACCTCGTAGGCGATCACGACGCACAGGACGATGACGCCCTGGATCACGCCGAGGATCTCCTTGTCGTAGCCCTGGAACTCCAGGTGGTTGGTGGTGCGCTCCAGGAAGCCCCACAGCAGGGCGCCGAGCGCGATGCCGATCGGGTTGTTGCGGCCGAGCAGCGCGATGGCGATACCGGTGAAGGCGATGCCGGTCGGGAAGTCGCTGCTGAACTGGTAGCTCTCGTTGAGCAGGGTCGGCATGCCGATCAGGCCGGCCGCCGCACCCGAGATGATCATGCTGGTGACGACCATCTTCTTCACCGACACACCGCTCGCGGTGGCCGCGCTCTCGGACTGGCCGACGGTGCGCAGGTCGTAGCCGAAACGGGTGCGGCCGAGGACGAACCAGTAGGCGACGCCGACGAGCGCGGCGACGACGATGAAGCCGTCCAGCTCGCCGCCCGGACCGGTGTCGATGAGGAAGAAGTGCGAGGCCGACGGGAGCGGCTTGGTCGCGACGACGGTGCCGCCCTGGTAGAGGTGGGCGAGCTTCCCGGGCTGCAGCAGGTAGCCGATGATCGCGGTGGCGATCGAGTTCAGCATGATCGTCGAGATGACCTCGCTGACGCCGCGGGTCACCTTGAGGACACCGGCGATGGCCGCCCACACGGCGCCGGTCGCCATGGCGCAGATCAGGATGAGCAGCATGGAGAGCCAGCCCGGCAGGGTCAGCGCCCCGCCGAGGACGGCGGCGAAGAACGCGGCGAGCCGGTACTGGCCGTCGACACCGATGTTGAACAGGTTCATCCGGAAGCCGATGGCCACCGAGACGCCCGCGAGGTAGTACGTGGTCGCCTTGTTGAGGATGTAGACCTGGCTGTCGCTGGCGAAGCCGTAGGTCATCATGTCGCTGAAGGCGGGGCCGGGGTTCTTGCCGGTCGCGAGGATCACCAGGGCGGTGATGACGAGCGCGGCGACGATCGCGAGCAGCGGGGCCGCGATCCCGAGGAGCAGCCGCTCCTTGTCGATCCGTGAGGTCAGCTTGTTCATCGGGCGTCGTCCTCTGCGTGCTCCAGGTGGCCGGTGGCCGCACCCGTCATGGCGGAGCCCAGCTCCTCGGGGGTGATGGTGGCGGGATCGGCGTCGGCCACCAGGCGGCCGCGGTACATCACCCGCAGGGTGTCGGACAGGCCGATCAGCTCGTCCAGGTCGGCGGAGATCAGCAGCACGGCCAGACCCTCGCGGCGGGCCTCGCGGATGTGGTCCCAGATCGCAGCCTGCGCGCCGACGTCCACACCGCGCGTGGGGTGGGCGGCGATGAGCAGCTTGGGGGCGTGGCTCATCTCGCGGCCGACGATCAGCTTCTGCTGGTTGCCGCCGGACAGCGAGGCCGCGGTGACGTCGATACCCGGGGTGCGGACGTCGTACGACGCCACGATCCGCTCGGTGTCGGCGCGGGCGCCCTTGATGTCGAGCAGACCGCCCCGGGAGTTGGGCTTCTCGGTGACGTGGCCGAGGATGCGGTTCTCCCACAGCGGGGCTTCCAGCAGCAGGCCGTGGCGGTGCCGGTCCTCGGGGATGTAGCCGATGCCGGCCTCGCGGCGGTTCCGGGTGGCGTGCCGCGAGATGTCGGTGCCGTCGAGGGTGATGGTCCCAGCGTCCGGCTGGCGCATGCCCATGATGGCCTCGACCAGCTCGGACTGGCCGTTGCCCTCCACACCGGCGATGCCGAGGACCTCGCCCTTGTGGATGGTCAGCGAGACCTTGTCGAGGATGACGCGCTCGATGCCGTCGAGGTCGGTCTGGCCCAGGTGCAGGCCCTCGACGGTGAGCATCGGGACGTCGGTGACCGTGGACTCCTCGGTCGCCGGGGTGGGCAGCTCGCTGCCCACCATCATCTCCGCGAGCTGGCGGGGGGTGGTGGCGGCCGGCTCGGCGGTGCCGACGGTCGTACCGCGCCGGATGACGGTGATCTCGTCGGCGACGGAGAGCACCTCGCCCAGCTTGTGGGAGATGAAGATGACCGTGAGGCCCTCGGCCTTCAGCTCGCGCAGGTTGTCGAACAGGGCGTCGACCTCCTGCGGCACGAGCACGGCGGTCGGCTCGTCGAGGATGAGCGTCCTGGCGCCGCGGTAGAGGACCTTGAGGATCTCCACGCGCTGGCGGTCGGCGACGCCCAGTGCCTCCACGAGGACGTCGGGGCGCACGTTCAGGCCGTACGCGTCGGAGATCTCCTTGATCTTCGCGCGGGCCTTGCCGCCGATGCCGTGGAGCTTCTCCGCGCCGAGGACGACGTTCTCCAGGACGGTGAGGTTGTCGGCGAGCATGAAGTGCTGGTGCACCATGCCGATACCGCGGGCGATGGCGTCGCCGGGGTTGTTCAGGACGGCCTGCTCGCCGTCGATCGTGATGGTGCCCTCGTCCGGCTGCTGCATGCCGTAGAGGATCTTCATCAGGGTGGACTTGCCGGCGCCGTTCTCACCGCACAGGGCATGGACGGTGCCCTTGCCGACGGTGATGTCGATGTCGCGGTTGGCGACGACGCCGGGGAAACGCTTGGTGATGCCGCGCAGTTCGACGGCAGCGGGAGGGCTGGACGCGTTGATGGCGCACTCTCCTCGGGGAAAGGGGCTGCGTAAGGGGAGGGAGGGCAGGCGTCGGCGACGCTAGCGCGGCAACTCTTAGCTACACGCGTAGAGTTGACACATTGTTATGGCTCGGCGAGGGGAGCGAGAACGGCTCCCCGCGCCGAGCCGGGGTCCGGACGGGCCGGACCCTTACCTGCTGCTCAGGACGGATGCCCGGCACTCAGGTCGGATCAAGGGGTGGTCTTGACCTTGATCTTGCCGTCGACGATCTTCTGCTTCGCGGCGTCCAGCTTGGGCTGGATGTCCTTCAGGTAGCCACCGCTGGTGGCCAGGGAGACACCGCCCTTGGCGAGGGAGTACACGTTGTTGCCCGTGAGCGGCTTGCCGTTCTTGACGGACTGGATGAAGTCGAAGACGCCGACGTCGACGTTCTTGACCGCGGAGGTCAGGATGGAGCTCTTGTACTTCTCCATGCCCGGGATGTTGTACTGGTCCGAGTCCACGCCGATCGCCCAGGCGCCCTTGACGCCGTTCACGGCCTCGATGGCGCCGGTGCCGGAGGAGCCGGCCGCCGCGTAGATGACGTCCGCACCGTTGTCCAGCATGCCCTGCGCGGCCTGCTGGCCCTTGTCCGGGCTGGAGAAGCCGGAGGTGTCCTGGCCGTGGCTCAGGTACTGGACGTCGACCTTCACCTTGGGGTTGGTGTCGTGGACACCCTGCACGTAACCGGCCTGGAACTTCTTGATCAGCGGGTTGTCGACACCGCCGATGAAGCCGACGTGGCTCTTCTTGGTCTTCAGCGCGGCGGCGACGCCGGCCAGGTAGGAGCTCTGCTCCTCGGTGAAGGTGATGCTGTCGACGTTCTTGCCGTCCACGACCGAGTCGACGATGCCGAAGTTGGTCTTCGGGTACTTCGCGGCGATCTTCTGCACCGACGGGGCGTAGGCGTAGCCCACGGCGACGATCGGGTTGTAACCGGCGTCCGCGAGGTCCTGGAGGCGCTGCTCGCGGTCGGCCTCGGTGTCCGAGGTCTTCGCGGTCAGCTCCTTGATGGAACCGCCGAACTGCTTCTCGGCCTTGTCGGCACCGCGCGCGGCGGAGTCGTTGAAGGACCGGTCACCACGGCCGCCGACGTCGTAGGCGAGACCGATCTTGATGCCGCCCTTGGCGCCGCCCGAGGAGGAAGAGCTGGCGTCGTCGGAGGACGTCTTGCCACACGCGGTGGCGGAAAGTGCGAGGGCTGCGGTGGCGAGACACGCAGCGGAAATCTTGGCTACCCGGCGCACGGGAAGGCTCCTTCACCTGACCTGAGCGCCATGTCGGCGCTTGAGCCGAACACCCCGGCGGCGACGGCTTCGCGGCATCGTAACGCGCGTAGATGTCGCAAAAAACCCCCTCTCGAAGCCGTTATCGATTCGAGGCAAACAGCGTCTGAACTCGTTCTCCGAGCCCTCTCACGCGGCTGTTGCGCACAGTGGTCGATTGGCTTGCGAATGTGTTGCGCCGGAGCGGGCGGCCCCTCAGGGGTGACAGGGGTGCCCCTCCCCGAGGGGCACCCCCCGCCGCCTGGTCAGTCCTCGCTCTCGTCCAGGAACGCCGCCGCGGTGAACATCTCCACACCGACCGTGATGGCGTGCTCGTCGGCGTCGAAGTCGCCCTGGTGCAGGTCGCGCACCGTGCGCTCGCCGGGGCGGCGGACGCCGAGGCGGGCCATCGCGCCGGGCACGTGCTCCAGGTACCAGGAGAAGTCCTCGCCGCCGAGGCTCTGCTCGGTGCTCTCCACGGAGTCCCGGCCCCGGCGGGCGGCCATCGCGCGGCGCAGCAGATCGGCCGAGCCCTTGTCGTTGACGACGGGGGGCACCCCTCGTACGTAGTTGATCTCCGACTTGGCCCGGTGCATGGTGGCGACCTCGTCGATGGCCGCGTGCACGATGTCGGGCGCGTGCCGCCATGCCTCCAGGTCCAGGCAGCGCACGGTGCCGGACAGCTCGGCGTGCTGCGGTACGACGTTCGGGGCGTGGCCCGACTCGATGCGGCCCCAGGTGAGGGCGAGACCGACGCGGGTGTCGACCCGGCGGGCGATCAGCGCGGGGACGTCGACGGCGACCCGGGCGGCGGCGGTGACGAGGTCGGTGGTCAGGTGCGGGCGGGCGGTGTGGCCGCCGGGGCCGTCCAGGGCGACCTCCAGGCGGTCGCAGGCGCTGGTGATGGGCCCGTGCCGCAGCCCGACCCGGCCGGCGTCGACGCGGGGGTCGCAGTGCACGGCGAGGATCCGCCCGACCCCGTTGAGCACGCCGTCCCCGATGGCGCCGAGGGCGCCGCCGGGCAGCACCTCCTCGGCGGGCTGGAAGATCAGCCGTACGGGGCGGGTGAGCAGCCCCTTGTCGTGCAGCTCGGCGAGCACGAGGCCGGTGCCGAGCACGACGGTGGTGTGCATGTCGTGGCCGCAGGCGTGCGCGCGGTCGGGCACGGTGGAGCGGTACGGGCAGTCGGTCTTGGTGTCCGGGATGGGCAGCGCGTCGATGTCGGCCCGCAGCGCGAGCACCGGGACGGCGGGGCGCTCCCCCTCCGTCACACCGATGTCGCACACGAGTCCGGTTCCGGTGGCGAGGACACGGGGGCGAAGCCCGGCCTTCTCCAGCCGCTCCTTGATCGCGGCGGTCGTGCGGAACTCCTGGTTGCCCAGCTCGGGGTGCATGTGCAAGTCGCGTCGGAAGGCGACGAGTTCGGCGTGCAGGGACTCGCTCAGCACGCCGGGGAGCACATCCCCCGGGAGGCCGGACTCGGACTCTAGGGACATCAATTGCTTCACCCTCTGAAGGGTAGGACGCCCGGGTGGCCAACTGCCCCTGGATCAACAAAAGTTCAGCCCGTTAGGGGAAGAAAATCTGACCGCTGGACGCATGACTGTGGATTGTGATGGGTAAAACCACTTTTTTCTTCTTCCACGCATACCACGCCTGAGCCGAGTCACGCTCGCCATGTCCACGAACCGGACCTCCACTCGGCCCGCAGCCACTAGGGTCGCGATCCGTGACCGAGACGAGCGAGGACTTCCTCCGGGCGACCCGCGGCTCCTACGACGCGATCGCCGGGGACTACGCGGCGGGGGGCGAGGCACCGGTGGCCGACCTGGGGAACGGGCCCGGCGGCGTCACCGCGCTGCGGCACGAACTGGGGGTGCCTGCGTTCGGCGTCGACCTCTCACCCGGGATGGTGGCCCTGGCCCGCGAGACCCACCCGCAACTGCGCTTCCACACGGGTTCGATGACGTGCCTGGACATCCCTTCCGAACCGCTCGGCGGAATCCCGGCCACGACGGGCGAGGAGGTCAGGGCGAGGGCGTTCGTACTGGTCAGGCGGCCGTGAAGTGGCGACGGCGAGGGCGGCGGCCCGGGGCGGTCCCGGAGGGGGCGGACGGGGGCTCGGGGCGGGGTTCGGGGCCGGTCGCGGAGGCGGGCGGAGACCATGTGGGCGGATGCCGCCGCCCGTCCCGGTGACGTCGAGCACACGCCTTCGGCGGCCCACAGGTCACAGCAAGCGGGATCACACCGCGGCCACGCTGGTCAGGCGGTGGACGCCGCGTGCCGTTCCGGTCACGCCCGACAGGAAGCCCTGGGCGCGGGGCGAGGCGTTCGCCGTCAGCCAGGCCGGGTCGATGTCGCACACGGCGACGCGGACACCGGTACCGACCAGGGCCAGGGGGAGGGTGTGCACGACAGTGGAGGGGAAGCTGAGGATCGTACGGCCGATGGGGCCGCGGCGGGCGATCAGTTCCAGGGGGAGGTCGGGGCGGACGATCTCCAGGCCGGTCTCCTTGGCCAGGCGGTGGAGTTTCTCCGTGCTCTCGCGGCGGTGGGCGAAGTAGCGGGTGGTGCCGTGGGCCTTGGCCAGGGTTCGGACGGCCTCCAGATAGGAGTCGCCGTCGACCACTCCGGTCTCCACCAGGGACGTGCCCACCATGTCGGCGCCCTTGGTGATGCGCGGCGGGCCGAAGCGGGCCCGGGTCCAGGAGAAGTCGTTGGCCGTGACCGTGACGCCGTCGGGGGTCTCGTGCACCGGCATGGAGGAGAAGACCTCCACCCGGCGGCGCGCGCTGGGCGTCAGCCGGCGGCGGGCCGAGGAGGAGACCGGCGCGAAGAGCAGGTCGCGGGGGCCGGGGCGGCCGCCCTTGCGGTGCCAGCGCACCAGGCGTTCACCGCGCGCGAGTTGGGCGACGAACTCCATCGTCGCGGTGCCGTCGTCCACCACCACCAGCTCGCGCGCCCGGGTGATGGTCAGCAGCAGCTGGACGTAGCGGGAGAAGGGGTCGCCCATGACCACGCGGTCGGCGCGGCGGAGCGGGCCGCTGAGGCCGCCGATGGTGGCGAACGGCGCGGTCGGGCCGCCGCGGGCCTCCTCCCAGCGCACCCGGTGGCCCTCGTCCCGCGCCAGGTCGGCCATGCGGCGCAGCTGGCCCCGGGTCATGGGGTCGGTCGGGGCGAGTACGACGACCGTGAGGTCCGCGCCGGCCGGGGCGGCCGAGGCGCCGGCCGGCGTCCGCCGTACCTGCGCGGGAACGGAGGAGAGCGGGCCGCCGGCCGGTACCGGGCGCCCGCCCGGCCCCGCCGGACCGGCGTCACCGTCCGGCGGACCGGAACCGGCGGGGCCGGCGGGGCCGGCGGACGGAGCGGTCGCGCCCCGCGTCGCCCCGTCCGCCGGCCGGGGGCCCCCACCCGGTCGCGGATCTCGATCCGCGCCGCGCGGCCCGTGCAGGTGCGCCCATTCGAGCACGTTGAGCAGCTGGACCGGGCTCTCCACGAAGGCGAGCGTGCGGGTGGGGTGGCCGGTGCGGCCGGTGCGGGGGCTCATCGGGGTGCGACCGTCCCGTCGTAAGTGACCTGGATTCACACCGTGACCGGCTCGCCGGCCGCGGCCGCGATCTCCGCCTCGGCGACGACACCGGGGACACGGCGCAGCTTCTTCATCGGGCCGAGCTCGGAGTCGTAGACCTTCTTGACGCCGTCGCCGAGGGAGGACTCGATGGTGCGGATGTCGCGCACCAGGCGGGTGAGGCCCTGCGGCTCGACGGAGGCGGCCTGGTCGGAGCCCCACATGGCGCGGTCGAGGGTGATGTGGCGCTCGACGAAGGTGGCGCCGAGGGCGACGGCGGCCAGCGTGGTCTGGAGGCCGGTCTCGTGGCCGGAGTAGCCGATCGGGACGTTCGGGAACTCCTTCTCCAGCGTGTTGATCACGCGGAGGTTCAGCTCCTCGGCCTTCGCCGGGTAGGTCGACGTGGCGTGGCACATGAGGATGTTCTCCGAGCCGAGGACCTCGACCGCGTGGCGGATCTGCTTCGGGGTGGACATGCCGGTGGAGAGGATGACGGAGCGGCCGGTGGCGCGCAGGGCGCGCAGCAGCTCGTCGTCGGTCAGGGAGGCGCTCGCCACCTTGTGGGCGGGCACGTCGAACTTCTCCAGGAAGGCGACGGCCTCGGTGTCCCACGGGGAGGCGAACCAGTCGATCCCCTTCTCCTTGCAGTACTCGTCGATCTGGCGGTACTCGTCCTCGCCGAACTCCACGCGGTGGCGGTAGTCGATGTAGGTCATCCGGCCCCAGGGGGTGTCGCGCTCGATGTCCCACTGGTCACGCGGGGTGCAGATCTCGGGGGTGCGCTTCTGGAACTTGACGGCGTCGCAGCCAGCCTCGGCGGCGACGTCGATCAGCTTGAAGGCGTTCTCCAGCTCACCGTTGTGGTTGATGCCGATCTCGCCGCAGATGTAGACGGGACGACCGGGGCCGACCTCGCGCGAACCGAACGTACGCAGCCGGGAGTTGGTGCTCATCGGGGGGTTCCTTACTTGGGGAGGGAATCGAGAGAGGGGCCGAGGATCCAGCTGGCGATCTCTCGGATCGCGCCGTCACCGCCGGGGAGCGTGGTGACCGCGCGTGCGGCGCCGCGTACGACGTCGTGAGCGCTCGCGACCGCCACGGGCCAGCCCACGAGGGCGAAGCACGGGAGGTCGTTGACGTCGTTGCCGACGTAGAGCACGCGCTCCGGCGCGATGCCCTGCTCCTCGCACCACTGCTTGAGGGCGAGGTCCTTGCGGTCGATGCCGTGCAGCACGGGAAGCCTCAGCTTCCGGGCGCGGGCGGCGACCACAGGGTTCTGTTCCGTGGACAGGATCAGCATCCGCAGGCCGCTCCTGCGCAGCGCGGCGATGCCGAGTCCGTCCCCGCGGTGCACGGAGACGAGTTCCCGTCCCTCGGAGTCGATCAGCACCCGGTCGTCGGTCTGGGTGCCGTCGAAGTCGAGCACGACCGCGTCGATGTCGTCGGCGGTCGGCAGCGAACCGGGGAGGTCCGCGTCGAAGAGGGGGGCCAGGGCGCGGGCACGGGCCAGGTCGTGCGGGTCGTCGATCTCCAGGACCCGCGCGGGGTCGGTGCGCACGAGTTCGGTGCGGCCGAAGAAGCGGTGCCCGTGCTTGCGGAAGCCCGCCGCGTCCATGGCGTACGCCGTGCCGGTCTCCAGGAAGTCCTGGGGGCGGTCCTGGCGGCGGGGGCGGTACGCCTTGTCGTGGTTGACGCCGGCCCCGCCCCCGGCCCCGTTCTCGCCCTCGGCGTCGCTCCCGCCCTCGCCCCCGGCGTCGCTCTCGCGCCAGACGAAGCCGTGGAAGGGGGCGACCGTCACCGCGGTGTCCGCGCCGTTCCCGGCCACCGCCCCGGCCACCCCGTCGACGTCCTCGCGCAGGATGAACGGGCTGGTGCACTGCACGAGGAGGACGACGTCGACGGCGGCGCCGTGCAGGGCCTCGTGGGCGTCCATGGCGTGCAGCACGGCGGCCTCGGAGGTGGCGGTGTCCCCGGCGATGGCGGGCGGACGGAGCACCACCTCGGCGCCGGCCTCGCGGGCGGCGGCGGCGATGGCCTGGTCGTCGGTGGAGACCACGACATCGGTCACCAGGCGGGCGGCGCGGCACTCGCGCACCGCACGGGCCACCAGCGGGACGCCGCCGACCGGGGCGAGGTTCTTCGCGGGCACGCCCTTGGAGCCGCCGCGGGCGGGGATCACCGCGAGCACCCGGCGCACCGAGGCGCCCTGGCCCGCTTCCGGGTCGGACATGGGGTCTACTCCTTGGGTAGGGATCACAGCTCCCCCATCCGCCGGATCACCGGGGCGACCCGCTGGACGCCGTGCCGGTAGGCGCCGCGCGCGGCCCGGCGCACGATCTGGCGCACGGGTCCCGGCGCCCTGTCGGCGGTGGGCGCGCCGGGCAGCGGGGCGCCGTCGGGGCCGAGGTGGTGGCGGGCGAGGATGCCGGGCAGATAGCCGGGCGCGGTCTCGGGGGTGTAGTAGGGGGTCAGGGGCGGCAGGCCGCCGGCCCGGTCGAGCATCCCGGCGATCCGCTCGCGGGCCGCGTCGAAGGCGGTGCCGTACGAGCCGTCGGCGGCGACTCCTTGCCGGGCCACCCACTCCTCGTCGGGGGTGGGGCGGTGCCCGGCGTCGAGCTGGTCCCAGGAGGCGAGGCAGCCGGAGCCGGTGAAGTGGTGGTTGCCGAGCGCCTCGCGCACCCCGAGGTCGGTCAGCACGACCGTGGGGACCCGGCGGTGCAGGGCTTCCAGGGCGGCCGTGGAACTGACCGTGACCAGCAGGTCGGCGCGGTCGAGGACCTCTCCCATGTGGCCGTACACCAGCCGGAAGTTGCCGGGTACGTCCTTGCCCTGGATCAGCTTCTGGTAGGGCAGCTCCTCGATGTGGGTGGTGTGCTCGCCGGGCCTGGAGCGCAGCTTGAGCAGCACCTCCCGCTCGGGATGCGCGCGGGCGTGCCGGATGAGGCGGTCGAGCAGGTAGGTGCGGTCGCGGCGGTTGTCCGGGACGGACGGCTGGGCCGCGAACACCACGGTGCGGGGCTCGTGTTCACCGGTGTACGGCGCCCCGCCGAGGAAGGGCAGCGCGACCTCGGTGACCGCGGTGGCGTCCGCGCCGACCCCCTCGTAGACGGCGCGGAACCGGTCCGCGTCGTGGCGGGAGTTGGCGAGGACCAGGTCGGCGCCGTGCCGCAGCAGCAGGCCGTCGGCGAGCTTCTCGTAGACGACGCCGACGTAGCCGGTGACGACGACGGGCCGCGGGCCGGTGCCCCACGCGTTGCGCAGGCCGTGCAGCATGGCCTGCACCCCGCCGCCGACCAGCGCCAACACCAGTACGTCGTAGGGCTCTCGGCTCATCCCGCGCAGGAACTCGACGCCGGTGACCTCGCTGAGGGAGTCGGCGCGGACGCCGACCTCCTGGAGCTGGCGGGCGGTCGGGGTGGCTCGTCCGCGCAGGAGGTAGCCGTCGAGCCGGACCTCGGCATCCGCCGGAGTGAGTCGCCGCGCGGTGAGCGCGCCCCACTTCCATCGGGTGTCGGAGTCCGCGAGGACGGCGACCCGCAGGGACTTCGTAGCACTTGCTGGCACGTCCAAGACGCTAGGAAGCCATTCCGCCGTTCCGCCCAACCCGAATGCAACAAACGGTTAACAGCACATCGCCGAATGACGAATCGGCTCGTGGAGGGCGCTGGAAAAGGCCCGGTTCACAGCTTCGCCACGTGCCATTCACCCAGTATCAAGCAAGGCGTCAAGACGAATGACGGGCATCCCCCCTAACGTCCCTGACGTGGTCAAGCTCTCCGTCATCGTGCCGTTCTACAACGTGCAGCAATACGCACCCGACACGCTCAGGAGCCTGAAGGCGAACGCGCGTGAGGACTTCGAATTCATTCTCGTCGACGACTGTTCCCGCGACGGGACACCCGGGATTCTCGCGCGCGCGGAGCGCGAGCTGCCCGGAGCGGTACTCGTCCGGCACGAGCAGAACGGGGGTCTGGCGACCGCGCGCAACACCGGCATCGACCGGGCGCGCGGCGAGTACCTGACGTTCCTGGACGGCGACGACTGGCTCGCCCCGGGCTACTTCCCCCAACTGGTCGCGGCCATGGAGGAGTTGGGCGTCGACTTCATCCGGACCGACCATGTGCAGTGCACCGCGCGGGCCCGGCAGGTGCAGCGCGTGCCGGTCGGCCGGCGCGACCAGGTGCTCAGCCCGCGGGAGGCGATCCTGCCCGCCGACCGCTCCACCTCGGTGGACTACGCGTTCGCCTGGGCGGGCGCCTACCACCGCAGGCTGGTCGACAAGGGCCTGCTGCACTTCACCGACGGGCTGCGCACGGCCGAGGACCGGCCGTGGATCTGGAAGCTGCACCGGGAGGCGGAATCCTTCGCCGCGGTGAACCTGCTCGGCGTGTTCTACCGGCGCGGTGTCGCCTCCTCGCTCACCCAGATCGGCGATGTGCGTCAGCTCGATTTCATTCGGGCATTCGACCAGGTGATCGCGGAAACCGCGAAGGACCGGGACGCGGACGCGCTGTTGCCGAAGGCGGTCCGCACATATTGCGCCATCATTTCCCATCATCTGGGATCCATCGAAAGGTTCGAGCCCGCGGTGGCGAAAAAACTGAAATCCCTGAGTGCCGCCGCGCTGCGCCGCATGCCGCAGGACGTGCTGGACGACGCGCTGGACTCCATGGACCTCCAGCGCGCCACCAAGCTGCGCCGGCTGCGCCGCCGCCCGGCCGCCGCGGGGGCCGCCGCGTGACCACCCAGATCTTCCAGGCGTCGACGCTGTACGGCGTCGCCACCCTCGCCGCCGCGCTGGACTCCGGCTGTTTCGATCCCGCCGACCGGCGCATCCTGCTGGTCTGCAACAACGCGGCGACGCCCGAGACCACCCCGGGGCCGGACGGGATGCCCGGGTTCGAGCGGCTGCGCGACCGGTTCGACGACGTGATCTCGTACAACGAGACGATCTTCCCGTTCCACCCCGGCGGCTGGGCCCCCCGCGTCGACGACATGCCGCTGTGGGAACGCTTCCTGCGGCACGAGTGGCGACTGGGCACCGAGGACGTCGAGTTGGCGGTGGAGTCGATCCAGGTCAACCCGGCGCTGGCGCTCGGGCAGATCTTCAACGGCGCGCCGGTCACGGTCTACGCCGACGGCCTGATGTCCTACGGCCCGACGCGCAACAAGATCGACCCGCTGGTCGGCACGCGCGTCGAGCGGGTGCTCCACCTGGACCTGGTGCCGGGCCTCGCACCGCTGCTGCTGACCGAGTTCGGGGTGCCCGGTGAGCTGGTTCCGGCCTCCGCCTTCACCAAGGTGCTCGCGGAACTCGCCACGGTCGCGGAGGAGTTGCCCGCGACCGAGGAGCCCGCGCTGCTGCTCGGGCAGTACCTGTCGGCGCTGGACATCCTCACCGCCGAGCAGGAGGAGGAGCTGCATGTGCGGATGCTGAAGGGCGTGGCCGAACTGGGCCACACCGAGGCCGTGTTCAAGCCGCACCCCACCGCCCCGGCCCGCTTCACCCGCTCGCTGGAGCAGGAGGCGGAGCGGCTCGGCGTGGCGCTGACCGTCGTGGACACACCGGTGCTCGCCGAGGTGCTGTACCAGCGGCTGCGTCCCGCGCTGGTCGTGGGCTGCTTCTCCACCGCCCTGCTGACGGCCTCCGCGCTCTACGGGCTGCCGGTCGCCCGGGTGGGCACGGAGCTGCTGCTCGAGCGGCTGGCGCCCTATGAGAACAGCAACCGGGTCCCGGTCACCGTGGTGGACGCCCTGCTGCCCGATCTGGCGGACGGGGCCGCGGTCGCCGCGCGGCGTCCGGGCATGGACGTGGAGCGGCTGGGCGCGCTGGTGCGGGCGGTGGGCTTCGCGATGCAGCCGAAGATCCTGCCGGGGCTGCGCGCGGAGGCGGAGGCGTGGCTCGCGGCGAACTTCGGCCCGCAAACGTCCCGTTACTTCAAGCGCCGCAGGCTCACCTCGCTGGCGCTGCCCGGCGGGATCCCCGCACAGCTGGCGTTCATCCCTCGCAACGCGACCGTGCGCAGGGTGGCCAAGAAGGCGCGCGGGCTGCGCAGGACGGCGCGGCGCTGACCACCATGACCACTCCATCCCGCACTCTCGACGACGGCCCCATACCCGCCCCGGAGCCGGCCGCCACGCCCGCCCGGACCGAGCGCCGCGGCCGTCTCCTCGCCCTCGACGGGCTGCGGCTGGTGGCCGCGCTGATGGTCTGCCTCTACCACTACACCGGGCGCGGCGGCACGATCTCCGAGTCCTGGCACCAGAACCCGGCCGAGGTCTTCCCGACCCTGTCCCGGGCGGCCGTCTACGGCTGCTTCGGCGTACAGCTCTTCTTCGTGATCAGCGGCTTCGTGATCTGCATGAGCAGTTGGGGCCGCACCCTGGGGGACTTCTTCCGCTCCCGGGTCTCCCGGCTCTACCCCGCCTACTGGGTCGCGCTGGTCCTGGTCACCGGGGCGTCCCTCGTCCTGCCGGCCGTCATCGCGCCGGTCCGGCTGGACGAGTTCCTGGTCAACCTGACGATGCTCCAGCAGCCGATGGGGGCGACCCGGGTGCTCGGCGTGTGCTGGACGCTGTGGGTCGAGGTCCGGTTCTACGCGCTGTTCGCGCTGTTCGTCGTGGTGCGGGGGGTGACCTACCGCCGTGTGGTGCTCTTCTGCTCGGTGTGGACCCTGGCCCTGGTGCTCTGCCGCACGACCGGCGACGCGCTGACCGACCAGGTGCTCATGCCCGAGTACGCGCCCTTCTTCATCGGCGGTCTCGCGCTCTATCTGATCCACCGCTTCGGCGGCGACCTGCTGCTGTGGGGCATCGTCGCGGTGTCCTGGCTGCTCGGCCAGAGCGAGGCGACGCGGGGCCTGTGGCACCGCGCCGGCCACACCGAACTGCACCGCGACCCCTACGTGGTCGTCCTGATCGTCACCCTCTCCTTCGCCGCCGTCGCCGCGGTCGCGCTGGGCTGGACCCGCTGGGCCTCCTGGCGATGGCTGACCACGGCCGGCGCGCTGACGTACCCCTTCTACCTGGTCCACGAACACCTGGGCTGGTTCGTGATCCGCGTCCTGCACCGGTTCCTCGGGCTTCCCCCGGCAGCGACCCTCGGGGCGACCGTCCTGATCATGCTGGCCCTGGCCTGGCTCGTCCACCGCTTCGTGGAGAAGCCGGTCGGTCCGCGGCTCAGGCGGGCACTGAAGCCGCGGAGCCTCTCCCATCCCTAGGGCACCGGCCCGTACCGCGCCCCGATCCCCGCGATCACGACCGCCAGCCCTTCCTCGAACTGGCGGTCGTAGTCGTGGAAGAGGAGTTCGCCCGCCGCTGCCGCGAGGGGGTAGTCGGCCATGCGCCGGGCGCGGTCGGTGATGTCGGTGCGGGCGCGGTCGTCGTCCGGGAGGGGGCGCATGCCCTGTTCCTCGGTGACGAAGCCGATGGTGTAGGCGGTGGCCGTGCGGCCCGCGTCGACGGCCTGGGCGAGAGTCAGTCCGGCGCTCGTCAGCAGGCCGAGGTTCGCCTCCAGGGCGGGGGCGTGGTCGATGCCCGTGAAGCGGGAGCCACTGAAGACCTTGGCGCCGTCGCGGTAGCCGAGCAGCGCGGTGCGCAGTCCGCGGTTGACCTTCAGCAGGCGTTCCCGCCAGGTGTCGGCCGGGTCGAGTTCGGTGCCGGCCACCATCCGCCGGTACATCTGCGTCGCCATCTCGTCCAGCAGCGCCTGCTTGTCCTTGAAGTGCCAATACAGGGCGGGCGCCTTGACGTCCAGCTCCTTCGCGATGGCGCGCAGGGTCAGGCCGTCCAGGCCGACCTCGTTCAGCAGCCGCAGCGCCGCGTCGGCGACCCGCGCTCGGTCCAGGGGCGATCGTCGTTCCGTACTCACACTTGACACCTTAACAGCGTTAAGTGCACTCTCGTGTCCGGCAGCACTTAACGACGTTAAGGAGATACAGCCATGGATACGACGGATGTCCTGATCGTGGGCGCGGGCCCCACCGGACTCGCCCTCGGCATCGACCTCGCCCGGCGCGGGGTCGATGCACAGCTCGTGGAGCGCGCCGACGCCCTGTTCCCGGGCTCGCGCGGCAAGGGGATCCAGCCCCGCACCCAGGAGGTCTTCGACGACCTGGGCGTCATCGACGCGGTCCTCGCGTCGAGCGGCCCCTACCCGGACCGGATGGTGTGGCGGGACGGCGAGCGGGTCGGCGAGGAGTCGATGTTCGAGCGGTTCGAGCCGGACGCGGGCACGCCCTACCCCGCGCCGCGGATGATCCCGCAGTGGCGCACCCAGGAGATCCTGTGCGCCCGGCTCTCGGAACTGGGCGGGAAGGTCGCCTTCGGCCGCGAGGTCACGGACCTGGCGCAGGACACGGAGGGCGTGGACGTGGCCTTCGCCGACGGCACGACGGTCCGCGCGCGCTATGTGGTGGCGGCCGACGGCGGACGCTCCGGGATCCGGCGGGCGCTCGGCGTCGGCATGACCGGCGAGACCGTCGACCCGGCGCCGTTCGTGGTGGCGGACCTGCGGGTGCGGGACCTGGACCGGGTCTACTGGCACGCCTTCCCGGCGGCGGACGGCAGCGTCCTCGGACTGTGCCCGCTGGCCGGCACGCAGGAGTTCCAGCTGGCCGCGCGGCTGCCGGAGGGCTCGGAGCCGGACGTGACCGCCGACGGGGTGCGCGAGCTGGTCGCCCGGTACACCCACCTGGCCGCCGAGGACGTGACCGAGGTGCGCTGGGCCTCGGAGTTCCGGCCCCGGACGGCGCTCGCGGACCGGTTCCGGGTGGGCCGGGTGTTCCTCGCGGGCGACGCCGCGCACGTGCACTCGCCGGCCGGCGGACAGGGCCTGAACACCAGCGTCCAGGACGCCTACAACCTCGGCTGGAAGCTGGACGCGGTCCTGCGGGGCGCCCCCGAGTCCCTGCTGGAGACGTACGAGGAGGAGCGCCGGGCGAACGCCGCGGCCATGCTGGAGCTGTCCACCGGCGTGCACCGCGGCGAGGTCCAGCGGGGCCCGGCCACCGTCCAGCTCGGCGTCGGCTACCGGGAGTCGTCGCTCAGCGCCGAGACCCGGACCGACCCGGGACCGGTGCGCGCGGGCGACCGCGCCCCGGACGCCGAGGTCTCCGGCGGACGTCTCTTCGACCTCCTCCGGGGCCCGCACTGGACCCTGCTGGGCGCGACCGCTCCGCCGCGGGCGGGCGTGCGGACCCTGCCGTCCGCCCCCGAGTCCTACGGCCCCGGCGTCTTCCTGATCCGCCCGGACGGCTACGTCGGCTGGGCGGGCGGGACGGCGGCGGAGGACCTGGCGGCCTACCTCGACGGCGTCCTCGGCGGCTGAACCCCCGCGCCGCGCCCGCCCTCCCGGCCCCGCACCGCTACGAGGCCAGCGACAGCTTCACCGCGAACCCGAGGAAGAGCGCACCGGCCGCCGAGGTGGCCGTCGCGGACAGGCGCTTGCGGCGGCGGAAGGCCGCGGCGAGCCGGGTGCCGCCGAATATGAGGGCGCTCAGGTAGAGCACGCTGGCCAACTGGGCGAAGGCCCCGAGGACGACGAAGGAGAGGGCCGGGTACGCGTAGCCCGGGTCCACGAACTGCACGAAGAAGGCCACGAAGAACAGGATCGCCTTCGGGTTGAAGAGACTGACGACGAGGGCGCGCCGGTAGGGGCGCTCCTCGGCGGCGCCGGCCGGCTCCGCGGCCGTCTCCTCGGCCGCCTGCTCCCGCCGGGTCCGCCACAGCTGCCGGGCCGAGCGCATCATGCCGATCGCCAGCCAGGTCAGATAGCCGGCCCCGGCGTACTTCACGATCCCGAACAGCAGCGCGTCGGCCTGGAGCAGCGAGGCGACCCCGGCCGCGGACAGGGTCATGAGCACGGTGTCCCCGCAGAACACCCCGGCGGCCGCGGTGTACCCGGCCCGCACCCCGCGGCGGGCGGCGACGGACAGCACGTAGAGCGAGTTGGGCCCGGGGAGCAGCACGATCAGGGCCACACCCGCGAGGTACGTGGGCAGATGGATGACACCGAACATGGGAAGGAGTGTCGCACGGGGTACGACAACGGGACGCGGCCAAGGCGGACGGCCGCTCCGCCGACGCCCGCTCAGAAGGCGTCGGCCGGCACGTACCTCCCCCACACCTCCCGCAGCGCCCCGCACACCTCGCCGACCGTGGCCCGCGCCCGCAGCGCCTCCTTCATGGGGTAGAGGACGTTGTCCTCTCCCCCGGCCGCCTTCTTCAGCGCGGCCAGGGCGGCGTCGACCGCGCCCTGGTCGCGTCCGGCGCGCAGGGCGGCGAGGCGCGCGCACTGGCGGGCCTCGATGGCCGGGTCCACGCGCAGCGGCTCGTACGGCTCCTCCTCGTCCAGCCGGAAGCTGTTGACGCCGACGACCACCCGCTCCCCGGAGTCGGTCTCCTGGGCGATGCGGTAGGCGTTGCGCTCGATCTCTGCCTTCTGGAAGCCCTGTTCGATCGCCGCCTCCGCGCCGCCCAGCTCCTCGACCCTGTCCATCAGCGCGACGGCCGCCGCCTCGACGTCGTCGGTCATCCGCTCCACCGCGTAGGACCCGGCGAAGGGGTCCACGGTCGCGGTCACGTCCGTCTCGTACGCCAGCACCTGCTGGGTGCGCAGGGCGAGCCGCGCGGAGGTGGCGGTGGGCAGCGCGATCGCCTCGTCGAAGGAGTTGGTGTGCAGGGACTGGGTGCCGCCGAGGACCGCGCCGAGGGCCTGGACGGCGACCCGGACCAGGTTCACCTGCGGCTGCTGCGCGGTCAGCTGGACCCCGGCGGTCTGGGTGTGGAAGCGCAGCATCAGCGACTTGGGGTTCCGCGCGCCGAACTCCTCCCGCATCACCCGCGCCCAGATCCGGCGGGCGGCACGGAACTTGGCGACCTCCTCCAGGAACGTCGTACGGGCCACGAAGAAGAAGGACAGGCGGGGCGCGAAGTCGTCCACGTCCATCCCGGCCGCGACCGCCGTGCGCACGTACTCGATGCCGTCGGCGAGGGTGAAGGCGATCTCCTGCACGGGCGACGCGCCCGCCTCGGCCATGTGGTAGCCGGAGATCGAGATCGAGTTCCAGCGGGGGATCTCGGCGGTGCAGTAGCGGAAGACGTCCGCCGTCAGCCGCAGCGAGGGCCTGGGCGGGAAGATGTAGGTGCCGCGGGCGATGTACTCCTTGAGCACGTCGTTCTGGACCGTGCCGGTCAGCCGGTCGGCCGGGACACCCTGCTCCTCCGCCACCAGCTGGTACAGGAGCAGGAGGAGGGCGGCCGGGGCGTTGATCGTCATGGACGTGGAGACCTGGTCCAGCGGGATGCCGTCGAACAGCACCCGCATGTCCTCGATCGAGTCGATCGCCACCCCGACCTTGCCGACCTCGCCGTGCGCGAGGGGCGCGTCGGAGTCGTGGCCCATCTGGGTGGGCAGGTCGAACGCGACGGACAGGCCGGTGGTGCCGTGCGCGATCAGCTCCCGGTAGCGGGCGTTGGACTCCGCCGCCGTGCCGAATCCGGCGTACTGGCGCATCGTCCAGGGACGGCCGGTGTACATGCTCGGGTAGACCCCGCGGGTGAAGGGGTACGACCCCGGCTCCCCGAGCCGCTCGGCCGGGTCCCAGCCGGTCAGCGCGTCCGGCCCGTAGACCGGCTCGATCGGCAGGCCCGACTCCGTCTCACGCGCCATGGATGCCTCCGCAGGACGTTCCGTACCTCCTCACCATGCCCCGTAGTTCGACGGGGGTCACGTGGGGAAGCATCCGGGGATGAGGACCAGGGGCAGGACCCTCGCCGCGCTCGGAGTTCTCGCCGCCCTCGCCGCGCTCTGCGGATGCGCCGTCCAGCCGCTGGGCGCCGACGGCCGGCCGCCGGGCGGGGGCCCGGTCTCCGCGGCGGGGTCGGGGGCGCCGTGGCAGCCCGGCGACAGCGGACCGGGCGTACGGGAACTCCAGGCGCGGCTGCGGCAGCTGGACTGGCTGTTCGACGGACCCACGGGTTCGTACGACGATCTCACCGAGCGGGCCGTACGCGGCTTCCAGGGCAGGCGCGGACTGCCGGTCACCGGCGTCACGGACGCCGTGACCTGGCGGCGGCTGGTGGCGATGACCCGTCCGCCGGGCAGGTGGGAGCTGTATCTGATGGGCGGCCAGCCCGCCGCCCCGCCCGATCCGCGCTGTCTGACCGGGCGGGCGCTGTGCGTCAGCAAGACCAGCCGGACACTGCGCTGGATGGTCGACGGACGGACCGTGTCCGAGACGGCGGTGCGCTTCGGCACGCGGCACAGCCCGACCCGCGAGGGCACCTTCCACGTGTACTGGAAGTCCCGCCACCATGTGTCGACCCTGTACGACTCTCCGATGCCGTACGCGATGTTCTTCAGCGGCGGCGAGGCGGTGCACTACTCGTACGACTTCGCCGCGCGCGGCTACGCCGGGGGGTCGCACGGGTGCGTGAACGTACGGGACGAGGCGGTGATCGCCCGGATGTTCGCCGAGGTGCGGGTGGGCGACAAGGTCGTCGTGTACCGGTGAGGCCGGGGGCGGCCGAGTGGCCGGGCTTGGGGCGCGGGCGGGACCGGGGGAACGTGTCCCGCCCGCGCCAGGTGCACGAGCCGCAGGTACGGGGGGAACCCCGGCTCAGTGCCACGGCCGATGACCAGTCGGCTCACTCAGTACTGCGTCGAGGGATCCAAAAGTGTCACACCCTGCGCGGAGAAACTTTCGAGACACATGAAAACGCCAGGTCAGACGGGTGCAAACGATCAAGATCGGTCAGCGGGCGGGGGTGGGAGCAGCGGGAGCCGGCCGAGGGGTGGCGGCTGACCGGGACCTGCCGCCGCCGCGCGGGGCGTGCGGCGGGGTGTGCCTGGGGGCGTGCGTCGGCGCGGGTGCCGGTGCGGCGGGGCCGCGGCGCCGGACGCGCACCTTGCCGAACATGTCGCCGCCGCCGCTCCCGTCGCCGCCCCGGCTCTTCCCGGTGCCGCGGCCCGTGCCGTGGCCCGTGCCGGGGTGGCTCTCGTCGTCGCCCTTTCCGTCACCGCCCCGGCCGTCACCGCCCTGGCCGGAGCCCCCGCCCTGGCCCTGGTCCGAGCCCTGGCCGCCGTAGTCGCGGCTCTTGCCCTGGGTGGTGCTGCCGATGGCATGGTCGCCCGCGGCCAGCATGAGCTTGCAGTACTGCGTGAGCCGCGCGGAGCCGCCCGCGAGGTTCTCCAGGGCGCGTCGGCGGTCCGCGCCGAGTCCGGTGCCGGAGCGCAGGTCGCGGCAGGCGTTGATCGCCCCGTTCCAGCGGCCGCCCGGGGAGGCGGAGGTGCCGGGGCGGGCGCTCGTGCCCGTACGGCCGTCGGTCGCGCCGGCGCGGCCGGCGCCGGCGCTCGGCCCCGCGTCCGCGCCGCCCCCGGGAGTGTCGAGGTCGCCGGTCGCCCGCGGGGTGGCCGAGGCGGACGGGCGGGCGGAGCTGTCCGTGGTGGCGGTGGCGGCGGGCCCCGGCTTCTCCACTTCGAACGGCGTGGGCAGCACCCCGCCGGCGGCCATGGCGACCCCGCCGAGGGTGCCGGCGGCCAGGACGGCCGCCAGGGCGAGCCGGACCGGACGGCCCCAGCCGGGGCGGCGGCCCGGGGCCGCGGGCCGCCGGGCGGGGGCGCCGATGCGGACGAGCCCGGCGTCATGGCCGCGGACACCCGCGCCGTGTCCGTGCGCGCCGGTGCCGGTCCGGTGGCCGGGCGCCGCCGCGGCGAGCGCGGCGGTCCGCTCGTCGGCGGCCGCCTCCCGGGCCTTGCGGAACGCGGCCAGGGCGGCCTGCTCACCGGGGAGTTCGCAGGTGGCCGGGGCCGCCTGCACGGACAGGGCGTCGAGCACCCGGGCGAGGCGTTCGGCCTGGTCACGGGTGGAGGGGTCGACGGCTTCCAGGGGCTCCCCGTCCAACAGGCGTTCCGCCGTCCCCGGGTTGAGCCACTTGTCCTGCTCGTCGGCCATCACATGTCCTTCTGCGTCCGCGCGCGCGTATGCGTCACAGTGGCGGACGTCACCGCGCGTCCACGCGGTTCTCGCTCGGGGTCCTGCCGGGCCGCTCGCCTCGATCGCGGCCGTGGGGTCTGCTCGGGGTCCCGCTGGGGTGGCAGCGCGTCGAGGACGTTCGCCGTCTCCGGGTCGTCGCCGAGCAGTTCGGCGAGCCGTTTCAGGCCGCGGTGCGCGGCGGTGCGGACGGCACCGGCGCGTTTGCCGAGGGTCTCGGCGGCGGTCTTGGCGTCCAGGCCGACGACCACACGCAGGACGACCGCCTCGGCCTGGTCCTGCGGGAGCCGGGCGATGAGGGAGAGGGTGCCGCCGGTGGTGAGCGCCTCGATGGCCTCGCCCGCGGTGTCGGACTCGGCGGCGCGGCCGGTCAGCTCGGTCTCGTCGCCGCCTATCGCGGGGCGGCGGCCGCGCATCCGGATGTGGTCCAGGGCACGGTTGCGGGCGATCCGGGCGGCCCAGCCGCGGAACCGGTCGGCGTCACCGCTGAACCGGTCGAGGTCGCGGGCGATCTGCAACCAGGCCTCGGAGGCCACGTCCTCGGCGTCCGGATCGCCGACGAGTGTGCGCACGTACCCGAGCAGCCGTGGGTGCACCGCGCGGTACACCGCACGGAACGCGCTCTCGTCACCTTCCTGTGCCGCACACACCGCGGTGGTCAGCTCCGCGTCGTCCCCCAGCACCGCACTCCCTTTGCGCCTGTCTCCTGGTCGGCGCGAATGGCACGTTACGGCGTGAAACCTTGCCCCGTCCATGTCCGTAGAAGATGCAACTAACTCGTGACCGAGTGCGGGTATGCGCAGGGTGAGCACCGGGTGAGGACGCAGCGCGCCCGAGGTGTGACAGAAAACGCACCCACGGCGCTGTAGAGAGTACGGGTCGCCCAGCGGCCCTCAGAGCGACGGTCGGGGCCTCTCCTGTGGGGGGTGGCGGCCCCGGCCGTTGCCCTTGCGTCCGCGCCTCCGGCCCGCGGTTCCGTGCGGTGCTCACCGCCCCGTGCCCGGCCCCTTCGGCTCGGCGCTCACCGTACCGGCCATGGTGCGGCCCGGTGAGCGGTGTCTCACATTCGCGGAGAACTCGACGGGGTTCTCCCTCGCGTCCGGGTCGTCGGACTCTCCCCGGCTCGGTGCCATAGGGCGGCTCCACCCCGTCCCGGCTCGGTCAGCGTTCGGTGCGCTCAGCCGGCCCAGGAGTCACCCGCCCATCTCCAAGAGGGGTGCCACCGCCCCCGGTCGGCGCCGGCGGCGTGTGTGCCCCGCCCAGGGCCTGCGGGTCTCCCGCGCACGAACACGTGGAAGAAGTCCGGTTCTCCGCTGTCAGTGCGGTAGCGCGATACCGAAGGCGTCACCGTCGAGACCGGTGGCGCCGCCCAGGTCGCTCTGTGCGTAGGCAGTGGCGGACTTGAGGGTGCCCGGCTCGACCTTGAGGACGGTGACCGTACCCGCCGCGTTTCCGGGTGCGCCGATCAGCGGTTCGACGCGGCCGTCTCCGTCGGTGTCCAACGCTCCGACGGTCCAGCCGAAGTGGTCGTCGGTGTCGATGGTGCCGGGCACGCCCGAGGTGCTCTGGTCGACCCATATCGACCCCTTGGCGGTGATGCCGCCGGTGGCGTTGCCGAAGAGGACCACGGCGGCACCTGCGCCCTTGGTGGAGCCGATCGCCTCGTTGCCCACCCCGACGATCAGGTCGTCCACCCCGTCGCCGTCGAAGTCGCCGGCCGCGAGCGAGGTGCCGAAGCGGTCGCCGGACTCGGGAGCGCCGGCGACTCCCGGTGTGTCCTCGTCGAAGAGTTCCATGTTGTCCGCGGACAGGCCGTGCGCGGTTCCGTAGAAGACGGCGATGCGCCCGGCCGCACCCTGGTCACCGATCTCCTGACCGGGGACGCCGACGGCCACGTCCGCGTACGCGTCGTTGTTGAAGTGTCCGACGGCCAGCGCGCTGCCCGCGAACTCGCTGATGCCGTCGATGTTTCCGGAGTCGACGTACCCGTCGGAGGCGGGGGCGGCGGTGATGGGCCCGTACATCACATGGATCGAGCCGCGGTCGGAGCTGCCGGAGATCTGCTCGCCGGTGGTGGCGGAGACCAGGTCCGCGGTGCCGTCGCCATTGACGTCGGCGATGGCGACCTGGTCACCGAAGCGGTCCTCGGCCTCCGGGGTGCCGGGGACGTTGGTGGTCGACTCGTCGATCTGAATCGTGTCGGCGGTGGTGAGGCCGTTCGCCGAACCGAACATGATCTTGATGGTGCCGGCATGGGCATGGCCGTTCACTCCCTCGAACGGCTCACCGATGGCGAGGTCGGCGTAGCCGTCGCCGTTGAGGTCGCCGGCGGCCAGGGAGTAGGTGAAGACGTGGTCGGTGGACACGGATCCGGGCATGCCCGAGGCGCCCTCGTTGAACTCGTCCGTACGGGAACCGTCAAGACCGCTGGATGTGCCGTAGTGCACCGTCAGCATGCCGGCACCCGTGGTGGTGTCGATGGCTTCGAAGGGCGAGGAGACCGCGAGGTCGGCGTAGCCGTCGTGGTTGAAGTCGGCGCTGACGAAGTTCTGCCCGAAACTGTCGTCCGTCTCGGCGGCGCCCGGGACGCCGGTCGAGTCCTGGTTGATCAGGGTCGAGGTGCCGGCGGGTCCGGACGAGGTGCCGTCCGCGACGAGGACCGAGCCGGCACGCACGTTCCCGTTGACGGTGTCGCCGGGCAGGCCGACGGCGAGGTCCGGTGTGCCGTCGCCGTTGAAGTCGTAGGGCTGGGCGGCGCCGCCCGATCCGGCGGTGAGGACGGCGGCCGTCACCGCGGTGATGCAGGCGAGCAGGGCGGCCAGCAACTGCCACGCCCTGGGGCGGCGGCCTCTCCCCGACGCGGGGCCGGTCCGGCTCTTGGCCGGGCTCCCAGTTCCGTTCCTGGTTCCGATCCCGCTCCCGGTTCCGCTGCGGGTCGTGGTCCCGTCGGTCTCCGCCGAGTCCCCGTTCCCGGACTCTTCCGCAGCCTCGTTCTCGGCCATGACCGCCCATCAGCCCTTCGCTCGTCCAGTCGCAGGTGACCGCTGCGTCCGATCCGGCGAAGCGCCGAGCCGGTGTCGCCGCAGTGGCCGCGCATCGCGGTGTCCGCGATCGAGGCGCAGGTTATCCACGCGCCGGTCTCGGATCGATCACGGCGATCAACCGGGCGCGAACCGACAGGAAGCGATCCGGCCCGACTCAAATTCCCTATGAATTAGTCGAGTTGGCAGAGCTGCGACTATCGGCCCCGATTTGGAAAACGGTCTGGATTCCGTGAACGCGTTATGGATTTGTTGTCATGGGCACGCTTTCACAAAACTTCTGATCATCTAACGTGTACGCCGCTTGGGTAAGTCCTGCTCTTCGGCATGGGCTGCCCCTGTGTCCTGCTTATGGCCGGCCGCCCAGCACCCGCGTGTTTGTCCGACGCGCGTGCGCGGGCGGTCGGCCTTGTGGTTTGAAGGAGTTCCGTGGCCAGCCGCCCCCGACACCGCTTGCTCGCACGGTACCGGCGCCCTCGCGCCGGCCGCCCTCCGCGTGCCGTCGCTCTGACGTCCGGCAGTGTGCTGCTGGCCCTGTGTGCCGCCCTGCTGCCGCTGCCCGCGCTGACCCCTTTCGCCCAGGCGGCCGACAGTCCCTGGGCGGACGCCAAGGTGCCCGCGCAGCGGACCGGTACCGCCGCGGGACGCAAGCACGAGGTCGGCGCGGCGCGGACCGACGCGACGGGCCCCGACGAGCTCTCCCCCGGCGACCTGAAGGCGGGCAAGCACGCCCTGCCGATGTACGACGCAGGCAGCGGATTCACCCCTGTCGAGCCGAAGACCGAGAAGCAGGAACTCAAGCCGGTCACCGGGAGCGCTGACGGCGCTACGGGCTTCGACGCCCAGCGCAGCGTCGAGATGCCGGGCCAACGAACGGCCGTCTCGGACGAGTTCAGCAATCCCGACGGAACACTGACCACTCGCGTCTACAGCGACCCGGTCAACTACCATGACGATTCCGGCGCATGGCACCCCATCGACACCGCCCTGGTCCCGGCCGACCAGGCCAAGGGTCTGCCGCAGGCGGCCGAGTCCGACGCCCGCCCCGACCGGCTCGCCGCCAGCGCGGACGACACGGGGCTCACTCTCGCCCGGCGCGGTGACGACCCGGCCCTGGCCCGGGTGGAGTTCGCCGGAGGCCGCCACGCCGTCGGCTTCGGTCTGGACGGCGCAGCGGACACCTCCGCCCAGGTCCACCAGGACAGCGCCTCGTACCAGGGCATCCGCCGCGACTCGGACCTGGTGCTGCAGGCGGCACACGGAGCGGTGAAGGAGACGATCGTCCTCGACTCGGCGGACGCTCCGCACGAGTGGACCTTCCCGCTCACTCTCGACGGCCTCAGCCCGTCGCTCGACGCGCACGGCGCCGTCGTGCTGAAGGACGCCGGGGGCGCCGTCCAGGCCGTCATCCCCAAGGGGTGGATGGAGGACTCCGCCCACAGCGACAAGACGGGCGGCCCCGCGCTCTCCGGTGACGTCACCTACCACCTCGTGCACAACGACGGCCAGTGGTCCCTCGATGTCGGTCTGGACGACGCCTGGCTGAACTCGCCGGATCGGGTCTTCCCGGTCAAGGTCGACCCGAGCGTCGACATCGACGACAACGGCGACTCGTTCGTCCAGAACACCTGGCCGGACAGCAACTTCGCCGGTGACCAGGAACTGAAGATCGGCAGCTACGACGCCGGTACCGACGAGGCGATCAGCTACCTCAAGTTCGGCAACGTCAACAGCCAGCTGAAGAACGAGTACATCCTCGACGCCGGCCTCGGCCTGTACAACGACTGGTCCTCCAGCTGCACCGCCCAGGACGTGACGGTCCGCCAGGTCACCGGCTCGTGGAGCTCCACGACCGTCACCTGGAACAACCGTCCGCCGAGCTACGGCAACCTGATCGCCACCGACTCCTTCGCCTACGGCACCAGCTGCTCCAGCGGCGCCAAGTGGCGCGTCATCGACCTCGGGCAGAAGGGCACCGACCTCGTCGAGAACTGGGTCGACGGGTCGGTCACGAACGACGGCCTCGCCATCTGGGCCGACTTCTCCACCTCCGGCCCATGGAAGCGCTTCGGCAGTGCCAACTCCGCCGACAAGCCCTACCTGGCGATCACCCACACCGGCTACGGCGCCCGGTACACCGTCGGCTCGATGACCGCCCCGCTGACCGGCGCCCAGAGCGGCGAGGTATCGGTCAACGTCAAGAACCTCGGCGACTTCACCTGGGAGCCGTCCGGCTGGGACGAGGTCCGCCTCGGCGCCCGGATCCGCGACGCGAGCACCGGCGCGCTGATGAGCCAGGTCGCCTACACCCCGCTCAACGAGCGGCTCACCCCTGGCGACGACGCGACCCTCGACGCGCGCATACCCGCGCTGCCACCGGGCAAGTACACGGTCGACTTCGACATGCAGCTGCTGCGCAACGAGCGCTGGTTCTCCAGCGAGGGCGTACCGGTCGTCGCCGTCTCCGTCACCTCCCAGGACGTCGGCCCGCGCATCACGGATGTCTATCCGCACCCGGGTGGCCAGGTCGGCGGCCTGACCCCGGCGCTGTACATGTCCGCCGAGTCCATCGACCACTACCCGGCGGGCGCCGCGCTCGACTACTACTTCGAGGTCTGCGAAGGCACCGCGAGCACACCCGTCAACTGCGTCAACTCCGGCTGGCTGGCCCAGCGCACCTGGAACGTCCCCGCGAACAAGCTCGCATGGGGCAAGCAGTACATCTGGCGGGTCAAGGCCCGTGAGAACGGCCTGTCCACCCCGCTCAGCCCGTTCTACACCTTCACCACCGCGGTCGAGCAGCCCGCCATCACCTCCCACCTGGGAGGACAGGGCCTGGACGGCTCCGGCCGCGAGGTCGACCCCGGCATCGGCAACTACACCACCACCGCCACCGACGCGAGCGTCGCCGCGGTCGGTCCCGGTCTGTCCGTGGACCGCACCTACAACAGCCGTGACCCGCGCACCGACAACGCCTTCGGCGCCGGCTGGTCCACGCACTACGACATGCGGATCGAGCCGGACGACGACGGCACCGGCAACGTGGTGGCCACCCTGCCCTCCGGCCGACAGATCCGATTCGGCAAGAACCCCGACGGCAGCTACGCACCGCCGTACGGCAGCTTCTCCACCCTGACCGCCGTCAGCGGCGGCGGCTGGAAGCTGACCGACAAGGAGCAGACCACCTACGTCTTCGACGGCTCCGGACGGCTGACCGCCGTCACCGACTTCCGCGGTCGCGCACAGACCCTGGCCTACGACACCTCCGGCAACCTGACCACGGCCACCGCCACCGGCGGCCGCGCCCTGCACTTCACCTGGTCCGGCGGCCACGTCACGACCGTCGTCACCGACTCGCCCACCACCAACGACACCGCTCTGACCTGGTCGTACACCTACTCCGGTGACAAGCTCACGCAGGTGTGCGGTCCGCTGGACGCCCCGGGTGCCTGCACCACGTACGCCTACGGCACCGGATCTCACCACCGCACCGTCGTCCGCGACGCAGGTCCGTTCTCCTACTGGCGCCTGGACGAGAAGTCCGGCGCGGTGCACGCGGGCAGCGACCTGCTCCTGGACGCCGCCGACCACGAGGGCACCTACCAGGACGTCCAGCTCGGCACCGCCGGCGCCCTGGCCGGCAGCAGCGACACCGCGGCCACCTTCAACGGCACCACCTCCTACGTCCGGCTGCCGGACCAGGTGGTCACGGACACCCCGTACCTGACCGCCGAGCTGTGGTTCCGCACCACCGGCAGTGGTGTCCTCCTCAGTTACCAGGACCACACCCTGGAGGAGGCCACCACCGGCAATCACACCCCGGCCCTGTACGTGGGCACGGACGGCAAGCTGCGGGGCGAGTTCTGGAACGGCACCGCCGCCCCCATCACCTCCGCCTCGGCCGTAGACGACGGCACCTGGCACCACGCCGCCCTGACCGCCGCCGGCAACACCCAGACCTTGTACCTCGACGGCGCCGAGGTGGGCAGCCTGACCGGCGACATCACCCAGGTCGACCAGCGCTTCGTCTACCTGGGCGCCGGCTACTGGAACACCTGGCCCGCCACCGCCGGGACCATCGGCCACTTCGCCGGCGACCTCGACGACGCCGCGGTCTACACCCGGCCACTGGGCGCCAGGACCATCGCGGACCAGTACTCCTCCGGCACCGCCGCCGCCCAGCAGCTCACCAAGGTCACCCTGCCCAGCGGCCGGGTGCACGCCGCGGTCGGCTACGACACGGTGCGCGACCGGGTCTCCTCCTACACGGACGCCGACGGCGGCACCTACCAGTTCTCCCCGTACCGGCTCACCGGCACCGAGGACCAGCCCGCCACCGACGACCACGCGGCGGTGGCCGGCACGCCCACACTCACCGTGACGGCCACCGACCCCGACCAACGGACGTCGAGCTGGACCTACGACCCGCTCCAGGGCGACCGGCTGATCAGCCAGACCGACGCACTCGGCGGCACCTCCAGCTACGCCTACGACACCGGTGGCTTCCTCGCGGCCACCACCGACCCCGACGGCGCCGTCACCCGCTTCGGCGACGACGCCCGCGGCAACAAGGTCTCCCGGACGACGTGTCGTGACGCCGCCGACAGCGCGACCTGCCACACCTCGTACTACAGCTACTACCTGAACAGCTCCGACCCGCTCGACCCGCGCAACGACCAGCTCACCGAGGTCCGTGACGCCCGCTCCTCGGGCTCGGCGGACGACACGTACAAGACGACGTACGGCTACGACCCCCAGGGCGACCGGACCTCCACCACGACCCCGGCCACCTCGGACTTCCCCTCCGGCCGCAGTGTCACCGAGACCTACACCGACGGCACCGAGTCCGCGGCCGGCGGCGGCACCGAGCCGGCGGGCCTGCTCGCCACCAGCACCGACCTGCGGGGCGGTGTCACCCACCGCACCTACACCGCGGCCGGTGACCTGGCCACGGTCGCCGACCCGGCCGGTGTCGTCACCTCGTACACGTACGACGCGCTGGGCCGCGAGACGAACAGGAAGATCGTCTCGGACGAGCACCCGGGCGGCGTCACCACGACCACCGCCTACGACGGACAGTCCCGTCCGGTCACCGTCACCGGCCCGGTCACCACCGACGAGGTCACCGGCGACAAGCACCAGGCGAAGACGACGTACACCTACGACCCGGACGGCAACACGCTCACCGAGAAGGTGGCCGACGCGGTGGGCGGCGACCGGACCCGCACCACCACCTGGACCTACGACACGCACGGCAACCCGGCCTCGCTCACCGACGCCGAGGGCGGGGCGGAGCAGTACACGTACGACGTCTACGGCCACCGGACCAGGCTGAGCGTGACGGGCGGAGCCACCTACCGCTACACGTACACGGCCCTCGGCCAGGCCGCCACGACCACGCTGGCCGGCTACACCGGCGACCCGAACAACCCGTCCACGGCGCGGGACGTCGTCCTCGTCTCCTCCGCGTACGACCCGGCCGGGCGCCTCGCCGAGCACACCGACGCGATGGGCCGCACCACCCGCTACACCTACTACGACGACGGGCTCCGGGCGCAGGAGATCCTGGCCGGCTTCCACAACCCGGACGGGACCACCCGCGACCTCGTCCTCAGCGACCGTACGTACGACGCCGCCGGTCACCCGGCGACCGAGACGACGGGCAACGGCAAGGTCACCACGGACTACGAGACGGACGCGGCCGGCCGTACCACGGCGACCGTCCTCGACCCCTCCGGACTGGCGCGGCGCACCGCATACACGTACGACGCGGGCGACGCCGTCCTCACCACGACCCTGACCGGCGCCGGCGGCAGCCGCACCGAGAAGGTCACCTACCAGCGCAACACCAGTGGTGACATCACCCGGCAGACGGTGGAGAACGGCACCGACGACCTGGTCACCACACGTACCGTCTCCGACCTGGGCCAGACCCTGTCCGAGACCTCGCCGCGCGGCAACGTGAGCGGTGCGGACCCGACGGCGTACACGACCGACTACACCTATGACGAGCTGGGCCGGCCGGTCGAGACCCAGGCTCCGCCGGTGACGGCCGAGACGCAGCAGTCGTCGGCCACCGTCCGCCCGACCACGACCATCGGCTACGACAGCTTCGGCGACGCGGTCGACGCCCGCGACCCGAACGGCGGCGTCACGCACACCGAGTACGACCGCCTCGGCCGCACCACAGGCGTCACCCTGCCGGACTACACCCCGCCGGGTGCCTCGACCCCGCTGACGTCCGAGGTCACCCGGGCCTACGACGCCGAGGGCAACCTGGCGAGCGAGACCGACCAGCTCGGCAACACCACCACCTACACCTACGACCAGCTCGGCAACCTGGCGAAGGTCACACAGCCGGCCCCGACCACGGGTGGCTCGGCCCCGGTGTCGACCTCCACCTACGACCTGCTGGGCGAGCAGCTGTCGGCCACCGGCCCGACGGGCGCCCGCACCGAGGCGACCTACGACGACCTCGGCCGCCAGGTCACCGCCACGACGGACGAACGGCATCCGGCCCAGGGCGCGTTCACGACGACGCTCTCCTACGACGACGCGGACAACCTGCTGTCGACGAAGACCCCGACCGGCCTGACCACGTCGGGCACGTACAACGCGGCGGGTGACCCGCTGACGGTCACCGACCCGGCGGGCGGTGTGACGTCGTACGCCTACGGTCCGACGGGTCTGCCGGCCTCGGTGACGACGCCGCAGGGCCGCACCACCCGCACCACGTTCGACCTGGCCGGCCGGCCGACGAAGGTCACGGACGAGGACGGCTCGGGCACGGTCGTGCGCACGACCAGTTCGTCGTACGACGCGGACGGCGATCCGACCGGGGTCACGGACGCCCTCGGCCACACCACGACGCGGTCGTTCGACGCGCTGGGCGACCTCACGAAGCTGGTGGAACCGGTCGATTCGACGACGTCCGTCACCACCACGTTCGGCTACGACGCGGCGGGCCACCGCACCCGCCTGACGGACGGCCGCTCCGACACCACCTGGTACACGTACACCAGTCACGGCACGCCTGAGTCGGTGGTGGAGCCGTCCACCACGGCCTACCCGGACGCCTCGGACCGCACCTGGACCATGGCGTACGACAAGGCCGACCGGCCCGTGCGGGAGCTGAAGCCGGGCGGTGTGAGCGAGCAGCGCACGTTCGACGCGCTGGGCCGGATCACCCAGGTGACGGGTACGGGCGCGGAGGCGGCGACCACCGCGGAGACCTTCGGCTACGACGCGGCCGGCCGCGTCACTTCGGCGAGCGCGCCGGGTGGCACGGACACGTTCACCTACGACGACCGCGGTGACCTGCTGTCCTCCGGCGGCCCGTCGGGCACGGCGGCCTTCGCCTACGACGAGGAGGGCCGTCTCACCGGCCGTACGGACGCGGCGGGGCAGGCCGCCTTCGGTTACGACACCGCGGGGCGGCTGGCCTCGGCGGCGGACCCGCTGACGGGCACGACGCAGACGTACGGCTACGACACGGCCTCCCGCCTGACCTCGGTCACCTACGGCTCGACGGGCGCGACCCGTTCGCTGGGCTACGACGCGCTGGACCGCCTGACCTCGGACACCCTGAAGTCCCCGTCCGGCACGACCACGTCGTCGGTGGCGTACGGCTATGACGACGCCTCCCGCCTGACCTCCAGGACGTCGACGGGTACGGCCGGTTCGGGCACCCAGTCCTACGGCTACGACTGGGCGGGCCGCCTCACCAGCTGGACCGGCGTCAACGGAACGGTCACGAAGTACACCTGGGACGCGGCGGGCAACCGCACGTCCGCGGGCGGTGTCACGGCCACGTACGACGCACGCAACCGCCTGGTCTCGTCCGGCGGCACGACGTACACCTACTCGGCGCGCGGCACCCGCACCGGCAGCACGGACGCGAGCGGTACGAAGACGGCTGCGTTCGACGCGCTGGACCGGATGGTGTCGGCGGACGGTACGTCGTACGCCTACGACGCGCTGGGCCGGCTGGTGAAGCGGGGCACCGCTTCGCTGACGTACGCCGACCGGTCGAACAACCTGGTGGCGGGCGGCGGCCGGCTGATCGCCCGGGACCCGTCCGGCGGCCCGCTGTCGACGGCGAACACGGACGGCACGGGCGCGACGTCGGTCCTGGCGGACCTGCTGCACGGCGACGTGACGGGCTCGTTCGACCCGGCCACGGGCACGCTGGACACCTCGACCGCCTACGACCCGTTCGGCCAGGCCACCGCCCAGTCCGGAACCAAGGGCGCACTGGGCTACCAGGGCGGCTACACCGACCCGTCCACGGGCCAGGTGAACATGTCCGCCCGCTGGTACGACCCGTCCACCGGCGGCTTCTCCTCCCGGGACTCCTGGACCCTCGACCCGGCCCCGTCGATCAACGCCAACCGGTACGACTACGGCGGCGGCGACCCGCTGACCAGCACCGACCCGAGCGGGCACTGGAATGTGAGAGATCCGGGCGGTGGTGGTGCCCCCGCAGGCGGTGTCTGCTACTGCGAGGAGTCCACGGCCGACGAGGCCAGGTACGAAAAGGAGCAGGAAGCGGAGGAAGCGGCCGATTACGAGCTGGCGCAGGAGGAATCGCTGGACGAGGCCAAGCGCTCCAACGCCCACAGCCTGGAACAGGAAGAGGACGAGGCTGGCAGAAGCTCCGAACGAAGCCGCCGTCCTTCGACCACCCGCCCGCGGTACTCCCGCCCGACCAACACCCGCCCGCGGTACTCCCGCCCGACCAACACCCGCCCGACGTACTCCCGCCCGACCAACACCCGCCCGCGGTACTCCCGTCCGGCGACCACCCGCCCGGCATACTCCCCCCCGAAGGACAGCCTCCGTTCCGGCAAGGCCGAAGCCGAACAACGGGCGGACGCGGAAAGCCGCGCGGAGACCCAGGCCGACGAGGACCGCACAAAGTCCGTCGACGACTCCTTCACCGAGACGGTCAAGGACCTGCCGGAATCCCCACCGGAAGATCTCCAGGACTACTCCAGTCCGCCCGACGTGAGCGACGACTACTCCAGTCCGCCCGACATGAGCGACGGCTGCTCCGGCGGCGGCCTCGGCTTCCAGTGCACCAGCAACGGCAATCTCCTCGATCCCGACACGGGTGTCGCCTACTGCAACCCGGCGGCGGGCCTGGCTGTCGGCAACATCTGCGTACAGCTGCTATCGGCTGCTACAGGACCGACCGGCAGAACGGCTCACACCGAGGACTGGTGCAGCTTCTCACCTGACACCAAGGTCTTGATGGGGGGCGGCAGGACCAAGCCGATCGGCAAGATCAAGACCGGCGACAAGGTCGAAGCCGCCGATCCCAAGACGGGCAAGCACCAAGGCGCCCGCGCTGTACAGCACGTCTGGATCAACCACGACCATGACTTGCTCGACCTGACCATCCGCACCAAGGACGGTCACACCGCAACCCTCCACACCACCGCCAACCACCCCTTCTGGGACGACACCACCCACACCTGGGTCCCCGCCGGGAAGCTGCACATCGGCGACGCCCTCAACACGGCCACCAACGGCCACGCCCACGTTGAGGCGACCCGCCCCACACCAGGCGCGGCAAACCGCTGGAACCTCACCGTCCAGCAACTCCACACGTACTATGTGCTGGCGGGGGCCACTCCGGTCCTGGTGCACAACTGCAACAACCTGACTGCTGATGACGCTCGATTCCCTGCTGCGCACGTTCTCGACGAGCATGTGAATGTAAGTGATCAGCGACTCATTCAGATGGCGCAAACCTCGGGAGTGAAGTCTCGCTTTACTGATCTCCAGACTGCCCAGCAAGTCGTCGACTACGGTATCGCGTCAAATCAGAAACGCATCGGCAACTGGCTTCGAGGTGGTGGCGTAGGGCCGCTTGAAATCAAGGGGAGATTCGGCGCCAATAACCCAATTGGGGTGAGGGCTGACGCGAGCGGAAGTATTACCCCCACAAGTAACGCGTACACAATAATCCTTCAGCGTGCGGCTGGGCACCCGGGGGGATATTACGTGTCGACCGCATACCCGAGATAGGTGTTCTCTGTGGGGATCAGATTTACCGAGGATGACTTCGGTATCACGCATCTAGCCTCTATGTTCCATCAAGACTGGAGGCTATCGGGGAGCGCGCGCGATGTGGTCATGAGCTACGTCGCCCAAACGTCAGATCCGTTCGTGCTAGCGCTCGCCGAGGATGCACTCAGGCTGGCAGCCAGCGGTGACGCTGGCACTGTTGCCACCCTCTGGGAATGTGCAACTGGCTCCTATCATCGCCTCAACGGCGATTCGGTCAGTGGATTGGGCTGGTTCCGGGAAGTTGCAGATATCTGCGAAAGGGGCCTCACTCAAGCCGCCGTACACGCAAACCTCGAAGTCGGTGAAAGTGCGTACGGCGCCTTCACGGGCAGGGTTGTCGCGGAAATCGACGAGCTTGAGCCTGCTCTGGATGAGGCGATCGCAAGCAATCCAATGGCGAGTATCCCGGGCGCCGTATCGGCGCTGAGGGTGTGCGCCTCGGATATCTGCCCAGAACTCGCCTTTAGGGTCCTCCTGAGATTCCTCATGGAGTATTCTTGTGAGATCGACCATGATTTGTATGCGAGATTCGTAGAGCTGGGTCACGAATTTTCCTACGGAGAATTCGTGGTCTCGCGAATTTCGTTCCTGATGCGCTAGCCCTCTCCGGGTGACGGCCCTTGGCTCTGGATTAATAGAGAGTCCTTGGGTAGGAAGCATGCGGCAAGCCAAGAGGCCGCCATCGGCTAATCCCGATGGCGGCCTCTTGGCGTCTTGACGGCAACGGTGACGCTGAGATTGAAAGGGTG
>NZ_LBDA02000028.1 GCF_000980885.2 Streptomyces malaysiense | reverse complement strand
GGTGCGGGGGCTTTCTGCGTTCACGGGCAGTTTCCGACACGACGCCACCCCGAAGGGCAGCGAATCGGCGCTTACAGCCGACCCGCCGCCTTCAGAGCCAGATACGCGTCCGACAGAGCCGGTGCCAGATTCTCCGGGGTTGCATCGACCACGGTGACCCCGTGCCGGCGCAGCTTGTCCGCGGTGCGCCGACGCTCGTTCTGCGCCTGGGCGGCCGCCGCGGCCTCGTACACCGACTCCGCGCTGCCCCGGGCCTCCGCCATCTGGGCGATATAGGGGTCGGCCACCGCGGCGACCAGGACCGTATGGCGGTGCGTGAGCTGGGGGAGCACCGGAAGCAGCCCCTGTTCGACCGGTGCGGCGTCCAGCGTCGTGAGCAGGACGACCAGGGAACGCCGAGGCGCCGTGCGCAGGGCCATCGAGATCAAACCCCGGTTGTCGGTCTCCAGGAGCTCCGGTTCGAGCGTGGCCATCGCGTTGACGAGGGAGGGCAGTAGCTCGTTGACGGCGCGGCCCTGGACCAGGGCTCGCGTCCGGCGGTCGTAGGCGAGCAGGTCCACGCGGTCACCGGCGCGGGAGGCCAACGCCGCCAGCAGCAGCGCCGCGTCCATGGCGGCGTCCAGCCGAGGTGCGTCGCCCACCCGGCCGGCCGAGGTGCGGCCGGTGTCCAGCACGAGAAGGATGTGGCGGTCGCGTTCGGGGCGCCAGGTGCGCACGGCGACCGTCGTCTGCCGGGCGGTGGCCCGCCAGTCGATCGAGCGGGTGTCGTCACCGGGGACGTACTCGCGAAGGCTGTCGAACTCCGTTCCCTCACCGCGCGTCAAAACGCTTGTACGACCGTCGAGTTCACGCAATCGAGCGAGTTTCGACGGAAGATGCTTCCGGCTGGTGAACGGGGGCAGAACCCGTACAGACCAGGGCACCCGGTGGGCGCCCTGGCGGGAGAACAGCCCGAGGGGGCCGTAGGAGCGGATCGTCACACGGTCGGCCTGGCGGTCGCCCCGGCGGGTGGGACGCAGCCGGGTGACGACCCGTCTGCGCTCGCCCGAAGGCACGGTCATCTGGTGCCGGGACGACTCGACCTCCGTCCCGGGCAGCCAGCTGCTGGGCGGCCAGCCGTCCCGGAGCTTCGCCCGCAGCACCCGGCGCGACGGGTTGGCGACCGTGAGCGTCACCTCGGCCTCCTCGCCGAGCCGGGCGGTGGTGTCGCCCGAGCGGCTCAGGACCAGGCGTCGTACGGGCGCGGCCAGCGCGAAGTCACAGGCGCAGGCCAGGGCCAGCGGACCGTTGACCGCGAGGATGCCCGTCCAGCCCGGTTCCAGGATGCCGACCGGGACGGAGCCGAGGGCCGCGAGCAGGGCGGCGCGTCCGGTGAGCGCCATCAGCGGGGGACCGGGACGTGGGCGAGGACCGCGTTGATGACCGAGTCGGCCGTCACGCCCTCCATCTCCGCCTCGGGGCGCAGCTGGACGCGGTGGCGCAGGGTCGGCAGGGCGAGCGCCTTGACGTCGTCCGGGGTGACGTAGTCCCGGCCGGTCAGCCAGGCCCAGGCGCGGGCGGTGGACAGAAGGGCCGTGGCCCCACGGGGGGACACGCCCATGGTGAGGGAAGGGGATTCGCGGGTGGCACGGCAGATATCGACGACATAGGCCGTGATCTCGGGGGAGACGGTCGTCCCGGCGACCGCGGCGCGGGCCGCCTCGATGTCGGCGGGGCCGGCGACGGGGCGTATGCCCGCGGCGCGCAGATCACGGGGGTCGAAGCCCGAGGCGTGGCGGTTCAGGACGTCGATCTCGTTCTCGCGGGACGGCAGCGGGATCGTCAGCTTGAGCAGGAACCGGTCCAACTGGGCTTCGGGGAGGGGATAGGTGCCCTCGTACTCGACCGGGTTCTGCGTCGCGGCGACGAGGAACGGCTCGGGGAGCGGGCGGGGCGTGCCGTCGACCGTGACCTGGCGCTCCTCCATGGCCTCCAGGAGGGAGGACTGCGTCTTGGGCGGGGTGCGGTTGATCTCGTCCGCCAGCAGGAGGTTGGTGAAGACCGGGCCGGGCTGGAAGGAGAACTCGGCGGAGCGTGTGTCGTAGACGAGCGAGCCGGTGACATCGCTCGGCATCAGATCGGGGGTGAACTGGACACGCTTGGTGTCGAGTTCGAGGGCGGACGCCAGGGCGCGCACGAGCAGTGTCTTGGCGACTCCGGGGACGCCTTCGAGCAGGACGTGTCCGCGGCACAGCAGGGCGACGACGAGGCCGGTCACGGCGGGGTCCTGGCCGACCACGGCTTTGGCGATCTCGGCGCGCAGGGTTTCCAGGGAGGCGCGGGGGTCGCCCGCGGCCTTGGTCAGCCCGGCGTTGTCGGTGGTCGGGTCCATCATGAACGGCGTACCTCTCTTTCGAGGGCGTCGAGTCGGTCGGTGAGTGCGATCAGGGCCGTGTCGTCGTCGGGTGGCGGCCCGAAGAGCAGGGGGCGCAGGTCCTGTCCGTCGCCGGTGAGATGGGCGGACAGCGCGGGAAGCAGGGCCTCGGGCGCGTGCGCCTGGGCGGCGGGCACCCCGACGAGCGGGGCGAGGCGGGTGCGGGCGGCGGAGCGCAGCGCGACGGCGGCGCGGTCGCGGGCGTTGGCCTTGCGGTAGAGACGGGCGCGGCCTTCGGCGGTCTCGGAGGCGCGGATCGCGACGGGGAGCCGTTCGGGCACCAGGGGCCCGAAGCGGCGCCCCCGCCAGAAGGCGGCGAGTACGGCCGCGAGGAACAACTGGAGGGTGGCCCACAGCCAGCCCGGGGGGATCAGGTCGAGGAAGCTCTTGTGGTCGCTGTCGGCGGCGGGGGCGTCGGAGAGCGAGGGGAGGTACCAGACCAGATGGGGGCGGGAGCCGAGGAGTTGCAGGGCGAGCGAGGCGTTGCCCCGCTTGTCGAGGCGGTCGTTGTAGAGGATGTCGGGCGCGCCGAGCACGACGGTGTCGCCCCCGGCGGCGGCCGGGACACGCAGCAGGGTGGCGAGCCGTGCGCTGGGGTAGCAGGAGTCGGCGTCGAGCAGGGTGGTGGTGTAGCGGACGCCACCGGTGTCGGCGCTGCCCGCGCGCCGGGCCTCGCGGAGGGCGCAGTCGGGGGCCAGGGCGGAGCCGAGGCTGTCGGCGGGGTCGGCGCTGACCCCGGGGGCGAGCCGGCCGACGGACCAGCCGCTCGCCGCGACGAGGACGGTGCGTCCGCCGGACGGCGCGGTCGCCCGGTGCAGTTCGCGCTGCTGGCCGTCGGTGAGCCGGTCGGGGACGGCGACCAGGAGGGTGGTGTCGGGGCCCGCGGCGGCGCGGGCGGCGCGCAGGGTGGTGACCACGCGCGTGGTGACCCCGCGGTCGGCGAGCAACTGGGCGACGGCACGGCTGCCGTAGGGGTCGGCGGAGCGTGGGTCGAGCTGACCGTGCCGCTCGGTGGAGCGTACGGCGGCCATGACGACGGCCGCGGCCAGGAGCAGCACGACCGCGAGGACGATGCCTCGTGTCCGGGTCCACACCGCCCGTGCCGTGGGCGCGGTGGAGGTGGCGGCCGAAGGGGGTGCGGCCTCGGCGGTCACTCGGCGGCCCCCCGGCTGGTGGTGTGGGCCGTGGCGGCCGTGCTGTCGGCGTGGGCGGGCCTGGCGCGTTCCAGGTCCCGGTCGAGTTCGGCGAGGCGCTGGTACGACTGCTCGCTCGCGGCGCGTCCGCCGTACGTCACGTCGTCGAACTCCCGGGCGGCGGCGCGGAGCCGGCCGGTGTGTGCGGGCAGCGCGCGGCCGGCCTCGGCGGCGGCCTCGTCGGCGGTGCGGCCGGGCCGGACGTCGAGGACGGTGCGCTCCTCCAGGGAGCGGACGACGGCGCGCATGCGTTCCTGGACGGCCAGGCTCCAGTGGCTCTGGGCCGCGTGTGCCTCGGCGGCCGCGCGGTGCTCGGCGGCGCTGCGCGGGCAGTCGTCGAAGAGGGTGGCCGCGGTGGAGCGGGCCGGGCGGCGCGGGGTGCCCAGGCGCCACCACAGGGCGGCCAGCACGGCGAGGACGAAGAGGATCACGACCAGGAGGCCCACCGCGCCACCGGGGGTCGGTCCGGCGGCGCTGCCGAACAGGTCGTCGAGCCAGTTCCAGAACGCCTTCAGGGCGCGCTCGACCAGGCTGGGGTCGTTCTCGTGGTACATGCGCTTGGCCAGTTCCCGCCGGGCCGCCTCGCGGGCGGGGTCGCGCGGGACGGTCAACGGTGGCGTGTCACCCGGGCCGGCCGCCTGGAGGACGGACGTGCCCGAGGCACGCAGCAGGCCGTGTACGACTGTGGCCACGGCGCCGGGCGGGCCCGGCGCCGTGAACGATCCCCCCGTGAAGAACACCCGGTCAGCTCCCCGGGACGGGGCCGGGGGCGCCGGCGGGGACGCCCTGGACACCTGCGGCGCGGGCCAGTTCGAGGTCGAGGCCCTCGCGCCGGATGCGCTGGTCGATGTAGAGGAACACGGTGACGCAGGCGGAGATCGGCAGGGTGATGGTGATGCCGATCACCGCGCCGATGCCGACGATCATCAGGAAGGTCCAGCTGAGGTGTCCGCCGTTCTGGCCCAGCAGGCCGGACAGGCCGTCGTCGCTCGCCATCAGGGCGATGACGGTGAAGGGGATCGAGATCACCACCCTGACGAGGCCGACGATCAGGCCGGCGAGCAGCTGGATGCCGAGGACGCGCCACCAGGAGCCCTGCACCAGCTTCGTGGAGCGGCGCAGAGAGTGCATGATGCCCTGCTTCTCCAGCATCAGAGCGGGCGCGGCCAGCGAGAAACGCACCGTCAGCCACATGAGGACGACCATCCCGGCCCCCAAGCCGAGGATCAGGAGGGCGACTCCGGCGACCCGGCTGCCGGAGAGGAAGCCGATGATGCCGGGCACCGAGGCGACCAGCATGATTCCGAAGCCGAGAAGGCCGAGCAGGAGCATCTGGCCGAACAGCTTCAGGAGCTGCGGTCGGGCCTCCCGCCACGCCTCGCCCAGGGTGGCCGGCCTGCCGAGGACCGCGCGGCTGGTCACGCTCGTCAGCATCGCGGTGGCGATGAGGGTGCCGATCAGGGTGATCAGGCCCAGGACGACGGAACTGAGGAACGACTCGCCCATGACCCGCAGCGCCTCGGCGGGCGGCATGGGGTCGCCGAAGGACGCCTTCGCGGTGGTCCGGTTCAGGAAGTAGCCCTGGACGAGAACCGCGACGATCTCCGTGACCACCGCGAGCCCGAGGGATATGCCGAGGACCGTGCGCCAGTAGGCGCGCAGGGTCGAGACGGCGCCGTCGAGGATCTCGCCGACGCCGAGCGGGCGCAGCGGGATGACGCCGGGCTTGGCCGCGGCCGGGGGGCCGCCCCAGCCGCCGCCCCAGGCTCCGTGTCCGCCGGGCATCCCGTAGCCGGGGGCGCCGTGGCCAGGGGGGCCTCCGTAGCCACCGGGTGTGCCGGGCCGCGGGCCGCCCCAGGCCGGGCCGGGCGGCGGGTTCTGGCCGGGGGCTCCGGTGGGCGCGGACCACTGGCCGGGTGGCGGCTGCCTGCCGGACCACTGCGGGCCTGGGCCCTGCGGCTGCGGGCCCGGCTGCGGCGCGGGTGCGCCGGAGTCGTTTCCGGGCTGGTCGGCGGTGCCGGACGGAGCGGGTTCCCGTTCCTCGGGCGTCGGGTCGGATCCGGGCGAGGCCCAGCCCGGAGTGTCTGTCATCGGAGCTCCTTCTCGGTGCCCGTCCGCGGTCGCGGCGGCAGGTCGGTGGACATCGTGCCATGGCGTGGTCAAGTCGGGACCTGGCGAGGTGCGGGCCGGATGTCTTCAGTTGGCCGTGGTGTCCGGGGCAGACTGACCGCATGGCTGATCATCAGGCACGAAGCGGCGGGGACGAACGGCCGCCCGGAATACCGGCGATCCGATGGGAGGAACCACCCGAAGGTCCCGTACTGGTCCTTCTCGATCAGACGAGGCTTCCCGCGGAGGAAGTCGAGATGGTGTGCACGGACGCGCCCGCGCTGGTGGAGGCGATCCGTTCGCTCGCCGTGCGCGGGGCGCCGCTGCTCGGTATCGCGGGGGCGTACGGCGTCGCGCTCGCCGCCGCGCGGGGCTTCGACGTGCCCGAGGCGGCGCGCTCCATCGAGGAGTCCCGGCCCACCGCGGTGAACCTGTCCGTCGGCGTGGGCCGGGCACGGGCCGCGCACGAGGCGGAGCTGGCCCGCAGCGGCGACCCGGCCGCCGCGGCGGCGGCCGCCCTGGCCGCCGCGCGGACGCTGCACCGGCAGGACGCCGAGGCCAGCGCCCGGATGGCGGCCCACGGTCTGGCGCTGCTGGACGAGCTGCTGCCCGGCGGTGGGTACCGGCTCCTCACCCACTGCAACACCGGGGCGCTGGTCTCGGGTGGTGAGGGCACGGCCTTCGCGGTGGCGCTCGCGGCGCATCGCGAGGGGCGGCTGCGGCGGCTGTGGGTGGACGAGACGCGTCCACTGCTCCAGGGCGCGCGCCTGACGGCGTACGAGGCGGGCCGCAACGGGATGGCGTACACCCTGCTCGCCGACAACGCGGCGGGCTCGCTGTTCGCGGCGGGCGAGGTGGACGCGGTGCTGATCGGGGCGGACCGGATCGCGGCGGACGGCTCGGTCGCGAACAAGGTGGGCAGCTATCCGCTTGCCGTGCTCGCGCGTCACCACGGGGTGCCGTTCATCGTGGTGGCGCCGCTGACCACGATCGATCCGGACACCCCCGACGGCGCGTCCATCGAGGTCGAGCAGCGTCCCGGCTTCGAGGTGACCGAGGTGATGGCACCGCAGGCGCAGGTGACGGGGCCCGGCGGTGGGATCCCGGTGGCGCCGCTGGGGACGCAGGCGTACAACCCGGCGTTCGACGTGACGCCGCCCGAGCTGGTGACGGCCATCGTCACCGAGGAGGGTGCCGTCACGCCGGTGTCGGGTGAGGCGCTCGCGGCAGTCTGCAAGCGGGCGCGCGAGGCCTCGGCCTACTGACCGGAGCGCGGCGCCGGACCCATGTCCGGCGCCGCTGGTGCCTGTCTCCCGGATGCTGCCGAGGGCCGTTCCGGGGTCGCGGGAGGAAGGCCCTGGGCGCCCGTGGGACGGCCGGGGCAGACAGTGACGGCTCCGTACGACTATCGTCACAGGCCAGTGAGCCTGCTCACCTGCACCTCTGTCGTCGTTACGAGAATGGGATGATGTCGTTTATGAAGGGACGAGTCCTTGTCGTCGACGACGACACCGCACTGGCCGAGATGCTCGGCATCGTGCTGCGTGGTGAAGGTTTTGAGCCGTCTTTCGTAGCCGACGGCGACAAGGCGCTGGCCGCGTTCCGTGAGAGCAAGCCCGATCTGGTGCTGCTCGACCTGATGCTGCCCGGACGGGACGGCATCGAGGTGTGCCGGCTGATCCGCGCCGAGTCCGGCGTGCCGATCGTGATGCTCACGGCCAAGAGCGACACCGTCGACGTCGTGGTCGGGCTGGAGTCGGGCGCCGACGACTACATCGTCAAGCCGTTCAAGCCGAAGGAACTGGTGGCGCGGATCCGGGCGCGGTTGCGGCGCTCCGAGGAGCCGGCGCCCGAGCAGCTGACCATCGGTGACCTGGTCATCGACGTGGCGGGGCACTCGGTGAAGCGGGACGGGCAGTCGATCGCGCTGACCCCGCTGGAGTTCGACCTGCTGGTCGCGCTCGCCCGCAAGCCCTGGCAGGTCTTCACCCGCGAGGTGCTGCTCGAACAGGTGTGGGGCTACCGCCACGCTGCCGACACCCGCCTGGTCAACGTGCATGTCCAGCGGCTGCGTTCCAAGGTCGAGAAGGACCCGGAGCGACCGGAGATCGTGGTGACCGTCCGTGGCGTCGGTTACAAGGCGGGACCGAGCTGACGTGTCCGGGGACAGTGTCGTTTCGGGGTCCGGCATGCCCGGGGACCGTCCGAAGCGGACTGTCGGCCGGACGGCGGCGGGTACCCGCTTGAGGCGCCTCTTCGAGGGCGGACTGCTCCAGGGCGGGGTGCAGGGCAGCCCGGTCCTGCGGCTCTTCCTGCGCTGGGTGCGCCGGCCGCTGCTGCCGGTGATGCGGTTGTGGCGGCGCAACATCCAGCTCAGGGTCGTCGCCACCACGCTGCTCATGTCGCTGGGCGTCGTCCTGCTGCTCGGCTTCGTCGTGATCGGGCAGGTGCGCAACGGACTGCTGGACGCGAAGGTGCGCGCCTCGCAGAGCCAGGCCACGGGCGGCTTCGCGGTGGCCAAGCAGCGCGCCGACGAGGCGGCGGGCACCAACGGCACGGCCACCGGCACCACGCCCGGCACCGCCGACGGCAGCACGGACGGCACCGCGGGCGCGGACGGCCGGCCCACGCAGAACGTCATCCAGTGGATGAGCGACCTCGTGGAATCGCTGTCCAGCGGCGGCGCGGGCGCCTTCGACGTGGTGACGCTGCCCGTCGGCGACGACAGCGGCGGCGGCCGCAGCCCGCGCGGCTCCGGCAACGTCAACCCGACCTCCAGCGTCCCCTCCGACCTGCGCGACCGGGTCAACAGCGGCACGACGGCCGCCCAGAGCTATACCCGGATCGTCTACTCCAACGGCAAGGACGCGCAGCCCGCGCTGGTCATCGGCAAGCAGGTCAACGACCCGAACGGGCGGCCGTACGAGCTGTACTACCTCTTCCCGCTCACGCAGGAGGAGAAGTCCCTCAGCCTGGTCAAGGGCACCCTGGCGACCGCCGGCCTGTTCGTCGTCGTCCTGCTCGGCGCCATCGCCTGGCTGGTGGTGCGGCAGGTCGTCACGCCGGTGCGGATGGCGGCCGGGATCGCCGAGCGGCTGTCCGCCGGTCAGCTCCAGGAGCGCATGAAGGTCACCGGCGAGGACGACATCGCCCGGCTGGGCGAGGCGTTCAACAAGATGGCGCAGAACCTCCAGGGCAAGATCCAGCAGCTGGAGGACCTGTCGCGGATGCAGCGCCGGTTCGTCTCGGACGTCTCGCACGAACTGCGTACCCCGCTGACGACGGTCCGGATGGCCGCCGATGTCATCCATGAGGCCCGCGAGGACTTCGACCCGGTGACCGCGCGCTCCGCCGAACTGCTCGCCGACCAGCTGGACCGCTTCGAGTCGCTGCTCGCCGACCTGCTGGAGATCAGCCGCTTCGACGCGGGCGCGGCGGCCCTGGAGGCCGAGCCGATCGACCTCAGGGAGGTCGTACGGCGTGTGGTCGGCGGCGCCGAGCCGCTCGCCGAGCGCAAGGGCACCCGGATACGGGTGGTCGGCGACCTCCAGCCCGTGGTCGCCGAGGCCGACGCCCGGCGGGTGGAGCGGGTGCTGCGCAATCTCGTCGTCAACGCCGTCGAGCACGGCGAGGGCAAGGACGTCATCGTCAAGCTGGCCGCCGCGGGCGGCGCGGTCGCCGTTGCGGTGCGCGACTACGGCGTCGGGCTCAAGCCGGGCGAGGCCACCCGTGTGTTCAGCCGCTTCTGGCGGGCCGACCCGGCCCGCGCCCGCACCACCGGCGGCACCGGCCTCGGGCTGTCGATCGCCCTGGAGGACGCGCGGCTGCACGGCGGCTGGCTCCAGGCCTGGGGCGAGCCGGGCGGCGGTTCGCAGTTCCGGCTGACGCTGCCCAGGACCGCGGACGAGCCGCTGCGGGGCTCGCCGATACCGCTGGAGCCCAAGGACGCGCGTCGCAGGCGCCGCCCCGACGGCTCCGGGACGCCCCGTACGGAGAAGCGGGCGACCGTTCCGGCGCAGCAGAGCGGCGGTCATGCGCCCGCGCTGCCGCCGCGTGCCCCCGCCGTGCCCACCGCCGACCCGACCGCCCTGCCCGGGAACGGCAACGGCGCGCGCGTGGTGCCCCGGCCCACGGGGCCCGTACGGCGTCCGGAGGAGCGGCCCGCCGCCGATCCGGGGGCGGACGCCGGGGCCGTACGACGGGAATCCGGTCCGCGGGAGCCGGCCGGGCCGGAGGATTCGACCGAGCCAGGGGAGGCATTTCGTGGGCGCTGACCGCGAGGGGGGCGCCCGGCGGAAGCCATGGCGCGCGGCGGCGTGCTCCGCCGTGGGGGTCGTTCTGCTGGCCGGGTGCGCCTCGATGCCCGACAGCGGTGATCTGCGGGACGTGGAATCCACGCCCCGGCAGGACACCGGGGTACGGGTGTTCGCCATGCCGCCCGCCGAGGACGCCAACCCGGGCGAGATCATGCAGGGCTTCCTGGAGGCGCTGACCAGCGACGACCCGGCGTACGACACAGCGCGCAAGTACCTGGCGAAGGACGCCGCGCGCACCTGGCGGCCGGAGCGGTCGACCACGGTCCTCGCGAACGGGCCGAGCATCGAGACCGACTGCCGGGCGGGCAGCCGGGAGGCGGCCAACAGCGTCACCTGTGTGCTGACCGGCACCCGGGTCGCCACGGTCGACGCCCAGCAGGCGTACCAGCCCGCGGCCGGCACCTACCGCAAGAAGGTGCACCTGACCCGGGACGGCAAGTCCGGGCAGTGGCGCATCGACGAGCTGCCCGACGGCGTGGTCATGGGCAAGTCGGACTTCCAGCGCAACTACACGTCCGTCGACAAGTACTACTTCGCCTCCGGCACGTCGGTCGGGTCGGCCAGGGAACCGGTGGCGGTCGCCGATCCGGTGTCCGTGCGCAGCAAGGTGGACGCCATGACGCAGATGGTCCGCTCGCTGCTGAGCGGGCCGTCCAGCTGGCTCGCGCCGGTGGTGCGTTCCAGCTTCCCGACCGGTACGGCCCTCCAGAAGGGCGTGTCACAGCTGGCGCCCGACGACCAGAACCGGCTGACGGTGCCCCTGGAACTCAAGCCGTCGCGCGTTGCGACGTCCAGGTGCACCGAGATGGCCACCCAGCTGCTGTTCACGCTGCGGAACCTGGCGCCGACCCTGGAGTCCGTCGAGCTGGAGGGCACCGGCGGGCACCGGCTGTGCGATCTGACCGAGGAGCGCGCCGAGTCCGCCGCCTGGCACGCCTCGTCCAAGCGGCCCGAGTACCTGTACTACGTCGACGGCAAGCACCGGCTGGTGCGGATGCCGACCGGGAGCACCGGCACCGGGTCCGTGCAGGTGCCGGGCGCGCTCGGCGAGGGCGACAAGACGCTCCGGTCGGTGGCCGTCTCGCGGGACGAGCACAGTGTGGCCGCGGTCGACGACTACGGCGCGTCGCTGCGCGTGACGTCGCTGACCTCGGACAGCTCGCTCGGGGCCGCGCTTGTCACCAGCAAGGGCCCGACGCCCGCCGACCGGCTGACCACACCCAGCTGGGACGCCCGGGGCGACCTCTGGGTGGCCGACCGCGACCCGCGGGCCACGGGTCTGTACGTCGTGGAGCACGGCACCGGCAGGGCGCAGAAGGTCACCGTCCCGGACCTGCAGGGCCGGATCAAGGACGCCCGGGTGGCCGCCGACGGCGTGCGGGTCGCGCTGGTCGTGGAGAAGGGCGGTGAGCAGTCCCTGATGATCGGCCGGATCGAGCGCGGGGACCGGACCGGCGAGGCGCCCTCGGTGGTCGAACTCCGTTCCGCCGCTCCCGACTTGGAGCAGGTCAGCGCCATGACCTGGGCGGGGGACAGCAGGCTGCTGGTGGTCGGCCAGGAGCAGGGCGGCGTGCAGCAGATGCGTTACGTCCAGGTCGACGGCGCCACCCTCGACGGTCCGGCGCCCGGCGCGCTGCCCGGACTGAAGGCGATCGCCGCCTCCGAGGACGACCGGGCGCCGCTGGTGGCCTACTCGGACGACGGGATCGTCCGGCTGCCGAGCGGGACGCAGTGGCAGAAGGTCGACAAGGACGGAACGGCACCGGTCTACCCGGGCTGACCGGACCGGAGGAAAAGGCCTGGTCGAGGCGCCCGGACAACGGCTTGTGCGAGTTGTCCACAGGCTGTCGTCCACAGGGGTGGTGGGCCGGCTCCGGCCTTGGCACAGTGGTGGTCATGCGGGGGTGGTTGCGTGACCTCACCGACCTGGTGCTGCCGACCGACTGCGCGGGCTGCGGAGCACCTCGTACGGCGCTCTGCGCGTGCTGCCGGACCGCGCTGGCCGGGAGCGCGCCCCGGCGGGTGCGACCGCAGCCGGAGCCGGCGGGACTTCCCGCGGTGTACGCGTCGGCGCCGTACGCGGAGGCGGTGCGCGCACTGCTTCTCGCACACAAGGAGCGGGGCGCTCTGACCCTGACGGGAGCGCTGGGCACGGCCTTGGCGAGGGTCGTGCGGGCGGGCCTCGACGCGTCGGCCGGGACCGGGGCCGGGACCGCGGGGACCGTCGTGCTCGTACCCGTGCCCTCCGCGCGGTGGGCCGTACGGGCGCGGGGACACGATCCGGTACGGCGGATGGCGCTCGCGGCGGCCGGGGAGCTGCGGCGCACCGGGACAGCGGCCCGGGTGGCGGCGGTACTGCGCCAGCGCAGACCCGTGGCGGACCAGGCGGAGCTGGACGCGCGCCGACGACTGGCGAACCTCGCGGGCGCGCTGGAGGTGACGGCGGGCGGGGACCGGCTGCTCGCCGGGGGCCGGGTCGTGCTGGTGGACGACCTGATCACCACCGGCGCCAGTCTCGCGGAGGCGGCACGGGCTCTGCGAATCGGCGAGTCAAGAGCTGTGTACAAGAACGCAACTCGGGAAGTAAGGGAAGAACGAAGCACGGGAGGACCGGAGAAGGCGAAGTGGGAGACGGGGAAGTGGGTGCATGGTGCAGCGAATAAGACGCCCGCGAACGCCCTCGGGCCGCCGCTGCGCGCGGCCGTGATCGCCGCTCCTGCGGATTCTTTCGAAAGAAACAGGAACTGACCGCCGACCTGCATCGTTGCAGGTAGTGAGAGGGTTTATTCACCCGAACGGAGGTACGCCGCAGTAGAGGGTGACGACATCCGTCCGGGCGAGATATGTTCGGTTGTGAGGAAAGAGGCGCAGGCCGCACCTCTCATATCCGAATGCCGTGCTGCGGGTTTTCCACAATCACCCGCGCCGGTAGGGGTGCAGATCCCGCCCTTGGGGGAGGAGGAGGTGGACGTCACCGAGTCCGAGGTCCGGTGCCCACCGGGCCTGGTGCAAAAGGGAGATGCTCCGCCGAAGCAGCGGAGCGATCCGGGAACGGAGTTCTGCGTGGACATCGTCGTCAAAGGCCGCAAGACCGAGGTGCCCGAGCGGTTCCGCAAGCACGTGGCCGAGAAGCTGAAGCTGGAGAAGATCCAGAAGCTCGACGGCAAGGTGATCAGCCTCGACGTCGAGGTGTCCAAGGAGCCCAACCCTCGACAGGCCGACCGCTGCGACCGAGTGGAGATCACGCTCCGCTCACGGGGCCCGGTGATCCGGGCGGAGGCAGCGGCCAGCGACCCGTACGCGGCACTCGACATGGCGGCGGAAAAGCTGGACGCGCGACTGCGCAAGCAGCACGACAAGCGGTTCTCGCGCCGTGGCGCACGGCGGATCTCGGCGGCGGAGGTCCCCGACCACGTCCCGGGCGCGGCGACGCTGAACGGAAACGGCGTCCCGGTGCGGGAGGACGAGACGGACGGAGTGCCGACCACGAAGATCGGCTCGCTCGAGGTCAAGGGCGAAGGCCCCCTCGTCGTCCGCGAGAAGACCCACGTCGCCTCCCCGATGAGCCTGGACCAGGCCCTCTACGAGATGGAACTGGTCGGCCATGACTTCTACTTGTTCGTCGACTCCGAGACGAAGGAGCCGAGCGTCGTCTACCGGCGCCACGCCTACGACTACGGCGTGATCCACCTCAGCACGGACCCGATGGTCGCCGAGGCGCAGCCCCCGGCGGCAGGGGGCACGTTGGGCGGCTGACCGCCCGGGGCCGAAGCCCGACCGGTGCCCCTGGAGCGCGTGTGCGCCCCCGGGGCACCAGTGTGCGACCACTTCGCGCCGCGCACGGCGCCTGGGTGTCGTTCCGGCATGAAATCATGACCGCAAGGGCCCAACCGGTGGGCCGCTGCCTTGGGTTGGCGATGGCACGGGACCAGACAGGCCACAGCCTTCAGGGGGAGGAACGATGGCGGACACCTTCGGACCGATGCGGAGCGAGGAGGCCGACGACGCCGGCGACGGTGTGCTCGGCATGTGCCCCGACGCGGGCTCTTCGCGCGATGAGCCGATCAGGGTCCTGGTGGTGGACGATCACGCCCTCTTCAGACGCGGCCTGGAGATCGTGCTCGCGGCCGAGGAGGACATCCAGGTCGTCGGCGAGGCGGGCGACGGCGCCGAGGCCGTGGACAAGGCCGCCGATCTGCTGCCGGACATCGTGCTGATGGACGTCCGGATGCCGCGACGCGGGGGGATCGAGGCGTGCACCTCCATCAAGGAGGTCGCCCCCAGCGCGAAGATCATCATGCTGACGATCAGCGACGAGGAGGCCGACCTCTACGACGCGATCAAGGCGGGCGCCACCGGATATCTGCTCAAGGAGATCTCCACCGACGAGGTGGCGACCGCCATTCGCGCGGTCGCCGACGGGCAGTCGCAGATCAGCCCTTCCATGGCGTCGAAACTCCTCACCGAGTTCAAGTCGATGATCCAGCGCACCGACGAGCGCCGGCTGGTGCCCGCGCCCCGGCTGACCGACCGTGAACTGGAAGTCCTCAAACTCGTCGCCACGGGGATGAACAACCGGGACATCGCCAAGGAGTTGTTCATCTCCGAGAACACCGTGAAGAACCACGTCCGCAACATCCTGGAGAAGCTGCAGCTGCACTCCCGGATGGAGGCCGTGGTCTACGCGATGCGGGAGAAGATCCTGGAGATCCGCTAGCCGCCGGGCTCCCTGGTCGCCGGTAGCGCCCCTCAGCCGAGGGCGCGGGCGAGTTCCGCGGTGAGCGGTTCGCGCAGGGCGGGATCGTCCACGCGTTCCACCCGTACGTTCGTGCAGTTCACCCAGCCGGCTGCCGTCAGCAGCGCCTGGGCGACCGCCGGGACCGCCCGGGGACCGTCCAGGGTGACCTGCCGGGCCACCAGGGTGCGGCCCTCCCGGGCCGGGTCGACACGCCCGACGAGACGGCCACCCGCGAGCACCGGCATGGCGAAGTAGCCGTACACCCGCTTGGGCTTGGGGGTGTAGGCCTCCAGACGGTGGGTGAAGCCGAAGATCCGTTCGGTGCGAGCCCGCTCCCAGATCAGCGAGTCGAAGGGCGAGAGCAGGGTGGTGCGGTGGCGGCCGCGGGCCGGGGTCGCCAGGGCCGCCGGATCCGCCCAGGCCGGCCTGCCCCAGCCCTCGACCTCGACCGGCACCAGGCCCGAGTCCGCGAGGACCGCGTCCACCTGTTCGCCCTTCAGCCGGTGGTAGTCGGCGATGTCCGCGCGGGTGCCCACGCCCAGGGACTCGCCGGCCAGCCGGACCAGACGGCGCAGGCACTCGGAGTCGTCCAGCTCGTCGTGCAGCAGGGCGGCGGGGACGGCGCGCTCGGCGAGGTCGTACACCCGCTTCCAGCCACGGCGTTCGACGCACACCACCTCTCCGTACATCAGTGCCCGTTCGACCGCGACCTTGGTGCCGGACCAGTCCCACCACTCGCTGGTGCGCTTCGCGCCGCCCAGTTCGGTCGCGGTCAGCGGGCCCTCGGCGCGCAGCTGCTTGACGACCTGCTCGTATACCCCGTCGGGGAGTTCGTGGTTCCAGTGCGGGCGGTCGCGGTAGGCGCGGCGGCGGAAGGCGAAGTGCGGCCACTCCTCGACGGGCAGCAGACAGGCCGCGTGCGACCAGTACTCGAAGGCGTGCGCGTCCTTCCAGTAGGCGTCCTCCACCGTGGTGCGGCCGACGGCGCCGAGGCGGGCGTACGGGACCAGTTCGTGCGAGCGGGCGAGGACCGAGATGGTGTCGAGCTGCACCGCGCCGAGGTGGCGCAGCACCCCGCGGACCCCGGCCCGCCGGTCGGGCGCGCCGAGCAGGCCCTGGGCCCGCAGGGCGATACGGCGGGCGTCGTCCGCGGTGAGCGCGATGGTCGGGCGCGGCAGGGTCGTCATGCCCCGGACGATAGAGGGTGGCACTGACAACCGGTCCTGAGCTGCGGCTCACCGCCCCGGGCCGGGCAGATAGGGGGCGGTGGACGGCAGGCCGAGGTCCGAGGGGAGCAGGGAGGCGATCCAGCAGTCCCTGCGCACCCCCTTGTTGTTGATCGCGGAGCGCAGGGTGCCTTCCAGGGTGAAGCCCGCGCGCTCGGCGACCCCGCGCGAGCCGTGGTTGCCGACCTCGGCGCGCCACTCGACCCGGTCGACGCCCAGGCCGGTGAAGATCCACCGGCAGGCGGTGAGCACGGCCTCCGTCACATGGCCGAGGCCGCGGTGCTCCTTGGCGCCCCAGAAGCCGACCTCCGCGGTCGCGGGGGAGCGCATGCTGAGGCTGAGCATGCCGGCCAGCTCCCCGCCGGTGAGGAAGATCCCCCAGGTGAACATCGAACCGTTCGCCCAGCCGCCCGGGACCAGCTCCTCCGTGAAACCGCGCGCGTGCTCGGGCAGGTACGGGGAGGGGATCGTGGTCCAGCGCTGGATGTCGGGGTCCTGCGCGGCCTGGTACACGGCCTCGGTGTCGGCCGGTCCGACGGCGCGCAGACGAAGCCGGCCGGTGGTGAGCGTGACGGGTTCCATCGGGCGATTCTGCTCGTACCGCCCCGCAAGGGCCATCGATTTCCGCGATCCGTGAGCGCGCGATCACATTTCGCACAAATCCCTGCGCCGATGCGGCACTATCCGCGTATCCCGTCCGTTGTTCCTGTGAAGCGGCGGCCCGGACACCGGGCACTCCCGGCGCGGCGCGGTCCTCGCATACGATGGCCGTTGCTCAGTACGTCACATGGAAAACCGACCGTCCCAGGCCCGACCGGCAAGGAGACCAGCCCCCGTGTCCGTCCTCTCGAAGATCATGCGTGCAGGCGAAGGCAAGATCCTGCGCAAGCTGCACCGCATCGCGGACCAGGTCAACTCCATCGAAGAGGACTTCGTCGACCTCTCCGACGCCGAGCTGCGGGCCCTCACCGAGGAGTACAAGCAGCGGTACGCCGATGGTGAGAGCCTGGACGACCTGCTCCCCGAGGCGTTCGCCACCGTCCGCGAGGCCGCCAAGCGCGTCCTCGGCCAGCGTCACTACGACGTGCAGCTGATGGGTGGCGCCGCGCTCCACCTCGGCTATGTGGCCGAGATGAAGACCGGTGAGGGCAAGACCCTCGTCGGCACCCTGCCCGCGTACCTGAACGCGCTGTCCGGCGACGGTGTCCACATCGTCACGGTCAACGACTACCTGGCCGAGCGCGACTCCGAGATGATGGGCCGCGTCCACAAGTTCCTCGGCCTCGACGTCGGCGTCATCCTCGCCAACATGACGCCCGCCCAGCGCCGCGAGCAGTACGGGTGCGACATCACCTACGGCACCAACAACGAGTTCGGCTTCGACTACCTGCGCGACAACATGGCGTGGGCGCAGGACGAACTGGTGCAGCGCGGCCACAACTTCGCGATCGTGGACGAGGTCGACTCCATCCTCGTCGACGAGGCTCGTACGCCGCTGATCATCTCCGGCCCGGCCGACCAGGCCACCAAGTGGTACGGCGACTTCGCCAAGCTCGTCCTGCGCCTGAAGAAGGGCGAGGCCGGAAACCCGCTCAAGGGCGTCGAGGAAACCGGCGACTACGACGTGGACGAGAAGAAGCGCACGGTCGCCATCCACGAGTCCGGTGTCAGCAAGGTCGAGGACTGGCTGGGCATCGACAACCTCTACGAGTCGGTGAACACCCCGCTCGTCGGCTACCTGAACAACGCCATCAAGGCGAAGGAACTGTTCAAGAAGGACAAGGACTACGTCGTCATCGACGGCGAGGTCATGATCGTCGACGAGCACACCGGCCGTATCCTCGCCGGCCGCCGCTACAACGAGGGCATGCACCAGGCGATCGAGGCGAAGGAAGGGGTGGACATCAAGGACGAGAACCAGACCCTCGCCACCATCACCCTCCAGAACTTCTTCCGCCTCTACGACAAGCTCTCCGGCATGACCGGTACGGCGATGACCGAGGCCGCCGAGTTCCACCAGATCTACAAGCTCGGCGTGGTCCCCATCCCGACCAACAAGCCGATGGTGCGCAAGGACCAGTCGGACCTGATCTACCGCACCGAGGTGGCCAAGTTCGAGGCGGTCGTCGACGACATCGCCGAGAAGCACGACAAGGGCCAGCCGATCCTCGTCGGCACCACCTCGGTCGAGAAGTCCGAGTACCTCTCGCAGCAGCTCAGCAAGCGCGGCATCCAGCACGAGGTGCTGAACGCCAAGCACCACGAGCGTGAGGCGTCGATCGTCGCCCAGGCCGGCCGCAAGGGCGCCGTGACGGTCGCCACCAACATGGCCGGCCGCGGTACGGACATCAAGCTCGGCGGCAACCCCGAGGACCTCGCCGAGGCGGAGCTGCGCCAGCGCGGCCTCGACCCCGAGGAGCACATCGAGGAGTGGGCCGCGGCGCTGCCGGCCGCCCTGGAGAAGGCCGAGCAGGCCGTCAAGGCGGAGAAGGACGAGGTCGAGGAGCTCGGCGGCCTCTACGTCCTCGGCACGGAGCGGCACGAGTCGCGGCGCATCGACAACCAGCTGCGCGGTCGTTCCGGCCGTCAGGGCGACCCCGGCGAGTCCCGTTTCTACCTCTCCCTCGGCGACGACCTGATGCGCCTGTTCAAGGCCCAGATGGTCGAGCGCGTGATGTCCATGGCGAACGTGCCGGACGACGTGCCGATCGAGAACAAGATGGTCACCCGTGCGATCGCCTCCGCGCAGTCGCAGGTCGAGCAGCAGAACTTCGAGACGCGCAAGAACGTCCTGAAGTACGACGAGGTGCTCAACCGGCAGCGCGAGGTCATCTACGGCGAGCGCCGGCGCGTGCTGGAGGGTGAGGACCTGCACGAGCAGGTCCAGCACTTCATGGACGACACGATCGACGCGTACATCGCCGCGGAGACCGCCGAGGGCTTCCCCGAGGACTGGGACCTGGAGCGGCTGTGGGGCGCCTTCAAGCAGCTCTACCCGGTGAAGGTCACCGTCGAGGAGCTGGAGGAGGCCGCGGGCGACCGCGCCGGTCTGACCGCCGAGTTCATCTCGGAGTCCATCAAGGAGGACATCCACGAGCAGTACCAGGCCCGTGAGGGTCAGCTCGGCTCCGAGATCATGCGTGAGCTGGAGCGGCGGGTCGTGCTGTCGGTGCTCGACCGCAAGTGGCGCGAGCACCTCTACGAGATGGACTACCTCCAGGAGGGCATCGGTCTGCGCGCGATGGCGCAGAAGGACCCGCTGGTCGAGTACCAGCGCGAGGGCTTCGACATGTTCACCGCGATGATGGAGGGCATCAAGGAGGAGTCCGTCGGCTACCTGTTCAACCTGGAGGTCCAGGTCGAGCAGCAGGTCGAGGAGGTGCCGGTCGCGGAGGCCGAGCCGGCCGGCGAGGGCGCCGAGGACGCGGTGCCGGCGCAGGCGGGCGCGGGGCGCCCGGAGATCCGCGCCAAGGGGCTCGACGTCCCGCAGCGCCGGGATCTGCACTTCTCCGCGCCGACGGTGGACGGCGAGGGCGGCATCGTCGAGCGCGACCTGGAGGACGACGGGCCGGTGCGTTCCGAGTCGGACGGGCTGACGCGGGCGGAGCGCCGCAAGCAGGCCAAGGGCGGGCGGCGTCGCAAGAAGTGACGCGCACGCCGTGAGGGGGCCGGGTTCCTTTGGAGCCCGGCCCCCTTCGCGTCGCCGGCTGCTCCGGGCGGCGACCGCCCGCGGCCGCGGCGGGCCGGGGCTCAGGGCCTCGCGCGTGGGCCTGTCTCCACCGCGGTGCAGCGCCAGCGCAGGTCCGGGCCCAGTTCGAGGCGGAAGGCGAGGGCGCGGAGCCGGCTGCCCGCGGCGATCCGGGCGAAGACCTCCAGGGCGCCCTCGCCGGCGACGTAGTAGCCGATGTCGCGGACGACCGGGCGGGTGCCCCGGGCGCGCAGGGGGCCCTCGGCGGCCAGGCGGGCCAGGTCGTCGTAGGCGCGGCCCGCGGTGTGGCGGAGCATCCAGTGCACCGGGCGCTGACCGCTGAGGACGGCCAGCAGGCGGTCCGCGAAGAGGTCCGTGGGGCGAGTGGGCCGGACGGGCGCCCGAGGGGCTGTGCGGGGCGGCTGGGCCGGTGCCGGCGGCCCCTGGAGCGGCTGGGGGCGTGCGGCGCGGGTGGCCGTACGGCCGTCGGCGGACGCCCGGCGCGGGCCCGGGGAGGGGCGGCGGGTGTCGTGGCGGGTCGGCGGGCGGTGCCGGGGGCGGGGGTGAGGGGTGCGGCTCATGACCTTGTTCATGGGGTCCCCGTTCGACGGCCCGGGGGGTACCGGGCGGTAACTAGGTGGTGGGGATCTTGTACGGGGCCGGGGACCGCGCGGCAAGGACGTGGGCGGTGGTGGCGAGGGGGCGAGGGGATTCACCCTCCGGGGGGATGGACAGAGGGCCGGGCCCCGAGATGACGCGGGTCCGCCGGGTGAAGAGCGACGCGTGGGGCTGACACTTACGGGGTGTGGGCAGGGACTCGAAAGGGGACAGCCGCACGTATCCTGAAGCCCCCCGGAACGACCAGAAGAGAGCGGCGAGCATGCGCGTCTACGTCCCCCTGACCCTCCCCGGTCTCGCCGAGGCGCACAGGACGGGTGAGCTGGGGGCCGGCCCCTTCGCCGCGTACGCCGTCACGCCCGCCCTGCGCGCCTGGTACCGCTCCGACGACGTCGAGGAACTGGAGTACGCCGCGCTCGGCCGGGCCGCGCTGGCCTCGCTGCGCCTGCTCGCGGCCGACGAGGACGCGCCGCGGCGCCGGATCGTGGTGGCCGTGGACGTGGCCGACGGCGCGGTCGCGGCCGGCCCGGAGAGCGCGGCCGAGCCGGGCGGGGTGACCGTGAAGGTGACGGTGCCGCTCGCCAAGGCGGCGGCGGTCCACGCCGACGCCGACGACGCCGAGCGGGAGGTGACCGCGGCGGCGCGGGCGCTGGCGGCGGCGGACGGCGGGGACGAGGACGCGCAGTCGGCCGTGGACGGGGCGGAGGACCACGAGCTGCTGTGGTTCGCCACGCAGGAGATCCCCAACCTTCTCGGGCGGGGCTGACCGGGCGGGACCCGGCCGCCACCGGGGGATCGCCGGCCGCCCCGGGGCATTGTCAGTGGGGGCGGGTACGGTCTTGGACATGGGGAAGCACGCACGCGCGCACATCGTCTGGGACTGGAACGGCACGCTGTTCCACGACAACGAGGCGATCATCGAGGCGACCAACGCGGCCTTCGCGGAGCTCGGCCTGGCGCCGATCACGCTGGAGCAGTACCGCGCGTTGTACTGCGTGCCGGTGCCGAAGTTCTACGAGCGGCTGATGGGGCGGCTGCCGAGCGAGGCCGAGTGGGAGCTGATGGACGGGATGTTCCACCGGCGGTACACGGAGCGAAGGGCGCGCTGCACGCTGACCGAGGGGGCGGCGGAGCTGCTCCGCGGCTGGCGGACGGCGGGGCACAGCCAGTCCCTGCTGAGCATGTACGGACACGAGGAGCTGGTGCCGCTCGTGCGGGGGTTCGGGATCGAGGAGCAGTTCGTGCGCGTCGACGGTCGGACCGGGCCGTCCGGGGGGAGCAAGGCCGAGCACATGGTGCGGCATCTGTCCCGGCTCGCGGGGTCGGTGGAGCCGGGGCGGACGGTCGTGATCGGGGACGCGGCGGACGACGCGGTCGCGGCGCGGCACGTGGGGGCCGGGGCGGTGCTGTACACCGGGGGCTCGCACGGCAGGGCCAGTCTGGAGGAGGTCGGCGTCCCGGTGGTGGACACGCTGGCGGAGGCGGTGGAGATCGCGGAGCGAATAGCCGTGTGACGGACGCCGCGCGGACCTCAGTTCGCCGGGGCCTTCGCCCGCAGCACCTTGACGAACTCCCGCATCCACCCCGGATGGTCCGGCCAGGCGCGGGCGGAGACCAGCGTGCCGTCCGTCACCGTCTCCGTGTCCTGGAAGCTCGCGCCGGCGGCCTGCATGTCGGGTTCCAGGGCCGGATAGGCCGTGACGCGCCGGCCGCGCAGGGTGTCGATCGCGGCGGTGAGCAGCGGGCCGTGGCAGATCTGGGCGACCGGCTTGTCCGCGTCGAAGAATGCCTTGAGGATCTTGCGCAGTTCGGGGTCGTTGCGCAGGTACTCGGGGGCCCGGCCGCCGGGGATGACGAGGGCGGCGTACGCGCCGGGGTCCACCTCGGCGAAGGCGAGGTCGGCCGGCCAGGTGTACCCGGGCTTCTCGGTGTACGTGTCGTAGCCGGGCTCGAAGTCGTGCACGACGAAGCGGAGCGTCTTGCGGGAGGGGGCCGCGATGTCGACGTCGTAGCCCTCCTCGCGCAGCCGCTGGTAGGGATACATGACCTCCAGGGACTCCGCGGCGTCGCCGGTGACGATGAGGATCTTCGCGGGCATGTCGGCGCTCCTCCGGGACAGACGGGGACGGACTCCTCGGCCGGTCCGGTCCCCTGGGCCGTAGCTCTCAGGGTGCGGCGGAAGGCGCGGGGCCGCTACCCCGCGCGGCCCCTCACCTGGCCGAATCCGGTTACGCCACCCGGGCGCCCCCCGGCGCTGTGCAGAACGTCAAAGTTTGACCCCCTGTTTTGTACACATACGGCTCATGACGGTTCCGGGGTGAGGGGCGATAGCCTTGTGGCGTGATCAGCGCGATAGCTCGCGGGAGCGTTACGGCTCCCGCCCCGCGCCCGGGTTGCACGGACGACCTCCGTGACCGGGCGGCGGTCGCTGGTCCTCGCGGGCGGGACGGGGGCACCGCTGCCCCCAGGACGCCTGGCCCGGCCCGGAGGACGACGGTGCCGAGAGCAGCGTCACACCCCGTGGTCGTGTCGGAAATGGCCGAATACCCCCCGCTCATCTCACCTGTCGGCATAGCGTCGGAACGGACCGGAAACTCCGGGCCGTGGCGTCGAGCCGCAGGGGAAGAGCCAGTACTTCCTTCTACGTCACGCAACGGCGCGCGACAGGAGCCAGAGGACAATGCAGACCAAGCTGGACGAAGCCAAGGCCGAGATGCTCGAACGGGCCGCTCGGGTAGCTGAGAACAGCCCGGTCGGGGGGAACCTACCGACCGGGTCGACGGGCGAGGGCTCCCCGGACACCCCGGACAGTGAGTCAACCCTCGCGTTCCTCCAGCGCTACTTCCTGCACACCGCACCGGAAGACCTCGCCGACCGCGACCCGGTGGACGCCTTCGGCGCCGCGGTCTCGCACTACCGTCTCGCCGAGAACCGCCCCCAGGGCACCGCGAACGTCCGGGTGCACACCCCGACGGTCGAGGAGAACGGCTGGACGTGCAGCCACACCGTCGTCGAGGTCGTGACCGACGACATGCCGTTCCTGGTCGACTCCGTCACCAACGAGCTGACCCGGGGCGGGCGCGGCATCCACGTCGTGATCCACCCCCAGTTCGCGGTCCGCCGCGACATCACCGGCAAGCTGCTGGAGATCCTGCCGGTCCCGGCCCCCTCCGCCGAGCTGCCGCACGACACGCACATCGAGTCGTGGATCCACGTCGAGATCGACCGCGAGACCGACCGCGCCGACCTCAAGCAGATCACCTCCGACCTGCTCCGTGTGCTCTCCGACGTCCGCGAGGCCGTCGAGGACTGGGACAAGATGCGCGAGGCGGCGGCGCGGATCGCCGGCGAGCTGGAGGACGAGCCGGTCCCGGCCGACCTGCCGAAGGCCGAGGTCGAAGAGGCCCGTGAGCTGCTGCGCTGGCTCTCCACCGACCACTTCACCTTCCTGGGCTTCCGCGAGTACGAGCTGCGCGGCGACGACATCCTGGCCGCGGTGCCCGGCACCGGCCTCGGCATCCTGCGCTCCGACCCGCAGCACGCCGAGGACGACCAGCACCCGGTCAGTCCCTCCTTCGAGCGGCTGCCGGCGGACGCTCGCGCCAAGGCCCGTGAGCACAAGCTGCTCGTGCTGACCAAGGCGAACAGCCGGGCCACCGTGCACCGGCCGTCGTACCTGGACTACATCGGCGTCAAGAAGTTCGACAAGGACGGCAACGTCGTCGGGGAGCGCCGCTTCCTCGGCCTGTTCTCCTCGGCCGCGTACACCGAGTCGGTGCGCCGCGTCCCGGTCATCCGCCGCAAGGTCGCCGAGGTCCTCGACCGCGCCGGGTTCTCGCCCAACAGCCACGACGGCCGCGACCTGCTCCAGATCCTGGAGACCTACCCGCGCGACGAGCTGTTCCAGACGCCGGCCGCCGAGCTGCAGTCCATCGTCACCAGCGTGCTCTACCTCCAGGAGCGCCGCCGGCTGCGGCTGTACCTGCGCCAGGACGAGTACGGCCGCTACTACTCGGCCCTCGTCTACCTGCCGCGCGACCGCTACACCACCGGCGTGCGGTTGCGGATCATCGACATCCTGAAGGAGGAGCTCGGCGGCACCAGCGTCGACTTCACCGCCTGGAACACCGAGTCGATCCTGTCCCGGCTGCACTTCGTCGTCCGCGTCCCGCAGGGCACCGAGCTGCCCGAGCTGTCGGACGCCGACAAGGACCGCATCGAGGCCCGCCTGGTCGAGGCCGCCCGCTCCTGGGTGGACGGGTTCGGCGAGGCGCTCAACGCCGAGCTGGGCGAGGAGCGCGCCGCCGAGCTGCTGCGCCGCTACACCAACGCCTTCCCCGAGGGCTACAAGGCCGACCACACCCCCCGCGCGGCCGTGGCCGATCTCGTGCACCTGGAGCGGCTCACCGAGGAGCCCGGCAACGACTTCGCGCTGAGCCTGTACGAGCCGGTCGGCGCCGCCCCCGACGAGCGCCGCTTCAAGATCTACCGCAAGGGTGCCTCCGTCTCCCTGTCCGCCGTGCTGCCGGTCCTGCAGCGCATCGGCGTCGAGGTCGTGGACGAGCGGCCGTACGAACTGCGCTGCTCGGACCGCACCACCGGCTGGATCTACGACTTCGGCCTGCGCATCCCCAAGTCGCCCGGCGGCACGGGCGGCGACTACCTGGGCGACGACGGCCGCGAGCGCTTCCAGGAGGCGTTCGCCGCGACCTGGACCGGCCACGCGGAGAACGACGGCTTCAACTCCCTCGTGCTCAGCGCCGGGCTGAACTGGCGTGAGGCGATGGTGCTGCGCGCCTACGCCAAGTACCTGCGCCAGGCCGGTTCGACCTTCTCGCAGGACTACATGGAGGACACCCTCCGCAACAACGTCCACACCACCCGGCTGCTCGTCTCCCTCTTCGAGGCGCGCATGTCGCCGGAGCGGCAGCAGGCCGGCCTGGAGCTGACGGACGCGCTGCTGGAGGAGCTGGACGCGGCCCTGGACCAGGTGGCGAGCCTGGACGAGGACCGCATCCTGCGCTCCTTCCTGACCGTCATCAAGGCGACCCTGCGCACCAACTTCTTCCAGCGGCGCCCCGACGGCCACCCGCACGACTACGTGTCGATGAAGTTCGACCCGCAGGCCATCCCGGACCTGCCCGCGCCGCGCCCCGCGTTCGAGATCTGGGTGTACTCGCCGCGCGTCGAGGGCGTGCACCTGCGCTTCGGCAAGGTCGCGCGCGGTGGTCTGCGCTGGTCCGACCGGCGTGAGGACTTCCGTACCGAGATCCTCGGCCTGGTCAAGGCGCAGATGGTGAAGAACACCGTCATCGTGCCGGTCGGCGCCAAGGGCGGCTTCGTCGCCAAGCAGCTGCCGGACCCGGCGCAGGACCGGGACGCGTGGCTCGCGGAGGGCGTCGCCAGCTACAAGACGTTCATCTCGGCGCTGCTGGACATCACCGACAACATGGTCGGCGGCGAGGTCGTCCCGCCCAAGGACGTGGTGCGGCACGACGGCGACGACACCTACCTGGTCGTCGCGGCCGACAAGGGCACCGCCACCTTCTCCGACATCGCCAACGGGGTCGCCGAGAAGTACAACTTCTGGCTCGGCGACGCCTTCGCCTCCGGCGGTTCGGCGGGTTACGACCACAAGGGCATGGGCATCACGGCGCGCGGGGCGTGGGAGTCCGTCAAGCGGCACTTCCGCGAGCTGGGCGTGGACACCCAGTCCGAGGACTTCACGGTCGTCGGCATCGGTGACATGTCCGGTGACGTGTTCGGCAACGGCATGCTGCTGTCCGAGCACATCCGCCTGGTCGCCGCCTTCGACCACCGGCACATCTTCATCGACCCGAACCCGGACGCGGCGACCGGGTACGCCGAGCGTCGCCGCCTGTTCGAGCTGCCCCGCTCCAGCTGGGCCGACTACAACACCGAGCTGCTCTCGGCGGGCGGCGGGATCTTCCCGCGCAGCGCCAAGTCGATCCAGCTCAACGCGCACATCCGCGAGGCCCTCGGCATCGAGGACAAGGTCGCCAAGATGACCCCGGCCGACCTGATGAAGACGATCCTCGGGGCGCCGGTCGACCTGCTGTGGAACGGCGGCATCGGCACCTACGTGAAGTCGTCCGCCGAGTCGAACGCGGACGTCGGCGACAAGGCCAACGACGCCATCCGCGTCGACGGCGCCGACCTGCGCGTGAAGGTCGTCGGCGAGGGCGGCAACCTGGGCCTGACCCAGCTCGGCCGCATCGAGTTCGCCCACCAGGGCGGCAAGATCAACACCGACGCGATCGACAACAGCGCCGGCGTGGACACCTCCGACCACGAGGTGAACATCAAGATCCTGCTGAACGGCCTGGTCGCGGACGGCGACATGACCGTCAAGCAGCGCAACAAGCTGCTCGCCGGGATGACCGACGAGGTCGGCGCGCTGGTGCTGCGCAACAACTACGCGCAGAACACCGCGCTCGCCAACGCGCTGTTCCAGGCCAAGGACATGCTCCACGCCCAGCAGCGCTTCCTGCGCCACCTGGTGCGCGAGGGCCACCTGGACCGGGCGCTGGAGTTCCTGCCCACCGACCGCCAGATCCGCGAGCGCCTGGGCCAGGGCCAGGGCCTGACCGGCCCGGAGACGGCCGTCGTCATGGCGTACACCAAGATCACGGTCGCCGAGGAGCTGCTGGCCACCTCGCTGCCCGACGACCCGTACCTGCGCACCCTGCTGCACGCCTACTTCCCCTCCGCTCTGCGCGAGCGGTTCGCGGAAGCCGTCGACAACCACCCGCTGCGCCGCGAGATCACCACCACGGTGCTGGTCAACGACACGGTCAACACGGGCGGTACGACGTATCTGCACCGGCTGCGCGAGGAGACCGGCGCCTCCCTCGAGGAGATCGTCCGCGCCCAGACCGCGGCCCGCGCGATCTTCTGCTCGGCTCCGGTGTGGGACGCGGTTGAGGCCCTGGACAACCAGGTCGACGCCGCCGTGCAGACCCGTATCCGGCTGCACTCGCGCCGCCTGGTCGAGCGCGGCACCCGCTGGCTGCTCAACAACCGGCCGCAGCCGCTGCAGCTCGCCGAGACGGTGGAGTTCTTCGCCGAGCGCGTCGAGCAGGTCTGGCAGCAGCTGCCCAAGCTGGTGCGGGGCGCGGACCTGGAGTGGTACCAGCACGTGTACGACGAGCTGTCCGCGGCCGGCGTCCCGGACGAACTCGCCACCCGCGTGGCCGGGTTCTCCTCGGCCTTCCCGGCGCTCGACATCGTCTCGGTGGCCGACCGCATGGGCAAGGAGCCGCTGGACGTCGCCGAGGTCTACTACGACCTCGCCGACCGCCTCGGCATCACCCAGCTGATGGACCGCATCATCGAGCTGCCCCGCAACGACCGCTGGCAGTCCATGGCCCGAGCCTCCATCCGCGAGGACCTCTACGCGGCGCACGCGGCGCTCACCGCGGACGTGCTCGCGGCGGGCAACGGCACCTCCTCGCCGGAGCAGCGCTTCGCGGACTGGGAGCGGAAGAACGCCCCGATCCTGGGCCGGGCGCGCACCACCCTGGAGGAGATCCGCGGTTCGGACTCCTTCGACCTCGCCAACCTGTCGGTGGCGATGCGGACGATGCGGACGCTGCTGCGCACGCACTCGTAGCGACACCCGTGAGCGGGTGAGAACGCCCCGGGCCGACGGAGAGTCGGTCCGGGGCGTTCCTTTTCTTGCCGTCCTTTGTACAAAGGAGATAGGCGGATTTACCGTTTCCTGCTTATCGATCCGTTTCGGATAGGGTCTGCGCTGTAATTACCTGGGCTTCCGCGATTGGGTGTTCCAGCAGAATGCACGCAGCACAGTCCGACCTCGAAGAACAGCTGCGCCGCCCGGAGTCGCCGGGCGGCGGCGCGCGGGTGGCCCGTGCGGTGCCGCGGGTGGCCGCGGCGCTGGTGGTGGCGCTGCTGCTGGCGGTGATCGTCCGGCTGCCGTGGATCGGCGACCTCGGCATGCACGCGGCCACGATCCAGCGGCTCGCCCACAGCCTGCTGCACCCCGGCAATCCGCTGGTCGACGCGGACACCCCGAGTCCCTACTACTCGCCGTGGATGCTGCTGCTGGGCGCGCTCGCCAAGCTGACCGGTCTGTCGGTGTTCGTGGTGCTGCGCATCGGGGCGCTGGTCGGGCTGACCACGCTGGTCACCGGGGTGTGGCGGTACGTCCGCACGCTCAGCGCCCACCCCGCGGCCCCGGCGCTCGCGCTGCTGGGCCTGGTGCTGCTGTGGGGAACGGCCGTCCTCAACTGGAGCGGTTTCATCGGGCTGCACTCGCTCGCCCTCACCATCTCCTATCCGAGCGTGTTCGCGCTCGGTCTGACCTTCCACTTCTGGGCCTGGCTCACCCGGGCGCTGCGCGCGGAAGCGTCCTGGGGGCGGTGGTCGGCCCTCGGGCTGCTGTGGGCGCTGATCCTGCTCTGCCACCAGTTCACGGGCGTCGTCGCCACGCTCGGCGCGCTGGCCATGATCGTCTCCGCGCGGCCCGGACGGCGGGTGTGGCTCCGGCTCGGGGGCGGGCTGGTGCTCGGGGCGGTGCTGCTGTGGGTGTGGCCGTACTACGACTTCTTCTCGCTGTTCTCCGCCGGGGCCGATCTGGAGGCCATCCACAAGTCGCTCTACCAGCATCTGTTCGCTCGGTTCGGGCTGGTGCTGCTGGGGGTGGCGGCGCTGGTGCCGCGGCTGCGGCGGGACCGGTGGGACGTGCTGGCGCTGTTCTTCGCGCTGGGCGTGCTGGTCGTCACGGCGGGCGGGCTGACCGGGCACTACTCCTGGGGCCGTGCGCTGCCCGCCGCGCTGATCCCGGCGCAGCTCGCGGCCGCGCTGGAGGTGGTGTCCGCGGGGCGGCGGACGGTGCGGGCCGGGTGGGCGTGTGCGCTGGGGCTCGCGCTCGCCGTCGGTTTCTGGGGCCAGGCGGGGACGATCGGGTACGCGACGGGGAAGTCCGCGCTGCCCTCCGTGCTCGCGGACAAGTACGAGACGCCGTGGGCCGGTTACCACTGGATCACGCCGTGGGTGCGGTACGGGGACGTGGTGATGGCGCGGACGGTGCCGGCGCGGCAGATTCCGGCGTACGGGGGGTACACCGTGGCGCCGGGGTATCCGGATGTGTTCCTGCGGGACTCGGCGCGCCGGTCGGAGGCGGTGTCCCGGTTCTTCGCGCCGGGGACGTCGGCGGCGGAGCGGCGGGGGATTCTGCGGGAGTACGGCGTGCGGTGGGTCGTGGGGTCGGCGGACTTGGCCGGACCTGGACTGCGGCAGGTGACGACGGGGCCTGCGGACCAGGTCCTGTACCGGGTGGTGCCCTGAGCGGGGCCCCGGCGGCACGCCTGCCCGCGGTCCGAGGGGGCCGGCCGGAGCGCCCCTGTAAGGGGCGCGGGGAACCGCGCGGGACGAGCCACCGCGGGCCCGCGGATGTCCACGGGCCCGCGGTGCTACGGCGCTGAATACCGGAACGCGGCGCTACTTCAGCAGGCTCGCCACCAGTTTCGCCGCCTTGCGGATCCTCGGCCGCGCGACCTTGTGCAGGACCGGGCGGATCACCGCCGTCACCCCCACCGGCTCCCAGCGCAGCTGCAGCCGGCCGGGATTGCGGCCCTCCGGTTCCACCGTGACCGCGTGCGGTGTCGCGCCGGAGCGGTAGTCGACGCGGGTCGTGGCCGGGGGGAAGTCCAGGGGGGCCAGGAGGACCCCGGAATTCCACAGACCCTGCTGGTTCAGGCGGACCAGCGGATGGCGGATGCCCTGGAAGCCCTGGAGGGGCAGGCGCGCGGCGGAGAGGTCCAGCCGCACCGTGCCCTCGAAGACGCCGGGGCTGACCGGGTCGAGCCGGAAGGGCACCGTCATCCGGCGCCCGCCGGGGGAGACGATCAGACCGGCGCGCTGGGGCCCGACAGGGAGCCGCAGCCCGGGATCGTACGTGCGGACGGCCAGCGTGAGGGTCGCCCCGCTGCCCCGGCTCAGCTCCGTGATCTCGTGCCGGAACCGCGCCGTCGGGAACGGCCGCGTCTCCAGTTCCAGGTCGGCGACGGACAGTTCGCGCCGGCCCCGCTCGGTGCCGGGGACGCTGCCGCCCCAGTACGGCACGCCCGCCGCGTCCGTCGTGACCTGGCGCGGTGCCACCTCCTGGCCCAGCCCGCGCGCCGCGAGCCGGGCGTCGGCGAGGCGGCCGGAGCGCAGTAGTTCGAGGACCACCCGCTCGGGCCGGGGCAGCCGGGCGAACGCGCCCTGCGCCAGGGTGTCCAGGTACGGGTTCATGATGTCCGCGAACGCGGCCAGCCACTCCTCGTCCCGGTACGGCAGATCGCCCGCGTACATCCGGAAGTCGTGCTTGAGGAACTTGAAGTCCTTGTCCTCGCGCAGCCCCGCGTGTCCGCTCTCCACCAGGAAGTCGTCGATGAGCCGCTGCACATGGACCCGGTCGCGCACATTGGTGACCTTGTGCCGCTGGTTGGAGATGGACGCCGACGCGGCCGCCGCGTACGGGTCGATGTACCAGACGTACACCGGCTCCGGGATGATCGTGAACGCCTTCGCCAGGCAGTACGCCTGGGCCGAGAACAGCTGGTCCTCGTAGTGGATGCCCTCGGGGAAGCGCAGCTCGTGCCGGTCCAGGAAGGAACGCGCGTACATCTTGCTGGTCGACAGGTGCTCGAACAGCAGCCGCGGGTCCGCCTCGATGCCCTCGACGGTGCGCCGCTCGGCGACCAGGTGCGGCATCCACGTCGTGCGCCGCCCGCTGTCCGCCCGCACCCGGCGCACCGCGCCCATGGTGAAGTCGACCTCGCGCTCCCGGTGCGCGGCCAGCAGCGACTCCACGGCCCGCGGCGGGAGTTCGTCGTCGCTGTCCAGGAACATCAGGTACGGCGCGCGGGCGATCTCGATGGCCCGGTTGCGCGGGGCGCTGCACCCGCCGCTGTTCTCCGGCAGCCGCAGGTAGCGCACCCGCGGGTCCGCCGCCTCCAGACGGCGCGCCACCGCGGGCGTGTCGTCGGTGGAGTGGTCGTCGCTGATGACGATCTCGATGTTGGCGTGCGTCTGCGCGCGCAGCGAGGCGACCGCCCGGGGCAGGCGGGCCGCGTCGTTGTACACGATGACGGTGACCGTGACGTCGGGGGTCGTGGCCGGGGCCGTCATGCCGTGGCCTCCTCGGGGGTCGGGGCGGGGGTGCGGTCCTCGATCGGCAGCACCGGTGGCAGTGCGTCCTCCGGCTCGCCCAGGAACACCCGCCGTACGACCCGTTCGGCGGCACGGCCGTCGTCGTACTCGCAGAACCGGCGCCGGAAGGCGGTGCGGGCCTTGGCCGCGGTCTCGTCGCGCCAGGCGCCGGAGCGGAAGATCTCCGTCAGCTCCTCCTGGGTGCGGGCGACCTGTCCCGGATGGTCGGTCATCAGGTCGAAGTAGACGCCGCGAGTGGTGCGGTAGGTCTCCCAGTCGTCGGCATAGACGACGATCGGGCGGTCCAGGTTGGCGTAGTCGAACATGATCGACGAGTAGTCCGTGACCAGCGCGTCGGCGGCCAGGCACAGCTCCTCCACGGGGTCGTAGGAGGAGACGTCGATGAGCCGTCCGGAGCGGCGCAGGCCGGTCAGCGGGGAGGTGGCGCCGCCGTAGAAGTAGTGGGCGCGCACCAGCAGGACCGTGTCCTCGCCGAGCCGGTCGGCGAGTTCGGCGAGGTCGAGGCGGGGGGTGAAGCCGGCCTCGTAGTCGCGGTGGGTGGGGGCGTAGAGGACCGCGGTCTTGCCGGGGGCGATGCCGAGCCGGGCGCGGGCCGCGCGGACCGCGTCGGCGCCGCTGGTGTAGAAGACGTCGTTGCGCGGATAGCCGTGGTCCAGCGAGGTGTAGCGGGCCGGGTAGGCGCGCTCCCACATCCGGGTGGAGTGGCTGTTGGCGCTGACGCTGTAGTCCCAGCGGTCGATGCGGGCCAGCAGGGCGTCGAAGTCCAGTCCCTTGGCGGCGGCCGGGTGCTCGATCTGGTCCAGGCCCATGCGCTTGAGCGGGGTGCCGTGATGGGTCTGGAGGTGGATAGCCCCGGGCCGCTTGACCACCGCGTTGGGGAAGTTGACGTTGTTGACGAGGTACTTGGCGGTCGCCAGCACCTCCCAGTAGCGGCGGGTGCCGGGAACCACATGGTCGGTGCCGGGCGGCAGCAGGGCCGTGTTGTCCTTGGACACCACCCACACCGGGTGGATGTGCGGGGCGAGTTCGGCCGCCTTCGCGGCGATCGCGGCCGGGTTGCAGGCCACCCCGCGCTCCCAGTAGGCCGCGAACACCGCGAGGTCCGGATCCACGGGGCGGCTCAGGGCACGCCGGTACTGCTGCTCACGCAGCTTCGCGCCGACCTGGCGCTTGCGGGCGCGTACGGCCTTGCGGGCGGCGCGGCGGGCGCGGTTGGCGGCCTGGAACGCGCGGTACTTCGTGTACGCGCCCTCCTCCAGCAGCGAGTGCCGTACGCCCTCCACGCCCGCCGGGTGCTCGTGGCGCTCGGGGCGCCAGCGCACCGCCGCGAGGGAGGCGCGGCGGAAGAACTCGCGGGCCACCTCGTCGGGCAGGTTCTCGCCGGCGAAGGTGCGCACCAGGTCGCGCATCATCAGGTCGTAGAGCACCACGCGGGGGGCCGGGCGGTCGCGGGCGAGCGGCATCAGCGACTCGTAGCGCTCGACCAGCTCGAAACGGTCCTCGGGGGTGAGCGGCGGCAGGCTCTCCGGGCGCAGCTCCCGGTTCTCGTAGGCCACCTGGTTGAGGCAGGCGACGCGGCCCGCGCACAGCAGGGCGGCGTGGGCGGCGCGCGGCTCGTCGTCGGTGGTCAGCAGCTCCTCGTGGGCCGTCCAGAACTCCCTGCGCAGGGTGCGGTTGCCGAGCAGCGGGGTCAGGCGGAGCAGGTCGACCGCCTCGTCCAGGGGGAGGGCGGAGCGGCCGACGGCGGCGAGAAAGCGGCCGTCGCGGGAGGGCCGGGCGGCGCTCTGCCAGGTGGTGGTGAGGTGGTCGAGGAGGAGGACGTCCACGGAGTCGTCCAGCTCGGCGGCGCGCTCGGCGATCAGGCGGGGCGCGCCGGCCGGCAGTCCGTCCTTGGCGTGCACGAAGTGCAGCCAGCGGCCCGTGGCACGGGCGGCGCCCGCGGCTCGGGCGGCCGCGTCGCCGGTGCCGTCGGGCAGCGGGACCACGACGGTGCCGTGGGCGTGGGACCCGGCCGTCTCCCGGGCCCAGTCACCGACCGCGGCGACCACGATCTCGGCGTCGGACAGGGGGTGCGCTTCGAGGGAGTCGAGCAGTTCCGTCAGATGCCCCTGCGCGTTGGGTCCGTAGACGATGACGCTGAGTTGGGGCATCGCGGTGGACTCCTTCGGCTCGTCTGTGGAGGATCACCCTTCATAACATACTGTCACTAAGCGGATGAAAGGGATGGCCACGTTCGGGGTAAGAAGAAGGGGACCCGGCTGTTAGACAGACGTCCCGGGTCCCTGGTTGCCCTCTCGGCCACCTTCACGAGGTGAGGAGGTTGTGAGCGCGTTACGCGGCCTTCTTCGGGGCCGGTTTCTTCGCCGTCTTGTTCGACTTGTCACCGGTGAAGGCCTCGTACTCCTTGAGGACCTCCTCGGTGGGGCCGTCCAGGCGCAGCTCGCCGCGCTCCAGCCACAGCGTCCGCTCGCAGGTGTCGCGGATCGAGTTGTTGTTGTGGCTGACCAGGAAGACGGTGCCCGCCGTCTCGCGCAGCTCGCGGATCCGCTCCTCCGAGCGCACCTGGAACCTGCGGTCGCCGGTGGCCAGGGCCTCGTCGATGAGCAGCACGTCGTGGTCCTTGGCGGCGGCGATGGAGAAGCGCAGCCGGGCGGCCATGCCGGAGGAGTAGGTGCGCATCGGCAGGGTGATGAAGTCGCCCTTCTCGTTGATCCCGGAGAAGTCGACGATGCCCTGGTAGCGCTCCTTGATCTGCTCGCGGGACATGCCCATGGCGAGGCCGCCGAGGTGGACGTTGCGCTCGCCGGTGAGGTCGTTCATCAGCGCGGCGTTGACGCCCAGGAGCGAGGGCTGGCCGTGGGTGTAGATGTGGCCGTTCTCCACCGGCAGCAGCCCGGCGACGGCCTTGAGCAGGGTGGACTTGCCGGAGCCGTTGGTGCCGATGAGTCCGATCGCCTCGCCCTTGTAGGCGACGAACGACACGTTCTTGACCGCGTGCACCCGGCGCACGCCGGCGGCCTTCTCGGCCTGCTTGCGACGCATGATGCGGTTGAGGGCGGCGGTGGCGGAGCCGCGGCCCGAGCCGGTGCCGTTGATCCGGTAGACGATGTCGACGCCGTCGGCGACGACGGTGGGGATCCGCTCGCTCTGCATGATCTGCCCGGTCTGCTGGGTCCGATGGGTGGTCTGCTGGATCTGCTCGCTCTGCTCAGCCACGGCCGTACGTCTCCTCAGACTTCCAGAAGTAGATGAAGCCGCCGAGGCCGGCGAGCAGGGCCCAGCCGACGGCGATCGGCCACACGTGCGGGGGAAGCTGCTTGGCGTGGAAGCTGTCGATCAGCGCGAAGCGCATGAGGTCGATGTAGACCGCGGCCGGGTTGGTCTGGAGCAGGACCATGACGACGTGCGGCAGGTGGTCCTTCTTGGTGAGCTTGTCGATGCTCCACATCACGCCGGACACGTACATCCAGGTGCGCAGGATGAACGGCATCAGCTGGGCGATGTCCGGGGTCTTGGCACCCCAGCGCGCCATGATCATCGCCACGCCGGCGTTGAAGGTGAACTGGAGGACCAGCGCGGGGATCACCAGCAGCCAGGAGGCGCTGACCGGCACGCCGAAGCAGAGCAGGATCACGACCAGGGCGGCCATCGAGAACAGCAGCTGCTGGAGCTGCTGGATGCAGAAGGAGATCGGCAGGGCGGCGCGCGGGAAGTGCAGGGCGCGCACCAGGCCGAGGTTGCCGGAGATGGCCCGGGTGCCGACCTGGATCGAGCTCTGCGTGAACGTCCACACGAACACGCCGGTGACCAGGAAGGGGATGTAGTCCGGGACGCCCTTCTTGGTGCCGAGCAGGACACCGAAGATGAAGTAGTAGACCGCCGCGTTCAGCAGCGGGGTCATGACCTGCCAGACCTGGCCCAGCTTCGCCTCGCTGTACTGCGCCGTGAGCTTGGCGGTGGCGAACGCGGTGATGAAGTGGCGCCGGGCCCACAGCTGGCGGACGTACTCCGGGAGGGAGGGGCGGGCGCCGCTCACCGACAGGCCGTGCCTGGCGGCCAGCGCCTTGAGGTCGTCGGCCGGGGCCTGGATCGGGGGCGGTGTGTCGAGGACCTGGCTCACATCCGCTGCTTTCGCTCGGGGGGAGGGGGGTGCCACGGCTCCGACTGTGTCCGGAACCAGGGCGGGCCGGTCCCGTCGTCCGGCGTTTCCTTACGTTTCTCTTCACGTTCTCTTACGACGGGACGGGACCGTATCGTCGCAGCGTGAGCGTAGAACCAATCGACGTCGCAACGCAACCGTTCCGTCGTAACGCCCTATGCTGGCTTCCATGACCACGAACGCCGCCGGGACCGCCGCCGAACCGCCGCAGCGCGCGCGCCGCCGCACTCCTGCCGGGGCCGCGGTGCTGCGCCCGGACGTGACCGAGGCCATCCGGGCGGCCGTCTTCGAGGAACTGGCCGCGGTCGGCTACGCGCGCATGAGCATCGAGGGGATCGCGCGGCGGGCGGGGGTCGGCAAGACGGCGGTGTACCGGCGCTGGCGCTCCAAGCTGCACCTGGTGCTGGACGTCGTCTCCGCCATGGCGGTGCTGGGGCTGCCGGCGCCGGACACCGGCTCCCTGGAGGGCGACCTGCGGCTCCTGTACGAGGTGACCTCGCGCGCGCTGCGCCACCCCGTGGCCTCCCAGATCATCCCCGACCTGCAGGCGGAGGCGGCCCGCAACCCCGATATCGCCGAGGCGTTCCAGAAGGCTCTGCGTGACGGTCAGGAGGGCGTGGCCAGCAAGGTCATCGCGGCGGCGACGGCCCGCGGCGAACTCTCCCCCGGCCTCGACCCCGACCTCGCCCTCGACCTCATCTCCGGCCCGCTGTACTGGCGCTCGGTGGTCATCCGCTCCCCGAAGCCGCCGAAGGGGTACCTGGACAAGCTGGCCAGGGCCACGGCGGGGGCGCTGAAGGCGCTCTGAGGGGGCTCAGCGCGAGACGAGGCGGCGGGCGAGGGCGGTCAGCTCCGGCGCCCGCAGCACCCGCCCGGCGAAGCCGGGGAGCGGTACGTGCAGGACGTGCGTCCACCGCTCCGGCACGGCCCCGATGCCGTGCACGGCACCCGCGAGCGCCCCGGTGACCGCCGCCACGGTGTCCGTGTCGCCGCCCAGGTCGACGGCCGCGCGGACGGCCTGCTCGTACGACGCCGTGGTCCGCAGCGCCCACACGGCGGACCCCAGGCAGGGCCACACCGCGCCGTTGAACTCGGTCGCCTCGTCCGGATGCCAGTCCGGTGCGAGGACCGCCGCGAACCGCTCACGCTGATCGGCCCGCACCGCGGCGAGCGCGCGCGGCACGGCGTCCAGCGGGTCCCCGCCGGCGAGTGCGACCCGGATGAGGTCGTGCAACACGGCGGTGCCCTCGCCGGCGGCGGGGTCGCCGTGGGTCAGGGCGGAGAGGCGGCGGGCCGCGTCGAGCGTGGCGGTGCGGCCGTGCCGCGCGAAGTACACGGCGGAGGGCGCGGCCCGCATCAGCGCACCGTTCCCGGCGGCGCGTCGGCTGTCCCGGAAGTGCCGGGCCGCGGCGGTGTCCCAGGGGTGCCCGCCGGTCAGCACCGCCTCCGTCTGCAACCCGATGTCCTTCGGCTCGGCCGCGGCCCAGCGCTGAAAGCGCCGGAAGACGTCGGCCGGGTCCAGCCCGCCGCGTTCCAGGAGGGACTCGCCGACGAGCACGGCCATCTGCGTGTCGTCGGTGGCCTCCCCGGGGTCCCATCCGCCACCGCCGCACATCTCGCCGCCGGCGGCCGGGAACCGGTCCGAGAAGGCGTCCTCGGGCCCGAACTCGAAGGGTGCGCCGAGGGCGTCGCCGACGGCGGAACCGACGACGGCGCCGACGGCTCGGTCGAGGGTGGCGGGGTCCGGGGTCACCGGCTCAGGGTACTGAGGCGGGCCGGGAGGCCGGGACGCGACCGCGCCCGGCGAACGGCCCGTGCCCCGCGGCGAGGCCCCGTTCAGTCCCGCAGCATCTTGTCGCGGACCGGGATCCACTCCAGGGCCGAGCGGATGCCCTCCTCCAGGGACAGGGCCGGGGTCCAGCCCAGCAGGCGGGCGGCGCGGTCGCTCGTGGTGTAGCCGCCGGCCACGTCGCCCGGCCGGGGGTCCGTGTCGATCGTGGTCAGGGGCGCGCTCACGACGTTGTTGAAGGCCGCGCAGAGCTCGCGGACCGTCGTGCCGGAGCCCGTGCCCAGGTTGATCGCGATCGACGGCGCCGACGCGGTGAGCACGGAGTCGAAGCGCTCGATCGCCGCGATGTGGGCCGCCGCGAGGTCCCAGACGTGCACGTAGTCACGGATGCCCGTGCCGTCGCGGGTCGGGTAGTCCACGCCGGTGACCGGGAACGGCGTCCCCGCCTGGTGGGCCTGGATCAGCATCCCCAGCGCGTGGCTGGGCCGCTTGAGCTGGAGACCGGTGCGCAGCAGGGGGTCCGCGCCGACCGGGTTGAAGTACCGCAGCGACAGCACCCGCAGCTTCCCGGCCGCGGCGATGTCGGCGAACATCCCCTCGCACACCGCCTTGGTCCGCGCGTACGGGCTCTGCGGGGCCAGCGGCGAGTCCTCGGTGACGGGCGAGCCGTCCTCGGCCCGGTAGATGGACGCCGAACTGCTGAACACGAGGCGGTCGCACCCGTTGCGCCGCAGATGCTCGACGAAGGCCAGGCTCTTGGTGACGTTCGCCTGGTAGTAGCCGATCGGGTCCGCCACCGACTCCGGCACCACGATCAGCGCCGCGCAGTGCACCACCGCGGAGATCTCCGGGTGCTCGGCGAAGATCCGGTCGACCAGGGCGCCGTCCGCGATGTCGCCCTCGTAGAAGATCCGGCCGTCGGTGAACTCGGCGCGGCCGCGGACCAGGCTGTCGAGGATCACCGGGGTGATGCCCGCGTCCAGACAGGCCGACGCGACGGTGCTCCCGATGTAACCCGCCCCGCCGGCGATGAGGACAGACACGTTGATTCCCTTCCCGGTCTCGTTCCAGACCCAGTAGTTCCAGACGGTCCAGCGGTTCCGCACACGGTACGAGTGCGGCGGCCCGCCGTCTCAGCGCCGCAGGCGCCGCAGTCGCCCGCGCAGTATCCGGAAGAGCCCGCGCAGCCCCGTCGCCACGCGCAGCGCCAGCGCGCCGGAGTGCGTCGCGTACGGCTGTACGAGCAGTACGCCGTGGCGGAGGCCGGGTACGGCCCGCCGGCGCAACCGTCCGGCGCCCGCGCGGGCGGCCGCCGTGACCTCGCGCCGCGCGCCGTTCGCGAAGCGCACGGTCAGCCGCAGATCCCAGACGCCCGCGCCGAGCGCGCCGATGTCGACGGGCGGCTCGGCCGACCAGAGGTCCGGGCCGGCGGGGGCGAGAGCGGCCGTCGCGCGCCCCCGGACCCGCGCGTCGTCCCGGGACTCCCAGCGCACCTCCAGTTCGCGCGGCCCCGCCTCGGCCACCCTGCCGTACAGCTCGTGCAGCCGCAGTGTGAGCGTGCCCGTGCCCGCCCGTGGCCGCAGCTCCGCGTCCAGCGCCAGGGGGAGCGTCTCGACGGGGCTGGCCAGGAAGGGGGCGAGGGACACCTGGGGGAGGTCCGCGGACCAGACCGGGGTGCCGTCCGGGGTACGGGCGTACGGCGGGAGCAGCCGGCCCGGCCGCGCGGCCAGGTCCCGCAGCCGGGGCAGATCGCGCGGCTCGGGCGACTCCAGGAGCAGCCGGCCCAGCAGCCGGCCGGGCGTGGCCGGGTCCTGTTCCCAGTCGGCGGCGTCGTAGCGCCCGAGATACTCACGGGTGTGCGTCCACCACGCACGCCGGTACTCCGGGTCGCGCAGGCCCAGTTCCCGCGCGTACATCCGCACGTCGTGGTCGAGGAACTTCGCCCGTGCCGCCCGCGCCAGCTCCTTCTGACCGGCGGTCAGCAGAATGTCGTACGCCAGCGCGCACGCCCGCGTACGCGCCTCCCAGTTGTCGATGTGCCCCCGGTCCAGCGAGAGCGACAGCCGCTCGGCGGCGCGGCGCACGTGCCAGACGTACACCCGGTCCGGTACCAGTGCGACGCGCGGGCCCGCGGCCAGGACCCGGGCGGTGAAGACGAAGTCCTCGTAGAGGAAGCGGCCTTCGGGGAAGCGGATGCCGTGTTCGCGCAGGAAGTCGGTGCGGTACAGCTTGTTGACGCACAGCGTGTCGTGGACCAGGCGCGGGCGCTGGCCGGGGCGCGCGAGCACGGAGTGCGCCGCGTAGAGGGACTCCTGCCAGGGCTGTTCACGCCCCGAGGGCAGCTCCCGGCGCACGCACAGCCCGCTCGCCACCGAGGCTCCCGCCCCCTCGGCGGCCGCCAGCAGCGCGTCCACCGCGCCCGGCGGCAGCAGGTCGTCGCTGTCCAGGAACATCACGTACGGCGCCGTCACCGCGTCGATCCCGGTGTTGCGCGGAGTGCCGCAGCCACCGCTGTTGACGTCCCGCCGGATCACCCGCAACCTGCCGTCGTCCGCGGCCAGCCGGTCGAGCGAATCGGCGCTGCCGTCCGTGGAACGGTCGTCCACCGCGACGACCTCCGCGACCGAGGGCCCCTGCGCGAGCGCCGAACGCACCGCGTCGGCCACATGGGCACGGTCGTTGTACCCGATCACGACGACGCCGACGGCGCCGGTGCGCGGTGTGCTCTGTGGGGTCTGTGTGTTCTCTGACTGGGCGGGCGAGTCGGGAAGCATGGAGTCCACAGGGCGGGAGCGTAGAAATCTTCGGTAATACCCCGTTAAGAGAGGCTTAGGGCTCGGTTTGGTAGACGGTCGGAATCAGGACAGGGTTGTGCTCTTTGCCCACCCTTTGCCGTCGGCGCCTCCGTGGCCCGCCACAGCCGGACGAAGGACAGCGCCGCCGCGGCCGTCAGCGTCCCGTTGCGGCCCAGCATCAGCAGGCAGCCGGCCCAACTGCCCCCGATCACCTGCCCGTAGCACAGCGGGTACACCACCGTGCTCAGCGCGGACGCCGCCAGCACCAGCGCCGCCACCGGGCGTTGGCCGGTGTGCCGCGAGACCAGGCACACCGCGGCGAGTCCGAGCAGCCAGACCATGTACTGCGGACTGATCACCCGGCTGGTCACCGTGAACAGCAGCACCGCGCACAGTGCCGCGTCGGCCGCCGTCGCCTCGGTCCAGCGGCGCGCCCGCACCCGCCACAGCACCAGCAGCCCGAACGCGGCCGCCGTCAGCGCGAGGGACACGGCGGCGACGACGGGTACGTACGGGCCGACCAGCTCGATGGCGCCGTACCGGTAGCGGGGCCGGCCGGACCAGCCCGCGTGCCGGGCGAGGTTGAGGGCCGTACCGCCCAGCGACTCGATCTGCACCCCGCGCCCGCCCTGCTCCGCCAGGAAGGACAGCGGATGCCGGAACGAGAGGGACAGCAGCCCCAGGGCGACGGCCCCGCCGCCCGCCGCCCACGTCCACGCGCTCCGTGTCGCCGCGCCCCGGGGCGTGCCCAGCAGCACCAGCGCGGGCCAGCCCTTCACCAGCGCGCCGAGCGCCCCGAGCGCACCGCCCGCGCGCGGGGAGCGCGCCAGCGTCAGCAGGGACAGCACGGCGAGGGCGGTGACCTGGACGTCGTACCGCGCGAGCGGCAGATGCAGCAGCAGCGGAGGCCCGCCCGTCCACAGCGCCGCGCCGAGCAGGCTGCGCCCCGGCCGTCGCCCGGCGCGCACGAGCGCCACCTCGATCAGCGCGTCCGCGGCCAGCGTGAGCGTCACGAACGCCCGGACGTACGACAACCCGGGCACCAGGCCCGGCGCCAGCAGCACCGCGCCCGCGCCCGGCGGGTACTGCCACAGGGTGTCGTGCACCGGGTACGACCCCTGTTCGAGCACGCCGTACCAGTGGAAGTACAACCGGCCCACCTCGCGCGCCACCGAACCGCCGCTGAGCAGCGGCGAACTGTCGTGCGCGAGCAGCCACAGCATCAGCGCGCGGGTGGCGAGCCAGCCGGCGGCGAGCTTGAGGACGGGGCCGGGGGTGACACGGGGACCGTTCATCGCGTTGGAGCCTAAGCCGGGTGGATGGAGTATCGGCGGCGATACGCCGCAATCACCCACAAACATCGTCTCATCGCAAAAGATCGGGCCGTGGTGAACGTCGGGCTCCCTGTGGAAGCTGTGGAAGCTGTGCCAGCGCCGTCGCGGAAGCCGCCCGGGGGGCGAGGGCGGCGCGGGGTCGTGGCGGGGGTGCCCGCGGCGGTGATGCTGACGTTCGGGCTGTGGGGGCTGGACCGGGGCGGCATGTGGCGGGACGAGGCGGTCACGTTCCAGGTCGCCGGGCGGACGGTGCCGCAGATCTGGCGGCTCGTGCACGGGGTCGACGCGGTGCACGGGCTCTACTACGTCCTCATGCACGCCGTGCTCGCCGTGCACGCCGACGAGGTGGTGCTGCGCCTGCCGTCGGTGGCCGGAGCGGTGGTGACCGCGGCTCTGGTGGCGGAGGTGGGGGCGCGGCTGGCGCGGCCGCGGGTGGGCCTGTGGGCGGGACTGCTCTACGCCGTGAACCCGATGGCCGGCCACTACGCGCAGGAGGGCCGGTCCTACGCGCTCGTCGCGGCCGGCGTGATGGGGGCGACGCTGCTGCTGCTGCGCGGGGTGGAGCGCGGGGCGTGGTGGGGGTACGGCCTCGTCCTCGGCGTCACCTGCTGGCTGCACGAGTTCGCCGTGCTGCTGCTGCCGGCCCACGCCGTGGCGCTGGCGCTGGCCCGGGTGCGGGGACGGGTGTGGCGGGGATGGGGATGCGCGGCCTCGGCGGTCCTGCTCTGCCTGTTGCCCATGGTGGTGGTGTCGCGGGCGCAGGCGGCGCAGGTGGCGTGGCTGCGCCGGCCGACGGAGGAGACGGCGGCGGGGCTCGCGCGGCAGTTCTTCGGGGCGTCGCAGGAGGTGTACTGGGTCTGCCTGGGACTCGCGGTGGTGGGGCTGCTGGCGGGGATGGCCGGGCGGAAGGGCGAGATCACGCTCGCGGGGGTGGCGGCGCCGCTGGTCGTGGTGCCGCCGGGGGTGCTCATGCTGGCGTCGCAGTCCTCGCCGCCGCTGTACGTCGACCGGTACGTGCTGTACGCGCTGGCGGGGGCTCCGTTGCTGGTCGCGGCGGGGGGCGATCGGGTGGCGGCGATCGCGGGGCGCCTGTGGCCCGGTGGCCGCTGGGCGGACGTCCTCCCGTCAGGCCGGCGGCGTTCGCGCGGGGGCGCATCCGCCGACACGCGCGGCCCCCGCCCGCCGGCCGGTCCGGGGCCGTCGGCGCGCCGTCCTCCGAGGGCGTACCGCGCCGCCCTCCTCGGCCTCCTCCTCATCGCCCTCGTCCCCCTCCTGCAGTTCCCCCTCCTCCGGCAGGACCGCGACCCGGCCCGGCGCCCCGACGACCTGGCGGCGATCGCGCGGGCGGCGGCGCGGGGGATGCGGAAGGGGGACGCCGTGCTGTACCTGCCCGGCTACACGCGCAACACCGAACTGGCGTACCCGCAAGCGTTCCGCGGCACCCGGGATCTCGCGCTCGCGCGGGCCGGGGACGTGTCCGGGACCCTGTACGGGATGGAGGCCCCCGCTGTGGACGTGCGGCGGCGGATGGCCGGGGTCCGGCGGGTGTGGGTCGTCGCGGACCGGTCCGTACTGGCCGGCCGGTGGACACCGCGCGACCCCGGCGAGCGGGCCGGACTCGATCTCCTCCGGCGGGAGTTCGCCGTGCGCGGTGAGGCCGTGCGCGGGCGGACCGCCGTACGGCTCTACGCGCGGCCCCTCAGTCCCGCGGGTCTTCGGCCTCCGTCGCTGCCGCCGCGTCCAGTGCGTTGGTGAGCCGGTCGAGGCGGGCGCGCAGATCGGCGATCTCGGCGCGGTCGAAGCCCGTGGAGCGGATGATGCGGCGCGGTACCTCCAGGGCCCGCCCGCGCAGAGCCGCGCCCTCCTCGGTGAGCAGGACCCGCACCGAGCGCTCGTCCTGGACGCTGCGCTCCCGGCGCACCAGGCCCGCCGCCTCCAGTCGTTTGACCAGCGGGGACAGTGTTCCGGAGTCGAGCCGCAGCTGTTCGCCGAGCTTCTTGACCGGCAGGTCGCCCCGCTCCCACAGCACCAGCATGACCAGGTACTGCGGATAGGTGAGGCCGAGGTCCTTGAGGACCACGCGGTAGACGCCGTTGAAGGCACGGGACGCGGCGTGCAGCGAGAAGCAGATCTGGTTGTCCAGGCGGAGCCAGTCCGTCTCGGTCTCGGCGGGAGAAGCGGTCATGGGTCCAGGGTAGCCCTTCACCCGGCATTTGATTGTGCACAACTCAATTGTGTGCTCTACTTGTGGCGACAGGAACGCAACGAAGCAACACGACGCAGGACACATCGAGAGGGATGGTTCGTCATGGACGCGCTGTACACCGCCGTCGCCACCGCCACCCACGGCCGTGAGGGCCGTGCCGTCTCCTCCGACGGCAAGGTCGACGTCAAGCTGGCCCCGCCGGTGGAGCTGGGCGGCAACGGCGAGGGCACCAACCCCGAGCAGCTCTTCGCCGCCGGTTACGCCGCCTGCTTCGGCGGCGCCCTCGGCGTCGTCGGCCGCCGGGAGAAGGTGGACGTCACCGACGCCGCCGTCACCGCCGAGGTCGGCATCGGCAAGGTGGGCGAGGGCTTCGGCCTGAAGGTCACCCTGCGCGTCGAGCTGCCCGGATCCGTGGACCAGGAGACCGGCCGCAAGCTCGTCGAGGCCGCCCACCAGGTCTGCCCCTACTCCAACGCGACCCGCGGCAACATCGAGGTCGACCTCGTCGTCGAGTAGGTCCCGCGACCGCCGGACCCGCCGTGGCCCCGCGCCACCGGCCGGTCCGGCTCCGCCGCCGCGGTCGTACGGCCCTCACGCCGAGGTCAGCGCGCCCCGCCCGGTCGTCGCCTGCCCCGGCAGCCGCACCGCGCCCGGCATCGGCTCGTCCAGCAGCAGCGTGCGTACGACGCGTTCGGCGGCCCGGCCGTCCTCGAACTCGCAGTAGCGGGAGCGGAACCGGGAGCGCAGCCGCGCCGACTCCTCGTCCCGCCAGCGCCCCGAGGTGAACAGCCCGGCCAACTCCCGCTGGGAGCGGGTGACATGGCCCGGCGGCTCGGCCGTCAGATCGAAGTAGGCGCCCCGTGTCCGCCGGTAGACCTCCCAGTCGTCGGCGTGGATCACGATCGGCCGGTCCAGGTTGGCGTAGTCGAACATCACGGACGAGTAGTCGGTGATCAGCACGTCCGCCGCGAGCAGCACGTCCGGCAGATCGGGCTCGTCCGTCGCGTCGAGCACCGCGCCGCGCCGGGCCAGCTCCGTGAGGCCCAGGCCGCGGGCCGGACCTGCCGCCAGCGCGGGATGCAGCCGGACCACGAGCGTGTGGCCCTCGCCGAGGTCGGCCGCGAGCCGGGCCACGTCGATCCGGTCCACATGACCGCCCCTGCGGTAGTCCCGGAGGGTCGGCGCGTACAGCACCACCGTGTGGTCGTCCGGGATGCCGTGCCGCCGGCGGAAGTCACTGGGACCGCCGTCGACCAGCACGTCGTTGCGCGGGCTGCCGGTGCGCGCCGAGGCGAAATGGCAGGGGTAGGCCCGCTCGTACACCAGCTCCGAATAGCGGCTCGCGACCAGGCTGTGGTCCCAGCGGTCGGCGCGGCGCAGCAGCTGCGGCACGTCCACGCCGAGCCGGGCGCCCGGCTTGTCCAGCAGATCGGCGCCCAGGTACTTCAGCGGGGTGCCCTGATGGGTGTGGATGTGCACACCGCCGGGCCGCTTGGCCGGGACGCCGGTCCAGGGCACGTCGTTCACCAGGAACCCGGCCCGCGCCGTGACCTCCGCGCAGCGCCGGGTGCCCGCGATCACGTGCTCCACGTCCGGCGGCAGCCCCGCCGCCGTCTCCGCGTCCCGCACCACCCACACCCCGCGCAGCCGCGGGGCGATCCGCAGGGCCGCGCGGTGGACGGCGGCCGGGTCGCCGAGGAAGCCCCGGTGCGCGGACGACGAGTACACCACCAGCTCGGGGTCGAGCGGACGGCGGGCCTGCAGCAGGGCCCAGCCGGTGCGGGCCCGGCCGGCCGCCACGCGCCGTGCCGCGGCCGCCCGCCGCGCCGCCCCCCGTCCGGCCCGGCCCGCCTGCAACCGCAGCCGGTAGCCCGCCCAGCCACCCTCCAGCAGGGCCGCCTCGCCTTCCACTCGGGCACCCTCGGGCTTCAGCCGGCGGAACAGGCCGGCCGTGCGGCGGAAGAACTCGGCTTTGTCGGCGGGCGGCAGCCGGTCCGGCTTGGCCAGGATGTCCAGGCAGTGCTCGCCCATCTTGCGGTGCAGGTACGGCCGCCAGGAATCCAGTTCGGGGTGCTCGTCCAGGAACGCGAACACCCGCAGGTACTGGTCGTGGACGTCGAAGTGCTTGCGGCTGGTGGTGGACAGGATGTTGCCCTGCCTGCGCTGGCGGTAGTTCAGGCAGATCCGGTCCAGCGCGGCGATCCGCCCGGCGCTGAGCATGACCGGGAAGGTCCAGGGGGTGTCCTCGTAGTAGCCGGGCGGGAAGGTGAAGCCCTCCGCCGCGACGAACTCCCGCCGGTAGACCTTGTTCCACACCACCATCAGCAGATCCAGGATCCGCGGGTACCCGGCCGCCGTGAAGGTGTCCGGACCGGCCTCGGCGAGCACCTCCGCGAGGGCGTTGCGCCGGGTGCCGCCCCACCAGTACGTGCGCGCGTAGTCGAACACGAGCACGTCCGGGTCGCCGCTCTCCGCCAGCCGGTCGGCGATCGCCGCGAGCGCGCCCGGGGTGAGGGTGTCGTCGCTGTCCAGGAAGAAGAGGTAGTCGCCGGTGGCGTGCGGCAGCCCGGCGTTGCGGGCGCGCCCGAGGCCCACGTTCTCCGGCAGGTGCAGCACCTTCACCCGGGGGTCGCGCGCGGCGTACTCGTCGAGGATCGCGCCGCAGTCGTCCGGCGAGCGGTCGTCCACGGCGATCACCTCCAGGTCCCGGCACGACTGCGCCAGCACCGAGTCCAGGCATTCGCGGAGGTACGCCTGCACCTGGTAACAGGGCACGATCACACTGAAGCGGGGCATGGTCAGCTCCTCACGGGGGTCGCGGGGGCGGGGGCGGGGGCGGGGACGCGTTCGCCGAGCGGCAGCACCGGCGGGAGCGCCTGCGGCGGCTCGCCCAGCAGCACCCGCCGTACGACGCGTTCGGCGGCCCGTCCGTCGTCGAACTCGCAGAAACGCTCGCGGAACCGGGCCCGCAGCGCCGCCGGCTCCGGGCCGGCGTACCCGCCCTCGCGGAAGACGGCGGCCAGTTCCCCGGGGGTGCGGGCGACCGGTCCGGGCGGCTCGGCCATCAGGTCGAAGTAGACGCCCCGTGTCTGCCGGTAGACCTCCCAGTCGTCGGCGTAGATCACGATCGGCCGGTCCAGGTTGGCGTAGTCGAACATGATGGACGAGTAGTCGGTGATCAGCGCGTCCGCGGCCAGGCACACGTCCTCGGCGGAGCGGTGTCCGGTGACGTCGATGATCCGGTCCGAGTGCCGGGCGCGGCCCTGGTCGTAGAAGTAGTGGGCGCGCAGCAGCACCACCACGTCCTCACCCACCGCCGCGCAGAACTCCTCCAGGTCCAGGCCGGGTTCGAACCCGCTGTGGTGGTCGCGGTGGGTGGGGGCGTAGAGCACGGCGAACCGGTTCTCGGGGATGCCCAGCTCCCGCCGGATCCGGGCCACGTCGGCCGCGGTCGCCGTGTAGTAGACGTCGTTGCGCGGATAGCCGTACTCCAGCGCCTCCCAGGAGCCGGGGAAGGCACGCTCCCACACGCGGGTGGAGTGCCGGTTGGAGGAGAGGTTGAAGTCCCAGCGGTCGACCCGGCCCAGCAGCCGGGTGAAGCTGCCGGAGCGCGCGGCCACCACGGGGTACGTCGACTGGTCCACGCCCATCGTCTTCAGCGGGGTGCCGTGCTGGGTCTGCAGGTGCACGCTGCCGGGCCGTTTGACCACGCCCTCGGCGAAGTTGGCGTTGTTGACCAGGTAGCGGGCTCGGGCCAGCAGCTCCCAGGCGCGGTGGGAGCCGAGCACCGCGTACTCCACGTCCGCGGGCAGGGTGTGTTCCTGCCCGGCCTCCACCAGGAACACCGAGCGCAGATGCGGGGCGAGTTCGCGGGCCTTGGCGTGGATCGCGGCCGGGTTGCAGGCGTAGCCCCGGCCCCAGTAGGCGCAGTACACCACGAGGTCGGGGTCGAGCGGGCGGCGCAGGGCGGCGCGGTAGCGCAGCCGGGTGCGGACCGCGTGCGGGCGCGGCACGGTCTCGACGGCCCGGCCCGCGAGCCGGTTCGCGTCGCGCAGGGCGCGGAAGGCGTCGTACGCGCCGACCGCGAGCAGCCGGTGCTGCACCCCGAGGCTGCCGCGCGGCATCCGGTGCCCGGCCGGCCGGAATCGCCGGTACAGGCGGGCCGCGCGGCGGAAGAACGCCCGGTGCCCGCCGGCCAGCCGCTCCGGCCGGGACACGGTCTTCAGCACCAGCGCGAACAGCTGGTCGAAGAGCGGCCCGGTGCGCTCGGCGGGCAGGGCGTGCCCGGCGGCCCGCGCGAGGACCAGCTCCACCTGGTCGAGCAGGTCGTGCCGGCGTTCGCCGGGCAGGTTCAGCCGGCTGCCCTGCCGGCGCAGCCGGTGCCGGACGACGACCCGGCGCAGCACGGCGACGCGCCGGGCGGCGACCGTGGTCAGCCCGCCCCAGCCGAGATCCGTGAAATGGCCGTCGGGAAAGGTGAGTTCGTGCTCGGTCAGGAAGGTGCGGCGGTACACCGCGCTCCACGCGGGCAGGACGGCGCCGGTCAGCCCCGGCAGTGCGGCGGGGGCGAAGGCGCCCTTCGGTGCACCGGCGAACAGCGGCGCGACCGGGTTCACCGGATCGCCCTCCCACCAGGGCGCGCGCTCGTGCTCCACGTACAGCACGTCCACCCCGGCGGTCCCGGCCAGCCGGGCGTCCACGGCGGCCAGCGCGCCCGGCAGCAGCAGGTCGTCGCCGTCCAGGAAGAGCACGTACGCGCCGGTCGCCGCCCGCATCCCGGCGTTGCGCGCCCCGCCGAGCCCGGCGGACGGCGGTGAGTGGACCGGCATCACCCGGGGGTCCCGCCCGGCGTACCCGGCGGCCACCTCGGCGGCCGGGGCGTCGGGCGCGTCGCAGACGGGGATCAGTTCCAGGTCGCCGAAGGACTGGCCGAGGACCGAGTCCAGCGCCTGGGACAGCCGGCCGGCGACCCCATGGGTGGGGACGATAATGCTGAAGCGGGGCATACTGCTCTTTCTGTCGTTCTTCCTGCCGTCCTGCGGACGTGTCTCTACTGCGCCGCGCGCACCCGCCCCGGCCGGCCCGCCGGGCGCCGGCTGGACGGCCGGGGCGGGGTGGGCCGCGTCGAGCCGAGGCGCATGGGAACTCCCGGTGGGATCAACGGTGTTCGGCGGGCCAGGTGACGGGGCGGGGGCCGGCCGGATGCGGCACCGAGACCAGCGGGGAGCGCGCCGGGTGCACGGCGTTCGCCATGGCGGAGCGCACCGGGCGGCGCTCGCCGAGCGGCACCACCGGGGACGGCTCGGTGCGGCCCAGCACGATGTGCCGTACCACCCGCTCGGCGGCCCGCCCGTCGTCCCACGGGCAGAACCGCTCCCGGAAGGCGGCCCGCAGCAGCGCGGCGCGCGCGCCGTTCCAGGTGCCGTCGGTGAACACGTCGACCAGTTCATCCTCGTCGCGCCCCACCGCGCCGGGCGGGGCGCCGGGCAGGTCGACGTAGACGCCGCGGACCGCCGCGTACGCCGCCCAGTCCCCGGTGTGCAGCACGATCGGCCGGTCCAGGCCGGCGTAGTCGAACATGAGCGGCGACTGGTCGGTGAGCAGCGCGTCCGCGGCCAGGCACAGGCCCTCGGGGCAGGGGTGCGCGGAGACGTCGATGACCCGGGCGCCCTCCACCGGCACGTCCCCGTGGCCGCGGGCGAGCAGCACGAAGCGCGGGCCGAGGCCGCGCGCGAGCTTCGGCAGGTCCAGCGGGAGGTGCTGGGTGCGGCGGTGGTCGCGGCGGGCCGGCGCGTAGAGGACGGCGACCTTGCCCGCGGGGATGCCCAGGGTGGCGCGCAGCCGGGCCACCTCGTCCGGGGTGGCCCGCTGGAAGACGTCGGTGCGCGGGCTGCCGTACTCGAGCGCGGTCCAGCGGCCCGGGTGGACCCGCTCCCAGGTCAGGGTGGAGTGCCGGTTGCCGGAGACCACGTGGTCCCATTGGTCGACGTCCCGCAGCAGCGCCACGGGATCGGAGCCCGGCACGGCCCCCGGGCGCTCCTGGAGGTCGAGTCCGGTGTGCCCGAGCGGAGTCCCGCCGAGGGCGCACACCAGGATCTGCCCGTCCCGCTTGCGCAGTCCGCGCGTGAGGTGGGCGTCGCCGAACAGGTACGTGGAGCGGGCCAGTGCCGTCCAGTGGGCGGCCGTGCCGGGGGCGACGAGCCGCGGGCCGGCCGGGAGCGGGCGCGGGTGCGCCGGGTCGGCGATCCAGGTGGTGCGCACATGCGGGGCGTACCGGCGCATCGCCTCCTCCAGCGCGGCCGGGTCGCCGCCGTACCCGCCCTCGGCGGCGAACACCGCGCGCTCGGGCCGCAGCGGCAGCCGCAGCTGGATCCGGTAGTGCAGCCCCAGCGCGGCGCGGCGCCCGGCGCGCGCCGGGCCCAGCACGAGCTCTCGCAGGCGCCGGCGGGCGGCGGCGGCGTACCGCAGGGCCCGGAAGGTGCGGTGCAGCCCGAACCGGATCAGCAGGTGCCGCCGCCGCAGCCGCGCCTTCGGCACCCGGTAGCGACGGTGGTGGTCGCGGGCCCGGCGCAGGAACTCCCCGTGGCTGCCGCGCGGCAGCCGTCCGGGGCGGGTGAACACGACGCCGTAGTGGTCGACCATCCGCCGGTACAACTCCGGCTTCCAGAAGGCGAGTTCCGGGTGGTCGGCGACATAGGCGAAGACCCGCTCGTACTGGTCGAACAGGTCGAAGTGCTTGCGGCTGGTGGTGGACAGGATGCTGCCCTGGCGGCGCTGCCGGTAGTGCACGCACACCCGGTCCAGGGTCGCGATCGAACCGGCCGCCATCAGCACCGGGAAGGTCCAGGGGGTGTCCTCGTAGTAGCCCGGCGGGAAGGCGAAGCCCTCCGCCGCGACGAACTCCCGCCGGTACGCCTTGTTCCAGGCCACCATCAGCACCCGCAGCAGCCCCGGCCGGTCCGTGAGCCGGAAGGGCGCCCGGCCCCACTCGCTCAGCTCGGCCGCGAGATGGTTGCGCACCCGCCGCCCGTCCCAGTACGTGCGCTCGTAGTCGTACACCAGCACATCGGGCCCGCCGGTCGCCTCGATCCGCTCGGCGACGGCCGCGAGCGAGCCGGGGGTGAGGGTGTCGTCGCTGTCCAGGAAGATCAGGTACTCGCCGGCGGCCCGCGCGATCCCGGCGTTGCGGGCCCGTCCGAGCCCCCGGTTCTCGGCCAGGTGTAAGGGTTTCACCCGGGGGTCACGGGCCGCGTACGCGTCGATGATCTCCCCGCACGCGTCCGGCGAACCGTCGTCCACGGCGATCACTTCGAGATCCGAGAACGACTGCGACAACACGGAGTCCAGGCACTCGGAGAGATACGCCTGGACCTGGTACGCGGGGACGATGACACTGAACCTGGGCACGGGACATCCATGGGTCTGACGGCGCGAGCGTTCTGCCCGGGAACGGCCGAAAGGGTGACGGGGTTACGGCCCGTACGGCATTCGGGGGACGGCCGGTGAACGAGTGGGGGCGGGCCCGTGCCCGGACCCGCCCCCTGAACAGCCTTCTGGTATGGGCTATTTGACCGCGCCCGCCATCACTCCGGACACGAACTGCCGCTGGAACGCGAAGAACACGGCCAGCGGGATCACCATGGAGATGAACGCGCCGGGTGCCAGCACGTCGATGTTGTTGCCGAACTGCCGTACCTGGGTCTGGAGCGCCACCGTGATCGGCTGGGTGCCGGACTTGGTGAACACCAGCGCGACCAGCATGTCGTTCCACACCCACAGGAACTGGAAGATGCCGAGGCTGGCGATGGCCGGGCCGCCCAGCGGCATCACCACCCGGGCGAACAGCCGCAGCTCACCGGCACCGTCGAGGCGGGCCGCCTCCAGCAGTTCACGCGGGATCTCGGCGAAGAAGTTCCGCAGCAGGAACACCGCGAACGGCAGTCCGAAGCCGGTGTGGAACAGGACCACGCCGAAAATCGTGCCGAACAGGCCGACCTTGCCGAACAGTTCGGCGATCGGGATCAGCGCCACCTGCACCGGCACCACCAGCAGGCTGACCACGCCGAGGAACCACCAGTCCCGGCCCGGGAACTCCATCCAGGCGAACGCGTATCCGGCGAGCGAGCCGATGACCACGACCAGGACGGTCGCCGGGACCGTGATCAGGACCGTGTTCAGCAGGGAGTGGGTGATGTCGCCGTTCTCCAGCAGCTTCCGGTAGCTCCCGAAGGTCAGCTCGGAGGGCTTGGTGAACACCGTCCACCAGCCGCTCGCGCTCATGTCGTCGGGGGAGCGCAGCGAGGAGATCAGCAGGCCGATGGTCGGCACCAGCCAGAACAGGCCGACGAGGACGAGGAGGACGCGGACCAGGGTGCCGCCCAGCTTCTGGGTGATCCGTGCGCCGAGCGAGGGCCGGGCGCCGGTGGCGGGCGCGGCCGCCCGGGTGTCGGTGGCGATCGCCGTCATCGCCGTACCTCCCGCCTGAGCCGTCGGATGTTGAACAGCATCACCGGGATCACCAGCAGCAGCAGGAACACCGCGATCGCGCTCGCCACGCCCGGCTGGCCCTCCGCGAAGCCCCTGCGGTACAGCTCCAGGGCGAGCACGTTCGCATCGTCCTGGGAGGAGCCGGGGGCGATGATGTAGACGAGGTCGAACACCTTGAGCACGTTGATCATCAGCGTGACGGCGACGACCGCGAGGACCGGCGCGAGCAGCGGCACGGTGACCCTGCGGAACACCTGCCACTCGCTCGCGCCGTCCACCCGCGCGGCCTCCAGCAGCTCCCGGGGCACGCCCGCGAGTCCGGCCGCGATCAGCACCATCGCGAAGCCCGCCCACATCCAGACGTACGCCCCGATGATCGCCGGGGTGACCAGCGACGGGCCGAGCCACTCGACACCGTTGTACGGCTCCCGGAAGTTGCTCGCGGGCAGACGCAGCCGGGCCCCGTCGGCCGCCGCGGGCAGCGTGAAGGTGCCGTCCGCCGCCGCCTTCGTCGAGGCCACGACCTCGCCGCCCTTCACCGCCTCGATCCGCATCCCCGGATAACCCAGCTCGCCCGGGTCGGGCGCGCCGAGCCGGCCGACGCCCTTGCCGCGGGTGAAGTCCTGCCAGGTGGTGCCGGTGACCTCGCCCGGCGCGGCCGGCGCGGCCGCCGCCTTCTTCGCGTCGCCGGGCATCCGGTCCGGGGCGACCCCGACGAGCGGCAGCGTGACCGGCTGCCCGGCGTGGACGACCGCCTTGGTGACGAAGCCGCCGCCCTGCGGGACGAGCGGCGACTCGCGGCCCGGGTGCGCCATCGGGAACGCCGAGGCCCGCGCGAACGTGTCGTGCACCGACACCCAGGCGGCGTTGGCGACGCCCTTGTCCGGGTCCTGGTCGTACACCAGCCGGAAGATGATCCCGGCCGCGAGCATCGAGATCGCCATCGGCATGAAGACGACCAGCTTGAACGCCGTTCCCCAGCGCACCCGTTCGGTCAGCACCGCGAAGACCAGCCCGAGCGCGGTGGCGACGGCGGGCGCGAACACCACCCAGATGACGTTGTTCCTCAGCGCGGTGAGGATGCCGTCGTCCGTGAAGACCGTCTTGTAGTTGTCGAACCCCGCGAACCCGTGCCCGGAGTTCGTGCCGAAGCTGCGGACGACCGAGTACCCGATCGGGTAGACCACGAGCGCGCCCAGCAGCACCAGGGCGGGCAGCAGGAACAGCACCGCCACGGCCTTGCGGGTGCCGGTCACGCTCTTGCGCGCGCGGGGCGCGGCCGGACCCGGTGGGGCCCCGGCCGCCGCTGCCGACGCCATCGCCGGCTCAGCTCCCGCTTCCGTACGCGGCCGCCGCGTCCTTCTCCAGCGCTGCCTGGGCGCCCGCGACGTCGCCCGGGTTCTTCAGGAAGTCCTGGAGATCCTTCCACTCGCCCTTGCCGGGGGTGCCGCCGAACGCCTGCGGGGCCTGGTCGGACATGTCGAAGCGGAAGTCGTCGCCCGACGCGATCAGCGACTTGGCGATCTTCTGCTGGACGCTGTTCGGGTACGACGAGATCGCCACGTTCTTGTTCGGCGAGAGGTAGCCGCCCAGCTTCGCCTGGATGGTGGCCGCGTCCGGGGAGGCGAGGAAGGTCAGCAGGGCCTGCGCCGCCTTGGAGTCCTTCAGGAGGACCGCCGCGTCGCCGCCGGAGACCACGGGCGCGGTGGAGCCGACGGCCGGGAACGGGAACACCTTGGCGTCCGTGCCCACCTTCGCCTTGGTCTCACCGATGTTGACCTGCACGAAGTCGCCCTCGTAGACCATCGCGGCCTTCGGCTGGTCGCCGCCGGTGAAGGTCTGGGTGACCGAGTTGGGGAACTCGGTCTGGAGCGCGCCGTCCTGGCCGCCCGCCAGGTAGTCCTTCTTGCCCCAGATCTGCGCCAGCGTCTGGAGCGCCCGCTTCACCGAGGGATCGGTCCACTTGATCTTGTGCTGGGCGAGCTGGTCGTACTTCTCGGGCCCCGCCTGCGAGAGGTAGACGTTCTCGAACCAGTCGGTCAGCGGCCAGCCGTCCGCGCCCGGCACGGAGAAGGGCGTGACCCCGGAGTCGTAGACGGCCTGCGCGGTCGTCAGCAGGTCCTTCCACGTCTTGGGCTCCTTGGCGCCCGCGTTCTCGAAGACCTTGGCGTTGTACCAGATGAGCGACTTGTTGGCGGCCTTGTAGTAGACGCCGTACTGCTTGCCGCCGACCTTGCCGATGTCCTGCCAGCCCTGCGAGTAGTTCTTCCGGACCTCCTTGAGCGCGTCCGCTCCGACCGGCTTGGCCCAGCCCTTGTCCACGGCCTGCTTGATGGCGCCGGGCTGCGGCAGCATCGCGATGTCCGGCGGCTGGCCGCCGGCGATCTTTGATCCGAGGAAGTTGATGATCGGGTCCTGCGCGGGCACGAAGGTGACCTTCGCGCCGGTCCGCTTCTCGAACTCCGCCAGGACCTTCTTGAAGTTCGTCTGCTCCTGACCGGTCCACACGGCCGCGATCTCCAGATGCGCGCCGTCCAGCCGGGGCAGCGACACGGAGCCGCCGGCGGACGGCGTACTCCCCTGGTCCTTCTTGTCGCCGCCGCCCCCGCCGGAGCACGCGCCGAGCACGAGGCCCCCCGCGAGCAACGCGGCGACCGCGCCTGCGGCCCTGCCGGTCCGGATGGTGCTGCTCCTGCTGTGCATCACTTCCCCGTTCGTCGTCCTCCGTCGCGCACCCCGCGCGTCCTCGCACGGTCCACGGCGGAACGCTGTCCGTGCGCTCCGGTGTACGCGGGCCGTGGAGGCGGGGCAAGAGCGCCTGCGGGCGCGAGGGGACGATCGTGACCGGGTCGTGATCAGCGGTGTATGCGCCTTGATCCAGAGGGAGTTGGCGCTTTTTGGCGCCTAGAGGAGCGAGGGTGCCTGGGCGGCCGCGACCTGGCGGGCGGCGCGTTCCACGGCACTGGCCAGGAGGGCCAGGTCGGTGGGGCCGTTGCCGAGTTCGCGGACGGGGCGCCGGGTCGGAGGGTCGCCCATGCGGTGCCAGTCCAGGGGGACGACCGTGGGGCGCTGGGTCGCGGTGCGCGGGATGCGGCCGGTGACCCGGCCGGCCTGGAACTCCACCGAGGGGGCGTCCGGACGTGCCAACCCGCCGCGGCCCGGGGCCGGTTCGTCCGGACCCTGCTGGGGGGACGCGAGCCTGACGCGGAGGGTCGCCCGGCGGGCCGGTTCGCTCTCCGCCGTACGGCCGTCCGTGCCGGCCGCCGCCACCAGGTGCACGCCGAGCCGCTCGCCCTCCCGGGCCACCGCCTCCAGGGCCCGCGTCACCGAGCCCGCGGCGGGCCGGCCCGGGGCGCCGAGCGCGGGGGAGACCAGCGCGTCCAGATCGTCGACGACCACCACGAGCCGGGGCAACGGCGTCACCGTCTCGGCGCGTTGACGTGCCGCCGCGCCCGGCCGCAGCCGCAGCGTGGAGCTGGGCGGCGCCTCGATGTCCCCCGCGCCGGGCGGGGTGCGCTGTGCGACCACCCGGCCCGGCGCCGCCCGCCCCGCGTGCCACCGCGCGAAGTCGGTCCGGCCCAGCAACTCGGCACGGCGCTTCAGCTCCGCGCTGAGCGACTGCGCGAACTCCCGCATGCGCACCGGGTCGTTGGCGATCAGATGGGTCGTCACATGGGGTATCTCCACGCAGACCCGCAGCCCCTCGTTGCGTCCGTCGCCCGTACCGACGCCGTCCCGGCCGTCGATGAGCACCATGCCGAGCCGGTCCGGCCGTTCGGCCGCGGCCAGCGAGGCCACCACGGCCCGCAGCAGCTCGGTGCGGCCGCTGCCCGCGGGGCCCTCGATCAGCAGATGCGGGCCGTCGGCCACCAGGTCCGCGGTGACCGGGCCGTGCGGTCCGGCGCCGAGCACGGCGCGGGCCCGGCCGCCCAGCGCCTCCGGGTCGTCGGCCGCGTCCGCCCAACGGGCCATCAGCGAGGCCGGGGTGGCACGGGCGAGGCCCAGCTCGTCCAGCAGCCGCGCCGACCTGGGCAGCGGCGTCGCCACCCGTGCGTGCCCGGCATCGGCCGGGCCGTCCGGCCGCAGCGGGGCCAGCGCCCGCGCGAACCGCTCCGCCCACGCCGGGGACACCGCGTCCACGGTGGCGAGCACACCGGGCGCCACGGGCCCGCCCGGCGCGACCCGCATCAGCTGGAGGGTGCCCGCCACATCGCCGCCGAGCAGGGCCACGGCCCCGCAGTGCCGGAGCGTCGGGGCCACGGCGCAGGCCGCCTCGTAGGTACGGGCCACCGGCGACGCCGCCGAGGACGCGGACACCTCCGCCAGGCACAGCACGTGCACCCCGGCTCGGGGGCCCACCGCGGCGAGCCGGGCCAGGGCCTCCTGGAGTCCGGTCCCGCCGGGGTCGCCGTCGACCACGACCACCGTGTAGGGGCCGGGGAAACCGCCGCCGCCGAGTTCGGCCTCGTCCTTGGCCCAGGAGGGGCGGCGGGGGCTCGGGGCCGGGGTGCCGAAGGCGGGGGAGAGGGCGCCGGGGGCCGGGCCGCCGAGCGGGCCGGCGGGGGCCTGCCCCTGGCGGGGGACCAGCGGGGCGTCGTACGGCCGCGCCCCGGAGCCCCCCGCGCCCCGCGCCGGGACCGATCCGGGCCGGGCGGTCCCCGCGCCGCGCGCCGTGAGGTCGTCCACCCGGCGCAGCAGTTCCTCCGTGCGGGCGGCGGCCTGTTCACGGTCGTGGGCCAGCAGGAGGCGGCAGTCCTGGCCGTGGTTCGGGCGGACGTGCGGGAGCCAGCCCAGCCAGGACCACTCGGCCGTGCGCTCCTCCATCGGGCGCGAGCCGTCCGCGCTGATCAGCACGATCTCCAGCAGGTCGGGGGAGTGCAGGGCGGCGAGCTGGGCCAGCACCGCGCGGGCCAGCCCGGACAGTCTCGGCCGGGGACCGGCGAGGCCCAGCGCGCCCGCCTCCCGCAGCGCTGCGGTCACCGGCACGGCGGGCAGCAGGGCCGAGCCGTCCGGTGTGCTCCGGTCGGCCGTGCCGAGCCGTACGGTCAGCGCCTCCGGGTGGCCCGGCCCGCGCTCCCACAGCCGGGGGCCGGGGCCGAGCGCGGTGAGCAGCAGCGCGGCGGGGTCCGGCCAGGTGTCGGGCCGGAACGGGACACCGGGGTCCGGAGCGGCACCGGCCGGGGCCGCGTCGCCGTACGACGGCGCGTCCTGCGCCGGCTGCTCGCCGCGCCCGCCGGCCAGCCGCCGGGCCCAGGCGCCGAACCCCCGCCGCCGCATGCTCTGCGCCCCGCCGCCGACCCCGAAGCGGCCCGCGTGGGTGTCCCCGTCGCCCCCGGTGAGTCCTTCGTCCGCGGCTCCCCAGGGGGCGGAGCCGAAGGCGTGCCCGGTGCCCGCTCCGACCCCGGGCACGGGCGGCGGCTGTGAACCGGGGGGACCGGTCCATGTCCCGCCCGGAGCCGTGTCCGGCAGGGGCGGCGGTGTGGGGGGCGCGGGGGCGGGGCCGGCGTCCGGCGCGTCCGCGCCGGGCCCGACGCGCAGGCAGCCCTCCCCGTCCGCGGTCACCGGCACCCGCGCCCGCGGGCCCCCGGGCGCGACCCGCAGCGCCGACTCCCCGATCCGCAGCAGGCCACCGGCGGGGACCCGTACCGCCCGTTCCCCGATCCGCGTGCCGTCCAGCGTCGTGCCGTTCGTGGAGCCCAGGTCCACGACGAGGACCCGGCCGTCCGCGCCCACCGTCACCGCGCAGTGCAGGCGCGAGACGTCGGGATCGTCCAGTGGCACGTCCGCGTCCACGGAGCGCCCGACCGTGATCCGGCCGCCGTGCAGCAGATGCACCCCGCCCGCGTCCGGCCCCGCCACCACGTGCAGCTGTGTGGGCGCGTCGTCCAGCTCGGGATGCGGTTCCGCGGCCAGGGGCCCGCCCAGCGCCAGTACGGCGCCGTCGACCAGCGGCGGCTCCCCGAGAACGGCGCGGCGCGGATCCAGCCGCTCGGCACCGGCGTACAGCACGACCGCGGCGCCCCCGGTGTCGCGGCCCGTGCCCTCCCCGGTGACCGCCCCGGCCAGCGCGGACGCGACCGCGGCGAGGTCGGTGCCCGCGGGCGCCGTGACCAGCACGTCGCGGCTCGCGCCCCGCTGCGGGGGCGGGCTCAGCGGGTCTACGACGGTCAGCCGGATCTGCATCGGCGTCAGCGGTCCCTTCTGCGCGGGTCTGCGCGGGCGCGGACTACCCCCCACCCCACATGAGCACGTCGGCCAGTACGGGAAGCATCCTCGCACCTGCCGCCGACGCCGTGCCCGCCACCCGGTGCGAAGTGATCTTGATTGGTCGGCTCTGACCCCAAAAGTGCCTGACACGGACCACGGCGGCGATCAGTTGAGATCGGTCACGTCCCCTCTTATGGCCGCTTCCGTCGGCTTCCGTCGGCCTGCCCCGGCTTCCGCCCGCTCCGGGCAACCACGGACGAAAGACGCGCGTCTTTCCTTCGAGCCTGCCCGGGAACGCTTACGTGGCGCCCCACCCGGCACCACTACAGTGGTTCGGAACATCCGGAATGCAGGCAAGCAGCATCAGCAAGCAGCAGGGAGCGCGTGACGTGCGGCCAGTCGGCAGCAAGTACCTGCTTGAGGAGCCGCTCGGACGCGGCGCCACAGGCACCGTCTGGCGTGCCCGCCAGCGCGAGACCGCGGGCGCGGAGGCGGCCGTGCCCGGTCAGCCGGGCGAGACGGTCGCGATCAAGGTCCTGAAGGAAGAGCTGGCGAGCGACCCGGACATCGTGATGCGCTTCCTGCGCGAGCGCTCCGTCCTGCTCCGGCTCACCCACCCGAACATCGTCCGGGTCCGCGACCTGGTCGTGGAGGGCGAGCTGCTGGCACTGGTCATGGACCTGGTCGACGGCCCCGACCTGCACCGCTACCTGCGCGAGAACGGCCCCCTGACGCCGGTCGCCGCCGCCCTGCTGACCGCCCAGGTCGCCGACGCGCTCGCCGCGAGCCACCGCGACGGCGTCGTCCACCGCGACCTCAAGCCCGCCAACGTGCTGCTGAGGCAGCAGGACGGCGAGATGCACCCGATGCTGACCGACTTCGGCATCGCCCGCCTCGCCGACTCCCCGGGCCTGACCCGCACCCAGGAGTTCGTCGGCACGCCCGCGTACGTCGCCCCGGAGTCCGCCGAGGGCCGCCCGCAGACCTCCGCCGTCGATGTGTACGGCGCCGGCATCCTGATGTACGAGCTGGTCACCGGCCGTCCGCCGTTCTCCGGCGCCACCTCGCTCGAGGTGCTGCACCAGCACCTCAGCGCCGAGGCGCGCCGGCCCTCCACCGTGCCGGACCCGCTGTGGACGGTGATCGAGCGCTGCCTGCGCAAGAACCCCCTGGAGCGGCCCAGCGCCGAGAACCTCGCGCGCGCCCTGCGGGTCGTCGCCGAGGGCGTCGGGGTGCACGCGAACTCCGCCCGGATCGCGGCGGCCGAGGGCGTCGGCGCCCTGCTCGCCCCCGACCCGGCCCCGACCACGGTGCCGGGCGAGCCCGGCGGCATCGGCGCGGCGGACCCCACGCAGGTGCTGCCTTCCGGCGCACCGCAGGGGGCGTACGACCCGAACGGCGCCACCAGCGTCCTGCCGCACACCGCCGGGCCCGCCGGTGCCGCGGACCCCACCGCCGTGCTGCCGCACACCGGCACCGCCGATCCGACGGCCGTGCTGCCGAACACCGGACCGCAGGGCCAGGCGTCCGACCAGCCGCACCCCTGGCAGAACCAGCTGCGGGCCGCCCGGGACCGCAACGAGCAGACGCAGATCCAGTACCTCTCCCCGGAGGACGACCCGCTGCACCACCGGCCCCAGCGGCAGGTGGCCCGCCCGCAGCACCAGCCGCGGCAGGCGCCGCAGCCGCGCCCGCAGCAGCCGCAGCAGCGCGGACGGCAGCAGGGGTACCAGCAGGGATACGGCTACGCACCCCAGCAGCCTCAGCACCACCAGCCTCAGCAGTACGCCCCGCCGCAGCAGCCTCAGCGGCCCCAGGAGCCGCAGCGGCCCGCGCGGGAGCCCCGGGCGCCGCGGCAGCGCAGTGCCAACCCGATGAAGATCCCCGGGCTCGGCTGTCTGAAGGGCTGCCTGTTCACCATCGTGATCCTGGTGGTGGCGAGCTGGCTGATCTGGGAGCTGACACCGCTGCACACCTGGGTCGGCCAGGGCCGCGGCTACTGGCACGAGCTGTCCCACTGGGCCGGCCAGGTGAGCGGCTGGGTGAAGGACCTGGGCAGCAACAACTGACCTGCGGGGTAGGTGATTTGTCGACATCTGGCGGGTGATTTCCGCCTCTCCGGTGAAGGTTGGCTCGCCGGACGCGTAGTTTTAACGACAACACGCGTCTGTAGGAGCAGTCTTGGCACGGAAGATCGGCAGCCGGTACACCGCGAACCAGATCCTGGGGCGGGGCAGCGCCGGCACGGTGTGGCTGGGCGAGGGGCCCGAGGGACCCGTCGCGATCAAGCTGCTGCGGGAGGACCTCGCCTCGGACCAGGAGCTGGTCGGGCGCTTCGTCCAGGAGCGCACGGCGCTGCTCGGGCTGGAGCACCCGCACATCGTCACCGTGCGCGACCTGGTGGTCGACGGCAACGACCTGGCCCTGGTGATGGACCTGGTGCGCGGCACCGATCTGCGCACCCGCCTGGACCGGGAGCGCAGGCTGGCGCCCGAGGCCGCGGTGGCGATCGTCGCCGATGTCGCGGACGCGCTGGCGGCGGCGCACGCGGCGGGGGTCGTGCACCGGGACGTCAAGCCGGAGAACGTGCTGCTCGACATGCAGGGTCCGCTCGGCCCCGGCGGGGCGCATCCGGCGCTGCTGACCGACTTCGGGGTGGCCAAGCTGATCGACGCGCCGCGGCGGACGCGCGCCACGAAGATCATCGGTACACCGGACTATCTGGCCCCCGAGATCGTCGAGGGGCTGCCCCCGCGGGCCTCCGTGGACATCTACGCGCTGGCCACGGTGCTGTACGAGCTGCTGGCGGGCTTCACGCCGTTCGGCGGCGGCCACCCGGGCGCGGTACTGCGCCGCCATGTCACCGAGACGGTGGTCCCCCTTCCGGGCATCCCCGAGGAGCTGTGGCAGCTGATCGTGCAGTGCCTCGCCAAGGCGCCCGCGTCCCGGCTGCGGGCCTCGGAGCTGGCGGCGCGGCTGCGGGAGCAGCTGCCGACGCTGGCCGGGCTGCCTCCGCTGGACGTGGACGAGCCGGACCTCGCGGAGGAGGCGGCCGAGGAGGAACCGGCGGCGCCCACGGCTCCGGCGCGGGGTGAGCCGGCACGACGACGGGGCGCGGTCTCCCTCGTCCAGGGTGCCCGGCCCGACTCCAACCGTGACACGCACACGTCGATGCGGGTCCCCGCCCCCGACGAGCTGGCCGGCGGCGCGCACGGCACGGCGCGGGCGCCCCGCCCCTCGGGAGCCCCCCGGCCGGGCTCGGCGAAACACCGCGCGGCGGTACGGCGCCGGCGGATCACCCTGGGGGTGGCGGGGGTGGCCACGGCCGCGCTGGTGTCGGTCGGCGCGTGGTGGGCGACCTCGGACGCCCCGGCCGGCTCCCCGCACCCGGCGGCCACGTCGTCCTCCCCCTGACCCCCCCCTTTCCCGCCCGCCCCCGCTCACCCGTCCCGCCCGGCCGGGACGAGCACGGGAGCAGCGCGGCGGAGGCCGCTTGCCACAGCCGTTACGCTTGAACCGTGGCAGTCGTCGATGTATCCGAAGAGCTGAAGTCCCTCTCCTCGACCATGGAGTCGATCGAGGCCGTCCTGGACCTCGACAAGATGAGGGCAGATATCGCCGCGCTTGAGGAGCAGGCGGCGGTCCCGTCCCTGTGGGACAACCCGGACGAGGCGCAGAAGATCACCAGCAAGCTCTCCCACCTCCAGGCCGAGGTCAGGAAGGCGGAGGCGCTGCGCGGTCGCATCGACGACCTCTCGGTCCTCTTCGAGATGGCCGAGGAGGAGGACGACCCGGACACCCGCGCCGAGGCCGAGTCCGAGCTGGCCGCCGTGCGCAAGGCGCTGGACGAGATGGAGGTCCGTACCCTCCTGTCCGGCGAGTACGACTCCCGCGAGGCCCTGGTCAACATCCGCGCCGAGGCCGGTGGCGTCGACGCCGCCGACTTCGCCGAGAAGCTCCAGCGCATGTACCTGCGCTGGGCCGAGCAGCGCGGCTACAAGACGGAACTCATCGAGACGTCGTACGCCGAAGAGGCCGGCATCAAGTCGACCACCTTCTCCGTGCAGGCGCCGTACGCCTACGGCACCCTCTCCGTCGAGCAGGGCACGCACCGCCTGGTGCGCATCTCGCCCTTCGACAACCAGGGCCGCCGCCAGACGTCCTTCGCAGGCGTCGAGGTGCTGCCGGTGGTCGAGCAGTCCGACCACGTCGAGATCGACGAGTCCGAGCTGCGCATCGACGTCTACCGTTCCTCCGGTCCCGGCGGCCAGGGCGTCAACACGACCGACTCCGCGGTCCGCATCACCCACCTGCCCACCGGCATCGTGGTCTCCTGCCAGAACGAGCGGTCGCAGATCCAGAACCGCGCCACCGCGATGAACGTCCTCCAGGCCAAGCTGCTGGAGCGCCGCCGCCAGGAGGAGCAGGCCAAGATGGACGCCCTCAAGGGCGACGGCGGCAACTCCTGGGGCAACCAGATGCGTTCGTACGTGCTCCACCCGTACCAGATGGTCAAGGACCTGCGTACGGAGCACGAGGTCGGCAACCCCGAGGCCGTGTTCAACGGCGAGATCGACGGCTTCCTCGAAGCCGGTATTCGCTGGCGCAAGCAGCAGGAGAAGTAACTTAGTCGACATGGCAACTGCCGCCCTCCTGGCGGCAGTTGTTGTTTTGTCCGGCTTTTACATCACAGTCACACGCTCCAAATCCCCCTGAATACCCTCCAGTTCGGACAAAGCGGCCAGAATGCTCTTGACGTTGCTTTGAAAAATCGGAAGGGTGAGCGCGGCATGCGTGTATCTGGGGTGCATGTGAACCGGGGGTGCCGAATCGCTCGACCTTGATTCGGGCTTCGTCAGCTGCCTCCGTCGATCACGGCCAGCCCCATCGCGCGGCCTCATTGACGAACAGCTACTGGGGGTAGCAACCATATGACGAAGAAGACGCGCATCCGCGTCGCGCGGATAGCCGCGGGCGCTGTGATCGCGGCCGGTGCGTCCCTGACCGCCGCCGGCGCGGCCTCCGCCCTGGATCTCGACGTCCAGGCGGGCCCGATCAGCCTGGGCGTGAAGGCCGACCCCTGCGACCCCGTGGGAATCTGCAACGGCGACGGCGACCAGTCGTCCTCCGGTGGCGACCAGTCCTCGTCCGGTGGCGACCAGTCGTCCTCGGGTGGGGACCAGTCGTCCTCGGGCGGTGACCAGTCCTCGTCGGGCGGTGACCAGTCGTCCTCGGGCGGGGACCAGAGCTCGTCGGGTGGGGACCAGTCGTCCTCGGGCGGGGACCAGTCCTCGTCGGGCGGTGACCAGTCGTCCTCGGGTGGCGACCAGTCCTCGTCGGGTGGGGACCAGTCGTCCTCGGGCGGTGACCAGTCCTCGTCGGGCGGTGACCAGTCGTCCTCGGGTGGCGACCAGTCCTCGTCGGGCGGTGACCAGTCCTCCTCGGGCGGTGACCAGTCCTCGTCCGGCGGTGACCAGTCGTCCTCCGGTGGCCAGGGCAACTCCGGCGGCAACGGCGGCGGCCACCACGGCGGCGGCTCCGGCACCGGCGGTTCCGGCACCGGTGGCGACAGCCCCCAGGGCGGCGGCAATGACAACGTCTCCCAGGAGGAGGGCTCCTCGGCGCTCACCAGCACCGGGTCCGACAACCCGCAGCCGCAGACCGGTGGCAAGCAGCTCGCCGAGACCGGTGCCGGGCAGACCGCGTTCCTGCTGGTCGGCGCCGCGACGATGATCGCCGGCGGCATCGGCTTCCGGATCCTGCCGCGCCTGGCGGGCCGGGGCGGCGCGGCCGCCTGACGGTGACCGGGCGGTAGCCGCCCGCGCACCCGGCGTACGCACAAGGGCCCGGAGCATCCGCTCCGGGCCCTGACGGGTTTCTGAGGCTTTTCTCGGCCGCTTCTTACCTGGTCAGGCCGTCTGATGGGCCAGCAGCGCCACCGCGGCGATCAGCACCGCCAGCAGTGCGATCAGCGCCATCGGGTTGATCCCGCCCAGGAAGCCCTCCTGCTGGAGACGCTCGCGGTTGGCACGGCACACCGGGCACCGGCCCTCGCTCACGGGCGCCGCGCAGTTCGCGCACACCAACCGGTCGTACGTCATGCGCTCGCCCTCCTCGCACCGGCCGTATCACTTCGTACAACGCTCACAGGAACGGGAACGTTCCCCTCCCACTGTGCCAGTTTCCGCCGCGCCGTGCGCGGGGCCCGTGCCGCGGCACCCGAAAAGGCCGCCGCCGCGCCCGGCTCCCCGTCCGGACCGGTGACCGGTGACCGGTGCAAAAGCGTACAAGTCTTGCCCAACCTCAGCCTGCGCCTGCGCTTGCACACCCGGTTCGCGTATGGTCACGCTCATCTACCCCCGGCGACCCGTGGTGCATCCGTGATCCGATTCGACAATGTCTCCAAGGTCTACCCCAAGCAGACCCGTCCCGCACTCAGGGATGTCTCCCTGGAAGTGGAAAAGGGCGAGTTCGTCTTCCTCGTGGGGTCCTCCGGCTCCGGAAAGTCCACCTTCCTGCGGCTGATCCTCCGCGAGGAGCGATGCAGCCACGGTCAGGTGCACGTGCTGGGCAAGGACCTCGCCCGTCTCTCCAACTGGAAGGTGCCGCAGATGCGCCGCCAGCTGGGGACCGTGTTCCAGGACTTCCGCCTGCTGCCCAACAAGACGGTCGCCGAGAACGTGGCCTTCGCGCAGGAGGTGATCGGCAAGTCCCGCGGGGAGATCCGCAAGTCCGTGCCCCAGGTGCTCGACCTCGTCGGCCTCGGCGGCAAGGAGGACCGCAGGCCCGGCGAGCTGTCCGGCGGTGAGCAGCAGCGGGTGGCCATCGCGCGCGCGTTCGTCAACCGGCCCAAGCTGCTGATCGCCGACGAGCCCACCGGCAACCTCGACCCGCAGACCTCCGTCGGCATCATGAAGCTCCTCGACCGGATCAACCGGACGGGCACCACCGTCATCATGGCGACGCACGACCAGAACATCGTGGACCAGATGCGCAAGCGCGTCATCGAGCTGGAGAAGGGCCGCCTCGTCCGCGACCAGACCCGCGGCGTCTACGGCTACCAGCACTGATTCCGCGCCCCAGTTCGTCCACGGAAAGGCACAACCCGACGCCATGCGCCCCCAGTTCGTCCTGTCGGAGATCGGTGTCGGTCTCCGCCGCAACCTCACGATGACCTTCGCGGTCATCGTCTCCGTCGCCCTGTCCCTGGCCCTCTTCGGCGGCTCCCTGCTGATGAGCGACCAGGTGAGCACCATGAAGGGCTACTGGTACGACAAGGTCAACGTCTCGATCTTCCTGTGCAACAAGCACGACGCCGAGCAGGACGTGCACTGCGCCAAGGGCGCCGTCACCGACGACCAGAAGAAGCAGATCCTCTCCGACCTGCACAAGATGCCGATCGTCGAGAAGGTGTCGTACGAGTCGCAGGACGAGGCGTACAAGCACTACAAGCAGCAGTTCGGAAACTCCCCGCTGGCCGGCTCGCTCACGCCGGACCAGATGCAGGAGTCGTACCGGATCAAGCTCAAGGACCCGCAGAAGTACCAGGTGGTCGCGACCGCGTTCAACGGGCGGGACGGCGTGCAGTCGGTGCAGGATCAGAAGGGCATCCTGGACAACCTCTTCCAGCTGCTGAACCTGATGAACCGGGGCGCGCTCGGCGTGATGGCGCTCATGCTGTTCGTGGCGCTGCTGCTGATCGTCAACACCGTGCGCGTGTCGGCGTTCAGCCGTCGGCGTGAGACCGGGATCATGCGCCTGGTCGGCGCCTCCGGCTTCTACATCCAGGCGCCGTTCATCGCCGAGGCCGCGGTCGCCGGGCTCATCGGCGGCGGACTCGCCTGCGTCTTCCTGGTGGTCGGCCGGTACTTCACCATCGACCACGGCATGGACCTGTCCCACAAGCTGACCCTGATCAACTTCGTCGGCTGGGACTCGGTGCTGACCAAGCTGCCGCTGATCCTCGCGACCAGTGTGCTGATGCCGTCCCTGGCCGCGTTCTTCGCGTTGCGCAAGTACCTGAAGGTGTGACGCATACCAAGACGGCGGTGAGGACAACGGGCCGTGACACCGGGCCCGTTGTCCTAGACTCACCGCCATGTCCGGCCGCGACCCGCTCTGTCCGCCCCACCGCGCCCGCCAAGGGGCCGCGCTGACCTTGGTCTTCGCCGGAGTCCTCGCCGCCGGAGCGGTCACCGGGGCCTTCCCGGACTCCGGTCACACGGCGCGCAGTACGGCGGCCGTGCCCGTGGGCGCCTTACACGACGAGGACGTACGGGAGGCCGCCGCCCGCGCGATGGCCGAGGGCACGTCCCCGATGGAGGCCGCCGAGCGGGCCGTCAGCCGCAGCGGCGACCGCTGGGGCGCCGTCTACTCCGAGGGCGAGTACCAGGAGTTCCAGGACTCCCTCGACGGCCGCTACACCGGCGTCGGTCTCCTGGCGGCGCGCGGACCGGACGGCCGGATCGAGATCACCGGGGTGCGGCCCGGCTCGCCCGCCGCGGCGGCCGGCATCCGCTCCGGCGACCGGCTGCGCAGCGTCGACGGCGCCCGCGCCGACGGCCTCCCGGTCACCGAGGTGGTCGCCCGGCTGCGTGGCGACGCCGACGACGCGCCCGCCGGTACGGCCGTCACGCTCGGCCTCCAGCGCGGCACCCGCGCCTGGTCCGAGACCCTGCGCCGGGCGACCCTGTCCACCGACCCGGTCAGCGTCCGCCGGCTGTCCGCGCGGGCCACCCTGATCAGGATCGCCGCCTTCACCAAGGGCACCGGTGCCCAGGTCCGCGAGGCCCTGCGGGCCGCCCCGGCCGGCGACGGGATCGTCCTGGACCTGCGCGGCAACTCCGGCGGCCTGGTCACCGAGGCGGTGGCCACCGCCTCCGCCTTCCTCGACGGCGGCGTGGTCGCCACCTACGACGTCGGCGGTGCCCAGCGCGCCCTGCGCGCCACGACCGGCGGGGACACCGGCCGCCCGCTGGTCGCCCTGGTCGACGGCGGCACCATGAGCGCGGCCGAACTGCTCACCGGCGCCCTCCAGGACCGGGGCCGCGCGGTCGTGATCGGCTCCCGCACCTTCGGCAAGGGCTCCATCCAGATGCCGACGGAACTCCCCGGCGGCTCGGTGGCCGAGCTGACCGTCGGCCACTACCGCACCCCGTCCGGGCACGCGGTCGACGGCCGGGGCATCACGCCCGACCTGGAGGCCGGGGACGGCGTCCTGCAACGCGCCGAGACCGTTCTCACCGGCCTGGGCGACGCCGATTAAAGGCTGGCCGGGAGCCCCCCGCGTAGTGCGAAAATGGACGGCACTATGAGCAAGGGAATGTACGTACCCAAGGAGTCCCAGCCCAAGCAGGGCGGCGGGGCGGGCAAGGCCAGGGACGGCGAGAAGGGCGGCAAGCGCAAGATCGTCGCCCAGAACAAGAAGGCCCGGCACGACTACGCGATCATCGACACCTACGAGGCCGGGCTCGTGCTCACCGGCACCGAGGTCAAGTCGCTGCGCGAGGGCCGGACCTCGCTGACAGACGGCTTCGTCCAGATCGACCGGGGCGAGGCGTGGCTGCACAACGCCCACATCCCCGAGTACCACCAGGGGAGCTGGACCAACCACTCCGCGCGCCGCAAGCGCAAGCTGCTGCTGCACCGCGAGGAGATCGACAAGCTGGAGTCCAAGGCCCAGGAGACGGGTCACACCATCGTGCCGCTCGCCCTGTACTTCCGGGACGGCCGCGCGAAGGCCGAGATCGCGCTCGCCCGGGGCAAGAAGGAGTACGACAAGCGGCAGACCCTGCGGGAGAAGCAGGACCGGCGCGAGTCGGACCGTGCCATCGCGGCCGCGAAGCGCAGGCAGCGCGGCGTGTAGCCCGGGAATACGGTGGCACCGAGCCGCGTTGTTCCCGTACGATGGCGGCAGCATGGGGCGCGAGTCCTGTGCGCACCTTGAAAAAACAACATGGGGATGATCGGTTTCGACAGCGGCTGTCGAAGCAGGGGAAGCGTGTCGAGGAAGCGGCCATGATCTCGTAAACCACAGGCCGAAACCAATAATCGCCAACACCAAGCGCGATTCCTTCGCCCTCGCTGCCTAAGTAGCGACTTGCGAAGTGTCAGCCCGGGGCTGTTCCCGACCCGGATCCTGGCATCAGCTAGGGGACTAAACCTTGATCCCGGTCACGGGGTGAAGAGGGAAATCAAACAGTGACTGAGCCCGTCGGCGACTTGTTCGCGTGATCGCCGGGGCTGAGAAAATCACAGCGGACTGCGCACGGAGAAGCCCTGATTCCGCACCGTTGGACGCGGGTTCGATTCCCGCCATCTCCACGAACCCCCTCGGGGGTAACCCCATGTGGGCGAAGGCCCCGCCGCGTGATGCGGCGGGGCCTTCGCCGTACGCGCGGCACGGCGTCCGTGAGCGGCGACGCCGAGATCGTCCTGCTCCTCCTGGCGGCCGGGGCCCGTCCCGACACCGAGAGCGCCGGGCCGCGGGCGGAGGGGACGCCGTTGTGCGCGGCCGCGTGCTGGGGACACGCCGAGACGGTGAGCGCGTCGCCGGTCCACGGCGCCGACCCGGAGCTCCATGAGGATCACGGCACGGGCCGTACGCCCCTCGAATGGGCGCCGGCCGGCCCGCATGCCGAGACCGTCGGCCACCTGACCGCCGCGGGAGCGGTGTGAGGGAGCCGGTCAGGCGATCCGCGCCGAGGCGAGGCGCACCTCGAACCCGCAGGGCACCAGGCCCTCCGGCGTGACCAGGTCCGCGACATCGGCGAAGAAGTCCCGACGGAGCCGGGCGACGGCCCGCTCCTCCATCGGCGCGAGATCGTAGAGCCCGGACACGGAGTCCCACACCTGCTCCGGTGTCCCCCCGATGTCGATCGGCACGGTCTCCCACTCGACATCCTCGAATCCCACCGGCCGAAGAATCTCCTCGAAACCCTCCCGATCGCGCATCCGCCTGTCCCCCAGCGCGGGGATGCGCGCGGTGGTTCGCTCGCCCGCGCGCCGCAACAGCCCGACGAACCGCTCGTACGCCTCCCCGCCGACGGCCCCGCCGCCCAGCACGCAGGCGAGCACCCCACCGGGTACCAGCACCCGCGCCACCTCGGCCGCGACCTGCTCGATGTCGCCCATGAGCATCAGCGCGAGATGGGAGACGCAGGCATCGAAACTCCCTTCGGCGAAGGGCAGTTCCTGCGCCCGCCCGGTGTGCAGCCGCGCCGCGGAGAGGGCCGGCCGCCGCCGCGCGAGGGCCAGCGACTGGGGCGACAGATCCACCCCGGCGAGCTGTCTGCCGCCGTCCCGCGCGAGCAGTTCGAGCAACAGCCCGTCCCCGCAACCGAGATCGAGCACCCGCCGGTGCCCGGCGACCCGGTCACGCAGAAGCTCGTAACTGGACCGTCCGTCCGGCCCCCGGCCCCGCCCGAACGCCTCGGCGGTCACGGCGGGCCGCACGGCGTGGAAGGCCCGGAGAAAATCTTCCTGCACGGTGCTGTCTGTCATGCCCAGAATCTACGGCTCCCCCTGCCGCCGCCGTGCGTCCGGGCGTTAGGGTTTTGTGTCACATCGTCATACGAGGGGGATTGTCGATGAACTCCATGAAGGGCGGCGACGACACGGGGAACAAGACCTCGATGTCGCTCGCGTACGGCATGATCGGTATGTCCTTGCTGACGGCGCTGCTGGTCCTGCTGTGGATGGTCGTACGAGGCCACTGAGCGGCCGCCGGCACGCGGGTCCGATCAGTCCCCGCCGCGCGAGTGCGCCGCGGCGGGCCGCTGCGGTGATCGCCGGCGCGCCCCTCCCGAGGCCCGCCCCGCCCCGGCGTGCAAGAGCCGCTCCCCGGACGGACAATATTTGCGGCGTTGGCAGGGGTTCCGTTGTGCGAACCGAGGTGTTCGGCCATGAGCGTCATCGACGAGACCGCTCTGGACATTCTGCGGGGGGCTCTGCGAGGAGGCGTCACAGGACCGGGGGATCCCGGGTACGACCAGGCCCGCGGCATCTACAACGCCATGATCGACCGGCGGCCGGCCGCGTTCGCGCGGTGCGCGGACGTGGCGGACGTACGGACCGTGCTCGCGTTCGCGCGGGACAACGGCGTGGCGACGGCCGTACGCGGGGGCGGGCACAGCGGGCCGGGGCTGTGCCTGGTGGACGGTGCGCTCACCCTCGATCTGGCGCCCATGCGCTGGGTGCACGTGGAGCCGGAGGCCCGGACTGCCCGGGTCGGCGGGGGGAGCCTGCTCGGCGATCTCGACCACGCGGCGCACACCTTCGGGCTGGGAGTGCCCTCGGGGATCATGTCGACCACCGGGGTCGGCGGGCTCACCCTCGGCGGTGGGCACGGTCATCTCACCCGCCGCTACGGTCTGACCATCGACAGCCTGCTCTCCGCGGACGTCGTGCTCGCCGACGGGAGCTTCGTCACCGCGTCCGCCGACCAGCACCCCGATCTGTTCTGGGCGCTGAGGGGCGGCGGCGGCAACTTCGGTGTCGTCACCTCCTTCGCCTTCCGGCTGCACCCGGTGGACGCCGTCGGGGTCGCGATCACGCTGTGGCCGGTCGACCGGGTACGTGAAGTGCTGAGCTGGTACCGGGAGTTCCTGCCCGCCGCGCCGCGGGAGCTGAGCGGGTTCTTCGCGCTGCTGACCGTCCCGCCCGGCCCGCCGTTCCCCGAGCCGCTGCACGGCGAGAAGGTGTGCGGCGTGGTGTGGTGCCACACCCCGACGCGCCCCGGGGCACCGGTGGAAGAGGAACAGCAGCGGCTGGAGAAGGCCGTCGCCGCGGTGGCCGACGCCGGGCCGCCCGCCTTCCACTTCGCCACGGTCATGCCCTACCCCGCCCTCCAGACCATGTTCGACCAGCTGCTGCCCAGAGGGCTCCAGTGGTACTGGCGCGGGGACTTCTTCGACGCCATCTCCGACGACGCCGTCGCCGTGCACGCGGAGTACGGCCGGAACCTCCCCACCGGCCTGTCCACCATGCACCTCTACCCGGTGGACGGAGCGGCCCACCAGGCAGGCCCCGACGAGACGGCCTGGGCCTACCGGGACGCCCTGTGGTCCGGTGTCATCGCGGGCATCGACCCGGACCCCGCCAACGCCGAGCCGATCCGCCGCTGGTGCGTCGACTACTGGAGCGACCTGCACCCCCACTCCATGGGCGGCGGCTACCTCAACTTCCTGGGCCAGGAGGAGGCCGGCGACCGGGTACGGGCGACCTACCGCGGCAACTACGACCGGCTGGCCGAGGTCAAACACACCTACGATCCGGACAACTTCTTCCGGGCCAACCAGAACATCCCGCCGGCCTGAGCGCGACCGCCCCCGGTGCGAGGGGTTCCGGGGAGGCGTCCGGGCGGGCACTGTGGGAGGGAGGCGGTCTGTACGACTCCCCGTATGCCTAGGCGGTGACAGGCACATGGCGCTGCGGTTCGATGCCGGACGGGTTTGTCTGGACCTGTTGGCGACCGGCCATCCAGGTGAACGGCTGGACTCCGTCGGGGCGTTGTGCGGCTGGATCGAGGAGGCCGGGCTGGTGCCGGCCGGTACGGGGCTCGGGCACGCCGACGGGACCTGGGTCGCGCGGTTCAGGGAAGTGCGCGAGGACATAGGGAAGCTGGTGCGGCCCGGCGGTGGGCCGGTGTCCTACGGGAGGGCGCTCGGGCGGGTGAACGAGGTGGCCCGGGGGACGCCGCCGGTGCCCCGTGCCGTACGGCGTGGCGACGGGCTGCTCGTCCGCGAGCTGGTCGCGCCGCCCGGACCCGCCGCACTGCTCGCGCTCCTGGCCCGGGACGCCGTGGAACTGCTCACCGACCCGGTCGCGCGGGCCGCCCTTCGCGAGTGCGAGGGGGACAACTGCCCGCTCCTCTACCTCGACACCTCCCGGGGACGCCGCCGGCGCTGGTGCTCCAGCGAGGTCTGCGGCAACCGGGAGCGGGTGGCCCGCCACCGGCGCCGGGCGGCCGCCCTCACCCGCGCGTGACCCCCGGCGCCCGCGCACGGCCCCGCCCCTG
>NZ_LBDA02000027.1 GCF_000980885.2 Streptomyces malaysiense | reverse complement strand
CCGACACCCTGTCCCAGTCGGTGACGATCCCCGCGGGCTGCAAGGCGTCCCTGACCTTCTACCTGCACATCGACACCGCCGAGACCACCAGCAGCACCGCGTACGACAAGCTGACGGTCACCGCCGGTTCGACCACCCTCGCGACCTACTCGAACCTGAACAAGGCGTCGGGCTACGTCCTGAAGACCTTCGACCTGTCCTCGCTGGCGGGCCAGACGGTCACCCTGAAGTTCAAGGGCGTGGAGGACTACTCGCTCCAGACCAGCTTCGTCGTGGACGACACCGCCCTGACGACCAGCTGATGCGCCTGGGATGAACGCATCGTCCCGCACGCGGACACCGTCCGCGTGCGGGACACCCGGAGTCCGTCCGGCCGCACGGCGCGTGAGGACGTCAGATGTCCGTGCGGCAGGCTCCGAGGTTCACCAACTGCTCTTGGTCACGCCGGGCAACTCGCCCGAGTGGGCCGTCTCCCTTACGCGGATGCGGGACAGTCCGAAGGCGCGCAGGTGACCGCGCGGGCGGCCGTCCACGGCGTCGCGGTTGCGCAGGCGGGTGGCACCGGCGTCGCGGGCTGTCGGCGCAGCTCCCGCTGGGCTGCGGCACGGTCCTCGTCGGAGGTTCCGGGGGAGGCGGCGAGCACTTTCAGTGCGGCCCGGCGCGCGGCGCAGCGGGCCACCACGAGGCGTCGCTTCCCATTCTTCGCGATCTTGCTCTTCTCGGCCGTCAGACCGTTCCTCCTCGGGCGCGGATGCGCGCCACCGCGGCCTCGATGCCGATCGCGTCAACCGTCTCACGGACGCCAACGGAACGAGAAATGAGCGGAAACCGCCGCCGGCTGCCGGTCGCAATCGTCGGAGGGCCGCATGCTGACGTCCGCCGGGCCGCGGTCGAGGAGATCCTGCGGAGGTCCCCGGCTCAGTGGCCCCGCACCACGACCTCACATCCGCGGTCGACAGCGCGGTCCATCGGACGGTGCGCGATGCCGGCGGACTGCTGAGCGGCGGTGACGTGCCGCTGGTGAACGACTGCGCCTGCTGTGCGCTGCGCGAGGACCTGGTGCCCGACTTGCTGAGGCTCGCCGGCGAGACCGATCACGCGCTGCTCGACCAGCTCACTCCGGACGCCCGGAAGGTCCCCGTGACGAGTGGTGAGCCGGGGGCGGCCCTCCTGGCGGACGCTTGCCGGCGGCCTGCGCAACGCGTGTCCGTTTTGAAGCTGCGGGGGCCGGATACGGAGCAGCGGCCACCGCGCCAGGCCCCCGACCCCGCTCAGGTCTTCAGACCGCCGATGACGGTGGCCACCGCCCGTCGCAGGGTGTCGGCGTCAGCGCCGACACGAGACCGCAGATTCACTCCGTAGGCGAGAAGTGTCAGTGCTTCGGCGGTGGCGTCCAGATCCAGAGTGCTCCGAATCTGGCCCTTGGTCATGGCCACCGCCAGTACGTTGCGCACCGCCTCACAGAGTTGGCGATGATGGGACTGGAGAAGCTCGTTGACGTCATCTCGGGACGCTTCCGGGCTGGCGTGCGCATTGGTGATCAGGCATCCGCACCCCACCAGGGGGCCTGTCTCGCCTCGCTGGATGAGGGACTCGAAGTGAGCCTCGATCGCCGGAAGGCCTTCCTCTGCTCCCGACAGTCTGGAGAACGTCGGGATGGAGTGCCGGTCGACATAGCGGCGGAGGGCGATGGCGAAAAGCTGTTGCCTGTCGCCGTAACGCAGGGTCAGTGTTTCGCTGGCGATGCCCGTCGCCTCCGCGACATCGCGGATATCGGTATTCTCGATTCCCTGCTGCCAGAACATATTTGTTGCCGCTTCCAATGCCGCATCCTCATCGAATTGCGTCATCTTGGAAACTTCCTTTCGTGACGAGATCGAAGAGATCTTGCGATGCAGGGCTGATCCCGTGTGCCGTAGCTGGGGAAGGTCGATGCTCATGGCTCTACGAGTGGTCGACCACTACCGAGCTCCGGTTGACGACGCCTCTCGTCCTACCACAGACTTCGCGACCGTTGTCCGGCACAGGACCCGGCTCCGCCGTACGGTGCCGGAATTGCTTCTTGCGGAGGACCGGAAAGCGGCCATTCCCGTCGAACGGCGCTTGGTCATGAGCCTTGCTCGGTTCGTGAAGCGACTGTTTGGCCACGGCTGCGCGGCCGGAGTAGTCCTCGGCCCCGTCACCGGAGGGACGGGCATCGTGTGATGTCACCATGGCAGCCATGACGGACTGGCCGGGAGGGCACGAGGCGGAAACCGGAAGTGATCGTCGCGAGGCCCCCGCTCCGAGGGGATTCCTGCGGACGGCGCAGTGGTGTTCATGGACTGGCTGAGGGCGGGGCTTGCCCGGCCGCGGGAGCCGGTTTCGAACGGAGGGGGACAAGGGGTACCGCTCGGCGATCCGCCGGGACTCGGTATCAGGCGCAGTCGCGGGCGAGGCGGCATGGTGGCGGTGGTCCGGCGGTGATCGGTTTCCGTGGCCGTGAGCGCAGCCTGGTCGCGGCCGGCTCGCTGGCCGTCCTCCTCGTGCAGATGAACTGGTTCGCCCTGAATCTGATGCTGCCCGTGATCGCCGGTGACCTGGGCACCACGCCGGTGAGACTGCAATGGGTGGTCAGCGGCTACCTGCTCTCGCTCGGGACGCTGATGATGGTCGCGGGGCGCCTGGCTGACCAGCGTGGTCGACGCACGGTGGTTGTGATCGGCCTCGGATGGTTCGCCGTGGTCTCGGTGTTCTGCGGAATCGCGCAGAGCCCGGTGTGGCTCGTGATCGGGTGTGTGGCCCTCGGAATCGGCGCGGCGATGATGCTCCCTGTCGCGGTGGCGCTCACGGCGGCGGGCTTCGAGGGCGGACTCCAGGCGCGTGCGGTCGGCACGGTGCTGGGCTTCGGCGCGCTGGGTACCGTGATCGGCCCGTTCGTCGGTGGGATGTTCGCCGAGCATGTGAGCTGGCGTGGTGTGTTCTTCCTGAACGTACCGCTGTGCGTGATCACCGCAGGCCTTCTGCTGCGCCACGTGCCGGAGAACCGCGACGAGTCGGCGCCGCGAAGTCTCGACACGCCTGGTGTGTTCACCGTCGCCGCGGGTCTGGTCTGCGTCATGCTGGGCGTAGGTCAGGGAGAGGCATGGGGGTGGGCCTCAGCTCCTACAGTCACGTTGCTCATGGCCGGACTCGTCCTGCTGACCGCGTTCTGCCTTGTGGAACGACGGGCGAAGGATCCGCTTCTCGATCCGGCGTTGCTGCGGCACGTACCGTTCACCGTGGTCACGGCCGCCGGCGCGGTGTTCAACGTGGTCCTTTTCGTGGTCTCGGTTCTCAGCGCGCTGTACCTCCAGCAGGTACGTGGCCTGTCTCCCGTCCATGCCGGGCTGATCTTCCTGGCCCTGTCGGGTGGCAACGCCTCAGCCAGTTACTGGGCGGGGCGACTTACCGAGCGCCGGCGGCCAGAGGTCCTCATGGTGTTCGGTGCGGTGACCGGATCCGTCGCCCTGCTGGTGTTGACGTTCATTCAGCCGCTGTGGCTCTACACCATGGTGCTCTTCGTGGTGGGGGCGAGCACCGGACTCAACTGGGCACTGACAAATGTGGCCACGCAGGCGTACGCGCCTCCGCAGCAGCGGGCAACCGCCTCCGGCATGGTCCTGACCTGCCTGATCCTGGCGGGCGCGATCGGCGTCGCGGTCACCGTCACCATCGTGAAGGCCGTCAGCTCGAACGCGGCGACCGCGGCTCCCGATGCCCACGTGCTCAACACTGTCCTCAGGGGCACCGCGGGCCTGGTGCTGCTCGGGCCGCTCTCACTGACCGCGCTGCTCGTCACCGAACGATTCCGGTCCCGCGATGACGTCTGAGCGACATGCCGTCGGGGCGGTTCGGGTGCGGCTGGGTCTACGGGCGCATGTCCGTCCGACGGCGCGTCGGCCCCGTGGAGTCGCGGCGTCAGCGGCGGGAGCGCGCGTATCAGCGGCCGTCGTGGCGGGCGACATGGACGGGGCGTCCGAAGCAGAGCGTCATGCTGTCCGGGGTGAGTACGCCGTCGACCGGCCCGGACGCCGGCTCGCGGCCCTCCTTGCGCAGGAAAGGCGTGAGTGGTGCTGGGCGGGAGCTCCTCCACGTAGTGGGTGACGGTGATGGTGGCGAGGCCGGGCCGGTCGGCCGAGAGCCGCTGCAGTGCGTCCACGAGGTCCTCGCGGGAGGGCAGGTCGAGGTCGTTGAACGGCTCGTCGAGCAGGAGCAGCGACGGATCCGCATCAGCGCACGGCAGATGAGGATCCGGGCCCGCCGGCCGCACGGTCTGGCCCGCTGAGTACGCTCCGCGCATTCCTCAGGTACTGGACCTGCCTGTTTGTGGCCGGCCGCGGCTTCGCCTCCACCGCGCGCTCGGGCAGGTGACCGTGGACGCGCTCGTTCTCCGCCCGTTCGGGATGCCCGACCGCGCTCCGTACCGGTACGCGCGGGAGAACTCGCCCTACCTGTCGAGGCAGTCGCTCCTGCCGACGAAGCGGCGCCGCGTGCGGTGCTCGACGCGGGAACCCAGAGTTGAGCGGAGCCTCCGTGTGCATCAGTGCCTCTTTCCTCGTGCCGGCCTCGGCCGTGCTCGCTGTCCTCGGCCGGGCGAGGTCAGCGCGCGGCGGTCACCCATGCCTCGACATCGTCGGCGGCCCGCGGCAGAGCCGACGAGAGGCAGACGGCGCCGTCGGCGGTGATGAGGAAGTCGTCCTCGATGCGCACGCCGATGCCGCGCAGGAACGCGGGGATCGTCAGGTCGTCGGGCTGGAAGTACAGACCGGGCTCTACGGTCAGTACGTGACCCGGCTCCAGGACACCGTCCAGGTAGGCGCTGCTCCGAGCGCCGGCGCAGTCGTGGCAGTCCAGGCCCAGCATGTGTCCGGTGCCGCAGAGGGTGTAACGGCCGTACAAGGACGGGTCGTGGGGGCCGGTGCCGCCCGGCCGTAGGCCCCAGGCGTCCAGGCCCTCGGCGATGACGCGCGTCGCGGCGTCGTGGAAGTCGCCGAAGCGCGCGCCGGGCCGCAGCGCGGCGATGCCCGCGGACTGGGCTGCGTGCACCAGGTCGTAGACCTGACGCTGCGCGTCGGTGAAGCGCCCGCCGACCGGCAGGGTGCGGGTCACGTCGCCGGTGTAACAGGTGTCGGTCTCCACACCGGCGTCCAGCAGGAGTAGTTCGCCGTCGCGGACGGGACCGTCGTTGCGCATCCAGTGCAGGACGCACGCGTGCGCGCCGGCCGCGGCGATGGTCTCGAAGCCGAGGCCGTAACCTTCCAGCCGGGCTCGTCTGTTGAACGTTCCCTCGATCCAGCGCTCGCCGCGTGCGAGCCGCGCGGCCGTGGGGAGTTCGCCCGCCACGTCGTGGAAGGCTGCCACGGTGTGGTCCACGGCCGCGCGCATCTGCTCGACCTCCCACTCGTCCTTGACCAGCCGCGACTCCGAGAGGAACACGAGCAGTTCGGACTCCTGCTCCGCAGCCGGCGGCACCGCGGCGTCGACCACCGGGTCCTGGCCGCGCACCACCCGAGTCGGGACGGGCGAGGCGAGGGCGCGTGCGAGGTCGTCGCGGGGGAGGACCGTGACGCCCAGGGCGTCGGAGGTCTCCGCCAGGGTGCGGCGCCGGCCGACCCAGAACTCGCCGTAGCGGCGGTCGCGGTAAAACTCGGTGCCGTTCGGCCCGCCGTCGCGCGGGGAGCGCGGCCGCGTGAACACGGTGGCCTCATGGCCTGTGCCTGTCGGTTCGAGGACGAGGACACTGTCCGGGGCGGCACCGCCGCCCTCTTCGGCGGTGAGGTGGAGGAACGCGGAATGCGGGCGGAAAGCGTAGTCGAAGTCGTTGCTCCGGACCTTCAGGCCGCCGGCCGGGACCACGATCCGCTCACCGGGGAAGCGCGCGGACAGCAGCGCGCGGCGTTCGGCCGCGTACGCCGCTCCGGACCGTACCGGCGCGGCCTGAGCCGAATCGGCCCAGCCCCGCGTGAAGCACTCCGCCAGCGTTGACGACGGCGCGCGGTCGTGGCTCGCGCCCGCGCGCTGCCCTACGTCTTGTCGACCCACCGTACGCTCCGTCCCTCGGGGATCCGCCGCGGGCCTGACGGTACCATTTCACATGGTACGGAACCAGGGAGATGCCGTCCCGCCCGAGTTCGCCGCCGGTCCGCCTCTTCCTGCCGTTGGGCCGCTACGGCGACCACCAGGTCTTCCCATCCCATGCCGGTGGTCTTCACGACCGCCGGACGGTCGCAGGGCGGGACCGCGCTCGAGGTGAGCGGCTCGGCCACGGTCACCAGGGTGCGTGGGTCAGGTCCGGGCGCCCTCCGCCATCGCCACCGCCATGACGCCACCGGCTTCCTCGCGCAGCGTGCTCGCCCGGCTTTCGCGAGGACGGAGGCGCAGCGACCCGCCCATGCGCCCGGATCGTCCGGACGGGCCACTCGGCCCGCGGACCGGCACCGAAGACCACGAGTCGCAGCCCGTCGGCGGCGCCGCGCACGAGATCGTGCGGCCGGTCGAGTCAGCCGGCGACCGAGACCGCGGGGGTGTGCGGCGTCGTGAGCGCGATGCGGTCGAGGAACGCCGTCGGCGTCAGGGTACGGCTGTCGTGCAGGAGGCAGGTCGCGTTGACGCGCTTCGGGCCGAGGGCTGTGTCGTTCGGCGCGTGGTGATCTTCATCCCGAACCACCCACCGGCCTCGGACGGCGGCAACATCCCCTGCCCGCAGGCCGGCTCGGTGGCGACCCGCGGGATGTCACCGTCCTGCGAATGCGCGGCGGCGCGGGCGGCGTCGAGTGCCGTCGCGGATCTCCCGGCTGACCGCGGTGAGCGCGGTGACGTCCTGCGGCCGGACGCGCAGCCCGACGGACGCGGCCGGCACCATCGCGTACATCGCGCCGGCGAACGCGGTGTCGACGGTGACCTTGCCACGGGAGGCCGGCCCGTCCACGCCGCTCGCGTGGACGTGGGCGGGCACGTCGGTGAACGTGAACGTGACGTCCTGGGCCGGGGCGTTGCTGGTCCTGACGTCCGCCGTGACGCGCCCGGAGGGACGCCGATCACCACGTCGAGGCCGTCGGCGGGCGTTGGGACCCGGCCCGAGGCGACCGCCCAGGCGCCCAGGGTCATCGTGTCGTGCCCCCAGGCCGTGGAGAGCCCGTCGTTGTGCCGGAAGAGGACACCGCGATGGGCGCCACCGTCGTCGTGCGGCACGGAAAACCGCCGTACAGGTCCGCGTGGCCGTGCGGTTCGCCGCTCAGCAGCCCGTACCCGCTGCACGTCCTCTCTCCGGGGCGCGACGGTCCGGTGCTCGGCGACCGTCGGTCCCTCCGCCGTCACCGCGTCCGGGCCGTCCACGAGGATCCGGAACGGCTCGCCGCCGGTATGCCGGTCGACCGTCTCGATGGGCCGTGTCCTTGTCGTCGGCTTCTCACTCCAGTCAGGTGTGGGCGACCTGTTGCACCGGTACTCCCGCGCAGCGCACCGGTGTTATGGGTCGGCCGGAGACAGTGCTGGGCCCTGGAGCATTGCCCATGACTTCACCTCAGTGCAATGTTACATACCGCTGCCCGCCTCTTCGGGCGGCTCCCTCTTCGCTCCCCCCACTGGAGACGTGATGCAGTCTCGACCACTCCTGCCCAGGATCCTGGCCGCCGGGCTGGCGGCCGGAGGCCTCGTCGCGGGCCTGATGACGGTCGCCCCGGCCGTCGCGGCCCCCGGTGTCACCGGGCCGGTCCCATCACCTGCCGCGCCACCCTCCGCGGCCGTGCAGGCGGCCAGACAGCACGGAAAGGCCACGCCGACCGGCCCCGAGACCGGTCGGTCCCAAGCCGCCACCACGCGGGCGAAGCCGCTGCCGGCGAAGCTCCGCGGGGAGCCGGCCGCCCTGGGTTCGGCCAAGCCGTCCAAGCCACACCTGTCAGGGCGCACGGCACTCAACCCGGCCGGAGCCGCGTGCACCACAGCGGACTTCGCGAGCCGGTCCGGCACCGACCTGGTGTCGTACATCAAGACAGTGGACTGGAGTTCCTGCCTCAACCCGCTGTTCAGCCTGACCGGTTCAGACGCGCACGCGGTGTTCAACCAGTCGCAGATGCTCGCGGTGGCGAACGGCGTCACGAGCGCGGCCGGCTCCTACACCGGTGATGACTCCGGCGGCCTGTACGAGCTGATGTACTTCATGCGCGCCGGCTACTACGTGCAGTACGGCGACCCGCAGGACGTCGGCACCTACGACTCCGTGCTGCGCGGCGCCGTCGAGAAGGGGCTGGACACGCTGTTCGCCGGCGGCCACGCGAACGACGTCAGCGCGGGCAACGGCGGCGTGCTGGAGCAGGCGTTCGTCCTCTCCGACAGCGCGCAGGTGCAGGCCGACTACCTGAAGGTCTACTCCCGGTACCTCAACGCCTACAACAGCGGTGTCTGGGACGCCGTTCCCGAGATGGACCGGGCGCTGAACGCGATCTACACCCCGCTGTGGCGCGGCCCCTGGCTCCCGGACTTCGTCACCGCGATCACCGCCGACCCCGGCATCGCCGACACCCTCTACAAATTCACCCTCGACCACCGCGACCTGCTCGGCGGCGGCAACGAGGTGCTCGACTCCAACGCAGGGAACGACCTGGCCAACTTCGTCCAGATCCCGGCCCTCCAGAGCAAGATCCGCCCGCTCGTCAAGGGTCTGCTGGACGGCTCGTCCATCACCGGTGCCACGGACGACCTGTGGGTGCACGTCGCCTACCGGGCCAGCACCGGGGACCCGAGCCAGTGCTCCTACTACGGGGTCTGCGATCTGGCGAAACAGCTCACCGCGGCCGCGCTGCCGATCAACTACCCCTGTGACGACTTCACGGTCATGGCGCAGGCGCTCACGGCGACGGAGCGGACCGCCGTCTGCACGAGCCTGACGAACGAGGTGAGGTTCTACCAGGACCAGGTCAAGACCACCACGCCGATACCCGGGGAGTACTTCGACCTGAAGATGGTCATCTTCGGGAGCAGGACCGACTACACGACCTACTCGTGGGCGATTTTCGGGAACGACACCGACAACGGCGGCGAGACGCTGACCGGCACGCCCACCGACCCCCACAACATCGCCTACTCCATCCTCTACCAGTGGCCGACCGACAACGGGTTCCCGGCCAACGCGTGGAACCTCAACCACGAGTTCGCCCACATCCTCCAGTCCGTCTACGACATGAGAGGCGACTTCGGCACCCAGGTCACAGTGCCGGACGTGTGGTGGATTGAAGGCCAGGCGGAGTACGTCTCCTACACCTACCGCGGCATCACCGACGACGGCGCGATCACCGAGGCCGCCAAGCACACCTACAAGCTCAGCCAGCTGTTCCAGAACACCTACGCCATCGACGACGAGACCCGAACCTACCCGTGGGGCTACCTGGCCGTCCGATACATGACCGAGAAGCACCCCGACCGGATCCAAGCCATGCTGGCCAAGATGCGGACCGGGGACTACCAGGGCGCCTACACCGTCTACAACAGCATCGGCACCGGCTACGACGCCGACTTCGACGCCTGGCTCGACGCCCTGACCGGTGGCAGCGGCCACGGCTCGGCCACGGCGTGCACCGATTCCAACACCCAGGCCATGGGCCGGAACTGCTACCGTTCCGACCAGTCCGGGGCGGCGGGTGACACCGACTACTTCTGGATCTACCTGCCGGCCGGCACCACCACCCTGAAGGTCACCACCAGCGGCGGCAGCGGCAACGCCGACCTCTACTACGACCCGGCGACATGGGCCGGCCCGACTGCCTACACCAAGAGGTCCACCAACTCCGGCAGCACCGAGAGCATCACCGTCACCAACACCGAGGCGGGCTACCGGTACATCAGCCTGTACGCGGTGACCGACTTCAACGGGGTCACCGTCACCACCTCCTACTGAGCCCCCGTCACCGACACCGACTGACCCGAGGCCGCGGCCCGGTCGACTCCGGTCGACGCGCCGCGGCTGCGGCGGCGCACCGGCCGTCCACCTCCTGCGGCCTACGTACGCGAGGTGCGGTAGTGACGGGCGGCCCATGCCTGGAAGTGCGGCGCGCGGGCGATGAGTTCCTCGTAGGCAGCCAGGGCGGCGCCGAAGAGTGTCTCGGCCATCTCCTCGGACACGCGCTCGCGATGCCACACCAGTACGTAGCGGCACCACAGGGGTGTGCCGGCCAACGGCTTGACGACCACGCCCGGGTTCGGCTTGCACGTCGCCTGGACAACGGAGATCCCCAGCCCGTCCGCGATCATCCGCTGCAACTGGTCGCGGTCCCCGAGGAATTCGTGCACCGTGGCGGGGGTGAAGCCGGCCGCCCGGAAGGCGTCGTAGCAGACGTCGGGCCAGCCCGCACCGTCGTCCGGTGTCAGGAACCAGGCGTCACCTGCCAGCTCGAACAGCGACACGTCCCACCGCGCGCTCGCCGGGTGGTCGGCGGGCAGGGCGACGAAGCTCGGCTCGGTGACGATGCCGCGTCGCGCCACGGCCTCCGGATGCCGCAACTCGCTTCCCGGATAGTCGACCGCGACGCCGACGTCCAGTTTGCCCTCCTCGAGCAGACCCACGATCCCGGCCGAGGAGTAGACGCTGCTCACCTGCGTGGTCAGCGCCGGCAGGACGGCGCGCGCCCGTTGCAGAAGGCCCGGCAGAATGGGCGTGTTCGTCGCGGCCAGCCGCAGCACCCGACCGGTCCCGAGCCGTTCCGCGGCGGACCGCCGCCCGATCGCGTCGGCCAGTGCCACCACCTCGCGCGCCCGCACCACGACTTCGACCCCGAAGCGCGTCGGCGTCACCCCCGCACTGCCCCGGACGAACAGGTCCGCGCCCAACAGCCGCTCGATGCGCTTCAGCTGGCCGCTGACCGCCGGCTGCGAGCACCCGAGGACCGTGGCTGTCCTGCCGAGGCTCAGTGTGTCGGCGATCGTGCACAGAATCCGCAGGTGTCGGAGCTCGAGTTCCATCAGCACCCGTTCCAGGTCTCTCAGGAGTGTGCCGGTTCTACCGCCGCCCCTGGGCTTTGGGGGCGTCCGGTGCGGGCGCGGCAGAGCTTCGGGCGGTCGGCTTCGAAGAGGCGAGAGCCCTGCTTTCGGGGGCCGGTGGCTCGGTGGCCTGCCGCTCACCGGAGTCGACCGATCGCGGCGGCGCCCGCTACGGGAGTCGCGGCCGGGTTTTCTTGCGGTGCAGCAGCGCGATGTCCGAAGCTGTTCGGAACAGCGAACGAACCAGCCGCCCTCTGTACGGTATAGCGAACGGAGGTGGGAGAGAAGAGGGAAGAGTGTGAGTGTCTCCGAGGGCTCGATTCGGGGCATGCTGGCCGCCAATCTGAGGCGCGCGAGGACTCGGCGAGGGCTGTCGATCTCCGAGCTGTCCCGGCGTTCGAGGATCGGCAAGGCGACGCTGTCGCAGTTGGAGTCCGGCACGGGCAATCCCACCATCGAGACGGTGTTCAGTCTCTCGCGCGTGCTGGAGGTGCCGATCTCCGATCTGCTGGACAACCGGCCCTCCGACGGGCTGGTCGTGGTGCGCGGCGAGGAGGTGGAGGTACTGAGGGGCGAGGGGGTCGATCTGCGCTCACTGCGGCGGATCGAGTCGGGTGATGCCGTCTTCGAGGTCTACGACCAGCGGGTGCGGGGCGGTGGTCGACAGGATTCCCTCGGGCACGTCGGGACCGAGCACACCATCGTGCAGGACGGCAGGCTCGGCGTGCAGGTGGACGGGCGCGAGGTGGAGCTGGGTCCGGGCGACTACGTGGGATTCGACGCGGCGCTGCCGCACAGCTACACGGCGCTCGGCGGCGCCGTGCGCTCGGTGCTGCTGCTCCAATACCGAGCGGACCAGCGGCTGCACCGGTCCGCCCCCGCACTCGGCGCCCCCTGCCCGGGGCCGGCGACGGGGGCGAGTGCGGGGGCGGTGTCGCCAGGGGCTCAGGCCCGATGTGACCGTTGACACATCCGACGCGGCGTCATAATCTCCCGTTCGTTCGATATAGCGAACAGCGGGGGTTCCATGAAGAGAACGCGGGTAGCGGTGCTGGGCGCCGGGATCGTGGGCGCCGCCTGTGCCCGTGAGCTGGTCCTGGCCGGCCTCCAGGTCACCGTCGTCGACCGTGGTGGTGCTGCCCAGGCGACCACCGCGCACGGCGAGGGCAACGTGCTGGTCTCCGACAAGGCGCCCGGACCGGAGCTGGAGCTCGCCCAGCTGTCCCGGAGGCTGTGGCCGCAGGTGCTCGCCGACATCGCCGAGAGGTCCGCCCACGCGGTGCGCGCAGTGGAGTGGGAGCCCAAAGGGGGCATCGTCGTCGCGACCACGGATGCCGGGGCCGTTGAGCTGTCCCGGTTCGCCGACGCGCAGCGCGCCGCGGGTGTGCGCGCGGAGGTTCTCGACGCCGACGCGCTCGCCGCGGCCGAGCCGTTGGTCACCCGCGACCACACCGGGGCACTGCACTACCCCGACGATGCCCAGGTGCAGCCCGCCGCGGCGGCCGCAGCCCTGCTCACGGACGCGTTGCAGGGCGGCGCGGAACTGCGGACGGGATGCGAGGTGCTCGGTGGGGTCATGCGCGCAGGGCGTCTCACCGGGGTGCGTACCCCGGCCGGCCTCATCGAGGCCGACATGTTCGTCAACGCCGCCGGGCCGTGGGCCGGCGAGCTGGCCGCCCGCCTCGGTGCACCGGTGGACGTCCGTCCCCGCCGCGGCGATGTGCTGGTGACCACGCCGCTGCCGCCGACGGTCTTCCACAAGGTCTATGACGCCGACTACGTGGGCGCGGTCGGCAGCAGCGCCGAGGAGTTGCAGACGTCGGCGGTGGTGGAGTCCACCCGGGGCGGCAGCGTCCTCGTCGGCTCCTCGCGCCGGCGGGTCGGCTTCGACGACAGCCTCCGCCCCGAGGTTCTGTCCGGCATCGCCGCCAAGGCATTACGGCTGTTTCCCGGTCTGGCCGGTGTCCCGGTGATGCGCGCGTACGGAGGATTCCGGCCCTATGTACCCGACCACCTGCCGATCATCGGCGCCGACCCGCGACTCACCGGCCTTTGGCACGCCGGGGGTCACGAGGGCGCTGGGATCGGCTTGTCGGTAGGCACTGCTCGGCTGTTGCGGAACTTGCTGCTGGATCTGCCGACGGAGATCGACGTGACCGCGTTCCGGGTGGACCGCCCGGCCGTACTGGGCGCGACAGCACATCCCGCGCGTGAGGAGACGGCATGAGCCCGAGACGTGTCAGCGCCCAGGCCGACGCAGTCGGGCGGCGGGACAGGCCGCTGCTGATCACCGTCGACGGCGAGGCCGTTGAGGGCATCGACGGCCAGAGCATCGCGGGAGTGATGCTCGCGGCCGGCCGTCTCGGCTGGTGCCGCGGAGTCTCCGGCGCCGCCCGGGGGGTGTTCTGCGGAATCGGCGTCTGCTTCAACTGTCTGGTGACCGTGGGCGCCGAGCGTGACGTCCGCGCCTGTCGCCGCCGGGCACGTGACGGCGACGTGGTGACTCTTCAGTCCCGGAAGCCCAGCACGCCGGGGACCGTGCAAGAGTCCGGAACGGAGGACGGATGACGCCCCCTCACGTCACCGTCGTCGGCGCGGGCCCCGCAGGCCTCGCCGCGGCGGAGACCGCGCTGACGGCCGGCGCCGAGGTGACACTGATCGACTCGGCGGAACAGCCCGGCGGCCAATACCACCGCATGTTGCCGGACGCCTACGCCGCCGTCCGCCCGGAGCGGCTCCAGCATGGCTGGCGAGCCTTCGACCGGCGCCGTCGGCGGGTGCTGGCGCACCCACGCTGCACCTGGTGGCCGGACACCACGGTGTGGGCGCTGGAGCGCCTGGCCCCGCACGAGCCCGGACCACCGAGGGTCCATGTCCTATGCGGCCCGGCCGACGGCGCTGACCGGCGTCGCCTCAGACTCGACCCCGACGCGTTGGTGCTCGCCGTCGGCGCCCACGACCGGATGCTCCCGTTCCCCGGCTGGGAACTGCCCGGCGTGTTCACCGCCGGCGCGGCACAGGCGCTGGCCAAGGGCGAGCGGGTGGTGGTCGGTGACCGGGTGGTGGTCGCCGGCACCGGACCGTTCCTGCTCCCGGTGGCCGCGTCGCTGCTGGAAGCCGGCTCCCGAGTGTCGGCAGTGCTCGAGGCCAACGTGACGGCCACCGTGGCGCGAGGCTGGTCACAGCGCCCCTGGGAGCTGGCCGCGCAGGCCGGGAAAGCCGGCGAGCTCGCGGAGTACACAGCGGCACTGATACGGCATCGGGTGCCCTGCCGGACGGGTCGCGCCGTGATCGAGGCGCGCGGCGACGGCCGGGTGGAGGAGGTCGTCACCGCACGGCTGCGCGGTGACTGGTCGGTGGTGCCGGGTAGTGAGCGCACCATCGCGGTTGACGCGGTGTGCGTCACCCACGGCTTCAGTCCACAGCTGGAGCTTCCAGTGGCCGCCGGTTGCGCGCTGCGCGGCTCATCGGCCGGCGAGTTCGTCGACGTCGACGACGACCAGCGCACCAGCTGTCCCGGGGTGTACGCCTCCGGCGAGATCACCGGCATCGCGGGCGCCCCGGCCGCACGGGCGGAGGGCGCGCTCGCCGGGTGGGTGGCCGGCGGCGGCGATCCGGCGGCCCCCGCCCTGCGCCACCTACGCCGCAGCCGGGACCAGGGCAGGGCCTTCGCCGAGCGGCTGGTTCGGGCGCACCCCATCGGTGCGGCCTGGCACGGGTGGCTGCGGCCGGAGACGGTCGTCTGCCGCTGCGAGGAGACCGACTACGCGTCGATCTGCCGGGCTGTCACCAATGTGGCGAGTGCCGCCGCGAGAGTCGCCAAGCTGGAGACACGAGCCGGTCTCGGCCCGTGCCAGGCCCGCATGTGCGGCCCCACGGTCGCCGAGCTCAGCGCGCGGCTGCGCGGCGAGCCCCTCGGCCGGCCGGTCGAGGGGCTGCCGGCGGCCGTCCCGCACCACCGTCCGATCGCCCAGCCCATCCGGCTCGGCGAACTGGCCGGCGGCCCGGACCACATCCCGAACGACACGGCCTGAGTCAGGATCCGTCGCGAGTCCGCATGCGTCGGGATGCCCGTCCACGTCCGCCGGTGCGGCGGCGATGGCCGAGCACCACGGACAGACCGGTTTCGGGTCGCGGTCGCCGGGCGGGTGCTCGGCCTTCGGCCGGATCAATGTGCGGTGCAGGACGGAGAGTTCTTGTCCGGCGTGGTTCAGCCAGGGGCCACGATGGGTGAGCTGCATCCGGTCCCAGGCCGTCGCGGCCTGCCGTAGCGGGTGGTGTCCGTGCTGGTGATGGCCTCCGGCTCGTGCCGGCTTCGGGCTCGTTGAACGTGAGGACGCCGTCGTGCCGGCACGACGGGCAGGCCGCGAGAGCGTGGGTCAGGTAGGCGACGTCGCAGCCGGAGTCCATCTTGATCAGGATGTCCGGATCACCCGGTCTCCAGCGGCCCGCGCGCGTCGGCCGCTCGACGACATCGCCAAGTCGGGCGGCGGTGGCGGTGGTCGCGTCGTCGGCCGGGCCCAGGCGGAGGGCGTCCAGGAGAGCGCCCAGGAGGTGCGGCCGGACTCCAGGGCCGCGACGAAGGAGTAGGGCCGGCCGGGCACCAGTTGGTCCGAGCTGCGCTCGACGCGTCCGTAGACATGGCAGAAGAGCCGGTCACCACTGGTGGGAGGGTCCGGTCGTGGCCAGTGCGACACGTCCCACGGCGAGCACGCTCCGCTCGTCGGCCGTCTTGGGCGGCGGCGGGCCCGCGAGCGTGCGGCGCAACCGTGTCGGCTCCGGCCGGCCGCGGTCCAGGGCTGCGTGCAGTGCACCGTGCCCGCGCCGATGCCCGACCGTCAAGGAGAGCTCGGCCAGGGTTTGCACCGGCCCGTCCGCGCATGGCACCGCGTCGGTGAGCTCGAAGAGCGCGCCCGCGCAGCTGTACAGGCAGTCGTAGAACTCGACACGAAAGTGGGACAGGACGTCCAGATCAGCGGGTCGAGTGAACCGGCTGGTCGAACGCCAAGCTGAGAGGATGTGCCATGACCCGATCCTCTCGAACGATCCGCATGTGGGCCTATGGACGCGCGGGGGACAGGGAGTAGGTGCGGCCACTGGTGTAGAACGCCAGGGCCTCATGTCCTTGTTCGCGCGGACCGCGGCTGGAGGCCTTCACTCCACCGAAGGGCAGATGGAAGTCCACGCCCGTGGAGGGGGCGTTGACGCGGATCATGCCGGTGTCGAGGTGGTCGAGCCCGTGCAGCACCGCATCGAGCGAGGCGGTGTGCACAGAGGTGACCAGGCCGTACGAGACGGAGTTCGTGATCCGTACCGCGTGGCCCAGGTCCTCGGCGGGCAGCAGTGCTGCCAGCGGCCCGAAGACCTCCTCGTTCAGCAGCCGGTGGTCCGGTGACACCTTCTCGACGAGCGCCGGGGCCGCGTACCAGCCGTTCGTTCCCGCGGAGACGGCGGCGCCCACGAGCTCGGGCAGGCCTTGTCTCGCCTGGAGCACGCGATCGCGGGCCTGCCGGCTGATGACCGGTCCGCACACCGTCGCCGGATCGGCGGGGTCCCCCGCCGGCCGCGCCCGCAGCGCCTCGGTGAGGGCATCGCGCAGCGGGTCGAGGGCGGCACCGACGGCGACGACACGGCTGGTGGCGGTGCACTTCTGCCCCGCGTACCCGGCGATCGCGTCGGCGATGTGCGCAGCGGCTCGGGCGATGTCCGCGTCGGGCAGGACGATCGCCGCGTTCAGCCCGCCCATCTCGGCCTGGACCGGGATGCCTCGCGCGGTGGCGGTGCGGACGACCTTCCGGCCGACCCCCGTGGAGCCGGTGAAGGAGACCACGTCGGCAGCCGAAACGACGGCGGCCCCCTCGGTCGGCCCACCGGGCAGCACGGTGAACACCTCGGAAGGTACGGATCGGTGGACGATCTCGGCCAGGCGCTGGGCGCAGGCGGTCGCCTCGGGCGCGGGCTTCAGGACGACGGTGTTGCCGGTCGCGAGCGCCGGGGCGACCTTCCAAGTGGGGATGGCGAAAGGGAAGTTCCACGGCGTGATCAGCCCCGCGACACCGTGCGGGCGACGGCGGGTCAACAGCAGCCCCCCGCCGGCGGCCTGTTCGTGGACGGCACCGTTGGGCTCGAAGGAGGCCTGGGCGTAGTACCTCCAGATCGCGGTGGTGCGGGCCACTTCGGCACGTGCTTCGGTGAGCGGCTTTCCCACCTCGCGTACGGCGAGGGCTGCCAGTTCGTCCGCGGCGGCCTCCACGGCAGCGGCGACCGTACCCAGCGCCGCCGATCGGGCGGCCGCGCCGGCCGCGAACCAGCCGGGATGGGCGGCACGAGCCTGTTCCACGGCGCGGACTGCGGTGAAGGCCCCCGCAGCGGGGACGCTGACCAGGACGTCGGAAGGATCGGCCGGGTTGCGCGAGACGACCGAGGCCAGGGCAGTGGTCACAGGAGGAAGCCTCCGGGGAAGGGATCATCCGGGTCGAGGAAGTACTGGGCGGTGCCCGTGATCCAGGCACGCCCGGTGATGCGGGGAACGACGGCGGGCATCCCGCCGACTTCGGTCTCCGCGACGAGACGGCCGGTGAACTCGGTACCGATGAAGGACTCATTGACGAAGTCGCGGTGCAGCGGCAGCGCGCCGCGGGCGTGCAGCTGGGCCATGCGTGCCGACGTGCCGGTGCCGCACGGTGAGCGGTCGAACCAGCCCGGTTTGATGGCCATGGCGTGGCGGGAGCGGTGTGCGTCGGAGCCGGGGGCGGCGAGGTAGACATGCTTGACCCCGGCGATCTCGGGCTGTTCCGGGTGAACGGGGCGGTCCGGTGATGCGTCGATCGCGTCCATGACGGCCAGCCCCGCCGCGAGCAGGTCGTCCTTTCGTGAGCGGTCGAACGGCAGCCCCAGCGCGTCCAGTTCGACGAAGGCGTAGAAGTTCCCGCCGAAGGCGAGGTCGTACGTCACCGTCCCGTACCCCGGCACGTCCGCCCTGCGGTCCAGGCCGACGCAGTAGGCGGGGACGTTGGTAAGCGTGGCCGACTTCGCCGCACCGTCCTGGACGTGGACGTCTACGGTGACGAGTCCCGCCGGGGTGTCGAGGCGGACAGTCGTGGTCCCGGCGACGGGGACCATGCCGGTCTCGACGAGGACGGTGGCCACGCTGATGGTGCCGTGTCCGCACATCGGCAGCACCCCGGAGACCTCGATGAACAGCACTCCGTAGTCTGCGTCGGGGCGCGTCGGCGGTTGGAGGATCGCGCCGCTCATGGAGGCGTGACCGCGGGGCTCGTACATCAGGAGCGTGCGCAGGTGGTCCATGTGCTCGATGAAGTGCGCCCTTCGCTCCGCCATCGTGGCTCCGGGGATCACCCCGACACCACCGGTGATCACGCGGGTGGGCATGCCTTCGGTGTGCGAGTCGACGGCGTGAAAGACGTGACGGGTACGCAAGGAACGTCCCTTCCTCTGAAGCCGTTACGGGTCAGCAAAGGCCGCGGGCAACGGCCTTCTCGGTCGCCGTGCGGACCGAGTTCTCCGTCGCGGCGGGCAGTGGCATGCGTGGCGGGCGAGTGGGGCCGCCGCGGCGGCCGACGAGGTCCATGGACAGCTTGATGGCCTGCACGAACTCGGTCTTGGAGTCCCAGCGCAGCAGCGAGTGCAGGGTCTTGTACAGCGGGAGCGCGGCGTCGAGGCGGCTGACGGCGGCGCGGTACAGCTCGGCACAGGTGGCGGGGAAGGCGTTCGGGTAGCCGGCGATCCAGCCGACCGCGCCCGCCAGGGCGAGTTCGAGCAGTACGTCGTCCGCGCCGGCCAGCAAGTCGAGCTCTGGCGCGACTTCGGCGATCTCATAGGCCCTGCGCACATCGCCGCTGAATTCCTTCACAGCCACGATGCTGCCCTCGCCGTGGAGTTGGGAGAGAAGTGCGGGGGTGAGATCGACCTTGGTGTCGATGGGATTGTTGTAGCCCACGACGGGCAGCCCGGCCCGCGCGACGTCCGCGAAGTGGGCGCGCACGGCCCGCTCGTCGGCACGGTAGGCGTTCGGCGGGAGCAGCAGGACGCTCCCGCAGCCCTGCTCGGCGGCCTGCTCGGCCAAGCAGCGTGACTGCGCACTGCCGTAGGCGGCGACGCCCGGCATCACGCGCGCGCCGTCCCCCGCGGCCTCGACGGCGGTGCGGACCACACGGGCACGCTCGTCGTCGGTGAGGGTCTGGTACTCACCGAGGGAGCCGTTGGGGACCACCCCGTCGCAGCCGTTGTCGAGGAGCCAGCGGACGTGCTCGGCGTAGGCGTCGTAGTCGACGGCGAGGTTGTCGCGCAGGGGCAGCGCGGTGGCGACCATGATGCCGCGCCATGGGCGCTCGGCGTTCCAAGTGGTGCCGGAGGTGGACGCAGTGGTGGCGGTCATGAAGGAACCCCCCTCTGTGGTGTGTGACATTTTACTGAGCGGTGTGCGGCGCCCACAAGGCTGGCGGCTCCGTCAGTTGGTGGACGCTCGTCCGGGCTCGGCGTGCTGCCACCACCGCACGCCCCGGGGCCCCGCACTCTTGGCTCCGACCATGGTGTGACGACCGGCGATCGGGCCCGGGGGCGGCGGACGGGGCGAGCAGACGCGTTTTGAACAACGTGACATTGTATATTGACATCCGCGTACGTCTGGAGGATCGGTCATGGGTCATTTGTCGTCCCGCAGCGTCATCCCCGTGCGGGAGAACCTGCGCGACCAGGTGGCCAACGCGCTGCGTGCCGCCCTCATCGCGGGCGAGCTGCGGCCCGGCGTCGTCTACTCCGCGCCCACCCTGGCCGCCGAACTCGGGGTGTCGGCCACCCCGGTGCGCGAGGCCATGCTCGACCTGACCAGGGAGGGCTTGGTCGAGGCGGTGCGCAACAAGGGCTTCCGGATCACCGAGGTGAGCGAACGCGAGCTCGACGAGTACACCGAGATCCGCGAGATGATCGAGGTCCCCACGATCGGACGCGTCACGGACTGGGCCGCCGTCGAGCAGTTGGAGGCGCTGCGTCCGCTCGCCGAGGAGATAGTCAAGGGTGCCCGGCGACACGACCTGATCGCCTACCTGGAGGCCGACCGCCGCTTCCACCTCGGCCTGCTCGGCCTCGCCGGCAACACTCACCTGGTCCAGGTGGTGGGCGACCTCCGTAAGCGCTCGCGGCTGTACGGGCTGACCGCTCTGGATGCCAACGGCCGCCTGGTGAAGTCGGCCGAGGAGCACCTCGAACTGCTCGACCTGATGCTGGCCGGCGACACCGAGGGCGCACAGGCATGCATGCGGCGCCACCTCGGCAACGTCCGCTCCCTGTGGGCCGGTTCCTCGCAGGAGGCTCCGACCGCCGGGCTCGACCGCGGCGTGAGCTGACGCTCCGCGCCTGGCGGACGGCCCGGCTCATGGCCTGACAGTTGCTCGACTGCCGCGATGGCGACTGCCCGCTCATCCGCTTCCTGCTGGGCGGCTCCCGGGCCATGGTCCGGCAACAGCACCGGCGAAGGACCGGCGAGAGGACCGCTCGACGCGATCCCGGGCGCCCCGGAGGGCGACCGCCGCCGTGCGCCGCCGTCCGGCAGGTCCGGCGGTGTTGCGACGACAGGTTGAATCCGAAATCCGCCTGAAACGCCGCCCCGAAATCACCTGAATCCACCACCGGAATACCGGTGGCGGATTCAGGTCATCGAGAGGCCCCGGCGAGGACGCCGATCATGCCGGCTTGCTCGTGGTAGGCGTTGTGGCAGTGGGTGACCCACTGGCCTGGATTGTCGGTGTCGAACTCGACGGTCACCGATCGGCCGGGGAGCACGATCACGGTGTCCTTGCGGGGGCCGTCGGGCCCGCCCACGGCGAAGGTGTGGCCGTGGAAGTGCATGGGATGCCACATGCTGGTGGTGTTGGTGTAGGTGAGCCGTACGCGCTGACCGGAGGTCGTCACCGCGAGCGGCACCTTGGGGTTGTAGGCGCGGTCGTCCAGGCTCCAGTTGTACTTCGTCATGCCGCCGGTCATCGCGATCGGGATGTCCTGGTCGATCGCGTGCGAGCCGAGCCGGTCGTCCTTGGCGGCGGTGAGCTGCGCGACGTTCGCCCCGCCGACGACTTTGCCCTTCAGTTCCTCGGGGCGGGCGTCGGACGGCGGCGTGCTGCCGGAGCCGGTGCGGACGACGGCCAGCGCGTTGTCGCCCTTGCCCTCGGCGACGGCGACCAGCGGGAAGACACCGTCCTTGAGGGTGACCAGGACGTCGTAGCGCTCGCCCATGCCGATCAGCAGGGCGTCCGCCTCGACGGGGTCGATGGGGTAGCCGTCGGTCTGCACCACCTTCATCCGGTGGTCGCCGAGAGAGACCAGGAAGCCGGTGTCGGCGCCGGCGTTGATGAGCCGCAGCCGCACGGTGTCGCCGGGCTTGCCGTTGAAGACGTCGGGGGCCTTCGACACCCGCCCGTTGATCAGGTAGTAGGGGTACCGGACGTCGCCGGGGTCGCCGCCCAGCAGCTTGCTGCTGCCCTTGCGGAGGATGCCCGCCGAGCCCGGTTCGGAGGAGGTGGGCGACATCATGCCGCCGCTCTTGAGCGCGGCGTAGACCTTCTCCGGGGTGAGGCCGTCCACCCCGTCCAGCCAGTCGTCCATGACCACGGTCCAGTCGTGGTCATATTTCATCGTCTCGTTCGGGTCCGCCACGATCAGCGGCCCGTACAGCCCGTGGTCGAACTGCAGACCGACATGTGGGTGGTAGTAGTAGGTGCCCGGGTCCGGCACGATGTACTCGTAGCGGAACGTGCCGCCGTTGTCGGGCACGGGATCCTGGGTGACGTCCGGGACGCCGTCCATGTTGTTGCGGATGGCGATGCCATGCCAGTGGATGGTGGTGTCCTCGGGCAGGTTGTTGGTGAGATCCACCCGCACCTTGTCGCCGGCCGTGACCTGAAGCGTCCGCCCGGGGACCCGGCCGTCATAGTTCCAGCAGGTGACTATCGGGCCACCCAGGTCCACCTCGCCGACCTCGGCGGTGAGCGCGTACGACCGGGTCGTCCCATTCCAGTGCCGCCGGGCCTCGGCTGCCTGCACCTGCGGGCCGTCGGGGCGCACCAGGCCGGAGGGCGTGACGCTCACCGGGGGAGAGGCGGCCACCGGGCGGTCGGGGCGTCCGCCGTCGGCACACCCGCTGAGCAGTACGGCTCCTGCCGTACCGATTCCCCCCTGCAAGAAGGCCCTGCGGCCGATCGAGATCATGAGGATGTCCACTCCCGGGGTCGCCGACGGTGCCGCCTGTCCGCAGCCTAGGACCGCTCGGCCTCCGGCTCCCGGTTCAGTTGCGCCGTTCAGGGGAGCGGGATGCCTCGCGGAGGCACTGTCACGTTGGCCGGTGGGTGAGATGATCTACGGGTTGGTCGCGGGGGGTGCTGGGTCTTCGAACGTGAGGGGTGCGCCCTTCGGATGCGCCGACTGAGCTTGTTCTCCAACCTTCGGCGTAGGTCCTGGGATGGAGCCCTTGTCTCCGGCCCAGGACGGATGACCGCAACGCGCTGATTCGGCAGAGTGATCTCTTGCCCTAGCTCTTGCTCCTCGTCCGAAGGAAGTGCGCCGATGCCCGTGCTGTTGCTGAACGACGACGATGTACGCACTCGCCTGGACGCTCCAACCGCCGTCCGCGCCGTGCGGGACGCTCTCTTGGCTGCGCGCGAAGGCGCTCTTCATGCTCCCCCGCGGGTCCGTGCTGACCTCGGTGGCGGTCACCTGGTGTTCACAGCGGGACATCTGCGCGAGGAGAAGCTGTTCGGCTTCCGTGCCTACGACACCCTCGTCGGAGCGGAACAACTGGTGGCCGTGTGGGGCTCCGATGACGGCCGGCTCCGGACCGTGGTGCACGGCGATGAGCTGGGCGCTCGGCGGACCGGCGCCATCGGCGCCGTAGCGGTGGACGCGGCGGCAAAGCCCGGACCGATACGGCTCGGGCTGGTGGGCGCAGGTACACATGCGTGGACCCAGTTGTGGGCCATCAGCGCAGTGCGGCAAGTGACGGAGGCCACGGTGGCTGCCCGCAGGCCGGAGCGCGCGGAGGCGTTTGCCCGGCGCGCTGCCGAGGAGTTGGGGGTCGAGGTACGGGCGGTGCGTGCGGTGGAGGAGGCAGTGCGTGATCACGATGTCGTGGTCGCCGCCACCAACAGCACGGTGCCCGTTCTGGACGCTGACTGGATCGCGCCAGGGACGCACGTGACGACGCTCGGGCCGAAAACGGTCTCGCGTCATGAAGTGCCCGCGGCCTTGGCAGACCGGGCCGACGTGCTCATCACCGACTCCCTCGCCCAAGCGGCCGGCTACACCGAGCCCCACATTTTCCCCGCTCACCGCATGATCGACCTCGGTGCCGTCCTGGCCGGAGCGGCGACGGGACGGACCAGCCCTGACGAGATCACCGTCTTCTGCTCCGTCGGTCTCGCCGGTACCGAGGTCGCTGTCGCTGCCGCGCTATGGGAGGAAGTACACCAACGCAGCCACGGTGCGCCCTCAGCAAGCACGGTACCGGCGCCCACTCGAACGGCCTCTTAGCCGGTCGGCGGCGAGGCAGGGCGTGGGGGACGAGGGGTCAGGGTGTGGTGGTGAGGGTGGGCCAGAGTGTGGTGGCGGTGAGGGGACGGGCCAGGCGGCGTGCCCAGTAGGTTTCGTCACCGTCCTCGTCGCGCCAGGACCACAGGCGGGTGGTGGCGAGGTGGAGCGGGTTGAGCTGCGTGATACCGATGGCGCCGTGGAGTTGGTGGGCGATGCGGGCGATCTCGGCGGCCGAGGCGGAGGCCTGGGTCTTCGCGGCGGCGACGGCGACATGTGCGGCCGGGCTGCCGGGATCCAGCGGGGCGGCGGCCTGGACGGCGGTGCGGACCAGGGCGGTCTCTTCGATCAGCCGCGCCTCTTCCTGTTTGACGGCCTGGAAGCCGCTGAGCGGACGGCCGAACTGGGTGCGGGCGGTGGTGTGGGCGACCGTCAGGTCGACGCAGCGTTCGGCGGCTCCGGCGATCAGGGCGGAGCGGGCCAGGGCCGCGCGGAGCCGGGCCTCGTCGAGCAGTTCGGGGGAGATCCGGCGGACCCGCGGGGCGGGGATCTCAAGGGTGGCAAGGCGCAGGTCGTCGCGGGGTTCCTCGGCGAGGTTGCCTCCGGGGGTGAGGTGGGCCTGGTCGGGGGTGAGGGTGAACAGGACGGGGCCCGAGGGGGCCGTGGCCAGGACGACCACCGTGGTGGCGGCGCGTGCCCAGGGGACACGGCGCAGGGTGCCGGTGACCAGCAGGGTGTCGTCGACCCCGGAGGAACCGGCCGAGCCGACGGCGGAGGCGGCCGGGCGGGCGTAACGGATCGTCAGCTCGGGGGCGATCGCGTAGCTGAGCGGGCCGGCCGGGACCGGGAGGCCGACGCGGCGCAGCAGCGGGCGGGCGACCAGGGCGGTCTCGGCGAGGGGGGCGGGGACGGCGCGGCGTCCTGCTTCCCGGGCGGCGGCGAGGAGTTCGGCGGTTGAGGCATCCTCGGAAGGGAGGGCCACGGCGTCGGGGGCGGTGGTGTTGGTGACGGTGGTGATGGCGTCCGCATGGGCGTAGAAGGCGGCGGTGTCGTAGTTGTCGGCGGAGATGACAGGGGTGCCGGTGTCGATCGTGTGGGTGTTCATCAGTGCCGCTCCAGACCGCGAGTGATGATGCCGCGAAGGATTTCGTTGGTGCCGCCGCGCAGGGTGTAGCCGGGACTGTGCAGCAGCGCGAAGGCGAGCAGTTCGGGGTGGCTGCCGGGGGTGGCGTGCGGGTCCGACGGGGTCGGCAGGATGCTGCGGACGGTGTCGACCAGCGTGCCCTCCAGGCGGGTGCCGAGGTCTTTGACCAGGGCGGCCTGGGTGTCGGGCGAGTGCCCGGCGTCCAGGGCCGCGGCCACGCCGAGGGACAGTTGGCGAACGCTGTGCAGACGGGCCGTCAGGACGCCTGTCTGCGTGAGCTGTTCGGCCGTGGTCGAGTGCTGCTCCAGTTCGCGGAGCAGGGAGACCAGCAGGGGGAAGGTGGACAGGTAGCGTTCCGGGCCGCTGCGTTCGAAGGCGAGTTCACCGGTGACCTGCTTCCAGCCGCCGCCCCGCCGGCCGAGCAGCAGGCCGTCGGGGACATCGATGCCTTCGAGGTGGACGGCGTTGAAACGGTGCTCGCCGCTCATCAGGCGGATCGGCTCGATGCGTACGCCGGGGGCGCGCAGGTCGACGATGAACTGACTGAGCCCGGCGTGCTTGTCCTCGGCGTCTTCGGTGCGGGCAAGGACGATGGCGTAGTCGTTGACGTGGGCGCCGCCGGTCCACATCTTGGTGCCGGTCAACTGCCATCCATCGGCGGTGCGTTCGGCACGCGTGGCGACCGAGGCGAGGTCGGAGCCGCTGTTCTTCTCGCTCATGCCGATGGAGAAGAAGCACTGCCCTGCGGCGATCCGGGGCAGGAAGAAGCGGCGCTGCTCCTCGGTGCCGTGCTGGAGGATGGACGGGCCGGCCTGCCGGTCGGAGACCCAGTGCGCGCTGACCGGGGCTCCGGCGGCGAGCAGCTCCTCGATCACCACATAGCGCTCCAGGAACCCGCGGCCTGCGCCGCCGTACTCGGCGGGCAGGGCCATGCCGACCCAGCCGCGCTCGGCGAGGCGGCGGCTGAAGCCGGGGTCCCAGCCGGCCAGCCAGGAATCGGGGCGGCCGAGAACGGTGCCCCGGGCGCGCTCCTCGTCGACGAAGGCGCGGACCTCGGCGCGGAGCCTGCGGGCCGATTCGGGCAGGGCGACATCGGGGAATGCGATCGGTGAAAGCGTGGAGGTCGGTGAAAGCGTCGAAGGCGACATGGCTCATTCGCTCCCGGGTTGGTGAAGTGATTGATGCATTTCTTTGCGTCACGGAGCTTCGTTACGGAAATCGGTCAGCCCGTGGTGTGCAGCAGGGAAGGGTCGAAGCCGGCTTCGCGGAGCACCTCGTCGGTGTGCTGGCCGATGCCCGGGCAGGGCCGCAGCTCCGGCTCCGGGTCGGCGGAGTAGCGCACCGGGCGGCCGATGACCCGGTAGCGGCCCTCGGTGGGGTGTTCGGCCTCGTACAGCAGGCCGCCCTCTTGGGCGTAGGCGGTCATGGCGGCGGAGGCCAGGTCGAGCACGGGGGCGGCGGCGATCCCCGCCCGGTCGCAGAACACCTGCCACTCGGCGCTGGTGTGCTGCGGCGTCAGCCCCGCGAGCAGCGGATAGAACGCGTCGGCGTTGCGGGCCCGGTCGGGGCCGGTGGAAAAGCGCGGGTCGGTGGCCAGTTCGGGGCGGCCTACGAAGGCGGTGAAGTCCCGCCAGTTGCGGTCGCTGTGCGGCAGGATGCACATCCAGCCGTCGGCGGTGCGCAGGGCTCGGCGCTGCGGGCTGAGCGAGCGGGCCGAGCCGAAGGCTCCGTCGGCCTCCAGGGCGGCCGCTCCCAGGTGCTCGACCAGGTTGAAGGTGAGCATGGTGTCGGCCATGGGGACCTCGATGTGCTGTCCGGTACCGCCGTGCTCCCGGTAGTGCAGCGCGGCCAGGACCGACTGGGCGATCTGCATGCCGCAGATCTTGTCGGCCAGCACGGTGGGAACGTAGTGCGGTTGGCCGGAGGCCTTGTGGTTGAGCCAGACCAGACCGCTGGCCGCCTGGATGATGTCGTCGTAGGCGGCGTGGGTGCCGTAGCGGCTGTCGCTGCGAAAGCCCTGAGCATTGGCGTAGATCAGGCCGGGGTTGGCGGCCGCGGCCTCGTCGTAGCCGAGGCGGAGCTTGTCCAGGGCCTGCGGGCGCAGGTTGGTGATGAAGACGTCGGCGGTGCGCAGCAGGGCGAGCAGGGCGTCGCGGCCGTGCGGGGCCTTGAGGTCGATGGCGGCGCTGCGCTTGTTGCGGTTCAGGTTGAGGGCGGGGCCGCCCATGCCGGGGTGGCGCCGCGGCGGGTAATGGCGCGTCATGTCACCCGTGGGCGGCTCGACCTTGATCACGTCCGCGCCCAGGTCGCCGAGCTGCTGCGCGGCGTACGGGGCCATGATCACGCTGGCCAGTTCGATGACGCGGACTCCGGCGAGGAGTCCGCGGCCGGACGGGCCGCTCGGCTTCTCGGGCATCTTGCGGTGCCTCCTGGGGTTTCGGGTGGGGCGGGCGAACGGAGGTACGTGGATCGCGGCAGCGGCGGGTTCCCGGAGACGTGGCCTAGCGCCACTGGAGCGCGGCAGACCCGAGCGGGGAACGCCGGCCGGCCTGGGGGACCGCGCGCCCGCTGTACGCGAATGGCGTCGCCGGTTCGGTGAGCGGACCGAAGTCGGTTTCGGTGGTGGACAGCGCGGCGAGCGGCGTGCTCCCGGGCCGGGGCAGGTCGAGTACGTCCTCCCGTGCAAGCAACCCGAGTTCCTGCACCCAGTGGCAGACCCCGGCCAAGGTCACACGGATCCGCCAGGAGCCGCCCTCCGTCGCCCGCCGGCGCAGGACCGTTGCCACGGCGGCGGCCCCGAGGTAGGCGGCCAGGTAGTCGTTGAGCAGGTACGTCGGCGGCAGGGACGGCCGGTCGGTCCATTCCTCGACGGCGAATCCGGTTGCGGAGCAGGCGAGTTGGTCGAACCCGCCGCGATCGCCCCAGGGCCCTTCGGCGCCCCAGGCGTGGTATTCGAGCGTGACGAGTCCGGGGCGGCGCCGGACGAGTTCCTCGGTCGACGCCCCGTGCCGGGCAAGTCCCCGGTAGGAGTGCGCGAAGACGTCCGCGTCCTGGAGCGCGTCGTGGAAGGCCGCGCGGTCGTGATCGTCGCGCAGGTCGCAGTAGGCGTTGCGTTTGCCGCCGCCGGTCATCGCGATCATCGGGATCGGGTCGGGGCGGTCGGGACGTGTCAGGTGCAGCACGTCGGCGCCGAATTGGGCGAGCAGTCGCGTCGCGACGGGACCTGCGATGACATGGGTGAGATCGAGCACCCGTACGCCCGCGAGCGCCTCATCGGCCTCGCCGATGGGCTCCAGTGGCCGGACCGGTCCGTCACCGACGCGTTCGATCTCGACGACCGGGCGCTGTGCGACATGCCGCCCCGCGGGGTGCGCGAGCCACTCGTCCCGGCTGCGCACCGCGCAGGCGACGCCGCCCCGCGCGCAGATGGCCTCCTCCAGTGTGAAGGCGTCCCAGTCGGCCGCGGCCTGCGCGATCCCCACCTTGTCGAGCCCGCATCTGAGCACGGAGCAGACCGCGTCCCGCAGATGCGGATAGGTGGTGATGAGGAAGATCCACCGTCCGTCGCGCGCCCGGTAGAAGTCGTTGTTGCCGAGCAGCGTCGGATCGTCGAGGAGAGCGCCGAGCGGGCGCCCCGAGAGCGTCGTGTGATACGTGGCCATGAGCTGGTCGATCGCGGCTCCGGGCTGCACCTGAACCTTCTGGTGGGGGTGACCGCGCTGTTCGCCGACCGCCGCCGTCTGCCGCCCGAAGACACCGATCGCGGCGGACATGGCGTCGGCGAGGCGGTGCACCGAGGGCACCAGGGGATCGGCTCCGGCGACGGTGATGTCCTCGGCTCCGCGGGCCGGATCAGGGTCTCCGAGGGTGTGCAGCAGCCGGGAGAGCATCTCGCCGGTGGACGGCGGAGGCGTCGGCTCGGCCGTGGTCGGCGTGTTCGAAGTCATGCCGGGATGCTCGTTCCCGGCGCTGTATGAGCGCCCGCACTCACGGATATCCGTGAACTGATGCGAACGTCACGTCCGCCTCTCCTGGATGTGCGCGAGGAGCCGGGCCGCCGCCCGGTCCAGACTCAGCCGCTCCGAGCGGCCACGACGCCGGTGCGTCAGAACGAGGGCACCCGTGACGACGGGGCCGTCAGTGACGGGGATCGCGAGCGCGCTGACCTCGGGGTCTGCCAGACCCTCGCTGCGGCTGACCCGTGACGCGCGGATCGCCGGAAGGGCGCGGCGGAATTCCGCGACCGTCTCGGGGTCGTGGCGGGCGAGCTCGTCGAGCAGCCCACGGCGCTCCGGCTCGTCGGTGAAGGCCAGCAGCAGTCGACCGGCGGCGGTGCGCAGCAGCGGCCGGGCCATGTGCTCGTCGGCGAGCGGCAGGAGGCGGGGGATCTCGTCCTCGCCGCCGCGCGCGAGGTGCACGGCGTCGAGCCCGACCCGCACCGTGAGCAGCACCGGGGTACCCGCGACGCGGCTCAGTTCGTTGAGCTCGGCCTGACTGATCCGGGGGACGACCCGGCCCGCGATGAGGTTGAGGACGTGCGGGGCGGGCCCGAGCCGGAAGCGCCCGTGTTGTTCCAGCAGAAAGCCGGTCGCGGCAAGGCCGTTGACCAGGTCCTGCACCGAGCTCGCCGGCGCCCCGACCGTCCGCGCCAACTCGGCCACGGTCACCCCGCCCGGCTCCCGCGCGGCGGCTTCCAGGATCCACGTGACCCGGTCCACCGTACGGTGACGCCGCCGTCGGCCGTGCTCGCTCATCCCACCCCACCTTGTCCTTTCTCGTCCGCCGCCGGCCACCACCGCCGACACGGCCCGTCGATCCTTTCCCGCACCACCCCGACGAGCAAGCCGGCTCCGGCCCCGCGGACGTCACAAACCCAGCGGCGGAAGGTGGTTCACGCAGAGGCGGAAGGACCGTCCAGTCGCGTAGGTCCCGTTTCAGCTCGTTGAACCGTGCGGCTCGGCGCTCTCCCTCGGCATTCCGCTGGATCTGCCCACGTACGACGGCCGACTCGGCTTGGACGGTGCTTCACGCTCCGCACGCTTCTTCTGTATCCGCCCCATCGGCGGTCTCCCTTGCTCGTCGGCCGGCCCTCGCCGGTCGACGAGCACCCCGCAGCTGCGGACACGACCGCGCCACCCGCCCGGCTCCCGGCTCCGCTTGTGCGCCGAACCCGGATGCGGGTCACGGCCGGGTACGCAGCAGGTCAGGCACACGGCTGGACTGACCCAGCCAGGCGGCGACGTCCTTGTCGATGTACTCGGCCAGGCGCGCGGCCATGCCATGGGCCACCTGGACGACGACCGTCGGGCCGCAGACTGAGCAGAGCTCAGGCGCCGGCCTTCGGCTCGCGCGACGCGGCCCCTCGCTGGGCACGGCCCCGCCGGTCTCGTCATCGGTGGAGAGCCGTGGTATCCGGCCAGGTCCGATGGCTTTGTGCCATTCATCGGCAACCCGGTCCCAACATCACTGAGGCCCAGCTACATAGGGAGGCTGGGGCGGCGTGCTGCCGTTTCCAGTCTGGTGGCCGGTCGCGCGGGGGAGGTTGGGACGGTTGCTGACCATCAACGTGGCGGTGCTGCTCGCAGTCATCGTGTTCTTCCGGCTGCGGCGACGTACGCAGGCCCGCAGCCGGAACGAGGAGAGGACCACCGCCGCCATCATCCTGGCGCTGGGCGTCCTGATCGCGCCCACCCCGGCGGGCCAGGGGGTCGTGAACATCTTGGGCCAGCTCGCGAGCGGCGTCACCCGGGCCGGCCGATGAGCCCCCGCACACGTACGGGCCGGACTGCGCCCGTCGGCACCCACTGCGGGGCACAGCTTGGGGGAGCGGGGGAGTGATGGCGGCACGTCGACGGCGCCGGCGCTTGAAGAAGCGGACGCGCAGGCAGCTGCAGGGCTGGGGTGCGGTGGCGGCGCTGGCCGCCGCGGTGTGGGTGACCAGGCACTGGTCAATGGTGTGGCCCGTCCTGGCGACCGTGCTCGCCGCGGCCATGGTGGGCGGGGCCGGCTGGGCGCTGCTGCGATCACACCGTCTCGCGGTCGGCCAGGACCGCGCGTGGCGAGCTCAGGAGGAGGCCCGGGCGCGCGAGTTGTCGATGGCCGAGGTCGACGCGTTGTCGTGGCAGGAGTTCGAGACGTACATCGCCGATCTGTGCCGACGGGACGGCTGCACGAAGGTCGTCGTCAGCGGCAAGAGCGGAGACCTGGGCGCGGATGTCATCGGCTACCTGGCCGACGGCCGCAAGCTGGTGGTGCAGGTCAAAAAGTACGCGCCGCACCGGAGCGTGTCCTCTGCAGACATGCAGAAGTTCGTCGGCACCGCCCGCCTCGAACACGGCGCGGACGTCGCGCTGTTCGTCACCACTTGCCGCGCGTTCACGAAGGACGCGCTGGGCCTGGCACTGCGCCAGGACATCGTGGCCCTGCACCGCGATCTGCTGGGCTCCTGGGTCAAGGGCGCTCATCTGGAGACCCTGATCCCGCTGAACGGCAGCGGCGGCGGTACCAGGCGGCGCCCCTCTGCCTGACCGGACAGGCAGACCGGCCCCAGCGGACCCGCGCGAGCCCAGGGCGGCGTAGAGGCTCACCAGGGCGCTGCCGTCGGTGCCACGCTCAGCGCGGGCGTTGATTGGTCCGGCGGCGCCGTCAGCCGACCGCTGCCCAACAACGCCTGCTCTCAGGGTCGTCTCCGTAGAGATTTACACAGTCAGTTGCATCGCCTGGGGTGGGACGTTCGTTGCGGAACTAGTCAGGCAGCCTGGCTCTTCACCCCAGCCGCCCGAGCGCGAAATGCGTAGATCGCTTGTTTCTGGCTGGCCGCTGTGAACCCGGGCAGGGGACTGCCGGGTGGTCCCGCCGCCGTAGCGGGCCTTGATCCTTGCTCTGTTGGGTCGGGTAACTCTTACCTCGTGCAGCAGCGCGCACAGATCGGGGCCGACGGTGTTCGGGTGGTGTGCCAGCGCCACGGCCGGATCCCGTGATGCCATCTCCTGCTCCGGCGCAGCGGCGACCACCGCGTACGCCCGCGCAAGGAGAGCGGGGAGCTCTTGGTGGTCGGGGGCACAGTGCTGCTGAGCTACGCCTCGCTCCGGGTTGCCGGCCGTGCTCTCAGCGGCCTCTGACTGTGAGGCACGAACGAGCTCTGCGGGGGGTGAGACAGTATCCATCGCCGCAAGAAGGCCATTCAGCTCGCGCCAGGAGATACCCGCGCTCAATGCCTTCCCCACCAGGGTCCGTGTTGCGCTGCTTGTCGGACTCGCGGTCGGATGTGGGTGGCCACCGCTCAGCAGCTTCACCAGGACGAGACGGCCGGGGCGTGGGCCCGCGAGGCCGAGTGGGAGCAGGCCCACGCCTGCGTAGCTGTATGGAGTCCAGGCCGCGCCGGTCGTGGTGCCCATGCCGCGTCGGATCGCCGCGCCGGTCCCGATCGCCGACGACATCGGCCAGGAGCAGGACCTTGTCCTTGAGGACGTGACCCGCGACCAGGTCCTCGACTGGCGTGCGTGCGATGACGGACCCGCAGGTGGTGTTCGAGCAAACCGAGCACAGCATGATGGCCCCGGCCGCCGGCGGAAACGTCCTCGCCCGGTTCGGCACCATCCTCACCGCGGCCGTGCCCGAACTCGCAGGCCTGCGTCCAGGCCGTGACGTTCGACGCGGACACCGGCTGCCTGGAAGTCGTCCCCGATTCCCGGCATTCGGCAGGGAACTTCGCTGGAGCACACCTAAACTGATCGCGGGGGCCAACGCGATGGTGCCGGAGGCGACCGTCCGCGCTCTGCACGTCCTAGCGCCCGCGCCCCTGAAGGCTGATCCCACGACGGCGGGCGGCCGCCGTCCCGGCGGAGCGCCGCACCCTGCCGGACGGCTACCGCCGTGTGTTCGAGTCGCACCGCCAGGCCGCCAGGCCGCCAGACTGCCCGGCCGTCGCGGGCGGACGGGGCGAGAGCGGAGGTCTGCCCATGCGCCGGACGATCTGGAGCGGCGCGATCAGCTTCGGCCTGGTGACTTCTCTGAACTCGCGCTCGTGAGTTGATCGAGTCAGGAGCGTCCGTGTTCGCGGTCGAGTTCGTGGTAACCGCGAGGGTCGAAGAAGCGCAGGCCATCGATCACCACTCCGGACAGGATCTCCGGCAGGTGCACGGGCGGCTGGTGTAGTCGTCCGTCGCCACGCCTCCGTGCTCAAGCACCAGAGCAACGGTACTCGTCACCGCCGGCCTGCCTGACGACGCTACCCGGCCGGCACAGGCCCAGGCAGTGCAAGCCCAGCACCGACGTCGCCTAAAGTGATCGTCCGACAGTACGTAGAGTGTGCTGTGTTGCGGTGAGGATGTGGATCCGCCGGGGGAGGAAGCGTGCAATGGGTGCGTCGTACAGAGGCCAGGCCGACGCCTTGCCTATGAGCGCGGAGCAGGTCATCGCGGAGGCGCGAAAGGCGTTCTTCGTGATGTTCGCGGGCCTCGCGCTCGTCTGGGGTCTGCAGCTCGTCAACTACGCCGACCACTACGCCCTTTCCAGGGACTACGGAGTCAGGTCCGGCGACATCGGCTCGTTGCCCGACATCCTCGTCGCGCCTTTGCTGCACTGGAGCTGGGCACACATCGAGAGCAACTCCGGACCATTGTTCGTCTTCGGTTTCCTCGCCGCCTACCGAGGGGTGGCCCGCTTTCTCGGCCTGAGCCTGCTGGTCGCCCTGACCAGCGGGCTCGCGGTGTGGTTCTTCGAACGAGGCGACGCTGATACGGTCGGTGCCAGCGGCCTGATCTTCGGATACTTCGGCTACGTTGTCGTGCGTGGGCTGTTCGACCGGCACCTGATCGACACGCTGATCGGTGTGGTCATGGCGGCCTCCTTCGCCTACCTGCTCACCGTGGCCGTCCCCGGGACGCCGGGAGTGAGCTGGCTGGCCCACTTGGGAGGGCTCATCGGCGGCCTGGCGGGAGCCTGGCTCTTCCGGGACCGGCGCCCGCGGGCCGGCGCAGGCACAGACTCTCGCCAGGGACCAGGGCCGGCCGCGCGCGACAAACTCCAAGTACGCTCCGACCACCCGCGCGCCGACCTCCACAAGGAACTCGGCGAGCTCGGTCTGCTCTAGTACTCCAGCAGTACTTCGTGGCTTGACCTGGGGGAACGTGGAGCGGTGGGAGTGTAGCGGGCAGGATGCCGTCACGGACGACTTCCGCCCGCACACCCCTCGAAGGAGTGCCCACGACGGCAAGGTCGCCCCGTGCCCTGGGAAGCCTCGGGTCGTGATCACCGAACAGGCAGCCGAGACCTGGGACCGCGACCTGGACCACCTCCTCACCACCATCGGGCACCACTTCGGCCGCGTCGAACCACGCCGCCGTATGCGGGACTACGTCCGCGCACTGCTCGCCCCGGTAGCCCGCAAGAACAGCTGGCAACTTGCCGAACACGTCGGCCATACCACCCCCGACGGACTGCAGCACCTGCTCTCCCGAGCCCGCTGGAACCCCGACGACATCCGCGATGACCTGCAGACCTACGTCGCCGAACACCTCGGCCGCCCCGACGGGGTACTGATCATCGACGACACCGGGTTCCTCAAGAAGGGCACTACCTCCGCCGGCGTCCAAAGGCAGTACTCCGGCACCGCCGGCCGCACCGAGAACTGCCAGATCGGCGTCTTCGCCGCCTACACCAGCACAATCGGCCGCGCCCTCGTGGACCGCGAGCTCTACCTGCCCAAGTCCTGGACCGACGACCGCGACCGCTGCCGCGCGGCCAAGATCCCCGATCAACGGGAGTTCGCCACCAAGAACACCCTCGCGGCGACGATCGTCCGCAGAGCGCTGGCCTCGCCGCTGCCGATCGCCTGGGTCACGGCGGACGCCGCTTACGGACAGGACAACCGCTTCCGCCGGATGCTGGAAACATCCGGCGTCGGCTACGTCCTGGCCGTCCCCAAGTCCCAGTTCTCCCTGGCTGGCCCACGCATCGACAGAGCCTTCGAGCAGGCCCCCGACCAGGCATGGGAATGAAGCTTCCCCGTGATCTTGGACACTCGTCGGTTATGCCGCGAGGCTGTGTTGATGCCGCTGCCTGGTCTCGGCCGGGGTGAGGTAGCCGAAGGTCTTGTGCTTGCGCAGGCGGCGGCGGTTGTAGAAGGTCTCGATGACCCTGTTGCCCAATTACTCATGCGGCGAGGTCGAGGGCTGCGAGGTGTGATGTCCGGGTGGGGGCGAGTGGTTGCCCGGTCCACCAGGCGTCGAGGCGGATGAGGTTGACGGCGGTGGCTGTGAGGATGTGTGCGAGGGCGGTCTTCCGTAGTCCTATGTAACGGGTTCTGCGGCTC
>NZ_LBDA02000026.1 GCF_000980885.2 Streptomyces malaysiense | reverse complement strand
CGCGAGGTTAAACGCCAAGCTAAGCGTGGTTCGCCAGCTCGAAGGCCAGGACCGCCGGGGCGTGGCCGGAATGCAACCGCTTCAGCTCGGGCATCGCTCGACTCTAACCGGATCGTGCGCTGAGGCCACCTGGGTTTGCGGCGAGTGGCAGATAGCCCCGAGACCAGGGGTCGGCCTCAAGTGGGCAGTGACCTCACGCAGGAGGCGCAGGTAGGTCGGATGCCCTGCGCGCTCACCTGTTGCCTCTCATGGTGCCTGGCCCGCGCCACACCTGGCCCGCGGCGCCGTCCGGGTCGGCGGTGATCCGCTGCAGCTCGGTGACGACCACGGGCACCGCCCGGTAGAAGTCGACGGCCGTGAGCTCCGCACGGTGGGGACTGCCCGCGAAGTGGGCGCGGGACCTCAGACCCCGCCGGCACCGGCCAGGCCAGGTGCGTCATCCGCGGGTGTGAAGCCGGCCTGCCGGGCAGCCCGGCCGCGTACACGCGGGATTCACGTGAACCACACAGCGGGGGACGGCATGCCGGTCGATGCTCGAAGTGCATTCACCATCGTCGCAGGGGCACTCGCAGGCAGCTGTACGAGCGCCTGCGCCGTCCGCTGGTGGGCGCGCCGCACACGGGAACCCGCCGCAGGGCCGGCCCCTGAACCGGCAGGTCCCCAAAGCGATGACGCCCGAAGACGCGCTGCTCAGCATGTCCTGGTGCAGGCAGGCGCAGTCGCCGGCTCCGTAGCTCAGGATCAGCGGGATGGGCCGCCGCTGCCCGTTGTCCGCGCATTCGGCGGCCAGTTCGGACAGCGTGCCGGGGAAGGTGCGTTCACCCAGGTGCGCGGCCCGCTGCTGCGCCATCCGGGCGAGCGGCGGGTAGAGCCGCTCGCGCAGGGTCCGGATCAGCGGGACGGCGGCGGGGTCCGCGTATTACTTGTAGGTGCCGCGGCCGAAGCCGTGGCGCTGCATCACCACGGTGGAGCGGAAGAGACCGGGGTCGTCGAAGGTCGCGATGAAATCCCCGCACTGTGCGCGGGACAGCGGCGCAGGGGTGAGGGCGACGCCTTCGTCGTCCAGCCGCTCGTACAGCCGTCCCGGTTCAGCGAGCCGAGCGCCGGCAGCGGGCGGTCGTGCGGGAGGCGGGGCGCCGTGCCGACCGGCCCGGGAACGCCGAAGAGCGGCTCCGCGGTGAAGGGCTCGTGCATGGCGGATCCTTCGGGGCGGAGGGCGTGTGGTGGCAGCGCCCGGTGGCCGGCGCGGCACCGGGCCGTCAGCCGACAGTCGCCTGCGCGGGGCACGGATGCCGGCGGTCTTCGGACATCGCGTTCGCGGCGCGTGATCGCCCTGCCGTGTGGTTCATGCCGTCACGCGCGGCACGGGTGCCGCCCCGGAGCGGGCGGCACCCGTGCGGCGGGCGTCAGGCGGTGCCGGTCAGGCCCAGGGCGAGCTGACCACCCAACTGGTGTCGTCGCTCCAGGACGTGGCGCTGTCCCAGGCGTTGGAGCCGCCGTTGCTCGCGAGGTAGACGGTGTAGTCGTAGTGGCGCAGGTACTTGCTGGTGTAGTTGACGGACTGGAAGGAGTATCCCTGGCCGTTGTGCCCGGTCTGCGGACAGAAGGTGGCGTCCTGTGCGAACTGCGAGGTGCCGTCGTCGGTGTCGAGCTGGAGTTTGAAGTTGGAGTGGCGCAGGTAACGGCCCGAGCCGTTGGCGGACTCGAAGGACACGCAGGAGGTGTTGGCCAGGCCGGCCCGCACGGTCCAGGTCGCGTCGCCCCTGTCGGTGGCGGAGCTGGCGGAGGTGACCGGGGCGATGACCACGTTGCTGTCCGCCGCGTCGTGCTGGATGTAGTCGGTGGTGCAGCACGAGGTGGTGGCCCGCAGCGAGATCCTCGAGCCGGGGGTCGGTGAACCCGAGCCGGTGGAGGAGCCGTTGCCGTAGCCGACGGAGGTGATGTTGGCCTGTACGGCGTTCTCGGTGGCGTCGGAGGGGTAGCCGGAGGTCATCACGCCCTCGTAGAACGTTCCAGCCGAGCCCTTGCTGTTGTCACCGCCGATGCCCAGGATGATCGCCCCCTCCTTGTGCATGGGGTTGTAGCCCGAGACGTTGGGCCGCGCGCCGCTGTAGTAGGTCGACAGGCTTCCGGACGTCGCGTTGCCGCCCCGGATGGCCCACTGGTTCGGCTCGCCCTTGACCATGGCGGTCTGGTACCGGTTGCTGACGCTGGGATCGTTGGCGTTGTAGCCGGCGTTGACGCCGGAGAACAGGCCGTTCTCCAGATCGGCCATGACCCACGGCCCGTTGCCCGAGCCGTAGCCCCAGACCTTGATGTTGCCGAAGTAGATGGCCTCCATGTGACCGTTGCCGGTGTCGTTGTTGCTGGTCTCGGCGTTGCCGTAGTCGAAGCAGCAACCGCCGTTGTAGTGGGTGCCGTCCAGGACGGCGTACATCCCCTCGGCCCCGTCACCGGTTGCGATCCCGGAGGTGTGGTCGTCGCGGTAGCCCGTGCCGGGGGCCACGAAGACGCCGTACGCCTCGTGGCCGGCGACCGAGGTCGGGGCCGCGGTGGCGTTGGCGAGGTTGTCCGGACCGCCGGCCGCGCCGCCGCCAGGGGACTGGGTGAGGTTGTTGCCCCTGCCGGACTGGTCGTAGATGACGGTGATGACGCAGGTGGTACCGGAGCAGAAGGAGTCCTGCGCAGCGGCGTTGGCGTATCCGCCGGCACTCAGCACGCCGATGTCCTTGGTGGTGTTGTCGGAGGCGCGCCGGACCTGGTACAGCGCGCCGTTGTACGAGGAGTACAGGGCGCGGGTGGTGCTGTGGGCGGCCACGCAGGGGGTGCCGCCGGAGGCGTAGAGGTCGCAGGGCAGCGATCCGGCGGCCTGCGAGGTCTGGGCGCCGCCGACGAGGACGCCGGCGACGAGCGCTCCGGCGGCGGCAGCGGACAGCGCCCATTTCCTGAGCCTGCGCAGCAGGCGCGACGGTACGGGTGCGGACACGGGTGTCCTCCTTCGGAGGGGGGATGTGGGGGGTCCCGGGCCGGTGCTCGGGCATGGGTGCCGGCCCGGTGGTCGTCAGGTGGCCGCCGGACGGCACGTTCTGGGGGGGGAGGAGGACCGGTCCCGGGCCTGCCGGATGCCGCCCGGGGCAGGATCCGGGGCGGCGGCTCAGCCGCGGCGGGCGATGCCGCGGGCGCGCAGGCGGTCGGCGGTGATGGCCAGGCCGAGCACGCAGCCGAGCACGATGTCGGTGTAGTTGGGGTTGATCTGGAGGGTCGTCAGGCCGTTGTTGATGAGTTCGAGCAGGATGGTGCCCGCGACGATGCCGATGATCCGGCCCTGCCCGCCGACCAGGCTGACGCCGCCGATCACCGCGGCGGCGATCGCCGACAGCTCCCAGCCGACGCCGACGCCGCTGGCGGAGCCGACCCCCATCCGGCCGAGGACGAGGATCCCGGCGAACGCCGACAGCAGGCAGCTGGTGACGTACATGGACACGACGCGCCGGTCGCCGCGGATGCCGGCCAGCCGGGCCGCCTCCGGGTTGCCGCCGACGGCGTAGACCTGCCGGCCGGCGTAGGTGCGTTCCAGGAAGAACCAGGCGAGCACCGCGACGACTACGAACAGGATGAGCGGGAGGGGCACCTGCGCCACATATGTCTGGCCCAGGTCGCTGAACGTGCCGCCGATGCCGGTGATGGACGTGCCCGAGGTGATGGCCAGGGTGACGCCCTGCGCGACGGTGTAGGTCACCAGGGTCACCACGAACGGGGCCATCTTCAGCCGGGTGACGGCGAGTCCGTGCATCAGGCCGACGGCGCCGGCGATCAGCAGCGTCAGCAGGATCGCCACCACCGGGGGGAGTCCGGCCCGGACGTTGAACCAGGACATCAGGATGACGCTGGTGCCCAGCAGCGCGCCCACGGACAGGTCGATCCCGCCGGTGAGGATCACCAGCGACTCGCCGATCGCGATCAGCCCGTACTGTGCCAGGTCGAAGCCCATGCCCTGGAGGTTGACCGCGCCGGCGAAGGACGACTTGTCCAGCGCCAGCGCGACGAACACGACGACGCAGGCGGCCACCACCCCGACCTCGGGTGTCTCCAGCAGCAGCCGGACGAACGGCCGGCGCCCCTTGTCGTCGGCCACCGCCGCGGCCGGCACCGCGGCCGTACTGGTGTTCATGTGCTTGCCTTCCCCTGGGTGGCCGCGGCGGCCTGCGTCCCGGCCGCCGCCGTCATGATCACTTCCTTGCCGAACCGGTCGCGCGGCAGGTCGGCGACGATCCTGCCGTGGGCCATCACCACGATCCGGTGGCAGATCCACAGCAGTTCCTCGAGTTCCGAGGAGGCGACGAGGACGGCGAGGCCGTCCTGCGCGGCCTCGTCGATCAGCGCGTAGATCTCCGCCTTGGCGCCCACGTCCACCCCGCGGGTGGGTTCGTCGAGCAGCAGCAGCTTCGGCCGGGCGGCCAGCCATCGTCCGAAGACCGCCTTCTGCTGGTTGCCGCCGGACAGGTCGGAGATCGGCTGCTCGTGGCTGTGCAGCCGCACTCCCAGGTCCTCGATGATGCGCGCCGCGTGCTTCTTGTCCCTGCGCGGCCGCAGCACCCCGCGCCGGCTGATCCGGCGCAGCGTGGCCAGGGTGACGTTCCACCGCACCGAGTGGGCCGGCAGCAGCGACTGCGCCTTGCGGTCCTCGGGCACCAGCCCGATGCCGGCCGCGACGGCGTCGGCCGGGTGGCGGGGCCCGAAGGCGGCTCCGTCGAGCACGACCTCGCCCCCGGTCCGCAGCTGGGCGCCCATGACGGTGTGCAGCAGCCGGCTGCGGCCGGAGCCCATGAGGCCGGCCACGCCCACGATCTCGCCGGCCCGCACGTCGAGGTCGACCGGGCCCAGGCCGTCCGCTGTCAGGCCGCGCACGGACAGGGTCGCGGCCCGCTCGACGGAGGAGGGCGGCGCGAGGTCGGCGCGGGCGAGCTCGCCGCCGACCATCTCCCGGATCATCCTCTCCTCGGTCGCGTCGTGCGGGGAGAGGTCGGCCACCAGCCGGCCGCCGCGCAGCACGACGACGCGGTCGGCGACGGCCCGTACCTCGTCCAGGCGGTGTCCGATGAACAGCACCGCTCCCCCGGCGGCGGCGTGCCGCCGGGCCAGGTCCAGTACCCGCTCGGCCTCGACCGGGCCGAGCGAGGAGGTGGGCTCGTCGAGGATGAGCACCACCGGGTGGTGGCCCCAAGCCTTGGCGATCTCGATCATCTGCCGCACCGGCACCGGGTACCGCTCCACCAGCCGGTCCACGTCCACCTCCCCGATGCCGACCTCGGCCAGCAGCGCCCGGGCCTCGGCCCGGGCCGCCGAGCGGTCGACGACGACCCGGCCGAGCGGTCCGCCGGCCGCCCGCGCCGGGCGGCGGCCGAGCAGCAGGTTCTCCGCCACGCTCAACCGGCCCACGAGCGGGAACTCCTGGGCGACCAGCGCCACCCCGAGGTCGCGGGCGTGGTCGGGCCGGCCCGGGGCCAGCGACCGGCCGGCCACCTCGATGGTCCCGGTGCTGGGGGTGACGGTGCCGGACAGCACGCCCATCAGTGTGGACTTGCCCGCGCCGTTCTCCCCCACGACGGCTACGATCTGCCCGCGCGCCAGGTCCAGTCGGGGGATGTCCAGTACCTTCACCGGCCCGTACACCTTGGTGACCTCGTGCAGGGAGGCGGCGGTCTCGCTGCCGGCGGCCATCAGTCGATGCCCAGCTGCTTCAGCTTGGCCTGGTAGTCCGCGAGGTTGGCCTGCGTCACCAGGCCCACGCCGGAGCTGAGGGTCGTCCCGTCCGGCTCCAGGTAGGGATGGACGATCTTCATCGTGGCGTCCTTGCCCAGCACCTTCAGCGCGGCCAGCAGGTACGCGCCGGTGTATCCCTGCTGGTACGGCTGCTGCAGCACGGTCGCCTGGATGACACCGGAGCGGACGAACTTCAGCGTCTGCGGGTCGCTGTCGTCGGAGATGATCTTCACCTTGCCGGTCTTCCCGGCCGCTTTCACCGCCTGTCCCGCGGACGGGCCGTCGTAGGAGTACACGCCGTACAGCCCGTTGACGTTCGGGTTGGTCTGGATGGCGGTCTGCGCGTTGGACAGGGCCTTGGAGGCGTCCATCCCGTCGCTCAGCTTCTGCACCACCTTCACGCCGGAGCCCTTGAGGGCGTCCTCGAAGCCGGCGATCCGCTCCACGGCGTTGGACGTGGTCAACGAGCCGACCAGGACGACCACTTGCCCCTTGCCTCCGAGCGCCTCCTTCATCGCCTCGCCGGCCTTCTGCCCGGCCTGGTAGTTGGGCGTGCCCAGGTAGAGGGCGGCGCCGTCCTCCTTGGGCAGCGGCGAGTCGATCGCCAGCACCGGGATGCCGGCCTTGTTCGCCGAGCTGATCGGCGCCTTGATGGCGGTCGGGTCGATCGCGGACACGCTCAGGCCTGTGATCCCCTGGCCCCGGAGCGTCTGGATGATCGACAGCTGCTGGTCCAGCCGGCCGTTGGCCGGCGCCTGGTACGTGCCCCTGGCACCGAGGGAGGACACGCCCTTGTCGAACCCCACCTTGCCGGCGTTCCAGTAGTCCGTGGCGACGTTCACCACCATCGCCAGGTCCTGCTTCGCCACGTCCTTGCCGGCGAGGGCGGCCTTCAGGGCGGCGTCGAGCTGGGCGAGTTTCGCGTCGTTGAACGTGATGTCGCCCTTGATCGTCGCCCCGGCCGAGGAGGTCGACGCGTTCGACCCGGCGTCCGCCCCCGATCTCGAGGAGGAGCCGCCGGCGCCGCTCTTGCTGCACCCTCCGGTCGCCAGCAACGCCACGGCGGCGACCCCGACGACTCCCCAGCGCACCGGCCGCGTCGTCAGGCTCATGCCCCGTCTCGTGCCCGACCGCCGGGCGGACCGCACACCACGCATGTTCGACATCCTCTACAGAAAAGGCCTCGCGGCCTGTTAGCGCTCACATTCGGCCGACCGGAACATGTCCGCGCCGGCCCCGCCCCGGCCGCCGAAACCTGCCGCCGACGTACGGGCACCACCGGAGCACACCCCTTCCGGCCGCAGGCCGGGTCGGACGGTCCTTTCCCCACAGGCCGCGCCGCCACGGCCGAAGCGGGAGGTACATCTCCCACACACCGTCCGCCGGGCGCCGCCGGACGCCGTCGTCGGCGTCGCGGTCCTGTCCGTGCTCCCTTGCTTGCCAGAGATTGTTAGCGTTCACCGCTGCGTCGTCAAGGTGTTGCACCGAAGAAAAACGCCACCGCCTCGCCCCGCCCGGACTGGCCGTCGCGACCGCCGCGACCACCGCCGACTCGCCCCGGAAACATGGGTGTTGACCCGCCCAACCGAGTTGGCGCTCCGCCGGCCTCGGTGTGCGGGGGCGCGCCTGACGGTCCGACAGGTACGGGCCCCGGAGCCCGCCGTCACATGACCCCGAGCACTTTCCGGACGCCGGCCGCGGCTCCCTGCCCGATCGCGCCGGCGGCCCAGCCGCGTGTCCCGGGAGCGGGCCGGCAGGGGCGCCCGGCCGGGTGTGCCCGAACAGCGGCCGTGCCCACGCCCGCGGGGCCGGGACGGCCGCGACGGGGCTCCGGCTCCTGCCTCGGGGTTACGGCTCCGGGGCGGCACGCCGGCCGGGCGGGCAGGCGGGCGTCATGGCCGGGCTGTTGCACGGGGCACCGCGTGCCCGCCCGGCAGCCGGGTGCCGGAGCCGGGCGGGGTGTCGGCGTGCGGACGGTGCGGCGGGCATCTCGGTAGAACCGCGCACGGTCCACACCGACCAGGGCCGCCCGTACGCTGTCGGGGATTTCACCCGGGGCACGTTCGTCCCCCTGGTGGCCGCGGTCAACGAGACGCGCTCGGGTAAGGGTGCCGGCTCGGGCTCACAAGCCGCCGGCGAGCCGGTAGTACGCCTGGTTCCAGCGGATCTCCTTGATGAACTGCCGCATGTCGGTGGTCTCGTCGATGAGCAGCAGCTCCGTGCGGAGCATGTCCGCGAGGTCGGCCAGTTCCTCCGTGCCCAGCGCCGAGGTCAGCACGGTGTGGTGCGGGCCGCCCGCGGTCAGCCAGGCCTCGGTCGCGGTCCCGAAGTCGGGCACCGGCCGCCAGACGGCTCTCGCCACCGGGAGGCGGGGCAGCGGCTGCGGCGGCGGGACGACGTCGATCCGGTTGGCCACCAGCCGGAACCGGTCGCCGACGTCGACCAGGCCGATCACCGCGGCCGGTCCGGGCTCGGCGTCGAAGACCAGCCGGACCGGGTCCTCGCGTCCGCCGATGCCGAGGGGATGGATCTCGCAGCTGGGCTGCCCCGCGGCGATGCTGGGGCACACTTCCAGCATGTGGGAGCCGAGGACGAGCTGCTCGCCGGGGACCAGGTTGTAGGTGTAGTCCTCCATGAACGAGGTGCCCCCGGGGAGGCCGGTGCCGGCTGCCTTGAGGGCCGCCAGCAGCGCGGAGGTCTTCCAGTCCCCCTCGGCACCGAACCCGTACCCGTCGGCCATCAGCCGCTGTACCGCGATGCCGGGCAGCTGCCGAAGGCCGCCCAGGTCCTCGAAGTTGGTGGTGAAGGCCCCGAATCCGCCGTCGGTGAGGAAGTCACGCAGGCCCAGCTCGATGCGGGCGGCGTACCGCAGGGCGTCGTGCCGGCCGCCGCCGTCGGCCAGCTGGGGGGCCATCCGGTAGGTGTCCGCGTACTCCTTGACCAGGGTGGCGACGGCCGCGTCCGCCACCGAGCTCACGGCGTCGACCAGGTCGGCGACGCCGTAGGCGTTGACCGAGACGCCGAACCGCAGTTGTGCCTCGACCTTGTCACCCTCGGTGACGGCGACGTCGCGCATGTTGTCGCCGAACCGGGCCAGCCGCAGCCGGCGCAGCGCGTCGTACCCGCGGGCGGCGCGCATCCAGGCGTGGACGCGGGGGGCGGTCGCCGGGTCGCAGACGTGGCCCGCGACGGTCTTGCGGGCCACTCCCAGCCGCGTCTGGAGGTACCCGAACTCCCGGTCCCCGTGGGCGGCCTGGTTGAGGTTCATGAACTCCATGTCGATGGTGGCCCACGGGAGTTCGGCGCCGGCCTGGGTGTGCAGGTGGAGCAGCGGCTTGCGGAGCATGTCGAGGCCGGAGATCCACATCTTGGCCGGCGAGAAGGTGTGCATCCAGGCGACGAGGCCGACGCAGGCCGGCTCGGCGTTGGCTTCCATGACGAGGGAGAGGATGGCCGCGGAGTCGGTGAGCACGGGCTTCCAGACGACGCGGACGGGGGCGCCGGGTACGGCGGCGAGCCGGTCGCTGACGGACCGGGACTGCTCGGCGACCTGGCGGAGGGTGTCCTCCCCGTAGAGCCCCTGGCTGCCGGTGACGAACCAGACCTCGGAGGCGGCGGGCGGTGTCATGGTCTGATGGCTCCTCACTGGGCGGACGTGCCGGGCTGGCCGTAGACGTGGCGGTAGCGGTCGTGGAGCCGGTCGACGGCCGCGGGGTCGATCGGCAGGGGCCGGCCTAGCTGGTGGGAGATGTGCACGCTGCGGGCCACGTCCTCGCACATCACGGCGGCCTTCACGGCGGCGCGCGGGCTCGGGCCGATGGTGAACGGCCCGTGGTTCTGCATCAGTACGGCGGGCGAGCGGTGCCCGGCCAGGGTCTCCACGATGCCGCGGCCGATCGAATCGTCGCCGATCACCGCGAAGGGGCCGACGGGGATCTCGGCGCCGAACTCGTCGGCCATGGCGGTCAGTACGCAGGGCACCGGTTCGCCGCGGGCCGCCCACGCGCAGGCGTAGGTGGAGTGGGTGTGGACGACACCGCCGACCTCGGGCATGTGCCGGTAGACGTAGGCGTGCGCGGCGGTGTCGGAGGACGGCTGGAGTCCCCCGCCGTCGACCACTCGCCCGTCCAGGTCGCAGACGACCATGGACCGCGGGGTCAGCCGCTCGTACGGGACGCCGCTGGGCTTGATGACGAACAGATCGTGTCCCGGGACGCGCCCGGAGACGTTCCCGCCGGTCCACACCACCAGGTTGTAGCGGACCAGCTCCTGATGGAGATCGCCGAGCTCCTCGCGCAGCGCGGCGACCGCGGTGGCGGCGCCCGGGGACAGGGACTCTGCGTTCATGACCATGGCGACCTCGGCGTTCTCGGGAAGGCGGGGGCGGGATGGGCAAGGGATGCGGGTGAGTGCTCACCATCAGCATTGTGAGCGCTCACAACTTTGGGGGCGAAGACAGAGCGGCCGAGCGCAGCGCTCGCAGCCGGTGCATCACGTCGTTGCCGCCGCGCCCGAAGTGGTCGTGCAGCGCGCGGTACTCGGCGTGGAGGCGGTCGTAGGCGGCGGCGCGGGCCGGGTCCGGGGTGTAGGCGTTCTCCTGGCGGCGGCCCATCGCGGCGGAGGCGGTACGGATGTCGGGGTGGGCGCCGGCGGCGACGGCGGCGTGGATCGCGGCGCCCAGGGCCGGCCCCTGGGCGGAGGCGAGGACGTGGACGGGACGGTTGAGCACGTCGCTGTAGACCTGCATGAGGAAGCGGTTCTTCAGCAGTCCGCCGGCCGCCGTGAAGTCGGTCACCGGGACGCCCGCCGCCTCGAACGCGTCGACGATGGTGCGGGTACCGAAGGCGGTGGCCTCGGCCAGGGCCCGGTAGACGTCCTCGGGCCGGGTGTCGAGGGTGAGACCGAGGACCAGCCCGGACAGGTGGTGGTCGACCAGCACCGAGCGGTTCCCGCTGTGCCAGTCCAGTGCCAGCAGACCATGCCCGCCCACCGGTTGGGCTGAAGCCCGCTCCGTCAGCAGCTCGTGCACGCCGATCCCCCGCCGGCGGGCCTCGACCGTGTACTCCTCCGGCACGGTGCTGCGCACGGCCCAGGCCAGAATGTCGCCGACGCCGCTCTGCCCGGCCTCGTACCCCCACAGCCCCGGCACCACCCCGTCCCGCACCACCCCGCACATGCCCGGGACCTCGGCGAGGACGTCGGAGTTGAGGATGTGGCAGGTGGAGGTGCCCATGATGGCGAGCATCCGGCCCGGGTCGAGGGCCTGGGCGGCGGCGCTGGTGACGTGGGCGTCCACGTTCCCCGTGGCCACGACCGTGCCCTCGCGCAGTCCGGTGACTTCGGCGGCCCGAGCGGTGAGTCTGCCGGCGGGGGCGCCGAGCGGGGTCAGCGGGTGTTCCAGTTTGGCGGTGAGCCCGGTGAAGCCGGGATGCAGTCCGGCCAGGAACGCCTCGTGCGGATAGCGGCCGTCCTGGTGGACGCCCTTGTAGCCGGCGGTGCACGGGTTGCGGCTCTCGGCGCCGGTGAGCTGCCACACGATCCAGTCGGCCGCCTCGATCCAGCGGTCGGCGGCGGCATAGGCGTCCGGGTCCTCGCGCAGCACCTGCAGCGCCTTGGCGTACTGCCATTCGCTGGAGATCCGGCCGCCGTAGCGGGCCAGCCAGGGCTGCCCGGTCCGCTGCGCGCTCTCGACGATCAGGTCGGCCTCCGGCTGGGCGGCGTGGTGGCGCCACAGCTTGGGGTAGGCGTGGGGGCGGTTCCCGTACTGCGGCAGTTCGCACAGCGGGGTGCCGTCCCAGGTGGCGGGGAGCACCGTGCAGGCGGTGAAGTCGGTGGCGACGCCCACGACCTGCTCGGGGGCCACTGCGGCGTCCGCGAGGGCTCGCGGTACGGCGAGGCGCAGCACGTCACGCCAGTCCTGGGGGATCTGGAGCGCCCAGTCGGGCGGCAGCGGGACCCCGCAGGGCAGCTCCCGGTCGACCACGCCGTGGGTGTATTCGTGCACCGCGCTGCCCAGTTCCGTACCGTCCTCGACGGCCACGACCAGGGCCCGCCCGGAGAGCGTTCCGAAGTCGATGCCGACGGTGACCGCGGGGGGATCGGTGGTCAAGGTCTCCTCCAGTCGTGGCCGGCGCGGGCGGGTCCCGCGCCGCGCCGGGCGCCGCCGCTCGCCGCCCCGCGGGTGCGGTGCGTCCACCGGGCGGGCCGCAGGGTGTCGAAGGGCCGTAGCGCCGTCAGGAAGGGGTACTGCTGCCGCGGACGATCAGCCGCGGCTCGATCACCACGCGCTCGTCGTCGTCCGGCCTGGTGCCGGACTCCAGTCGGCTGATCAGCAGCCGGATGCTCGCCTGGCCGAGCGCGGCGAAGTCCTGCCGGACGGTGGTGAGCGGCGGGGTGAAGAACTCGGCCTCGGGGATGTCGTCGAACCCCGCGATGGCCACCTGGCCGGGGACCGAGAGGCCGGCCTCACGAAGGGCGCGCAGCACCCCGAGCGCCATCTGGTCGTTGGCGACGAAGACGGCGGTCACCTCCGGGGAGCCGCGGCCCGCCGCTCCCGCGGTCACCCGGCCGGCCAGCTCCTGCCCGGCCCGGTAGCCCGACAGCGGGGTCCAGTCGCCCTGGATCGGCGGCGGCACGACGGCGCCGGCCTCCTCCAGCACCGAGCGCCAGCCCTTGGCCCGCGCCTCTGCCTCCAGCCAGCTCGGCGGGCCTGCGACGTGCCAGACCGTGCGGTGGCCGGCGGCCAGCAGATGGCTCGTCGCCATCCGCGCCCCGAGCCACTGGTCCACCGAGACCACCGGAATCGGCAGACTGTGCCCGCCCTCCACGGTCACCACGGGGAAGGGCAGCCGCAGTTCGGCCAGCGCGGTGACCGCCTCGCGGTGCGGGACTATCACCACGATGCCCTCCACCCCCCAGTCGCTCAGGTGGTCGATCGCCTCCCTGAGGGCGGCGGCCGAGTAGCGGCGCAGGGTGACCGCCGAGACCATGTACCCCTCGTCCCGCGCGGCCTCCTCCAGGCCGAACAGCGTGCTCGACGGGCCGAAAAGGGTCGGATTGCAGGCCACCACGCCCAGGGTGAGTGTGCGCCGGGTGACCAGCGCCCGGGCCGAGGAGTTCCGCCGGTACCCCAATTGCCCGATCGCCCTGAGCACCTCTGTCCGGGTCGACTCGCGCACATTGGGGTGGTTGCTCAGCACCCGCGACACCGTCTGGTGCGACACGCCCGCGACTTGCGCGACGTCCGCCATGGTGGGTGCCCTGCGGGGGCCGGTGCGGCCAGCGGTCTGCGACATGAGGCTCCGATCCGTGATGGGCACATTGTTAGCGCTCACAGGCAAGTGCGTCAAGGGACGTGAAGCTGCCTGGCGGCCCAGGGGCTCTCCTTCGGCGAGGAGCTCAGCAACTGCGAGTACGGCCGCATGGGAGACGCCGTGGGTCGGGGCTCGCTGCTACGTCGAGGCCCCCGTCACAGCGGGTGGCTCCTATGACCTCGACGACTTCTCGGCGAAGGTCGGCAGCACCGCGAGGCGCGAATCGTGGTCCGTGGCCGTGTACGGCACGACCGACGGATACGACTACAAGCACCTGAATCTGACCGACGTCCACCGCGGCACCGGGCGGGCGTTGAAAATCACTCCCCGGGCCGGCGGCCCCATGCCGTTCAAGCAGGACTACGGGACCGGCTGGGTCGACACGGACAACCCCTTCGACCTCGAAGCTCTGGGGACCACCGTCCACGGCACGGCCGGCCAGGTGGTGGAGGCGAAGCTGGGCGCCCGGAACAACGTGCCGGCCTCCATCGAGCCGTACGACCGCGGCGAAGGCCCCGGCGACGGCCCGACCTCCGAGGCCCATGTGACGATCCCGCCCGGCACGACGGCGGTGAAGGTCCCGAACCTCTGCCGCTCGGACGACGACTGGCACCAGGGCGAGCCTGGCGCCAGGCATTACACCTGTTTCCAGGACGAGAACGACTCGTACTTCGACGCCGGACAGCTCACGCCGTGCGTGTTCGACCTCCGCATCGACAAGCCGGCCGACCTCGCAGCCGGTTCCGTCAAGGTGACGCTGTCGACCCAGGACAGCAACGCCAAGGACAACACCGCGGCGATCACGGTGACCGCCGACGGCTCCCAGGGCCACGGCTCCGGCTCCTCCTCCGGCGGCGGCTCGGCCTCCGGCGGCACCTCCGGCTCCGCCTCGGCCGGCTCCGGCACCGCGGCTTCGGGCGGTACCGGGCAGGGCTCGATGGCCGACACGGGCAGCGGCGCGCTGCCCTGGTACGCGGCCGCGGCGGCCGCGGTCGCCCTGATCACGGGCGGCACCCTGTTCGTCGTCGCGCGGCGCCGGAGAAACTGAGAAGGCCGTTGCGAGGCAGGAAGCGGTTGGACGACCGCACGGTGCTCAACGGGATCGTGTGGAAGTCCCGTACCGGGACCGCTTGGCGCGACGTGCCCGTGCGGTAGGGCCCGTGGGCCACACCGCACGCCCGGCTGCGCCGGTGGGCCCTGGACGGCACGTTCGAGCAGATGCTCCAGGCCGCACAGGCGAGGGCAGCCGCGGCCGGGGACGTCGGCTGGCTCGTGTCGGTCGACTCCACCGTCGTGCGTGCCCACCAGCATGCTGCGGGGCCCGGAAAGGGGGCCGTCACCCGGGACTCGGACGTCCCCGAGGCGGCCTGACCAGCAGGACATCTCATGTCGCTCGAGGTCGACTCGGTGGGTGGCGGCGTCACGTCCAGCCCCAGTGGCCGGGGATGATGTGCCCATGTGGCGGTCCGGGTTCAGGCTCAGGTCCGGCTCATCAAGGTCCGGCTCTTCACCGAGCCGCTCGACGAGGAGCCAGGGCCGGATCCTTCCTTCACGACTGTCTTCGAGGGGCCGATCTCATTGGCTGACGGACGGCTGGTCATCGGTGATGTCATGGGTGTGACCCGCTTCGTGAGTCTCATCGGTGAAGCGGGCAGGCGACGGATCCGTGTCGCCGTTGACGAGCCCGGCTGGAACGCGGCCGCAGTCGACATTTCCGTGGGCCCGCGGCTCCGGGCAGCGAACGCAACGGGTGCAGCGAAGGCCCGTTCGGGGTTGTAGGGCAACCCGCAGCCGCAGCTACGCCGAGCGACGCATCGCCGAAGGCAAGACCCGACGTGTAGCCATTCGCTGCCTCAAACGCCACGTCGCCCGAGAGCTCTGCACGATCATTGCCCGAGCCCGCACCGTGCCCCAGGAGCAAGCCTTGACAGGTTGAACATCGCTCCTGATGTGGGCGTGACAACATGGCGATCACGCGTAGAGAGAGGGGCTGCCGATCGCGTCCGTGGCGCGGACGCGACGAGTCGGCGCTCTCCTGGGCCGAAGCCGCCGACGGGCGGCGGACTACGGTCGCGCGTCACAAAACTCGGCGTCGACGACCCGCTGCTCATGCACGTTCCAGTCCCCGTTGAAGTTGAGCGCTAGGGCGTGCCTGCCGTCCGCGGTGGTCAGGGCCTCCGATATCGAGCCCTGGATGCCGCCGTTGTGACCCCACACCTCGACACCACAGGACAGCTTCAGCCTCATGAGGCCGAGGCCGTAGGAGAAGCCCGGCGCCTGGGGGATCGGCACGGTGGTGGTCATCTCCGTCAACTGGCGCGGTTCGAGAAGGCTTCCGGAGAGCAGTGCCCGGTAGAACCGGTTGAGATCGGGTGCGTTGGTGACGATCTCACCGGCAGCACCCGCCAGGGACGGGTTGAGTTCGGTGACGTCGTACGTCTTGCCGCCCGGTTCGCCGGGGCCTGCGAGTTCCCCGGTCAGTTTCGAATAGGCCCTGCCCGCGGGCCCGGGCAGAGGCGACCGTGTTCCCGGCAGGACGGTGGAGTCCAAGCGCAGGGGACGCAGGATGCGTTGTTCGATCTCGTCAGTGTACGAGCGGCCCGTGACCTTCCGGATCACCATGCCCGCGAGGATGTAGTTGGTGTCGGAGTAACCCCACCCGTCGCCGGGGGCGAAGCTGCGCTGATGGGTCATGGCGAGCCGGACGATCCGCTCCGGCGTCCAGGTGTCGTAGCGGTGACGGAGGAAGGCGGTACCGAACTCCCGCCGCTTGAAATCCTCGTCCTCGGTGTAGCTGTAGACGCCGCTGGTGTGGTTGAGGAGTTGGCGCAGGGTGATCTGCCGGCCGTCGTGTCCGTGTCCCTCGACCAGCCCCGGGAGCCAGTGGTCCACGGTGTCGTCCAGACTCAGTCTCCCTTCGGCCTCCAGTTGGAGCATCACCGTGGCCACGAAGGTCTTGGTGATGGAGCCCGCTCGGAACCGGTCCTCGACCCGCGGTGTCCTCCCCGTCCGCAGGTCGGCGGTGCCGGCGCGGCCCGCCCAGGTCCCGTGCCGGTCCTCGACGACCGCGACACCGCCGGGCGGCCCGTCCTGCACCACCCCGGCGAGGGCCTCCTGAGTGGCGCGATGACCACCTGCGGCCTCCGTGGCGCGGGCCGCCGGGGCGGGCATCGCCAGACCGGTCGCCATGACCGCCGCCGCCAGCATCCCGGCGGCCCCGAACCGCAGCCTCCGCGCCCTGCGCACCGCGCACCTGGGGCGCCCGCCCGGCGCCTCGGCGGTCCGGGCGGCCGGCACCGCTCCCGGCCCCTGGGGCTCCTCCCGTCCGTGAGGATGCGGACCGTCCACTGCATGCGCACGCTGGGACACGGAATTACTCCTCTGAGATCAGTGGGTGACGGCTGCTGCGTGCAACCGAGTATCGACGAGCCGGACCGCGCCGAGCAGCCCGCTGCCCCCCGGTCGCAAGGTGGGGAAAGCCCCCGGGTGTACGTCGGCGGGCACCCGGCGCGGGTCCGCGCGCAAGCCGTGCCACCGCAGCCGCGCAGGGTGATGCGCTTGCCGATGGCGAGCGGCAGGCGGCCTGGAGGTGGTCGCCGCCGACGTTGTCGATGTAGACGTCGATGCCGGTCGGGGCTGCCTTGGCCGGCTGCGCGGGCAGGTCACCGCCGCGGTGGTCGATGGCCTCGTCGAAGCCGTAGTCCACGACCAGGCGGCGGGCCTTGTCCAGGCCGCCGGGGCCGAACCGATGACCTTGGCGGCGCCGGGCTTCTTCGCGAGCTGGCCCGCGACCGAGCCGACGGCTCCGGCGGCGCCGGCGACGAAGACGACGAAGACGACGTAGCCCTCACGCACCGCGGCGACCTCCTTGGCACCCGTGTAGGCGGTCAGGCCCGTAGTACCGAGCACGCCGAGGTAGGCCTGGGCCGGCGCCAGGCCGGTGTCCAGCGCCTGGACGGCTGCGGCGTCGAGCAGCGCGTACTCGCGCCAGCCGTCGAAGTGGGACACGGTCGCGCCGGCCGGCACGCCGCCGGCGTTCGAGGCGACGGCGTCCCGGGAGCGACTCCGGCGGCGGTGCCGGTCATGGTCGCGCCCAGCTCGAACTGCGGGATGCAGGAGGGGCCTTCGTCCATACGGCCGCGCATGTACGGGTCGACGGAGAGCCAGGTGTTGCGGACCACGGCCTGCCCCGGGCCCGGGTCGGGCACGGTGTGGGTGGTGAAGGTGAAGCCGGCGGGCGCGGGGTCGCCGACCGGGCGGGCGGCCAGCTGCCACGCGCGGCCTCGGAAGTGGGTGCTGGGGGAAGGAAGGGTGAGGGGCAGGAAACCGGGCTGACGGCTGCCTTTCAGCGGCGGATGGCGAGCCCGATGTGCAGGGCGTCGGCCGCGCGGGCGAACAGGCGCTCAGGGTCGGCGGCGTTCTCCAGCCCGACAACCAGGGAGATACAGATCTGCGCGGCGTCTTCGGCGTTCGCCGTGCCCGACTCGCGCAGCAGACCGGTGAGCAGGGCGTGCAGCTCAGTGGTGAAGGTGGTGCAGATGTCGCCGAAGAGGCGGGCCTTGGCGTCCAGCAGTTCGGCGGTGTGCGGGGAGTCGCCGCGCAGTCGCAGGACCAGGTCGAGCTTGGCCTGCAGCACGCCCCGCACTCGGTCGGCCGCCGGGGCGTCGCAGGTGGCGACGGCTCGGGCCTGGTCGAGCGCCTGCTCGTGCAGGCGCTCGACCAGGAGCCGGAAGGCGGCGTCCTTGTTGCGGACGTACTGGTAGACCGCCGACCGCGACACGCCCATCTCGGTGGCGATGTCGTCCATCGTGGTGCGCCGCACGCCGTAGCGGGTCAGGCAGGCGTAGGCGGCGTCCAGCACCTCGTCGGTGCGGTCGGCGACGGGCATCTCAGACCAGCTTCTTCAGCAGTTCCTGCGCCAGCGGGGCGGAGGAGGCGGGGTTCTGACCGGTGACGAGGTTGCCGTCGACGACGACGTTCGGCGCCCACGGCGCGCCGACCTGGACATCCGCGCCGGCCTCGACCAGGCGGGTCTCCAGCAGCCACTTGGCCTTGTCGGCCAGGCCCGCCTGGGTCTCCTCGGCGTTCGTGAACGCGGCGACCTTGCGGCCCTTGAAGGAGTTGGTCCCGTCTTCCTCGACTGCGGCGAGCAACGCGGCGGGGGCGTGGCAGACGACGCCGAGCGGCTTGCCCGACCTCAGCGCCAGGGTCAGCAGGCTGCCGGAGTCGGCGTTGACGGCCAGGTCCTCCATCGGGCCGTGGCCGCCGGGGTAGAACACGGCGTCCCAGTCGTCGAGGTTCACGTCCTCGAGCTTGATCGGGTGCTTGATCTCCACGATCGAGGCGAGGGTGTCCGCGATCTTCTTCGCGCCCTCCTCGCCGCCGTTCACGGCCGGCGCCAGGCTGCCCGCGTCGACGGTCGGGATCACGCCGCCCGGGGTGGCGACGGTGATCTCGTGGCCGGCGGCCTTGAACGCCTCGTAGGGGGCGACGGCCTCCTCGGCCCAGAAGCCGGTCGGGTGCTTGGTGCCGTCGGCGAGCGTCCAGTAGTCGACGCCGGTCATCACGAACAGGATCTTCTTCGACATGGTGCGGTTCTCCGGGGGGTCGGTTCCACGTGCTGACACTGTGAACTCAGATCGTCAGCACGCTGATGTCCTCGAAGGTAGACCTGCTCGAGCAGTGCGACCAATGACAGCGCCGATACCACGTATCGACGAACCGATGGCAGCACCAACATGCTGTCTGACCTGCGAAGATCTGCTTCCGCCCGCCGCGGCGCGCGCTCCGGGCGAGTGGGGATCACCTACTCTCGGGCCATGAGCGAACGGAACCCGCGCGGGTCCGGCACCCTGGACCTGAACCTGTTGCGCACCTTCCTCGCCGTGCACCGCACCGGGTCCTTCACCGCCGCCGCGCAGCACCTCGGCTTGTCGCAGTCGACCGTGACCACGCAGGTCCGCAGCCTGGAGCAGCGGCTCGATCACGAGCTCTTCGATCGCCGCGCACGCGGCGTGGCGCCGCTCCCCTACGCGGACGAGCTCGCCGCGCGCCTTGCGGCGCCACTGGACCAGCTGGCGCACATCACCGGTGAACGCCACGGAACCGCGGCGGTGCCGGTCCACATCGCCGGGCCCGCCGAGTTCTTGTGCGTTGTGCTCCTGCCCGCCATCGCGCCGCTGGTGGCTGACGGCGTCAGGCTGCGGCTGGCCACCGGTCTGACCGACCCGCTGCTGGAGGAGCTCCGCGCGGGCCGTCACGACCTGGTCGTCGCGACCCAGCGCCCGCGCGGACGGTCGCTGCGCGCCGAGCCGCTCGTGGACGAGGAGTTCGTGCTGGTCGCCGCCCCCATCTGGGCGGAGCGGCTGGCCGGGCAGGACCTGCCCGATGCCCTCCGGGATGTTCCGCTCGTCACCTACGCCGAGGACCTGCCCATCGCCCGCCGTTACTGGCGCCACGTCTTCGACCGCCGCCTCCACGCCCAGGCCGCCGTCACCGTCCCCGACCTGCGCGGCATTCTCGCCGCCGTCATCGCGGGCATCGGCTGGAGCGTCCTGCCCAGCTACCTGTGCCGCGCCGAACTCGCCGACGGCACACTCCGACTGCTGCACCGAACCGACGATCCGCCCATCAACACCGGCTACCTCGTCCAACGCCCGGGCACTTCCGCCAACCCCGACGTAACCCGGGTCCGCGACCATCTCCTGGCCGCGGCAAGAATGTGGTGACGGGAGTGCTCGGTGATCGGCGGATCCGGTGATCGAGGAGACGCCGGAAGAGGGACACGACCATCGAGCAGACACCGGGCGGCGCCGGCGTGGCTCCAGCCGGCCGTGGTTGACCACGCCGTACATCGCCCCGTGCCCGCGACGGTGCTCGGCCGTGCGCGTCCGGCCCGATCAGCGAGGTCACGGACCATCGGAACACGGTGGGGCGTCGGTGAGCAGCGTTGGCCGCAGCGGCAGTGGCAGCAGGGACGAGGCCCCCGCGTGGGGCAGGGGTCTCGCGGGCCGGCTCAGGAGGGGCTCAGGAGAGGTCCAGTGCCGTGTCGTCGATGACGAAGCTGGTCTGGAGGGAGGAGTCCTCGGAGCCGGTGAACTTCAGCGTCACCGTCTGGCCGGCGTAGGGCGTCAGGTCGAAGGTGCGCTGCGTGTAGCCGTTGGCGGCGTCGAGGTTCGAGTACGTGGCGAGCGTGCCCAGCACCTTCCCGGAACCATCGAGCGCCTGGGCCTTGAGAGTGTCGTACGCCTTGGAGGTGGTCCTCTCCGAGGTGTCGACGTGCAGCCAGAACGAGTAGCCGACGGTGCACCCGGCGGGGATGGTCACCGTCTGGGCAAGGGTGTCGGTGGAGGTGGACCCGTAGCCGTCCAGCCAGGCGTACCAACTGCCGGAGTGCGGTGACTGGCCGGAGGCGTTGCTGATCACGCCGGAGGTGGCGGTCCAGGGCGCGGCACTGCCGGTCTCGAAGCCGGGGTTGCCGAGGAGTTGTTGCGCGGTGCAGCCGCCTCCGGACGGGCTGGTGACCGTCCAGGTGAAGGAGGTGCTGTCCGAAGCGCCGGTGGAGTCCCTGACAGTCACTGTGATGTCGCCGGTCCCGGCAGTGGTAGGGGTGCCGGAGATCAGGCCCGTGGACGAGTCGATGGTCAGTCCGGCCGGAAGGCCCGTGGCGCTGTAGGTCAGCGGCGCGCCGGCCGAGTCGGTGGCCTTGATCTGGAGGCTCGCGGCACTACCGGCCGTGGTGGCCTGGTTTCCGGGGTTGGTGACCGAAACGACGTTGCCGGCCTGCGTCGACCAGATGTCGGTGATCGGCGTGGCGAAGGAGGCGTTGCCGGTGGTGGCGAGGCCGTAGACGTCCTCAAGCGTGCGCAGCACGTTGTAGTGGTCGATCGTCTCGCCGTAGTCACCCGTCTTGACCCCGGCCCCGTAGAAGATCGTCGGGATCTGGTTGGAGGTACTTCCGTCGTCCTCGTCCCACGTCACCACGAGCAGGCTGTTGTGGCTCTTCGCCCAGGTCGCGTACGCGCCGAGGTTGTTCTGCAGCCAGGTGTCGCCCTGCTTCACGGTGCCGTCGTGCATGTCGTCGTCGAGGTTCGGGATCACGAACGAGACGTCCGGCAGCGTCGCGTAGTCCGTCGGGAACTGGCCGAAGGTGTGCGCGGTGGAGGTCGGCACGTTGGAGAAGCCGAACCACGGGTTGTGCTTGCGCGCGTACGCACCCGATGTGCAGCCGGTCCAGCCCTGCGACGGGAGCGATTCGTTGTAGCTGGCGAAGGTCTTGCCGGCCCCCAGCAGCTCCGAGCCGAGGTTCGCCGCGGAGGAGAACCCCGGGGTGACGCACGAGTCGCTGGTGATTCCCTGGTTGCCGCCCGAGAACAGGTCGTAGTAGTTGGGCTGGCTCGGATGCGTGATCGCGTGCGAGTCGGTGAAGTCGGCGCCCTGCGTGGCCAGGGAATTGACGTACGGGGCGTCGGCGGTGTCCCCGATGATGTCCCCGTAGGAGTGATTCTCCTCGATCACGACCACGACATGGTCGGGAGCGGGAGTGGAGCCGGCCTGCGCCGGTGTCACGGCGGTCAGACCGGCGGCTACGCCGAGGATGGCGGCGGCCGAGGCGAGCCGAAGTCGGCTGTGCATCAGGTCTCCTGACACTGAGGGATGGGATGGTCATGCCCATGACGACAGTGCCGCTGTGCAGGAGCCTCCACAAGCCGGTCCGGCAACAGTTCACGAACCGTTCGCACAGGGACTGGGCATCCACCACACGTTCCCGGCTCTCCGCATCCGGAGAGCCGGGGTCACCCCAACGAGACAGCCGCTAACACCGCTTTCGTGACACCCCCCGCCGGCGTGGCGGATCCGCCGCCGTGCGCCTGAGCCGCTTACGTGTTGCCGCAGGTGCCGGACCTGTCATGGCAGTCGTCGCCGTCATGGGGGGGCTTGGGCTTCTCCTGCTCGTGAACGGTGGTGGTTGCGGTGGCGGTGCTGGTACTGGTCGTGCCGCCGCCGGTGACGGTCGCGATGTTGGTGATCTGCTCGGGCGCGTTCCTGGCGATGTTCACCGTGAGGGTGAGGGGCGGGTAGCTCGCACCCGGGTCGAGGACGTCGTTGCGGGAACAGGACAGGGGGGTCAGCGTGCAGGTCCATCCGCTGCCGGTGAGACTGACCGGGGTGAGGCTCACCGGCAGGGTGTCGGTGACGGCGACAGTGCCGTCGGTGGGTGCGTCACCGGTGTTGGTCACCGTCAGGGTGTACCAGCCCTGCCCACCCTGGCGGAACTTCCCACCGGGAGTGAGCTTGACCAGCTTCAACGCCGGTGCCGTCGGCCGGGGCACCGTCGCGATCGCCACCCCGCGTGGGCCGTTGCCGACGGTGACGGTGTCGGTGACGGTGTTGGTGCTGGTGTCGATCACCGAGACTGCGGCACTGTCGCGGTCGGTGACATAAGCGAAGGCGCTGTCCGGAGTGACGGCCACGTCCCATGAGGCCTGGCCGACAGCGACGGTGTCGGTGACGGTGTTGCTGGCGGTGTCGATCACCGACACCGAATCGCTGCTGAAGTTGGCGGCATAGACGTGGGTGCCGTCGGGGCTGGCCGCTGCCCCGAGCGGGCCGTTGCCGACGGGGATGGTGTCGGTGACGGTGTCGGTGCTGGTGTCGATCACCGACACCGTGTCGTCGTTGCGGTTGGTGACGTAGGCGAAGGCGTTGTCCGGAGTGACCGCCACCTCCTGCGGGTCGTTGCCGACGGGGATGGTGTCGGTGACGGTGTTGGTGCTGGTGTCGATCACCGACACCGTGTTGTCGTCAGCGTTGGCGACATAGAGGCGGGTGCCGTTCGGGCTGACCGCCGCCCCCAGCGCGTCGTTGCCTGCCGTGATGGTGTCGGTGACGGTGTCGGTGCTGGTGTCGATCACCGACACCGTGTCGTCGGAGCGGTTGGTGACGTAGGCGAAGGCGCTGTCGGGGCTGACGGCCACCCCCTGCGGGTTGCTGCCGACGGCGACAGTGGCGACCACTGTGTCGGTGGCGATGTCGATCACCGACACCGTGTTGTCCAGGCTGTTGACGACGTAGACGCGGGTGCCGTCCGGACTGGCCGCCGCCCTCATGGGGAAGTTGCCCACGGGGATGGTGTCGGTGACGGTGTCGGTGCTGGTGTCGATCACCGACACCGTGTCGTCGGAACTGTTGACGACATAGGCGTAGGTGCCGGGCGGGACGGCCTGGGCGGGTTGCGAGGACATCACCGGCAGGAGCAGCCCGGCCACCAGGATGAGCCCGGCCGTCAGGCTGCGGCCCCCTGCCCCCCGCCGCCGCAGGAGACGCGACCGCCGCGGCGGTGGTGAAGAGGCGGTGCTCCCGGGCCTCGACCGAGCAGGGAGATGACGGGTCGTCACATGGTCTCCAAAGGATAGTCGGAGGCGGTGCCCCTGCCCATCGCCGTTCAGCGGACCGCCGATCGGGCCGGACACGGCGCGCTACGGCGTATCCGGGATGCGCCCGGACCACTGTCCGTGTGCCCGGCACACCGTCAGATTGTTGGCGCCCCCCGCCGTCCCACCCCGCACGGACGCGCGCGCGAACGGGTGACATCCGGCCGCTGACCGGAGCTCCACAGTTCTCCCGCCGGGTACTGCTGGGCCTCAGCGCACACGATCACATACGGGCGCCGAGGCAGGGCATCGCGCAGCAGTTTGCCGAACACCGTCGGCGTTCCCGGCTCTCGCTCACGAGCCTGCCGCCCGGCGCGGCCGACGGCAGCGAACTCGCGGCCTTGGATTTGCGGCCACCGGCGCACCGGGAACAGCTCTGCCACGTCCGCGACCGCACCCTCCACGAGGACGCCTCGCGAGCCCGCACCCGCCACCTACCCCGTGCCATGGCCGGCCTGCGCGACCTCGACATCGGCGTCCACCGTCAGAACGGCCATACCAACCTCGCAGCCGCCCTTCGCCACACCGCCCGAAATCACCTGAGGCTCCTCACCGTCCTCGGCCTGACACGACGAACCCGGACACAAGATCACTCCTCAAAGACCCTGCGTGCTGGGTGGCGGGATCACCGATCACCGAGGGCCACGGCCTGACCGGCATGAAGGAACGTGCCGCCCTCTACGGCGGCGAGGTTCACGCGGGCCCGCTCTCGCCGCACGGCTTTCGCGTCACCGCCCGGCTGCCGTACGCCACGGACTCGCGAACAGCCCGGTTCCCCGTGGGCGCCGATCATGAGGGCGTATGAAGTTGCGGGTCGTCGTGGTGGACGACGAGACGCTGGTGCGTGCCGGATTCCGTGTGCTGATCGAATCGGAAAACGATCTCCAGGTCGTCGACGAGGCGGCCGACGGGACCCAAGCGGTCAGAGTGATCCGCGAACTGCGCCCCGATGTGGCCCTGATGGACATCCGGATGCCCGGACTCACTGGCATCGAGGCCATCCGCACGCTGCTCGGCGGCCCGTCTCCGGTGCCCGTCCACGTCCTGGTGCTCACCACCTTCGATCTGGACGAGTACGTCTTCGAGGCGCTCCGCGCGGGCGCCGCGGGCTTCCTCCTCAAGGACACTCCACCCGCACGCCTGATCGACGCCGTGAGGGTGATCGCCACCGGGGAGTCGCTGCTGTCCCCCGGCGTCACCCGCAAGCTCATCGAGACCTACCTCCGCCGCCCCGGCTACCCCGGCCCGGTCACCCGCGCCCTGGACGGGGTGACCGGCCGCGAGCGTGACGTGCTGGGCCTGATCGCACGTGGCCTGTCCAACAACGAAATCGCAGCCGAGCTGTATCTGACCGTGGGCACGGTCAAGACCCACGTCAGCCATTTGCTGACGAAGCTGGGGGCCAGAGACCGGGCCCAACTCGTCATCGCCGCCTACGAAAGCGGACTGGCAGGACCCGCACGTCGTTGAAGCAGGACGAGCAGTACCCAGTTGTGGGGCAGGAGATCACGCCTCGGCCGGTGCGATCCACGCGGAGCACGGCACATCTCAGCCACGCGCGGATGGGTCAATCGGCTTGATGCCCGCCCCGGCGTGCCGGAGGTACCCCACCCCGATGTCCTCGAGTTGGCTTCGCAGCCCTCCTGCTGCACCGGAGGTCCTGCCTCCATGCGCGCACCCGGCCAAGCTCCCCCGACCGGGGAGTCCGTTCGATCAGAACCGTCCTCGTGATCGATAGGGCAACGGCTCGTGAGCTTATTGTTCAACCTCGAAAGTCACCCGACCTGCTGATCCGCGGTTCTGCGCGGGACAGCCGAGGCAGCTGTTCTCCACGCTTCGAGATGTTGTGCAACGAAGCGCGAGAGAAAGGCTGTTGCGTATGAGTCCGCCTGTCCCTGCGGCCGCGGGTGACGCGTTCGACGTCCGGTCCCGCTTTCGGGTCGAGTTCTACGAGTTTCTGAACGCCCGTGCGAACGCGTTCTTGGTGTTGACCGGCGCGATCTTGTGCAAGGACGGACCTGTGCAGACCTTGTCCGACCTGAGTCTGGAGGCCGGGCACCGGCGCGGGCACGCGCCCTCCACAAGGCGCCGAACGCCGGCTTGGCCGAGCGGACGGCAGTGCCCAGTCGGTCGGCTCATGCGGTCTTCCGCCGAAACTCCGCCCGGCAGCAGGCGGCCGTGATGGAGCAGTAGGGCCCGGGATGCCGAAGGGCTCCGGCGGTTGGCGGGGCTCGGTCGCGCTCGGTCGGTGGTGGTCAGTGGTCGCCGGAGAAGATCTCCTCGACCTCACGCACCGCGTAGTAGACCAGGACGTACCCGGCCAAGGGATCGGCCCACCAGAGGCCGGCCAGGGAGTTGAGGACCAGGCCGACCATCACGGCGGCGGCCAGCAGGCCGTCGATCAGGGTGACGCGGCCCTCGGTCTTGAGGACCGGGTTGTCCAGAGCCGCGCCGGTGCGGGCCTTGCCGAAGGCGAGGGTGAACATCACCACCGCAGTGATCGCGGTCCAGACGATCCCCAGCACCGAGTGGTGCGGGCGGAAGCCGGCCGCCAGCACCCAGGTGGACTGCACCAGCAGGTACACCGCCAGCAGCGCGAAGCCCACACCGATCAGCTTGAGCGCGCGCTTCTGGCGCTCCTCGCCGGTGCCGGACAGCTCCCAGATCACCACGGTGGAGGCGCCGATCTCGATCAGCGAGTCCAGGCCGAAGCCGGCCAGCGCCACCGACTTCGCGGCGATCGCCGCGACAGCCAGGACAACGATACCGACCACGTTCCAGCCCAGCGTGGCGTACTCCAGGGCGAAGCCCCGCCGGAGCAGCGCCGCGCGGGGTACCCCGACAACCCCAGAATCTTCTCTCGTCACGCGCTGAGGGTAACTGCCGTTAGATTTCTACTGTCACGCGTGCTCGGTCTCGGTTGCGTAGACACGCTCGGCGAAGCCCTCCAGCGCGGCCGAGCACGCCTGCAACTGCTCGGCGGTCTTCCGCCGGCGGGTGGCGCCGAACCGGTCGCGGGCGCGGATCTTGCCGAACCAGGACTTCGGCTTCGCCAAGTCCTCGTCGTTCCCCTCCAGATCGGCGTAGGTGAAGTACTCGTCGGCGGTCTCCTCCCCTTCTCACCGCGACCGGTCACCGCCCGGTCGCCGTCGCCCCGAACGGTTTCCGGATGGACCCTGCGCCGTCCGGAGCCCCTCACCGAGCCCGAACAACTCCAGCTCAAGACCATCCGCACCCAGTGCCCCGACCTCGACGCGCTCACCCGACACGTCCGGTCCTTCGCGGTCATGCTCACCCAGCGTCAGGGAGAGCGTCTCCCGGACTGGCTCTACGCCGTCCGACAGGACGACCTGCCCAGCCTCCACACTCTCACTGCCGGCATCGACCGCGACATCGACGCCGTCACCGCCGGACTCACCCTGCCCTGGAGCTCGGGCGCGGTCGAAGGACATGTCAACCGGATCAAGATGCTCAAGCGTCAGATGTTCGGGCGTGCTGGCTTCGCTCTTCTCGGGAAGGGAGTCCTGCTCGCCTGATGCTGTCCACCAATCGGTCGTCCAGGTTCCTCCCCAGATCAGATCGCGGGGCGCCGGAGCACGTCCGTGGGCTCCCAGTTGCTCTTCCAGAAGGTTTCAAGCCCGTGCTCGTTGATGAACTGCCGTTCGACCTCGTGGATGGGGTACATCCCTTGGATGTTGATCACGTCGTGGCCTTCGTGTCCCGGAATGCCGACGTCGATGCCCAGGTAGTCGTCTCTGCCGAGGACCAGCGGTGCGAACACGCAGAATGCCGTCATCTCTGACTCGGGCACGATGCGTTCACCGAAGTTGATGGTGCTGCCGTAACTGAATGGGCAGGTTCCACGGAGCTGCTCGGCGAGAAAGCCCACCGCGTGGGCCCAGATCACGTTGGTCGAGTTCACACTGAGGCAGAGTTCCGGCGAGCCGTGCTGCCAATCCGGATGCTCTGCCAGCGACAAGCCGTAGGTGAGCGCCGTGAGAAGCCCGTCCGGCAGGTTGTAGTACACGATCTCCGTCACACCCCGCAGCCCCTGCTTGGTCGATTCGACAGGGAAGAAGCGGGGCTCGCTTCCTCCGGAAAGCCGATCAAGATGGGCGAGGTACTTCTCAACGCGACTGGCCATGTGTCCAGCCTGCACGATCGCTCACCGGTGCATGCCACCGGGGCCGTCGCCAGTAACGCTCCGCAACAGGTCCACAGAAGTTGAGCCAGAACCCGAATTTGGGCAGCACTCGAAGCTCTGCAGAAATCGAACAATTCATGGCTTCAGGCAGAAGGGGCCTCTGCCGGGAGTCCAGCAGAGGCCCACGGTGCAGAAGGCTGCGGAGGGCCGGTGCCCGTCTTCGGCGAGCGGCAGGCCGGCCGACATCAGCTACCGTCTGCTGCCGGTCTGACGGCCCGGTCTCACTTCAGGTGCCGGGTGAAGAACTGGCCCGCGGCGTCCCCCGCGAACTGTGGGACGCCGGTGTGCCCGCCCATGTTGGCGTGCAGGGTCTTCTCCTTGGAGCCGAAGGCGTCGAACAGGTCGAGGGCCGCCTGCCGGTCGTTGCCTTCGTCGTCCCACTGCAGCAGGACGTGCAGCGGAATGGTGACCTGGCGGGCCTCCTCGAACATGGCGCGAGGGACGAAACTCCCGGCGAACAGGACGGCGGCCGAAATACGCGGCTCGACCACCGCCAGCCGGGTGCCGATGGAGATCACGCCTCCCGAGTAGCCGACCGGACCGCCGATCTCGGGCAGCGACAGGAGGGCGTCCAGGACGGCTTGCCATTCCGGGACCGCCTTGTCGACCAGGGGGAGGATGAAGGCGTCGATGATCTCGTCGGCGACCGGCTCGCCGGCCGCCACTGCTCGGCGCAAATCGGCGCGGGCCTGCTCGGAGGCGGGCAGGCGGGGCCGGTCGCCGCTTCCGGGGAGCTCGATGGTGGCCGTGGCGAAGCCGTCCGCCGCGACGTGCCGGGCTCGGGCCGCCAGTCGGGGGTACGCCTTGCGCAGGCCGAGGGGAGGGGGGCCAAGCAGGATCAGCGGCGCCGGTGCGGACGCGGATGCGGGTGTCCACAGGATGCCAGGGATCTCACCGAGAGTGAATTCGCGTTCGAGGACGCCGTTGTCGAGGCGCTGCTCGGAAGTGAAGTGCATGGTCGTGCCTTTCGGGAGTGCACAGGAACGGCGCTCCCGGACGACCTGTCCATCGCCCGACCGTGACCCCGGAGGGGAGCACCCATGTCGATACGTTCACGGGTACCACCTCCTCGATCTCTCGCACGGCCTCCGGAAACTTAGCAGTGGCCGCCGCGGTCCGCCAACGGGTTTTCGCGGAGTCTCCGTGGCGCCTTCGCAAAGCCACAACTCGGGAAGCGACGGCAATGGTGCCGTCGATTCTTGAAACTCGGGTTCTGGTTCGCTTCGTGTGGTTCGCGTGCGCGGGGTGGCTGACTTCTTTGGTGCCGGTTGAGTTCAGCGCAGTACCGGAACCTCATACCGGAGCGGCTCCAGCGCGCGGCTGCCGCGCGGGGTGCCCAGCCGAAACCGGCGGTGGCCGATCAGTAGGCCGCCCAGGTGCCTGCCTTGTGCGAGAAACGTCGAGCGTGGCGGCATGAGTCGTGCCGACCGTGCGGAGGAGTTCGGTGCCGAAGCCCAGGAACGGGGTGGACCTCTCCCACTCGTCCGGCGAGGCGAAGTCAGGTAGGGGTCGAGTCGCGGTCGCCTTCTGCTTGCGGTCCGAGTGGGGCGAGCCGGTGGTCGAGCGCGGCACCGACGTCGGGGCAGTTCGTGCGGATGACGTCGAGGAAGGCGTTCAGTGCCGGGGAGCGGTCTCGGGCTTGGAAGGACAGGACCAGGTCGGGCAGCGGCGTGTGCGGGGTGACCTCGCAGAACCACGCGCCCCGTCGTGGGGCCGTCAGCATGCGGGAGGGTCCCAGGCCGACGCCCACCCCGCAGACGGCGAGGCCGATGATGGTGTGGATGTCCCTCGCGACGGTCGCGCCGGAGAGTGCCGGGGAGTCCCTGCCCAGGAGGGTCCGCAGCCCGGTGGCGACGGCTGGCTCGTCCTCCCCCGGCGCCACGATCAGCGGTTGTCGCCGCAGCTGGTCCACGTCCACCGACGACTGACCCGCGTACGGGTGCGTGCTGCTCACGACCGCGACCAGGTGGTCGTGTCCGATGGGGACCGATACCAGCTGCTCGGCCCCGACGCCCCGTGGACGGCCGAGGCCGATCGCCACGTCCAGTTCGCCGGCGACGAGCGCGGCCGTGCTGCGCCTGGTCGCCATCTCGTGCAGTTCCAGCCGCACGTCGGGGCGTTCGCGGCCGAACCTGCCGAGGACGTCCGGCAGGGGTGCGAGCAGCGCCGAAGCGATGAAACCCAGGCGCAGCCGTCCCGTCTCGCCGCGTGCTGCCCTGGCCGCGTCGACCGAGGCCGCCGTGATCTCGTCGAGGGCCCTGCGCGCCCGGGAGAGAAAGGCCGCGCCCGCAGCCGTCGGGAACACCCCCTGGCGGGTGCGGTCGAACAAGCGGGTGCCCACCTCGCGTTCGAGATCGGCGATCTGCTTGGACAGCGGAGGCTGCGCGATGCCCAGCGCACCGGCCGCCCGGCCGAAGTGTGCGTGCTCGGCGAGGGTCAGTGCGTACCGCAGGTGCCGCGCCTCTATGTCAGCCTCCCGGTCATATCCCAAATATATTGCCGATCGGCTTGCCATATCTTCTGCTGGATAATCGGGGCCGGGCCACGTGGACTGCGGTCATGCCTGATCCTTCCCTCACAGACACCGTCTTCGTCTTCGTGCACGGGGCCTGGCACGGCTCCGGGCAGTGGGCGGCGACGCAGCGCGCACTCGCCGCACTCGGTGCCACGAGCATGGCCGTCGACCTGCCGGGGCACGGCTTCGAGGCGCCACTGCCCACCGGATACCTCCAGCCGGGCCAGCCGGGTCTGTCGACCGAGAAGTCCGCGCTCGCCACCGAGACGATGGACGACAGCGCCGAGACCGTGCTGGACACGCTGCGCCAGGCCCGCCACCACCGTCGTGTCGTGCTCGTCTCACACAGTGCGGGCGGGGGCCCCGCGTCACTGGCCACCGAGCGCGCGCCCGAACTCGTCGACGAGATCGTCTACCTCTCCGCCTTCGTGCCCGCCGGACGTCCCCGGTTCTTCGACTACCTCGGCTCACCCGAGAACGCCACGGCACGAGGCCGGAGCCTCAACCTGGGCGACCCCGGGGAACTGGGCGCCGTGCGCATCAATCCGCTCTCACAGGACCCCGCGTACGTCGAGGAACTGCGGCAGACCCACTACCACGACACCCCCCTGGACCGCTTCGACCGCTGGCGCTCGGCACTGAGCCCAGATCTGCCGCTGGCGATCCCCACCACCCCGGTCATCGTGACTGCACAACGATGGGGGCGCGTCCCGCGGACCTTCCTGCGCTGCGCGGACGACCGGGCGCTGCCGACGGCCGTACAGGATCTGATGATCGCGGAAGCCGACCGGGCCATGCCCGGCAACCCGTTCACCGTACGTACCCTCCCGGGCAGCCACAGCCCGTTCGCCGCCCGGCCCCGTGAGCTCGCCGCTGCTCTGCTGCCGTGAGCGGCGGACGCCTCGTGCTGCCGGTGGTGCTCAGCGCCATCTTCGTGCAACTGCCCGACGTCACTGTCACCCAGCTCGCCGCGTCGGCGCTGCAGGCCGGCCTGGGCGCCGGTCCGGGCGCCGTGCAACTGGTCCTCGCCGGATACACCCTGACGTACGAGTGCCTGCTCATCCCCGCCGCACGGCCGGGCGACCGGCACGGCTGTCGCCGACTGCTCGTGGCGGGCACCGTGGTCTTCACCGCGGGCTCGGTGCCCGGCGCGTTCGCCCCGACGCCGCGTCGCTGATCACGTCCAGGCTGGTGCGGGGCGCGGGCAGCGGCCTGGTCGCCCCCAGGTTCTGTCACTCGTCCAGGCCGCCGCTCCCGCGGCGCGCAGGCCGCACGCCCTCGGCTTGTACGGTGCCACCATGGCCGTCGCGTCAGTGCCGATCTCTTCGGCCTCGGCTGGCGGCCGGTGATGCTCCTCACCGTGCCGGTGGCGCCCCCTCGCCGGCCGGAGCGACCGCGCTGCCCCGCACCCGCGGGGCAAACGGACTCCGCGTCGACAAGCTGAGTTCGCTGCTGGTCACCATGGGAGCCGGCGCGCCGGTCCTGCCTCTGGCGCTGGGGCGGGAAGCAGGCCGGCCCCGCATGACATCGGTGTCCACGATCCAGATGCAAGCCCCGTTCCGCTCTTGCGCTGGTCTTTGGATCGGTCCGCGCCCGGGGCGTCGCGCGCCCCTATCCTGCGTGCTACCTGCTCGCTGAGGTACCACCCGCAAAGCCCCCCGTCGGGGCGCAACAGGAATCTGCTGAACAAGCCGTCGCAGATGCCGTGTCTACCGTCGATCAATCAGAGGTGTGGGTGATCCGGTCTCGGGTGGCCGCGACGAACGTCGCAACTGTACAGAGCAGCCCCAGGGCGGCCAGCAGGCAGCCGTCCAGAGCGGAGCGGGCGTGGGACGGTGCCGAGTTCCACAGGTATGTCTGGTACTGGTCCCTGTTTGCCAGATGCAGCCAGCCTGCGATCCAAGTGCTCGGCAGGTACGGAACGAGCGGATGGATCAGCACCAACGGTTCGAAGACAATGGGTACGCCGAGCGCCACAGCCGCGCCCTGTACAACGCCACGCAGCACGACCGCTGCGGCCATGCCGCCGGCGACGTACACCAGCACGATCAGCAGCACGTTCCCCAGCGTATTCGCCGCCTGTCCCCAGGACGGGGTGTGCGGATCCCAAGTGGGAGAGATCGACGCGGACGTGGCCAGACGCGCCGGATGGGCCCGGTAGTGCCAGCCGAGGGCGAGCCCTTCGGTCCGCAGGAGCAGTACCAGTACTACCGCGAGCACCCCGACGACGGCCACCGCCGTAGCGAACTTCACCGCGAGCAGCCGCCGGATGCGGGGCTGCCTCAATAACAACAGCCCCCATGTCCCGTTCTCGAACTCCCCGCCCGCCACGCCCACTCCGGCACCCACCGCGGCCAGCAGGCCGACGAGCGTGCCCAGGTGACGCAGCGCAAGGACCACGGCACCTGGCCAGGAGTCCATTCCGGCTGCCAAGCCATTGTCCTGGAACGTCGAGACAGCCCGCTGGTAGCCAAGCCCGGAGGCTATCAGTGCGACGACCGCAGCCACCGCAAAGGCGGCCAGAACGACGGGCGCGGCAAGTTTGCGGATTTCGGCGAGGAAAACATACCGCAGGCGGGAGGGCGCGCGACTATGCGACGCGGTCACGACTGTCCACCCTCCGCATCAGCCATAGGCCGGCCATGGCCAGCAGGGCCACGGTGGGCACAGCCCGCAGCCACAGCGGCATCCCGCTGCCCGAGGCCGCCCCCCACCAGTGGTTCCACAGCGGGAACACCGTCTGGAAGTCCATGGCGTCGGCGAGGATACCGCCGGGCAACCATGCCCACACCGGTTTCACGGACGCCCCCATGTTGGCGAGCAGCACCAGCAGGCCACCCGCTATGAACGTCAGCGCGCGGGTACGGGAGCGGGCCGCGATCAGCGTGACCACGACGCTCGCCACGGCCATCGCCACCAGGCCGACTCCCCCCTGACGCGCCACCCATTCGGCCAGCGCCAAGCCGTGCGGGGTGGGCACGTACAGCTTGTCGTGGGACTGGAAGTAGGTGACGTTCGCCAGCGCGACCACCAGCCCGCACACAATCATGTGCGCGGCCAGCACGGTCCATAGCGCCATCGCCTTCGCAAGCAATACCCTTCGCAGGTCAGGCTGCGCGATCAGCAGCGACGTGGCAGTACGACGCTCCCACTCACCGGCCACCAGCGCAGTGCCGAGCAGCAGCGCGATGGCGAAGCCAGGCAGGGAGGCATAGGTCTGTGCGGACCAGCCGAACGCGCCGGGAACGGTCTGGGTGGGGGCGACAGCCCGGTCGTTCGCCAGTTGCTGACGCAAGTCCGATTCGGCCATCGGTACATAGCTGGGGTGGGTAAGGCACTTGCGGAGTTCGGCGCCTTTCAAACCGGCGCATTCTTGCCGGTGTTCCGCCGCCACAAGGGCATTCTTGAACAGCAGCGTCTGCCCGCTGGACCAGTCCTGCGCCACCCAAGCCGTGTAGAGCACGCCCAAACCGAGCACGAGCAGCAGGAGCAGTGACAACGGCCGGAACGCGATCTTTCGCAGCTCGGCCAGGTAGACGTACCTCACCACGTCCCCCGCCCGTCATCACCAGCCGTTTGGAAGAACCAGTCCTCCAGTGTCGCCGGCCCGCCGGGCATGCCCAGCCCTAGCTGCTCGCGGCTGCCCTGTGCAACCACCTTGCCCTGCCGCATCACCACCAGTCGGTCGCAGACGCGCTGCATCTCGTCCAGCTGGTGACTGGAGACCAGAATCGCTGCTCCCCGGTCGCGTTCGGTGGCGAGGATGTCACGCACACCACGGACCGCCGCCGGATCGAGGCCGTTTGTCGGCTCGTCCAACACAAGCAAGTCGGGAGTGAGCATCAGCGCCGCGGCGAGGGCCAGGCGTTGCCGCATTCCCTGAGAGTAGGCACGGATCTTCTTGCGTCCGTCGAGCCCGACGCGATCGAGCGCAGCGGCGGCTTCGCCCCGGTCCGGCAGCCCCGAGGAGTTGAGCAAGGTCAGGAGCATCTTCTGGCCCGACATCCATTGGTAGAACGCTGGGGTGTCAAGGGCCGCGCCCAGTCGGCGTCCGGTCGCCGCCGACAGCGGCGGTGTCCGTCCCAGGACGTTCACCTCGCCCGAGTCCGGGCGGACCAGCCCCGTTATCACCCGCATCAGCGTCGTCTTGCCAGCTCCGTTGTGACCCAGCAGGCCGACGATCTCTCCAGCAGGCACCTGAAGATCAACCCCGTCGACAACCGGAGGCCCGGATGCGTACCGCTTCACCACGGAGCGGCACACCAGGACGGCATACCGCTCACGCTGTTGTTGCTTGGTCAAGGGATCAATTCGAGGAGTAGTAGTTGCGGCCGTTCATGTTCACGGGGCACTCACCGTTCGGCGAAGTGATGCACCCACCCGGACCATGCCCGATGTCCCAGTGGAAGTCTCCGCCCGAAGTCGAAGGGAAATGCTGGTAGTTGCTGCTGTTCGAGCTGCACCACCACGTCAGTGAGCCGACGGTCTGGTCCGGCTGAAGGTCACGTTCCTTGCGCAGCCGGAGGGTGATGTTGCCAGCCTGCTCGACGCTCCGACAGCTGTATATGTTCATGGAGTTGGCGCCAGTCGAGCCCCAGGTACGGGACCTGAAACCCGGAGCCGCTCCGCTCGCATGCCAGTCGAACTGAGCAACGCTGGCATACGCCTCCGAGGCGCCGAACGCGATGACTGCGGCCGCGCCAGCACAGACGAGCAGCGCCCTCTTAACCTTACGGGTGTTCAATTCTTCCCCCAGTATGAACGATCGCCCGGTCTCAGCGATCGGAAGCGGTGGCTGGTCGGCTGGCGTCCGGCGCGAACGCGGGCAGGAGTCCCTTGCCGACCTCGCCAGCAGTGATCTTCACATCGCGGACAAGTACTCGCAAGATCTTCCTTCCCATAGGCCCATCAATCGAGCCATCTGGCATGGCGCGATCCTCAGCCGAGGAAGTCATTTCATAGTCACCCTCAGGCGAATTGCCCTTTTTGCAAGGAGCATTGCTCGGAGATCCGAACAACCCCTGTGACAAAGCACACGTGGCATTCATACGGCCAATACACTCACCATCTACCGTTTCCGCAGGTCCAGGGGGCAGAGGCTTGCCCATATGCAGACGCCAGGGACTCAAGCCGCGGCCACGATCCGGCGCATGTCTCGTTTGCAGCGATCGGCTCACCCTCTCCGTCTCAGCCCACGGCCCTCGGTCGGCTACCGGGTCCCAACCTCGGCAGCACGCTGCTCATCACGCTCATCGACCGGGGACTCCTCGTGCTCATCCCCGCGCAGCGGGCCGTCCTTCGCCACCGGCGCACCGGTCGCGGCAACGGCGCTCTCGCCGTCGATGGGCAGGAAAGACGCCTCGGCCCGCTATGCCCGTCACGGAACCTTTTTCATCCTGTCCTGTA
>NZ_LBDA02000025.1 GCF_000980885.2 Streptomyces malaysiense | reverse complement strand
CACCCCACCCTTTCAACCTCAGCGTCATGGAACACTTCAAGTTCTGGTCCGAGGAAAATAAGTGGTCACCCGCATTCCCCGTCATGAGTTCCGCACGGACAACGCGGAGGAACTCATGGCGCCGGTCATCAGGAGTGCGAAGGACGTACGCGACCACGTCGAGACCTCGGAGGACGACCGCTACGACGCCCTGTCCGCCACGCTCGCCGTCGCCAAGTGGCGCTGCCTGACGAACCCGACGGCAGGTGAGTTCCCGACCTGGGAAGCGTGGGTCACGGCCATGCAGACCGGCTGTGGGCTCTTCGCGGCCGGTACGGCCTCCGAGGGGACCGTGCCCTGTCGCGTCGGCAGTACCGGTGAGGTGAAGAACCTTCCTGCCACCGGACCTCAGGACTATCTGCACGCGGGCAACTGGCTCACCTCCTTCTACCTCGCGGTGATCTGCCGCGAGAACGACCGGGTCGATCAGCCGGCCCGGGTGCCCGTCTCCTTCCTGCGCGCGTCCGGGGCGGAGTTCGACGACTACGTCTACTCCTGGGTGGAAGCCCTCCAGAACCTCCGGTTCGGGCGGCGCGAGGTGTGGGACACCCTGGCCACCGCCATCGACGGCACGGCTCCCGAGGTCGCCGGGATCGCCGGTCCGGAACTCATGCTGAAGATCCTTTACCCGCCGCTCGAACTCCTCCACCGCTATCTGCGCCGGGAGGCCGACGAGTTCAACGCGACCCTGGCCGACGCCCTCACCTGGCACAAGGAGTACTGGACGGCGAACGAGGCCCGTTCCCGCAGCGGTGAGGGCCTGGTCGCGCTCGCTCCGCTCGCCGTCGCGTGCATGGCCTACGACGCCGGCATGCCGATCGGCGTCGAGTCCGAGTACCTTCCGCGGGCCCTGCTGCGGCGGTCCTGGGTCGGCGAGTACCAGACCTGAGCCGGGTACCGGGCGCGCTCCCCGGCAGTGGTGCGCCGCATACCGCTCCGCTTCCTGGGTATGCCGGTTCCGCGGTGGGCTCCCGGTTGCGGCCGTGAACCCGGCCGACCCGGCTGCGCCGCGCGTGCGTCCATGTTCTATCTTGCACGGGCGAAGTGAGGGGGACTCTGTATGCCGTACGACGGGCTGCCCGAAGCGCCGGGCATGACGCTCGCCGAGGTCGAGGCCGTCGCGAGCGCCGCGCACGCCGCGCAGCGCGACAAGGCCGGGCGACCCTACGTCGAACACCTGCGGGCCGTCGCCGAGGGCGTCCGGGCCCGCGGTGGCGATGACGAACTCGTCGCCGCCGCCTGGCTGCACGACGCGGTCGAGGACGGCGTGCTCGGCGAGGAGTGGCTGGCGGCGGCCCCGCTCACCCGGCGTACCAAGGACGTCGTACGGGCCGTGACCAAGCGGCCGGGCGAGGAGCCGCGGGCGTACGCGGAGCGGATCCTGGCCACCCCGGGCGCCCTCCTGGTCAAGGCGGCCGACCTTGCGCACAACGCCGACCCGCGCCGGCTGGCCGCTCTCGACGAGCCCACCGCGCGGCGGCTGACGCGGAAGTACACCGTCATGCGGCAGTACCTCGGTCTCACCTCCGACGACTGACCGCCGACCGACGACCGACCACAGAGAACACGGGCACGGGGGCCAACTCGATGGCACGGGACTACGACAGTCAACTGCTGGAGTCGGTGGCGGTACGCCGGCGCCGGATGCGCGACGCCCTGCTGTTCGGCGCGCAGCGCGCCCGGCGCTCGGCGGACGAACGGCTCGGCAAGGTGTTCGCGGGCATCGCCATCGCGGCCGTACTGTGCGCCGGCTGCGTCGGATGGTCCTTCCTCCAGGCCACCCTCGCCAAGCAGAAACAACAGCAACAGCAGCAACAGCAGCAGTACGGCGCCCCCTCCGCACCACCGTCCTCGGCATCCTCGGCCCCGACTTCGCGATGATAGGTTCCGGTGAGTGGTGAGCGCAGCGACGACGTCCCGAGTAAAACTGAGCCGGGTCACACTGGTCGGTGAGCGTCGACGTGCCGACATCGTGCTGCCGTCGGACACCCCGATCGGCCAACTCCTGCCCGACATACTCCAGTTGCTCGACGACCGGGCCGCCACGCGACCCATGACCCGGCAACTGGTGACCTCCGACGGCTCGGTGCTGCCGCACGAGGCCACGTTGTCGTCGGCCGAGGTGCCCGACGGCGCCGTGCTCCGGCTGGTGCGCGCCCATGCCGCGCCGCCCGCGCCCGTCGTGCACGACGTCACAGAGCAGGTCGCCGACGACCCCGACCTGCGCGCCTGGCGCTGGCGGCCCGCCGCCCGCCGGGCCAGTGCCGGGGTGGCCACCGTCCTGTTCGCCGTGGCCGCGGCCCTGCTGGCCCGGCACGAGTTCGCGCTGGAGTCCGTCGCCGTCGTACTCGCGGTGGTGACCGTCGTGTTCCTCGCGACCGGCGCGCTCGTCGCGCGGATCGGCGAGGGCAACCAGGGGCTGGCCACGGCACTGCTGTTCGCCGCCGGGGGACTGGGTGTGCTCGCCGCCTGGACCGCCGCCGACGCCCACGGCTGGTCCGGACCGGCCCGGCTGGCCGGCGTCGCCGCCGCGCTGGTGCTCACCCTCGTGCTGCTCGCCCGCTCCTCCCTGTTCGGCCGCGGCGCGCTCATCGGGGCGGGTGCCGGGACCGGTATCACCCTGGTGTGGGAAGCGGTCGCTGCCGTGCAGGACCGGCCGGAGAGGCTCGGTGCGGTGATGGCCGTGTTCTCCGTCGTACTGCTCGGACTGCTGCCCCGGCTCGCGCTGACGGCCTCCGGCCTGACCGGACTCGACGACCGGCGTTCCGCGGGCGCGTCGGTCAGCCGCCACCAGGTCGCCAACGCGCTCGCCGCGACCCACCGCGGGCTCGCGCTGGCCACCATCGCGACCGTCGCCTCGGCCGCCGCCGGAGGCTGGCTGCTGACCTCGGCCGGGCGGCCGACGGTGTGGACGATCACCCTCACCTCGCTCACCGCCGTCGTGCTGCTGTCCCGGGCACGGGCCTTCCCCCTGGTCGCCGAGGTCGTGGCGCTGTTCGGCGCGGCCGCGCTGCTCGTCGTACGGCTCGCCGTGGAATGGATGGACCACGCGGGCGGCGCCGGCCCGCTGGTGCTGCTGTGCGCCGCCGGCGCGCTCCCGCTGCTGGCCCTCGTGGCCCAGCCGGCCGAGCATGTGCGGGTGCGGCTGCGGCGGGTCGGCGATCTGATCGAGTCCGTCGGCCTGATCGGGCTCTTCCCGCTCGCCGTCGGGGTGTTCGGCATATACGGGCAACTGCTCGACAAGTTCTGAGGCCGGCGCGGGAATGAAGGGCGACATGCCGAACGGGGACAACTGGCAGGGCGACGTGTTGCGGGAGCTGAGGGGCGGCACGCCGCAGCAGCCCGTACCGGAGCAGCCGCGACAGGAGGCCGCCGCACCAGGGCAGCAGGCCGGGCCCGCGCAGGGACCGGCGTACGGCCCCCCGCGGCAGCAGCCGTACACCGACGCACCGGCGCACCACCGGCAGCAGCCGCACGCCGGGCAACAGCGGCAGACCGGTGCCACGCGGCGCGCCACCCCCGAGTCCCGGCCGGTGCTCGACAAACGGCTCGCCTCCGCCGAGCTCAAGCCGCGCCGGGGCGAGACGTTCGCCGCGCGTGCCCTGCGCGCCGTACGCCACACCGTCTCCTCCTCCGCGGCCCGAGAGGTCGCCGGCGCCGCCGCGACCGCCGAGGTGCTCCAGCAGGCCGTCACCACCGGCCGCCAGATCGCGGTGACGTCCATCCGCGGCGGCTGCGGCAAGACGACCGTCACCGCCCTGCTGGGCGCCGCCTACGCCCACTACCGCCAGGATCCGGTGCTCGTCGTCGAGGCCGACCCGGCGCTCGGCTCGCTGCCGCTGCGGCTCGGCGCGGAGTCGCTGCGCTGGACCACCGGCGACCTCGCCGCCCTGGTGGAACCGCAGATGTCGCTGCTCGATGTCACCGGATACCTGGTCCGGCTCCCCGGCAACGCCTGGCTGCTGCCCGGCAGCCAGGGCCAGGTCGGCGCGATGCTCGACACCAAGGCCTACGAGCGGGTCATGGTGTCGCTGCGCCGCTACTTCGGGGTGACCGTCGTCGACTGCGAGACCCTGCCCGCCGAGGTCGCCCGCACCGCGCTGTCCGCGGCGCAGGCCCGGGTACTCACCGCGCCCGCGACCCTGGAGGGCATCGCCAGCACCCGTGCCGTCCTGGAGTGGATGCGCAACCTGCCCCGGCACGTGCTGGCCTCCACCGTCGTCGTCCTCACCGAGGTCGCCCCGCACCCCGGCCTCGACCTGGGCAGGGCCACCGGGGAACTGGCCGTGGCCGGAGTCACCGTCGCGGTCCTGCCCTACGACCGCCACCTCGCGGCCGGTGGCACCATCCGCACCGAACTCCTCGCCCGAGCCACCCGGGACGCTGTCCCCCGCCTGGCCGCCGAGGTCTTCCAGCTCGCCCAGAAGCAGCGCTGACCGTCCGACCGGAAGGGACACCAGGAACTCGGGGACGAGGCAACGAAGATGAGCACCCGACTGATCCACCGCCCGGCGCGCACCACCCGGCCGCCGGCCGAGCCCGAGCCGCGCACCATAGAGGCACCGCCCAACCTGCCCGAGGGCAGGGCCGGTTCGATGCTGCACTCGCTGCTGCCCATCGCCGGCGTCATGTCGTCCGTCGTGATGATGACCGTCGTGCGCAACAGCCAGTTCGCCGGGCTGGGCGCGATCATCCTCGTCGTCACCCTGACCGGCTCCCTCGCCCTGGCCTTCTCCCAGCGCGGCAAGGCCCAGCGCACCCGCCGCACCCAGCGCGAGGCCTACCTCGCCTACCTGGAGGAACTGCGCGAACAGCTCGCGGAGGAGGAACGCGAACGACGCGCGAGCGCCCAGGTGCTCGACCCGCCGCCGGACGCGCTCCACGACATCATGCGCGACCCCGCACGCCTGTGGGAACGGCGCCGGACGGACGCGGACTTCCTGCATGTGCGGGTCGGCACCGGCCGGATGCCGGTGCGCGATCTGAAGATCGCCCAGCAGGGTTCCTCCGTGCTCACCCCGCCCGACCAGTTCATGCTCAACGAGGCCTCAGCGCTGATCTCCCGCTTCGGCACCGGATCCGAGCTGCCGCTCACCGCCCCGCTCGACCGGGTCGGCAACGTCAGCGTCATCGGCCCGCGTGAGGACACCCTGCGCGTCGTGCGCGCGCTGTTCCTCCAGACCGCCGCCGCCCACGCGCCGGACGACGTGGCCCTGGCCGTCGCGGCCCCCGGCGACCGGCTGGCCGACTGGGAGTGGGCCAAGTGGCTGCCGCACCTGCTGGACACCGAGCAGTTCGACGGCCCGGTCGCCGCCCGCCGGATCGCCCCCTCACTGCCCCAGCTCGCCCGGCAGATCGGCGGTGAGCTGCGCCGCCGCGCCTCCTACGCGGCCGAGGTGCGCCGCGGGCTGTCCGGCAAGGACGCCCTCGCCATGACCTCCCGGCTCCTCGTCGTCGCCGACGCGCACGGCGAGGACGCCGTCGACCTGCCGCGACCCGACGACGCGGTGGGTCTGCGGGAGATGGGGGTCACCGTGCTGCACCTGCTCGACGAGCGGGTGCAGGAGCCCGGCAGCGTCGGGGTGCGGATCACCGTAGACGGCGCCCGGATCCTCATCGAGGACCTACGCGGGGACGAGCCGGTCAGCGCCGACGGCACGGTCGACGAGGCCGGCACCGCGCTCGCCGAGGGCCTGGCCCGGATGCTCGCCCCGCTGCGGCTGTCTGCGGAGTCCCTGGTCGACGCCCCGCTGACCGGCCCGGTCGACTTCGCGGAACTGCTCGGCATCGACGACGTCGCCCGGCTCGACCTGGACCGGCTCTGGGCGCCGCGCGGCGAACGCGCCTTCCTGCGCGTCCCGGTCGGCGTCGGCGACAGCCACGAACCCGTGCTCCTCGATCTCAAGGAGTCCTCCGAGCTGGGCATGGGCCCGCACGGCCTGTGCGTCGGCGCCACCGGCTCCGGCAAGTCCGAGCTGCTGCGCACCCTCATCCTCGCGCTGGTCGCCACCCACCCGCCGGAGGATCTCGCGCTGGTCCTCGTCGACTACAAGGGCGGCGCCACCTTCGCCCCCTTCGCGGATCTGCCGCACGTGGCCGGCGTGATCACCAACCTGGAGAACCAGGCCGGTCTGGTCGAACGCGTCCACGCCTCGCTCGCCGGCGAGGTCAAGCGGCGCCAGCAGGTGCTCAAGGAGGCTGGCAACGTCGCCGACATCGGCCACTACGCCGCCCTGCGTGCCGAGCGGCGCCCCGATCTCGAACCGCTGCCCCACCTGTTCGTCGTGATCGACGAGTTCGGCGAACTGCTCACCGCCAAACCGGACTTCATCGACCTGTTCCTGTCCATCGGCCGCATCGGCCGCTCCATCGGCGTCCACCTGCTGCTGTCCAGCCAGCGCATCGAGGGCGGCAAGCTCAAGGGTCTGGACACCTACCTGTCGTACCGGCTCGGCCTGCGCACCTTCTCGGCCGACGAGTCCCGCACGGTCCTCGACACCACGGACGCCTTCCACCTGCCGCCGCTGCCCGGCTTCGGCTACCTCAAGGTCGACACCAGCCACTACGAGCGGTTCAAGGCGGGCTATGTCTCCGGCGGCTACCGCGGCCCCGTCCAGCGGGAGACCGAGGACACCGGGCCGCTCGCCCTGGAGTACCCGGCGTACAACACCCTGGGCCAGGACGAGGACACCGGGGCCGGGGAGCCGCAGATGCGGCGCCGGGAGACCGGGCCGACCGAGATGGGCGTCATGGTCCGGCAGATCGAGGACTCCGGCGCCGGTTCGGTGCGTCAGATCTGGCTGCCCCCGCTGCCCGACGCCGTCGCCCTCGACCAGGTCGCCGGCCCCGTCGAGGTGGGCCCCCGCGGCATGCGGCTGTCCCGGCGCCGGGGCCCCCTCCAGGTGCCGCTGGGCATCTTGGACGACCCGACCCGGCAGTGGCAGGGCCAGTGGTACCTCGACCTCACGATGGCGGGCGGTCACGCGGCGGTCATCGGCGGCCCCCAGTCCGGCAAGACCACCCTGCTGCGCACCCTGGCCCTGTCCCTGGCGCTCACCCACACCCCGCAGGAGGTCGGCGTCTACGGCCTCGACCTGGTCGGCGGCGGCCTCCAGGCGTTGTCCGTGCTGCCGCACGTGGGCGGGGTGGCCGGCCGGGCGGACCGTGAGCGGTGCGCCCGCACCATCGACTCCGTGCGCGGCATGCTGGACCAGCGCGAGGAACTGTTCCGCCTGCACGACGTGGACTCCCTGGAACAGCTGCGGACCCTGCGCGCCGCGGGGCGCGTCCCCGAGCTGGCCTCCACGGAGATCGTGCTGCTCATCGACGGCTTCGGCGCCCTGCGCGACGACTTCGAGGAACTCGACGACGCGGTCGGCGACATCCTCAGGCGCGGCAGCGGCTACGGTATCCACGTGGTCGCCGCCATGCTCCGCTGGAACGACGTGCGCATCGCCGCCCAATCCCAGTTCGGCACCCGGGTGGAACTGCGGCTGAACGACCCCGGCGAGTCCAGCATCGAGCGCAAGCTCGCCCAGACCCTCTCGCCCGAGGAGAAGGGCCGCGTCCTCACCGACGGCAAGCTCTTCGCCCAGGTCGCCCTGCCCCGCACGGACGGCGTCGCCGACACGGCGGACCTCGGCGCGGTCCTGGAGCGCACGGCCCGTACGATCCGCGCCACCTGGACCGGGGAGACCGCCCAGCCGGTCAGAGTGCTGCCGCACCTCCTGGAGCCGCACCTGCTGCCGGGCCCGGCCGCCGAACCGCGCCGAGTGCCGATCGGCCTGGACCAGACCCAGCTGGCACCGGTTCTGGTCGACCTGTTCCGGCACGACCAGCACCTGCTGATCATGGGTGACAGCGAGTGCGGCAAGACCAACCTGCTCAAGGTCGTCGCGGACGCCCTGATCGAACGCTACAGCGAGGACGAACTGGTCTTCGGCGTGATGGACCCGCGACGCGGGCTGCGCGGCGCCGTCCCCGAGGAGTACCGGGGCGGCTACGCCTACAACGCCAAGCTGTGCTCGGCCCTGTCCGCGGGCATCGCCACCGAACTGGAGAAGCGGATGCCCGACGAGGGCGAGGGCGGCGAGGACCTGGAACCGGGCAATTGGGGGTCGGGCCCGCGGATCGTGATGCTGGTCGACGACTACGACGTCCTCACCACCGCCGGACAGCAGCCGCTCGCGCCCTTCCTGCCGTACATCGCCTCGGCTCAGGACATCGGCCTGCACTTCGTCCTCACCCGCCGGGTCGCCGGCGCCTCCCGCGGCCTGTACGAGCCGCTGGTGCAGAGCCTGCGCGAGTCTGGCGCCTCGGCGCTGGTGATGGCGGGCGACCGCAGCGAGGGCCAGCTCTTCCCCGGGGTGTACGCCGGACAGCAGCCGCCCGGTCGCGGCGTCCTGGTCCGCAGGGGCGAACCGAACCGGCTGATCCAGACCGTGTACGCGGGCAACAGGTAGACCAGGCAGGGGACGGAAAGACCCATGACGAAGGACATCGTCGCTCTCACCAGGAAGATGCCCGACCCGCTCAGCGTGCTCGCGGCGCTGCTCGCCGGCGGCCCGGACGTGCTGGCGGGCGCCGAGGGGGACGGCGCGGTGGTGCAGCTCTGCGACGAGCAGGGCCGCCCCCTGGTCTCCGTCGAGGCACCCCTTCTGGTACAGATCAGGGGAGAGGCACAGCGGCTGCTCGGGGCGAGCGAGCCGGAGGTGCCGTACTGGTGGACCGAGGCCCGCGCCACCACCGGCGTCAGGCAGGCCGAGGAGCTGGCCGGGACCTTCGCGGCCCGTGTCGCCACCCTGGTCGGCGGCACCGCCTGGCCGCGCGAGGCGGCGCGCTCGCTGGCGGTGGTCAGGACCGACGGGATCCGCGCGGTGCCGGCCCCGGCCGCGGCGCAGCCCGCCGTGGACGTGCTCACGGACAAGGTCGCCGTGGTGATCCAGGACCGTCCGGTGGTCCCGATGACCGCCTGGCTCTCGGACGCCTTCCGAGCCGTCGCCGAGGCCGAACTCGGCCTCCAGATCGTCACCCCCGCGGGTACCCGGCTGTCACCGGCGGTCCGCAACAACCTGCCCGGCTGGCCCTCGCGGTGGGTGGTGCAGGACGAGAAGGACGGCTACTACGACGGCCTGTCCGGAGCCGTGCTGCACTGGTGCGACGGTATGTTCGCGCCGGTCGCCTCCCCGGACCCGGAGGCGACGCCGGAGGACCCCCGCACCCCGATGGCGGACGCGTTCGCCGCCACGGCCGCGGACGACGGCGAGCGCCAGCTGGCCGTGTCCTTCCGGGCGATCCACCCCGCGGACGAACGGCTGGTGCTCGGCGGCGCGCTGGAGGCCGTGTGGCGTGAGCTCACCGGTGCGCCGCCGGCCGGCTGGGGGACCGAGGAGCCCGTCAATCTTCCTTGGTCACCACGTCAGTTGACGGATGTGGCGTACGAGCGCGCCCCCCGGCCGACCTGGCTGGTGGCGGTCGGCGGCCCCGGGCGTCCGGGCCTCGCGACGGTCCGGATCAGCCGTACCGAGGGCGGTGTGGAGGAGGACGTCACGCTGGCGTTCGGCTACGGCCCCGGCGAGGAGATGCCGGCGGAGGCCGAGGTGATCCGGGCGGCCGAGGCTCTCGCCACCCGGCACGACCTCCAGTCGATGCTGGTCCAGATCCGCCGGGCCCGCCGTGATCTGTCCGTGCCGCCGCGCTTCGAGGGGCCCGGCGTCCCGTACGCCTTCGTCCTCGGCGCCGACGAGGTCCGGGAGATGCCCGGCGACCGGGCCCGGCGCACCCCGCTGCCCCGGCCGCCGCGCGAACTGGGCCCGAAGCGCCGTCCGGCGTTGTACTACCCGTTCCCGGGCGACCCTTCGGACTTGTCGGGGTGGGCGGACTTCGAGCGCCTGATGAGCCACCTCAAGGGCGACTGAGGTGGCTCGTCGGCGCGGGGGCTCCGGCTCCCCGTCCTCAAACGCCCGCCTTCACCGGCTCTCGTTCCTCGCGCTGCCGTTCGCGGGCCAGTTCGGTGGCGTCCTGGACGAAGGCCCAGGCCATCTTGGGCTCCATGGCGAAGCGGAACACCCGTTGCACCGGCTTGGTGCACAGGAGGGTGATGGCGGCCACCGCGAGGACGCTGACGACGGCCGAGCCGTAGTTGCCGTAGCGCTGGGCGATGTCGAAGCCGCCGAGGAGGAGCACGGTCTTGATCACGAAGCCGTGCAGCAGGTAGCCGTACATGGTGCCCGCGCCGAGGGCGGTGAACCAGGTGCGGCGGCCCGGCACCCAGGCCAGGAAGCCTGCCGTCAGTACCACCGCGCAGCCGAACAGGGCCAGCGTCATCAGCGGCCCGATCCACCACGGGGCGCCCAGTTCCTGTGCGGCGTTCTGCCGGTAGAACCAGTTGTCGTTCATGTGCGGCGCGGTCCACCAGCCGATGGCCAGCGCGGCCGCGAACACCGGCAGCGAGAGGATTCGCATCCGGCGTGTGCGCATCAGCGCGAAGTGCTCCGGCTTCAGCAGCAGTCCGAGGACGAAGCACGGCAGGAACTGGAGGATGCGGCCGAAGTCCACACTGCCGTCGACCCCGGGGCTGACCGATCCGAGCACGGCCAGCCCGAGCGCGATCGGCAGCGGCCAGCGCACCAGCTTCCACAGCGGGCTGGTCATCCGCCACACGAACAGCGCGAGCAGGAACCACGTCAGGTAGTACGGCGAGAAGAGGTTGATCGGGCCGTGCGCGTGCATCGCGTACCGCTTGAACAGCGAGTAGGCGAGCTGGAACAGCAGATAGGGCACCAGGACGCCGGTGACCAGGCGCTTCAGCCGGTCCGGGCGCATGTCGAAACTGCGGGAGAAATAGCCGGAGATGACGATGAACGCCGGCATGTGGAACGTGTAGACGACGTTGTACAGGTCCTCCAGGACCCGGTTGTCCGTCTTCAGCGGGGACCAGGAGTGGCCCATCGCGACCAGCGCGATCGCCAGGTACTTGGCGTTGTCGAAGAAGGGGTCGCGCTCTTTGCCGGATCTTCCTGCCTTCGCCTGCTCCTCCTGCGCACGCTGCGGGGCACGCGGTCCGGGCACTCCGTCCGCCGGCGACTGTGCCGGGGGGAGCGGCCGTGGGTTCTGGCCGGGGGACGAGGCGGCGTCAAACATCTCAGGCACCCTAGCGTCGTCGGCGGGATTTCGTAAAACCCCCTAGTCATTCCTGGTTATCCACTTCGTATGCCCCGGGATTTCCCGAACTTGCCTCCCTCGGACACGTGATGATGCGCACACGGAGGGTCCGCCGTTGGCCCCTGATGTGCCGATTCATCCCCAATAATTGGGGCATACCGCACCTCGGTGCCCTTCGGGTGCCGTCAAGATGTCATCAATTCGAATTATCTGCAGGTGAGATGTGTGGGCACGGAAACGAATTCACGGAATTGAGGCCGGAGTCCCGCGCGTCCACCCGTCGAATTGCAGTGCGGGGCGTCACCCGCCCGGGACGGCCCGCCGGACATCCCGTCAGCGCCCGCATGGAGCAGCCCTGTTGGTGGCACGATGTTTCTGGCGGGGGTGCGGGCCGTACCCCCGGGCCGGCAGAGGGACCGACCGAGGGTTGTGATCAGTTGTGGCCATTTCGCTGTCCGTAGTGGTGCTGTTGGCGGTCATCCTGGTGGTGCTCCTGAGAGGGAAGAGCCTCAAGGCGGGGCCGGCCCTCGTGGCCGTCCTCTTCGGCTTCTTCCTGGCCTCCAGTGGTATGGCGCCGTCCATCCAGCGGTTCCTGAACTCGATAGCGGACTCGATCTCCTCGATCAAGTTCTGACCCCGGACCCCGACGGGCCGGCGCCGGCGGTGTCGGTCGCCGCCAGTGGCCGGGCACCGGCCGCCGCCACTGGCTAGTGGTACAGGTGCCGCTGCTCGCGCGGCTGCCGGCTGATGAACACCAGGCGGTCGAAGTCCACGGCCACCCCGCGCAGCAGCAGGTCCACCAGTGCGTGCGCCGAAGGCGCGTCGACGGGCGCCTCCCCGAACAGTGCCCGCCGGTACACGACCGAGGCGAGCAGGTCCACGAACAACTCGGGATCCACGTCCGGCTGTAGGTCCCCGCGCTCGACGGCCCGCCGCACGGCGACCGCGGCGGCCGCCCGGCCGGGCTGCACGAGGCTGCTCAGCAGGTGCTCGTGGAGCCCGGGGTCGGCGGAGCAGTCGGCGATCAGCGGCGCGAGCACCCCGGCCGGCAGCCGCTCGTGCAGCACCTCGGCGAGCAGTCGCACGCTCTGGTGCAGATCGCAGCGCGTGCAGTCGTTGTCCGGGGCCGGCGGTACGACGAGGGCCGAGGCGAGCGCGTCGATCACCAGGCGCTGCCGCTGGGGCCAGCGGCGGCGGATGGCGGCCTTGCTGGTGCCCGCGACGGCCGCCACCCGCTCCAGTGCCAGGGCGCCGTAGCCGTCCTCGTGCAGCAGCCGCAGGGTCGCCGCCAGGACCGCCGCGTCGATCGCGGGGTCCCTGGGCCGGCCGCCGGCCGCCGGGCTCACGCGGCGACGTCCTGGGGGTACCAGCGCAGCTCCACGGTGTTCCCCTCGGGGTCGCGCACATAGACCGACTGGGCGGAACCCCGGGCGCCCCACCGCGGCACGGGTCCCTCGATCACGTCGAAGGTGCCGGAGTCGACGACCTCCTGCCAGTCCAGCGGGTCCACCACCAGGCAGATGTGGTCGACGTTGGACTCGCCGCGCGGCCGCTCGAACAGGTCTATGACGGTCGTGGCACTGACCCGTACCGACGGGAACGACACCTTTCCGGCCCGCCATTCCTCGACCCGCTCACCGGCGAGCCCCAGCGGCCCGGTGTAGAACGCCAGTGCCCGCTCGACGTCCGAGACGTTGAGCACCAGGTGGTCGAAGTCCTTGATCCGCATGGTGATTCCCCCTGCTGTGGTCGTTCCGAGTTATGTTCCGTACCGGTGTGGAACATAACCTACGTGCCGCGAAATAGCAAAAGGCCCAGGTGAGAGGACAACCTCTCACCTGGGCCTTCGGCATCCAGAGCGGGCGACGGGAATCGAACCCGCGTAGCTAGTTTGGAAGACTAGGGCTCTACCATTGAGCTACGCCCGCAGCGCTGCGCCGCAGGTCGGGGACCGCGGCACTCAGGCATCCTAGCGGGTCGTCCGCCGCTTGGGCCAACACGTCCGGTCGCCGGACGCCACGCGCCCCGCCTCGAAGAACGCGGCCGACGCGGGCCGCCGGGCCATGTACCCTACGTGTCGCACACAGACGGGGTGTGGCGCAGCTTGGTAGCGCGTCCGCTTTGGGAGCGGAAGGCCGTGGGTTCAAATCCCGCCACCCCGACCACCGATCGGCCCTGTCGCCGAATCCCGGCCGAGTTCCGGCCGCTTCCGCCGGCGGCGTCACGAAGATCGCCTTTTGGGGCGCCGAACGCCTGCGGTTACTATGCAAGCTGCACGCCCGTGTGCCCCGGCCCTCACGGCCTACGTACTCCTCCGGGCGGCGAATCCGCCGGACCTGTCTGGCTCCGGCAGAACCCAAGCAGTCAGCCACAAGGAGACCGAACCGTGAAGAGCGCCGTGGAGACCCTGAACCCGACCCGGGTTCGGCTCACTGTCGAGGTGCCCTTCGAGGAGCTCAAGGACAGCCTCGACGCGGCGTACAGCAAGATCAACCAGCAGGTCACGGTGAAGGGCTTCCGCAAGGGCAAGATCCCTGCCCGCGTCATCGACCAGCGGTTCGGCCGCGGTGCGGTCCTGGAGGAGGCGGTCAACGACGCGCTTCCGAAGTTCTACACCGAGGCGGTCAACGAGGCCGAGCTGAGCCCGCTGGGCCAGCCCGACGTCGACATCACCGAGCTGAAGGACGGCGAGACGCTGAACTTCACCGCCGAGGTGGACGTCCGCCCGGCCCTCGAGATCCCGGACTACTCCGGCATCGAGGTCGAGGTCGACGCCGTCGAGGTCACCGACGAGGACGTCGAGAAGTCGGTCGAGCAGCTCCGTGAGCGCTTCGCCTCCACCGCTCCGGTGGAGCGCGCCGCCGAGGACGGCGACGTCGTCACCATCGACCTGGAGGCCAAGGTCGACGGCGAGGTGCTGGAGGACGGCGTCGCGAGCGGCGTCTCCTACACCATCGGCTCCGGTGAGCTGCTCGACGGCATCGACGAGGCCGTCAAGGGCCTGTCCGCCGGCGAGGAGGGCACCTTCACCTCCGAGCTGAAGGGCGGCTCCGCCGCGGGCAAGGAGGCCGAGGTCACCGTCAAGGTCACCCAGGTCGCCAAGCGTGAACTGCCGGAGCTGGACGACGAGTTCGCGCAGCTCGCCTCCGAGTTCGACACCCTGGACGAGCTCCGGGCCGACAGCCGCAAGCGTCTCGCGAACATGAAGCAGTTCGACCAGGCCACGCAGGCCCAGGAGCGCGTCCTGGAGAAGCTCCTCGAGCTGGTCGAGGTCCCGGTCCCCGAGAAGCTGCTCGAGGACGAGGTCAACACCCGCAAGCACAACCTGGAGCACCACCAGCTCGGCCAGATGGGCCTGACCCTCGACAAGTACCTGGAGATGCAGGGCAAGTCCGCCGAGGAGTTCGAGACCGAGACCCGTGAGGCCGCGGTCAAGGGCATCAAGACCCAGTTCGTCCTGGACGAGCTGGTCAAGAAGGAGCAGCTGAACGTCAACCAGGAGGAGCTCACCGAGCACCTCATGCGGCGTGCTTCCTCCTCCGGCATGTCCCCCGACCAGTTCGCCCAGGCCGTCGTCGAGGGTGGCCAGGTGCCGCTCCTCGTCGGCGAGGTCGCCCGCGGCAAGGCCCTGGCCGTCGTGGTCGAGGCCGCCACGGTGAAGGACACCAACGGCGAGGTCGTGGACCTCGGTGACGAGGACGAGGAGACCGAGGCCGCCGCGGCCGAGGCCACCGAGGAGACCACCGAGGGCTGAGCCGCCCCACGGCACCTCTGACGCTCGCACGACGGGCCCCCGGGACCATCCCGGGGGCCCGTCGTCGTACCGGCGCGAGCGGCCGACCGGCGGACGCCTCGCCGTACCGGCGGGGGCGGGCGGTCCGGGGCGCGGTGCTGCGCCCGGTCGCGGCCCCGCCGCACACGAGGTGCGACGGGCCGCACACGACCCGCGGCCTGACTCCGGCCGGCGCCGCATCCCCCGGTCCGCGCCCGGCCCCACCCGGCGGAGCGCTACGCCCCCGGCGAACAGTCGCTACTCCGGGATTCCCCGAAGGTGCCCGAGCGTTAGGGTCCATGAGTACGGGGGCAGGGGAGTCTCCTGAAACCCCGAACCTCCGGCAGGACGACGTGAGACGGCCCGGCGCCGTCGTGAGACGAGCAGGTGGATACGTGACGAATCTGATGCCCTCCGCCGCCGGCGAGCCCTCCATCGGTGGCGGCCTCGGCGACCAGGTCTACAACCGACTGCTCGGCGAGCGGATCATCTTCCTCGGGCAGCAGGTGGACGACGACATCGCCAACAAGATCACGGCTCAGCTGCTGCTCCTGGCCGCAGAGCCGGACAAGGACGTCTACCTCTACATCAACAGCCCCGGTGGCTCGGTGACGGCCGGCATGGCGATCTACGACACCATGCAGTACATCCCCAACGACGTGGTCACCATCGCGATGGGCATGGCGGCCTCCATGGGCCAGTTCCTGCTCACCGGCGGCGCCGCGGGCAAGCGCTTCGCCCTGCCGCACGCCGACATCATGATGCACCAGGGCTCCGCGGGCCTCGGCGGTTCGGTCACCGACATCAAGATCCAGGCCGAGTACCTGCTGCGCACCAAGCGGCGCATGGCGGAGCTGACCGCGTTCCACTCCGGCCAGACCTACGACACGATCACCCGGGACGCGGACCGCGACCGCTGGTTCACCCCGGAGGAGGCCAAGGAGTACGGTCTCATTGACGAGATCATCACGAACGCCTCGGGTGTTCCGGGAGGCGGCGGCACCGGTGCCTGACCGGCCCGGCCACGCCACGCACCGCCACCACCCAAGCCCCCAGAACGCCACCAGGACGGTGAACATCCCATGAGCAACTTCCCCGGCGCGGCCAGCGGCCTGTACGAAGGGCCCCGGCCCGATGCCCGCTACGTGATCCCGCGCTTCGTCGAGCGCACCTCCCAGGGCGTCCGCGAGTACGACCCGTACGCGAAGCTCTTCGAGGAGCGCGTGATCTTCCTGGGCGTCCAGATCGACGACGCCTCCGCCAACGACGTCATGGCGCAGCTGCTGTGCCTGGAGTCGATGGACCCGGACCGGGACATCTCGATCTACATCAACAGTCCGGGCGGCGACATGACCGCCCTGACGGCGATCTACGACACGATGCAGTTCGTGAAGCCCGACATCCAGACGGTGTGCATGGGCCAGGCGGCCTCCGCCGCGGCCGTGCTGCTCGCCGCCGGCACCCCGGGCAAGCGCATGGCGCTGCCGAACTCCCGCGTGCTGATCCACCAGCCGGCCGGCTCCTCCGGCCGCGGTCAGCTCTCCGACCTGGAGATCATCGCCAAGGAGTTCACCCGGATGCGCGAGCAGCTGGAGAACATGCTGGCCAAGCATTCGAACCAGCCGCTGGAGAAGGTCCGCGAGGACATCGAGCGCGACAAGATCCTCACGGCCGAGGAGGCGCTGGAGTACGGCCTCGTCGACCAGATCATCTCCACCCGCAAGCTGAACAACGCCGACGTCCGCTGAGGCGGAGCGGCGAGCTCTCCAGCCCCCCACGGCAGGGCTCACGGCAAGTGAACCCTGCCAAGGGGGGCCCGAACATCCGGCCCGGCAAGGTACCGTCGGACATAAGGCAGCACCAGGAGCCGCTGGAACGCAGTGTCCAGGCGGCTCCCAGGCGAAGGGGAAGCACACCGTGGCACGCATCGGTGACGGCGGCGATCTGCTCAAGTGCTCGTTCTGCGGCAAGAGCCAGAAGCAGGTCAAGAAGCTCATCGCAGGGCCCGGTGTCTATATCTGCGACGAGTGCATCGATCTCTGCAACGAGATCATCGAGGAGGAGCTGGCCGAGACCAGCGAGGTGCGCTGGGAGGAGCTGCCCAAGCCCCGCGAGATCTACGAGTTCCTCGAGGGCTACGTGGTCGGCCAGGAGGCCGCCAAGAAGGCCCTGTCCGTCGCGGTGTACAACCACTACAAGCGGGTCCAGGCGGGCGAGAACGGCGGCGCGAGCGGCCGTGACGACGCCATCGAGCTGGCGAAGTCCAACATCCTCCTGCTGGGCCCCACGGGCTCCGGCAAGACCCTTCTCGCCCAGACCCTGGCGCGCATGCTGAACGTGCCGTTCGCCATCGCCGACGCGACCGCGCTGACGGAGGCGGGCTATGTCGGTGAGGACGTGGAGAACATCCTCCTCAAGCTCATCCAGGCCGCCGACTACGACGTCAAGAAGGCCGAGACGGGCATCATCTACATCGACGAGATCGACAAGGTGGCCCGCAAGAGCGAGAACCCGTCGATCACCCGGGACGTCAGCGGCGAGGGCGTGCAGCAGGCCCTGCTGAAGATCCTGGAGGGCACCACCGCCTCGGTCCCGCCGCAGGGCGGCCGCAAGCACCCGCACCAGGAGTTCATCCAGATCGACACGACGAACGTGCTGTTCATCGTGGGCGGTGCCTTCGCCGGTCTGGAGAAGATCATCGAGGGGCGTGCGGGCGCCAAGGGCATCGGCTTCGGCGCGACGATCCTGTCCAAGCGCGAGCTGGAGTCCAAGGACGTCTTCGAGGACGTCATGCCGGAGGACCTGGTCAAGTTCGGCATGATCCCCGAGTTCATCGGCCGTCTCCCGGTGATCACCTCGGTCCACAACCTGGACCGCGAGGCCCTGCTGAAGATCCTGGTCGAGCCGCGCAACGCGCTGGTCAAGCAGTACCAGCGCCTCTTCGAACTCGACGGCGTGGAGCTGGACTTCGAGCGCGAGGCCCTGGAGGCCATCGCCGACCAGGCCATCCTCCGCCAGACCGGTGCCCGGGGCCTGCGCGCCATCATGGAGGAGGTCCTCCAGGGCGTGATGTACGAGGTCCCGTCCCGCAAGGACGTCGCCCGCGTCGTCATCACCGCCGACGTGGTCCTCTCCAACGTCAACCCGACCCTGATCCCGCGCGACGCGCGCGGGCGGGGTGCGGGGGAGCAGAAGACGGCGTAGCGTCAAATCGCCCGTAAAGAAGGTATGCCCGGCACTGTGAGGTGCCGGGCATAGCCTGTTTTCGTCATATAGCGAAGAGAAGTAGCCGGGAAGCGCCCCACGCTTGAGGTGCGGTAGGCATCGTTGATCAACTTCTTCTCGACCTCGTCGGCCACAAGTTCGAGTGGCTGACGGAAAACGGGAGAGATAACTGATGCGAGCCAAGAGCCTTCTTGTCGCGGCTGGACTCATCCCGCTGGCGACCGCCACGTCGGCCAGCGCAGACCAGATCGACTGTATGACCTACCTGAAGCACCGCGGATACAAGGTGGGCATGCAGGTCCGCTGGGCTTGTGACAACAAGCCCGTCATCCTTGGGCTGCCCAACCCCTATTGCGTGGACCCGATCATGAAGCTGGGCGTGAAGTTCGGCTACGCGTCTGAGGCCTGCAAGATGGCCTGAGCGTTGCGACGCTGACCGCGACGGGCGCCCACGCCGTCAGTGGGCGCCCTGTCGGAGCGGTGTGTCACTCCACCGCCGTCAGGCCTTCACACGCACCTCGGCGCGGAACTTGGCCGCCAGTTCGGCGTCCGTCGCGGGGTCGCTCGCCCGGCCCGCCGCGAGCGTGGCGACATCCATGGGCATGACCATGCCGAGCGTGCTGTGGTCACCCCAGATGCAGAAATCGAATGACATCTCCTTGGGGCCCGTGCTGTCGGTGTTCGCGCCCTTGGCCTGCTGGCACTTGAGGACCGCACCGTCGAGCGAGGCAGGCTTGTACTCCTTCGGCTCGCCGACCAGGGTGTACTTGTCGGTGCTGTCCTTGGAGCTTTCGGTCTTCATGTAGGCGAACATCGCGTCGACGGCCTTCTCGGGGTCGTCGATCGTCCCGTAGACACCGCCGAACTCGATCATCTTCTGGCCCAGCGGGTTGGAAGGGTCCCCGGACTTGTACTCGGCGCTGACGTCCTTCGGGTTGTGCACGCCCCACTTCTCGGCGTCCTTGAGGTCGCTCGAGGTCATCGTGTCGCTCTTGCTGGAGTCTCGCTTGTACTCCGTCAGTACCGTCGCCGGGGTGATCAGCTTGTGCGCGCCGTCGTCCGCGACGGTGCTGCTGCCGCTTCCCTTGCCGAGCAGGAGGACCGCGCCCACCACGATCGCCGCCACGACCACGATCGAGCCGATGATCAGGCCCGTCTTCTTCTTGCCGCCCGCCGGCTGGGGCATGCCGGGCATGCCGCCGTACGGCTGCTGCTGGCCGTAGGGCTGCTGGCCGTACGGCTGCTGCTGCGGGGGCATTCCCGGCTGCTGGGGGTAGCCGTACCCCGGCTGCGGCGGAGGGGTCTGCTGGGGGTACCCGTAGCCGGGCTGCGGCGGAGGGGTCTGCTGGGGGTAGCCGTAGCCGGGCTGCTGCGGGGCCTGCGGCGGCTGGCCGTACGGGGCGCCCTGCGGCTGCTGACCGTACGGGCCGCCGGGCTGCTGCGGCTGGCCGTACGGACCGGGCTGCCCCGGCTGCCCGTAGGGGCCCGGCTGCTGGGGTGGCTGGCCGTACGGGCCCGGCTGGTTGTTGCTCATCTCTGGGATCCCCCTAGGACGCTTATATGTTCCTGACATCCTGAACCAGGCCGGGAAACCGCAGGGCACCGGGGGCCGCACCGTTACAGAACAAACGTGTTTCGGGACCGGCCCGTGACCCCTCTAAACTGACCCCCGTGACCGAGAACGCTCAGCAGCAGCCACCCGCGCCCGACACCGAACTGCCGACCCAGTACGCGCCGGCCGATGTAGAGGGGCCGCTGTACGAGCGCTGGGTGGAGCGTGGGTACTTCGAGGCGGACGCGAAGAGCGAGAAGCCGCCGTACACCGTCGTCATCCCGCCGCCCAACGTCACCGGCTCCCTCCACCTGGGCCACGCCTTCGAGCACACGCTCATCGACGCCCTGACCCGCCGCAAGCGCATGCAGGGCCACGAGACCCTGTGGCAGCCCGGCATGGACCACGCCGGCATCGCCACCCAGAACGTGGTCGAGCGCGAGCTCGCCAAGGAGGGCAAGTCCCGCCACGACCTGGGCCGCGAGGCCTTCGTCGAGCGCGTCTGGAAGTGGAAGGGCGAGTCCGGCGGCCAGATCTCCGGCCAGATGCGCCGCCTCGGCGACGGCGTCGACTGGTCCCGCGAGCGCTTCACCATGGACGAGGGCCTCTCCCAGGCCGTCCAGACCATCTTCAAGCGGCTGTACGACGACGAGCTGATCTACCGCGCCGAACGCATCATCAACTGGTGCCCCCGCTGTCTGACGGCCATCTCGGACATCGAGGTGGAGTACCAGGACGACGACGGCGAACTGGTCTCCATGAAGTACGGCGACGGGGACGACGCCATCGTCGTCGCCACCACCCGTGCCGAGACGATGCTCGGTGACACGGCCGTCGCCGTCCATCCGGAGGACGAGCGCTACAAGCACCTGGTCGGCAAGCTCATCAAGCTGCCGCTGACCGACCGCTCCATCCCGGTCGTGGCCGACGCCCACGTCGACCCCGAGTTCGGCACCGGCGCCGTCAAGGTCACCCCCGCGCACGACCCGAACGACTTCGAGATCGGCCAGCGCCACGACCTGCCGTCCATCACCGTGATGGACGAGCACGCCGTGATCACCGTCCACGGCCCCTTCCAGGGCATGGACCGCCTGGAGGCCCGCTCCGCGATCGTCGCCGCCCTGCGCGCCGAGGGCCGGATCGTCGCCGAGAAGCGGCCCTACGCCCACTCCGTCGGCCACTGCTCGCGCTGCAAGACCACCATCGAGCCGCGCCTGTCCATGCAGTGGTGGGTCAAGGTCGGCCCGCTCGCCGAGGCCGCGGGTGACGCGGTCCGCGAGGGCAAGGTCAAGATCCACCCGCAGGAGATGGAGAAGCGGTACTTCGACTGGGTCGACAACCTCCACGACTGGTGCATCTCGCGGCAGTTGTGGTGGGGCCACCGGATCCCGGTGTGGTACGGCCCCGAGGGCGAAGTCGTCTGCGTCGGCCCCGGCGAGCAGCCGCCCGCCGGCGAGGGCTGGCACCAGGACACCGACGTCCTGGACACCTGGTTCTCCTCCGGCCTGTGGCCCTTCTCCACCCTGGGCTGGCCGGAGCGGACCGAGTCGCTCGCGAAGTTCTACCCGAACTCCGTCCTGGTCACCGGTTACGACATCCTGTTCTTCTGGGTCGCCCGGATGATGATGTTCGGCCTGTACGCGATGGACGGCACCCCGCCGTTCCACACCATCGCCCTGCACGGCATGGTCCGCGACCAGTTCGGCAAGAAGATGTCGAAGTCCTTCGGCAACGCGGTCAACCCGCTGGACTGGATGGACAAGTACGGCAGCGACGCCCTGCGCTTCACGCTGGCCCGCGGCGCCAACCCGGGCGTCGACGTGCCGATCGGCGAGGACTGGGTCCAGGGCTCGCGCAACTTCGCCAACAAGATCTGGAACGCGACCCGCTTCGCGCTGATGAACGGCGCGACGGTCGAGGGCCCGCTGCCCGAGGCGTCCGAGCTCTCGGCGACGGACCGCTGGATCCTCTCCCGCCTCAACTCGGTCGTGGCCGAAGTCGACGCGCTGTACGAGGACTTCCAGTTCGCCAAGCTGTCGGACGCCCTCTTCCACTTCGCGTGGGACGAGGTCTTCGACTGGTACGTCGAGCTGTCCAAGACCGTCTTCCAGGCGGGCGGCGCACCGGCCGAGGTCTCCAAGCGGGTCCTGGGCGAGGTCCTGGACGTCACCCTGAAGCTGCTGCACCCGGTGGTCCCGTTCGTCACGGAGACGCTGTGGACGACGCTGACCGGCGGCGAGTCGATCGTCATCGCCGAGTGGCCGACCGACAGCGGCTTCCGGGACGCGGCCGCCGAGCAGGAGATCTCCGCGCTCCAGTCCGTGATCACCGAGGTCCGCCGCTTCCGCGCCGACCAGGGCCTCCAGCCCGGCCAGCGGGTCCCCGCCCGGCTGACCCTGGACGGCACGGCACTGGCGCCGCACGAGGCGGCCATCCGCCAGCTGCTGCGTCTCCAGCCGGAGGGCGACTCCTTCACGGCGACGGCCACCCTGCCGATCGCCGGAGCCGAGGTCGCCCTCGACCTCTCCGGCACGATCGACGTGGCCGCCGAGCGCAAGCGCCTGGCCAAGGACCTCGCCGCCGCGGAGAAGGAGAAGGCCCAGGCCACCGCCAAGCTGGGCAACGAGGCCTTCCTCGCCAAGGCCCCGGACAACGTGGTCGACAAGATCCGCACCCGCCTCGCCAAGGCGGAGGACGACATCACCCGCATCCAGTCCCAGCTGGAGAAGCTCCCGCAGGCGTAAGCGCCCGTACGACGCCGCAGGCCCCGGTACCGACCAGGCACCGGGGCCTTCGCCCACCCATGTCGGCGGGGCTCCGTAGACTGGGACCCGTGAGCGACCTCCCGCACGAGAACGACCAGCCCGACCCCCTCGATTCCTTCGAGGAGATCATCGAGGCCGAGACCGACCGCGACCCCGACCTCGCCGTCATCGAGGCCGGCAGCCGTACCCTCCGTACCCAGGGCGGCGCGCCGCGGGCCGACGTGCCCGCGCGCCCCGAGGACCCGGAGGTCGACAAGGCGCTGCGCGAGGTCGAGGCGGAGCTGGCGACCCGCTGGGGCGAGACCAAGCTGGAGCCCTCGGTCAGCAGGATCTCCGCGCTGATGGACGTCCTGGGCGACCCCCAGCGCTCGTACCCCTCGATCCACATCACGGGCACCAACGGCAAGACCTCCACCGCTCGCATGATCGAGTGCCTGCTCGGCGCCTTCGAGCTGCGCACCGGCCGCTACACCAGCCCCCATGTGCAGTCGGTCACCGAGCGGATCAGCCTGGACGGCGCCCCGGTCTCCGCCGAGCGCTTCATCGAGACGTACCAGGACGTCAAGCCGTACATCGAGATGGTGGACACCGCCCAGGAGTACCGGCTGTCCTTCTTCGAGGTCCTCACCGGCATGGCGTACGCCGCCTTCGCGGACGCGCCGGTCGACGTGGCCGTCGTGGAGGTCGGCATGGGCGGCTCCTGGGACGCCACCAATGTGATCGACGGCGATGTCGCCGTCGTCACCCCGATCGGCCTGGACCACACCGACCGCCTCGGCGAGACCACCGGCGAGATCGCCGGCGAGAAGGCCGGCATCATCAAGCAGGGCGCCACCGTCATCCTGGCCCAGCAGCCCGTGGACGCCGCCCAGGTGCTGCTGAAGAAGGCCGTTGAGGTCGACGCCACCGTGGCCCGCGAGGGCCTGGAGTTCGGCGTCGTGGCCCGTCAGGTCGCCGTCGGCGGGCAGATGCTCACCCTGCGCGGCCTCGGCGGCGAGTACCCCGAGGTCTACCTCCCGTTGCACGGCGCCCACCAGGCGCACAACGCGGCCGTGGCGCTCGCCGCCGTGGAGGCGTTCTTCGGCGTCGGCGCCCAGCGCGCCGAACCGCTGGACATCGACACCGTCCGCAAGGCGTTCGCCGCCGTCTCCTCCCCGGGCCGCCTGGAGGTCGTACGGCGGTCTCCCACGGTCGTCCTGGACGCCGCCCACAACCCGGCCGGCGCCGAGGCCACCGCCGAGGCGGTGCGCGAGGCGTTCGACTTCACGCGGCTGATCGGCGTGGTCGGCGCGAGCGCCGACAAGAACGTGCGCGGGCTGCTGGAGGCCTTCGAGCCGATCTTCGCCGAGATCGTCGTCACCCAGAACTCCAGCCACCGCGCCATGGACGCGGACGAACTGGCCGCCATCGCCGTCGAGGTCTTCGGCGACGAGCGGGTCCAGGTCGAGCCGCGGCTGCCCGACGCCCTGGAGGCCGCGATCACGCTGGCCGAGGAGGAGGGCGAGTTCGCGGGCGGCGGTGTGCTGGTCACCGGTTCCGTCATCACGGTCGGCGAGGCCCGGCTGCTGCTGGGCAAGGGCTGAGGAGTCCGACGTGCGTACGCTCTGTTCATCCACGCTGATCGGCGAGTTCTTCGTCATCGGTTTCGCCGGTCTGGTCGCCATGAAGGACCCGAGCCTGTCGGTCTCCACCGTCTGGCTGGTCAGCGGCATCGCCATGGTCCTGTGCGTGCTGCTGTGCGGCATGGTGACCCGGCCCGGGGGCATCGCCCTCGGCTGGGCCCTCCAGATCGCCCTGATCGCCTCCGGTGTCTTCGTGCCGGTCATGTACTTCATGGGCGTGGTGTTCGCCGCCCTGTGGTGGGCTTCGGTGCACTTCGGGCGAAAGGTGGACGAGGCCAAGGCCCGGTTCGCGGCCCAGGCCGGGTCCTCGGCTGACGCTGCGTAACGGGCGCACGGACACGCCCTGTAACCTCGTCCCACCGCACACGTCCCACGCGTAAGGAGTCCCCTCGTGAGCCAGCGCACCCTCGTCCTGCTCAAGCCCGACGCCGTCCGTCGCGGCCTGACCGGCGAGATCATCAGCCGTATCGAGCGCAAGGCCGGCTGGCAGATCACCGCGCTGGAACTGCGCTCCCTGGACCAGGAGACCCTTGAGCAGCACTACGGCGAGCACAAGGGCAAGCCGTTCTACGAGCCGCTGGTCGCGTTCATGTCCTCCGGCCCCGTCGTCGCCCTGATCGTCGAGGGCGAGCGGGTCATCGAGGGCGTGCGCGCGCTCGCCGGCCCGACCGACCCGATCGCCGCCCAGCCCGGTTCCATCCGCGGCGACTTCGGCGTCATCGTCCGGGAGAACCTGATCCACGCCTCCGACTCCGAGGAGTCCGCCGAGCGCGAGGTGAAGATCTTCTTCCCGGGCCTGGCGTAATACCGGCGATAGAGGGAACGAACGCCCCCGAACGCCCGTCTCCACAAGCGGGGCGGCCCGCCATCTGGTGACAATGGCCAGGACCCTCGCGCAGTGTTCGTGCAGGCGCGTTTACGATGGAAGCCTTCACGTCACAGCACCCGCCTCGCCTTGCCTGACATGCCCTCAAAAGCTCAGGAAGGCCAGATGAATCCGGATGGGGAACTCAATGTCGTTCATCGGCCGTGACATGGCTGTCGACCTCGGGACCGCCAACACGCTGGTGTACGTCAGGGGTCGCGGGATCGTACTCAACGAGCCGTCCGTCGTCGCGATCAACACCAACACCGGTGGCATCCTGGCGGTCGGCGCCGAAGCGAAGAAGATGATCGGCCGGACGCCGGGGAACATCGTGGCGGTCCGGCCGCTGAAGGACGGCGTCATCGCCGACTTCGAGATCACCGAGCGGATGCTGCGCTACTTCATCCTGAAGATCCACAAGCGCCGGTATCTGGCACGTCCGCGCGTCGTGGTCTGTGTGCCCTCGGGCATCACGGGCGTCGAGCGCCGCGCGGTCATCGAGGCCTCCACCCAGGCGGGCGCCCGCCAGGTGCACATCATCGAGGAGCCCATGGCCGCGGCCATCGGCTCCGGCCTGCCGGTCCACGAGGCGACGGGCAACATGGTGGTGGACATCGGCGGCGGCACCACGGAGGTCGCGGTCATCTCCCTCGGCGGCATCGTCACCGCCCAGTCCATCAGGGTGGCGGGCGACGAGCTCGACAACGCGATCATCCAGTACATCAAGAAGGAGTACAGCCTTCTCCTGGGTGAGCGCACCGCCGAGCAGATCAAGATCACCATCGGTTCGGCGTACGAACTCGACTCCGACGAGCACACCGAAGTGCGCGGCCGGGACCTGGTGTCCGGGCTGCCCAAGACCGTCGTCATCTCGGCCGCCGAGGTCCGCAAGGCGATCGAGGAGCCGGTCAACGCGATCGTGGACGCGGTCAAGACGACCCTCGACAAGTGCCCGCCGGAGCTGTCCGGCGACATCATGGACCGAGGCATCGTGCTGACTGGTGGCGGCGCCCTGCTGCGGGGCCTGGACGAGCGGCTGCGCCGCGAGACCGGCATGCCGATCCACATCGCCGAGGACCCGCTGGACAGCGTGGCGCTCGGATCCGGAAAGTGCGTCGAGGAGTTCGAGGCGCTCCAGCAGGTTCTGGACGCGCAGCCGCGCCGGTGACACGGCGCACCGATTCCGCCGTACGAGACGTTCTCCTCTCGTACGGCGGATCGTTGATATAGAGGCATAAGCTCCCCCAAATGGGCCGCTTGGATTTGCGCCGTACCTTTCGCGCTTTTCCGGGGGGTCCGACGAATTCCTACTTGAGGAAGGGCACGGCCGCCGCACGTGAGGGACACCAAAGAGAGCCGGCTGCTCCTGGTCCTGCTGATCGCCGTCGCGTTCGCGTTGATCACCGTGGATATCCGAGGGGGCCGGAACTCCCCGGTCGACGGTGCCCGGCAGGCAGCGGCCACCGTGTTCGGCCCGGTGGAGGACGGCCTGTCCTCGGCGGTCGACCCGGTCGGCAACGCCGTCTCCGCGATCCGCGACTCGGGCGAGCGGCACAGCAGGCTCGCCACGCTGGAGAAGGAGAACGCGGCCCTCAAGGCGAAGCTCGGCAGCGACGACCGCAGCCGCAGCCGCCTGAACCAGCTCGACGGCATGCTGAGGCTCGCCGGCGCGGGCCAGTACGGCATCAAGGGCGCCCAGGTCATCGCCATAGGGTCGGCGCAGGGCTTCTCCTGGACCATCACCATCGACGTCGGCGCGAGCGACGGCATCAAGCGGGACATGACCGTCCTCAACGCCGACGGCCTGGTCGGCCGGGTCACCACGGTCGGCCCGGACACGTCCACCGTGCTGCTCGCCAACGACCCGGACTTCACCGTCGGCACCCGGATGGAGGGCAGCGACGAACTCGGCTTCGCCTCCGGGCAGGGCGACCGCCCGCTGCGCGTCCAACTGCTCAACGGCAAGGCCGAGGTGAAGAAGGGCGACCGCCTGGTCACCTTCGGCTCGGAGTCCGACAAGCCGTTCGTGCCGGGCGTGCCCGTCGGTGTGGTCTCGCGGGTCGACCCCTCCGGCGGCGGTCTGACCCGCACTCTGTACGTCACCCCGTACGTCAGCTTCACCAAGCTCGACATCGTCGGCGTGGTCGTCCAGGCGCCGAAGAAGGACCCGCGCGACGAGGTACTGCCGAGCAAGCCCAAGCCGGTCCCGACGCCCACCGTGACCGTCACGGTCACCCCGTCCGCGGACGCGAACCAGGGCGGCGGGCAGAGTGACCAGTCGTCGGGAGACCCGTCCCAGACCGACCAGCAGCCGTAGGAGCTCAATCCCCATGCGTGTCAACCGGATCCTGCTCTCCGTGCCGCTGGTCGTGGTCGCCCTGGTGATCCAGGTGAGCGTCCTCGCCCGCCTCCACCTGCCGGGCGCCGTCCCCGATCTGCTGCTCCTGACCGTCCTCGGCCTCGCCATGGTCTACGGCCATGTCGGCGGCGCCCTCGTCGGGTTCGCCGCCGGCCTGCTGGCCGACCTGGCCCCGCCCGCGGACCACGCGGCCGGCCGCTACGCCCTGGTGCTCTGTGTGACCGGCTACTTCGCCGGGCTGATCAAGCCGGACCACGGCCGGCTGAAGTCGGCGACCGGCCCGATGGCCGTGGTCGTCGTCGCCGCGATCGGCTCCACCCTGCTGTACGCCGGGGTGGGCGCCCTGGTCGGCGACACCGCAGCCCGCCATGTCGGGCTGCCCGGCCTGCTGGTCTCGGCCGCCCTGTACGACCTGCTGCTGGCCCCGTTCGTGGTCCCGGGGGTGATGTGGCTGGCCCGCCGCGGTGAGAACGACCCGCTGGCCGAGACCGCCACCAGCGCCAAGGCGGCCGACATCTCCTCGGGCTGGCTTTCCTCCGGCACCGGCCTGCGCATCGGCAGCCAGCGCGGCGGCCTCGGCGCGCTGAAGGCCAAGGCCCGCACCCGCTCCGCCCGGGTCGGCCGGATCAAGGGGGTCAAGCGGCTGTGAACACACGTCAGGCCCCCGGGGACCCGGGACCATTCACTCGAACGGGTCGGCCTTCGCGGAACGCGGGCTCACAGACTGATCGTTCATCATTCGTACGCGCGCGGTCCGGTCGCACACACGCGCTGCGCGTCCGGACGTCCGTGCGCTGAGAGGGGGAGCAGCCCGCAGTGACCAACATCCCCGAGACCGGCCGGACCCCACGGGTCCAGATCCGGCTCGTCGTGATCCAGATCCTCGTCCTCTCGCTGCTCGGCACGCTCGGCGGCCGGCTGTGGTACCTCCAGATCCGGGAGGGCGCGCAGTACCAGAAGGAGGCGTCGGGCAACCACGTCCAGCAGGTCGTCCAGCCCGCCGTGCGCGGCGAGATCCTGGACGCCCGCGGCGTACCCCTCGCGGACAACGAGACCCGCCTGGTGGTCTCCGCCTCCCGCACCGACCTGCTCAAGCAGAAGGACGACGGCAAGGCGGTCCTGACCAAGCTGGCCGGGGTCCTCGGCCTGTCGACCGAGGACGTCCTGCAGAAGGTCCGCCTCTGCGACGCCAAGACCCCCCAACCCTGCTGGAACGGATCGCCCTACCAGCCGATCCCGATCACCGACAAGGCCACCGCCCGCCAGGCCCTGCAGATCCGCGAGCGCTCCGAGGACTTCCCCGGCATCACCGCCGAGCCCGAGGCCGTGCGCCGCTACCCGGGCCCCGGCAAGTCCAACACCGCGCAGGTCCTCGGCTACCTCTCGCCGGTCACCGACGACGAGATCCAGAAGGCCAAGGACACCAGCTCGCCCTATCTGCGCTCGGACATGGTCGGCCGCTCGGGCCTGGAGCGGGAGTACGACAAGGAGCTGCGCGGCAAGGCCGGCGTGACCCGCTACGAGGTGGACAATCTCGGCCGGGTCATCGGCAAGGCCAAGTCGGACGCCGCCGAGCCCGGTTCGAACCTGGTCACCAGCATCGACTCCCGCGTCCAGCGCGTCGCGGAGTACGAACTGGACAAGGCGATGAAGACCGCCCGCCAGCAGTTCGACTCCATCACCGGCGAGAACTACAAGGCCGACTCCGGCGCCGTCGTGGTCATGGAGGCCAAGACCGGCCGCATCGTCGCCATGGCCTCCGCGCCCACGTACGACCCGAACGCCTGGGTGGGCGGCATCTCCGCCAAGGACTACCAGGCCCTCACCGGCAAGAACTCCGACTACCCGCTGCTCAACCGGGCCATACAGGGTCAGGCCGCACCCGGCTCGACCTTCAAGGTGGTCTCCACGGCCGCCGCCGTCCAGGCCGGCTACCCATGGGACGGCGGCTACCCGTGCACCAGCGACTACCGGGTGGGCAGCCAGGTCTTCAAGAACTTCGAGGGCGAGAACTTCGGTGACATCTCGCTGGGCCGCGCCCTGGAGGTCTCCTGCGACACCGTGTTCTACGGCCTCGCCGACAAGGAGTGGAAGAGGGACGGCGGCATCAACCCGAAGAAGGGCCAGCCGAAGGACTACTTCTTCAAGACCGCCCACCAGTTCGGCCTCGGCAAGCCGACCGGCGTCGACCTGCCCAACGAGGTCGGCGGCCGCGTCCCGGACCGTCAGTGGAAGCTCGACTACTGGAAGGCCAACAAGGACTCCTGGTGCAAGACCGGCAAGAAGGACGGCACCTACGTCGAGAAGATCGCCTACGAGAACTGCCTCGAAGGCGACAAGATGCGCGAGGGTGACGAGATCAACTACTCCATCGGCCAGGGCGACACCCTCGTCACGCCGATCCAGGAGGCGATGATCTACGGCGCCGTCGCCAACGGCGGCACCGAGTACGTCCCGACCATCGGCAAGGCGATCATCAGCCCCGACGGCAAGACCGTCCAGGAGATCAAGCCCCAGGTGCAGCGCAAGCTGCCGGTCACCCAGGCCACCCTCAAGGGCATGAACGACGCCTTCGCGGGCGTCATCACCCGGGGTACGGCCGCCTGGAAGTTCAGCGGCTGGCCGCAGGACAAGATCCCACTGCACGGCAAGACCGGTACGGCGGAGGTCTACGGCAAGCAGACCACCTCCTGGATGGCCACCTACTCCAAGGACTACACGGTGATCATGACGATCGCCCAGGCCGGTACGGGTTCCGGCGCCTCCGGTGAGGCCGTGCGCAACATCTACAGCGCGCTCTACGGCGTCCAGGGCGACGGCTCCGTCGACAACAGCAAGGCGCTGCTGCCCCACCCCCAGCAGTCCCTGCCGAAGGTCCGCGCGGACGGTACCATCGCCGCGCCCGCGGTCCCCAAGGACCCGGCGAAGGACACCGAGGCCGCCCAGAAGAGCAACCCGAGCAACGGCAGCGACCAGCAGCCCGCCGGTACCGCACCCCCCACCAATGGCAACAGCAACACCCGAAGGCGCCCGCGCCGGAAGCGGGGAAGCCGGAGGATGCCCTCATGACCGGCGCGAACAGCTTCTCCGTCTCCGGGTACGGACCCGCGCGGGCCGGCTGGACGAGGATCTTCGCCCGCGACTCGCTGGCGCGGCGCCTGGACTGGCCGATACTCCTGTCCGCGATGGCACTGTCGCTGATCGGCTCCATGCTGGTCTTCTCGGCGACCCGCAACCGCACCGAGATCAACCAGGGAGACCCCTACTTCTTCCTGGAACGCCATCTGATCAACCTGGGCATCGGGTTCGCCCTGATGCTCGCCACCCTCTGGCTGGGCCACCGCGCCCTGCGCAACGCGGTGCCGGTCCTCTACGGCGCCTCGGTCCTGCTCGCCCTGGTGGTACTCACCCCGCTCGGCGCCACCATCAACGGCCAGCGCAACTGGATCGTGGTCGGCGGCTTCTCCATCCAGCCCGCCGAGTTCCTCAAGATCGCGATCATCCTCGGCATGGCCATGCTGCTGGCCGCGCGGGTGGACGCGGGCGACAAGCCGTTCCCGGACCACCGCACGGTGGCCCAGTCCCTGGGACTCGCGGCCGTGCCCTGCATGATCCTGCTGCTGATGCCGGACCTCGGCTCGGTGCTGGCGATGGTGGCCATCATCCTCGGCGTGCTGCTCGCCTCCGGCGCCTCCAACCGCTGGGTGTTCGGGCTGCTCGCCACCGGTGTGGTCGGCTGTATCGCCATCTGGCAGCTGCACATCCTGGACCAGTACCAGATCAACCGCTTCGCGGCCTTCGCCAACCCGGACCTGGACCCGGCCGGCGTCGGCTACAACACCAACCAGGCCCGCATCGCCATCGGCTCCGGCGGACTGACCGGCGCCGGGCTCTTCCACGGCTCGCAGACCACCGGCCAGTTCGTGCCCGAACAGCAGACCGACTTCGTGTTCACGGTCGCGGGCGAGGAACTGGGCTTCCTGGGCGCCGGACTCATCATCTTCCTGATCGGCGTCATCCTGTGGCGCGCCTGCCGGATCGCCCGCGACTCGACCGAGCTGTACGGCACCATCGTGGCCGCGGGAATCGTGGCCTGGTTCGCCTTCCAGTCGTTCGAGAACATCGGCATGACCCTCGGCATCATGCCGGTCACCGGTCTGCCGCTGCCCTTCGTGTCATACGGCGGATCATCGATGTTCGCGGTGTGGATAGCCGTGGGACTGCTCCAGTCGATCAAGGTGCAGCGGCCGATGTCGGCCTGACACCGGGCACCGTGACGCGGGGCGGGGTCATTCCCGCCCCGCACCGCGATCGCCCCCTGCCGCACCGGCCCGCCGCGCACTAGATTCGGTCCATGGCGGAGACGAAACGCGAGATCGAGCGCAAGTACGAATCCGATGACAGCGGTCTGCCCGACCTGACCGGCATCGGCGGGGTGGCCGCCGTACTCGACAAGGGCCTGGTCGAGCTGGACGCCACCTACTACGACACCGCCGACCAGCGCCTCGCCGCCGCCTCCCTCACCCTGCGCCGCCGCACCGGCGGCTCCGACGCCGGCTGGCATCTCAAGCTCCCGGTCGCCCCCGGAATCCGCGACGAGATCCGGGCCCCCCTCTCCGACACCCTCCCCGCGGAACTCGCCGCCCTGGTCCGCTCCCGGGTCCGGGAGGCGGAACTGGTCCCCCTGGTCCGGCTGCGCTCCGCCCGGGACGTGCGCCATCTGACGGACGCGGACGGCACCCTGCTGGCCGAGGCGAGCGCGGACACGGTACGGGCCGAACGGCTCACCGGCGCGGGCGGGACCGCCCAGTGGACCGAGATCGAGGTGGAACTGGCCGACGGGGGAGACCCGGCCTTCCTCGACCACGTGGACACCTGCCTGGCCGGAGCGGGCGTACGGCCGTCCGCCTCGCCCTCCAAACTCGCCCGCGCCCTCGAACTCACCGGCGGCCCGCTCCGCACGTCCCCCGCGCGCGCCGAGCCGGTCACCGCGGGCGACCACGTCCTCGCCTACCTCCGCGCCCAGCGGGACGCCCTGGTCGCCCTCGACCCCGCCGTCCGCCTCGGCACCCCCGACACCGTGCACCGGATGCGGGTCGCCACCCGCCGCGCCCGCAGCGCCCTGCGCACCTTCCGCGCCGTCCTCGACCGCGCCGCCACCGAGCCCGTCGCCGCCGAGCTGAAGTGGCTCGCGGGCGAGCTGGGCGTCGACCGCGACCAGGAGGTACTCGCCGAGCGGCTGACCACCGCCCTCGACGCCCTCCCGGCCACCCTGGCCACCGGGCCGGTCCACGAACGCCTCACGTCCTGGGCACGGGCCCGCGGCGCCGGCGCCCCCGCCCACCTCGCCGGCGTCCTGGACTCCCCCCGCCACCTCGCCCTGCTGAACACCCTGGACGCCCTGCTCGCGGACCCACCGCTGCGCGAGGCGGCCGGGCGCAAACCGGGGAAGGCGCTCGGCGAGGCCGTGCACAAGGACCTCGCGAAGCTCACCGCCCGCGTCGAGCGGGCGCTGGACCTGCCGCCCGGCACGGAGCGCGACCTCGCCCTGCACGAGGCCCGCAAGAAGGCCAAGCGGACCCGGTACGCCGCCGAGGCCGCGACCCCCGCGCTCGGCGCCCCCGCCCGCCGGCTCACCGCCGCCATGAAGTCCCTCACCACCCTGCTCGGTGACCACCAGGACAGCGTCATGGCCCGGCGCACCCTGCGCGAGCTGGCCGCGGTGGCCCATGCGGCGGGGGAGAGCGCGTTCCCCTACGGGGTGCTGTACGGCAGGGAGGAGGCGCGGGCGGCGGTAGCGGAGGCCGAGCTGCCCGCGCGGTGGCGCGGGGTCGCGGACCGCTCGTTCGGCTGACCGTTCGGAGGAGGGCCGCGGGCGGGTTACGCTGGATGGTCACCCCTGTCAGCTCATGAAGGTTCGCGAGATGCCTGTCGAGTCGGTTTTCCCGCAGCTCGAAGCTCTGCTCCCGCACGTGCAGAAGCCGATCCAGTACGTAGGCGGAGAACTCAACTCCACCGTCAAGGACTGGGACGAGTGCGACGTCCGCTGGGCGCTCATGTACCCGGACGCCTACGAGGTCGGTCTGCCCAACCAGGGCGTCATGATCCTCTACGAGGTGCTCAACGAGCAGGACGGCGTCCTCGCCGAGCGCACGTACAGCGTGTGGCCGGACCTGGAGGCGCTGATGCGCGAGCACCGCGTCCCGCAGTTCACGGTGGACGCCCACCGGCCGGTGAAGGCGTTCGACGTGTTCGGCCTCAGCTTCTCCACGGAGCTGGGCTACACGAACATGCTCACCGCCCTCGACCTTGCCGCAATCCCGCTGGAGTCCAAGGACCGCACCGAGGACGACCCGATCGTCCTGGCCGGCGGCCACGCGGCGTTCAACCCGGAGCCGATCGCCGACTTCATCGACGCGGCGATCATCGGTGACGGCGAGCAGGCCGTGCTGGACATGACCCGGATCATCCGGGAGTGGAAGGCCGAGGGCCGCCCCGGCGGCCGCGAGGAGGTCCTCTTCCGGCTGGCGAGGACGGGCTCGGTGTACATCCCGGCGTTCTACGACGTCGAGTACCTCCCCGACGGCCGGATCGGCCGCGTCGTGCCGAACAGGTCGGGCGTGCCGTGGCGGGTCTCCAAGCACACCGTCATGGACCTGGACGAGTGGCCCTACCCCAAGCAGCCCCTCGTGCCGCTGGCCGAGACCGTCCACGAGCGCATGTCGGTGGAGATCTTCCGCGGCTGCACCCGCGGCTGCCGCTTCTGCCAGGCGGGCATGATCACCCGCCCGGTGCGCGAGCGCTCGATCACGGGCATCGGCGACATGGTGGAGCGCGGCCTGAACGCCACGGGCTTCGAGGAGGTCGGCCTCCTCTCCCTGTCCTCCGCGGACCACTCGGAGATCGGCGACATCGCCAAGGGCCTCGCGGACCGCTACACGGACGACAAGATCGGCCTGTCGCTGCCCTCCACCCGCGTGGACGCCTTCAACGTCGACCTGGCCAACGAGCTGACCCGCAACGGCCGCCGTTCCGGTCTGACCTTCGCCCCCGAGGGCGGCTCCGAGCGTATGCGCAAGGTCATCAACAAGATGGTCTCGGAGGAGGACCTGATCCGTACGGTCGCCACCGCCTACGGCAACGGCTGGCGCCAGGTGAAGCTGTACTTCATGTGCGGCCTGCCCACGGAGACCGACGAGGACGTGCTCCAGATCGCCGACATGGCGACCCACGTCATCCAGAAGGGCCGCGAGGTGTCGGGGGCCAACGACATCCGCTGCACCGTCTCGATCGGCGGCTTCGTCCCCAAGCCCCACACCCCCTTCCAGTGGGCCCCGCAGCTCTCGGCGGAGGAGACGGACGCACGCCTGGCGAAGCTGCGCGACAAGATCCGCGGCGACAAGAAGTACGGCCGTTCCATCGGCTTCCGCTACCACGACGGCAAGCCCGGCATCGTGGAGGGCCTGCTGTCCCGCGGCGACCGCCGTATCGGCGACGTCATCCGCGCCGTCTACGAGGACGGCGGCCGCTTCGACGGCTGGCGCGAGCACTTCTCCTACGACCGCTGGATGGCCTGCGCCGACAAGGCCCTCGCCGCCCACGGCGTCGATGTCGACTGGTACACCACCCGCGAGCGCACCTACGAGGAGGTCCTTCCCTGGGACCACCTCGACTCCGGCCTGGACAAGGACTGGCTCTGGGAGGACTGGCAGGACGCCCTCGACGAGACCGAGGTCGAGGACTGCCGCTGGACCCCGTGCTTCGACTGCGGCGTCTGCCCGCAGATGGACACGGCCATACAAATCGGCCCGACCGGCAAGAAGTTGCTTCCTCTGACGGTCAAGAACGCTGGTCCGGCGCCCGCTTCGAGTGGTCACGCGCACTGACGTGAGCGAGGCGCTCGATCGGGTGATGGAGGCGCTGGCGGGGGTGAGCGAGGGGGATGTGACGGCTGCGCTGGCTGCGGTCGGCACTTCGGTCCCTCGCCCGTCGGCGCCGCCCGTGCCCTCTCGGACGCCGTTGCCGGGCCCTGGAAGTGCCCCGTACATCGTTTCCGAGGTGGAGTGGGTCTGAGCGGCCTGTCAGTCCAGCTGGAGCGATTTGTGCGACTGGGTTCAAGGCGGCTGCGTCCCCTCAGCGCGCGCGGCTCGGGTGCCGGCCGGCCGCGCCTCTGTCTCCGCCACGCGCCAGCCTGGCTGACGCGCGGCACGGCGTGAACGTGCAGGTGGTCACCGATCCCGGCGGCCGGCTGCTGTGGCTCTCGCCCGCCCTGCCGGGCCGCACCCACGACCTGGGGACAGCGGAGCCTCCGGTCCTTGCGAACGGCTCGTCTTGGTCGACTGCCGGTTCTACCGGGGCTCCGCTCCTCACGTACGGCGAACCGCCGCCTACAACCCCTGGACGACCCCGCCAGGCCCATGGCTTCACGGTACTGGTCCGGAGTCCGGGAGCGGGTCGCCTCCCTGAGCGCCTGGTCAGGCGGTCTTCATCGTCTGCTCCAGCGACGCGAGGATGTGTTCCGCGAGCTTCTTCCCGGAGACGGCGCCGTTGTCGTGGTTGGAGAGCACGGTGATGACTGCGGTTCCCTTACGGACGGCGATCAGCGTGGCGCCGTTCTCGTACACGTTGCTGGACTCGGTCATGGCGTAGGCATCGTCGCCGAGACCGGTTATGGTGCGGCTCGAGACCTTGAAGGCAGCGTGTTCTCTGACGTCGTTGAACGTCGCGCACATGGCCCCGATGGTCCGTAGGCGCTTCATCACCGTCGCCGCGGTGGTGCCACGGAAGACGTCGATCTCCTGGTCCATCTCCGAGTGCTCGGCCGAGTAGCCGTTCTGCGCGAACGACACCCCCGTGATGTTCGTCATGGAGATCCAGGCGGTGCCTTCCAGGCTCGTGCAGTCGGGCTTCCCCAGGCTCTTGACGTCCTGCGACTGGTACGTGGTGCCGGTGTCCACAGAGGACTGGGACGTGAGGGAGAGCCCGGCCGGGAAGAACGATGCGGGCGCCAGGGCCTTCTTCAACTGGGTCCCCGTCAGCAGTTTGGCGCTCGGGGCCTTGGGCTTGGCGGCGTGCGACGAGCCACTGCCGGATCCGTTGGATCCGTTGGATCCGTTGGATCCGGCGGAGCAGGCGGCGAGGGCCAGCGGGAGGACCGCGGCGGCGAGCATCTTGGTGGCGGCACGGGGCGAGAAACGCATCGGAGTCCTTCAGGGGTCACTGGGGCGGAGCAATGCGCCTGCGGCCGTCCGGCATGTACAGCGGCGCATGTACGGAACCTGTCGCAGGGCAGGTTGTGGCCAGTCGATCACCGGCCGCGGCTGACCTTATGGGTTCGCACGGAGCGCGCGGTCTGGGTCGCCATATTGAAATCAACTCAAAACGCCTGACAATTGGGGAATTTTTGCCGTGTCATGGGCAATTCTTGTGGCGGGTGGAGGTTGTGGTTTTCCCGGTGCGGGCGAGCCGGCAGCCCCGCCGCGCCCCCCCCGCGTCCACGGGGCCCGGCCACGGATGAGGCCGCGGTGGGCGGGCGCCGTGGTCCCTGGGTTCCGGCGATTGCGCGGTGAACGCTCAGGGCGGGTAGGTATGACCGAGCCCCCTCCCGGTCGGGGAGGGGGCTCGGTCGTACCAGGTCAGCAGGACGCGGGCGGGATGCTCTGGTCGTACTGGAAGATGTTGTGCGGGTCGTACTTGGCCTTGAGCCTGCGCAGCCGGTCGAAGTTGGATTCCCAGTAGGCGGTCTCCCAGTCCTGCAGGCTGACGTTCGGCACGTTGACGTAGGCGCCGTTGACATAGGGGCGCAGTGCCTGGCTGAACTCCGCGATCCAGGCCTGGGCGCGTGGAGTGAGCGGGTCGCAGATGCCCGGCTGGTCGCTGCGCGTGCCCCAGCCGGCGCCGGGCTCGGCGTAGAAGAGCGCGTCGCGGTGCGGGAAGGCCGTGCCGCCGTGGGGGTTCCTCCGGACGTTCCCGCCGAACGCCTGGACGAAGTAGTTGCTGTCGTCCGTGGGGGCGTCCTTGACGAACGCGGAGACGATGTCGATCGCCTCGCCCGGGAACGGCTTCTTCGCGAACTGGGAGTAGAACTTCCAGTTCGCGGGCTCGTTCTCGATCGGGATCTGGAACCCCGCGTAGATGTCGCCCCAGTTGCCCACCTGCGTCGTGACCTGGGGGCTGCCGATCGACAGGATCGGGGCCAGCAGTCTCCTCGTCTCCGTGGGTGTCCCCTCCGGGAGGACCGCGAACAGCAGGAGCTGGTTCCGGTGGGCTTCGAGCTGGGTGCCGAGTCGGGCGTCGGTGTACGGCGTGGTGCGCTGGTAGGCCTCGAAGATCCTGCGCAGGTCGCCGGTTCCGTCCCATGTGGCCTGCAGATACGTGACGCTCTTGAGCGGGGCCAGTTTGTACGTGAGCGAGGTGACGATGCCGAAGTTGCCGTTACCCGCTCCGCGCAGCGCCCAGAGCAGGTCCGAGTTGTGGTTCAGGTCGGCCTTGACGACCTTCGCGCACTCATCGCCCTCCGCGACGACGATCTCGGCGCCGATGAGGCTGTCGCAGGCCATGCCGAGCCAGCGGGTGAGGAAGCCGAAGCCGCCGCCGAGTGTCGCCCCGGACAGGCCTACGCTGCCCTCGGTGCCCGTCGTCACCGCGAAGTTCCGCTTCGCGAGTGTGGTCACCGCTTCCAGCTGGTTGAGTCCGGCGCCGACGGTCGCGACGCGGGCGGCGGCGTCGATGCGGACCGACTTCAGTTCGCTGATGTCGATCACGATGCCGCTGTCGACGTTCGACCAGCCCTCCAGGGCGTGGCGGCCGCTGCGGATCCGTACCGCGACGTCGTTCTGCCGCGCCCACGTGAGGGCGTTGACCACGTCCTGGGTGTTCTGCGCGAAGACGATGACCAGTGGGTAGTGCGAGAAGAGCTGGTCCCAGCCGAGGCGCGCGTCCGTGTACCCGGAGTCCTCGGGGCGGACGATGCGGCCGGTCAGCTTTGCCGGCGGGCATTTCCCTCCCTGCCCTCCGCTCCCCGGGGCGTCTGTCACGGCGCTCGCGGCGGGGGCGGCGGCAGCGGCGGCACCCGGCACGACGACGGCGCCGGCACCGGCGGCCGCCGAGGTCTTGAGCAGCCGGCGACGGGAAAAGTCGTTCATGGTCCGTTTCCTTTCGACCACCAGCCGACGCGAATCGGCCTTTTATGGGTTATTTCGGCGAGCGGACGCTATCAAGGGTGGCCGGGGAGGGCCGACGTGACACGCTCCCGGCCACGGTCGAGGCGCGTGATGGCGTAGTTTTCCGTGCCGCGCGCGGGCGGCTTCGAGGCGGTGAATTCGGGGCGATCCGCCTCTCGGGAAAGCGGTCGCGAAAGGGGGCGCAAAAGCGGCTTCGAGGGAAGGTGTATATCGCCGTCGCCGGTGCCGAGAGCGTCATCGGACTCGATGTCCGGACCGCCGCTGAACTGGATCTTCCCGCTCTGGTGAGCGGTGAACCGAGGCTCGCGGAATCGCGGGTGCCCGCATTCTGTTCGGATGTTCGGTGCGGTCTGCCGGGATATTTCCGTCGATGCCCCTATGGGTCGGCGAATTGTCGGTGGGCGGTCCTTGTCTCCGTGGCCGAGATCAATGGTCGGGCGGGTTGTCGGAGCGATGGCGGCTCACCTGGCGGCGGACCGAGTGCCAACGGGAGCGGGTCTGGGAGACGACCTCGTTCCATTGGCGGCGGACCTCGTCGTCGGGGGTGCGTTCGCCGCGGGAGATGCGGGTCAGTTCGTCGCGGATCTCGCGGCCCATCACGGAGGCGCCGACGATGCAGAGCATGACCGCGAAGAGGGCGGAGATCATCGCGAAGACGGCGCCGACGACGCCGTAGCGCTGGGCGGAGGCGTTGAAGAGGTGGGGGAGGTAGAGGGTCGCGCCCACGGAGTAGGCCGCGATGGCCACCGCGCCGGTGATGCCGAAGGGGATCAGGTCGCGCCAGGCGACGCGGCGGGCGGAAAGCATGACGCCGGTCCAGACCAGGAAGGCCGCGGTCACCGGCATCTCGGCCGCCACGCTGATCAGTTGCGCCCGGCCGTCGCTCGGCAGGGTGTGGATCAGGGCGCTGATCGCCATGTAGAAGGCGCCGGAGAGCAGCCAGCCCAGGCCGTTGCGGGTGTTGCGCACGCTGAGCGGCCGGAGCTCCCAGGTCTGCTCGAACAGGCGTTGCAGGGCCCGGGTGAAGCTCAGTGCCGAGACCGCGAGGAACAGCACGCCGAGGACGCTGACGTTCACCTGTTGCTGCTCGGGGGCGAAGAGCGCGTCGACCGCCGCGGCACCCTCGCCCGTCAGGCCGTACCGCGTGATCAGCTGCCGTGCGACGTCGTACGAACCGACGCTGGTCAGCACCGCCGCGCCCAGGATCGCCAGCGGCACCAGCGCGGTCAGGGCGCTGGAGGCGAGGGCCATGGAGCGGTCGAAGCCCGCGATCCGCTGGAAGCGGCCCAGCACGCGCAGCGTGAACGCAGGACGCAGCCAGAAGGTGAGGGTCCTGAGCAGGCGCCGGCCGCGGTTCTCCGCCGTCGTACCCTCCGGGGAATCGTTCAGAAGGGGGCAAAGTCAGCAGAAGGGAGGGTAGCCGTCCGTGCCCGCTTCGTTCCCGGTCGACACGGCGGGAACCCGGGAGCGCTGCGGCACGTACTCTTGAGAGGAGTACGACCGCTCTCACGAAGGACTAGGACACTGGGCAAGCGACAGCCCGAAGGCCCGCCGCCCGCACCCGCGGTGCAGCGCATCCGACTGCGCTACACCAAGCGCGGCCGCCTGAGGTTCACCAGCCACCGAGACTTCCAGCGCGCCTTCGAGCGTGCGCTGCGCCGTGCCGACGTGCCCATGGCCTACTCGGCCGGATTCACGCCGCACCCCAAGGTGTCGTATGCCAATGCCGCACCCACCGGCACCGGCAGTGAGGCGGAGTACCTGGAGATCGCGCTCACCGCGTCGCGCGACCCCGAGACACTGCGCGTCCTCCTCGACGAGTCGCTGCCCGCCGGGCTCGACATCGTCGACGCGGTCGAGGCGCACACCTCGGGCCTCGCCGACCGGCTGACGGCCTCCGTCTGGGAGCTCAGGCTCACCGGAGTCGATCCGGCCGACGCCGAGCGCGCGGTCGAGGCCTTCAACGGGGCCGAGTCCGTCGAGGTGCAGCGCATGGCCAAGAACGGTGTGCGCACCTTCGACGCCCGCTCGGCCGTGGCGAGCCTTCAGGCGTACGGCGCACCGGCTGATGGGCCGACCGACCAGCCCTGTGCGATACTGCGGCTGGTTGTTCGGCACGTGACGCCTGCCGTACGACCCGACGACGTCCTGTCCGGTCTCCGCGCCGTGGCCGACCTGGCGCCGCCGGTCCCCGCAGCGGTGACCAGGCTGGCGCAGGGGCTGTTCGATGAAGAGACCGGAACGGTGACCGACCCGCTCGCGCCCGACCGCGAGGCAGCCACGGCCCGAACGGCCGTACCGGCTGCCGCCGCGACGGCGCCGGCGCCGGAAGGTCCCGCGTAGGACGGACGTCGTAGCGCCGCCCTGGTACTCGGGAGCCACCTGGGTCGGGCAGCGCACCGACCAGAAGACTTTCGCCAGGCCGTACCGACAAGGTGTACGGAACCGGCGAGACAGGACACAGAGTGCTCCCGTGCGGCGCCCGCGCCCCGGACGGCGGCCATCGCGCATCGCGTGGCCGCGGACGTCACCGGTGGACGGCCCCTTCGGGCCGGTGCCGGAACCAGGCGCGGCGCCCGGGAGCCTGACGGGAGAAACGCCCGCATGCTGGAGCCGACCGAACCCAATGAGGGTTCCGAACTGAACACGCCGAGCGACACCCTGCCGCCGCGCAGGCGTCGCCGTGCCGCCTCCCGGCCGGCGGGTCCGCCCGTCGCGGCGGAGGCGCCCGCCGAGGTCACCCTCCCGGCCATACCGGCCGCTGAGGACCCCGAGGAGGCGGAGGGGTCCGCCGCCGGGGCCCTGACCCCCGAGGCGGCCGAGGAGGCCGCGCCCGCCGCGCGTCCGCGCCGCCGTGCCGCGCGCCGTGCGTCTGCGCCCGCTGGCGCACCCGCCGCGGAGACCGCCGAAGCCGCGGAGACCGTCGCGCCGGCCGCCGCCGCGGAGGTCGCCGAGGGCGGCGAGGTCGTCGTCGGCGAGGAGGCCGCACCACGGCGCACCCGACGCCGGGCCACGCGCAGCGTCGCCACGCCGAGCGCGGAGGCGGAGGCCACCGACGAGACCCCGGCCGAGGCCGAGGCGCCCGTCGCGCGTCCGCGCCGCCGTACCAGCCGTCGTGCCACCGCGCCCGCCGCCGAGGCCACCGAGACCGCCGCACCGGCCGTCGAGGCCGCGACCGAGACCCCGGCCGAGGCCGAGGCGCCCGCCGCGCGTCCCCGTCGCCGTGCCGCGCGTCGTGCGTCGGCGCCCGCGGGTGCGCCCGCCGCCGCCGAGGCCGTCGAGCAGGCGGAGACCGTCGTAGCGCCGACCGCCGTCGAGGCCGAGCCGGTCCAGGAGGCGGCGCCCGCCGCCCCCACCCGTCGCCGTGCCGCGCGTCGTGCGTCGGCGCCCGCGGGTGCGCCCGCCGCCGTCGAGGCCGCCGAGACCGTCGTACGGGTCACCGTCGAGGACGTCCCGGAGGCCGCGCCGGCCGCCGAGGAGCCCGCCGCCGAGGCCGCCCCCGCCCGTACCCGCCGTCGTGCCACCCGCCGCGCCTCCGCGCCCACCGGTGCGCCGAAGGCCGCCGAGGAAGCCCCCGCCGAGCCGGTCGTCGAGCCGGTCGCCGAGCCCGCCGTCGAGGCTCAGGCCCCCGCCGCCGAGGCCGAGAGCGAGGACGCCGGCCCGCGTCGTGGCCGCCGTCGCGCCACCCGCCGGGTCACCGCGCCCGAGAGCGCCCCCGCCGAGGCCGCGCAGACCCCGGAGGTTCCCGTCACCACACGCTCCACCACCGAGCCCGCGCCGGCCGCCGCCGAGGAGTCCGGGGCCGCCGAGACCCCCGCCCCGCGCCGGGCCCGGCGCCGGGCCGTGCGCCCCGCGTCCGGCTTCTCCGAGCCCGCGCGCGGCGCCGGGGCCGAGGAGGGCTCGCGCCGTCCCGCCCGTCCCGCCGTCGCCGTCTTCCAGGCCCCGGTGTTCGCCGAGCCGCGCTTCCAGACGCCCGAGCGGGCCGCCGCCGAGGCGGCCGCGGAGGCCGCCGAGCCGGTCGAGGCCGAGCAGCCCGCACCGCCGCAGCAGCCTGAGGAGCACGCGGAGGAGCGTGCCGAGGCCGGTTCGCGCCGTCGCCGCCGTCGCCGCGCCGAGCGCGTCGAGGAGGCCCCGGTCGCCGAGGCCCCCGCCGAGGACGAGGACGAGGAGCCGGAGGGCGCCGAGGGCGAGGCCGAGGACGCCGAGGGCTACGAGGAGTCCTCCTCGCGTCGCCGGCGCCGCCGGGGCGGCCGTCGTCGCCGCCGCGGGGACGCCGCCGAGGGCGAGGGCGGCGAGGAGTCCGAGGAACTGGCCGCCGAGCAGGCCGCGCAGGACACCGAGGACACCGCCGAGCAGGAGGAGGAGGACGCCGAGGAGGCGCACGGCGAGGAGTCCGGCGGCTCCAGCGCCGGCAGCCGTCGCCGTCGTCGCCGCCGTCGTCGCGCCGGTGAGTCCGCCGCGGACGGCGAGCCGTCCTCCGACGACCCGGAGCGTACGGTCGTCAAGGTCCGCGAGCCGCGCAAGCAGAGCGAGCCGTCCGACGAGGTGCAGTCCATCAAGGGCTCGACCCGTCTGGAGGCGAAGAAGCAGCGCCGCCGCGAGGGCCGCGAGCAGGGCCGCCGCCGCGTCCCGATCATCACCGAGGCCGAGTTCCTGGCCCGCCGTGAGGCCGTCGAGCGCGTGATGGTCGTCCGCCAGCACGGCGAGCGCACGCAGATCGGCGTCCTCGAGGACAACGTGCTCGTGGAGCACTACGTCAACAAGGAGCAGTCGACGTCGTACGTCGGCAACGTCTACCTCGGCAAGGTGCAGAACGTGCTGCCGTCGATGGAGGCCGCCTTCATCGACATCGGCAAGGGCCGCAACGCCGTGCTGTACGCCGGCGAGGTCAACTTCGAGGCGCTCGGCATGGCCAACGGCCCGCGGCGCATCGAGTCCGCCCTCAAGTCCGGGCAGTCGGTGCTGGTGCAGGTCACCAAGGACCCGATCGGTCACAAGGGCGCGCGTCTGACCAGCCAGGTCTCCCTGCCGGGCCGCTACCTCGTGTACGTCCCCGAGGGCTCCATGACCGGCATCAGCCGCAAGCTGCCCGACACCGAGCGGGCCCGGCTGAAGACGATCCTCAAGAAGATCGTCCCCGAGGACGCGGGTGTCATCGTGCGCACCGCCGCCGAGGGCGCGAGCGAGGACGAGCTGCGCCGCGACGTCGAGCGGCTCCAGGCGCAGTGGGAGGACATCCGGAAGAAGGCGAAGAGCGGCAACGCCCCGACGCTGCTGTACGGCGAGCCGGACATGACCGTCCGGGTCGTGCGCGACATCTTCAACGAGGACTTCTCCAAGGTCGTCGTCAGCGGTGACGACGCCTGGCAGACGATCCACGGGTACGTCGCGCACGTCGCGCCGGACCTCGCGGGCCGCCTGTCGAAGTGGACCTCCGAGGTCGACGTCTTCGCCACGTACCGGATCGACGAGCAGCTCGCCAAGGCGCTGGACCGCAAGGTCTGGCTGCCCAGCGGCGGTTCGCTGGTGATCGACCGGACCGAGGCGATGGTCGTCGTCGACGTCAACACCGGCAAGTTCACCGGCCAGGGCGGCAACCTGGAGGAGACGGTCACCAGGAACAACCTGGAGGCGGCCGAGGAGATCGTGCGCCAGCTGCGGCTGCGCGACCTCGGCGGCATCATCGTGATCGACTTCATCGACATGGTCCTGGAGTCCAACCGCGACCTGGTGCTGCGCCGCCTGCTGGAGTGCCTGGGCCGCGACCGTACGAAGCACCAGGTGGCGGAGGTGACCTCGCTGGGCCTGGTGCAGATGACCCGTAAGCGGGTCGGCCAGGGCCTGCTGGAGTCGTTCTCCGAGACCTGTGTGCACTGCAACGGCCGCGGTGTCATCGTGCACGTGGAGCAGCCCGGCACCGCCGGTGGCGGCGGCAAGCGCAAGAAGCGCGGCCGTGGCGGCGAGGCGCAGGAGCAGCCGCACGAGCACGAGACCGCCGCGGTCGCCGTGGAGAGCGGCGAGGCCGCGGAACCGGAGATCGAGACGGCCGCCGAGGTGGCCGCCGAGGTCGCGGAGCCGGTCGCCCTCGCGGCCCCGGAGTTCACGCCGGACGAGGAGCTGTACAGCAGCGTCGCCGAGGCGGAGGCGGCGGCCGGTCGCGGCCGTACCCGCCGCCGGGCGAGCCGTCGCGCGTCGGCCCCGGCGGGCGCGCCGAAGGCGGAGAAGTCCGCAAGGAAGCCGGCCCGGACGAAGGCCGCCGAGCAGGACGCCGCCGCCGAGGCCGTCGTGCCGACCGCGCAGGACGTCACCGCCGAGGAGGCCGCGGCCCGTCCGGTGCTGCCCGAGCCGGCCGTCGAGGCGCTGGCCGAGCCGGTGGCCGCCGAGGACCAGGTGGTTCCGGCCCCCGAGGCCGCCGAGGAGGCACCCAAGGGCCGTACCCGCCGTCGGGCGACCCGGAAGGTGTCCGCACCGGCCGGTTCCCCCGCGGGTGCCGAGGCCACCGTGGTGACCGTCGCCGAGACCGCGCCCGCGGCCCCGGTGGCGGAGCCCGCCGCCGAGGCGGCGCCGGCGCCCGCCGAGAGCGCCGCACCGGCCCGTCCGCGCCGCCGCGCGGTGCGGCAGACGGCCGCGCCGACCGCCTCCGAGGAGACGGCCGTCGTGGTCGTCCCGGCGGCTGCGGAGGCTCCCGCGGCCGAGGCCCCCGCCGAGGAGGCCGTGGCCGAGGAGACCGCGGCTCCGGCCAAGAAGACCGCTCGCAAGGCGGCCAAGAAGGCCACGGCGAAGAAGGCGGCCACCAAGAAGACGGCGGCGAAGAAGACCGCCGCCAAGAAGACCGCCGCCAAGAAGACGACGGCCAAGAAGGCGGCCGCCACGAAGAAGACGGCGGCCAAGAAGACCGCGGCGACCCCGCAGTCGGCCTCCGTCGACTGACCGGTCTCCGGTCACGCCTGGGTGCGGTCCTGTCCGCGAGGAGAGGGCCGCACCCGCTTTTTCGGCGGGCCGGGGCACCGCGTCCCGGGCCCGCGCCCCTGAACCGAAGGAGAGAAACCGCGATGATAGGCCTCGTGCTGGCGGCCGGCGCCGGACGGCGACTGCGCCCCTACACGGACACCCTGCCCAAGGCCCTGGTGCCGGTGAGCGCACAGGACGCGCCCGAGGCCGTCTCCGTCCTGGACCTGACCCTGGGCAACTTCGCGGAGATCGGGCTGACCGAGGTCGCGGTCATCGTCGGCTACCGCAAGGAGGCCGTCTACGCGCGCCAGGCCGAGTTCGAGGAGAAGTACGGCCTGAAGCTGACGCTCATCGACAACGACAAGGCCGAGGAGTGGAACAACGCCTACTCCCTGTGGTGCGGGCGCGACGCGCTCAAGGACGGTGTGATCCTCGCCAACGGCGACACCGTGCACCCGGTCTCGGTCGAGAAGACGCTGCTCGCCGCCCGCGGCGTGGGCAAGAAGATCATCCTCGCGCTGGACACCGTGAAGTCCCTGGCGGACGAGGAGATGAAGGTCGTCGTCGACCCGGACGGGGGCATGACGAGGATCACCAAGCTGATGGACCCGGCCGAGGCGACCGGTGAGTACATCGGCGTGACGCTGATCGAGGGCGACGCGGCCGAGGCGCTGGCGGACGCCCTGCGCACGACCTTCGAGCGCGACCCGCAGCTGTACTACGAGGACGGCTACCAGGAACTGGTCGACCGCGGCTTCCGCATCGACGTGGCGCCCATCGGCGACGTCGACTGGGTCGAGATCGACAACCACGAGGACCTCGCCCGCGGGCGGGAGATCGCATGCCGGTACTGACCCGGCTGTTCCCCTCGCCGATCGTCATGGACATCCGCGCGGGTGCCCTGGACGATCTGGCGGGTGTCCTCGCCGACCAGCGCATCTCGGGCTCCGGGCGGCTCGCCGTCGCCGTCAGCCGCGGCTACGGAGCCCAGCTGCGCGAGCGCCTCGCGCCGGCGCTGCCCGCCGCCACCTGGTTCGAGGTGGGCGGCGGCACCCTGGACGAGGCGGTCGACCTGGCCGACCGGATGAAGTCCGGCGACTTCGACGCGGTCGTGGGCATCGGCGGCGGCAAGATCATCGACTGTGCGAAGTACTCCGCGGCGCGGATCGGCCTGCCCCTGGTCGTGGTGCCGACGAACCTCTCGCACGACGGCATCTGCTCGCCCGTGTCCAACCTGGACAACGACGCGGGGCGCGGCTCCTACGGCGTGCCCGCGCCGGTCGCCCTGTTCATCGACCTCGACGTGATCCGCGAGGCCCCGCTGCGCTTCGTGCGGTCGGGTATCGGCGACGCCCTGTCCAACATCTCCGCGGTCGCGGACTGGGAACTGGACCACCGGGTCAACGGCGAGCGGATCGACGGTCTCGCCGCGGCCATGGCCCGTCAGGCCGGCGAGGCGGTCCTCAGGCACCCCGGCGGCTGCGGCGACGACGGGTTCCTCACCGTGCTGTCCGAGGGGCTCGTGCTGACCGGCATCGCCATGTCGATAGCCGGGCACACCCGGCCCTCCTCGGGTGCCTGCCACGAGATCAGTCACGCGCTGGACCTGCTCCACCCCCACCGGGCCGCCGCGCACGGCGAACAGGTGGGTCTCGGCGCCGCGTTCGCCACGTATCTGCGCGACGACCGCGAGGGTTCCCTTCTGATCGTGGAGTGCTTGCGCCGGCACGGGCTGCCCGTGCTGGCCGAGGAGATCGGCTTCAGCGACGAGGAGTTCGTACGGGCCGTGGCGTTCGCGCCGGAGACCCGGCCGGGCCGCTACACCGTCCTGGAGCACCTCGGACTGTCCGCCGAGGGGATCGCGGAGGCGTACGCCGGGTACGTCGCCGCGGCCGGACGCCCAGTTTGACCCTCACGGCCCCGGCCCGTAACCTTGACCGTCGGCGTGTCATCGAGCCCGCCACATCCCCGTAAACCTGTTCCTCCCGGACGCTGGGCCGGCCGGGAGAGGTCACCCATGCGTATGCCGGGTGGCTGGCCTGCGGGGGTGCCGTTTCTTCGAGCGAAAGAGAGATCCGCGTGTACGCCATCGTGCGCAGCGGTGGTCGCCAGCACAAGGTTGCTGTCGGCGACATCGTTGAGGTTGACAAGATTTCCACCGCCAAGGTTGGCGACACGGTCGAGCTCTCGACCCTGCTCGTTGTCGACGGCGACGCTGTGACCAGCGACCCGTGGGTGCTGGCCGGCATCAAGGTCCAGGCCGAGGTCGTGGACCACCACAAGGGCCAGAAGATCGACATTCTGCGCTACAAGAACAAGACCGGCTACCGCCGTCGGCAGGGCCACCGCCAGCAGTACACGGCGATCAAGGTCACGTCGATCCCCACGGCTGCGAAGTAAGGGACTGAGAAGACATGGCACACAAGAAGGGCGCATCGTCCACCCGGAACGGTCGCGACTCCAATGCCCAGCGGCTCGGCGTGAAGCGCTTCGGCGGTCAGGTCGTCAACGCTGGTGAGATCCTGGTCCGCCAGCGCGGCACCCACTTCCACCCCGGCGCCGGTGTCGGCCGTGGCGGCGACGACACCCTGTTCGCCCTGCTGCCGGGTGCGGTGGAGTTCGGTACCCACCGTGGCCGCAAGGTCGTGAACATCGTTCCGGTCGCCTGAATCATCTGATTCGGCATCGAACGTTTCGCGAGGCGGACCTCACTTCCCGGACGGGAAGGCGGGTCCGCCTTTCGCGTGTTAGTACCTAGACATACCCGTAATTTCTGGAGGCACTGAACCATGACCACCTTCGTGGACCGCGTCGAACTGCATGTCGCCGCGGGTAACGGAGGCCACGGCTGTGCCTCCGTCCACCGCGAGAAGTTCAAGCCGCTGGGCGGTCCGGACGGCGGTAACGGCGGGCGTGGCGGTGACGTCATCCTGACCGTGGAGCAGTCGGTCACCACGCTGCTCGACTACCACCACTCCCCGCACCGCAAGGCCACCAACGGCAAGCCCGGCGAGGGCGGCAACCGGGCCGGCAAGGACGGCCAGGACCTGGTCCTGCCGGTCCCGGACGGCACCGTCGTGCTCGACAAGGCGGGCAACGTCCTCGCCGACCTGGTCGGGCAGGGGACGTCGTACGTCGCCGCTCAGGGCGGCCGCGGCGGCCTCGGCAACGCGGCGCTGGCCTCGGCCCGCCGCAAGGCGCCCGGCTTCGCGCTGCTCGGTGTGCCCGGGGACCTCCAGGACGTCGTCCTGGAGCTGAAGACCGTCGCCGACGTGGCGCTGGTCGGCTACCCGAGCGCCGGCAAGTCCTCGCTGATCTCGGTGCTCAGCGCGGCCAAGCCGAAGATCGCGGACTACCCCTTCACCACCCTGGTGCCCAACCTCGGTGTGGTGACCGCGGGCTCGACCGTCTACACCATCGCCGACGTGCCGGGGCTGATCCCGGGCGCCAGCCAGGGCAAGGGCCTGGGCCTGGAGTTCCTGCGGCACGTGGAGCGGTGCAGCGTGCTGGTGCACGTCCTGGACACCGCGACCCTGGAGTCCGACCGTGACCCGCTCTCCGACCTCGACGTCATCGAGGAGGAGCTGCGGCAGTACGGCGGTCTCGGCAACCGGCCCCGCATCGTCGTCCTGAACAAGATCGACGTGCCCGACGGCAAGGACCTCGCCGAGATGGTCCGCCCCGACCTGGAGGCCCGCGGCTACCGCGTCTTCGAGGTGTCGGCGGTCGCCCACACCGGTCTGCGCGAGCTGTCCTTCGCTCTCGGTGACCTGGTCGGCAGGGCGCGTGCGGCCAAGCCCAAGGAAGAGGCCACGCGGATCGTCATCCGGCCCAAGGCCGTGGACGACGCGGGCTTCACCGTCACCCGTGAGGAGGTCGGCGGCGAGCCGCTGTTCCGGGTGCGCGGCGAGAAGCCCGAGCGCTGGGTGCGCCAGACCGACTTCAACAACGACGAGGCCGTCGGCTACCTCGCCGACCGGCTCAACCGCCTCGGTGTGGAAGAGCAGCTCATGAAGGCGGGCGCCCGGGGCGGCGACGGCGTCGCCATCGGCCCCGAGGAGAACGCGGTCGTCTTCGACTGGGAGCCGTCGGTCACGGCGGGTGCCGAGATGCTCGGCCGCCGCGGTGAGGACCACCGCTTCGAGGCACCCCGCCCCGCGGCCCAGCGCCGCCGGGACCGGGACGCCGAACGGGACGAGGCCGGCCGGGAGTTCGACGACTTCGAGCCGTTCTAGGCAGAGCCGACGACAGGGGGCGGGCCCGGAGGATTTCTCCTCCGGGCCCGCCCCCTGTCGTGTCCGGTGCGCCGGCCGGGTCAGCCCTCGGTGAGTTCCTGGCCGACATAACCGCGCAGCCAGGTCCGGAACTCCGGTCCCAGATCCTCGCGTTCGCAGGCGAGCCTGACGATGGCACGCAGGTAGTCGCCGCGGTCGCCGGTGTCGTAGCGGCGGCCCTGGAAGACGACGCCGTGCACCGGGCCGCCCAGCTTCTCGTCGGCGGCGAGCTGCTGGAGCGCGTCGGTCAGCTGGATCTCGCCGCCGCGGCCCGGCTCGGTCTCGCGCAGGACGTCGAAGATCTGCGGGGCCAGGACGTAGCGGCCGATGATCGCGTAGTTGGAGGGGGCGTCGGCGGGGTCGGGCTTCTCGACCAGGCCGGTGATCTTGACGGTGTCGCCCTCGGCGGTGGCCTCGACGGCCGCGCAGCCGTAGAGGTGGATCTGCTCGGGCGCGACCTCCATGAGGGCGATCACGCTGCCGCCGTGCTCCTCCTGTACCTCGATCATGCGCTGGAGCAGCGGGTCGCGCGGGTCGATCAGGTCGTCGCCGAGCAGGACCGCGAAGGGCTCGTGGCCGACGTGCGGGGCGGCGCACAGCACGGCGTGGCCGAGGCCCTTCGGGTCGCCCTGGCGGACGTAGTGCATGGTCGCCAGGTCGCTGGACTCCTGCACCTTCGCGAGCCGGCTCGCGTCGCCCTTCTTCTGGAGGGCGGACTCCAGCTCGTAGTTGCGGTCGAAGTGGTCCTCCAGGGGACGCTTGTTACGACCGGTGATCATCAGGACGTCGTCGAGTCCCGCGGACACGGCCTCCTCGACCACGTACTGGATCGCGGGCTTGTCGACGACCGGCAGCATCTCCTTGGGAGTGGCCTTGGTCGCCGGCAGGAACCGGGTGCCGAGACCCGCCGCCGGAATGACAGCCTTGGAAATGGTGGGGCGGGAAGCCATCAGGTGTTCGTCTCTCTCGTTTCGCACGTCGGGCGCCGGTGCGGCCGGGGTCGGCCGCGGCCGCGTTCAGGCGTCGATGAGGCCGTGCTCGCCGGTGGGCTGCCGCGGGATACGAGCCTGGGCGAGCGCCCCGGGCGCGGGCGCGGGCGTCCGCTCGTCCAGCGGGAGCACCGCGGGGGTGGCCTCCTGCCGGCCGAGGAACAGCCGGCGCACCACACGCTCGGCGGCGTTTCCGTCGTCGAACTGCACGAAGCGCTCACGGAACGCGGCGCGCAGCTCGGCGGCCTTGGAGCCGTTCCAGGCACCGGAACGGAAGACCTCGATCAGCTGGTCCTCGTCGGTCGCGGTCGCACCCGGCGTCTCGCCCGGCTGGCCGGAGAGGATGTCGAAGTAGACACCGCGGGCCTTGCGGTAGACCTCCCAGTCGTCCGCGTAGGTGACGATCGGGCGGTCCAGGCACGCGTAGTCGAACATGATGGACGAGTAGTCCGTGATCAGCGCGTCGGCAGCCAGGCAGAGGTCCTCCACCACCGGGTACGTCGACACGTCCTTGATCAGACCGCGCTCCTGGAGGGCCTCCAGGCGGGGGTCGGCGCCGTAGAAGTAGTGCGTGCGCACGAGGACGACGAAGTCCGGGCCGAGCTCGGAGCAGAAGCGCTCCAGATCGATGCGGGGGACGTAGCCCTTCTGGTAGTCGCGCACGGTCGGGCAGTACAGGATGGCCGTCTTGCCGTCCTCGATGCCCAGCTCGCGGCGGATGCGCAGGACGTCGTCACCGTCGGTGCGGAAGAAGACGTCGTTGCGCGGGTAGCCGAACTCGATCGCCTCGAAAGCGCAGGGGTAGACCCGCTCCCAGTTCTCCGTGGAGTGCTGGTTGGAGGTGAGGCTGAGGTCCCACTTGTCGGCCCGCTCCAGCATCTTGGCGAAGCTCATGTTCTTCGCGGCGGCCGGGTACTTCTGCTGGTCGATGCCCATCTGCTTCAGCGGGGTGCCGTGATGCGTCTGGAGGAAGACCTGCTCGGGGCGCTTGATGATGTCGTTCGGGAAGTTGACGTTGTTGACGAGGTACTTGGCGCGGGCCATGACCTCCCAGTAACGCGGCGAGTTGGCCACCACGTAGTCGACGCCCGCGGGGACGCTCTCCACCATGTCCCGGCGCACGACCCACACCCCGTGCACGTCCGGGGCGAGTTCCTTGGCCTTGCGGTAGATCGCGGCCGGGTTGCAGGCGACACCGCGGTTCCAGTAGGCCGCGTAGACCGCGAGGTTCTCGTCCACCGGGCGGCGCAGGTGCAGCCGGTACAGCCGGTTGTAGGCGGTCTTGCCGAGCTTGGTCTTGACCTTGGTGGCCCGCTGGATCACCTGGCGGCGGGTGTTGCCGGCGGCGGTCACCGCGGCGTACGCCGTGTAGGAGCCGCGTTCGAGCAGCTGGAACCGGACGCCCTGGGAGCCCTCGGGGAGCACGAAGCCCTTGGGCTTGTAGCGCTTGTACGAGGCGGCCGCGAGCTTGAAGAACTCCGCGCGGTCCTTGGGGACGATGCGGTCCTCGCGTGCCAGTGTGAAGAGGTAGTGGCTCGCCGCGCGCTCGAAGAGCAGGGCGCGCACCGGCTCCGCCTCCGGGTGCTGGTCGAGGAACTCGAAGAGGCGGGCGTACTGCTGGAAGATACCGAAGTGCTTGCGGCCGGGCGTACGCATGGAGTTGCCCTGGCGGCGCTGGCGGTACTCGACGCAGACGTGGTCGGTGGCGGCGATGCGCTCCGCGGTCAGCATGGTCTTGTAGACCATGAGCGCGTCCTCGTAAATGCCGTCCGTGAAGACGAAGTTGTTGCCGACGTAGAATTCGCGGCGATAGGCGCGGTTCCAGACGACGGCGAACATGGTGAGGAAGTCGGGCCGTTCGAGGGCCGTGAAGACGTCCGTGCCCGCGCTCGCGAGGAGTTCACCGGCCGCGCTCGCCTGGACCCGGTTGTTCCAGTACGTGCGGACGTGGTTGAGCAGCAGGATGTCGGGGTCGCCCGTGACCTCCAGGCGGTCGGCGATCGCCTGGAGCGCGCCGTCGGCCAGGGTGTCGTCGCTGTCCAGGAAGAGGATGTACTCGCCGCGGGACTTCAGCGCACCGGCGTCACGTGCCTTTCCGATGCCCTGGTTCTCCTCCAGGTGCACGGGTATGACGCGGCTGTCGAGGGCGGCGTATTCATCGAGTATCCGACCGCAGGCGTCGGGCGAGTGGTCGTCGATGGCGACGATCTCGAAGTCCTCGAAGGACTGGGACAGAATGGAGTCCAAGCACGCACGCAGATATCCCTGGACTTTGTAGACAGGGACGACAACGCTTATTTTCGGCGAAGCGTTTCCATTCGCTACGGGCATGCTTGGGGCTCCTGGACTGTCGGTCAGACTCTCAACCGCCTCCCGCCGCCGGTTCGGCGGGGGAGGCGAGAGGCACAAGGAGTGCGAGGTTAAGGGGCGTTTAACCCTACCCTAACGTGCCCTACCGGATGGTCTCACCGTATGACCGCGCGGGACCCGTTGCTCCGGGTGTGGTGTGACTCACGGGCGCGCGCGGAGGGCTTCGAGGTGGCCGGATCCGGTATCGCGGGCCGGGTGGCGCCGATCCGCGGGAGTGGCCGCCCGCCTGGGTAAGAGAAGGTGAGCCCACGGTGAGAACGACGCTTTCGGCGGTGCGAACCGGACGATCCGGTCAACCTGTCCCGCGCGGCCGCCGTCGGGGTCCGTGGCGCGGATGTCGTGAGCCCCGATCCATGGTTTCGGGCGGAATGTGGTGGATTCGACACCGATCCCCACGGCGCGGCCGCATGCCGGCGCCCGGCCGGGCGCCGGACGGCGGCACCCGGTGCCGCGGCAGCGGCCGCGGCAGCGGCGGCAGCGGCGCGGCGCGGCGAAGGAATTCTCCCGGCGCGATCCGGAAAGAAAAGGCCGCCGCCTCTTCGGAATTGCGGACCCCTCGTGAATGGCCGCGCCATTCGCCATTCCCGGCGCCCTTTCCGTCACCGTCTCCCCGGCCGCGCGGCGGCGGCCGGCGTCCGTCCGGTGAAACCGGAGCGCGCCGAAGGTCCCCGGTCGCGTACATTGCGCAGCACGAGGCCGGTACACGGGCGAAAGGGACGGCGGGCAAGGTGGCAAGCGCGAGGCAGGCTGTGGACGCGGCCCGCAGGATCGTCGTCAAGGTGGGGTCCTCCTCGCTGACCAGCGCGGCGGGCGGGCTGGACGCCGACCGGGTGGACGCCCTGGTGGACGTGCTGGCCAAGAGCCGGGGCGGCGGGGCGCGGGAGGTCGTCCTCGTCTCCTCCGGTGCCATCGCCGCCGGACTCGCGCCGCTCGGGCTGCGCCGCCGGCCCCGTGACCTGGCCCGGCAGCAGGCCGCCGCCAGCGTCGGCCAGGGGCTGCTGGTCGCCCGGTACACCGCCTCCTTCGCCCGGTACGGCGTCCGCGTCGGCCAAGTCCTGCTCACCAGCGACGACATGAGCCGCCGCGCCCACCACCGCAACGCCTCGCGCACCCTCGACAAGCTCCTCGCGATGGGCGCCCTGCCGGTCGTCAACGAGAACGACACCGTCGCCACCGACGAGATCCGCTTCGGCGACAACGACCGGCTCGCCGCCCTCGTCGCCCACCTCGTCCACGCCGACCTGCTGGTCCTCCTCTCCGACGTCGACGGCGTCTACGACGGCGACCCCGGCAGGCCCGGCACCTCCCGGATAGCGGAGATCCACGGCCCCGAGGATCTCGCCGGCATCGAGATCGGCAGCGCGGGCAAGGCGGGCGTCGGCACCGGCGGCATGGTGACCAAGGTGGAGGCCGCCCGGATCGCGGCCGCCGCCGGCATCCCGGTGGTGCTGACCAGCACCGTGCACGCGGCGGACGCCCTCGGCGGCGGCGACACCGGCACGTACTTCCACCCCACCGGCAAGCGTTCCGCCGACCGGCTGCTCTGGCTCCAGCACGCCTCCACCCCGCAGGGCGCGCTCACCCTGGACGACGGCGCCGTGCAGGCGGTCGTCAAGGGCCGCAAGTCGCTGCTGCCCGCCGGGATCGCCGCCGTGGAGGGAGAGTTCAGCGCGGGCGACCCCGTGGAGCTGCGGGACACCGCCGGCCGTGCGGTGGCTCGCGGGCTGGTCAGTTTCGACGCCAAGGAGATCCCCCGGCTGATCGGGCGTTCGACCCACGAGCTGGCTCGCGAACTGGGTCCGGCGTACGAACGCGAGGTCGTACACAGGGACGACCTGGTGCTCCTGCACGGGTGACACTCGTACAGCGGGGCGCCCCCGGGGGCCTCCGGTGGGGGACGTTCCGTAAAACCGCCCCGCGAAGCCTTACGGCCTGCTCAACTTTGTGTGCGAGACATGTTTCCGAGCACTTGGGTGAAGGAGGCCGTCGTGAGACGAGTGCGCCCTGGGGGTACCACCCGAGGTGCCCTGACCAGCGTCGCGGCCGGGGGCACCTACGAGGAACCCAGGGATCTGCCCCGGCTGTGGCACGTCACCCTCAGCGTGGCCGGCGAGAGCGTCCCCCTCGCGGACCTGCGCCGGGCCCTGGAGCAGCTGGCTCACGACCACCCCTTCCTGCTGACCAGCAGATACGCGAGCGACCACGCCGAGATCCGGTACTGGGAGGAGGCCCGCGACCTGCATGACGCGGCCGCCGTGGCGCTGCGTCTGTGGGGCGAGCACCGGCTCAGCGCCGGACTGCCCGCGTGGGAGATCGTCGGGCTGGAGGTCATCGACCGCGAGACGTACCACCAGCGCATCGCGGAGGGGTACGGGCCGCCGCCCGCGACCCCCGTGGGGGTCCACCCCTTCTGAGCCCTTACAGGAGTTTTCGTCTCGGGGTGTGAAACGTGCGCGGAAGGGCTCCGCACCGCGCACTACCCTTCCCTCATGACCACGCTCTCGCCGTACGACTCGATGTCCCCGGTCACCCAGGCCGCCTACCGGGCCAGGGCAGCCGCCGCCGGCCTCGCGCCGCTGCCGCGCGCCGTGAAGGACGACGCGCTGCTGGCGATCGCCGACGCCCTGGAGGTACGGACCGGGGAGATCATCGAGGCCAACGCGAAGGACGTGGCCAAGGCCCGCGAGAACGGCACCGGCGAGGCCGTCGTGGACCGGCTCAGCCTCACCCCCGAGCGGGTCCGGGCCATCGCCGCCGACGTCCGCGACGTGGCGGGGCTGCCCGACCCGGTCGGCGAGGTGGTCCGCGGCTCCACCCTGCCCAACGGCATCGACCTGCGCCAGGTCCGCGTCCCGCTCGGCGTCGTCGGCATCGTCTACGAGGCCCGCCCCAATGTCACCGTGGACGCCGCCGCGCTCTGCCTGAAGTCCGGCAACGCCGTCCTGCTGCGCGGCTCCGCCTCCGCCTACGAGTCCAACACCGCCCTCGTCCGGGTGATCCGGGACGCGGTCGGCGGCGCCGGGCTGCCCGCCGACGCCGTACAGCTGGTGCCGGGGGAGAGCCGCGAGTCCGTGCGCGAGCTGATGCGCGCCCGCGGCCTGGTCGACGTCCTCATCCCGCGCGGCGGCGCCTCCCTGATCAGGACCGTGGTCAGCGAGTCCACGGTGCCCGTCATCGAGACCGGCACCGGCAACTGCCACGTCTACGTCGACGCGCAGGCCGACATCGACATGGCGATCGACATCCTCGTCAACTCCAAGGCCCAGCGGGTCAGCGTGTGCAACGCGGCCGAGACGCTGCTGGTCCACCAGGACATCGCCGCCGAGTTCCTGCCGCGCGCCCTGGACGCGCTGGCCGAGGCCGGCGTGACCGTGCACGCCGACGAGCGGGTCATGGCCCACGCCGAGGGCTCGAAGGCCACCGTGGTCGAGGCGACCCCGGAGGACTGGGAGACCGAGTACCTGTCGTACGACATCGCCGCCGCCGTAGTGGACTCCCTCGACAAGGCCGTCGAGCACATCCGGCTGTGGACCTCCGGGCACACCGAGGCGATCGTCACCACCTCGCAGCAGGCCGCCCGCCGGTTCACCCAGTTGGTCGACTCGACCACGGTCGCCGTGAACGCCTCCACCCGGTTCACGGACGGCGGCCAGTTCGGCTTCGGCGCGGAGATCGGCATCTCCACCCAGAAGCTGCACGCCCGGGGCCCGATGGGCCTGCCGGAGCTGACCAGCACCAAGTACATCGTCACCGGCGACGGGCACGTCCGCCGCTGACGACCGGCCCGGCCGGGCGTCTCGACAGGTGGATGAATTTCCGTACCGTCTGCCCAAATTGATCCCCCAGGTCTACTCTGGACATGTGCCGGAGGACGTGGGGGGCACGCCGTTCCCTGACGGCTGGGAGCCCGACGACGACCACGACCGCGGGGTGTCGGACGAAGAGTTCGCCTCCGTGGTCTTCGACGAGGACTTCGTACGGGCGGCCACGGTCCACGAGCCGACCGCCGTCGAACGCCTCCTCGCCGCCGCCGAGGCCAGGGCCGAGGCCTCGGAGGCCGCCCGCCGCGCCCGCGCCCGGAGCGAGCGGCGTGACGACGCCTACGGGGGCGCCGATCTCGGCGAGGACCCGGACGGCGACGATCTCGACGAGCTGGACGACCTCTACGCCCTCGGCGGGGGACCCTTCGACGGCCACGGCAAGCAGGTCCGCTGGCACCGGCCGGTGGCCTGGGTGCTCGCCGTGGTGATGGGCGTCGGCATGGTGGCCCTCGCCTTCGCCGCGGTCTACCGGGGCACCTCCTCGGGCACCCGGGACCAGCTGCCGTCGTCCACCACGACGGGCCAGAACCAGGTTCCCACGGCGGACCCCGCGCGCCCGGCGGCGTCGGCGGTGCCCCACCTGCCCTGATCGGCTCCGGGTGAGGAGTTGTCAGAAGTTGTGGTGGAGCGGGGTGTTTACCCGGGGTCCCGGGAACCCACTCTGAAGGTATGGGCGGGCCTGGAGACCCACCGGAGGGGACACCCGAGGGCGGCCCCGGAGGTGCGGAGGACGAATACCGATCCGTCGTGTTCGACGAGTCGTTCGTGCGCGCTGCCCGCCTCCAGGAGTATTCGGCCGAGGAGCGGATGGCCGACCACGCGCCCGCCGTGCGCCGCCGGCCGCCGCACCGCAGGCTCGTCCGCCAGGCGATGATCCTGGTGCTGCTGATGGCCGTGGCCTTCGGCACCGCCGTCTACATGGGGGTGCGCCATCCGTACGACTCCGCCGCGGCCCCGCGTCCCGTGGAGCCGCTGCGGATGACGGTCGTACCGCTCGCCCCGCGGGGCAGGGTGCCCGGGGGGACGGACGCGGAGACGCTGTACGCGCACAGCCCCGCCGCGCGGTTCGACATAGGCGCCGAGGGGGTCCCGCTGCCGGCCGCGCGGGGCACCGCGCACTTCTCGGACAGCGACGTCATGACGGCGCTGACCACGGCCAAGGACTACATCGTCCGTTCCTCGCTCTACCCGGAGGTGCTCACCGGGCACGAGACGGCTCCCGCGCGGGCACTCGTGGACTCCGGCCAGCTCGCCCAGTTCGACCGGAGCTTCGACCGTCCGGCGGCGGACGGCCGGCACGCCCCGACCGGCTGGGTGGTGCGCCTGGACCCGGCCCGCGACCGGCTGGCCGACGACCGGATACGGGTCCAGGGCGATCTGCGCTTCATGGAGGAGGACCCGGTGACCCTGGAGGTCAGCGCGGACCACACCTTCGTCTACGCCCTGCGCCCCACCGGCGGCGCGAGCGGCCACGTCTCCCTCTTCACCGTCCGCCGCGTGCTGACCTTCCGTTTCACCCGCGACGACCTGCGCACCCGCCAGGTCCAGCTGACCACGGCCTACGTCGAGGCCGGCCCGCTGTCCTGCGCCGGGGACTCCACGTCCCACCTCCACCCCCTGCTGGCGGGCCAGGCCCCCCGTCCGGGCACCCCCGCGGGCACCGACCCGTACGAGACGGACAGCCCCGCCTCCCTGTGCGGCACGCTGGCCAAGGGGAGCGAGCCCCAGGTGTGAGGAGGGGCGGACCGGGGAGGGTGGCTCGCCCCCGAGGCCGGGCGTCCCGCCGCCGCCCTGCCCGCGCGAGGGGGCGAGCGGCGCGGACCGGGCCGGAGCCGTCACCGGGGCCGGACCGGGCCCCACCGGGCCCCGGCCGTCCGGCCCCGGGCCGTGTCCTACTCCGCCGCCGTCGCCGGACCGCCCTTGGCCGGCGGGGGGCTCTTGAAGCCGTCGAAACCGCGCTTGACGCGGCCGCCCAGGTCGCCCGCGCCGCCCGCCAGATCGGTGACCAGCTTCATCAGGGGGTCCTTGGAGTCCTTGACGTCGCTCGCGTAGCTCGCCGCCGACTCGCGGAAGGAGTCGCCGACCTTGGCGTCCTTGTCGTCGTCGCGGCGCGGGTAGTGGCCGTCCATGATCCGCTGGTGGTCCCGCGACTCGGCCCACTTCTTCAGCTCCGAGGCGCGCACGGTGGTGAACGGGTGCGAGCGGGGCAGCACGTTCAGGATCTTCAGCACGGAGTCGCGCAGGTCGCCGCCGGAGTCGTACTCCTCGGCCTGCTCCAGGAACGCGTCCACGTTCATCTCGTGCAGGTGGTTGCCGCCCGCGATCTTCATCAGGCCGCGCATCGAGGCCCGTACGTCCTGGCCCACCAGCAGCCCGGCCCGGTCCGCGGACAGCTCGGACTTGCGGAACCACTCCCGCAGCGCCGCGATGATCGCCATGATCGCGAGATTGCCCAGCGGGATCCAGGCGACCTTGACCGCCAGGTTCGTCAGGAACAGCAGGACGGTGCGGTACACGGAGTGCCCGGACAGCGCGTGTCCGACCTCGTGGCCGACGACCGCCCGCATCTCCTCCTCGTCCAGCAGCTCCACCAGGCCCGTGGAGATCACGATGATCGGTTCGTCCAGGCCGATGCACATCGCGTTCGGCTGCGGGTCCTGCGTGACGTACATCGGCGGGACCTTCGGCAGGTCCAGGATGTAGCAGGCGTCCAGCAGCATGTCGTGCAGATGACCGAACTGACGTTCGGAGACGCGTACCGAGTCGGACAGGAACAGCAGCCGCAGGCTCCGCTCCGGCAGCAGCCCGCTCAGTGCCTTGAACACCTGGTCGAACCCGCTGAGCTTGCGCAGCGCCACCAGGGCGGACCGGTCCGCCGGGTGTTCGTACGCCCGCGAGGAGATCCCCGGGAAGCGCCTCCGCTGCCTGCTGGGCACCCGCTCGTGCCCGCTCTGCCGATCGCCGTCGTGCATGTCTTCCCCCAAGTGCGTGTGAGTGCCGTGAGCCCCCGAGGCGGGGTTCAGCCTAGGCGGAGATACCGTGGACGGGCAGACAGCCGAAGGAGTCCACGCCATGGAGCACCACCCCGCAGCCGCCCGGCTGACCGAGGCCGCGGCGAGCGCCGCCCAGCAGCAGGGGGGCGGAGGCGACGTGCTCCGTATCGTGCTGCTCGTGATGATCGCGGGCTGCGCGCTGACCGCCTGGTTCCTGCTGCGCGGCTACAAGCAGAAGGACGACTGAGGCACGGCGGGAGTTCCCCGCCCGGCCCCTGGCTTCCCGACGGCGGAGTCGGCGTGATCGCCGGCGGACCGCCCGCATACGATGAGCCGACGTCTTTATCCCGCCCACACGCGATAGGTCCTGTCGAAGATGATGCTCACCAGCGCCGCAGCCCCGCTGATCTCCCTCGCCGCCGAAGAGGGCGGCCACCACGACAGCCTGAACCCCGCCGTCACCGGCGGCTCCGCCTTCGTCATCCTGCTTCTCCTGCTGTGGATCACCACCCGCTTCAACCGCGACCGCTGAGCCGGGGGACCGGCCCCGGCCGGACGCCGGGGACCGGGCCGGTAGGGTCTGCACGCATGGGAGAGCAGGACATGCCTACCGGTCCGGCGCACGACAGCGCCGACGACGCCGACATGGCCGACCGGCCGCAGTACCGCAGGCACCGGCCGGGCCACGGCCCCGCCCGCCCCGGCAAGCGGCGCCTGGGTGTCATGGGCGGCACTTTCGACCCGGTCCACCACGGGCACCTCGTGGCGGCCAGCGAGGTCGCCGCGCGGTTCCAGCTGGACGAGGTGGTGTTCGTGCCCACCGGCCAGCCGTGGCAGAAGTCCCACCGCCAGGTCTCCCCGGCCGAGGACCGCTATCTGATGACGGTCATCGCCACCGCCGAGAACCCGCAGTTCTCCGTCAGCCGCATCGACATCGACCGCGGCGGCCCCACCTACACCGTGGACACCCTGCGCGACCTGCGCGCCCTGAACCCGGACACCGACCTGTTCTTCATCACCGGTGCCGACGCCCTCGCCCAGCTGCTGACCTGGCGCGACAGCGAGGAGCTGTTCTCCCTCGCGCACTTCATCGGCGTCACCCGGCCCGGCCACCACCTCAGCAACCCGGGACTGCCGGAGGGCGGCGTCTCGCTGGTCGAGGTTCCGGCGCTCGCCATCTCCTCCACAGACTGCCGTGCGAGAGTCGCCAAGGGCGACCCCATCTGGTACATGGTGCCGGACGGAGTCGTGCGCTACATCGACAAGCGCGAGCTGTACCGCGGCGAGTGAGCCGAGAGGGGCACCCGGTGAACGACCGATACGACGCGGGGCAGTACGAGATCGTCGGTTACGACGAGTACGGACAGCCCGTCTACCGCCAGGTCCCGGCGCAGCAGGCTCCGGGCGGGTCCTACGACCCCTACGCCCAGCAGCAGGGATACGGCCACGACGGCTACGGCACCCCTCAGCCGGCGCAGCCGTACGGGTCGTACGGCACGGGGCAGCAGCCGCAGGTCCCGTCGTACCCCTCGCACGAGGGCTACCCCGGCAACGGCGGCTACCCCGGCAACGACGGCTACGGCGGCTACGACACCTACGGGACCCAGGGCCAGGGACACGGGGGGAATTCCGGGTACGACCCCTACGGGCAGGCCGCGAGCAGCGGGCAGCAGCCCCGGGTCGCCGAGCAGACCCCGCACATCCCCCAGCAGGCACGCCCCCAGGACGCGCCTGCGCACAACCCGTACGCGGAGCTCGCGAGCGACGACGACGGGGACGACGGGCGCGCGGACGGCGAACCGGACTACCGTACCGAGCAGTTCGCGTTCGTGGAGGAGCCGGACGGCGACTCCGAGGACGTCATCGACTGGCTGAAGTTCACCGAGAACCGCACCGAGCGCCGCGAAGAGGCTCGGCGGCGCGCCCGCAGCCGGCTCGTCGCCCTCGGCGTCGTCCTCGCCCTCGTCGCGGTCGGCGGCGTCGGCTACCTCTGGTACGCCGGCAAGCTGCCCTTCCTGTCCTCCTCCGGCGCCGGCGCGGGCTCGGCCCCGGCGGCCGGCGCCCAGAAGCGCGACGTGATCGTCGTCCACCTGCACAACACCGGCAAACGCGGCACCTCCACGGTGCTGCTGGTCGACAACACCACGACCGAGCGGGGCACCACCGTCCTGCTGCCCAATTCCCTGGCGCTGACCGACGACGACGGTTCCACCACGACCCTCGCCAAGTCGGTGGACGACGACGGCTCCTCCGGCACCCGTGACCAGCTGGACACCGTCCTCGGCACCAACATCCAGGGCACCTGGCGTCTGGACACCCCTTACCTCCAGAACCTGGTCGATCTGGTCGGCAACATCGACATGGACACCAATGCCGACGTGCCCGACCCGGACGCCAAGAAGAAGGGCACCGAGCCGCTCGTCTCCAAGGGCAGCGACCAGACCCTCAGCGGCAAGATGGCCGTCGCCTACGCCACCTACCGGGCCCCCGGCGAGTCGGAGAACGCCCAGCTGGAGCGGTTCGGGCAGGTCATGCAGGGCGTGCTGCGCAAGATCTCGACCGACGCCTCGGACGCCACGGTCACCGTGCAGAGCCTCGCGCAGATCCTCGACCCCTCGCTCACCGACAAGGACCTCGGCGCCTTCCTGGCCAAGCTCGCCGGTCTCGCCAAGGAGGGCGACTACAGGACGGCCCTGCTGCCGGTGCGGCCGGACGGCACGCTCAGCGCCGGCACCAGCGACAGCGTGGTCAAGGACATCCTCGGCGGCACCGCGAAGAGCCCCGACGCCGGCGGCGCGGTCCGGGTCTCGGTGCGGAACGCCACCGGGGTCAAGGACGACACCGAGCAGGCCCGCGTGGTGCTCCTGAACGGCGGCTTCACCTTCCTGGAGGGCGGCAGCGGCGGCAGCCGGGCGGCGGCCTCGAAGGTCGTCTACCAGGACGCCTCGGACAAGCAGAACGCCACCGAGGTCGCCAAGACCCTCGGCCTGCCCGCGGGCTCCGTCACCAAGGGCTCGGTCTCCTCGGGCGCCGACGTCTCGGTGGTCCTGGGCCAGGACTACAAGCCGTCCGGCTCCTGAGCACGGTCCGGGGCGCCTCCCGCGATGCCTTCGCTCGTGCGGGGGCGCCTCCCGCGATGCCTTTAATCACGTGGGGTGCCCCCGGCGGTCCGTGAGACCCTTGAGGTTCAGTACCCGCCGACGGAAAGCCACGCAGTGACCGCCACCGATCGTTCCCTTGAGCTCATCAACACCGCCGCGCAGGCGGCTGCCGACAAGCTCGCCCATGACGTCATCGCCTACGACGTCAGCGACGTCCTGTCGATCACGGACGCCTTCCTGCTCGCTTCCGCGCCGAACGACCGCCAGGTCAAGGCCATCGTCGACGAGATCGAGGAGCGCCTCCAGAAGGAGCTCGGCGCCAAGCCGGTGCGCCGCGAGGGCGACCGCGACGCCCGCTGGATCCTGCTCGACTACGTCGACATCGTGGTCCACGTCCAGCACAGCGAGGAGCGCGTCTTCTACGCCCTGGAGCGGCTGTGGAAGGACTGCCCCGAGCTCGAACTGCCCGCCGACGCCAAGGCCACCCGCGGCAAGGGCGAGGAGCACGCCAGGCTCCAGGAGTCCGAGGCCGACGGGGAGCCGGGCGGGGAGTGGTGATGAGCGCCACGGGTGAGGTGACCGACCGCAGGGACCGGGGCCGCCGCGTCATCCTGTGGCGGCACGGCCAGACCTCGTGGAACGTGGAGCGCCGCTTCCAGGGCAGCACCGACGTGCCGCTGACCGAGACCGGCATCGGGCAGGCCCGTCGCGCCGCCCGGCTGCTGGCCTCCCTGCGCCCCGACGCGATCGTCTCCTCGGACCTGACGCGGGCCGCGGACACGGCCGCCGAGCTGGCCGTCCTCACCGGCCTCGACGTGACCCGCGACGAGGGCCTGCGCGAGACCTACGCGGGCGTCTGGCAGGGGCTGACGCACACGGAGATCATCGCCCGCCACGGCGACGAGTACGCCGCCTGGAAGCGCGGCGAGGCGATCCGCCGCGGCGGGGGCGAACTGGAGACCGAGGTCGCCGACCGGGCCGCGCCCGTCGTCCGGCGGCACGTGGAGAAGCTGCCCGTGGACGGCACCCTGGTGGTCGTCAGCCACGGCGGCACCATCCGCACCACCATCGGCCGGCTGCTCGGCCTCCAGGCCTCGCACTGGGAGAGCCTCGGCGGCCTCTCCAACTGCTGCTGGTCCGTGCTGGGCGAGGGCGCGCGCGGCTGGCGCCTGCTGGAGCACAACGCGGGCACCCTCCCCGAGCCGGTCCTCGGCGACGACGACTGAGCCCGCGGCGGCGCCGCGAACCCCGGATTTCACTTTCCGGCAGGTCACAGGCTAAAGTTCTTCTTGTTCGCCCCGCCGAGCGGGAAGAACGCGGCAAGGGGCTATAGCTCAGTTGGTAGAGCGCCTGCATGGCATGCAGGAGGTCAGGAGTTCAATTCTCCTTAGCTCCACAGGAGGAAGATCCCGTCCCCGTCAGGGGGCGGGATCTTCTGTTTGTGCTACTGAAGCGTCGCTGACCGTGTCGGTCCCCTCGTGGCAGAATCGGACGGCCGGAAGGGGGCGCGGTCCGACGGGAGCTGATCGATGGGTGCACACAGGCGGAAGTGCGACTGGTGCGGCAGCGGTACGCCCATCGTGCGCGACATGGAGCCGGTCAACGCCGACTACCAGTACTGGTGCGAGGAGTGCGCGCGGGCGCTGATCATAAAAGGCGACCCGATCGAGACGTACCGGGAGCTGGAGGGCGAGCCGATCTACGGCCGTCTCCTGGAGGAGCACTGCACCCTCAAGAGGTTCTACTCCTTCGTCGCCGCCTGATTCGATCATCGGAAAAAGGGACATTCAGGACCAAGTGGTCTTAGTGGGAACCGATTTGGTGCTCCGGCCCGGTGCCTGTAATGTTTACGACGTCGCCGGGGGAACCGGGCGGAGAAACAAAACAAGGGGCTATAGCTCAGTTGGTAGAGCGCCTGCATGGCATGCAGGAGGTCAGGAGTTCAATTCTCCTTAGCTCCACAGAAGTCGAGAGCGGATCATCCGGAAGGGTGGTCCGCTCTCGGTCTATCCGTGCCCTGAGTCCCCGCCGGATCGACGCCTGCGGTACCCTAGGCGCCATGCGTGCCGTACGCCTTCTGCTTAGCGGGCCGCGCTGATCAGTACCGACCCCGGTGGTACCCGTGAGGTCGGCATCGGCGCGGCGTCCCCTCCTGCGTGAGGGGATTTTTCATTTCTGCAGGCAGAGACGATCGATGGAGCTTTGAGGATCATGAGCGAGACGAACCCCGCTGCCGCCGCGACCGGGGCGGAAGCCTCCCCGTACCGCTACACGGCCGCCATGGCCGCCGAGATCGAGGCACGCTGGCAGGACTTCTGGGACGCCGACGGCACGTACGCCGCGGACAACCCCGCGGGCGACCTGGCGGGCGAGGGCGCCGCCAGGCCCAAGAAGTTCATCATGGACATGTTCCCCTACCCCTCCGGCGCCGGCCTGCACGTCGGCCACCCGCTGGGCTACATCGCCACCGACGTATACGCCCGGTTCCAGCGCATGACCGGCCACAACGTCCTGCACACCCTGGGCTTCGACGCCTTCGGCCTGCCCGCCGAGCAGTACGCCGTGCAGACCGGCACGCATCCGCGCGTGTCCACCGAGGCCAACATGGAGAACATGAAGGCCCAGCTGCGCCGGCTGGGCCTCGGTCACGACAAGCGCCGGTCCTTCGCCACGATCGACCCGGACTACTACAAGTGGACCCAGTGGATCTTCCTGCAGATCTTCAACTCCTGGTACGACGACGAGGCCCGCAAGGCCCGCCCGATCGCCGAGCTGATCGCCCAGTTCGAGACCGGTGAGCGCGCGATCCCGGGTACCACGCGCGGCTGGAACGAGCTGAGCGCCGCCGAGCGTGCCGACGTCCTGGGCGAGTACCGCCTCGCCTACGCCTCCGACGCGCCGGTCAACTGGTGCCCCGGCCTGGGCACCGTGCTGGCCAACGAGGAGGTCACCGCCGACGGTCGTTCCGAGCGCGGCAACTTCCCGGTGTTCAAGTCCAAGCTGCGCCAGTGGAACATGCGGATCACCGCCTACGCGGACCGCCTGCTGGAGGACCTGGAGGAGCTGGACTGGCCCGAGGCCATCAAGCTGCAGCAGCGCAACTGGATCGGCCGCAGCGAGGGCGCCCGCGTCGACTTCCCCGTGGACGGCGAGCACATCACGGTGTTCACCACCCGCCCCGACACCCTGTTCGGCGCCACCTACATGGTGCTGGCGCCCGAGCACCCCCTGGCCGACAAGTTCACCCCCGCGGCCTGGCCCGAGGGCACCCATGAGGCGTGGACCGGCGGCCACGCCACCCCCGCCGAGGCCGTCGCCGCCTACCGCGCGCAGGCCGCCGCCAAGTCCGACGTCGAGCGCCAGGCCGAGGCCAAGGACAAGACGGGCGTCTTCACCGGCGTCTTCGCCGTGAACCCGGCCAACGGCGAGCAGGTCCCCGTCTTCATCGCCGACTACGTGCTGATGGGCTACGGCACCGGCGCGATCATGGCCGTCCCCGCGCACGACACCCGCGACTTCGCCTTCGCGCGGGCCTTCGAGCTGCCCGTGCGCTGCGTGGTCGAGCCGACCGACGGCCGCGGCACCGACACCGCCGACTGGGACGACGCGTTCGCCTCGTACGACGCGAAGATCGTCAACTCGGCCGGCGAGGGCGTCACCCTGGACGGCCTGGGCGTCACCGAGGCCAAGGCGCGCGTCACCGAGTGGCTGGAGCGCAAGGGCATCGGCCGGGGCACGGTGAACTTCCGGCTGCGCGACTGGCTGTTCAGCCGCCAGCGGTACTGGGGCGAGCCCTTCCCGATCGTCTACGACGAGGACGGCATCGCGCACTCGCTGCCCGAGTCGATGCTGCCGCTGGAGCTGCCCGAGGTCGAGGACTACAGCCCGCGCACCTTCGACCCGGACGACGCGGACACCCGGCCCGAGACCCCGCTGTCGCGCAACGACGAGTGGGTCCACGTCACCCTGGACCTGGGCGACGGGCCGAAGAAGTACCGCCGCGAGACCAACACCATGCCCAACTGGGCCGGTTCCTGCTGGTACGAGTTCCGTTACCTCGACCCGCACAACGACCGGAAGATGGTCGACCCCGAGATCGAGCGGTACTGGATGGGCCCGCGCGAGGACCGGCCGCACGGCGGTGTCGACCTGTACGTGGGCGGTGCCGAGCACGCCGTGCTGCACCTGCTGTACGCCCGCTTCTGGTCCAAGGTGCTGTTCGACCTGGGGCACGTCTCCTCCGCGGAGCCGTTCCACAAGCTGTTCAACCAGGGCATGATCCAGGCCTACGTCTACCGTGACAGCCGGGGCATCGCGGTGCCGGCCGCCGAGGTGGAGGAGCGCGACGGCGCGTACTACCACCAGGGCGAGCAGGTCAGCCGTCTGCTGGGCAAGATGGGCAAGTCCCTGAAGAACGCGGTGACGCCGGACGAGATCGCCGCCGAGTACGGCGCCGACACCCTGCGCCTGTACGAGATGGCCATGGGCCCGCTGGACGTCTCCCGCCCCTGGGACACGCGCGCTGTGGTCGGCCAGTTCCGGCTGCTGCAGCGGCTGTGGCGCAACATCGTGGACGAGAACACCGGCGAGCCGACCGTGATCGACGCGGCGCCCGACGAGGACACGCTGCGCGCCCTGCACAAGGCGATCGACGGGGTGCGCCAGGACCTGGAGGGCCTGCGCTTCAACACCGCCATCGCCAAGGTCACCGAGCTGAACAACCACCTGACCAAGGCCAACGCGGCCCTGCCGAGGTCGGTGGCCGAGCCGCTGGTGCTGATGGTCGCCCCGCTGGCCCCGCACGTCGCCGAGGAGCTGTGGCGCCGCCTGGGCCACACCGACTCGGTCGTCCACCGGGACTTCCCGGTCGCCGACCCGCGGTACGTGGTCGACGAGACCGTGACCTGCGTCGTCCAGATCAAGGGCAAGGTCAAGGCCCGCCTGGAGGTGCCGCCGGGCATCTCCGAGGAGGAGCTGGAGAAGGCGGCCCTGTCCGACGAGAAGGTCGTGGCCGCGCTGGACGGCGCGGGCGTCCGCAAGGTGATCGTGCGCGCGCCGAAGCTGGTGAACATCGTTCCGGCGTAATCGCGACGCCTCTCGGGGTACTCCCCTACGGGCAGGTTCGGGGTATTTCTGGAACCCCGGGCCTGCCCCTTGCGTTTACCGTTGAGGAGTGCCGCGACGCGCGGCGCACCTGCCCGAGGAGGAGCGCCGTGGAAGCAGTGATCATCGTCATCGCCCTGTTCTTCCTGGCCTTCGTCGCCCTGGGCGCGTATGCCACGATCAAGGTGGTGAGCGCCGCCAAGCGCGGCGTGGACCGCACCATCGTCCAGGCCCGGCGCACCGTCGAGGACCACACGCTGCGCGCCAAGTCCTTCGCCCAGGTGGGCCCGGCCGCCGAGCTGGCCCAGCTGCGGCTCACCCTGCGTACCTCCATGCGCGCCACGCAGGACGCGCTGGACGCGGGCGTGGCCGAGGACGAGTCGCTGAAGGAGTCCCTGGGCCTCTTCGAGCGCCTCAACGCGCACGGACGCGAGCTGGACGCCGACCTCAAGCGCCTGGAGTCCGAGCCCGACCGCGCCACGCTCGCCGCCCGGCTGCCCGGCCTGCGCGCCCGCACCGAGCGCATCACCCAGTCCGCCGACTCCCTGCGCTGGGCCGTCCGCGACCGCGCCCGCCGCTTCGCCGACGACGATCTCGGCACCCTCAGCGCCCAGATCGACATCGAGGCCGACGCCCTGCGCCACTGGACCCGGCCCGGCACCGCCGGGGAGCCGGCACCGGAGCCCGCGCCCCACCCCCTCACCCCGCCCGTGCCGCGCCCGGCCTACCCGTGGCAGAAGAGCCCACGCCCGGAAAGCACCACCTGACCGTCACCGGATCACCGGGGTGTCCCGGGCTTGAGGGACCCGCCCGCGGGCACACGTCAGGGGCCGGGCTGCCACCCGCGCGCCCCGGCGGGTAACCTCCAGGTCATGTCCCGCCATGTCGCCATCGTCACCGATTCCACGGCCTACTTGCCGCCCCGGGCGATGGAGCGGCACGGCATCACCGCGGTCCCCCTGACCGTGGTCCTCGGCGACCAGGCGCTCGAAGAGGGCACCGAGATCTCCACCCGCGCCCTCGCCCAGGCCCTGACCAGGCGGCGCCCCGTCACCACCTCGCGTCCCAGCCCCCAGGTGTTCGCCGACACCTACCGCAGGGTCGCCGAGTCCGGCGCCGGCGGCATCGTCTCCCTGCACCTGTCGGGCGAGCTGTCCGGCACCTACGACGCGGCCGTCCTCGCGGCCCGGGAGGCGCCGGTGCCGGTGCGGGTGGTGGACACCGGGATGGTCGCGATGGCCCTCGGTTTCTGCGCCCTCGCCGCTGCCGAGGCGGCGGAGGCGGGCGGCACCGTGGACGAGGCCGTCACCGCGGCCGAGAAACGGGCCGCCGGCACCTCCGCCTACTTCTACGTCGACACCCTCGACTATCTGCGCCGCGGCGGCCGCATCGGCGCCACCCAGGCCCTGTTCGGCTCCGCGCTCGCGGTCAAACCCCTGCTCAGCCTCGACGGCGGCCGCATCGAGCTGCTGGAGAAGGTCCGTACGGCCTCGAAGGCGATCGCCCGCCTGGAGGAGCTGGCCGCCGAACGGGCCGGGGGCACGGAGGTCGACATCGCCGTCCACCATCTGGCCGCCCCCGAACGTGCCGCCGCACTCGCCGACCGGCTGCGGGAACGTGTGCGTGGGCTGGGGGAGTTGCACGTCAGCGAGGTGGGAGCGGTGATCGGGGCGCACACCGGACCGGGGTTGCTGGGGGCGGTGGTCTCGCCGCGGTGAGGTAGTGGTCGGGGGGTCCCCCGCACGAGTGGCGAAGTTGTCCACAACCCACCCGGTGTCCCCGGGAGTCGACCAAGATCATCGCGAAGTGACGGGATGTCCGATCCTCGTCGCATGGCACTTCGATCACGCCCTCGCACCGGCACTCCGGCCAGCGGCCCCGGCCGCGGTCCCGCCTCCGACGTCCGCACACGGCAGCGCGCGTCCGCGCACCGCCGTGTCCGGCACCGCGCGCACGCGCCGGCGGAGGACCTGCGGCGCCGGGCGGAACTCCTCTTCGGCGAACAGGCCGTGCCATGGCGGGAGTCGGGGAAGGCCCCGCCGGCCGCGAGCCCGCCCGAGCCGGTGGAGCGGCCGTCGGAGCACGCGGATCCGCCGCCCCCGGACCTGCGGGCACGGGCCGGGACGGCGTTGCGGGAGCGGCTGCCGGTGTGGCTGCAGTCGCGCTGCGGGGTGGAGCGGCGCGGGACCGTGGCGCTCGCCGTGCTGCTGGTGGTGGCCGCGCTGTTCGCCGTGCAGCACTTCTGGGCGGGCCGGCCCGAGCCGGTGAGCGCGCCCCAAATGGTGCGCGCGCGGCCGACGTACGCGAAGACGCCCGCTCCGGGCGGGGGCGGTGCCGCGACTCCGGGCGGAGAGATCGTCGTGGACGTCGGCGGCAAGGTCCGCGCTCCGGGCGTCCGCCGCCTCCCCGCGGGTTCCCGGGTGGCCGACGCGCTGCGGGCGGCGGGCGGGGTGCGGCCGGGCGTGAACACCGACGGCCTCAACCGGGCCCGCTTCCTGGTCGACGGCGAGCAGGTGGTCGTCGGCGCGCCGCCGGCCGCCGTCGCCCCCGCCGGCGCCGCGCCCCCGACCGGCCCGGCCGCGCCGGTCTCCCTCGGCACGGCGACCGAGGATCAGCTCGACACGCTGCCGGGAGTCGGACCGGTGCTGGCCCGCCGCATCATCGACTACCGCACCCGGCACGGCGGCTTCCGCTCGGTGGACGAACTCCGCCAGGTCGACGGAATCGGCGACCGCCGCTTCACCGACCTCCGCGACCTGGTACGGCCATGACCGCCGCCCCCTTCCACGGCACCGAGCCCGACCCCGGGCCGGGTCCCTTGGACCTGCGCCTGGTGCCGCCCGCGCTCGCCGCCTGGGCCACGGCGACGCTCACCCTGGACGCCCCGGCGGGCCCGACCGTGTGGATCGCGGCCCTCTCCCTGCTCGCCGGGATCGTCATGCTGGGCGCGGGCCGGGCCGTTCCGCGGTCTCCGGGTGGGCGGCCGGCCTGGGCACGTACCTCCCTCGCCGCGGTGCTCCTGTGCGTCGCCGCGTCGGCCACGTCCGCCGGATTGCAGGGCGCGGACGTGCGGCGCGGACCGGTCCCCGCACTGGCCCGCCGCTCCGCCACCGTGACCGCCGACATCGAGCTGACCGGCGACCCCTGGCTGAGCAGGCCCCGGGTGCGCGGGGACCGCACGGCCTCGGCGGCGGTGCTGGTCCGGGCGGAGGTGAGGCGGGTCGAGGAGAGCGACGGGCGGAGCACGCGGACCCGGACGCCGGTCCTGGTGGTGGCCGACGGGGGTGTGGCGGGGCCGGAGGGAGACGCCAGCCGGCCGCCGGCGCGGGGCACTCCCGAGGCCGTCGCGGTACCGGACCGGGTGCGCGGGGCGGCCGGGGACGGGCCGGCAGCGGCGACCGGGGGATCCCGGGCGCGGGCCGGGCAGGACGGCTGGCTCCGGCTGCTGCCGTCCACGCGGCTGCGGGTGAGCGGGCGGCTGGCGCCCGCTCTCGTCGGAGGTGACCGGACGGCGGCCGTGCTCAGGGTGCGGGGGCTGTCCGCGGCGAGGGTCCTGGCGGGGCCGAGCGGGGCGCAGCGGTGGGCGGGGCGGCTGCGGGACGGACTGCGCGCGGCGACCGACGGACTGTCCGGGGACGCGCGGGCGCTGCTGCCCGGCCTGGTCGTCGGGGACACCGCGCGGATCACACCCGAACTGGACGACGCCTTCAAGGCGACCGACCTGACCCACACCCTCGCGGTCTCCGGCAGCAACCTCACCGTGCTGCTCGCCCTGCTCGTCGGCCCGCCCGGCCTGGCCCGGCTGACCGAACGCCGGGGCCTGGCCCCGTGCCTGGGCCTCTCCCTCAGGACGACGGCCCTGTCCGCGGGGGCGCTCACGCTGGGATTCGTGCTCGTGTGCCGGCCCGACCCCAGCGTGCTGCGGGCCGCCGCCTGCGGAGCGCTCGCACTGCTCGCCCTGGCCACGGGCCGCCGCAGATCCCTCGTCCCGGCCCTGGCGACGGCCGTACTGCTGCTGGTGCTCTACGACCCGTGGCTCGCCCGCAGCTACGGCTTCCTGCTCTCCGTGCTGGCCACCGGTGCCCTGCTGGTGCTGGCCCCGGGCTGGAGCGAGGGGCTGCGGCGGCGCGGGTTGCCGCCGAGGCTCGCCGAGGCGCTGGGCGCGGCCGCAGCGGCGCAGGCGGTGTGCGCGCCGGTGGTGGCGGTGCTGTCGGCCCGGGTGAGCCTGGTGGCGGTGCCGTGCAATCTGCTGGCCGAGGTGGCGGTGGCGCCCGCGACCGTGCTGGGGTTCGCCGCGCTGGCGACCGCGCCGGTGGCGATGCCCCTGGCCAAGCTGCTGGCCTGGGCCGCGAGTTGGCCGACCCGGTGGATCGCCGGTGTCGCCAGGGCCGGGGCCGCGCTGCCCGGCGCGGGGGTGGGCTGGCCGGGCGGTTGGCCGGGGGCGCTGCTGCTCGCGGCGGTCACCGTGGCCGCCGTACCTGCCGGGCGGCGGCTGGTGCGGCACCCGTGGTGGTGCGGACTGTGCGGGGCGCTGCTCCTGCTGGCGCTGGTGCGCCCCGCGCCGCTGACCAGGGTGGTGACGGGCTGGCCGCCGCCGGGATGGCGGTACGCGATGTGCGACGTCGGGCAGGGCGACGCGACCGTGCTGGCCGCGGGCGCCGGCGCCGGGGTGGTCGTGGACGCCGGGCCCGATCCGGCGGCGGTGGACCGCTGCCTCCGGCGCCTGGGCGTCACCCGCGTCCCCCTCCTGGTGCTGACCCATTTCCACGCGGACCACGTGGCGGGGCTGCTCGGGGTGCTGCGGGGACGCGAGGTGGCCGGGATCGAGACGACGGGGTTCGAAGAGCCCGCGCAGGAGGCGGAGTTCGTCAGGAAGGAGGCGGCCGGGCGCCATATCCCGGTCACCCGGGCCGTCGCGGGCGAGGAACGGCGCAGCGGCCCGCTGTCCTGGCGGGTGCTGTGGCCGCCGGCGGACACCGGGCCGCCGATGGGTGCCGGTCCCCCCGCCGGGCCCGGCCCGGTCGCCGCTCCCGGGTTCGACGGGCCGAACGACGCCAGCGTGGCGTTGCTGGTGCGCACGGGCGGGCTGCGGCTGCTGCTGCTCGGGGACCTCGAACCCCCGGACCAGCAGGCGCTGCTGCGGTCTCCGGAGGCGGCGGCGATGGCCGGGGTGGATGTGCTGAAGGTGGCCCATCATGGATCGGCCCACCAGGACCCGGAGTTGACACGGCTCGCGGCTCCCCGGGTGGCGCTCATCTCCTGTGGCACCGGGAACCCGTACGGGCACCCGGCCCCGTCGACGGTGGCCGCGCTGCGGGCCGGTGGCGCGTTGGTGCTGCGGACCGACCGGGACGGGGCGCTCGCGGTGGGCGGGGCCGAGGGGGCCGACGGCGCGGGCGGGGAGGTGAGGGTGACGCGGGACGGGCCGTCCGGCTAGGGCCCTTCCTTCGGATCAGGCCGGCTCCAAGCCCTGCTAGTGGTAGAAGACGGCCACGCCGCCGTGGTGCGAGCAGGCGCCCTGGTGGTGGGCGGCGTAGGAGTAGGTGCCGTCGTTGCACAGGGCGGTGGCGCCGTTGCCGGCGCCGGTCGAGCCTCCCGAGGAACCGGAGCCGCCGCTGCTCGACGAACCGCCCGACGAACCGCCTGAGGACCCGCCCGACGAGCCCCCGCTGCCGCCCGAACCGGCGGCCGGCGCGTGCGCGGTGACGGTCACCTCGACCTTGACGGTCCTGGTCGCCGTGACCGTCGGCGCGGGCTCGGGCGTCGCCGTCTCCGTGGCGGTGGCCGTCGCCGTGACCGTGGCGGTCGGCTGCACCTTGGCTGCCGTGGGCTTGGCGTCGGTGCCGTTGTCCTGGCCGCCGGCGCCGGCTCCGATGCCGAGGAGGAAGGCGAGTCCGATGCCGGGCAACACGTAACGCTTCCGGGCCCACTTGGGGGCGGTCCGGGTGGGCGGGTGCGGCGGCCGCGGTGGCATGGCGTACGGCTGGTACGGGTTGCTCATGGGTCCCCCAAAGTGCGTCGGAGGTAAGACCGTAACCGCGGATGTGATGTTCATGTGAAGTTTTCGTGCGGAAGTCTCTTGTTCGTGACGTGGTGAAGGTGATGCGAAACAGGCATTCGACGATCAAATGCGCTCAGTTGTGGCGCATGCACTGGATTCCATTGATGTGCTCCCGTGTCACCTCGAAAGCCGCAACGGCGATCGAATGGATCTTCGGCAGCAGAAGATGTCGAGGTGTACAGGGGTGCAGCAGTCGGTGCTCGCCCGGGGGATCGCGGCGGTGGGGCCGAGTATCCGCGTCGAGTTGGAAGCACAGCTCGTGCCGCAGGCGCCCAACGGCTGACCTGGCGGTTCGGCGCCGCGGGCGTGCCGGAGAATGGCGGCGTGAGTGATGTGAGACATGTGCTGGTGCTGCCCGACCGGGAGGCGGCGGAGGAGGCGGCGGAGGCGCTCGGGGAGCGGTTCGCGCTCGACGAGGAACCCCGGCTGCTCCGGGACGCGCTGGCCGGCGAGGACGACGCCGAGGACGCGCAGTGGCTGGTCGTACTGGCCGACGAGGAGGAGCGGCTGGACCCCCGGGAGCTGGACGAGTTCGCGGGGGAGTGGGACGGGTGGCGCGAGGAGCCGTGAGCCGCGGGGGGCCGTGGATCCCGAGCCGCCGTGAGTCGCCTTGAGCCGTGGGGAGCGTGGGCCTCGGAGTCGGGCCGGGGGCGTTGTCGGTGGGGCGTGGGATGCTTGGTGCGATGGCCAGGAAGACTGCGAATGACGACGTCCTCGCCCCGGTGACGCTTGCCGTGGGCCAGGAGGACCTGCTGCTGGACCGCGCCGTGCGGGAGGTGGTGGCCGCCGCGCGCGCCGCCGACGCGGACACGGATGTCCGGGACCTGACCCCGGACCAGTTGCAGCCCGGCACGCTCGCCGAGCTGACCAGCCCGTCGTTGTTCGCCGAGCGCAAGGTCGTCGTCGTGCGCAACGCGCAGGATCTGTCGGCCGACACCGTCAAGGACGTGAAGGGGTACCTCGGCTCGCCCGCCGAGGAGATCACCCTGGTGCTGCTGCACGCGGGCGGCGCCAAGGGCAAGGGCCTGCTGGACGCCGCGCGCAAGGCGGGGGCGCGGGAGGTGGCCTGCCCGAAGATGACCAAGCCGGCCGACCGGCTGGCCTTCGTGCGGGGGGAGTTCCGCACGGCGGGGCGCTCCGCGACCCCGGAGGCGTGCCAGGCGCTGTGCGACGCGATCGGCAGTGATCTGCGGGAGCTGGCGTCGGCGGTGGCGCAGTTGACCGCGGATGTCGAGGGGACCATCGACGAGGCCGTCGTCGGGCGGTACTACACCGGGCGGGCCGAGGCCTCCAGCTTCACGGTCGCGGACCGGGCGGTGGAGGGGCGTACGGCGGAGGCGCTGGAGGCGCTGCGGTGGTCGCTGTCGACGGGGGTGGCGCCGGTGATGATCACGAGCGCCCTGGCCCAGGGGGTGCGGGCGATCGGGAAGCTGTCGTCCGCGCGGGGCGGACGGCCGGGTGATCTCGCCCGGGAGCTGGGGATGCCGCCGTGGAAGATCGACCGGGTGCGGCAGCAGATGCGGGGGTGGACGCCGGACGGGGTGTCGGTGGCGATGCGGGCGATCGCGGAGGCGGACGCGGGGGTGAAGGGCGGGGGCGACGACCCCGAGTACGCCCTGGAGAAGGCGGTCGTGGTCATCGCCCGCGCGGCCCGCTCACGGGGACGCGGGTAGCCACCCACCCGGGGCGCGGCCGTCCACCCTCCGGACGTGGGTGCTCGCCCCCTGGAGCGGAGCCCCACCGTCGGCTACGAGGCACCCCACAAAAGCCGCCGCCCGCGCGTCGGCCCGGAAGCCGCCGCCTGCGCGTCGGCCCGGAAGCCGCCGCCTGCGTGTCGGCCCGGAAGCCGCCGCTCACGTGTCGGCCCGGAAGCCGCCGCCTGCGTGTCGGCCCGGAAGCCGCCGCCTGCGTGTCGGCCCGGAAGCCGCCGCTCACGTGTCGGCCCGGAAGCCGCCGCCCGCGCGCCCGCCCGGAAGCCGCCGCCCACGTGTCGGCCCCGGAACCGTCGGCCGTGCGCCCGCCCCGGAACCGTCGGGCATGCGCCGTTCGCAAGCCCGCCCGAGTCCCCTCGCCGAAAGCCCCGGCGCCGCGCCCGGACCCGTGTCCGCCCTTCGGGCGAAGCCCGGCAAGGAGCCGCCCGCCCCCGGAACGCCGGGAACCCCGCCCCCCGCCCTGGGGAAGGGCGAGCGACGGGGTTCTCGGTTCACGATGCTGAAGCCTCACCCGCGTGGCGAACGCAGGCCGCGTGAGGCTTCGGGGCTGCCGGTCGGGAGCGGATGAGAGAGGGCCCGCTCTTGATCCTCCCGGCGGTCAGATCAAAGGGGAAGTTCAGCCCTTGATGGACGCGACCTTGGAAGCAAGCGCCGACTTCTTGTTGGCGGCCTGGTTCTTGTGGATGACGCCCTTGGAGACGGCCTTGTCGAGCGCACGCGCGGCGGCGCGCTGCAGCTCGGTCGCCTTGGCGGTGTCACCCGCGGCAGCGGCCTCGCGGGCCTTGCGGATCGCGGTCTTCAGGGAGGACTTGACGGCCTTGTTGCGCAGCCGAGCCTTCTCGTTGGTCTTGATCCGCTTGATCTGGGACTTGATGTTCGCCACGAAGGAGCCTTTTCAGGTTCAGGCACGGGGCCGCACGGGTCCCGTACCGGTGATCCAAAATTTCTCTGATCGTGCCTCGGGCCGAGAGGGCATGAGGCACAGCCATCTACAGTACCAGTGGCCCTGCGAGCGGCCCAAAACGCCCTCCGGTCCCTCCGCGTGGGACCATGGAGACTACGTATCGATCCGACCCGAGGCATAAGGCGCCTCAAGAGACAGGACCCTGCGTGCCCGCGACCCCTAACCACGTGCCCGAGCCGAGCCGTACCGCCCCGGCGCTGATCCGCAATTTCTGCATCATCGCGCACATCGACCACGGCAAGTCCACGCTCGCCGACCGGATGCTCCAGCTGACCGGCGTCGTCGAGCAGCGGCAGATGCGCGCTCAGTACCTCGACCGGATGGACATCGAGCGCGAGCGCGGCATCACGATCAAGTCCCAGGCGGTGCGTCTGCCCTGGGCCCCCACCGAGGGCCCCGACCAGGGCACGACGCACATCCTCAACATGATCGACACCCCGGGGCACGTCGACTTCACCTATGAGGTCTCGCGGTCGCTGGCCGCCTGCGAGGGGACCGTCCTCCTCGTCGACGCCGCCCAGGGCATCGAGGCGCAGACCCTCGCCAACCTCTACCTGGCGATGGAGAACGACCTCAAGATCATCCCCGTGCTCAACAAGATCGACCTGCCGGCCGCCCAGCCGGAGAAGTTCGCCGAGGAGCTGGCGAACCTGATCGGCTGCGAGCCGGAGGAGGTGCTGAAGGTCTCCGCCAAGACGGGTCTCGGCGTCGAGGCGCTGCTCGACAAGGTCGTCAAGGAGATCCCGGCCCCGGTCGGTGTCGCCGACGCCCCCGCCCGCGCGATGATCTTCGACTCGGTCTACGACTCCTACCGCGGTGTCGTGACGTACGTCCGTGTCATCGACGGCCAGCTCAACAAGCGCGAGCGCATCCGGATGATGTCGACCGGCGCGACCCACGAGCTGCTGGAGATCGGCGTCAGCTCGCCCGAGATGCTCCCGGCCGACGGCCTAGGCGTCGGCGAGGTGGGCTATCTGATCACCGGTGTGAAGGACGTCCGCCAGTCCAAGGTCGGTGACACCGTCACCAGCCAGAGCAAGGGCGCCACCGAGGCCCTCGGCGGCTACAAGGACCCGAAGCCGATGGTGTTCTCGGGTCTGTACCCGCTGGACGGCTCCGACTACCCCGAGCTGCGCGAGGCCCTGGACAAGCTCCAGCTCAACGACGCCGCCCTGGTCTACGAGCCGGAGACCTCCGCGGCCCTCGGCTTCGGTTTCCGCGTCGGCTTCCTCGGCCTGCTGCACCTGGACGTGATCCGGGAGCGCCTGGAGCGCGAGTTCGGCCTCGACCTGATCGCCACCGCCCCCAACGTGGTCTACCGCGTGCTCATGGAGGACGGCGGCGAGCACACGGTGACCAACCCGAGCGAGTTCCCCGAGGGGAAGATCGACGAGGTCTACGAGCCGGTCGTACGGGCCACGATCCTCGCGCCCACCGAGTTCATCGGCGCGATCATGGAGCTGTGCCAGACCCGCCGCGGCACCCTGCTCGGCATGGACTACCTCTCCGAGGACCGCGTCGAGATCCGTTACACGCTGCCGCTCGCGGAGATCGTCTTCGACTTCTTCGACCAGCTGAAGTCCAAGACCCGCGGCTACGCCTCGCTCGACTACGAGCCCACCGGCGAGCAGTCCAGCAGCCTGGTCAAGGTCGACATCCTGCTGCACGGCGACAAGGTGGACGCCTTCTCGGCGATCACCCACAAGGACCAGGCGTACGCGTACGGCGTGCGGCTCGTCGCCAAGCTCAGGGAGCTGATCCCGCGGCAGAGCTTCGAGGTGCCGGTCCAGGCCGCCGTCGGCTCTCGGGTGATCGCCCGCGAGACCATCCGCGCCATCCGCAAGGACGTCCTCGCCAAGTGCTATGGCGGCGACATCTCCCGTAAGCGCAAGCTGCTGGAGAAGCAGAAGGAAGGCAAGAAGCGGATGAAGATGGTGGGTTCGGTGGAGGTTCCGCAGGAGGCCTTCATCGCCGTCCTGTCCAGCGATGACAGCGCGGGTTCGTCCAAGGGCAAGAAGTAACCGGGGCGGAGAACGGTCGCGTCCGCAAAACGGACAGCAGGGGGCCCGTCGTGCGAAAGCGCGGCGGGCCTTCGCGCGTGGGCGCCGTCACTCCGCGTCGACACCGCGGGGAAAGACACAGGGTGAAGCCCCTTACGCAGCGGGCGGTCGCGCCTTACCCTGATGCCTGCTCGATAGTTACTCGCGAGTTAAACAACAGCTCGAAACCCACCGTGAGTTAACCCAGCCGCACGAGTACCAGCCGCGCTGTCGCGGGCCCCGGAGGATGTCGTGAGCGACACACAGACCCAGATCGAGAACCGTCCGCCGTCCGTCGCGGCCCTCTTCCTTGAGCGCGTCGCGGCGACACCGGACGCCGAGGCCTACCGGTATCCGGTGCCTCCCGCCACCGGGCAGGGCCCGGACGACTGGCGGTCACTGAGCTGGGCCCAGTCGGCCGACCGGGTGTACGCGATCGCGGCCGGACTCACCGAGCTGGGCATCGAACCCGAGCAGCGGGTGGCGCTCTCCTCCTCCACCCGCGTCGAGTGGATCCTCGCCGACCTCGGCATCATGTGCGCCGGCGGTGCCACCACCACGATCTACCCGCAGACCAACGCCGACGAGTCCGCGTTCATCCTCGCCGACTCCGAGAGCCGGGTGCTGATCGCCGAGAACGCGGCCCAGGTGGCCAAGGCGGTCGAGAAGCGCGCCGAGCTGCCCGAACTGACCAGGGTCGTCGTCATCGACCCGGCCGGCGTGCCCGAGGGCGACGACTGGGTGATCACCCTCGCCGAGCTGGAGAAGCGCGGCGCCGCCTACCTGGAACAGCACCCGCAGCTGATCAAGGAACGGGTCGCGGCGATCGCCGAGGACCAGCTCGCCACCCTCATCTACACCTCCGGCACCACCGGCCGCCCCAAGGGCGTACGGCTGCCGCACGACAACTGGTCGTACATGGCCAAGGCCATCGCCGCGACCGGGCTGCTCGGCCCGGACGACGTGCAGTACCTGTGGCTGCCGCTCGCGCACGTCTTCGGCAAGGTGCTCACCTCCGGCCAGATCGAGACCGGGCACATCACCGCCGTGGACGGCCGCGTCGACAAGATCATCGAGAATCTCCCGGTGGTCCGGCCGACGTACATGGCCGCCGTGCCGCGCATCTTCGAGAAGGTGTACAACGGCGTCGCGGCCAAGGCCCGGGAAGGCGGCGCGGCCAAGTACAAGATCTTCCAGTGGGCGGCCGAGATCGCCCGCGAGTACGCCAAGGCCGAGCAGGACAACTTCCGGCACACCGGCAACCGCTCCGTGCCCTTCGGCCTCGCCGCCAAGCACAAGGTCGCCGACACCCTCGTCTACGCCAAGATCCGCGAGGCCTTCGGCGGCCGGCTGCGCGCCTGCGTCTCCGGCTCCGCCGCGCTCGCGCCCGAGATCGGCTACTTCTTCGCCGGCGCCGGCGTCCACGTCCTGGAGGGCTACGGCCTGACCGAGTCCTCCGCGGCCTCCTTCGTGAACCCCGGGGAGGCGTACCGCACCGGCACGGTCGGCAAGCCGCTGCCCGGCACCGAGGTGCGCATCGCCGACGACGGCGAGATCCTGCTGCGCGGCCCCGGCATCATGCAGGGCTACCACAAGCTGCCCGAGAAGACCGCCGAGGTGCTGGAGTCCGACGGCTGGTTCCACACCGGCGACATCGGCGAGCTCTCGCCCGACGGGTACCTGCGGATCACCGACCGCAAGAAGGACCTCATCAAGACCTCCGGCGGCAAGTACGTCGCGCCGGCCGAGGTCGAGGGCCAGTTCAAGGCGGTCTGCCCGTACGTCTCCAACATCCTGGTGCACGGCGCCGACCGGAACTACTGCACCGCGCTCATCTCCCTCGACGAGATCGCGATCGAGGAGTGGGCGAAGGAGAACGGCCTGGAGGGCAGGCCGTACGCCGAGATCGTCGCGGCGCCGCAGACCGTGGAGATGGTCGACGGGTACGTCCAGCAGCTCAACGCCGGGCTCCAGCGCTGGCAGACGATCAAGAAGTTCCGGCTGCTGCCGCGTGATCTCGACGTGGAGCACGGCGAGATCACGCCGAGCCTGAAGCTGAAGCGGCCGGTGGTGGAGCGGGAGTACAAGGGGCTGATCGACGAGATGTACGCCGGAGCGCGGGAGAAGTAGGGCTTCCCCTCGCGGGCCGGGGGGCGCCGCGCGGCTCGGGGGCGCTTTCTGGCCACCGGGTCGCGGAAAGGTTTCCCTTGGATGCCGTCCTAGCACGCTTCTCGGCCATGCGTGGCCACTTCGGTGACTTCCCGCTTATGCGCGACCCCCGTCTGTCACCCTGGCCGCATGGACATGGCGGCCATACCCACGCAGCGGGACACGGCGGGCCGGGCGCGCGGACACGCCGCGCTGCCCGGCAGTCCGCTCGCGCCGGGCTCCGCGCGGGCCCTGGTGCGGGCCGCGCTGGAGGAGGCGCCCGTCGCGCCCCGGCTCGTCGACGACGCCATGGCGGTCGTCAGCGAGCTGGTCACCAACGCCGTGGTGCACGCGGGCACCGAGATCTCCCTCGACTGGTGCCTGGAGGACGGCGGCACGTTCCTGGTCGAGGTCGGGGACCGGCACCCGGCCCGGCCGCCACGGGACGCGACCGCGGGCGAGCCGTCGTACGACACCCTGGAGTACGGCCGTGGGCTGCGCCTGGTCGGGGCGCTCGCCGAGTCCTGGGGGGTCACCTACCGCACCGGCGCCAAGTCGGTGTGGGCCAGGCTGCCTCCGGGCGGCAGCGAGCCGCGGGCCGGCGGCGGGGCGCGGGACGCGCTGGAGGTCGCCGAGGTGCTGGCCCCGCAGTCGCAGCGCACGGACAGCGACCGGGACTGGCTCGGCCGGGGCGCGCTGTCCTTCCTCGCCGAGGCGTCCGACCTGCTCGCGGGCCAGCTGGACGAGAACCTGGTCACGGCCCTCACCGGCCAGCTGATCGTGCCCCGGCTCGCCGACTGGTGCGCGGTGTGGCTGGAGGACGAGGCGTCGGTGCGCGGCGGGTCGTACGACGGCCCCGCGCGGGTCTGGCACGCCAGCGAGAACCGCATCGAGGAACTGCGCCGCACCCTGGAGAAGGAGCCGCCGCAGCCGGGGGACGGGTTCGGCTTCGGCCCCTCGCCGTACCCGTGGCCCGGGAGCGCGCTGGACGCCCAGGGCGCGGACGGCACGGCGCTGGCCTACCGGCTGGTGGCCGGCGGGCGGCCACTGGGCACGCTGGTCATCGGGCGGTGCGGGCTCGCGCGCTTCCCCGACGAGATCACCGGCCTGGTGGAGGACCTGGGCCGCAGGGTGGCCCTCGCCATCGGCGCGGCCCGGCAGTACGCCCGGCAGGCCACCATCAGCGCCGTCCTCCAGCGCGGTCTGCTGCCCGGCGCGGTCGCCGAGATCCCCGGGATGAGCAGCGCGCTGGTCTACGAGCCGTGCGACAAGAGCGGCCCCAGCGGCGACTTCTACGACCTGTTCCCGGCGGGCGACGGCCGCTGGTGCTTCGCGATCGGCGACGTCCAGGGCAAGGGCCCGGAGGCGGCGGTCGTGATCGGGCTGGCCCGGCCCTGGCTGCGGCTGCTGGCCCGCGAGGGGTACCGGGTCGCCGACGTCCTCGACCGGCTCAACCAGCTCCTGCTGGACGACGCCACGGAGGCCGCCGACGCCGCGGCCCGAGCCCTGGTCGCGGTGGACGGCCGCGGGGAGGGCCCGCAGACGCGCTTCCTCTCGCTGCTGTACGGCGAGCTGGTCCCCCACGACGGCGGGGTCCGCTGCACCCTCGCCTCCGCCGGACACCCCCTGCCGCTCGTCCTCGGCCCCGACGGCACCGTGCGCACCGCGGCCCGCCCGCAGACGCTGCTCGGCGTGGTCGAGGACGAGACCTACACCAGCGAGACCCTGGACCTCGGGCCCGGCGACAGCCTGCTGTGCGTCACCGACGGGGTGACCGAACGCCGCTGCGGCCCCCACCAGTTCGACGACGCCGACGGTCTCGCCGCCGCCCTCGCCTCCTGCGCCGGCCTCACCGCCGACGAGATCGCCGAAAGGATCCGCCATCTGGTCCACACGTTCGGCGAGTCACCTCCGGAGGACGACTTGGCGCTGCTGGTGCTCCAGGCGGGGTGAGCGGGGCACGCGGACCACGGCCGGCTCTACGGCGCCGGTCCCGGGGCGGCGCCGCTCTGCGGGCAGGCCGCCGCTATGAGCGGCGTCTCCGGCCCCTGCCCCGGCCCCTTGCTCTGGTCCCCAGCTCCGATGCCGCCGC
>NZ_LBDA02000024.1 GCF_000980885.2 Streptomyces malaysiense | reverse complement strand
CCCGGGCCTCCCGGAAGACGCGCGCGCGGTACGCCTGCGCCGCTGCCGGGAAGACCGCAGCCCCGAACCGGCAGCGCGCCGTCCCGTTCCGGCGGACGGAGTCACACCCGGGCGGGCCGCGCCGTGGCGAAGGCGGCCACCAGGGATGCCCGTGAACGAGCGCCCGTCTTGCGGAAGATCCTGGTCAGATGCGCCTCGACGGTCTTGACGGAGACGAACAGCGCGTCCGCCACCTCCCTGTTGGACTTTCCCTGGCAGACCATGCCGAGGATCTGCCCCTCCCGTTCCGACAGCGCCTCCCCGACCGGGCTCCGGGGACCGAGCGGCGCGGATGCCCGGCGGGGCCTGCAGGCCCCGATCCTGCGCTGGGTGTCCACGGCGATCCCGCGCAGCCAGCGGGCGCCCATGCGGTCGGCGCACTCCTTGGCCCGGCCGGCCTCGGTGGCGGCGTCCTCCAGCCGGCCCACGGCCAGCCACCGCTGGGCCAGTTCGAGGCGGACCTGGCACTCCAGGGCCGCCAGGCCGGCCACGGCCGACAGCTCCACCGCGGCGCGGAGCAGCCCTACGGCGGCCTCGTCCGGGGCGTGCCGCGCCCGCGCACGCAGCACCTCGGTTCGTGCTCCCGCCGTCCGGCAGACGGTCGCCCTGCCGGCGGCCAGCGCGGAGTACTCCCGGGCGGCAGCGGTCCGCCCCAGCTCCGACGCCGCCGCGGCCGCCGTCGACCACCACAGCACCCGCGCTCCGGCCACCAGCGGCCGATCCGTACTCCGGGCAGCCCGCAGCACCAGTTCGAGACATTCCTCGGGGCGCCCCTGGGCCAGACGGATCCACCCCAGCACACCGGCCGCCGTCTCCTCCAGCGCCCCGGGACCCGGGTGCTGCCGCAGAACCTGGGCGGCGAGATCCGCCGCGTCGTCCGGACCTTCCCGCCACAGGGTGATCCGGGCACGCAGCAACCGCGCCCGGCCGGCACGCTCACCGTCGCCGAGCACACCGGCGGTCTCCTCCGCCTCGTGGGTGTCGCGCAGCGCGGCCGACAGGCCGCCGACCGCGGCATGCCCGTGGCCGCGGCCGAGCAGCAGCGGCGGCAGCGCGGCGACGCGCCCCGTGCGGCGCGCGAGTCCGAGGGCACGGGTGAACAGGGGGAGCGCGTCCGTGTACCGCTCCTCCAGGTTGAGGGCCCAGCCCAGGCGGGCGACGGCGTCGAGTCTGGCGGCCAGCTCGGAGTCGCTCAGCGCGTCGGCCGTCCGAACGGCCTGCGAAATCCCGGTGACGGCGGCCGCCCTCGCCCGGCCGGGCCCCGGTACGGGCCGGTCGCCGGGGAGTGCCGGATCTGCCGGGTCGGCACGGCGGACAGGATCAGACCCCTCGGGCGTGTCGCCGACGGTCGTCGCCTCGGCCAGGGCGAGGGTGGCCGCCGCATCCATGCACAGCAGGTCGGGAGTGCCGGAGGCGTGCCGAAGCGTCCGGTACACGTGGTCGCGGGCGGCGGGCAGGTCTCCCTCGGCCGCGGCCATCGTGGCCATCCGCAGGTGCAGGACGCGCTCGCCGTGACCGCCGGTCCGTGGGGTGGACGCCAGTTCGGCCTCCACCAGTGCCCGTGCGGAGCGGCGGCGCCCCAGGCCGGAATCCAGCCGGGCGTGCAGGTCCACTATCAGGGCCCTGTCGAGCAGTCCCCCGGAAGAGGTCACGGACGTGGCTCCGGTCTTCGCCGCCTCCAGCAAGGTGGGCAGGAGGCGCCGGCACTCGTCGTACTGTCCGGTGCGCTCGGCCGCGTGGTAGAGCAGCGCCGCCGTGCGGAAGCGCTCGCCGGGTCCCGTGTCGTCGGGGGCTCCGTCCTCGGGGCTCGCGGGGCCGTCGGCGTCCTCGGAGCTCGCGGGGCAGTGAGGGGCTTCGGGCAGGATGCGCAGGGCGGCTCGCAGCCATGACGCCGCAGTGGACGGCCGCGTATCCAGTACGTCCCGTGCCGCGCGGGCCAGCAGTCCCGCGGCCCGCCGGTCGCCCGGCTCGGCGGACCGCGCGAGGTGGGGTGCCCGCTGCACGACAGGGGCGCCGACCCGGTCCAGCGCTGCCGCGGCTCTCGCGTGTGCGCTGATGCGCCGCCCCGGGGGCGTTCCGGCGTACAGCAGCGTGCGCAGCAGCGGATGGCGGAAGCGGAACAGCGGCGCTCCGCCGTCCACCGCGCGGATCAGGTCGCGTGCCACCAGTCCGTCGAGCACGGCCAATACCGTCGGTGTGTCGCGGTCGGTGAGGGCTGCCACCAGTGAGGGGGCGAACGGATCTCCGAGTACCGCGGCGCAGCGGGCCGTCTCGATCTGCTCCGGCGCCAGTGCGGTGAGTTCGCGCAGCGGGGGACAGCCGGCGGGCAGCGAGACCGCGCCCGGCGGCAGGTCGGTGGTCGCCCATTCCCACAGTTGACGAGTCGTCAGCGAGTTGAGCAGGCCGAGCCAGCCCGGGACACCCCCGCTCAGCTCGTACAGCAGGGCTTCACGCATCGGTCCCGTGTCAGGAGGCAGTCGAGCGGCGAAGGCCTCCCGGGTCAGCGGCCCGACGGGGATCCGGTGGGTCCGGTAGACCTCGTTGGCGCCGGCGAGGCAGGACACCAGCCAGATCGGCATCTGGCCGGTCGACGCCGTGTACGTGATCATGGTCGGTGCGGGCGGGGGTTCGGCCAGCAGCCGTCGCAGCGGTTGTGCCGTCTCGGGGCCGGCCCGGTCCAGATCGTCCAGGCAGCGCACGGCGCCACGGCCCGGCGGCACCGCCTGCAGGCCGTCTGCCACGAGCAGTCCGCTACGACGCGCGTGGGCGGCGAGCTCGGCGAGCAACCGGGTCCTGCCGCTGCCGGGTTCACCGACGACTTCCACCAGCAGCGACACGCCGTCCAGGCAGGCGCCGACCAACTCCTCGAACATCACCGGGGTGTGCGTTGCTGTACGTCTCATCTGGGGGAGCGTCATCCTCTCGGTCTGCCGCGCGCTCTCCGGCGCCGGCGCCACCCGCCCCGATCGGGGCAGGGCCATGGCCGAGGCAGGCACGGCGGCACCTCACCGGAACGAGCCGCCGCCGTCCCGCGCGGGGCGTTCGGGGGCGGCGCCGGGTTGTCGCTCACGGGCTCACGGGCTCAAGGGCTCTGACGGGCTGACGGCGACGGATCGCGATCGCGGGAGCGGACATCACCCGGAGACGCCGACCGGATCCCTCTGTTCCCGGGCCAGGAGCGCGGCCAGCTCGCGGCGGTTGGAAGCCTGTGTCTTCTCCAGGAGGTTGGCCACATGCCGTTCGACCGTGCGGTGCGACAGATGGAGTTCGGCCGCGATCTCGCGGTTGGTGCGGCGGCGGCCGAGCCGGGCCAGCACCTCGAACTCGCGCACGGTCACACCGAGGCGCCACAGCCGTTCGGGCACGTCGGCGCTGCCGTGCCGGCGCTGCCGCACCCGCTCGCCGGGGTCGCGCAGCTGGCTCCTGAAGTGCCGTACGGCGGGGTGCATCCCGTGTGCCGCGTAGAAGCGTTCGGCTTCCTGGAGCCAGCGGCTCGGCTCGCCCCAGCCGTCCCGGGTGGCCGTGCGGGCGACCAGTCCCAGGCCGAGATGGCGAGCCGGCGGGCAGCCCGCGGCGACCACGAGAGCCCGCCCGAGCGCGGTCTCCGCCGCGGCCGGAGCGCCTTCGCGTCCGGCCAGGACGGCGTCGGCGAGGTGGACGAGGAGCGCGTTCCACGGCAGCCGGCTGGCAGGGTGCGCGGCGACCGCCGCGTGCTCTGCCCGGCCCGCCGAGCCGTCCACGCAGTCCAGCAGCAGGGTGAGGCCGTACCGGCCCCACAGGTGATGGGTGTCAAAGCGCTCGCCGCTGCCGGCGCGGTCGGCGTTTTTGGCGTGCAGCTGCCGCAGGCGGGCCCGTGCGGCTTCGCCGGCGCCGTGCAGCAGCTCGCGGACGGCGTGGCCGAGCCCCTCCACGATCTGGATCTCGTCCTCACGTGTCCCGCACCGGGCGTCGAATCGCGCCGAGGGGTCGGCCGGCCCGTCTCGAAGACCCCGGTGAGCCCGGATCAGCGCTTTCGCGGCCGGTCCGTGGCCACGGACGCCGAGCAGCCGCAGCCGGTCGATGTCCGCCCAGGCCGTCTCCACCAGCGAGGCCGCTTCGGAGACGCGGCCGCAGAACAGCGCGTCCACCGCCGGGTGGAGACGTGTGCGCGGGTCCTCGATCAGCGCTCCGACGCCGCCGGCCGCGGCGAGCGCGGTCGCCCAGCGGGCCGCGTCGGCTTCCTGCCTCCAGACCGGCAGCGCCCCCGGCCGGGCCCTCTTGCGGCCTTCCGGCGGGCCGAGCCGGCGGGCGCCTGGAGAGATCAGGGCGGCCGGGCGGGGCCGCCGCCGGGTGAGCCGTCGGTTCGCGGCGCGGGCGGTCAGGGACCGGCGAGCGAGAGCTCGCGCGGCCGGGCCGGCCGAACGCCGTACGCGCCCCGCGGCGCCGGGCGGCAGGACGTCCTCCCCCGGGACGCCGGTGAACTCGTCGCCCGTCGCGCGTGTTTGAACGGTGCCGGGGCCGCCGGGGCTCCGCACCGGCTGCCCGAGGGCCTGGTCATCGCTCATGGCGCGCCTCCAGGAAATGCGTGTGCGTCGTCCGCCGGCGAGGACCGGCGGGGCGTTCTGGCCCACCGTGATCCGCGGTGCTCGGGTGCGTGGTGGAAGGGCATTTCGCCCCATGGACATCTCCCCTTCGCGATCCGCACGTCGTTGCCCGGTCACGCCGTGACCGCCGCCGTGCTGGACCGAGCGTCGCCTGCCGGGTACCGGGTTCCTATGGGGACCGCCCCCCGCATTCCACCGCGCCGGCCGGTCGAGGCCGCCGCCCGCACCGGAATATGGGGGCCGTCCCCCATATGGGGTGCGGGCGGGGGATGACAGGATCGCGAGCGTGATCGATCCGCAGACATGGTGGGTCGGCGGCGTGGCCTTGGCCGAGCGGCTGCCGTCAGCCCCGAAACGCGTCAACGCCACCGGCCCGGCCGAGTCCTGGCGGTCCGACTACCCCTCGCCCGCGCTGCTGCGGGTCCGCCTGGCGGATCTGGGGCTGGACGAGGACGGTCTGGGCGCCTTGCTCGCCGAGGAACCCGCGTCCTTGGCCGGCAGGATCGGCAAACCCGTCTGGGCCACCACCGTCGAGGCCGCGCTGGCGTGCGCTCCGTCCGACCCTCCGCTGCCCGTCGACGGCTCCTGGTCGGACGGCTTCGCCACGGTGCTCGCGCCGTTCACCGAGATGGCGGCCGACCGGCTGCTGCGGGCCGTCGATCGGTGCGGTCCCGAGGTGCCGGCCGATCTGAAGGCTGTCCGAGGCTGCTTCACCGCCCGGTTGAGCGAGGCGCTCGTGCGGCTGGCCCGGCGGACCCTGGTGCTCGAACTCAACGTCTTCCGAGTGCGCGGGCGACTGAGCGGGAGCACTCCGGAACGACGGTTCGCCGACTTCGTCCGGCAGGCCTCGGCGCGGCCGGGACTGCGCGCCCTGGTCACCGAGTATCCGGTCCTGGCCCGGCTGCTGGCGCAGTGCTGCGACCAGGCCGTGGAGGCATGGGCCGAGTTGCTGCGGCGCTTGGCCACCGACCGGGCCGAGCTGGTCGACCGGCTCCTCGCCGGCATCGACCCCGGGCGGCTGGTCCGGGTGGACCCGGGCGCCGGTGACCGACACCAGCGCGGCCGGGCAGTCGCCGTACTCCACTTCGAACACGGTGCCAGGGTGGTGTTCAAGCCCCGCCCGGTCACGGTGCACGGGCACTTCAACGACGCCGTCCGCTGGCTCAACTCCCGTCTGGCCGGCCTCGAACTGCGCACCCTGGCACTGCTGGAACGGCCGGGCTACGGCTGGGTCGAGTACGCCCCGGCCGTACCGTGCACGGGCCAGGCCGAGGTGGGCCGGTTCTATCGGCGGCTCGGCGCGCTCCTGGCGCTGGTCCACGCGCTCGGCGCCACCGACATGCACTTCGAGAACCTGATCGCCTGCGCGGACCAGCCCGTCCTGGTGGACCTGGAGACGCTCTTCCATCCGGTCCTGCCCGGACCCGCCGACGACGACCCGGCTCAGGCGGTGCTGACGGCATCGGTCGCACGGACCGCGCTGCTGCCGTACTTCATGGTCGGCGAGCACGGCGTGCTGGACGTCTCCGGCATCGGCGGTGACCGGGACACCCCGCTGCCAGACGAGGTGACGGGCTGGTCGGCGCCCGGGACGGACGAGATGCAACTGGTGCGGACCGTGGGGGTGTTCCGGGGCTCGGCCAACCGGCCGCGGCTTCGCGACGCCGAAGCCGACCCCGCCGTCCACCGGGAGTCCCTCGTCGCCGGCTTCAGGGCGGGCTACGACGTGATCGCCGACCGCCGCTCGGAACTCATCGGCCGCGACGGCCTGTTGTCCCGCTTCACGCACGACGTGACACGGGCGGTGCTGCGTCCCACCCGCTGGTTCGCGAGCCTGCTGGACGAGTCCACTCATCCCGACGTCCTGCGCGACGCGCTCGACCGGGACCGGCTCCTCGACGTGTTGTGGCGCGACTCGGCCGGTGACCCGGGGCGGCGCGCGCTGGTGAGTGCCGAGCTCGCCGAACTGTGGGCGGGCGACGTCCCCTTGGTCGCGTGTTCCCCCGGTACGACGGACCTGGCGCTCGGCCCGCTGGCGGCCGACGGCCTGGTCACCGAGTCCGGCCTGGCCCAGGCCGAGCGCCGGATCGCGGCGATGGGCGAGACGGACCGCTTCGACCAGGAATGGGTCATTCGCGCCACGCTCGCGACCCGGCGCCGCGGCAGCGGACCGAGCGCCGCCGTCGCGCCGCCCGCCCGGCCGGCCGGCACCGTGCCCGACGCCGACCGACTGCTGGCCGCCGCCTGCGGAATCGCCGACCACATCCTGGCCGGCGCGCAGGACGACGGCCGGCGGGTCAACTGGCTGGGCCTGGAGCCCCTGGACGGCCGGATCTGGGCAGTCCGGCCGCAAGGTGCCGGGCTGCCCCACGGCTACTGCGGCACGGCACTCTTCCTGGCCCAGCTCGCCGACCTCACCGGCACCGAGCGTTACGCCTCGGTCGCCCGACGCGCGCTGGCCCCACTGCCCGGCCTGCTCGCCTCGCTGGCCGGCCGGCCGGCCGACCTGCCCACCGTCGGCGCGGGCTTCGCGGGCCTCGGTGGGATCGCCTACGCGCTCAGCCGGCTCGCCGCCTTGCTGGACGACCCCGAGATCGCCCACTGGGCCACCGCGGCGGTCGACCTGACCGCGGCCGCGGCCGGGGCGAGCCCGCAGCCCGGGGTCCTCGACGGCGACGCGGGCTGCCTGGCGGCGATGCTCGCCGTGCGGCGTGCCACGGGGTCGACGACGGCAGCCCGCACGGCGCGGGCCTGCGCCGACCGGCTCGCCGCCCAGGCCCCCGAGGGCCTGGCGAGCGGCGGCTTCGACAAGGGCGCCGCCGGCGTCGGCTGGGCGCTGCTGCGGTTCGCCGCGGCCGGCGGCGGCCCCGCGCACGCGGCGGCCGGCCTGGCGGCACTGCGCACGTCGGCCGCCCGGTACGGGTCGGCCCCGGCCGGGACCGGCTGGTGCGACGGACTCTCCGGCACCGCGCTGGCGGTCGCCGACAGCGGTGCCGCCGCGGACGTCCCCGAGTTGGCCGATCTGCTGGACGCGGTCGTCGCGGACGCCGCCGTGCCGGCCGCGGTTGACCACAGTCTGTGCCACGGCGAGGCGGGAGTCCTCGACCTCCTGCTCACCGCCACCGTCGCGGGGCGTGCCCGGCCCGGGGCGCCCCTGCCCCGCGCCGCGGTGCTGCTGGCCGCCCTGGACCGGTTCGGCCCGCTCTGCGGGACGCCCGACGCGGTGAGCAGCCCGGGGTTGCTGACCGGCCTGGCCGGCATCGGGCACGGGCTGCTGCGGCTCGGCTTCGGCTCCCGTGTCCCCTCGGTACTGCTGTTGCAGTCGCCGGCCGCGTAACCGCCCATCCCGACCGTCGAAGGAGAGGAACCCATGAGAGACAACGACCTCGTCACCGCGTGGAAGAACCCGGCTTCCCGGAGTGAGACCGGCACCGCCCACCCGGCGGGGAGCATTCGTCTGGGCGCCGGGGCGGTCGTCGGCCGCCGCGCCCAGTTGCTGGCCGGCCTGGCCAACACGGAGGAGGAGGCCTCCACCGTGTTCCCCACGTACTCCCTGTCCCTCACTTCCTGGGGCGGCGGCGGATACTGATGGCGGTGCCGGACCACGCCCCTGGCAGATGATCAGACCCGGAGATACCATCCGCTGGTGCTCATCACATCACCAGCGGTGATCGGGCGCGGCGCTGAACTCGCCCTGCTGGACGCGAGTCTCGCCGCTGCCAGGGACGGGGACGGCCGGGCGGTGTTCCTGCTCGGCGAGGCCGGTATCGGCAAGTCCCGCCTGGCCGCCGAGTGCGCGTTCCGCGGGTTCACCCGCGGCCTGGCGGTGCTGCGCGGCAGGTCCGGTGCCACCGGCGGCGCCGCCGCGCCGTTCCGTCCGGTCGCCGAGGCCCTGATGTCGTTCGTCCGGCTCGGCGGTCTCCCCGAGGACGCCGAACTCGCCCCGTACCGTTCGGCGTTGGGCGGACTGCTGCCCGAGTGGCGCACCGCCGGGCACGCGGCCGCACCGGCCTCGCCGGTGGAGACGGCCGAGGCGACGCTGCGGCTGCTGGCCACCATCGCCCGTGACCTGGCCCGGCACCCGCATCCCGGCTGCCTCCTGGTCCTGGAGGACCTGCAGGACGCCGACACCGAGACCCTCGCCCTCGTCGAGTACCTGTGCGACAACATCCGGGGGCTGCCGATCCTTCTGCTGGCCACCCTCCGTCCGGGGCCCGGACCGTCCGAGCAGGTGGCCCGGCAGCTCGCCCAGCGCCGGTCCGCCGTCCTCGGCGAACCCCGCCCGCTGACCGGCGAGGAGGTGCGGGCGATGGCCGAAGCGGCACTGGCCGCCACCGGACCCTCGCCCCACGACACGGTGGCCCCGCTGCCCGAGGAGGTGGCCGACCGGCTGGCCCGGGACGCCGACGGCAACCCGTTCGTCGTCGAGGAACTGCTGAACGGCATGATCACCGCGGATGTGCTGCGCCGCGGGCCGGACGGCGGCTGGCATGTCCGCGGCGATCTGGACATCGACGTCCCGCGCACCGTGGTGCACAGCGTCTCCCAGCGGTCCGCGCGCCTGGGTCCGGGCGGGCGGGCCCTGCTCGACTGCGCCGCCGTCCTGGGCCGGCGGTTCTCGCTGGCCGTCCTGCAGGCGGTCAGCGGCCTGCCGGACCGCGACCTGCTGGTCCACCTGCGGGCCGGCATGGACGCCCACCTCGTCTCGCCCAGCGGTCCGGTGGGCGACTGGTACGAGTTCCGGCACGCGCTGACCGCCGAAGCCCTGGTCGCCGCACTCGTGCCCGCCGAACGCGCCGCGATCGCGGCGCGCGGCGCCGACGCGATCGAACGTGCGCACCCCGGGCTGCCCGGTGAATGGTGCGTCCTCGTCGCCAACCTGCGGCAGGCGGCCGGGGACGCCCAGGCCGCCGCGCGGTGCTTCGCGCAGGCCGGCCGGTCCGCGCTGGCCGCGGGCGCCGTCAACTCCGCGGTGTCACTGCTCGAACGGGCCGTCGACCTGTTGTCCGCGCCGGACCGGGCCGCCGACCGGGCGTCGCTGGTGGAGCAGCTGGTGTACACGCTGGCGGAGAACGGCCAACTGGACCGGGCCTGCGCACTGGCCGACGAGTTGCCGGAGGCCGGCCCGGGGGCGCTGGACGCGGCCCGGACCGCCGCCCTGCAGGCCCGGATCGCCCGAGCCTGTGTGATAGCCGCGCGATTCGAGGACGCCGCGGGCCGGCTGCGCCAGGTCCACCGGCTGCTGCGGCTGGTTCCCGGCAGCGACGGCCCGGCCGCCGCGGCCGCGCTCGGGCCGGCGGTCAGGATGGTCGAGGCCCATCTGGTCCTCTCCGGAGTGCAGGAGAGCGGCGGCGACGGCGACCGGACGCACGAGGCGGAACGGCTGGCCCGGCAGGCCGCGGACGGCGCGGAGCGCACCGGGCTGCCCGAGATAGCTTGCGAGGCGTGGCAGTTGCTCGGGGTGCTGGCACGCCGGCACGGCTTCGAGCAGGCCGACTCGTACCTGGAGAAGTGTCTTGTGCTCGCCACCGAGCACCGGCTGACCGGGGTGCAGCTCGACACCCTGATGTGGCTGGGCGTCAACGACTTCATGTACACCGGCTCCTCCACCCGGCTGGAGCGGGCCCACCGCGCGGCACTCGGTCACGGCGCTCTGGCACTGATGTACCGGGCCGAGGCCACCATGGCCATGCAGAAGGTGTTGTGCGGCGACTACGCCGGGGCCCGGGAGCTGGCCGACCGCTGTGTCGAGGGCACCGCCCGGCTGAGGGACGCCGACAACCACCAGTTCCTCCTGCTCACCCGCGTCGCGCTGGCTGCCCACCAGGGGCGGCGCCGGCAGATGGAACGGGAGCTGGCCGAGTTCAGCCGCTGGGGCGGCGAGCAGTCGCTGCAGTCCCCGCAGGCCCTCGGCAGCCGCGCCATCTGCGCGCTGCTGGAGGAGGACCACGAGCAGGCACTGCGTGAACTCGACGAGGCGTTCGCCTGGGAGGAGCAGAACCCTTCCGTCCACCACCTCAACGGCCGCTACGGACTGCGTCCGCTGCTGCGGGCGCTGTGCGGGCAGGCCGATCCCGCGGAGCACGCGGCGATCGCGGCCGCCCCCTCCGCGGCCCTGCCGTGGAACCGGCAGTTCGAACGGCTCGCGTTCGCGGTGCACGAGGGCCGGGCCGGACGCGGAACGCAGGCCGAAACCGCTGTGGCCCAGGCCCAGGAAGCAGGCGAACCGTTCCTGATGGCCCGTCGGCTCGGTCAACGGCTGGTCGCGCCGACGGCGATGGCCGACGGCTGGGGCGACCCGGTGGGATGGCTGCGCGATGCCGAGGAGTACTTCCACGGCGCGGGCGTCCCGGCGGTGGCCAACAGCTGCCGCGACCTGCTTCGCCAGGCGGGCGCGACCGTCCGGCAGCGGCGCAACGGAACGTCCGCCGTACCGGCCCCCTTGCGACGCCTGGGGCTGACCGCGCGTGAGTACGAGGTGTTCCTGCTGCTCGCGCCGCGTCTGGGGAACCAGGAGATCGCCGAGCGGCTGTACATCTCCCCGCGGACGGTGGAGAAGCACGTGGCCAAGCTGCTCACCAAGACCGGTCGGCCGCACCGGTCGGCCCTGTGCGACTACGCGACCGAGATGATCGCGCAGCTCCGCTGAGCCGGGCGACCGGCAGTCGGGCACCACGCGGCGCCGCCGGCTCGGCGACAGCCGTGGGCGAGATCGGCCGCACGCGGGCGCACCCCGGCGCGGTCCGTCGGGGCTCCGGCGCCCCGGCCCGCGCCCGGCCTGCCCCGCCGGTGCACGCCGGTTCCCGCGTCGGGGCCCGGCACGGCCGCGCGGTCCGCCACCGGGCCGCTCGCCGCGCCGGGCTCACTCGCCGCGCCGTATCCACCGCCACCTCGGCACCCGTGCTCCCGTCGGCGGCCGCCTCGTCCGGGTCCGCGAACTTGGGTGGTCACCACTCATGCCGGAGCCGGCGCCCCCTGCCAGGCTCGATCCCGGTCGCCGGCGGCCGGTGGAACCGACCGCGACGGCCGTGATCCGGCGCGCGGCGTTGCCTCGCCGCGTACGGCAGAGCGTCGACAGGCGGAGTCAGGTGACGAGGATGGACGAGGGCTCGGTTCGCTCGGGTGCGGCATTCCGTGCCGAACGGTGGGCGGGAGGCGCGCCGTCGCTGCCGGACCGCGGCCCGGCGCCCGCGCCGGCGCGGACGCCGGACCCGGCGCCTGCCGGGCACCCTCTGACCGGAGGCCGTGCCGGCACCGGTCTTCGCCGGGGCGCCGTCCGGTACGACGGACGTCCGGGGAGCGCCGCCTGCGCGGGACTCGTGTGCGGCGTCGGCGGCAGCGGCCCGGACCTCGCGCCCGCCGCGCCGTCCCGCCCGCGCCCGGCGTTCCGGACCGCGGCACGAACGGCCGCTTCGCACACGGCGGGACCCGCTCGGACCCCGGCATCCCCGTGCGCCGCCGAGCATGGCCCGCGCGGGGGTTCGGTCCGGGCCGTACGGACGCCCGGCGAGGCCGCGCGGTGCGGGACGCACCGCGAACCGCCGTCCCGGCCCGGCGCGTACCGGGACCTGTCCGGCGCGGACGACGCGGGCGAGGCCGGCACGGCGGGCACCGCGCCGGTCCCGGCGGCGGGCGGACGGACGGAGGCACGGCCGTGAGCCTGGAACTGTTCACCGTCGCGGACCGCGACCACTACGCGCCGCTCGCGGCGTGCGCCCAGGGCCACCCGCGCCTGCGCCCGGCCGCCGTGCCGGAACACTGGCAAGCGGCGGAGTCCGGCGTGTGGACGGCCTGGGCGCCCGCCGGCGAGCGGTACGGCGACGGCGCCGTCCGGGTCTGCGCGGCGGCCCGGGACGGACGGGAGCAGCACGTACTCGACGCCTTCGCCGCGGTCTGCTTCGAACGGGCGGTGCCCTTCCGGCACGTCTCCACCGCGCGTGTGCGCGCGCTGCTGGACGGCGAGCACGGCTCCCGGCCGCAGGCGGGACGATTCTGCGTCGCCGCGCCCGCCGGCCCCCGGGAGGCGGAGGAACTGCGGTCGGCGCTGCACACCGCCCTGCGGGGCGAGACCGGGCCGGCGCCGCGGACCGGCCGCCGCCACGAGGACTCCGGGGTGCTCCGGTGGGACGAGCCCGCCCGTCCCGCCCGGCAGGTCCTGCGCCCGGACGGCGTGTGGTGCGCCGTCGGTGAGGACGAACTGCTGGAGGGCCCCGCGCCGGCGCCGACCGCGCCCGAGGGCTACGTTCCCGTCCGGCTCCTCGACGCCACGAACACCGGGTACACCTTTCTCGCCAGGGATCTGCGCGACGACCGCGAGGTCCTCGTCGAGCAGCGTTTCGCGCACACGGGCGTGGGCGGGGACGGACGGTCCGCCGCGGACCGGCTGGGCGAGCGGTACGAAGCGCTGCTCCGGTTCCATGCCGGGGCGCCCGGCGCATGTCCGCGGCCGCTGGACCACCGCACGGACGGCGGGAACGCATGGCTGGTGACACAGCCGGTCGCGGGGGTGCCCCTGAGCGCGTGGATCGTCGCGAACAGTCCGATGGCGGACAGCTCGGCCACCCCGGCGGACTGGTCCGCGTACTACCGCCGGACCGCGCGTCTGCTCGACGGTGCCGGGAAAGCGCTGGCCCGGCTGCGGGGGCTCGGCGCGGTGATCGGCCCGGTCCGGCCGCAGGACGTGCTGGTCGGCCGGGACGATGAGGTCACGTTCAGCGCACTCGCCGCCGGCGCGGACACGAACCAGGCGCCCGGGGAGCGCCGCTCGGACGACCTCGCCGCCGCGCTCGGCCGTCTCGCCCTGCCCATGCTGACGCCCGCCGCCCCGGCGGCGGCGCTCGACGCGGGCGTGCTCCCGCACGTCCGCCGCGACCTCGAACGGCGGGGCGGCCGCGTCCCGCGGGCGCTGTGGAGCACCGCCCTCCGGGGCGCCGGGCCCGCGGCGGAGGCCGCGCTGCCCACCCCGGACCGCGTCGACGAGGACGAGCGCGCGGCGCTGGCCGAGTTGCGCGACCGCGTCGCCGCCGGCGTCGTCGGTGCGGCCGAGGACGCGCCCTGGCACATGTTCCCCACCGTGCCGCAGGGCTATCTGAGCAACACGCTCGGCGTGGCGTACGGCGCCGCCGGCGTCGTACACGCGCTACGGGCCGCGGGTACGCCGGTACCGGAGTGGGTGCTGACCCGGCTGCGCCGCGATGCCCTGGCGCAGGCCCACCGCCTGTCTCCCGGCCTCTTCACGGGGCTGGCCGGCATCGCCTGGGTGCTCGCCGACACCGGTCTGCTCGACGAGGCGGCGGAGTTGCTCGCGGCGGCGGACCGGCATCCGCTCACCCGTGCGTCGGCGACCCTGGCGTGGGGCGGGTCGGGCGTCGCACTGGCGCACCTGGCCCTGTACGGGCACAGTGGCGAGCCGCACCACCTCGACCGGGCCGCCGAGTTCGCGTCCCGGCTCCCCGGGTCTTCCGCCGCGCTGAGCCCGCTGCTCGGGCCCGACGACATGACCGGCCTGTGGTACGGCCGCACCGGTGTCGCCCAGACGCTGCAGCAACTGGGCGCCGTCACGGGCGACGAGACCCTGCTGCGCCAAGCCCGCAGGCTGCTGCACGCCGAACTCGACCGGGCCGCCGAGGCCCGCGGGGAGCTGTCCTTCCCGGTCTCCGCCAAGGACCGCAGGAAGCTGTACTACCTCTACTGCGGCACCGCCGGCTTCCTGACGGCGGCCGCGCGCCAGTCGGCCGCCATGCCGGACGAGCGGCTGGCCGAAGCGCTGCCCAAGCTGATCCGCAAGGCCTCGATGACCCAGGTGGCGCACGCCGGGCTGGGCAACGGCCTGGCCGGACTCGGCTTCGCGCTGAGCGAGTGCGGCCGGATCCTGGACGACCCCAACGCCCGCGCCGCGGCACGGGGTTCGGCCAGGGCGCTGTTCGCGCACGCCGTGCCGCGAGGCGAGTCGGTCCACGTGCTCGGCGACCTGCGGCTGCGTTTCAGCTGTGAGCTGTGGAGCGGCGGGGCGGGCGTACTGCTGTTCCTCGCGCACCTGCTCGATGAGCGGCCCGATCCGCTGTTCACGGTCGACGCCCTCGCCGCCACCTCCCGCGGGCCGGTCCCCGCGTAGTCGTCCGCTCGTCAACCGACCGAGCGGCTCACCGAGAGAAGGAGAACGAACATGTCGAAGGTTCTGTCGCTGCAGAACATGGAGACCGCGCAGGCCGACGAGGAACTCGCCGTGGAGGGCGGCAGCTGGGCCTTCTGCAGCGAGAGGAGCTACTTCCTCTGCGCCTGAGGCACCGCCGGGGCGGCGCGCGTGGACGCGCCGCCCCCACCTTCGGGATGCCGGTCCGTCCCCACATGACCTGGCCGACGTGAGGCAGTGATGAGCGAACTGACGTATGCAATGGCCGATCCCGACTACTACGCGCCGGTCGAGACGCTCGTCGAGCGCGGCCGCCGCTACCGGCCGTCCAAGGTCCCGGACGGCTGGCAGCACGCCGAGCGGAACCTGTGGACCAGCTGGTCCCGCACGGGGCGGACGCTGCCCGCGCAGGGCTGGAAGGTGCACGTCTCGGCACGCGCCGAGCGGTTGCCCGCCGTGCTCGACGTCTTCGCCGAGGAGTGCTTCGCCAGGAACATCTGTTTCAAGCACGTGACCGCCGAGCGCCTCCTGCTCGTGCTCCAGCACAAACACGCCTCGCGGGCGCAGAGCGGCAAGCTCCTGGTCGCCTACCCGGATGACGAGGACCTCGCCCGGGACCTGATGAACGTCCTCTCCGCGCGGCTGCGCGACGAGCGGGGCCAGTACATCCTCACCGACCGGCGCTTCGGCGACTCCAAGGTCGTGCACTACCGATACGGGGCGTTCACCGCGCGCCGGCGGCTGCTGCCGGACGGCACGGGCGAGGCGGTGATCGCCGACAGCCGCGGCACCCTCGTCCCCGACCTGCGCGAACCCGGGTGGCACCTGCCCGAGGGCATCGAGGACCCGTTCACCCCCGCCGACGCCCCCGAAGAGGAGCCGGAGGCCGACTTCCGGGGCTACGCGTTCGAGTACGCCGTGCGGCACAGCAACGGCGGCGGCGCCTACGTGGGCAGACAGGAGGCGACCGGCCGCAAGGTGTTCATCAAGGAGGCCCGCGACCACACCGGCCTGTCCTGGGACGGCCGCAGCGCGCCCGAGCGGATGGAGCGGGAGTGGCGCGCCCTGACCGGCCTGCACGCCGTGCGGCCGGGACTGTGTCCGCAGCCCCTCGCCCGGTTCCGGGTGTGGGAGCACGAGTTCCTGGTCACCGAGTTCGTTGAGGGTGTCCCGCTCAGCACCTGGGTCACCACCCGCACCCCGCTCGTCCGGCCCCACGCGAGCCGGGAGGACTTCGACCGCTACTTCGCCGACTGCGCGGCGATCATCGCCTCGCTCGAGCGCCAGGCGGACGAACTGCACGAGGCCGGCTACGTCTTCGGTGACATCAGCCCCGGCAACGTGCTGATCGGCCCGGACGGCGGGGCACGTCTGATCGACTTCGAGGCGGCGCACCTGCTGGACGAACCCCCGGTCGCGGTGGCCACCACCGGCTACGCGGCGCCCGCGCACCTCTGCCGCGAGGACCCGCGGGTCCGGGACGCCTACGGCATCTCGGCCCTGGTCCGCCTGATGCTCGGCCCGAACCTGGGCGTGGTGGAACGCTGTCCGCGTTCCCTCGAGCACCTGCGGGCCGACCTCGCTCGCCGCGCGGACGTCCCTCCGGCGCTGTGGGCGCGCGCGGAGCGCTACCACCCGGCCGGCGGACCGGCGCTCCTGCCCGGCCCCGAGGCCGTCGCCGCCGACCCGCGCCGTCACGTGCGCGCGCTGCGCGACGAGGTGGCGCGGGCGCTGACCGCCATGGCCGACCCGGAGCGCACGGACCGGCTCTTTCCGACCGTACCGAACGGGTATTCGACCAACACCGTCTGTGTGGCGTACGGCACGGCGGGCGTCCTGCACGCACTGCGCCATGCCGAGGTGGCCGTGGACCCGGCCCTGGTCGAGCGGTTCCGCACGGACGCCCTGGCCGCGGGCCGGCGTCTCGCCCCCGGCCTGCACACCGGACTCGCCGGTGTGGCCTGGGTACTGGCGGACCACGGTCTCCTGGACGAGGCGGCCGAACTGCTCGCCATCGCGGCCGCTCACCCGATCACCGGACGCCGGGTGGGTTTCGCCGAAGGCGCGGCAGGCGTGGCGATGGCACACCTCGCCCTGTTCGAGCACACCGGCGACCTTGCGCACGTGGAGACCGCGGAACGGCTGCTGGCCCCGGCCCGCACCGACGAGGGGGTCGTCGCGGGCCTCGCGCCGGACGACCCGACGGGCTGGCTGCACGGACGGTGCGGTGTGGCCTGGGCCCTGGCGCCGCTCGGCGCGGTCACCGAGGACACCGGTCTGCTCGACCGCGGCGTGCGGCTGCTGTGCCAGGAACTCGACCGCGCGATGCCGGGCGAGGGCTCCTCGCCGCACTTCCCGGTCTCGGCCACCGACCGCCGCTCGATGCCCTACCTGTTCTGCGGCACGGCAGGCATGCTGCGGGCGGTCGCCCGCTACCGCCGCCTGCGGCCGGACGACCGGCTGACCGCCGTGGAAGGCGCCCTGACGCCGCGCCTGCGCACGCGCTACACGGTCATGCCGGGCCTCTACCAGGGCCTCGCCGGTCTCGGCTTCGCGCTCACCGATCTCGCCGCCGTGAGCGGCGACGCGGAGCACCGCGAGCACGCCCTGGACACGGCCGCGGCGCTGTTCAAGTACGCCGTGCCGGGTGCCGGCGGGGTCAGGTTCCTCGGCGACGGGCTCCAGCGGTTCAGCGCCGACCTGTGGAGCGGCTCCGCCGGAATCCTGCTGTTCCTGCACGAGCTGCTCCACCCCGGCCGGGACAGGCTGTTCAGCCTGGACCGGCTCTGCGCGAAAGCCGCCGTCGACGACGGCGGCTCCCCCTCCGCACCCTGAAAGGACGGAACACCATGGCACAAGTCGTCGCACTGCAGAGGCTCGCCGTTTTGCGGGAGACCGCCCACGACACCGCGATGGAGAAGGTCTCGGAACTCAGCTACTTCGCGTGCGGGCCCCTCCCCAGCGAGATCAGCGCCTGGGCCTGCGTCTGACCGGACGACGCCCGGAGCGGCAGAACCACCCCCTCGTCCCGGCGCGGCTGCCGACGGAGGTCTGTGGTCGGTGCGTGCCGGCGGGGCGCGGTGGGTGTACGGGTTCACCGAAGGGCGTCTCGGGGCCGGCCGTGACGGGGCCGGAGGCGGGACACCACGGTCTCTCGGCCAGCTTCGAGGACCTCCGCGAGTCCCGGAGCAGGGCATGCGCGCCGGGCCGGGACGCCGGCGGGATGGCGAACCGGGGCCGCCGCCGGGGTTCGGCCTGGCGGCCGGCACCCCGTGCGGGATCGACCCCATGACCTCCGCCGGGGCACAGGCGGGCCGAGGCGGAAACCCGCCCCGGAGCCGGGTGTCACCTCCGGCCGCGGTCGGTCCGTGACCAGGAGCTGTCGAGGAACGGGACGGCTGACCGCTCCGGCGAGCGGGGAGCGCCTGGATTCTCCGCACGGTGACCGGCGAGCGCCGGGGGCCCGCCTTCCGCCGGCACTCCTTACTGTCCGCGATCGCCGGGTGATCCGCCGATGTGGGCGAAGCGACTCCCGGTGTTATTCAATGAGGTGTGCGGTCAGGGATCTCGGGGCCCCGTCGCACGGGTCCGAGTACGGCCCCGGTGCTGCGCCGGGGATTGCCGAGAGAGCCGCATGGACTCCACCCCCTCCCCGTCGTCGTCTTCGCCGTTCGAGCTGGTCAGTAGCGCCCTCGGCCGCTACCTCCCGCGCGGCGGAGCGGCAGCGGCGGGTGTTCCCGCCGAGGCGCGGGGCGACCGCGCCAGGGGCCGGCGCGTGTCCGACGACGGGGCGGCCGACCGGCAGGATCAGATCCTCGGCGCGATCAACGTGGACGACGATCTGAGGATCACCCGCTGCAATCTCGACGCCCCTGTGTTCGCGGGTCTGAACGCCGTGGAGGGAAGCCCCTTCGTCGACCTGCTGCCGCCCGGGGACGTACCGACGGTGACCCGGCGGTTGCGGCAGGTGCTGGAGACCGGTGAGGCGCATGTGGCCCGGATCCAGCGACTGCGGCGCGGCGACGGGTCGGAACTGGTGGTCTCGCTGAGCATCCTGCCCGCCGCGGCGCCGCAGGAAGGCTTGACCGTCTCCGTGATCGCCATGGCCAGGAGGCTGCACCTGTACGCGGCCGAGACCGCGATCGGCACCTCACTGGACATCGGCGAGACCGCTCAGTCGCTGGCCAGGTCCCTGCTGGCCTGGGGGGACGTGGCCGCCATCGACCTCGACTTCGCGGTCTGGACGGGCGAGGGAGTCACCGAGCGGTCCCACGGGCGCATCCGGCTGCGGCGCGCTGCCCTGGTGCCGGACCGGGCGTGGCCCGAGGGCTACGTGACTCCGGGTGACGATCTTCCCGGCGAGGCGAGTCGCCTGCTGTCACAGGCGGTACAGCGCGACGACGCCCCGCAGGCCATCGTCATCCCCGACCGTGCGGCGGTCGAGCGGGTGTTCGGCGGTCCGCGGGTGATGCGTGCCCTGGTGCCGGGTGACCGCTCGGCGGGCGTGGCGTGCATACCGCTGGTCCTGGACAGCGAGCCGCCCGTCGTGCTCGGCGTGGCGGAGGTCTGGCGGCGGGCGGACCGCCCCTTCCGGGACGGCGAGCTGTTCGAGCTGCAGGAGCTGGTGGCCAGGACCGCCCATCACGTCGACCTGGCCCGTCAGCACCAACGCGAGCACACGCAGGTGCTGGCGTTGCAGCGCAGGCTGCTGCCCCGGACCGGCGGCGACACCGTCGAGATCGCGAGCATCTACCAGCCCGCCACCCCGGACAGCGCGGGTGTCGGCGGCGACTGGGTGAACAGCTTTCCGCTGTCGGACGGCCGTACCGCACTGGTGGTCGGTGACGTCGTCGGGCACGGTCTGGGGGCCGCGGCGACCATGGGCCAGCTGAGCATGGAGGCCCGTGCGCTGCTGTCCGCGGGGCTGGCGCCCGACGAGGTGCTGGAGCACCTGGACGAGACCGTGTCGCTGCTGGACGACGCGGAGTCCGGGCTGACGGCCGGCTACAGCGCCCTCGGGTCGACCTGCTGCATCGCTCTCTACGACCCGGTCAGCCATCGCGTCGCCTTGTCCAGCGCCGGGCACCTTCCCCCGGTCCTGGTGTCTCCGGACGGGCGGGTGGGCCCGCTCGCGGTCCGCCCCCATCCCGGTCTGGGCGCCGAGTTCGCCCTTCGGGAGCCCTTTGACGTGCACACCTTCAACGCGCCTCCGGGGTCCCTGCTCGCGCTCTACACCGACGGCCTGGTGGAGGATCCGGCCCTGTCGATCGACGAGGGCATCGGCAGGCTGGCGGACGCCCTGTCCGCGGTGCACCCGTGGGACGCCCTGCAGCAGGCCGCACGGCGTGTCGTCGCGGGGCTGGCGCCCGTCCGCCAGCGCGACGACGTGACTCTGCTGCTGGCCCGCATGATCGGCTACCGCAAGGAGGACACCGCCACCTGGCGGCTGCCCGCCCGCTACGACGCCCCCGCCCGTGCCCGAGCGCAGGTCGCCGCCCTGCTGCGGCGGTGGCGCACCAGGGAGGACACCCTGGACGACGTGGCGTTGCTGGTCGGCGAGCTGGTCACGAACGCGGTTCGCTTCGCGACGGGGCCCATCACGGTACGGCTGATCAGGTCGGGCCGCGGCCTGCTGTGCGAGGTGGGCGACACCGGCAACGGCAGGCCACGGCTGAACCGGCGGGACCTCCTCGACGAGGGCGGGCGCGGCCTGCACATCGTGCACAGGCTCACCACGCGGTGGGGAGTGCGGTGGACGGACACCGGCAAGGTGGTCTGGGCGGAAGTCGCGAGGTGACGCGGCTGCCGGGCGGGCGCATGGGCGAAGAGCCGTGGGCGGCGGGTTTCCCGGGGGTGCCGGTGGCGGCGGGCGCGTGCGGCGGACCCACCGACGGGGCTCGCCGCGGCAGCGGTGTGGTGCCCGGTGATCCGGATGGCCCGCGCGCCGGTACGGGCCGCGCGGGCGCCTGCTACAGCCACTCCCCTTCCAGGGCGGTGGCGGTGAGGCCCGGCGCCGCGGCGTAGAGGACGGTGCGGCTGCCCGGCCTCTGCCCGGCGTCGTGCGCCCGCCGCATGATGTCGAACACGGCGGCGCCTCCGCGATTGCCGCTGGTGTAGCTGTCGCGGCTGTGGTCCAGCAGCCCCGACGGCCAGGTGTCGGGCATCGTCTGCTCCATGTACTCCAGCACGCGGGTCCCGCCGGGGTGCGCGAGCAGCACGTCGGGGTGCCAGGAGTCGGGGCTGTCCTCGTACCGGACGCGCAGCCACTCCCACATCGCGGTGACCGTCTCCTGTACGGCGCGCGGACCCCGCCGGTCCATCACGAAGTGGGTTCCGTCGGACCGCGTCTCCAGGCGGTGCAGGTCCTGGGTGCCGTGCAGGGTGTGGTTCCAGGACGCGTCCAGCCGCAGCACCGATTCGCGTCGCGGGCGGCCCGTGACGACGGCGGCGACCGCGGTGTCCGCGAACAGCAACCGGACGATCAGGGACTCCAGGGTGTCGTCCGCGGGCTGGTAGGTCGTGCTCAGCGCCTCCGCGATCACGACCAGGACCACTCGGTCGGGGTCCGCGGCCACGAGGTCCGCGGCCAGTGCCAGGGAACGGGTTCCCGCGATGCAGGCCCATTGCGTGGCCGGCAGCAGCATCGCGTCCTCGCGGAGCCGGAGCTGGTTGGCCAGGGCGATGTCCAGCCCCGGCAGCGCGGGGGTGGTCGAGTTGCTGGTGATCAGGCAGTCGACGTCGGCGGCGTCGATCCCGGCGATCTGCAGGGCCCCGCGCGCCGCGCGCTCCCCGTAGCTCCGCACGGCCTCCCAGGCCGGCGCGGTCCGCTCCTGGACCGTCTGCGGCGCGGGTATCGCTTCGAGGGCGGCCATCACGCGGTCGACGTCCTGCTGGGTGAACCCTTCGCGCACCAGCGACTCTTGGGCCGGTCCGGCGCCGGCGGTCCCCAGGACGCCGCCGTTGCCGGGTGCGACGGCGGATTCCAGCGGCAGCATCCAGCCGCGGCTCTCGATGCCCGTGCCGGCCGCGATGCCGTCGATGCGCGGCGCCCACGCCGCGTCCGGGTGCCGGTCGCGTACCTCCGCCACGATCTCGCTGGTCTTCACGGAGTGCTCGCCGTGTATCACGGCAGGAGCGCAGACGTAAGCAGCCATGGTGGGCACCTTTCTGGGGAGAGCAGGGAGGAACGCCACGATCGCCGGGTGGTGGGCCGCTTCGAGAGTTCGCGCCCAAGAGGAAGCCGGGGGACCCCACTTCGGGAATCGGTGGCTGGTTCGAGCATGGACGCTAAACGGACATTTACGCTGTGATGCACGCAACTCGGGTGACATTTTGGATGCGTGACACGGCACACACCGACGAACCGGCGGGTCTCGGAGCGGCTTCGCTCACATCTGTCCGACGAACCGTCAGCGTGGACGTGTGCCTGTTCCGGCGGCGGGAGTCGGGAGACGGTCACGGCGGTGCGCGGTGGTCGCCCGCGGCGCCCGGCCCTCGTCGGTCAGGGGCGCGGCGCGACACGGCTCCGGAGGGCGGGCCCCGACCGGCGCGTCTTCGGCCACGTGACGGGCTCGTCCGGGCCGGCCCCCCGAAGAGGCGGATCCCGGTGAAGGCCGCCTCGCGGGTCGGCCGGCGGAGGGCTGAACGGTTGCGGCACCGTGACGCTCGTACGGCGCTCCGGGTGCCGGCATGCGGCGGTCTGGTACGGCGCCTGGCGCCTACCCCGGGAATCGCCGGGCCGCTGGCGGAAACCGCCGTGCGCGCGCCACGTCCGCTGCCCGCTTCGCGCCCGACGTCACGCGCCGGCCCTGTCAGGGCCCCGTGTTCTCACGGGCTTTCCGGACGGTACCGGTGCCGAGTGGCGGCGGGAAGCCTGGGCCGCGGCGCTCACCCTGCCGCGCGGCCTTTCCGCCCAGGGGGGGGCGAGCCGCTCCAGCGCGGCGACTTCGACCGGGGTGGTGTGCGCATCGGCACGGCATCGCGGCGAGGTGTTCCCCCCTGAGCGGGGCTGCGGGTCAGACCCGGACGCCGAACATGAACGGTCCGCCGATGGTGTCCATCGACTCGTAGCGCACGACGGTGCCGGTGCGAGGGGCGTGGAGGATCTGGCCGTTGCCGGCGTAGAGGCCGACGTGGTGCAGGTCGTCGAAGAAGAAGACCAGGTCGCCGACCTGGAGCTGGCTCCGGGTGAGGCGGGTGCCGATGCCCGCCTGCTCCTCGGAGGTGCGCGGTATGTGGACGCCGGCCTGGGCGTAGGCCCAGGAGGTCAGGCCCGAGCAGTCGTAGGAGGCGGTGCCGGTGGCGCCGCGGAAGTACGGCTTGCCGAGCTGGCCCTGGGCGGCGGCGAAAGCGGCGGCGGCGCGGCCGGAGGCGGAGTTCTCGTCGCCGAGCCGTACGCGCTCCGTGGCGGAACGGCCGGCCCGCCGCTGCTCGGCGGCGAGGGCCGACTTCTCCTTGGCGGTCAGGGTGTTGAGGAGCTTCTGCGCCTCGGCGAGCTTGCCCTGCATCTCCCGCTTCTTGTCGCCCAGCTCGGTACGGGTGTCGGCGAGGTCCTTGAGCTTCTCGGTGGCCTCGGCGCGCCGCTGGGCGAGTTCACGCTGCTTGGCCTGGATCTTCTTCAGGGCGGAGACCTGCCGGCCGCTCAACTGGTCGAGCGTGGAGGCCTTGTCCAGGAAGTCGTCCGGGTCGGAGGACAGGAAGAGCTGGACCGAGGCGTCGAGGCCGCCGGAGCGGTACTGCGCGCTGGCCGTCGAACCCAGGCCGTCGCGCAGCTCGTTCAGCTCCTGCCTGCCGCGGGCGACAGCGTCCTGGATCGCGGAGATCTCCTTCTGGAGCTTCTGCTGCCTCTCCTTGGCACCGTTGTACTTCTCGGTCGCCTGCTCCGCCTGCTCGTAGAGCTTGTCGACCTTCGCCTTGACCTCGTCCTTGCCGGGCTTCTGGCTCGGTGCGGCGTCGGCGGCTTGCGTGCTCAGGGCCACGGCGGCGGCTGCCGCGGTGGTCAGGACGGTGACCCGCGCCCGGCTGGGCTGCTTGGGTCGACGATGGGAGGCCACAGGGGCGAGCTCCTTGCTCCTTCGGCCGCCTGCCGGCACGGCGGCGGGCGGGGCCCGCCGCCGTCACTCCGTCCGAGTGAGCACTGAAACGGGGGTTGGAGCATGACCTTAATGAATTTCTTACCATTGGATCAAACGTTTGGATGAGGGAGAAGTCGCCGCTCCTGCCGCTCGTGACGGCGTTCCCTGCCATGCTCCGGCCCCGCGCCGGTTCGACCGCGCCCCCTCGCCTCGCACCGCGTCACCCGTCGACGCCGAACAACCCTGCCCCCAAAGGATGCTGACGATCGAATCCGGGCAGGACCAGGAAGGTGCCGGTGGCCGTCGTGGTCGTGAATTCCAGCAAGGAGTCCGCCGCGTCCATGTGTGTGAGCGTGGCGGTGAACGTCCTCAGGTCGTTCTGGAAACTGACGAAGAGCAGGCCGGGGGCCGGCTCGTCGATGCTGTAGGAGCGGCGGAGCATGAGGCCGACGCCGACCACGCCGGCGTGCGCCCTGCGGACATGGGCCTTGGCCGGGACGAGGTAGCGGCCGTCGGGCGTCTTGGCGCCGAGGTCCGGACCAGAGGCGACGGCGCCGCCGGAGAGCGGGACCCCGCTGGCCCGACGCCGCCCGAAGACCGCCTCCTGCTCGGTGACGGACAGGGCGGCGAACCGCGGCAGGTCCAGCTCCATGCGCCGCACCACGGCCAGGGTGCCCCCGGCGACCGGGGGCGGCCCGGTCAGCCACAGATCGCGGCGCTGCTCGGCGGCGGTGTGCGGACCCACGATGCCGTCGATGAAGCCCAGCAGGTTGCGCGGTGCGGCGAGATCCTTGCCGACGGGCACGTTCGCGCCACGGCGCCCCGACTGCCGCCAGCGTTCACGGACGCGGTCACCGGCCCGGTCCAGGAGCGCGGCGGCGGCGAGCGGGAGGACCAGCGGGTCGCTCGCGCAGATCTGGATCAGCAGGTCGCCGCCGCGCGCCCCGGGGGCGATCCGCTCGCGGGAGAACCGCGGCAGGTCGTCCCTGCCGGGCAGCGAGGCACCGGCCGCGCGCACCAGCCGGGGGCCCACACCGATGGTCACGGTGAGGTCGCCCGGTGACAGGCCCAGCAGCCCGGGATCGGTCCCCGAGGTCAACGCGCCGATGGACCGGCCGAGTTCGGCCAGCAGCGGGCCGGCGGCCACGCTCGTACCGAGATCGGCCACCACGATCAGCAGGTTGCCCTGAGCCGGCTGGGGGAGCGTGACCCCCGCCTGGTGCGGGCCCAGCGCCGGAACCCGGGTCGTCGTCGTCCCGGCGGAAGCACCGTGCCGCCCCGGCCCGGAGGCGTCCGCCGTGCACCCGGCCGTGAGGCCGGCGGCCATCATGGCACCGGTGACATCGAGGAACGTGCGGCGTGACGGGCGGTGATCGGCTCGGTGCATGGGGTGCAGGGTGCCACACCCTGAACGGCCGTGCCGCTCAAGTTCCGCATTCCGGTGCGGAATTCGCCGGCGTGCCAGACTGGGATCATGCCTCGATTAGCACTTCGCGTGATGGCGGCGGCAGTACTCGGCGCGCTGGCCCTGGTGACCGGCTGCGCCGGCGGCGACGGTGGCGACGACGGCGGATCGGGCAAGGGCCGGCGGCCGGACGGCGCGCAGGTGACGATCCACGTCCCCGCCGACGCCCCGACGATCTCGGCGGCGGTGTCCCTGGCCCGGCCCGGTGACCTGGTGCTGGTCGCCCCCGGCGTCTACCACGAGTCGGTGCGGATCAAGACGCCCCGCGTCACCCTGCGCGGCGCGTCGCGGGACAAGGTCGTCATCGACGGGCGGCTCCGGCAGCCCAACGGTGTCGTCGTGGCGGCGCCAGGGGTGGCCGTGGAGAACCTGACCGTGGAGAACAACACGCAGAACGGGGTGCTGGTGACCGGTTCGGCGGCGGCGGTCGCCGGACTGCCGGGGCGGAGCGGCGGCTACGACACGGGAGACGAGCCGGTCACCTTCCTGAAGTCCTTCCTCGTGTCCTACGTGACCGCGACCCGCAACGGCCTGTACGGCATCTACGCCTTCTCCGCCCAGAACGGCGTCATCGAGCATTCCTACGCCTCGGGCGGCGCGGACTCGGGCATCTACGTCGGACAGTGCAAGCCGTGCCGTGTCGTGGTGCGGGACAACATCGCCGAACTCAACGCGGTCGGGTACGAGGGCACCAACGCCGGGGGCGACATGTACGTCGTCGGCAACCGTCTCGTCGGCAACCGCGTCGGCCTGACCACCGACTCCGACCACCAGGAGAAGCTCCTTCCGCAGCGCGGCGCCGTCGTCGCCGGCAACCTGATCGCGGACAACCAGCAGAGCCGTACCCCCGAACAGGCCGACGGCGGCTGGGGGATCGGCATCGGTGTCGACGGCGGCAGCGACAACCGGTTCCTGCGCAACCGGATCAGCGGCAACTCCGACGCCGGGTTCGTGATCACCGCGACCGCCGACATCACCCCCGACGGCAACCGGATCACGGACAACACCTTCGCCGCCAACGGCATCGACGTCGGCTGGACGTTCCCGACCGCCACCCACGGCAGGGGCAACTGCCTGCGGGGCAACACGCTGCGCACGACCGTGCCCGCACGGCTCGTGGCGACGGCGCCCTGCCCCGCGGCAGCGGCAGCGACATCCGGCTCACCCTCACCGTCGGGCACTTGGACGGCACCTAACGCGCCCAGGGGCATCCCGTTCACCGAGGTGGCCGCGCCCGGCCCGCAGCCGCAGTTCCCGGGTGCCACGACCACCGGCGCCACCAAGGTGCCGGCCGTGCCGGCGCTCCCGGACATCGCGGGTATCCCGCTGCCGCCGCCGTCGCTGCTCGCCACCGGGGCGCGGGTGCGCACCTCCTGAGTGACGGGACGGCCACCCGGCCATCCCACCGCCCGTTACCCGGCCGGCGTCACTCCGGGCGCGGGCCGTACCGGAACGTATTTCCGGTCGTCGAAATCGATGACCACAGGCCGCGACTCGGAAGCCACGCCGGCCCGCACCCGGTACATGGTCCCGTCCACGCCGATCCAGTACCGCACGGAATCGCCGGTGCCGGACACGGCGTCGGCCGAAGTCCCGGACTTCGTATGAACGTTCGGCCCGGTCATGATTTCCACCGAATGGCCGCGCACCTTGTCCTGTCCGACCACCGCCGCGCCGTTCTGCGGCAGCAACTCCGCGTTGTCCGGCCGGTCGCTGCCCAGGCCGAGCGCGATGGCGAGCGAGGTGTCCAGCGCGTTCCCGGAACTCTGGACCGGTCGGCGGTACCAGCCGGACGGGGGCGGCGAGGGGGGTGCCGTGGCCGGGACGTCGGCCATGGGGTGGACGAGCACGGCGGCGGCCGTCCACTGGATCAGCCCGTCGCTGGACGTGTCACGTCCGGTGCCGCGCACCACCCCGTACCCGATCCCGGCGCGGTAGTCGACGGACCCGGTGACGACCAGACCGCCGGCGGTGCTCGGCACGGTGATCGTCACCGCACGGCCGCCCGCCTGGTAGTTGAGGAAGCGGGTGATCGCCAGCCGGTTCGCCTCGTCCGGCGTCAGCGCGCGCCGAGCGGTGGAGGCGCCGTTGCCGCCGATGAGGACGAACGCCGTCGCCGCCGCGGCCACGAGGGCGAGCGCGCCCCCGGTCCAGGCCGCCCGCGGCCATCGGCGGCGCCTGTCCGCCGTATCCCGCCGGAGACCTCGCTCGATTCTCTTGGTCCGCACGCGGCGCGATGCTAACAGCTCCCGCCGACGTCTCTTTCGAATTTTCCGATTCGGCCATATGACGTGCCATCAACTTGTACTCTGCAGCCGGGGGTTGCCGTCAATGCGCCGAGTCGGGCGACGACGTAGACAACGCGAAGGAATGCGATGCCATTACGTAGGCTGCTGCGGGTGGGCCTGTCCGGTCTGTTATTGATGGGCGGAGCCACCGGTACGATCGCGACAAGCGCCGGGCAGGCCGGCGCCTCGACCTCCGACGGCACACTGACCGTCGAGACACTGCGGGACTTCTTCGGCACCGGCGTCATCAACACGACCATGGACGTCCCCCAACGGGGCATGAAGGTCTTGGTCACCGATCCCGCCGGGCACCACGTCACCGGCGTCACGGACGCCACCGGAAAGGCCGTCGTCCAGCCGTCGGCCGAGCTGTCCGGCGGCCGGTACCGCGTCGACGTCACCGTCCCCGCGCCTTACAGCGACTATCTGCGGGCGGCGCCGGCCTCGACGGCGGCGAACCACTTCGACAGCTTCACCTCGTTCGTGGACGTCTCCGGCGGCAAGGACGCCTCGGTGATCACCGGCGTCTGGGACGCGGCCGACTACGCCCTGCCGGACTCCCGGTACTTCGTGCCGGTCCAGAACGGCGGCGGCGGGACGGACACCCGGGCACTGGTCGCCTTCGGCACGGGCGCCCGGGGCAACTGCCCCGACAAGACGGCGTGTCCGGACGTACTCGACACGCAGGAACAGGTGGGCACCACCTTCGGGCTCGCCTACGACAAGGCCCGGAAGCGGCTCTTCCAGGCGGAGTTCGCCCGGCGGTACACCAAGTACGGCCCCGACGGCGGCGACGCGATCTACACGGTGCCGGCCGCCGGCGGTGGCGCCCCGAAGCTGTTCGCGAAGGTGCCGGGCGCCTCGGTCACGGCGCACGACACCGCCCGTCTGATCAAGGACGCGGGCTTCACCGACGCGCCCGGCAAGGAGAGCATCGGCGGGCTGGCTCTGTCCGAGGACGGCTCGACGCTGTACGCGGTGAACCTGCGTACCCGGTCCCTGGTGAGCTTCGACGCGACCGGTCCGTCCGCCTCGGCGCCCCGGGCGACCGTGCCGATCCCGGACCCGGGCTGCGCCGCGTCCGGCGACTGGCGACCCTTCGGACTGGCCGCCCACGACAACACCCTGTACGTCGGCGGTGTGTGCGACGCGGAGAGCACGCAGAAACGCGACGACCTGAAGGCCGTCGTCTACTCCTACGACGGCGAGCGGTTCGCCCCGGTGCTGACCCACGCGCTGACCTACGAGCGCGGCAACGTGCTCAGCGGCGACGCCGCCTTCCCGCAGGCCCACTTCTGGAACCCGTGGAACGGCAGCCTGAAGGACTGGGACAGCTTCAAGGTGAACAACACGATGATCGACCCGCAGCCGGAACTGGCCAGCATGGCCTTCGCCCGTGACGGCTCGATGGTCCTCGGGTTCCGCGACCGGTTCATGGACATCGTCAGCTGGGGCGGGCTCGACCCGAGGCCCTCGAACGACGACCCGGAGAACGGCATGTCGGGCGGCGACATCAACATGGCCTGCGCCAAGCCCACCGGCGGATACGACTGGGAGGGCACCGGGGCCTGCCCCGACCACGCGGCTCCCGCCGTCGACGGCGCCGAGGCACCGGGCGTCGTCGAGTACTTCCCGGGCGACTTCTTCCCGAACGGCGGCTCCGCGACCCAGCCCGGACCGCACCAGGAGTCCTCGCTCGGCTCGGTCGCCTACATCCCGCAGCAGCAGTGGGTCGTCAGCACGCAGATGGACCCGACCGGCAACGTCATCACCGACGGCACCGGCTACTACGACATCACCACCGGCGCCGGGCCCGGCAACGACCCGTCCGCCAACGCCTACCAGTTCATCGGCCCGAACCAGAACGGGTTCGGCAAGGCCGGCGGTCTCGGCGACATCGCGTACGCGGCGGCGAACGCGCCGATCCAGATCGGCAACGTGGTCTGGTACGACGGCGACCACAACGGCATCCAGGACGCCGGGCAGGTGCCGCTGCCGGGCGCGACGATCGACCTGCTGGACGCCGACGGCAAGCAGGTCGCCACGACCAGGACCGATGCCGACGGCGAGTACTACTTCGGCGGGGCCGGCGCGGACTACCAGCTGACGCCCGGCGCGAAGTACACCGTGCGGTTCGACGTGTGCACCGCGGACACCGGCGGGGTGCCGGACCGACCCGCCCCCACCGACCTGCGGTTCACCCTCCCGAGGGCCGGCGACGACCGGGCCCACGACTCCAACGTGACCCCGCCGACCACGGGCCGGCTGTGCAGCGGGCAGGCCCCGGTCACGGCACCCGCGAGGCCGGGCGGTGTCGACCACACCATCGACGCGGGTGTGTACGTCCCCAAGGCGACCCCGCCGACCTCGCCCCCGCCGACGACCCCGCCCCCGACCACAACCCCGACCACACCCCCGGCCTCGACCCCGCCGACGGCCCAGCCGTCCACCGGCCCGGCTCCGGGCGGCACGAACCAGGGCGGCGGCCCCCTCGCCAGCACCGGCATGGCCGGCATGGGGAGGATCCTGTCCCTGGTCGCCCTGCTGCTCGGCGCGGGCGCGGCAGCCGTCTGTCTCGGCCGTAGGCGTCGCTTCAGGCGCCACTGACGGGACGCAACCCTCATGGAAGACGGGCCGGTGCGTGAAGCACCGGCCCGTCGCCATGACCGGACCACTCACCCGTCCGACCGTCACCGGCCGGACAAGCCCCTAACTCCGCAGCGGATCCGAACACGTCGCCGCGGTGTCACCGCGCACGCACGATCCGACCTTCACGGCCGGCGCCGCACCGTTGTCGTCGCTCGACCCGGCCGCGATGCCGACGACGGCGAGCAGCAGGACACCGAGCACCAGGCACAGCGGGATCAGCCCGAGGATGCCCTGCGGCCGTTTGAACACCGACTTGCCCGGGTTCAGCGAAGGCCGGTGCCCGGCCGCGACCGGCTCCGGGATACGGCGGATCGTGGACAGGGCGGCGAGGTTGATCAGCAGCGTGATGGGCGTGATGACCACCGACATCGGCCCCCACCACCCCTGCACCATGGTGTTGGCCTGCATCTCCCGGAAGGTGGCCAGCGCACAGGGACGGCACATCGTCCCCCGGCGGCGCAGGGAACGCATGATGATCAGCATCCCCTGATGCCCCCGCACCGTGACCTGCGCCGCGGGCCCGGCCCCGCATATCTGGCATGCCTGCATCGCCCCACCGACCGGCATCCCACCGCCGTACGGCTGCGCCTGCGGCTGCTGGTACGGGCCAGGAACGGGGGCTTGCTGGTACGGCCCCGGAGCGGCCGCGGGCGCGTACGGTGCCGCCCCTGGCTGAGGGTAGGGTCCCGGCGCGGGCGCGTACGCCCCCGGGGCCTGCGCCTGCTGATATGCCCCCGGCGCCTGCGCCTGCTGGTACGGCCCCGGAGCCTGCTGATACGGCCCCGGCATCTGCCGGGGGTCGGGATACGACGGTGGTGTGCTCAACTGCGGCCTTTCGAATGGGCATGACAGCTCTGACGGAACGGCACCGCAGCCTACTCATTCATCCCGAGCGCATTCGCGCCGACCATGCGTTCGCCCGGCGCGGGCGCGAGCGGGGTGACCATGGACAACCTCCCGCCCCCGTCGGAGAGGACGGTCCGGCTGCCCCGCTCGGCCCCGGGAGACACCCGCGTGCGGGGCGGGGTGCGCCGGGTGCGACGCGCGAGGTGACGACGGTCACCGTGTGCCGCGCTCCCTCCGGGGTCCACCGGTACGGCCTGCTCCGGTGAACCGGCGGACGACCGGTCGCGCCGGTTCAGGACCGGCGTCGCAACCCCCCTCTTGGAGCAGCCCGAATGGATTCCCTCCGGAAGATTCGACGCACCCTGCTGATCATGGTCGTCGCGGGCCTTGTCACCTACGTGGCCTTCCTCGACCCGCCGCTCGGGGTCGCCCTGCTCGTGGGTGTCGGAGTCGCGGTCTTCGTTCTCCAGGTGCTGGGTTGAGCGCCCGTCGCTCGAACTCGTGGTCCGAAAACGCACCGTACCGGGTCCGCCCCACGGCATGGATGGATGAAGCGGTGAACTGCCGCAGGCCAGTGACGAGTTGGCTGACTGACGGGAAGGACTGGTCCCTATGCGCAACGCCCCCGATGTTCGAGGGCCGACGGAGCCGAACGACCCACCGAGTACCCCGCCGGACCCCGTCCCCGGCGCCCGTCCCGCCCCCGAGTCCAAGCCCCGCCGACGGCTGACGGCGGAACAGGTCGAGGAACTGGGTCGGTTGAAGCCGTTCCTCGAAGGGATGGTGCGCCAGGCGCGTATGCAGTACATGCTGGAGGACCTGGTGCAGACCTGCGTGCTGCAGCTGGTGCGCGCCTGGTCGAGGCCGGACTTCGCCCTCGACCGGCGGGACGGCGGACGGGCCTTCGCGCGCAAGGTCATGCGCGACGTCATCGCGGACGCGGTGCGCGGCAGGGACCGTGATCTCTCCTCCCCGGTACGCGAGTTCCCGGAGGTGCCGGTCGAGGCGGACGAGGGGGACCACGCACGGGAGGTCCGCCTCAAGGCCATCGACCGTTTCCTCGCCGAGAAGTTGACGGACAGGTTGTATCCGGTCGGCAGGCTCGCGATCGTCGAGGGCCTCAGCCAGGCGGAGATCGCGCGTTGCCTCAAGATCGACCGGCATACGGTGGGCCGCCGGTTCAAGGACGTGTGCAAGGCCCTGGAGCCCTACAAGGAAACGATCTACGACGAGGTACTGGGCGACGTGACGAGCTAGTGCCGCTACTCGGACTCACGGGAGGGGGCCCACACGTCGCCTCCCGTGAGCCCAGGTTGGGTCCTAGCGACCCGGAGAAAGACAAGGTTCACACGCACACCTCGGGAGGGAACACGCGGGATGTACCAGACATTCGAACTGCTCCGCCAGGCGGCGGAGGCATGCCGGGCGCCGACTCGGCAGCCACCGGGAGAGATCGATCCGGTGAGCTGGGAGGCGCTGCTGGATCGCGTCGAGGACCGGTTGGAGGAGGACGACCGAGACGCTCGACCCGTCTCGGCCGACTCCCTCTCGCTCCACATCTGCTGAACGGGGACGAGGGGAAGCAGCCGTCGGGGAATGCGCGGGGGGTTTGAGGCCAGATCCGCACGGGGGACGGACCCGGGCTCGGACGAGCAGCGCCACGACAGCTGGACACGAGGCCCGGCGTGCCACTTCTTCGAGAGGGAGGCGGCACGCCGGGCAAGTGTCTATCCTGCCAGGATGATCAAGCCGATTGAGCTCGTCATATTCGATTGCGACGGTGTACTGGTCGACAGCGAGCGCATCGCCGTCCGCCTCCAGGTCGCCCTCGGCGCCGAACTGGGCTGGCCGTTGAGCGAGGACGAGGTCGTCGGCAGGTTCATCGGCCGCTCGCACGCCGCGATCCGTGAACAGGTCGCAGACCGGCTGGGCGCGCGGACCGCCGCGATCTGGTCGGAGCGTTTCGAGGAGCGGCACCGTGAGGCCGTCGACGCCGAACTCGCCCCTGTGGACGGTCTGGTGGAGGCCCTCGGCGCGATCACGCTGCCGATGTGCGTGGCGTCCAGCGGCTCCCACGACAAGATGCGGCACACTCTGGGCCGTACCGGGCTGTACGACCGTTTCGCGGGCCGCATCTACAGCGCCGCCGAGGTCTCCCGCGGCAAGCCGGCGCCGGACCTGTTCCTCCACGCCGCCCGCGGTATGGGGGTCGAGCCGGCCGCCTGTGCGGTGGTCGAGGACAGCGGGCCCGGTGTGCGGGCCGCGCGGGCCGCGGGGATGCGCGCCTTCGGGTACGCCGGGGGGATCACCCCCGCCGAGCGGCTCGCGGGACCCGGGACCGTCGTCTTCCACGACATGCGCGTACTGCCCGCGCTCATCGCCGGACGGTGACCTGTCGCGTTGCCGGCGGCGTGCGCTGTCCGCAGCGGGGCTCGCGCAGGCGGACGTGAACGAACCGCCGAGGGCTCAGCCGGTGCCCGTGTCGGCGACCAGGTCCGTGAGCCGGTGCAGCAGCGTGACCAGCAGGGCGCGCTCGGCCGGGGTGAACGCCTCGTAGGCGCGGGCCTGGCGCTCGCGCAGGTGGCCCCGGAGCAGGGCGAGCCGCTGGGCGCCGTCGTCGGTGAGGCTGACCAGGACACGCCGTTCGTCCTCGGATGAGCGGCGGCGTACGACGACGCCCTTCGACTCCAGTTGCTGGAGCATCCGCGTCGCGGTCGGGACGCTGACGTCCGCGCTGCTCGCCAGCCGGCCCACTGGCAGGTCCGGCTCCGTGGCCAGCGGTTCGAGGAGGGCGACCTGGGGGAGGGAGAGGCCCCCGTAGTGCTCCGCGCCGGTCGTACGGGCCCGGCGCATCGCGAAGAAGAGGGCGTCTGCGGCCTGGGAGATCTCCTCCGCGCCGATGCCGCCCCGCGCCGCCGGCCGGTCGCGGTCCGCCGCCGGCCCGGGGGCGGGGTCCTCCGGCCGGCCGTCGTCCGAGGTCGGCTGCTCGCCGGGGTGAAGGCTGTTGCGTCTGTCACTCACGGCTGCTACTTTAGCAAAGCAATCGTTAGCATGCTAAATGTTAGGGAGGTAAGAGGAGATGGTCGCTTCTCGGCGCATCGATGTCCACCAGCACCTCGTTCCGGGTGCCTACCGGGAGGTGATGGAGCGGCATGGCGCCACGGCGGCGGGCTGGCCCACGCCCGCGTGGGACGCGCAGAGCGCGATCGCGATGACGGACCGCCGCTCGATCGCCACCGGCGTCCTCTCGGTCAGCTCACCGGGCACTCACTTCGGCGACGACACGGAGGCCCGCGCGGTGGCCCGGAGTGTCAACGAGTACGGCGCGGAACTGGTCAAAGACCGCCCCGACCGCTTCGGAATCTTCGCGAGCCTTCCGCTGCCGGACGTGGACGGCGCGCTCGCCGAGGCCGCGTACGCGCTGGACGAACTGCATGCCGACGGCGTGGTGCTGATGTCCAACGTCCATGGCCGCTACCTCGGGGACAAGGAGTTCGTCCCGCTCTGGGAAGAGCTGGACGCGCGCGGCGCCGTGGTCTTCGTCCACCCCACCGGCTCGGCGCTGCCCATGCTCGACGGCCTGCCCGGTCCCGTGGTCGACTTCCCCTTCGACACCACCCGCACCGCGCTGCACATGACGCTCAACGGAGTGATGAGCCGGTACACCCGGATGCGGGTGATCCTCTCCCACGCGGGCGGGTTCCTGCCCTATGCGGCCTGGCGGTTCACCCTCGGCGCCCAGTTCAGCCCCGGCGCCACGCCCGAGGGCGTCCTGGCCGGCCTGCGGCGCTTCTACTTCGACACCGCCCTGTCCGCCAGCCCCTCCGCCCTGCCCTCCCTGCTCGCCTTCGCGGCTCCGGGCCATGTCCTCTACGGCAGTGACCCGCCCTTCGCCGCGGAGGAGCACGGCAAGCTCTTCGACTCGATGCTCGACGGCTACGACGGTTACGAACCGGGACAGCTCGACGCGATCAACCGGGGCGACGCGGAGGTCCTCTTCCCGAGACTCGGGGCGGCCTGATCCGTCGCCCTGTGCCGGAGGAGCGGGAGGCGGGGCGGCGCCTGCCGCGGTCCCCGTCTGGTCCGGCTCGGCTCGTCCGTCTCAGTCCGGGTCGGCGGTTCCGCGCGGGGGCGGTGCCGGACGGTAGGTCGAGCGGGAGCGGTGGCGTTCTTCGCCGGCGCCGGGAGTGGAGCCGGGGCGGGGGCGAGACCCGGAGCCGGCGTCGGAGCCGCGAGGCGGCCCGGGGTGGGGATGGGAGCCGGAGGCGGGCGGTGTCGGCTGGGTGCCGGTGGCGGAGAGCCGGGAGACCAGGTCGGCGAGATGGCCGCAGGCTCGGGCAATCTCCCTCTGGGACTTGTCCCGCTCGCTGACGGCCGCCGCGACGAGCAGGGCGGTCAGTGCGGAGGAACCGTTGTAGGCCTGGAGGGTGACCATGTCGGTGAGCACGCCGTGCTCGGCGAACGGGCCCGAGCCGCGGCCGGCGGCGATGATCGCGAAGACCGAGACGGCCAGGGCTACGGGTGCGGTGCCGGCCAGGCGGAAGCGGAAGGCGGCCCAGATCAGCAGCGGGAAGCCGAGGAAGAGGAGAGGGGTGCTGCTGGTGTCGACGACCCCGACACAGGCGGTGGCCGCGAGGAGGAGCAGGACCTCTGCCCAGCGGGACGGCTTCACGTGCCAGGGCAGACGTGCCCGGGACAGCACGAGCAGGACCGGCGTCACCACCAGGACGCCCATCGCGTCACCGGTCCACCAGACCCACCAGGTCGTCCAGAACCGGTCGGTGTTCAGGCCGCCGGTGAGGACGAGCGTCCCGCTGCCCGTCGTCGCGCTGACCAGCGTCCCGGCGAAGGCGCCGAGGAAGACCAGCGCGATCGCGTCGCGCAGCCGGTCCAGTTCGGGACGGAACCCCGCGCGTCGCAGGAGGACGTATGCGCACAGGGGCGCGAGGGTGTCGCCCACGACGATCAGGAGCAGCGCGGTGTACGACGGCCCGAGCGAGAGGTTGACCAGCAGCGCGCCGAGCGTGATGCCGGGCCAGATCCGCGGACCGCGCAGCAGCAGGGCCGCCACGGCGATACCGGTCGGGGGCCATAGAGGGGTGACCTGGCCGCGCACCAGTTGCTGGAGCAGTCCCAGTTCGGCGGAGCCGTAGTACAGCGCCGCGAGGGCGCAGATCTCCAGAGCGGCGACACCACCGCGCCGGAGTCCTCCACGCCGCGCGACCGTCATCGGCGACCTCCGCATCGACACCGCCCCGGCCACCATCATCCGCCGGTTCGGGGGGATCCTCCACGGCAGGGGACGGCCTGGGACCCCAGGGTGGGAAACGGGCCGGGGCGGGCGGCGGCCGGGTCAGGCGGGCGGGGTGCGCAGGGCCAGGACGGCCATGTCGTCGTGGCCGTCGCTGGGGTGGTGGTCGGCGAGGGCCTGGACGAAGTCGTCCAGGGGGAGGGAGGCGTACTCGACGGCGAGTTCGATCAGTTCCGCGAGGCTCTGGTCGATCGGGCGGTCGGGGTGCTCGACCAGGCCGTCGGTGAAGAAGACCACGGTGGCGCCGGGCGGCACGGAACAGGAGTGGTCGGGGCGGGGCAGTCCGGGGTCGACGCCGAGCGGCAGTCCGGGCTCGGCGAACAGGTACTCCGCCGGGCGGCCCGGCGCGATCAGCAGGTGCGGAAGGTGTCCGGCGGTGCTCCAGGACAGCCGCCAGCCCGCCTCGTCCGGTTCGATACGGGCCAGCGTGATGGTGGTGATGGGGTTCTCGGTGATGGCCTGGAGGGTGTGATCCAGTTGGGTGAGGATGGCGCCGGGCGCGTTGCCCCGGTCGAACAGCAGGGCGCGCAGCATGTTGCGGGTGGAGGCCATCGCGGCCGCGGCCGGCAGGTCGTGGCCGACCACGTCCCCGATCACGATCGCCACGACGTCGCCGGGCAGCGGGATGGCGTCGTACCAGTCACCGCCGAGCTGGCTGGGCTCGGCGGCCGGCCGGTAGACCGCGGCGGCGGTGAAGGGGTGCAGGTCGGGCAGGGTGGGCAGGAGCAGCCGCTGGAACTGCTCGGCACCCTCGCGCACCCGTTCGAACAGACGGACGTTCTCGATGGCGATGCCGGCGGCGCCGGCCAGGGCGGTGACCACGCTCTCGTCGTCGGCGTCGAAGGGCTGCCCGTCCTGGCGCTCGGAGAGGTAGAGGTCGCCGTAGATCTCGCCGCGGACGCTGATGGCGACGCCGAGCAGGGTGCCCATGTGCGGATGGTTGGGCGGGAAGCCCACGGAGGACGGATGGGCCGCGATGTCGTCCACCCGCAGCGGCTCGGGGTGGTGGATCAGCTGACCGAGGACGCCCCGGCCGTGGGGGAAGTCGGTGCCGATGAGGGCGGCCCGCTCCTCCTCGGTGAGGCCGGCGGTGATGAACTGGTCCAGTTCGTCACCGGAGGGGGTGAGCACGCCGAGCGCTCCGTAGCGGGCGCCCACCAGGTCCATCGCGGTGGTCACGATGCGGTACAGGACCGAGGGCAGCTCGTTCTCCCTGGTGATGGCGACCACCGCGTCCAGCAGGCCCTGGAGCCGGTCCATGGCCTCCAGCAGGCTGCGCATCTGCTCGTCCATGCGGCCCAGCTCGGTCCGCAGACGGACGTGCAGGTCGGAATCCTCCGGCTGTTTCGGCGACGCCCCGTTCTCGGGCCCGGCCATCAGGGGCTCCCCGTGGCCGGTCGTCCGGTCTCGGAGCGGTACATCGCGCCCTCCTGGGGTGACCCTGGGTCATCGGTGGCCGAGGTACGGCACGGCGAAACCGGCCTTTCGGTCATCAATCAAAAAATAGGGCAGTGTGCGTCGTCCCGCCGCTCGCCGGGGGCCGCGACACGCGGGCGGACCTCGAAGTACGCGCTCGGCGAGGCGGCCCGGTCCGGCGTTCCGGGCGCGCGGGCGCGACCGGAGGCGACGCAAGCGGAAGGGGCAACTCCCAGGCTGAGTAGGTTAGTTGAGGCAGTCACGGAGCGTGGTGCGCTGTGCTAGCCTCTTGGATTCCGTCCATGACATCGACCCCAGGGGATGCGGGTCGTCAGAGCGTTCGAGGCGAAGCTCATGCGCAGAAGCAATCCGGGACGAAGGCTGCACGACGCCGTGGTGATCGTGCCCGGCATCATGGGCAGCGAGCTCAGGGAGACCAGGACCGGCCGGAAGTTATGGGGCGTCGGAAAGCTCCTCGCCTACACGGCGGGGGCCCACACCGACCAGCTGCGCCGGCTGGAGGTGACCGGGAGCGAGCGGGAGGGCGGCACCGCAGACGTCGAGGCGACCGGGCTCCTGGAGAGCTTCGAATCGCTACCGGGGCTCGGCTCCGCCCACCCCTACACCGCCATGGTCACGGAGATGCGGCGCAGCGTGGTGGACCCCGCCGCCCTCCTCCCCTTCCCCTACGACTGGCGGCTGTCCGTCGAGCACAACGGCGCCCTCCTCGCCGCCGCGGCCCGCCGCCACCTGGACGCCTGGCGCGCCCACTCCGAGCACCGGAACTACCTGGACGCCGACCCCGAGGCGGGACCCGCCCGGCTGGTCTTCGTGGCCCACTCCATGGGCGGCCTGCTCATCCGCGAGGCCCTGCACCTGGACAGCACGCTGCGCGCCGACATCCGGGCGGTGATGACCGTCGGCACCCCCTTCAGCGGCTCGGTCAAGGCCGTGCTGATGCTCAACGCCGGCAAGGGCCTGCCGCTCCCCGTGCCGCCCGCGGTCCTGCGCCCGGTCGCCGCGACCATGCCGGGGCTGTACGACCTGCTGCCCAGCTACCGGGCCCATGAGGTGGACGGTGACATGCGGGTGCCGGGCATCGAGGACATCGTGGCGCTCGGCGGGCGGCGCGACCTGGCGAAGGCGGCCGTGGAAAGGCGTGCCGGCCGGGCGGAGACCACCCTGCCCGAGCACGTCACGGTCGTCGGTATGGGCCAGCGGACCTGGACCAGCTACCGGCTCGCCGACGGTGTCGCGCTGTTCGACCGCTGTCTCTTCAAGCGCTACAACGACGGCCGGCTGCTCCCGGACGCCGAGGGCCGGCCGCAGCGCGACCCGCGCACCGGCGACGGGACGGTGTACCAGTACGCGGCCCAGCTGCCGGGCACCGCGAGGCCGGTGCACTTCTACCACGAGCACGGCGAGCTCATCCGCTCCCGCAGTGTCCTCGACATGGCCTCCGGCCTGATGCACGGGCTGCGCCATCCGGACGAGCGGGGCGCCATGCTGGGGGACGAGGCGGAGTTCGAGCTGTGCGCGCCGGAGTGGTCCACCCTGGGCGAGCCCTTCGCCATCGAGGTCGACGGGGTCGCGCGGGGCGCCGACCTGGAGTGCAGGGTGCGCGGCGTCAACGGCCTGGACGAGCTGCTGACCCCCGCCCTGCGGCCGGTACCGGGCCGGCCCGGTGTCCTCGCGGCCTCCTGCACTCCCGGCCGGCCGGGGATGTACGAGGTGGAGGTGACCGGCGGCGCGGAGCCCAAACGGCGCCTCGTCCCGGTCCTCGACATGGTGCACGACGGCTGACGCCATGGCGGCGGAACTGGTGTCGGCGGGGCGCGAGCCGGCAGCCGCGGGGGACGTAACCGTAACCGGAACCGTGACAGGCACGGGGACCGTCGGGCCCGCGTCGCCCGCGTCGCTGGTCGTGCCGCGGCAGGGCGGGGCGGTCCGGGACGGGACGGTGGCGGAGGCGTTCGACGCGCTGGTGGTGCCGGTCGGGCATGTCGCCGGGTACCCGAAGGCGGACACCGCGGCGGAGGCGGCCGCCGTACTCGACGTACTGCGGCGGATCGGGGGACAGCCGGCGCTGCCGTCGTCCGCCCGGCCCGGCACCGTCGACTCCCTCGGCGTGGCCGACGACGAACTCGCCTGCTGGTCCGGGGAGTACGGCGAACCCGGCGAGCGCCGCCCGAAGGAACGGCCCTCGGCCCTGGTCTGGCTGGGGCACGGCCGCCGGGGCGGCATGGGGCCGGCCCTGCTCGTGCCCGGGTCGGCCGCGCGCGGGGACCACGCGCAGCTCACGCCCGACCTGTTCGCCCAGCATCTCTACGCCGAATGGCGCAACCGCCGTCCGGCGGAGGGGCAGTGGGCGATGGTGGTGATCGAGGCGTGCAAGTCCTCCGACTTCGCGAGGGTGGTGCGGGAACGTCTCGACCATGCGGCCGCGACGGACGACGCCCCCTACTCCATTCTGCTGATCGCGACGGGGAAGGACGCGGCGCAGGCGTACCTCGGGACGTTCCGGGAGACGCTGGAGGACTACCTGGACACGCTCACCAGCCATGACGTCTTCGAACTCCATGAGCTGGGCCGGTTCTTCAAGCAGTCCGGCCACTACTGCGAGTTCGGTGGCGAGTCCTGTGCGGAGCTGAGGCTGCTGGTGCGGGACCGGGTGCCGCTGCCCGGGGTCACCACGGTGGCCGAGCAGCGGCGCAGGCAGCGGGAGTTCGAAGCCGCACCCGTGACCGGGACCCGGGTGGTCGAGTCGCCGGAGGAGCGCGAGCGCGCCGGGTTCCTGGAGGTCGTCCCGCATTTCACCGGGCGGGAGACGGAGCTGGCCGAGGTGGTGCGGTGGGCCGCCGAGCCCGGAGCGGAGCGGGTGCTGATCGTGCCCGGGGCGCCCGGCGTCGGCAAGTCGGCGTTCCTCGGGGAGGCGTTGCGGCGGCTTCGGGAGTCGGGGGCCCGGGTCGGGGCCGTGCTGCGGCTGACCGGGAGCACCGTGGCGGAGGTCCGCGACCGGCTCGCAGGGGTGGGGGCGGGGCGGGCGCCCGCGGGGGAGCGGGGCCCGGGTTCCCCGGAGCCCGCCCGACGGATCCTCGTGGTCGCCGACGCGCTCGACGAGGCGCGGGACCCCGTGCCGACGGCCCAGTTGCTGCTGGCGGTGACGGAACACCCCCAGGTCTCGTTGATCATCGGCACCCGCAGCGCACCCGGCGACGACGGGCGTCCCGGGGGCGCGCGGATCGATCTGCCGACGGTGCTCGGCTCGCAGACCGGCGGTGCGCGGGTGCTGGAATTCCTGCCGGACCCGGTCGCGGCCGGTGCCTACGCCGCCGACGGGGTCCGCAGGGCGCTCGGGGAGGGCGCCGACGCGCCGCCGGTGGAGACCGGCCCCGCGTGGGCGGACGCGGTGACCGAGACGGTGCGGGCGGCCGTCGAGCAGCATGTGCGTGAGGGAGCCTGGCAGTTCCTCCAGGTGGCGTTGCTCGTGCGGGAGATCGAGGGGGATCCGGGTGTGCTGTCGCCTGACCCCGGCGCGCGGGAGGCGCTCCTGAAGCTCCTGGACCGGGACCGTTCCGGGCTGTTCGGGGCGGCCGTGGCGCGTCTCACGGCGCAGCTGCCGATGGCGCTGCCGTTCCTGAGGGCGCTCGCGCTCGGCCACGGCCGGGGGCTGCCGCGTGCCGACGGGATCTGGCTGCGGGCGGCGAGCGCGCTGGCGGGGCGGGACGGAGGCGCGTCGGACGAACGGGGGCTCACCGAGTTCCTGGGCAAGGCCGCCGCCTATGTGCTGCTGGACGGGGAGGACCGGCGCAGTGTCTACCGGCTGGCCCATCGCACCTATGCCGAGCGGCTGGCCGCCGGGGTCACCGGTGGGCAGCGGCTCGCCATGCTCACCGCGCTGCTGGAACTCGCCGCCGACCAGGTGGCCGAGGGCCGGCCGCCGAGCCCGCACCTGGAGAGCCGGCTCGCCGAGTACGCGGCCGACTGCGGCGCCCCGGGCTGGCGCGAACTGGCCGCCCGTCGCGCTGTGCTGGACCGGTTGCGGGTGGCGACGCTGTGCGGGCTCGCGCTCGCTCCGGGGCGGCGCGGCGGCAGAACGGTCCCGACCGACCTGCCCGCCGAGATCCTGGGCACGGTCGCCTCCGCGCATCTGATCGAGCGCTCGGGCGCCGCCGACCGGCCCGGACTGCGCCAGCTCGGCGGGCTGCGCGCCTGCGGTGAGCCGCACCCGGCCGGGGACGGCGGCGAGTGGGAGGTGTGCTGGGGCGCGGTGCCCCGTACGCCACCGCATCTCCAGCTCGACGCGGGACAGATGGTCACCGCGGTCGCCGCGCGTCCCGACCGGCCGTGGCTGGTGAGCGGCGCCCGCGACGGCTCCGTGACGCTGTGGGAGCCCTGGCGCAGCCACGCCCCGGTCCTGCTGACACGCGGCTCCGACAGCCCGGTCACGGCGGTGGCGGCGGGCGGTGTCCCGAGGGCCGCCGACGGCGCTTCGGGGACGGCGGGGGACGTCCCGGCCGGGGCGGGCCCGGACCTGGTCGTGTCGGCGCACGAGGACCGTACGCTGCGGATCTGGCACCCCGATGCCGCTACCGCCGCCGCTGCCGACGAGCGCGTGCTGGAGGCGCCCGAGCCGGTCTGGCAGCTCGTGGCGCTGCCCGACGGACGGTTCGCCGTGGCCGGGGAGACGGGCTGGGTGGCGCTGCTGGACCCCGGCGCGGCCGGGGAACCGGGCGGCGCGCGGCTGTCGCCCGCGCCGGGCGCGCCCGGCAGCGACGTGGTGGGTCTGGCGGCGGTCACCGGGCCCGGGGGCGAGCCGTGGCTGGCGGTGGCCGAACGGGCCGGGGACCTCACGCTCTGGGAGGTGGCCGGGGCGGTGCCGCGGCTGCTGCACACCATGAGTCTGCGGCGGCAGCTCGCCGCGCTCACCGTGCTGGCCGGTGCGGAGCTGGCGGTGGCCTGTGACGACGGTTCGCTGTGGCGGTGGGACGCCTCGTCCGAGGGGCACGCGGCGGTCGAGCGCTCGGACGTCCCGGGGCCGTTGCGGGCGGCCGGCTCCGCGGCGCTGGCCGGGTGGCGGGCGGGGGACGGCTGGACGGTCCTGTGGGGGGACCCCCGGGGCCTGTGGGCCATGACGGCGGACCGGCCCCGCCGGCCGGTCGGCGCCGGGCCGGGAGGCGGGGTCCGTGCGCTCGCGCTGCTGGCGGGACCCGACGGAGGGCGAGTGGTGGCGGCCGCGGCGGAACGGGGTCCGGCCATCCACTTCTGGGACCCCGCGGAACACCTGACCGGCGCGGCGCCGGGCGCCGGGGTGCCGTTCGGCCGGATCATCGGCATGCACCGGTACGTCACCGAGGAGGGGACCGAGGCGTTGGCGCTGTGGCACGAGGTGCGGGCCCCGGGGCGGACGGAGAGGGCCGTGCGGGTCCTGGACGCGGCCGGCGGCCGGGAGCTGACCGGGGAAGCGGTCCGGGCGGGCGACCGCATGGGGTGGGACGGCGCCGCGGACCGCCCGCCGGCGGAGGTGACGCGGGCGCACCCGGGCGATGTCACCGGCATGGCGCGGCTGCGCGGGGCGGCGTACCGGGGGATGTGGGCGAGCGCCGGCGACGACGGCGAGGTCCAGTTGTGGGCCACCGGTGCGCCCGCCGCCCGGCCCCTCGCCGCCGGCCACCGCATCCGGCTCGGCTCCCCGGTGCTCGGGCTGTCGGCCCTTTCCGGCGGGCGGCTCGCGGTGGCCTTCAGGGACGGTGTGGTCGTCCTGGCCGTGGCGGCGGTGAAGTCCCGGGAGCGGGGCGCCGGCGCGGCCGGGATCTCCGGTCCCGGGAACGACGAGACGGGGGACCGGGATGGATGAACCGTGGGCGCAGCAGGACGTGGAGTTCCAGATCAAGGACCTCTTCACCGGCGGGCGGGCGGTCTACGCGCCGGAGGGCGGCGGCTGGGAGCTCGACGGCGGGGTCGAGCACGTCATCGACGGATGGCTGACCCGGTTCGTGCTGCGGGCCCCGCAAGGGGAGGAACCGCCCCGGGAGGTGTCGCTCTTCCACGGAGTGGACGATCTCGCGGGCGAGCTGTGGGATCACGAGGTCCGCAATCTGCTGCGGCTGCGGATGCTGGGGCACCCCGCGCTGCCGGAGATCGTGGACGGGCGGTTCGACAAGACGAACCGCGTGGCGTTCATCATGACCCGCAAGGTCGGCGGGCCGCTGGCGGAGCAGGACTGGGCCGACGTGCGGGACTGGGTCGGCAGGCACCCGATCGTCGCGTTCGAGCAGTTCAGCCTGCTGGTTGACGCCCTCAGCCAGTTGCACGGCACCCGGATCGTGCACCGCAATCTGACCCTGGGCGCGATCAGGCTGGCCATGGAGCCGAGGCGGCCGGAGCGCGCGGCCCTCGCCCTGACCCGGTTCGAACTCAGCGCCCTGCTCAAGAACCTGCTGCACCACGTCGCGGGTCCCGACGACCACCGCTCCCAGGACGTCCGGGAGTTGTTCCTCGCCCCGCCCGCAGGCGTCCCGAGGGCGCGCCACCTCGCCTACCTCGCGCCCGAGACGCATCCCTCGCTCCTCGGCCGGATGCGCGTCCGCAGGCTCGACCACGGCAGCACCGACGTGTTCGGACTCGGCGTGCTCGGCTGGGAGCTGTTCCTCGGCGCCGTCACCGAGCTGCTGCCCGAGGAGTGCGCGGCGGTCGAGCGGGCGCCCGGGGAACGGCTCGCACAGGCCCTGGCCGCACTGCACACCGCGATGCGCCGGACGCTGACCGCGACCACCGGGGTGCCGCGCCGGCTGCGTGAGGTGCTGGCGGCCATGCTCGACCCGTCCCCCAGCGGCCGTATCTCCTCCTTCGACGCGGCGGCCGCGCTGCAGCGCCACTGGACGGAGATCACGCTCGGCTTCGCCTCGGGGGACCGGCACGACGGGAAGCCGAAGCTGCTGGCGTTCATGCCGGAGAAGTCCGTGCAGACGGTGCACGAGAGCCGGGGCTGGACCGACCACCGCCCCGACACCCCGGAGGGATGCCGGGAACTCCAGACCTTCCTGGAGGACGAGCTGCGCCAGGCCCAGCTGGTGCACAGCCCCAGCGGTGCCCAGGGCTTCGTGCACGGCGACTCCCCGCAGTCCCAGGCCGAGGCGGAGTGGGCGCTCATCGGCAACCAGGCCGTGTGGTTCTGCGCGTTCCACTACGACGAGGCGATCTCCGGCCGCCGCAAGAAGATCCACAAGGACACGCTGGTCATCAAGTACCTGCTGGACAAGCGGTACGCGGACGACCTGCTGACCGCCTGGCCCAGGCGCGGCATCGGCAAGGTCGACCTCGTGCCCTTCTGGATCGGCCAGACGCTGGACAAGGGCGGAGAGACGCGGCCCTCCTGGGAGGAGCTGACCCAGGCGGTCGTCACCGAGCGCGCCGTGGACCACCAGGGTTCGCAGCGACTGCTGCGCTCCTACCGGTTCATGCTGGAGTACCAGGGCGTCGCCCTCCGCGCCCGCCAGTACCCCTATGTGCGGGTGCGCTCGGAGGAGGGCGACGCGATCGTCCTCACCCAGGACCATGAGCGCGACCGCCGCTGGCTGCACGGGGATCCGCTGCTCACCTCCTACGCGCAGCCCCGGCGCAGGCCCCCGCTCGGGGACTTCGCCCGGCAGCTGCTCACGGAGAACGAGTGGGCGCGGGTCACCCTGGTCGAGGACCGCACCGGCCGGGACGGCCATCCCACCGACCCCTATTTCGGCGGCAGGGCGGTGGAGGCGCGGCTGAGGGTGCGGTTGGACGCCGACTCGGTGCAGATCCAGCCGCTCGGCGGGCGCCAGGTGCCCGAGCGCGGCTGGCTCAGGCCCGACGAGGACCGCGGCACCGAGACCCAGCTGCGCCGCGAGGCACGAGGGCTGGACTCGCTCGCGCACAAGCCGGGCCTGGTGCGGATCCTGGACGCGCCGGAGGCCATCGAGCTGCGCAGCAGGGGAGGCACGAGCCGGGACCAGAGCGAGCTGCGGGGCAAGGGTCAGACCATCGTCTCCAACATGCTGCGCTTCCACCCCTTCTACGCCCTCCAGGGTCCGCCCGGCACGGGCAAGAGCACCGTCGTCGCCAAGGCCCTGCGGGACTTCCTGGAGATGGAGCACGGAGCCCGGGTCCTGGTGAGCGCCCAGTCGAACGACGCGCTCGACCAGCTCGCCGAGAAGATCGTCAAGGAGCTGCGGCCACGCATCGACGACCGCTCCCTGCTCGCCCTGCGGGAGCTGTCCCGCAGCAGGGAACGCGAGGAAGCGCCGGGCGCCGTACGGAAGCTGACGGCGGAGAACATCGTCGAGGACCTCGTGGCGCACATCGTCCGCCGGGTGGAGCGGGGCTGTGAGGGGGCGCGCGGCGAGGACGAGAAGAAGCTGATGAAGCGGTGGGCGGAACTCGCGGGTGACACCCGCCTGGAGCTGATCGAGCGGGTGAAGTCCGGCGCCGACATCGTCTTCGCCACCTGCTCCATCGCGGGCACCCTGTCCGACGAGGTCCGCGACCCGAGCGACATGTTCGACTGGGTGATCATCGAGGAGGCCGCCAAGGCCTGGCCCACCGAGGTCGTCATGCCGCTGGTGCGGGGCGTGCGCTGGACGCTGGTCGGCGACTACCAGCAGCTCGGCCCGCACCGCGCCCAGGACATGCGGGACTTCCTGGAGGGGCTCGCCGCCCACGAGCACGACCGGATCCAGGCCCACCACGCCAACCAGGACACCTACCTGGAGCACCTGCACATGTTCCGGCGCTTCTTCGAGGGGCATGATCCCCGGCGCACCGCCTCCTCGCGGCGGCCGGTCGACGTCCTGGTCACCCAGTTCCGCATGCACCCCGACATCGCCGCGCCCTTCGCACGGGCCTTCTACCCCGATGCCGGCCCGACCGGCACCTTCCTGACCTCGGACCCGTTCATCGAGCAGATCCACGGCCGCACCGAGCCGCCGTACCTGACGAACGCGCCGCTGGTGTGGCTCGACACCTCACGGCACGACGGCTGCCGCGACACCCCCTACTGGGGGAACGAGGGCGAGGCGGGGCTGATCGACGACCTCGTGGCCCGGCTCGGGCTCGCCCACCGCACGGACCCCGGCGCCCTCGTCGTCATCACCCCCTATCGCAGACAGGCCGGCATCCTGGAGGCCAAGGGGCTCAGGGGACGGGTGCACACCGTGCACTCCTTCCAGGGCGGCGAGGCGGAGGTGGTGATCGTCTCCCTGGTGCGCAGCGCCGTGCGCGGCGAGGGCACCCGGGGGAACGTCGGGCACACCGCGCAGCCCGAGGTGGTCAACGTGATGCTGTCCCGGGCGCGCCGACTGCTGGTCGTCGTCGGGGACCTGGCGCATTTCGAGCAGTACGGGGGCGCGGACTGGGCGACGGTCATCGAGGCGTTCCGGGACAGCGGCGTGATCGTGGACGCGGTCACCGAGGAGATCACCGGCGGCCGGCGGGCGGTCCTGCCCGCGCCGCGGGACGAGGCGTCCGAGGGCGCCGCCGGAGCCATGGCAGCGGAGGACGCCGGTGAGTGAGACGACCCTGGTGGCGCTGCCCTGCCGGGTGATCACCCTGCGGGTGGAACTCGGTTCGGAGGCCGGTGCCTCGACCCTTGAGGAGCTGGTGCTCGCCGCGGTGGCCGGCGGCCGTACCACCGTCGACTCCCTCGGCGACCTCTTCTCGCTGCCCCGCCGGCTGATGCTGGACGTGGTGCACGCCCTGTGGAGCCGGGGCTTCCTCGCCGTCGACTTCACCTCCCACACCCTGGAGGGCACCCCGGCGGCCGAGGCGGTGCTCGGCGACGGCGACGGCGCGCAGGCGGTCGCCACCAGCGTGGATTCGCGCAAGTTCCTGTTCGACCCGGTGACCGAGACGATCCTGCCGTACCGGGACGGAAGCGTCCGGGTCCCGCCGGGCGCCCTGGAGATGCCGATGGCCCGGGGCGTCTCGGCGGAGGACCTGCCGCAGACCGAACTGCTGCGCGCCGTCCGCCAGGCCGTCGCCGAGGACCGCCGCAACCGGGGCGTGCGCCGCCGGGTGCTGAACGTGTCGTTCACCAACCCCGTGCTCAGCCCGCCCGAGGCGGTCCGCTGGAGCACGGTCGAGGTCGTGGTGAAGAAGGACCCCGGCAGCGGCCAGATCGCCGCGGTGCCCGTCGAGGCGCCGTCCGGCTGGGGACGCAGGGGCGCCCAGCTCTTCCAGGCGCACATCACCCATCTGCTGCGCACCCGCGCCGAGAGCGACTTCGTCAAGAAGCTTCTGAACCGCCAGGTGCCGGAAGTGGTACGGCCCGACACCCTCAAGGAGCTGATCCGTGATCTGGAGCAGCTCGCCGAGGGACTGGACGGCGCACCCGAACTGCCGGACCTGCCGGGCCGGCACCACGCGCTGAGGTCCAGGACGGACCAGCTGCGGGAGCAGATCTCCGAGGCGCGCAGGGCCCGTTGCGCGGCTCAGCGGGTAGCGCCCGGGGCCGGGGTCGGCTATGTCGTCGGCGACCTGATCGACCGCGCCGAACACCAGCTGGTGCTGGCCGCTCCCACCATCGCCTACGACGCCCTCAACCCGCTGCTGCCCGGCATCGAGGGGGCGCTCAAACGGGGCGCCACCCTCGTCCTGCTGTGGGGCGAGCACCCCACGGCGAGACTCGAACCCCGGGTCGAGACCGCCCTGTTCGACCTGAAGGCCCGCCACCCGGGCAAGGTGCTGCTGGAGAAGCGCGGCAGCTCCAGCGCGGCATCGCTGCTGATCTGCGACAACCGTGCCGCCTACGTCGGCTCCCGCGGCTTCCTGTCGGGCGAGACCGGCGCCGGAGTGCTCGTGGAACCGCCGGAGGACACCGACACGCCCCCGCTGTGCGTGGCCGACCTGCTCAGCTGGGTCCGCAGGGTCTACACCTACTGGGAGACCGCGCGGAGCATCGCCATCGCCCCCGACGACTTCGGCCGCACCGGCCGCGGACTGCCGGCCGAGCCCGTGCGCTGGTGGCGGTGGGAGCCCCCGGAGCTGCCGGAGCGCTGGGACGAGGACCCGGTGGGCTTCCAGGTGGGCTGGTCGGCCGCCTGGGGCCGGGTGCTGCGCGAACTCGTGGACGCGGTGAACGACGTGTACCGGGGGCCCGACCCGGTGGTACGCGCCGTGTGGGACGGCGCGTACACGGAGGCGGTCGGCCGCCTCGTCGCGGGCGCGGGCGAGCGGCTCGCCGTCACCGACGACCGCGCCGAGCACGAGGCGTGCGACGAGACCCTCGCCCTGCGGCTGCGCCGGCTGCGGGAGGCCGGCGGCGTCGTGCACCTCCAGCATCCCTCGCTCGGCGGCGGCCGGCGCACCGCCACCGCGTACGACGCCCTGCTCAAGGCCCTCAGGGCGGACGGCACCCTGCGCGTCGGCAAGGCCAGGGCGCGGGCGGTGCTCAGCGACCACGAGATGGTGGTGGGCAGCCACCACCCGGTCGGGCACGGGGCGGCGCATCCGGGGCAGGGCGCGGTGGCGCAGGTGGGACTGCACGTCGTGGGAACCGGGTTCACCGTGGACTTCGCGCGGGAGCTGGGGATTCCGGAGTGGTTCGGGGACGCGAGGGGCCCCGGGGCCGTGGGCCCGGAGTACCACCCCACGGCCGGGGTGTTCGCGGCCATCCCGCTGGACGACGACCCGTGGACGGCACTGGCCCAGCGGGAGCGGGCGGGCCGCGGCGCGGAGGAACTGCGCCGGTACGCGGCGGCGTTGCTGATGGGTGACGGGGAGGGGACGGCAGGGCGCGCGGGTGACACGGGCGGTGCGCACGGCGCGGAGGAGCGGAGCCGCGACGGCTCGGCGGGGGACGGCGAGCCGGAGGGTCCGGGCGGCGCCGAGGACCGGGGCACCGGCCCCCACCGCCCCGCCGCCCACCGGCCCGGTCTCCATCTCGCCGACTCCGACAGATGGTCCCGCTGGCTCCTGGAGGACGCCTGGCGGCGCGGGGCGTTCATGGAGGCGTATCTGCTCACCCCGCTGCTGGGTGGCCGCCCCGGCGCGCTCTCCGTCGAACTCGCCGCCGCGGCGCTCCCGTTGGAGCACGGCCCCTTCGGTGAGCAGCTCTTCTTCAGCGCCCTGGCGCTGGAGGCGGCCCCGCCCGAGCAGCGCACCGTCGCGCTCGCGGGCGCCGTCGCCGAGATGCTGCTGCACGGCGGCGACACGGGCCGGCTCGTCTTGCGGCACCTGATGGAGGGGGCACCCGCCGAGGGGCTGCCGACGGCCTGGCTGGAGCTGGCCCGCGCCGCCCGCGCCTGCTTCGAGGCGGCACCGGCCCCGCTGCCCCTGCGGGACGTCGACGAATGGGCGGCCGGCCAGGAGCGCTCGGCGCGCACCGACGAGCGCTGGGACCGGCTCGCCGCCGAGGTGGACGACTTCGAACAGGCCAAGAACCACTTCAGCTTCACGGACGGCCAGAAGCTCCACCGCGCCCTCTTCCGGCCGGGCGGCATCCTCGCCGAGGTCCGCGAGATGGCCCGCGATCCCCGACCGGCCGACCGCTGGGCCCCGGTGATCGAGGGGCTGCCACAGGGCGAGCACGAGATCCGTACCCAGCTCGACCGGATGTCCGCGGACCTCGGTCTGCGCAAGATCGAGTGGAGCAACCACTTCGCCTACGCCCGCCGGCTCGCCGAGTTCATCGCCGAGGCCAGGTCCCTCGTCGCCCGCTCCGAGGAAGGGCACCAGAGTCCCGCCGCACCTCGGCTGACCACCGCCCAGAAGCAGTTCGCCCTCCACCTGGACGGATCATGGCATCAACTGGTGAAGGAGGCGGACGAGTTGGGTGAACCGGCCTGTCATCCGGCCAAGGCCCTGCTGGAGGCGCTGTCCGCGCTGCCGAAGGCCGGTAAGGAGAAGGCGTGAGCGCGCCGAGCCATGACAGCCAGGTGCGGAACCACCTGGACGGCGCCCGCCACCTGCTCGGTACCTGGCCCGGCCGGTTCCGCTACCCCGAGGTACTGGCCCTGCTGGCGCGCCGGCGGGCGTCGTACGGCCCCGAGGACGCCGTCGAGCTGGCCCGCGCGGTCCTCGCCCGGCTCGGCGGCCGCCCCGTGGGCGTCGTCTGCGAAGAGCTGCTGGAGCGGGGCGAGTTCGACGCCGCCGAGTATCTGCTCGCCGGCTGCGGGGAGCTGCGCCCGTACGACGCCGACCGGCTGGCCCGGCAGCTGGAGAGCCTGCGGGTGCGGGCCGCGGAACTGGTGCGGCAGCGGCTCGCCGCCCTGGCCCGGCGTGCGCAGGGCGCGGGTGTGGCGTGGCGGGACGACCCCGCCGAGGCCGAGGCGCTGGTGGCCGAGGCACGCTCGGGGCGGCCCCGGGTGGTGGCCCGGCTGGACGCGCTGGCGGACGACGTCGAACGGCGCGTCGCCGACGCCGCCGGCGAACTGACGGCCCTGCTCATCCCGGTGGAGGGCGCGGGAGCGGAGGGCCGGGCGGCCGCTCGCGTCCGGGCCCTGCTCGACGCCGGTGAACTCGTCGCGGCCAGGGCCCTGCTGAACCGTGAGCCGCCCGGTGCCCCGATCCCCGAGGGCATGACCGCGCCGCCGGTCTGGAAGGCGGAGTGGGACCCGCGCCAGTTCCTCGACTTCCACCTCAACCCCGGCCGGCTGCGGCCCCCCGCGTTCGTCGACTGGCGGGCGGCCGACCGCGAGGGACAGGAGCTGCTGGCGGCGTACGGCGGTCTGGAGCACGATCCGTCCGCCGAGGCGGCCGCCGGGTTCGCCCGCGCGCTGTGCCGCTTCCTCGGGGCGCCGCCCGGACCGATGACGGCCACACCGGTCGAGCACAGCTTCTTCCATCTCGCCTTCCTGGACGGCCTGTTCGGCGGCCCCGCGCTCTCCCGGCTGCACCCAACCGGCCGCGTCGACCTGTATGTCGGCGGGCCCGGCGCGGTCGGCCTGCCGGACACCGGCGGGGACGAGCGGCCCTGCGTGGTGGTCGGCCCCCAGGTCGAACCGTCCGGCTACACCGACCGGCGGCCCGCAGCGGTGCTGTCCCTGCGCGACCTGCTGTGCCTGGTGGTGCTCACCGACGTACCGGACCGGGCCGCGGCCCTGCTCGGCGTCCTCGCCCCGCAGTGGCCCGTCTCGGCCCTCGCCGGGCACAGCGGTGCCGAGCTCGGCCGGATCCTGGGCGGCGAGGCCGACGTGGCCTGGCGGACCCTGCGCTGGATCAGCCGGCTGTCGCTGGGCTGCGGACCGGCGGCCGTGCAGGCCATGGAGCACTGCACCGGCATGGACCCGCACCTGCTGCTGGTGATGCTGCGGTACGCGCAGGACCCCGTCGGCGGCACCGGCCCCGTCCGGCGCTGGGCGGCGGCCGAGGGCGGCTGGCAGCGGGACGAGGCGCTGACCCACGCCCTGCGTGAGGAACTGGTGGCCCGCTGCGGCGGCCCCGCGGCGGAGGCGGCCTGGTGGGCGGCGCTGGCGGCGAGCGACGCGGTGGGCGGGCAGGTCGGCCGGGAGGAAGCGGCGGACATGGCGGAGGCGTGCGGCGCGGAGTCCCGGGTCAGGGAGCGTGTCCGCGCCGCCGTCGACGACCTCGTGCGCCGCGGTCTGCTGACCGTCGTGCCGGACGGCGGTGAGCTGCGGGTCCCGCTCGGCGGTGTCGTACGGGCCCTGCGTGCCGAGGCCGAGCAGCAGCTCACCGTGCTGCTCGGCAGGCTCGCCCTGGAGCGGGAGGAGCGGCGCGACGGTCCGAAGGCGTGGCACCTCAACCGCTACGCGACCGTGCCGGTGTACTCCCGGCTGCGCGAGACCCCGACCGCGTTCGAGGAGTTCGCCGAGGAAGCCCGGCTCCAGCTGGCCGAGGCGGACGTCGACCCGTCAGGTCGTCCCGGGACCGGGCCTGCCGTGCTGCTCGGCTCACTGGGCCCCGAGTTCGAGGAGGCGCACCCGCATGTCCGCCTGGATGTGCGCTGCCCGCCCGGACTGCGGGTCGCGGTGCCCGAGCCCGTGCTGCGCGCGGTGCTCTACGAGGTGATGGACAACGCGGGGGAGGCCCTCGCCGGGCAGGGCGGGGTGCTCCAGATCCTGGTGGAGCGCGAGAGCCCCGAGGTACTGGTCGTCCTGCGCGACAGCGGCCCCGGCCTGCCGGAGAGGGCCCGCTCCCGCCCCGCCCGGATCTTCGGCCCCGCCTGGACCACCCGCGGCGAGGGCCGGGGCCGGGGCCTGCACCGGGTCCGCCGCTACCTCCAGTCCTGCGCCACGGACGAGGTCTCGGCCGACATCGAGGTCCTCGACCCCGACAACCGCGCGCTGACGGGGGCGGCGTTCCGGCTGGTCCTCCCGGAGTCCGAGGACGCCCCGCCGTGAGCCGTCGTGCGGGCGGGACGCCGGAGGCCACCCTGCTTCGACCGGCCCTCCGGTCCGGCCCCGCACTCGGCGGCACTCCCTCGGCGGACACCGACGCGCTCCTTCCCCGGGGACGGCCCTTCCCGGGCCTCACGTGCTCCCGGGGCCCTGGCGCGCGCCCCGGGGCCCGGCGGCGGGGGCGGGGTGCAGCTGTTGGTGCAGGTGGCCGAGGAAGCGCCGGTGGTGGGTGCTGCTGTGATCGAGGTGGCGGTAGACGGCGAGTTTGGCCCAGTCCTCGACGAAGACCCACGCGATGCAGTAGACCCAGACGAAACCGATCTGCGCCCAGCTGACCGGGGTGACCAGACCGAGGCCGAAGCCGACCAGGGCGGTGGCGAGGACCTTGGTGCCGATGGCGGCCCAGAGCATGGCGGGCGCGGGCCAGGGTCGGGACAGCAGGGGGCCGCGGCTGCGGGCGACGAACAGGGTCAGGTGCCCGGCGACGGCGAGCTTGAGGAAGATCAGCGTCTGGATGTGCGAGGTGTCCAGGTGCAGCCACTGCCTGGCCAGCAGCAGCATCAGGAAGGTCTCGACGACGCCGATCGTGCCCAGCACGGTGGCCACGCTCAGCACCCGGCGCATGTCCCAGCGGACCGGCTGGGGGTCCAGCGGGGTGTTGTCGACCGCGATGGTCATGATCGGCAGGTCGTTGAACAACGCCAGCAGGATGATCAGGATCGCGTTGATCGGGTACGTGTTGAACGCGATCATGGCGGCGACGACGAACAGCACGATGCGGATGGTCTCGGTGACACGGTAGATGGCGTAGGAGTTCATCCGCTCGAAGATGATCCGCGCGCGCTCGATGGCGGCGATGATCACCGACAGGCCGGGCGCGGTCAGCACCAGGTCCGCGGCGGAGCGCGCGGCGTCGGTGGCACCGGAGACCGCGACGCCGGTGTCGGCCTGCTTCAGGGCGGGGGCGTCGTTGACGCCGTCGCCGGTCATGCCGACGACGTGGCCCCGCTCCTGCAGCGCCTTGACGATGGCGTACTTGTGCTCGGGGAAGACCTCGGCGAACCCGTCGGCGGCCTCGATCCGGGCCGCGTCCGCGTCCCCGAGCCGCCGCCGCGGGTCGTCGCCGAGCAGGTCGCCCGCGCGACGGACCTCGGTCCCCAGGCCGATGCGGCCCGCGACCTCGGCGGCGATGGCGCTGTTGTCGCCGGTGAGCATCTTCACGGTGATGCCGTGCTCCACGGCGCGGCGGACGGTGTCGGCGGAGTCCGGGCGGGGCGGGTCGGACAGCGGCAGCAGCCCCAGGAACCGCCACGGGCCGTCCCCGTCGCGCCGGGCCACCCCCAGGGCGCGCCGGCCCGCGGCGGCCAGACGCCGGACCGCCTCGTCCGCGCGGGCGGCCTCGTCGGGCGCCGGGTCGCACAGTGCCAGGACGACCTGCGGCGCGCCCTTGGTGACGGTGAACGAGCCCTCCGGCCCGGTGATGTCGGCCGAGGTGCGCTTGCCGACCGGGTCGAAGGGCACGAAACCGGTCTGCCGGTAGCCGCGCAGCGCCTCGGCGCCGGGCAGGCCACCGAGCACGGCGCGGTCGATCGCGTCGTCGGTCTCCGGCGCGCAGGCCAGCGCGCCCGCGAGCACCACCTGCCCGCCGTCGCGCGCGCCGACGGGCACCGGCTCCCCCAGCGTGAGCCGGTTCTCGGTCAAGGTGCCGGTCTTGTCACTGCACAGCACATCGATCCCGGCCATCTCCTCGATGGACTCCAGCCGGGTCACGATCGCCTTCATCTTCGACAGGGCCACCGCGCCGACCGCCATCGTCACCGACAGCACCGCCGGCATCGCGACCGGAATCGCGGCCACCGTCAGGATCAGCGCGAACTGCAGCAGGGTGAGCACCCGCGCCCCGCGGAACAGCTCCACCACCACCAGCACCAGCACCAGCACCAGGCTCATCCAGATCAGGTAGTCCCCGATGGCCAGCACGGCCTTCTGGAAGTGGGACACCGGCCGCGCCGCGGCCACCAGACGGGTGGTCCGCCCGAAGTACGTGCGCGAGCCGGTGTGGGTGACCACCGCGGTCATGTCCCCGCGCACCGCGACCGACCCCGAGTAGGCCGCGTCTCCCTCGCGCTTGTCCGCCGGCATCGACTCGCCGGTCAGCGCCGACTGGTCCACGCTCAGGTACTCCCCGTCCAGCAGGCGCACATCCGCGGGGACGATGTCGCCCAGCCGCACCCGCACCACGTCCCCGGGCACCAGCCCGGCCGCGTCCACCTTCCGCCACCCGCCGTCCCGGCACACCGTGGCCCGCAGCGCCAGCTGGCTCTTCAGCGCCGCCACCGCGTCCGCGGCGGTGTGCTCCTGCCAGAACCCGACGGCCGCGTTGACCACCAGCAGCACCCCGATGACCGCCACGTCGTCCCAGTGCCGCAGGACACCGGACAGCACCAGCGCCACCTCGATCATCCACGGGATGGGCCCCCAGAAGAACGACGCCAGCTCCGCCGGCACACCCCGGCGGTGCTCCTCGATCGCGTTCGGACCGCAGCGCTCCAGACGCTTGTGCGCCTCCGCACCGCTCAGCCCGCCCCGCGTGCTGTCCAGCTCCGCGAGAGCCTCCGGCAGCGGCATTCTGAGCAGGTCCGTATCCGTATCCGTCGACATCCGATCCGATCCCCTCTCCGATCGCGTTCCTCCAGGTCGTCGCCCTGCCGCCCGCTCCCTCGCGGGCGACCGCCGCGACGCGTCCGCGCTCTGCCGCCCCGTCTCCATCATCCGCACCACCCGCTTCGGACGCCCGCGCGCCGGACGCGGCCTTCGCGAGGCTCGCGGTGGCGCTCGGCCGGGGCCCGGGAAGTCCGCCGAGGCGGACCATGAGGGAGGTGTGCCCGGCGGCGGCGCGCGGGGTTCTCGACGGCGCCGGCGGTGCGGACGACGGCGGCGACCGCGAGGGCGTCGTCCCGGTCCCGGGCGGTCTTCTCCCGGCTCCGCCACCCGTCCCGGAGCGGTCGGCCGGGGCGGGACAGGGATGCGATGGTGGAAACAGGGCAGGTGGTCGGTCTATGGAGGCGGACAGGGAGGAGAACGATGGACTGGCGCGGGTTCGCCGAGCGGATGGCAGTGCTGGCGCGGGATCTGCTGGCGCAGGACACGGTGACCGACACCCTGGAGCGGATCACCCGCTCCGCCACCGAGCTCGTCCCGGGCTGTGACGCGGCCGGGATCCTCATCCTGCACGCCAAGGGTGTCCGCACCCTCGCGCCGACCGACCAGGTGGTGATCGACAGCGACCAGTTGCAGGAGCGCCTCCAGGAAGGGCCCTGCTACGACGTCGCCCGTCCGGAGAGCGACGAGCGGGTGTTCCGGATCGCCGACTTCCGCGAGGACCACCCGGGCTGGCCCCGCTACGTGGCCGAGGGCCGCGAACTGGGCCTCGGCAGCATGATGGGTTTCCTGCTCTACACCGAGGACGAGGACCTGGGCGCGCTGAACATCTACTCCCGCGGTCCGGGCGCCTTCGGCGAGGCCAGCGAGACGGCTGGCTGGCTGCTCGCCTCGCACGCCGCGGTCGCCTTCTCCAGCGCCCGCACCAACGCCCAGCTGGAGCAGGCCGTCGCCACCCGGCACGTCATCGGCGAGGCCATGGGCATCCTCATGGGCAGCCACGACCTCACCGAGGACCAGGCCTTCGACGTGCTGCGCCGCTACTCCCAGGACAAGAACGTCAAACTCCGGGAAGTGGCCCGGCAGATCTGCGAGCGGGGCGGCCTCGGCTAGCGCCTCCGGCCGGCCGGCCCCGCGCCGCCTGCCCCGAAGGCCCCCAGGATCTGTTCGGCCGCCAGCGTCGCCGTCAGCCGGCCCTCCCTGACCTGCCGTTCGAGCTCCGGTGCCGCCGCCCGTACCGCCGGGTCCGCGTGCAGCCGGCCGAGGAGTTCGTCGCGGACCATCGCCCAGGTCCAGTCGACCTGCTGGTCCCGCCGCTTGGCGGTGAGCCGGCCGGTGGAGTCCAGCAGGGTGCGGTGCTGCTCAAGCCGTTCCCACACCGTGCCGAGGCCCGTGGACTCGCGCGCGCTGCAGTGCAGCACCGGCGGGGTCCAGAACGCGTCCTTGCCGTGCATCAGCCGCAGCGCGCCCGCCAGCTCCCGTGCCGCCGACCGGGCGTCCCGCTCGTGCGGGCCGTCCGCCTTGTTGACGGCGATCACGTCGGCCAGTTCCAGGACGCCCTTCTTGATGCCCTGCAACTGGTCGCCGGTGCGGGCCAGGGTGAGCAGCAGGAAGGTGTCGACCATGTCGGCGACCGCCGTCTCCGACTGCCCGACGCCGACGGTCTCCACGAGGACCACGTCGTAGCCCGCCGCCTCCATCACCACCATCGACTCCCGGGTGGCCTTCGTGACCCCGCCCAGCGTGCCCGCGCTGGGGGAGGGCCGTACGAAGGCGGCCGGGTCGACGGACAGCCGTTCCATCCGCGTCTTGTCGCCGAGGATGGAGCCGCCGGTGCGGGTCGAGGAGGGGTCGACGGCGAGGACGGCGACCCGGTGCCCCAGCGAGGTCAGCATGGTGCCGAACGCGTCGATGAACGTCGACTTGCCGACCCCCGGCACCCCGCTGATGCCGATCCGCCGGGCCCGGCCGCTGTGCGGCAGCAGCCGGGTCAGCAACTCCTGCGCCAGCGCCCGGTGCTGCGGCCGGGTGGACTCGACGAGCGTGATGGCGCGGGCCACCAGGGCCCGCTTCCCGTCGAGTACACCCTTCACGTACGTGTCGAGATCGATCGGGGCCATCGCGGCCCTACAGCTCGTGGCCGAGGTCGGCCGCCAGGCGCTGGACCAGGTCGTACGCCGCGTCCGGGATCACCGTCCCGGGCGGGAACACGGCCGTGGCGCCCATCTCCAGGAGCGTGGGCACGTCCTGCGGCGGGATCACCCCGCCGACCACGACCATGATGTCCGCACGGCCCTCCTGAGCCAGCTTCTCGCGCAGCGCCGGCACGAGGGTGAGGTGACCGGCGGCCAGCGAGGACACGCCGACCACGTGCACATCCGCCTCGACCGCCTGCCGGGCCACCTCGTCCGGCGTCTGGAACAGCGGGCCGACGTCGACGTCGAAGCCGAGGTCGGCGAACGCGGTCGCGATCACCTTCTGGCCGCGGTCGTGGCCGTCCTGGCCCATCTTGGCGACCAGGATGCGCGGCCGGCGCCCCTCCGCCTCCTCGAAGGCGTCCACCAGGGCGCGGGTGCGGTCCACGGACGGGGACTCCCCGGCTTCGTTGCGGTACACACCGGAGATCGTACGGATCTGGCTCGCGTGCCGGCCGTACACCTTCTCCAGGGCGTCGGAGATCTCGCCGACGGTCGCCTTGGCGCGGGCCGCCCGCACCGCCAGCTCCAGCAGGTTCCCGGTGCCCTCGGCGGCCCGGGTGAGCGCGTCCAGCGCGTCCCGGCACGCCTGCTCGTCCCGCTCCGCGCGCAGCCGGCGCAGCTTCTCGATCTGCTGGGCGCGCACCGAGGAGTTGTCGACCTTGAGCACGTCGATCTGCTCGTCGCTGTCGACCCGGTACTTGTTGACGCCGATCACCGGCTGGCGCCCGGAGTCGATGCGTGCCTGGACGCGGGCCGCCGCCTCCTCCACGCGCAGCTTGGGGATGCCGGCGTCGATGGCCTGCGCCATGCCGCCGGCCTGCTCCACCTCCTGGATGTGCGCCCAGGCCCGGCGGGCGAGGTCGTACGTCAGCCGTTCCACATAGGCGCTGCCGCCCCACGGGTCGATGACCCGGGTGGTGCCCGACTCCTGCTGGATGAGCAGCTGGGTGTTGCGGGCGATGCGCGCCGAGAAGTCGGTGGGGAGCGCGAGCGCCTCGTCCAGCGCGTTGGTGTGCAGCGACTGGGTGTGGCCCTGGGTCGCGGCCATCGCCTCCACACAGGTGCGCGTGACGTTGTTGAACACGTCCTGCGCGGTCAGCGACCAGCCCGAGGTCTGGGAATGGGTGCGCAGCGACAGGGACTTGGTGTTCTTCGGCTCGAACTGCGCGACCAGCTTGGCCCACAGCAGCCGGGCCGCCCTGAGCTTCGCGACCTCCATGAAGAAGTTCATGCCGATCGCCCAGAAGAACGACAGACGCGGCGCGAACGCGTCCACGTCCAGGCCGGCTTCGCGCCCCGCGCGGATGTACTCCACACCGTCGGCGAGGGTGTACGCCAGCTCCAGGTCGGCCGTCGCACCGGCCTCCTGGATGTGGTAGCCGGAGATGGAGATGGAGTTGTAGCGCGGCATCCGCTGCGAGGTGTACGCGAAGATGTCGGAGATGATCCGCATCGACGGCTTCGGCGGATAGATGTAGGTGTTGCGGACCATGAACTCCTTGAGGATGTCGTTCTGGATGGTCCCGGCCAGCTTCTCGGGCGGTACGCCCTGTTCCTCCGCCGCCACGATGTACAGCGCCAGCACCGGCAGCACGGCGCCGTTCATCGTCATCGACACGGTCATCCGGTCGAGCGGGATCCCGTCGAACAGCTGCCGCATGTCGTAGATCGAGTCGATCGCGACGCCCGCCATGCCGACGTCGCCGGTGACGCGCGGGTGGTCGCTGTCGTAACCCCGGTGCGTGGGCAGGTCGAAGGCGACCGACAGGCCCTTCTGGCCGGCCGCCAGGTTGCGCCGGTAGAAGGCGTTGGACTCCTCGGCGGTGGAGAAGCCCGCGTACTGGCGGATCGTCCAGGGCTGGTTGACGTACATCGTCGGGTACGGGCCGCGCAGGTAGGGCGCCATGCCCGGGTAGGTGCCCAGGAAGTCCAGGCCCTCCAGGTCGCGCCCGGTGTACAGCGGCTTGACCCCGATGCCCTCCGGGGTCTCCCACAGCGGGTCGGTGCCGCCGGTGGCCTGCTTGACGGCGGCCTGCCACTCCTCGGCGCTGCCGCCGGCCACCGGGGTCCCCAGCTCGATGCCGGAGAAGTCGGGGATTCCCATCAGGACACTCCCATGCGGTCGAGAGTCGCGGACAGCACATCGACGGCGTCGCAGCCCGCGAAGACGTGACGGTCGACGCCGGCGTACTCGCCCCGGCCCGCCAGGAACAGATGCCGGGCGCCGGCCGCGCGCAGCGACTCGGCCGTCCGCTCGGCCTGTTCGGCGTACCGCGCGTCGCTGGAGCAGAGCACGGCCTCGGTGGCGCCGCTGGCCGCGAAGTCGCCCTCGGTCACCGGCTCGATGCCGCCGGCCTGGAACAGGTTGGCGGCGAAGGAGGCCCGTGCGGTGTACTCCGCGGCCGAGCCGAAGGTGGCGAGGAAGATCCGCGGGCGGGCGCCGGTCGCCGCGAGATGGGCGTCGGAACGCGCCCGCAGCTCCTCGAACGCCTCGTCCCGGCGCACCCGGGGCAGCCCGCCGGACGGTGCCTCGGGTGCGGGCGCGCGCTCCACCGGCTTCTCGGCCAGCAGCGGGAACTCGCTGACACCTGTGATGGGTTCGCGCCGCTTGGCGAGCTTCTTGGAACGCTCCGCCCAGGTCGTCGCGAGGTCGGTGCGCAGCCGCCCGGAGCGCAGCACGGCCGCCTGGCCGCCGTCGCGCTCGATGGTCCGGAAGAACTCCCACGCCGCCGCGGCGAGTTCGTCGGTCAGCTTCTCCACGTACCAGGAGCCGCCCGCCGGGTCGATGACGCGGGCGAGGTACGACTCCTCGACCAGGATCGTGGAGGTGTTGCGGGCGATGCGCCGGGCGAACGCGTCCGGCAGGCCGAGCGCGTGGTCGAACGGCAGCACCGTCACGGAGTCGGCGCCGCCCACTCCGGCGGCGAGCGTCGCGACCGTGGTGCGCAGCATGTTCACCCACGGATCGCGGCGGGACATCATCACCGGTGACGTCACCACGTGCTGCACCTGGGCGCTCGGCGCCCCGCTGACCTCCGTGACCCGCGCCCACAGCCGGCGTGCCGCGCGCAGCTTGGCGATGGTCAGGAACTGGTCGGCGGTGGCCGCGTAGCGGAACTCCAGCTGCCCCGCGGCCTCTTCGACGGTGAGTCCCGCCTCGGTCAGCGCCCGCAGATAGGCCACACCGGTGCCGAGCGAGGCGCCCAGCTCCTGCGCGGCCGAGCCGCCGGCCTCGTGGTACGGCAGCGCGTCCACCGTCAGCGCGCGCAGGCCCGGGTAGGCCCTGGCGCAGCGCGCGGCCAGGCCGGAGTACGGCGCGAAGTCCTGCGCGGCGCCGGTGCGGGCCTCGTACCCGAGCGGGTCGCCGCCGAGGTTGCCGCGTACGGCCCCGGGCTCGACGCCCTTGTCCTGGTGGAGGGCCAGCAGTGCCTCGGCGGCCTCGGCGGTGTCCCGCCCGGCGTCCAGCACGACCGGCGCGAGGTCCAGGTAGACGCCCTCCAGGGCCCGGCGCAGGTCGGCGAGGGGGATGCCGCCCTCGCCCAGCGCCAGCCATAGTGAGGTGCCGCCGTTCTCCAGGTCGGTGAGGACCGCGCCGTCGGCGAGCGTCGTGTGCCGCTGGCGCACGTCCCAGCCGCCCGCGACCCCGCCCTCGGGGCGCGCGCCCCGTATGAACGGGGCGAACCCGGGCAGACCGGGGTCGGGCGCGGTGTCGCGCGCCGTGTACAGGGGACGGGTGCGCAGCCCGTCCTCCAGCGTCGTGGACAGAGCGTCCTCAGCTGCCGTGCCCGAGACTTCCTTGCCCGACTTGCGCAGCACACCCTCGACCAGGCGTTGCCACTGCTCGTGTGTCGCGTCAGGGAACTCGGCGGCCAGCGGGAGCCCGTCGTCAGGCAGGACCGTCATGGCTCGGATGCTAGGCCAGGGTGCTCAAAAGAGTGCAGAGCAATCGCTTGTGAGTTTTCTCCCCTTGCGGCTGTGACCCGCACCGCTCCCGCGGGTGATCCCCCTGGTACGAGGGTGCGGTCCGGCGTCCGCGACGGCCGGACCGCACGCGGCGGGCGGGGGTGTTCAGCCCTTGACGAGCAGCTCGGAGCGGGGTACGTCCCGGGTGGAGAGCGTCTGGGGGCCGCCGGTGAAGGCGCGCAGCCGCAGCCGGGTGCTCCGCTTCCCGGGGAGCGTGAAGCTGCCGGAGGGCGCGCGGAGTTCGACGGTGGCCGCGCCGTGCGCCGGGATCGTGGCCGGGCCGTGCGCGAGTGGCCAGTATCGGCTCATGCCCTGTCCTTTGGTGAGCATGTAGTGCGGGGTGAGCGGCTCGTCGCCGGTGTTGGTGACCCTCAGGGTCACCCCGGAGATCGCGTCCGGCGCCAGGGGCCGTACCGCCGCGACGTCCATCCGCAGCGGCGGGCTCCCGGTGGCCGCGAGGACCGCGCTGACCGACGCGGGCGCGAGCAGCACCGCGACGGCCGCGAGCCGGGCGGGCCCGCGCCGCGGTCCGGCCAGGAAACGCGGCCGGGGCTGCCAGGCGTGCGCGAACTCCGGCAGCGGCGCGGTGACCGCCGCCGCCAGCCACAGCGGGGTCATCATCAGGTAGTAGCCGTCCTGCGAGCGCGTCGCCAGGAAGAACGCGCACCACGGCAGCACGGTCGCGGCCGGCCCGAGGCGCCGCACGAACAGCACGAACAGGGCCAGCAGGGCGGCGGCCAGCAGCATGCTCGCGTGCCCGTACCAGTCGAGGCGGTCGCTGCCGTGGGTGAAGTACAGCGAGATGCCGACGATGCCCTGGCCGTGCAGCACCGCGCCCTGGGTCAGCGGCAGCACGATGCCGCGCAGCCAGGGGCCGGGCTCGGTCACGATCAGATAGGCGTCGATCAGCAGGAAGGCCAGGAGGGCGGTCCCGGTGATGCGCAGCACCACCCGTGCGGCGGCCCGGCCGCCCAGCTCGCCGCGGCGCACCGCGTAGATCCCGGCGAGCAGGAACGGCGCGACGAACCAGGGGAGTTGCTGGGCCGCGCAGGCCGCGCCGAGACAGGCGGCGCGGGCGACGCCGACCGCGCCGAGCCGGCCGCGCGCGCCGAGCCGGGGCCAGCGGACCACCACCGGGACCAGCAGTGCGAGGGCGACGATCGCCGGGTAGCCCTGGCGGGCGTAGCCGGGCAGCAGGCCGAAGCCGAGGAAGACCATCGTGGCCGCCGACCGCCACTGCGCCGGGACCAGCCGCCACAGCGCGATCGCGCCCGCGACGAGCGCGAGGGTGGCCACCGCCGTCGCCGGGGCGCCGCCGTGGCCCAGCCACAGGAACGGGACGGTGAGCAGCGGCGCGAGCGGGGGATATCCGTACGTGTAGTCGTAGCCGCCGGTCGTCGTCGCGGTCAGGGCGACGCCCTTGATGCGGAACAGCCATGGCCAGGGGTGGTCGTACAGGTGGTGGCCGTGGAGGAGTTCCCTGGCGGCCTGGGTGGTCAGGAGCGCCTCGTCGCCGCCGCGGTGGTTCAGCGCCCACGCGCACAGGGCGAGGACGACCGCGGTCACCAGCACCACCAGGTCCAGGCGGGCCAGCGAGCGGGCCCGGCGGACCGTCAGCGCGAGGACGCCGGTCGCCAGGATCGCCGCGTAACAGAGCGAGACGACCGCGGCGAGGACCAGGCGGTGCGTGGCCGCCTGGGTCCAGACGGACCGGGTTCCGATGAACAGGCTCACGTCGGCGAGGAGTGTGAGGACGCGGTGCCACTGCGCGGGCCCTCCGGGCGCCTGAGCGCGCGGTCCGGGTACGGCGGACACCGCCGGCCTCGTCCGCCGGCCGGGCGCCACCTGCTGTGTTTCTGCCAAGTGCACGGGACCGGACGCTAGCGGCGGTGCGTGACCGGTGCGCGACCAGCGGTGAAGAGTCCGGTATGAGAGCGGTAAGAAGCGGGCATATTCGCACATCTGCCCAGAGATGGGGCGGGGTTGGCGCCGCCGGACCGATCGCTTCCGTGTCGCTGTGTGTCGTTGTTGGGCCGAACGGGTGACTTGGCGTAAGAATTAGCTGGTGCAGGCATGGAAAGCGAGTCAGGTCGGGGGGAGCCGGTGAGCCGCTACGACGTCACCGATGAACAGTGGGAAGGGCTCGCCCAGGTCGTGCCGCTACGGGGCCGCGACGCGTGGCCCTCGGCGGTGGACCACCGGTCCCTCCCAGACGACGAGACCGAGACCCGGCGCCGCTTCGTGGTCCTGCGCGTCAACGTCTTCGCCGACGCCCGGGACGTCGCCGAGACGGTGATGGCGGGCGCGCCCGTCCTCCTCGACCTCTCCGGCGCCGAAGGTGAGGTCGCCAAGCGGGTCCTCGACTTCAGCACGGGCGTCGTCTTCGGCCTGGGCAGCGGCATGCACCGGGTGGACCGCAACGTCTTCCTGCTGACGCCGCCCGGCACGGAGGTCAGCGGGCTGCTGGAGGGGGCGGGGTGAGCCGGGCCCGCCGCGTAGCTCCTCCGGGTGAGGCGCGGGTCCCGTGGTTGCCCCCGACGGCCTCGATCGTGGGAACCTCCGCCGGGTAAACGGTTCACCGCCTCGGCGGAGCCCTAGGTTCCGGGCATGGCCATGCCTTTCGCTTCCGCTGAGCCGCCGGTGGCCGAGGAGTTCGGCGGGACCCTCCCGCCCGACTCCCGGGAGCCCCTCGACGTGCGGCCCCGGATCACCGAGCTGCGGTTGTCGGCGTTCGCCGGACACCGGGGCGCGGGTTTTCCGCTGGGGGCGGTCACGGTGTTCGCGGGGCCCAGCGGATCGGGGAAGACCACGGCGCTGGCGGCCTACGAGGCGCTGGCCCGGCTCGCCGGCGGCGCGCCGCTCGTGGAGGCGTTCCCGGACCCGGTCGCCTGTGTGCCCGAGCGGGCCCGGCCCGACGGCGAGGGGCGCCGTGGCTTCCGGATCGGCTGCACGGCCGACGGCGCCGAGGGGCCGGTGCGGCTCGACGTCGCCGTGCAGGCCGAACCGCAGCTGCGGATCGTGGGCGAGCGGCTGAGCGCGGGCGATGTCGTCCTGCTCCAGACCGCGTTACGCGACCCGGGACGCCGTGCGGTACAGGCCGCCTGGCACACCGCGGGCACCGCGCCGGTGACCCGCGCGCCACTGCCCGACGACCGCCTCGGCACCGCCCTGCTCCCGCTGCGCGTGGCCGGCAAGACGGACGGGCAGCGCAGGGTGCTGGCCGCGGCCGAGCAGATGGTCGTCGCCCTGCGCTCGGTGTTCGCCTGCGACCCGCGCCCCGACTGCATGCGCACCCCGGTGCCCACCGGCTCCGGCCGGCTGATGCCCGGCTGCGACAACCTCGCCGACGTGCTGTGGCGCACCCGCGTCGAGTGTGCCCGCAGACACGGCCGGCTGGTCGAGGTGCTGCGCGCGGGCTGCGCCGGACCGGTGCACGACCTGATCGCCGAACCCCTCTTCGACGGCACGGTGCGCGCACTCCTCGACCGCGGTGACGGCCACCGCACGGAACTGGCCCGCCTCGGCGAGGGCGAACTCCGCCATCTCGCGCTCGCGTTGGTGCTGCTGACCGGCTCCGGTGTCCTGGACATGGACCCGCCGGGCGAGGTTCCCGACGCCCTGCGCTCCCTCACCGTCCTCGCCGACGGCTTCGACCGCTCCCTCGACCCGGGCCAGCGCCGGTCGCTGCTGCGGCTCGCGGCCCGAATGGGCGAGTACGGGCACATCCGGCTCGTCGCGGCGGTGCAGGACGCCTCCTGGTGCGCGGGGACCGAGGGCGTCGCGGTGGTACACCTGGACCGTGACGGAACACCCTGACCTCCCCCGACTCCAGCGCCGGCTGGCCGAGTTCGCCGCCGCCCGGAACTGGGGGCGCTACCACACCCCCAAGAACCTCGCCTCCGCCCTGAGCGTGGAGAGCTCCGAACTGGTGGAGATCTTCCAGTGGTTGACCCCGGAGGAGTCGGCCCGGGTGATGTCCGACCCCGGCACCGCGCACCGCGTCCGCGACGAGGTCGCCGACGTCCTCGCCTACCTCCTCCAGCTCTGCCAGGTCCTGGACATCGACCCGCTGGTCGCGCTGTCCGAGAAGATCGACCGCAACGAACACCGCTTTCCGGCGCCTGAGGACTGACAACAGGCGGACCATCTGGTTCCGTTATTACTCTCCGCAGTCAATTCACCTGCCGAATCCGAATTGTTGTCCACAGATTTCGGGCTTCCTCTAGCTTTTCGCACCAACGACCCTCACTCTGGGTAGTGGACAGAAGAACCAGTGAACGTACGAGCGAGTGCGTGGAGGGACGGGGGCGACGGATGGACGCGGTACGACTCATCCTCACCGGCAGACGAGCCCTGGCGAATGGCGCGGACACCCGCGAGTTGATGGCGGAGGTGTGGCAGGCGCAGGCCCTCGCCCAGGCGATCGGCAGCAGGCTCGCGGTATCCGGACCCCCGGAGCTGCGCGGCGAGGCGCTCGGGCTGACCGAGCTGGCGGGCCGGGGCTGCGGGGTCCTCGATCCGCCCGAACTGGACCTCGGAGATCTGCGCGCCGCCCAGCTCACCCGGCTGGAGGACGCCCGTGAGACCCTGCTCTGCCTCGGCGGGCTGCTCGGCGAGGTCGGTATCGCCCTGGTCGGCATGGCCAGTGCCGCGGCCGACGAGACGACGTACTGGCAGTGCATGGAGGCCATCGACGCGGCCGACGAGTCCCGTGACCGGGTCCGCGAGATGCTGCGCAAGCTGGCCGCGCGGGAGGAGGTGTTATCGGCGGACGACAACCAGAGGAGCCCCTTCGGGGGCGCGCCCTGCGCATAGGCCCACGAAGTGCGCAGTGCCGACGACGGCCCGTCGAGCCGCCCCCCGGACAGCCGTCCTGACCGACCGTCCCGAACAGCCGCACCGGGCGCCACCGCCGAGGACGACGGCGCGCCCGGCCCCCGTGCGCGAGGGTCCGCCCCGTCAGGCGACGTGCGGCATGACCTCGGACGCGATCAGCTCCAGGTGGTCCAGGTCGTCCAGGTCCAGCATCTGAAGGTAGACCCGCCGCGAACCCACCGCCGCATAGCGCCCCAGCTTCTCCACGACCTCGGCCGGCGAGCCCGCGAGACCGTTGGCCTTCAGCTCGTCCACCTCGCGGCCGATGGTCCGCGCCCGCCGCTCGACCTCGGCGTCGTTCCTGCCGACACAGGCCACCAGCGCGTTGGAGTACACGAGGTCGTCACCCTTGCGACCGCGCTCCTCGGCCGCCGCCCGCACCCGGCCGAACTGGCGCTCGCTGTCCTCGACGGAGGCGAAGGGGATGTTGAACTCGGCGGCGTACTTCGCCGCCAGCGCCGGCGTGCGCTTGGCGCCGTGACCGCCGATGAGCACCGGCACCCGGCTCTGCGCCGGCTTCGGCAGCGCGGGGGAGTCCTGCAACTGGTAGAAGGTGCCGTCGTAGCCGAACCGCTCGCCGACCGGCGTCTCCCACAGCCCCGTGACGATCGCCAGCTGTTCCTCCAGCCGCCCGAACTTCTCCTTCGGGAACGGGATGCCGTACGCCTTGTGCTCCTCCTCGTACCACCCCGAGCCGAGGCCCAGCTCCACCCGGCCGCCGGACATCTGGTCCACCTGGGCCACCTGGATGGCCAGCACTCCGGGGAGGCGGAAGGTGCCGGCCGTCATCAGGGTGCCGAGCCGGATGCGACTGGTCTCCCGGGCGATTCCGGCAAGGGTGATCCAGGCGTCGGTGGGGCCGGGAAGCCCGTCCACGTTGCCCATGTGGAGATAGTGGTCGGAACGGAAAAAAGCGTCGTAGCCCAGTTCCTCGGCGGTCTTGGCGACACGCAGGAGCGTGTCGTAGGTCGCGCCCTGCTGGGGTTCGGTGAAGACTCGAAGATCCATACGCCCATCATGCACGCCGTTGCTGACGCAACCATGCACAAAGCCGCCCGGAGGCGTGAAAACCGGTGGTCAGCGGGGTGCTCGGGCCGCCAGACTCGGACGTGTGTTCCTGACGATCTCTCTCAACGGCGACGCCGCCGAACCGGCCACCGACCTCGGGTACCTGTTGCACAAGCACCCGGGCAAGGCACAGCGCTTCTCGACGTCCTACGGCACCGCGCACGTCTTCTACCCGGAGGCGGACGACGCGCGCTGCACGGCCGCCCTGCTGCTGGAGACCGATCCCGCGGCGCTGGTGCGGCGCGGCAAGGGCAAGGGCCGTGGCGGCGCGCCCGACGCGGCGCTCGCGCAGTACGTCAACGACCGCCCCTACGCCGCCTCCTCCCTCCTCGCCGTCGCGCTGAGCACCGTCTTCTCCAGCGCCATGCGCGGGGTGTGCGCCGCCCGCCCCGGGCGGGCCGCCGCGCCGCTGCCGCTGCGCATCGAGGTCCCGGCCCTGCCCGCCCGGGGCGGCGCCGCGCTCGTACGACGGCTGTTCGAGCCGCTGGGCTGGACCGTGGACGCCGAACCGGTGCCGCTGGACACGGAGTTCCCGCAGTGGGGCGACTCGCGGTACGTCCGTCTGGTGCTGGAGTCCGAGACACTGACCCTCGCCGAGGCACTGCGCCACCTGTACGTCCTGCTGCCGGTCCTCGACGACGCCAAGCACTACTGGGTCTCCGCCGACGAGGTCGACAAGCTGCTGCGGGCCGGTGAGGGCTGGCTGCCCGGCCACCCGGAGCAGCGGTTGATCACCAGTCGCTACCTCTCCCGCCGTTGGTCGCTGACCCGGCAGGCGCGTGAGGCGCTGGAACTGGTGCGGCTCGCCGAGGCCGACGACAGCGAGGTCGAGGCGATCGACAACGCGGTCGGCGAGGAGACCGATGCGGAGGAGCGGCCGACCCCGCTCGCGGTGCTGCGCAGGGAGGCGATCGTCGCCGCGCTGCGCGCCCGCGGTGCCACCCGGGTCCTCGATCTCGGTTGCGGCCAGGGGCAGTTGATCCAAGAACTCCTCAAGGACGTCCGGTTCACCGAGATCGTCGGGGTCGATGTCTCCGTGCGGGCGCTCGGCATCGCCTCCCGGCGGCTGCGGCTGGACCGCATGGGCGAACGGCAGGCGTCCCGCGTCCAGCTGACGCAGGGTTCGCTCGCCTACACCGACAAGCGGCTCAAGGGCTATGACGCCGCCGTGCTCAGCGAGGTCGTCGAACACCTCGACCTGCCCCGGCTGCCCGCCCTGGAGTACGCCGTGTTCGGGCACGCCCGCCCCCGCACGGTCGTCGTGACGACCCCGAACGCCGAGTACAACGTCCGCTGGGAGTCGCTGCCCGCGGGACACGTCCGGCACGCCGACCACCGCTTCGAGTGGACCCGCGCCGAGTTCCGCGACTGGGCCGCCGAGGTGGCCGGACGACACGACTACGAGGTCGAGTTCGCGCCCGTCGGTCCCGACGACCCCGAGGTGGGCCCGCCCACCCAGCTGGCCCTGTTCACCATCCGTACCGAGAAGGAGGCGAAGGCGGCATGACCGAGACACGCGACGGACGGGTCCTCCCCGTCACCGACCTCTCCCTCGTGGTCCTCGTCGGCGCCTCCGGCTCCGGCAAGTCCACCTTCGCCCGCCGGCACTTCAAGCCCACCGAGGTGATCTCCTCGGACTTCTGCCGCGGCCTGGTCAGCGACGACGAGAACGACCAGGGCGCCACCCGCGACGCCTTCGACGTCCTGCACTACATCGCCGGCAAGCGGCTCGCCGCCGGGCGCCGCACCGTCGTGGACGCCACCAGCGTGCAGCAGGACAGCCGCCGCCGGCTGATCGAACTGGCCAGGCAGTACGACGTGCTGCCCATCGCCATCGTCCTCGACGTGCCGGAGGAGGTGTGCGCCGCGCGCAACGCGGCCCGCACCGACCGCGCCGACATGCCGCGCCGGGTCATCCAGCGGCACATCCGCGAACTGCGCCGCTCCCTGCGGAACCTGGAGCGCGAGGGCTTCCGCAAGGTGCATGTGCTGCGCGGCGCCGAGGAGGCCGAGAGCGCCACCGTCGTCACCGAGAAGCGCTTCAACGACCTCACCCACCTCACCGGCCCCTTCGACATCATCGGCGACATCCACGGCTGCTCCGTCGAACTGGAGTCGCTGCTCGGCAGGCTGGGCTACGTGGAGGGCGCCCACCCCGAGGGCCGTACGGCCGTCTTCGTCGGGGACCTCGTCGACCGCGGCCCGGACTCCCCGGGTGTGCTGCGCCGCGTGATGTCGATGGTCGAGGCGGGGCAGGCGCTGTGCGTGCCGGGCAACCACGAGAACAAGTACGGCCGCTACCTCAAGGGCCGCAACGTGCGGCACGCCCACGGCCTCGCGGAGACCATCGCCCAGATGGAGGGCGAGAGCGACGAGTTCCGGGCGCGGGTACGCCAGTTCCTCGACGGTCTGGTCAGCCACTACGTCCTCGACGGCGGCAAGCTCGTCGTCTGCCACGCCGGACTGCCCGAGAAGTACCACGGCCGCACCTCGGGCCGGGTTCGCTCGCACGCCCTGTACGGCGACACCACCGGCGAGACCGACGAGTTCGGCCTGCCCGTGCGCTACCCGTGGGCGGAGGACTACCGCGGCCGGGCGGCGGTCGTCTACGGCCACACCCCGGTGCCGGAGGCCAGTTGGCTCAACAACACCATCTGCCTGGACACCGGTGCCGTCTTCGGCGGCAAGCTGACCGCGCTGCGCTGGCCGGAGCGGGAACTGGTCGACGTACCGGCCGAGCGGGTCTGGTACGAGCCGACGCGCCCACTGCGCACCGAGGCGCCCGGCGGAGCGGACGGGCGGCCGCTGGACCTCGCCGACGTACGGGGACGCCGGGCGGTCGAGACCCGGCACGCCGGCATGGTCGCGGTCCGCGAGGAGAACGCGGCGGCGGCCCTGGAGGTCATGAGCCGCTTCGCGATCGATCCGCGCCTGCTGCCGTATCTGCCGCCGACCATGGCGCCGACGGCCACCTCCGAGGTGGACGGCTACCTGGAGCACCCGCGGGAGGCGTTCGCGCAGTACGCGGCGGACGGGGTCGCGCGGGTGGTGTGCGAGGAGAAGCACATGGGCTCGCGGGCCGTGGTCCTGGTGTGCCGGGACGCGGCGGCGGCGACGAAGCGGTTCGGCGTGGAGGGTCCCACGGGCGCGCTGTACACCCGTACCGGGCGCCCCTTCTTCGACGACCGGAAGACGACGGAGGAGATCCTCGACCGGCTGCGCACGGCGGTCTCCGACGCCGGTCTCTGGTCCGAACTGGACACGGACTGGCTGCTGCTGGACACCGAGCTGATGCCGTGGTCGCTGAAGGCCGCGGGTCTGCTGCGCAGCCAGTACGCGGCCGTCGGCGCGGCCTCCGCAGCCGTGTTCCCGGGGGCGCTGGCCGCGCTGGAGGCGGCGGCGTCCCGGGGTGCCGAGGTGACCGGGCTGCTCGACCGGCAGCGCGAACGTGCCCTGGACGCGGCCGCGTTCACCGCCGCGTACCGTCGCTACTGCTGGACCACCGACGGCCTCCGCGGGGTCCGTCTGGCTCCCTTCCAGATCCTCGCCGCCGAGGGCCGCAGCCTGGCCGCGCTCCCGCACGACGAGCAACTGGCGCTGCTGGACCGCCTGGTGGAGCACGACGGCAGCGGCCTGCTGGCCACCACCCGCCGCCTCTACGTCGACACGACGGACCCCGAGTCGGTCGCCGCGGGCGTCGACTGGTGGCTGGAGATGACCGGTCGCGGCGGCGAGGGCATGGTGGTCAAGCCCCTCACCGCCCTGGCCCACCGCCCGGACGGCCGCCTGGTCCAGCCCGGCATCAAGTGCCGGGGCCGCGAGTACCTGCGGATCATCTACGGCCCCGAGTACACCCGCCCCGACAATCTCAGCCGTCTGCGCCGCCGCTTCCTCAACCACAAGCGCTCCCTCGCCCTGCGCGAGTACGCCCTCGGCCTGGAAGCCCTCTCCCGGCTGGCCGACGGCGAGCCGCTGTGGCGGGTCCACGAGGCGGTGTTCGGGGTCCTGGCCCTGGAATCGGAGCCGGTGGACCCACGGCTGTAGCGCGCGCAGCGACGACGTGGCGGCGCCCCACCGGGGCGCCGCCACGGGCACGTCGGCGAAGCGGCGGGACCGTGACCGTCAGCCCACCAGCCGCAACCTCTCCCCCCACACCCCGACCCGCACCCGCTGCCCCCACGTCAGCTGGAGCGCGTCCGTCTCGATGCCGTCGCCGAAGGCGATGAGACGGTCGGACTCCACGGTGAGGGTCAGCGCGGCGCGGGTGTCCAGCTGCCCGGAGACCAGCGACGTGCCGGTGGCCGGGGACGGCCAGGCCTCGCGGACGAACCAGACCAGGCGGGGCTCGGTGGGGGAGGGGAGGGGGAGCCGCGCGCCCCGCTCCTGCCAGAGGGAGCGGAGCCAGCCCGTGGCACCCGTGCCCGTGCCCACCAGGACCCCGGAGGAGGCCTGGGCCTCGACGACACCCCTGTCGCCGTCGAGGCCCAGGCGATATCGGGCGGTCTGGTGGCCCGCGGCGCCGAGGTAGATCTCGTTGAGCGCGACCAGCCGCTGCGTGTCGTCGGCCACCGCCTCCACCATCGTCAGTTCGTCGCACCCGCCCGGCGCCGCGAGCAACTTCGCGGCGTCCCGCGGGCGGTGCCGTACCAGCACACCGGGGTTGCGTCCCGGGTCGGTGTCGATCCCGATCACCGGCTGCCCGGTCAGGTACTTGGCCACGTTGGCGACCAGGCCGTCCTGGCCGACCACCACGGCGACGTCCTCGGGCGCGAACAGGAACCGTTCCAGGTCGGCGCGTTCCACCCGGGCCTGCCGCCAGGTGAGCGGCACGGCCGCCGCCACCTCCGCCAGCGCCCGCCGCGTCCCCTGGTGCCGGGCCGCGATCTCCGCGATGTCCCGGCCCCGGGCGGCGAGCACGAACGCCGCCTGGCCGTGGGTGCCGTACCGGGCCACCAACTCCTCGTACTCCGTGGTGCGATGGACCAGCACGGCGCGCGGCGCGAGGCTCACGCGCCGGCCCGGCCGGTGCCGGCACGCGCCCCGCCCCATTTCGCCAGCAGCCCCGTCAGCACGTCCGGTGAGATCGTCACGCTCTCGATGTCCGGCAGGTTCTCCGCCACCCGCATCGCCGCCACCGCGTGCAGCGTCGCCACATCCGCCTCGCCGTGCACCCGCAGCCACGCCGCCCGCGCCCGCGCCCGCGCCTCTCCCACCTCGCGCTCCTGCTCGGCCGCCGCGCGGGCCAGCCGTATTGCCTTGTCCGCCTCCGCCTTTGCCAGCCGTACCGTGCGCGCCGCCTCGGCGTCCGCGCGTACCGCGTCCGCGGCCGCCCGCTCCTCCGCCTCACGCCGTGCGTTGGTGCCGTGCTGCTCCACCAACCGCTCCTCGCGCCGGGCGAGTTCGATGCGGCTGGCCAGCTCGTTCTCGGCGATCGTGCGCTCGCGCTCGACGGCCACCGCCCGCCGCTCGTACGTCGCCCGGTCGGCCTCCTGCTGGATCTGCTCCCGCGCGGGGGTGCGCAGCGCCCGTTCGACCTCGGGTTCCGGGCGCACCGCCACCACGCGCACCGCGACCACCTCGATGCCGGTGTCCGGCAGCCGGGGCTGTGCGGCGAGCCCGGCCGCGAGCCGTTCGCGCACCGTGCCCACCCCGTCGGTCAGCGCGGCCGACAGCGGCGTTTGGGCCAGCGCGTCCAGGGCGTGCTCCTGAGCCGTCTCCGTGAGCAGGGTGGCCAGTTGCTCCAGCGGCGTGCCCCGCCAGGCGCCCGTGTCCGGGTCGACCGAGAAGTCGAGCCGGGCGGCGGCGAGCGCCGGGTCGCCGATGCGGTAGGTGACGGTCGCCTGCACCGTCACGTCCTGGAAATCGGCCGTACGGGCGTGGAAGGTCATCGCCAGCTCGCGGTCGTCCACCGGTACTTCGGACAGTGCCGCGGTCAGCGAGCGGAACCAGAAACTGAGTCCGGGTCCGTCGTGCGCCAACTGCCCGGAGCGGTGGTGACGGACGTGCGCCGTCGGTGTGCCCCGCAGATGGCGCCAGCCGAGACGCCGGGTGATGTCGGCCATGGGTCCCCCTCGCTTCTTTTCGTCGCGGAGACGATAAAGGGGGAAGCCTTTGTCGTCAAGTAGACGAAAAGCGGTGGGGTGCATACCGGAAGCCGCGTGAGCGGGCGGAAGTCGCAACAAGAGCGCGCTGAAATGACCGACAGGAGGGTGAATCCGGTCCTCGGTGGTCAGGATGGTCACATGGGATTCCAAGTCGACTCCGAGGCCGGGCGGCTGCGCCGCGTCATACTGCACCGGCCCGATCTCGAGCTCAAAAGGCTCACCCCCAGCAACAAGGACGCCCTCCTCTTCGACGACGTCCTCTGGGTGCGCCGGGCCCGCGCCGAACACGACGGGTTCGCCGACGTGCTGCGTGACCGGGGCGTCGCCGTCCACCTCTTCGGCGATCTGCTGGTCGAGGCCCTGGAGGTGCCCGAGGCCCGCACCCTGGTCCTGGACCGCGTCTTCGACGAGCGGGAGTACGGTCCCCTCGCCACCGTCCATCTGCGCGCCGCGTTCGAGGCCCTGCCCGCACGGGAACTGGCCGAGGCCCTCGTCGGCGGCATGACCAAGCGGGAGTTCCTGGCGGCGCACGCGGAGCCGACCTCCGTCCGCTTCCATGCCATGGACCTGGACGAGTTCCTCCTCGCCCCCCTGCCCAACCACCTCTTCACCCGCGACACCTCGGCCTGGATCTACGACGGGGTCTCCATCAACGCCATGCGGCTGCCCGCCCGGCAGCGCGAGACCGTGCACTTCGAGGCGATCTACCGGCACCACCCGCTCTTCCGGGACGAACCCTTCCACGTCTGGTCCCAGGGCCAGGCCGACTACCCCTCCACCATCGAGGGCGGCGACGTCCTGGTGATCGGCAACGGCGCGGTCCTCGTCGGGATGAGCGAGCGCACCACCCCGCAGGCCGTGGAGATGCTCGCGCACAAGCTGTTCGCGGCCGGCTCCGCCCGCACGATCGTCGCGCTCGACATGCCCAAGCGGCGCGCCTTCATGCATCTCGACACGGTGATGACGATGGTCGACGCCGATACTTTCACCCAGTACGCCGGGCTCGGCATGCTGCGCTCGTACACCATCGAACCGGGGGTGGGCGAGAAGGAGCTGAAGGTCACCGACCACCCGCCGGAGCACATGCACCGCGCGATCGCCGCCGCCCTCGGGCTCGGCGAGATCCGGGTGCTCACCGCCACCCAGGACGTGCACGCGGCCGAGCGCGAGCAGTGGGACGACGGCTGCAATGTGCTCGCCGTCGAACCCGGCGTCGTCGTGGCCTATGAACGGAACTCCACCACCAACACCCATCTGCGCAAGCAGGGCATCGAGGTCATCGAGATCCCGGGCAGCGAGCTGGGGCGGGGCAGGGGCGGACCCCGGTGCATGAGCTGTCCGGTGGAAAGGGATCCTGTGTGAGAAGCCGCACGTCACGAGGCTGCATAAAGTTACTGAAGGTCGTATAGAATTCCAGAGTCTCTATAGTCGTACCCCTGGAGCGCCCCCATGGCGACAGTCCCGACCGCCCTCGCCGGCCGCCACTTCCTCAAGGAGCTGGACCTCGGCGAGGGGGAGTTCCGCGGCCTGGTCGAGCTGGCCGCGGAACTGAAGGCCGCCAAACGGGCCGGGGCCGAGATCCAGTACCTCCGGGGCCGCAACATCGCGCTGATCTTCGAGAAGACCTCGACGCGCACCCGCTGCGCGTTCGAGGTCGCGGCCGCCGACCAGGGTGCCCGCACGACGTACCTGGACCCGTCCGGTTCGCAGATCGGACACAAGGAGTCCGTGGCGGACACCGCCCGGGTGCTCGGCCGGATGTTCGACGCCATCGAATACCGAGGCGACAGCCAGGCCAAGGTCGAGGAGCTGGCCGCACGGGCGGGCGTGCCCGTCTACAACGGGCTCACCGACGACTGGCACCCCACCCAGATGCTGGCCGACGTGCTCACCATGACCGAGCACAGCGCCAAGCCGCTGACCGGGATCTCCTTCGCCTACCTCGGCGACGCCCGCTTCAACATGGGCAACTCCTACCTGGTCACCGGCGCCCTGCTCGGCATGGACGTACGGATCGTCGCGCCCGAGCGGTACTGGCCCGCCCCGGGGATCGTGGCCCGCGCCCGCGAGCTGGCGCGGAGCAGCGGGGCGGTGATCACCCTGACCGAGGACGTCGCCGAGGGCGTCCGCGGCGCCGACTTCGTCGCCACCGACGTCTGGGTCTCCATGGGCGAGGCCAAGGAGGTCTGGGCCGAGCGGATCAAGGAGCTCGCGCCCTACGCCGTGACCATGGACGTCCTGCGCGCCACCGGCAACCCGGACGTGAAGTTCCTGCACTGCCTGCCCGCCTTCCACGACCTCGGCACCGAGGTCGGACGGGAGATCCACGAGGCGTACGGCCTGACCTCCCTGGAAGTCACCGACGAGGTGTTCGAATCGACGCACTCCGTCGTCTTCGACGAGGCCGAGAACCGGCTGCACACCATCAAGGCCGTGCTGGTCGCCACACTCGGCAGTTGAGCCTGGTTCCCGCCCCCGACCAGGGATTATCCTGATCCGCGGCCTCGGAACCACCCATTCCGCGGCCGTTCGGCGCGACCGTCGTCCCGTCGCTCGCACCCGCGACGCCACCCGTCGCACCCGCCGCTCGCACCGGCGACCGCCACCCGGCCGCCCGCACCACCAGAAACGAGCACCACCCGCAATGCCCGCTCCCCGTATCAAGTCCCCCCACCTGCTCGTCGCCGAATCCGGCGCCGACCGCGAGGGACACGGCCTGAAGCGCACGATGGGGCTCTTCCAGCTCATCTGCTTCGGCGTCGGCGCCATCGTCGGCACCGGCATCTTCGTCGGCCTCTCCGACTCCGTCGCCCAGGCCGGCCCCGCCGTCGTCATCTCCTTCGTCCTCGCCGCGATCACCTGCGTGTTCACCGCCTTCTCCTTCGCGGAGCTGGGCGGCGCGATCCCGGTCTCCGGCTCCTCGTACTCCTTCGCCTACGCCGGCCTCGGCGAGTCCACCGCCTTCCTGGTCGGCTGGTGCCTGCTGCTGGAGTACGGCATCTCCATCTCGGCCGTCGCGGTCGGCTGGAGCCAGTACGTGAACGAACTGCTGCACAGCCTCGTCGGCTGGCAGCTGCCCACCGCGCTGTCGGCGGGACCGGGCGACGGCGGCGTCGTCAACCTCCCCGCGGTGCTCGTGATCGCCATGGCCTCCGTGCTGCTGGTGCGCGGCGTGCGCGAGAGCGCCGGCGCGACCGCCGCCATGGCCGCCGTCAAGCTGGTGATCCTGATCGCCTTCTGCGCGATCGGCTACAGCGCCTTCAAGCACGGGAACCTCACCCCGTTCTCCCCGGCCGGCCTCGGCGGCATCGGCGCGGGCACCACCGCCGCGTTCTTCTCGTACATCGGCTTCGACGCGATCACCACCGCCGGTGAGGAGGCCAAGAACCCCCGCCGCGACATCCCGGTGGCGATCATGGTCTGCATGGGCATCGTGACGCTGCTGTACTGCGCCGTCGCGCTCGCGGCCATCGGTGCCATCGGCGGCAAGCAGGTCGCGGGCCGTCCCGCCGCCCTGTCCTACGTCGTCAACGAGGTCACCGGCTCCGCCGTCGGCGGCGGCGTGATCGCCTTCGGCGCGGTCGTCGCCATCGCCTCCGTGGTCCTCGCTGTGATGTACGGCCAGACGCGCATCCTGATGTCGATGGCCCGGGACGGCCTGATCCCGCGCGTCTTCGAGAAGGTCTCCCCGAAGACCTCCACGCCGGTGGCCGGCACCCTGATCGTCGCGGTGGTCTTCGCGGTCCCGGCGGCCTTCGCCTCGCTCGACGCGGTGATGAACCTGTGCACCATCGGCACGCTCGCGATCATGGCCGTGGTGAACGTCGCGGTGATGACCCTGCGCCGCCGCGAGCCCGGCCTGACCCGCAGCTTCCGGGTGCCGCTCTACCCGGTGGGCCCGCTGCTCGGCATCGCCTTCTGCCTCTACCTGATGTACGAGACCGGCTGGCAGACCTGGATGCAGTTCGCGCTGTTCCTCGCGGTGGGCTTCCTCGTCTACGTCGCCTACGGGCGCCGGCACTCCACGCTGGCCCGCGACATGGCCGCCGAGGCGGACCGGGCCGGTGTCACAGCGGACGGCGCGGCGCGGGAATCGCAGGGAGTGTGAACCACACCGCCTTGCCCCTCGGGGTGGGGCGGTGTCCGCAGGAGGCGCTCAGGGTGCGGATCAGCAGCAGCCCGCGCCCGCCCTCCTGCCACAGGTCGGGCTCCTCGATGACCGGCCGGGTCAGCTGGCCGGGCGGCGCGGGGTCGGGGTCGTGCACCTCGACCTGGCAGCCGGTCGGCAGCAGCTCCACCACCAGCTCTATCGGGCCGCGGCCCGCGGTGTGCTCCACCGCGTTGGCCACCAGCTCGGCCGTGAGCAGCTCCGCCGTGTCGCAGTCGGCCGCGTGCGCCACCTCGGCGAGGGCCGTACGCACCAGGGCGCGGGCCACCGGCACCGCCGCGGCGGTGTGCGGCAGCGCCATGCGCCAGGAGGCCGATTCGGCGGGGCGTTCGTGCAAGGCGAGTCCGTTCATGGAGCAGGCTGTCCTGCTTTCGACTACAGGAATGGTACGGGCCCGGTCGTCCGAAATGGTCGGCGGGCTTCGCCCGGGACTCCCGTCCCGGTACCGGACGCCTTACCCCGGCCGACGCCCCGCCTCGCGCGCCGGAGCCCTCTGTTACGGCGCTGAAGCGGACCGGTGACAGCCGACACGATCCGGCCGAAAAGGCGCCTTCGGCCTCCGGTTTGTCGCGTAGTCGTGACGACAGTCACAAACGAGTGATAACTTCGAAGGACCGCGCAACGTACGGCACGCCGCCCAAGGGAGGCCGCACGTCATGAGTCCCTTCACCGGCTCCGCCCGCCGCACCGCAGACTGGGAGCACCTGCGCCTCCGGATCGCCGACGGGGTAGCCACGGTCACGCTCGCCCGCCCGGACAAGCTCAACGCCCTCACCTTCGGCGCCTACGCCGATCTGCGCGATCTGCTGGCCGAGCTGTCCCGGGAGCGCGCGGTGCGCGCCCTGGTGCTGGCCGGAGAGGGCCGCGGGTTCTGCTCCGGTGGCGACGTGGACGAGATCATCGGCGCCACCCTCGCCCTGGACACCGCCCAGCTGCTCGACTTCAACCGGATGACCGGCCAGGTGGTACGGGCGATCAGGGAATGCCCGTTCCCGGTGGTCGCCGCCGTCCACGGGGTCGCGGCGGGCGCCGGCGCCGTCCTCGCCCTCGCGTCGGACTTCCGCGTCGCCGACCCGAGCGCCCGCTTCGCCTTCCTCTTCACCCGGGTCGGCCTGTCCGGCGGCGACATGGGCGCCGCCTACCTGCTGCCCCGGGTCGTCGGTCTCGGCCACGCCACCCGCCTGCTGATGCTGGGCGAGCCGGTCCGCGCGCCCGAGGCCGAGCGCATCGGTCTGATCAGCGAACTGACCGAGGAGGGCCACGCCGACGAGGCCGCGGGCGCGCTGGCCCGCCGCCTGGCCGAGGGCCCGGCCCTGGCCCACGCACAGACGAAGGCGCTGCTGACCGCCGAGCTGGACATGCCGCTGGCCGCGTCGGTCGAACTGGACGCGGCGACGCAGGCGCTGCTGATGAACGGCGAGGACTACCGGGAGTTCCACGCGTCCTTCATGGAGAAGCGAGCCCCCAAGTGGCGGGGAAGGTGAGCTTTCATGCCGACGTCAGGCGCACCGGCCTCAGGGGCGCGGGGCAGTGGTCAGGACGCCGCCGCCGCGCGGGCGCGATCGGCCACGGACCACCCGTACCCGCCGGCGGCGACCGGCCGCTCCCCGCGCATCGCGGTCATCGGCGGCGGCCCCGGCGGCCTCTACGCCGCCGCCCTGCTCAAACGGCTCGACCCCGGCCGTGAGGTGACCGTCTGGGAGCGCAACGCCCCCGACGAGACCTTCGGCTTCGGCGTGGTCCTCTCCGACGAGACCCTGGGCGGCATCGAACACGCCGACCCGGTCGTCTTCGAGGCACTGCGGCGGGACTTCGTCCGCTGGGACGACATCGACATCGTCCACCGCGGCACCCGGCACACCTCCGGCGGCCACGGCTTCGCGGCCCTCGGCCGGCACCGACTCCTGGAGATCCTGCACACCCGCTGCCAGGACCTGGGCGTCCGGATCGACTTCCGCGCCGAGGCCCCGCCCATCGACCGCCTCCGCGCGGACCACGACCTGGTCATCGCGGCCGACGGGGTCCACAGCACCACCCGCGAGAGGTACGCCGACGTCTTCCGCCCCAGGATCACCGGCCACCGCTGCCGCTACATCTGGCTCGCCGCCGACTTCGCCTTCGACGCCTTCCGCTTCGAGATCGCCGAGACCGAGCACGGCGTGATGCAACTGCACGGCTACCCCTACGCGCCCGACGCCTCGACCGTCATCGTCGAGATGCGCGAGGAGGTCTGGCAGGCGGCGGGATTCGCCGGGACGGACCCGCGCGAATCGACCGAGCGCTGCGCCAAGATCTTCGCCGAGGCGCTGGGCGGCCGCCCCCTGCGCTCCAACAACTCCGCCTGGACGACCTTCCGTACGGTGGTCAACGACCGCTGGTCGCACGGCAACCTCGTCCTCCTCGGCGACGCCGCGCACACGGCCCACTTCTCCATCGGCTCCGGCACCAAACTGGCCGTCGAGGACGCGCTGGCACTGGCCGCCTGCCTGCGTGAACAGCCGGACGTGCCGACCGCGTTGAGTGCGTACGAGGCGGAACGCAAGCCCGTCGTCGCCTCGACCCAGCGGGCCGCGCGGGCGAGCCTGGAGTGGTTCGAGGACCTGGACCGGTACCGGGACCAGCCGTCCCGCCAGTTCGCCTTCAACCTGCTCACCCGCAGCCGCCGCGTCACCCACGACAACCTCCGGCTGCGCGACGCCCACTTCACCGGTTCCGTGGAGCGCGAGTTCGGCTGCCCGCCCGGCACGCCCCCGATGTTCACGCCGTTGCGCCTGCGCGGCCTGACCCTGCGCAACCGCGTCGTCGTCTCGCCGATGGACATGTACTCGGCCACCGACGGCGTGCCCGGCGACTTCCACCTCGTGCACCTCGGCGCCCGCGCGCTCGGCGGCGCGGCCCTGGTCATGACCGAGATGGTGTGCGTGAGCGAGCAGGGCCGCATCACCCCCGGCTGCGCCGGCCTCTACACCGGCCGCCAGGCGGAGGCGTGGCGGCGCGTCACCGACTTCGTGCACCGGCAGGCACCGGGCACGGCGATCGGCGTACAGCTCGGCCACTCGGGCCGCAAGGGATCGACCAGGCTGATGTGGGAGGGGATCGACGAGCCGCTGCCCACCGGCAACTGGCCGATCGTGGCCCCCTCCCCGCTCCCGTACCGGCCCGGCAGCCAGCGGCCCCGCGAGCTCTCCCGCGCCCAACTCACGGACATCCGGGAACAGTTCACCTCCTCCGCGTGGCGGGCCGCCCGAGCCGGCTTCGACCTCCTCGAACTGCACTGCGCCCACGGCTACCTCCTCTCCGGCTTCCTCTCGCCCCTCACCAACCACCGCACCGACGCGTACGGCGGCTCACTGGACCGGCGCCTGCGCTTCCCGCTGGAGGTCTTCGACGCCGTACGCTCGGTCTGGCCCGCCGAACGCCCCATGACGGTCCGGGTCTCCGCCACCGACTGGGCCGAAGGCGGCACGACCGCCGAGGACGCGGTCGAGATCGCCCGCGCCTTCGCCGCCCACGGCGCCGACGCGATCGACGTCTCCACCGGCCAGGTCGTCTCCGACGAGCAGCCGGACTTCGGCCGCTCCTACCAGACCCCGTTCGCCGACCGCATCCGCCACGAGGTCCGCGTCCCGGTGATCGCGGTGGGCGCGATCTCTTCTTGGGACGACGTCAACTCGCTGATCCTGGCGGGCCGCACCGATCTCTGCGCCCTGGCCCGCCCCCACCTCTACGACCCCCACTGGACCCTGCACGCCGCCGCCGAACAGTCCTACGAGGGCCCCGGCATCCACTGGCCCACCCCGTACCGCGCGGGCAGCCGCCGCCCGCAGACGGGCCGCGCGGACACGCCCAAACCCCGTCTCTCCCTGGGCGACTGAGGGCGCCGGCGCCGGTTCGCGGGCTGTGCCCGGAGGCGATGACGTGACGCGGGACCGTACGGAGTCCGTCACCGCGACGGCACGCGCGCGGATCACCGGCGCGAACGGGGCGAGTCCTCCGTACGGCGGCCACGTCCCCCGCCCCGAGGCGTGCGCCTGCCGTAGCGGGTCGCGGGAGACCGGCCGCGCCGGTCCGACCGCCGGCACACGCACCCTGCCCCAGCTCGGATCCGGGCTTCAATTTCTCCGCTCCGCCACTCGAAACCCCAGGTCAGCGACGTGAGGCGGGTGCCTGCGTCCGAAATTGTGCCGACGGCCACAGCGAGCGGGTTGCGCGAAGGCGCATAATGAGCCATGACAAAGCCTCCCGCGCCGAAGCGCCACCTGCCGACCAGTCCCTTCAAGGCCCCGGTCGCACCGGTTCCCAAGCACTTCGCACTGGGTGATCAGGTCACGCATGACATGTACGGCCTCGGCCGAGTGATCGGCATCGAGGAGGGCGTCGCGGCCCTCGTGGACTTCGGTTCCTCCCAGATGCGGATCCTGAGCCCGTACAGCAAGATGACCAAGCTGTAGCACCGCCGTGCCAGGTCACGGCACACCAGGTCCCCGTCGTGGGACCTGTCACGAAAGAGAGCCATCCCATCGACGCCACATCCCTCTTCTCCGCCCCGGAAGCGCAGCCCCGCTGCCCGACCGCGGCATCGCCGCCGCCGGCGACCAACCCCTTCCAGGCCCCCGACTTCGGCGAGGCCGACACCTTCCCGCCGGCCGAGCCCCGGTCACCCGCCTCGAACCCACGCGGTCCACGCCCCGAGGCGGCCTAGCCAGGACCTTTTTCCCGATCTCGCAGGAGCCGCTAGGCCGGGCCCCGTGAACACCGGCGGCTCCTGACCCTGGACGGAAAGCTCCGGGTGGCGGGCCAGGAACACCGGGCGGACGACCGCCGCCGTCGCCCGTGGGACGACTCCCGCCGGCCGGGGATCGCCGCTCGCCCGCCCGTCCCCGCCGGACCGGACGGCGGCCTCCTTCTCCCGCCAGGTCCACGACGCGGGTGCGGCCCCTCGACGTCACCGATGGCCAGGCCCCTTCCTCCCGCAGGAGTTGACCGCCGGGCACGGTGACGCGCTCGGGGCCGGCACACGCGGAACATCGAGATGCCTTCCTGGCCGGCGTTCCGCGGCGCCTGTGCGTTCCGCGGTGCCTCCGCGTCTCTGTCGCGGCGCCTCCGCGTCCCCGCCGCGATGCCTCCGCGGCCCCGCCGCGGGGACGCCTCAGCCTCCGCAGCCGCCGTCCCGACGGCCCCTGCCGAGGGTTCCCGAGCGGGCCGGAAGCGGTTCGGAAGCTGCTCGGTTCTGGCCACGGAAGCGGTGGCGCTGGTCGCATACGAGACGTCAACCACTCGTTCGCACACCGCTGTCCACCGAGAGCCCACGAGGGCCGTGGCGTACGGGCCCGCCGTGCGAGCAGCCGTGCGGGTGCGCCGCACTGCCGTGATCTCTGGAGAACCCCATGACCGCCCCAGGGCTGACCCCGCCTGCCGAGCCTCCCGACACACCGTCCACCCACCTCGCGCCGCCCACCTACCGCCCGCCAGGTCTGATTCCCCCGAACGGGCCCGCCCGTACCTGGGGGCTCGCGGTCATCGTCACCCCCCTGCTGCTGGTCCTGATGTTGGCGCTGTTCGGCGGCCTGGCCGGCGGTTCCGCCCCGGCCGGCCCGTCTGATTCCCCCGGGTCGTCCGGCTCCGGATTCCTCGGTGCCGGCTCTCCGGGCACGGCCGGCCGGCCGACCTACGACGGCTCGACGACGGCGCCCGCGTCGCAGTACGGCGACACCAGCACTCCGGACGTCTACGGCACCCCCGAGACGGCCACGACCGACGGCTACGGGGACGGCGGCTACGCCTCTGCGACGGACACCGGGGGCGGCACCCCGAGCGCGAGCGCGAGCGGCGGACCGAGCGAGGTCGTCGCCGCCTACTTCGAGGCGATCAACGCCCGGGACTACCGGAGCGCATGGGCCCTCGGCGGCAAGAACCTCGACTCCAGCTACAGCAGCTTCGCATCGGGCTACGCCTCCACCGAGCGGGACACCATCCACGTCGTGTCCGTGACGGGCGCCGAGGTGCGGCTGACCATCGAAGCCCTCCAGACGGACGGCACGACGCACTCGTACGACGCCACCTACACCGTCAGCGGCGGCGTGATCACCAGCGGCAAAGGCACCCAGACCGGCTGACACCCACCGGGTGTGCCCGCAGGGGCGTGCCCCATGAGCGGAGCGCTGAACCACCATGGTCACAGAAGTACCCACACCCCGTCCGCCCGGCCCGGCACCGCGGAAGCGGCCGGAACACCGCGAGTACGCGCGCACCAGAGCCACCCGGCTGCTGTCGGCGGGCGCCTACCTCGACCCCGGATACCGGCGTGCCGTCATCCGCGAGCTGCTGAAGAGGCGCTTCCGGGTCGTCGCGCCCTCCTTCGGCTACGACGCGGTCTCGGTCCTCGCCCACGCACTCGCCGCGCGCCGGCTGCACCGCATGCAGTGGGGGATCACGGCCGGCGCGGCAGCCGTGATCCTGCTGGCGCTGAGCGGCGGGCTGCTCAACGGGGCTCTCGGCGTCATCACGCTGTGCTGGGTGCCCTGGGCGGCGGCCTACCTGCGGCGGATCGTCACCCTGCACGTCCTGATGACCCGGCTGCGTGAGAACGGCCCGGACGGCGGATTCGACGGCGCCTGCCCGACGCACACCAAGCTGACCGCCGAACTCGCCCGCAAGATCGACCACGAGCAGGCCAGCCGCAGCGGACTGGTCTTCTACGGCGGCTACCGTCCCTTCGTCGGTGCCGGCCTGCCGCTGCGCGACTGGTCCAACGCGCAGTTGCTGCTCGGTGCGCCGCGGACCCGGATCACGGCACGCAGGAGTGAGGACGGCTCGCCGCCCGACCTCGACACGGTGGAGCGCAGGCAGGTGATCCCGTTCACCGTGGGCGAGATCACCGGCCAGATCGCCTCCCGGATGGCCGCCGATCTGCGCGACGAGGCCCGCCGCGACGAGCGGATCGAGGGGCTGACCGTCGAGCAGCGCTGCTACACCACCGCGATCCGCACCAACGACCGTTCCGCCGGAGCCGCCTGGTCCGAGCTGCCCGGCATGGACGACCTGCCCGGCATCCACTGGCGGGAGGACTACGACGCGGCCCGCGAATACCTGTGCGTGCGCGTCGGGTCGTGGAACGAGGAGCTGGTCACCTCGGTCTTCGTCGGATTCGACATCAAGGGCAACACGCTGCACACCGAGTTCCACACCTATGTGCTCGGACCGCTGGTGGAGGACTTCCACCTCGTGGACCAGTTGCCCCGCGCCGTCGACGGGCGTCTGGCGGTGCGAGTGGCGTGGGACATGTGCACGGCCTTGCTGCGCTGGTGGGTGACGCTGTGGCTGTGGCCGCTGCGGCTGGTCCCGGAGCGGTTCCTGCCGGTGTGGGCCGTCCGGTGGACCCGGCCCTGGCGGGCCAGGCGGGCCAGGCGGGCGACGGCGGAGTTGCTGTTGACGGCCCGGGTGACGGACACCAGCGAGTTCCGGCTCGGCCGGTACGTCAATCGCTGGCTCAACTGCGGAGCGCTGGCCAGTATCAGGGAACTGGCCACCAGCGAGACCTACCACCACTTCTTCCAGCAGGCCGACGCGACCAAGTACATGGAGATCGTGGAGCGCCGTCTGCTCCAGAACATCCGCGCCTTCCTCGACGAGCACGACGTCGACCTCGTCGAGCACGACCGCGCGCAGACCAACATCCTGCTGGGCGACAAGAGCCAGAACTTCTTCGGCGGCCGGCAAAGCGACATCAGCTACAACTACCAGCCGAAGCAGAGCAGTTGACAAGAGAGGGCGAGGAGATGACCAGGAGCCGGGGCAACACCGGCGGTGACCGGAGCCAGAACTTCTTCGGTGGCCGGCAGAGCGGTATCGGTTACAACGTCTACAACACCCCGCAGGAGGCCGAGCCGTCCACCGAGCAGGAGGCGGCGCGCGCGGCCCAGGCACGCGCGGACTACGGCCGCAGCCGCAGCGTCTTCGTCGTGCACGGCCGCGACGAGGAGGTCCGCACGGCGATGTTCGGGCTGCTGCACCGGCTGGATCTGCGCCCGCTGGAGTGGGAGCGGCTGGTTCGGGCCACCGGAGGGACCGCGCCGTTCCTCGGTGAGGTCATCGAGAAGGCGCTGTCGCAGGCACAGGCGGCGCTCGTGCTGCTCACCCCGGACGATGTCGCCAAACTGCATCCGCACCTGCTGGGCGACAACGAGCCGCCCTACGAGACCCAGTCGACCGGTCAGCCCCGCCAGAACGTGCTGATCGAACTCGGCATGGCGCTGATGGCCTACCCGGAGCGCACGATCATCGTGCAGGTGGGCCAGGTGCGGCCCGCCGCGGACCTGGCGGGCCGCAACGTGATTCACTTCGACGGCTCGGAGGCCGCCGTCGCGAAGATCGTCGAACGGCTCAAGGGAGCCGAGTGCGACCTCGACGACACCCGGCCGGACTGGCGCGACATCTCCTACTTCAGGAACCTGGCGGCCTACCGCCGGCTGGCCTGACGGAAGGTGAGAGGGGCGGGAGGCCGCGGGCCTTCCGCCCCTTCGCGCGCCATCGGCGGACGCGTGTACGCGATCAGGTCCGCCGGTTCGCTACCGGGCCGGATCCGACGCCAGGGCGCCGAGGAACGCGGACAGTTCCCGCATGTCGACGCCGTCCAGTTCCTCGGGCCGTATCACCACACGCAGTTCACGGCAGATCACGCCCTCCCGGGACCGGGCCACGAAGGACATCAGGATCAACCGCAGCAGACTGTCCCGGTCGAGGTACCCGAGCCGTGCCAGTCCGGAGCCCACCAGCGGCATGGCCACCCGCTCGAGTTGGGCGTGCGCGCGCAGCGCGTCCCACAGCCCGCCCAGGCCCCGCCACAGGTCCTCCACGCCGGAGGCGGCCACGTAGTCGTTGCCGATCCTGCTGTAGGCCACGCCGAAGACCAGCCGTGGCCGGGCACCCAGTACCGCCACCGTGCCGATCGGGTAGCGGTCGAGCTTGCCGAGCGGTTTGTCCGCCCGCTCCTCGCGCGCGACGGGCTGGGCCGAGGTGAGCGCCGCGGTCAGCTCCGCGTCCAGACGGGGCGTGTCGCCGCCGTACCTGCGATCCAGCAGTTGTGCCTGCACGGTGTCGTCGTTGATGACCCGGCCGCCGGCGGACAGTGTGTCGAAGGTGTCGCAGAACCCGACGACGAGATGGCCGGGCTGGTCGAACACGTCGCCCGCCTCGACCACCACCGTCATGTCGGGCCGCCGGAAGACCTGCCGCACCCGGCCCGCCGGCCGGGCCCGCAGCAGTCCCCATCCCAGGCACGCCCCCACCGACAGCCCGACGACCGTGCCGGACGCGGTCTGCGGCACGAACGGGCCGATGATCTGGAAGACGGCGGACAGCCCGCCGAAGGCCGCCATCGTGTCCCGCACGAAGGCATTCCGGGCGCGCCGTGTGCCCCGTGGCAGACGAGGGAAAGGGAGGGGGCAGGGGCGGCGCGAGCGTCGCCGCGGGCGCGGCTCGGAAAGCGGCCGGGCGGAGCCCGGGGATCCTATAGGGTCCGCCGAACCTGAAGGAGCGGGATTATCCGAAGACATAGGTACCCCACGATCTGATGGTAATCTTTAAGTCACCACAAAGTGACACAGAGTGATGAACAAAAGCCCGGGGGGGCGACGGGGATGTCCGGTACGGGAACGCGTATCCGAGTGAAGGTACTGGGCCCGGTCCGGCTCGAAGTCGATGGTGCTCCGGTCCGGCTGACGCCGCTGACCGCGCGGCTGCTAGTGCGTCTGGTGGTGGCCGGAGGCGAGGCGGTGCCGGTGCGGCAACTGCGTCGCGACGTCTGGGGGCTCGCGGACGAGCCCCGTCAGCTGGACCAGCGCAACCGCAACGAGGTCCAGAAACGCGTCCTGGAACTACGGCGGGCGCTGGCTCCCGGCCAGGACGGCGTCGGGACGAGCGTCCTGCGCACCGAGCAGCAGGTCACCGTGCAGGGCCCGCAGACCGCGTACCGTCTGGTGCTGCGCCCCGAGGAACTCGACAGCGCACGCTTCACCGCGATCGTCAGCGACGCCCTGCTCGCGCCGCCGGCCACCGCGGCGCACCGGTTGGCCGAGGCGCTGTCCATGGTGCGCGGTCGCCCGCTGGCCGAGGTGAACGGCGAGGGGTTCGCGATGCCCTTCATACGCCGCCTGACCTCCCTCCAGGACTCGGCGCGCCGCGAGCTGGTGCGGGTCCAGATGGACCTGGGCCATCCGGAACGCGCGCTGCCGGTCGCCGAACTCCTTGTCCACGAACACCCCGACGACACCGAGGCCGCGCGTGTCCTCGACACGCTGCGCGCGGAGCTGCGTGCCCGGCACGGGGACGAACTGCTCAGGCACCCCGTCCCGTTGGCCGGCCAGCGGGCCGAAGTGGTGCTGGTACGGGGCGACTTGTTCGACCAGGCGGACTGCAATCTCGTGATCGGCTTCTCCGACACCTTCGACACGGAGACCTCCGAGGATCTCGTGATCAGCCGTGAAAGCGTACAGAGCCAGCTCGTCGACCGGCTGTTCGCCGGCCGGCGCCGTCTGCTGGACGACAAGCTGCGGGCGGGGCTGCGCAAGACGAAGGCGGTCGGCACGGAGAGCGTGCGGGCCAAGCCGCTGGGACGGAGGGTGCGTTACCCGATGGGCACCACCGTGGTGGTGCCGGTCGACGGCCGCCGGGTGTTCGCCACCGCCTATTCGCACCTCGGCAACGATCTGGTGGCCAGATCCAGCGACAGTGATCTGCGGCTGAGCCTGGAGAACCTGTGGGCCTCGGTGGCGGTCCACGGCATGTTCAAACCGGTCGCCGTCCCGCTGATCGGTTCCGGACTGGCCCGTGTCACCGATCTGGACCGAGGCCAGCTCGTCGCCCTGATCGTGGACTCGTTCATCGACGCCTGCCGCCGTCACCCCGCTCTGACCCCTGAACTCCGTCTCGTCGTACGGCCCCAGGAACTGGCCCAGACCGACCTGACCCCCGTGGAGCAGCGCTTCCAGGACCTGGTACCCGGACCGCGCGCGACGGACTGGCGGTGAGGCCGGGCGGGGGCCCGGCCGCTTCCCCCGGGGCCGCGGGCTGCTCCGCATCTCGCAGTTCCCCCTTCGCGGGATCTCCCCGCCGCCCGCGCCACGTGCCACCGCACCCGGCCTCACCGCTGTCCACCAGACCACCTCGGACGCTTCCGCCGGTACCCGCCGGCCGCTTCCGGTCCGGTTCCGGCCGGGCCGGCGGCGGAACGCTCCGGTTCAGGCTGTCTGGCGCGCGAACTCCGCTCCCGCGTCGCGCAGGCGTTCGTGCAGCGACCGGAAGACCTCCGCGGAGCGCACGCCCGGCCAGTCGGCGGGGAGGAGGTCGGTGGGGAGGCCCGGGTCGGTGTAGGGCAGGTGGCGCCAGGAGTCGAGGGTGCGGAGGTAGTCGCGGTAGGCGTCCCGCGGCGGGGTGTCCGCGCGGTGCTCCCAGGCGCGCAGGAGGGGGGCGTGGGCGTCGAGGAAGCGGATGTGCTCCTCGGCGATCGAAGCGAGGTCCCACCAGCGGGCGACGGCCTCGGCGGTGGGCGCGAAGCCCAGGTGGTCGCCGCGGAAGAAGTCGACATAGGGGTCCAGGCGCAGCCGGCGCAGGGTGTGCTCGGTCTCCTCGTAGAGGCGGGCCGGGGCGATCCAGACGCCGGGGGCCGCCGTGCCGAAGCCCAGGGAGGACAGGCGGGAGCGCAGCACGTGGCGCTTCTGGCGCTCGGTCTCCGGCACCGAGAAGACCGCCAGCACCCAGCCCGCGTCCTCGGGGGGCGCGGCGGCGTAGATGCGGCGGTCGCCGTCCTCCATCAGCTGCAGGGCCTCGGGCGAGAGTTCGTAGCCGGCGGCGCCGGCCTCCGTGCGGGCGGGCAGGAGCAGGCCGCGGCGCTTGAGGCGGGACACCGAGGAGCGGACGGAGGGTGCGTCCACGCCGACCGCGGCCAGCAGCCGGATCAGCTCGGCGACGGGCATCGGGCCGGGCAGGGAGCGGCCGTACGCGCCGTAGAGCGTGACGATGAGTGATCTGGGGGCGTGCTGCTCGGACACGATGATCATCTTAGGTCGTCGGCGTCACAGCTGGTCACCTGGGGTGCGCAGGCGGAACCGCTGCAACTTGCCGGTCGCGGTGCGCGGGAGGGCGGCCAGGAAGACGAATTCGCGCGGGCACTTGTACGGCGCGAGTTCGGCGGTCAGGAACGCCCGCAGCGCCTCCGGGTCGCGGCGCGCGCCCTCGCGCAGCACCGTGTAGGCGACCGCCACCTGGCCGCGCACCTCGTCCGGGCGGCCGACCACCGCCGTCTCCACCACGTCCGGATGGCGCAGCAGGGCGTCCTCCACCTCGGGCCCCGCGATGTTGTACCCCGCCGAGATGATCATGTCGTCGGCGCGGGCCACGTAGCGGAAGTAGCCGTCGGGCTCACGGACGTACGTGTCGCCGGTGATGTTCCAGCCGCCGCGCACGTACTGGCGCTGGCGGGGGTCCGCCAGATAGCGGCAGCCGACCGGGCCGCGCACGGCCAGCAGTCCGGGTTCGCCGTCCGGCAGCGGGGTGCCGTCCGGGTGCTGCACCCGCGCCTGCCAGCCCGGCACCGGCACTCCCGTGACGCCCGGTCTCGTTCCGTCGTCCGCGGCGGAGACGAAGATGTGCAGCAGCTCGGTCGCGCCGATGCCGTTGATGATCCGCACCCCGGTGCGCTCGTGCCACGCCCGCCAGGTCGCCGCTGGCAGGTTCTCCCCGGCCGACACGCAGCGTCTCAGGGACGAGATGTCGTGGCCGTCCAGCTCGTCCAGCATGGCGCGGTACGCGGTCGGGGCGGTGAACAGGACCGAGACGCGGTGCTCGGCTATCGCGGGGAGCAGGCGGCGGGGGCCGGACTGTTCCAGCAGGAGGGCGCTCGCCCCGGCCCGCAGGGGGAAGATCACGAGACCGCCGAGGCCGAAGGTGAAGCCGAGCGGGGGGCTGCCGGCGAAGACGTCGTCGGCGCGCGGGCGCAGGACGTGCCGGGAGAAGGTGTCGGCGATCGCCAGCACGTCCCGGTGGAAGTGCATGCATCCCTTCGGGCGTCCCGTGGTGCCCGAGGTGAAGGCGATCAGGGCGACGTCGTCGCAGGCGGTGTCGACGGCGGGGTAGGGAGTCGCGGGCGCGGAGCGGCGCAGGAGGTCGTCGGGGGTGTCGCCGCCGTACGTCGTGACACGCAGCCCGGGTGTCCGTGCCTTCGCCAGGTCCGCCACGGCGCGGGCGTCGCACAGCGCGTGGTCCACCCGGGCGATCTCGCAGATGGTCGCCAGTTCGTGCGGGCGCTGCTGGGCCAGCACGGTGACCGCGACCGCGCCCGCCTTCAGCACCGCGAGCCAGCAGGCCGCGAGCCAGGGGGTGGTGGGGCCGCGCAGCAGCACCCGGTTGCCGGGCACGACGCCGAGTTCGCCGGTGAGCAGATGCGCGATCCGGTCGACCCGCGCGCGCAGCTCGTCGTACGTCCACACGGGTCCGTCCGGGGTGCGGAAGGCCGGGCGGCCGCCGTCGGCGTGGCCGAGGAGCTCCACGGCGCAGTTCAGCCGGGCGGGATAGCGCAGCTCCGGCAGGTCGAAGCGCAACTCGGGCCAGTCCTCCGGCGGCGGCAGATGGTCGCGCGCGAAGGTGTCCACGTGGGCCGAGAGATGCATGGCCTTGCCCCCTTGCCGTGACGGACGTCCGGACGGGCATTCCTGGCGGGCTCGCGGTTTGAGCGTATCGTGTTGGTGACGGCAGTCAACTGTGCGCGATAACGTCGTGCGGGAGGACGGTCGCCGTGGTCCGTCCCGGAGGGAGGACCGGCAGTGCCCGCATTCTCACTCGAACCGGAACGGCTGGCCTGGTGCGCGCGACTGCGGGCGCTCGCCGCCGAGGAGCTGCGTCCGCTCGCCGACAAGGGCGCCCCCGGACGCGTCAACCGGCCACTGCTGGCCGCGCTGGGTCAACTCGGCCTGCTGGCCAGGCTGTTCACGTCGGGTGCGCTCGATCTGTGCCTGATGCGGGAGTCGCTGGCGCAGGGCTGTACGGAGGCGGAGACCGCGCTCGCCCTCCAGGGGCTCGGCGCCCACCCCGTGCACGCACACGGCAGCCCGGCCCAGCGGGAGCGCTGGCTGCCCCGGGTCGCCGACGGCGGCGCGGTCGCGGCCTTCGCGCTGAGCGAGCCGGGCGCCGGGTCGGACGCGGCCGCGCTGGCGCTCGCGGCCGAGGAGCGGGGAGCGGGGCGGTGGCTGCTGACGGGGGAGAAGTGCTGGATCTCCAACGCGCCCGAGGCGGACTTCTACACCGTCTTCGCGCGCACCGCGCCACGCGCCGGCGCCCGCGGGGTGACGGCGTTCCTCGTCCCCGCCGACCGGCCCGGACTCACCGGCCGCGCCCTGGAGATGATCTCCCCGCACCCCATCGGCGCGCTGGACTTCGACGCCGTCCCCGTCACCTCGGACGACGTGCTCGGCGAGGTCGACCGGGGATTCGCCGTCGCCATGGGGACGCTCAATCTCTTCCGTCCCAGCGTCGGGGCGTTCGCGGTGGGCATGGCGCAGGCGGCGCTGGACGCGACCGTGGCGCACACCCGTCGACGGCAGGCGTTCAAGGGCAGGTTGATGGACCTCCAGGCGGTGTCGCACCAGGTCGCGGAGATGGCGCTGCGCACCGAGGCGGCCCGGCTGATGGTGTACGCGGCGGCCGCCGCGTACGACGAGGGCGCGCCCGACGTGCCTCGCCGCTCCGCGATGGCCAAGCTGCTCGCGACGGAGACCGCGCAGTACGTCGTCGACGCCGCCGTGCAGTTGCACGGCGCGTGCGCCCTCCAGCGCGGCCATCTGCTCGAACACCTCTACCGCGAGGTGCGGGCGCCGCGCATCTACGAGGGGGCGAGCGAGGTCCAACGAGGCATCATCGCCAAGGAGTTGTACGCCGCTCACGAGCAGGAGGCCCGGTGACGACCGAACGCGTCAACCCGTCCGAGCTGTCCCCGCCCACGGGGTTCTCGCACGCCGTCGTCGCGGCCGGGTCCAAGGTGGTGTTCCTCGCCGGCCAGACCGCGCTCGACGCCGACGGGAAGATCACCGGGGACACGCTGGCCGAGCAGTTCGAGCGGGCGCTCGGCAACCTGCTCACCGCCCTGCGCGCGGCCGGCGGCACCCCCGCGGAGCTGGCCCGGGTCACGGTGTACGCCACGGACGTCGCCGCGTACCGCGCGCAGGCACGGGAACTGGGGCGGCTGTGGCGCGCGGCGGCGGGCCGGGACTATCCGGCGATGGCGGTCGTGCAGGTCGTACGGCTGTGGGACGAAGCGGCACTGGTGGAGCTGGACGGGTTCGCCGTACTGCCGTGACGCGCCACCGCCCGGGTGACGGTCACGCCCGCGGGGGTGCGGGACGGGTACCAGTGGAGGCCCCCGAAACGGTGCGAACCTGGAGGTATCCATGCCCGTCCGCCTCGCCCTCGCCGCGGCTCTCGGCGGCGCCGCACTGCTGGCCCTCGCCGCGGGACCGGTCCACGCCGCGCCCGGCGAGTCCGTCACCGTCGACCCGGTCGGCCGGCTCGCCGTCGACGGCACCGTCACCCTGACCGGCACCTACCGCTGCACCGGCGGCACCGGCCCGGTCTTCGTGACGTCCGCCCTGAGCCGGCGGGACCCCCGGGTGGAACACGGCGTCGGCGGCACCCTCGCGCGCTGCGACGGGTCGACGCACACCTGGGCCGACTCCGGCACGGTCACCGGCGAGACCCTGCGGCCCGGTACGGCCCACGTCCAGGCCACGGTGATGGAACTGCGCCCGGCGGGGCTGGTGCCGCTGCCGGTGTTCCACGCCCACGCCGACCAGGACGTCATCCTGGTCCAGGGGTGAACCCGGGGGCCACGCGGGCGGGGGCGACCGGGGTCCGGGGGCGGGCGTACCCGTACCGCGGTGGCGCACCTCCCCGGGCCGTCCGGACGCCCTATGCCCGCTGCCAGCTGTGCGGCGCGTGGAAGGAGTGCGGGCGCCAGGACGTCGTGCCCGGGGAGGACGCCTCGGTGCCGGGGCCCGGGAGGGCGCCGCGGCTGAGGAGCAGGACGGTCAGGGCGGCCAGTTCCTCGTCGGTGGCTTCGCCCTTCTCGACCCGGATGGGGGGAGTGGGGGAGGGGGTGGACACGGACATGGGGACCTCCGTCATTGAGGGGGGTTGCCGTGCTTGCGGGCGGGGCTCTCCGCGTGCTTCGTGCGGAGCATCGCCAGCGACCGCACCAGGACCTCGCGGGTCTCGGCGGGATCGATGACGTCGTCGACGAGGCCGCGTTCGGCGGCGTAGTACGGGTGCATCAGCTCGGACTTGTACTCCTTGACCAGCCGCGCGCGCATGGCCTCGGGGTCCTCGGCGTCGGCGATCCGGCGGCGGAAGATGACGTTGGCCGCGCCCTCCGCGCCCATCACCGCGATCTCGTTCGTCGGCCACGCGAACGTCAGGTCCGCGCCGATCGACTGGGAGTCCATGACGATGTACGCGCCGCCGTACGCCTTGCGCAGGATCAGGGAGATGCGCGGCACGGTCGCGTTGCAGTAGGCGTACAGCAGCTTCGCGCCGCGGCGGATGATCCCGCCGTGCTCCTGCCCGACGCCAGGCAGGAAGCCCGGCACGTCCAGCAGGGTGACCAGCGGGATGCTGAACGCGTCGCACATCTGCACGAAGCGCGCCGCCTTTTCGGAGGACTCGATGTCGAGGACGCCGGCGAGCGTCTGCGGCTGGTTGGCGATGATTCCGACGACCTGGCCGTCGAGGCGGGCGAGCGCGCAGATGATGTTGCGGGCCCAGCGCTGGTGGACCTCCAGGTACTCGCCGTCGTCGACGATCTCCTCGATCACCTTCGTCATGTCGTACGGCCGGTTGCCGTCCTCCGGCACCAGATCGGCCAGCGACTCGCAGCGCCGGTCGGCCGGATCGGAGCACTCCACCCGCGGCGGGTTCTCGCGGTTGTTGCCCGGGAGCAGCGAGAGCAGGTAGCGGACCTCCTCCAGGCAGGTCTCCTCGTCGTCGTAGGCGAAGTGGCAGACACCGCTGGTCTCGGCGTGCACGTCCGCGCCGCCCAGGCCGTTCTGGGTGATCTCCTCGCCCGTCACCGCCTTGACCACGTCGGGGCCGGTGATGAACATCTGCGAGGTCTCGCGGACCATGAAGACGAAGTCGGTCAGGGCGGGGGAGTAGGCCGCGCCGCCCGCGCACGGGCCGAGCATCACGGAGATCTGCGGGATCACCCCGGAGGCGGCGGTGTTCCGGCGGAAGATGCCGCCGTAGCCGGCGAGCGCCGTCACGCCCTCCTGGATGCGGGCGCCCGCGCCGTCGTTCAGGGAGACCAGGGGCGCGCCGGCCGCGATGGCCATGTCCATGATCTTGTGGATCTTGGTGGCGTGGGCCTCGCCCAGCGCGCCGCCGAAGATGCGGAAGTCGTGCGCGTAGACGAAGACAGTGCGGTCCTCGACCGTGCCCCAGCCGGTGATGACACCGTCGGTGTACGGCTTCTTCGCCTCCAGGCCGAAACCGGTGGCCCGGTGCCGGCGCAGCGGCTCGACCTCCTGGAAGGAACCCGGGTCCAGGAGCAGCTCGATCCGCTCCCGAGCCGTCAGCTTGCCCTTGGCGTGCTGCGCCGCGGTCGCCTTCTCGCTCGGGCCGGCGAGCACGCTCTCGCGTATGCCGGCCAGTTCCGCGATGTGGGACTTCATCTCTGCCTGCCTCTGCCGTGAGGTGACGTGACATCGGACGCCGCCCGCGCCGGGCCGTCGCCGGGGTGATCCGGACACGATCGTGGCAACGCGGTCTGACCGGGCGCTGACGGGCCGCTTACGGTCCGGCCGCTTACGGTCCGGCCGCTTACGGCCCGGCCCGAACGGCTCGGCCCCGGGCCGCGGTCACACCGGCTGCAGTGCCGTCGGGACCAGCGCGTCCCCCGTCAGCGCCGGATCGTGCGAGAGGATCGCGAGCTCCACCTTGCGCAGCGCCGGCGACGGCTGTATTCCCAGCTCCTCGTCCAGCCTGCGGCGCATCCGGCGGAACACGTCGAGCGCGTCGGCCTGCCGGCCCGAGCAGTACAGGGCGACCATCAGCTGCTCGCAGAAGCGCTCGCGCAGCGAGTGGTTGGTGTGCGCCTCGGCCAGCTCCGCGAGCACCGACGCGTGTCTGCCCAGGCGCAGTTCGGCGTCGAAGCGCAGTTCCATCGCGCGCATCCGGTACTCCTCGTACCGTGCCCCGGCGAGCTGGCACATGGTGCCGCCGGGGAAGCCGCCGAACACCGGGCCCCGCCACAGCGCGAGCGCCTCGCCGAGCATCCGGGCGGCGCGCTCCGCGTCCTGCGGCCCCGCCGACTCGGCCTGCCGTACGGCCCGTACGAACTCCGCCGCGTCCAGCTCCCCCTCGCCGACGCTGAGCCGGTAGCCGGCCGGGTGGATGGTCACCCGGGAGGCGGGGCGGTCCGGCTCCAGCGACCGCAGCCTGCGCCGCAGCCGGCTGATGTGCGCCTGGAGCGCGTTGGCCCGGTGGTCGGGCAGGGCCTCGCCCCACATCTCCTCCGCCAGGCTCTCCCCGCTCACCGGCCGGCCCTCGCTGACCAGCAGGGTCTGCACCAGTGTGCGCTGGAGATCGCCGCACACCTCCGCCTCACCGGCGGCAGTGCGTATCTCCAGCGCTCCTAGAACGGAGAACCTCAGCATATCTTTCCCCCTAGATGACAATTCCTCGCCGACGGTGTTTCCGGAGTGGTGCTGCCGTGAAAGAAAGAATGACCGAACGCGCCATGCCCCGGCGGGCCTCGACCTGTACCGCGGCCCGCCGGGGCGTTAGTTCCGCCGGGACGGGGGGCGGCCGGCGGCTCTGGGTTGTGCCGGTGCTCGAATGCGTTCACAGAAGCACCGGCTGGTGATGCCGAATTCACGGACGGACGCCTGCTGTTTCCCACCGCCCGGGGCGGGAAGCGCGTCCAGCCATGGTTCCGGCCGTGGCGGAGAGGGCAGGATTTGAACCTGCGTGGGCCGTCAGGCCCGACCAATGCGGTGCACACGGTCCCCGATCGGCCACTCCGGGCACCTCTCCCCGTGTTCGGCTCCGGATTCCGGTGCCGTTCACGTCAACTACATTGGCAGTAAGGGCTGACGGAATGCTGACGCGGTTCTGACATAGGTAAATGAATGCCCAACTGCTCTTTTCCGGGGCGACGTCGCGGTGCTGTACTCCCTTTGACGGAAAACGCTCCCGAAAGGGGTAGGGGAATGACCGCGATCACCACCGAGACCGGTGCGGACAGTCTGATTCTCGACGCGATACGTGCCCACACCGCCAGCGAGAACCCGAGTTCCTTCCTCGCGCTCAACAGCGGAAACAGTGTCTTCACCGTCCCGGGCGTGGACGGTGTCGTCGTCTACCGCCGCACCGGCCGCTGGGCCGTGCAGTTCGGCGGCCCGTTCGCCGCCGAGGGCGACTACGACACCCTCCTGGACGCCTTCCGGACCTACGTCCGCGACGAGGGTCTGAGCCTGGTCGGGGTGCAGCTCCAGCGGGCCGACGCCGAGCGGTACGCGGCGCGCGGCTGCGTCGTCAACCAGATCGGCGCCTCCTGGGCGGTCGGGCTGGAGGACTTCACGCTGCGCGGCACCAAGTTCATGCAGCTGCGCAACAAGATCTCCCGCGCGCTGCGCAACGGCCTCCAGATCCAGGAGGTCGACGCGGCCGAGGTCGCCGACGACATCGCCGTGATCGACAAGGCGTGGCTCGGCTCCAAGGGCGGCGCGCAGCAACTGGAGTTCCTGGTCGGCCAGATCGGCGGGCCGGCCCAGGCGCAGCGGCGGCTGTTCAGCGGCACCATCGACGGCGAGCCGGTCGCCTACATCTCGTACTCGCCGGTCTACGGCAGCCGGGCCGGCTGGATGCACGACCTCAGCCGGCGCATCCCCGAGGGCTCGCCGGGCCTGATGGAGGCCATCAACGCGCACGCCATCGAGATCTTCCGCGCCGAGGGCGTCGAGTGGCTGCACTTCGGCTTCACGCCGTTCACCGGGCTGGACGCCGGGCACGAACTGGACACCCACAGCCCCGGGTTCCAGTGGCTGATGCACGCCCTGTGGGCCGAGGGCGCGGCGCTGTACCCGGCACAGACCCAGCTGTCGTACAAGCAGAAGTGGGCCCCCGACCTGCTGATCCCCGAGTACGTCGCCTTCGACGGCCCGCAGGCCTCGCTGCCCGGCTTCGCGCACATCTTCCGTGCCTGCAAGGCGTTCTGACACCCACCCCGACATCGACAGGAGACGATGAAATGAGCCAGTCCACCGAGGATCTCTCGCACGCCGTGGTCGAGCAGCTGATGGCCGTCATCGGCGCCCCCGACGACGCCCAGGTCGCCGAGGGCGCCGACGCCGCGGTGCGCGCCCTGGACGACCGCCTGCGCGCCGAGGCGACCGCCTGAGTGGCCGCACGGGCGGCCCGGGTACCGGCCGCCGGGGCGAGGTTGGCCCGATCAGACCGGTATCAGTGCCACATCAGTGGTGCACGGAACGCTGGACGTACGTTCGCCCGGTGGTCCGGGTCCGGGAGTGCCGCACTGCACTCCCGTCGCCCGGGTCCGCCGGGCGGGCCACAGCCCGCGGCGGTGACGCCACGCGGGAGCTGAAGTCGACTCGCGGCGCCCGCAGGTCCGCAGGTCCGCGGGGCAGCGGCGCCGCCGCCCGCTACCGGGCACTTTCTCCCAAGGAGAGCAACGCATGCAGCGTCCGCACATACAGGAAGCCGTGGCCGCGGCCGCACCGGGCGGCGAACGTACCGGCGCGTCGGCCACCTTCGCCGAACTGCTCAAACGGGTCAAGGCCGAGGGTCTCCTCGATCTGAACCCGCGTTACTACGTGGGCAAGCTCGCCCTCAACACCGCCCTGCTGGCCGTCGGGTTCATCGCGTTCTTCGAACTGGGCGACACCTGGTGGCAGCTGCTCACCGCCGTGTGGATGGGCCTGTGCGGCGGCCAGTCGGCCTTCATGTGGCACGACGCCGGCCACAAGGCCATGTTCCGCAGCAAGAAGGCCGCCTCCGCCGTCGGCTACGTGCACGCCAACCTGGTCAACGGGGTCAGCTACGGCTGGTGGGTCAACCACCACAACCGGCACCACTCCAACCCCAACCACCTCGACATGGACCCGGACATCGGCCGGCGTACCGCCATCTTCGACATCAAGCAGTACCCGACCCGCAAGGGCACCCAGAAGTTCGTGGTGCGCTACCAGAGCGTGCTGTTCTTCGTGCTGCTGGTCCTCGAGGGCTTCAAGATGCTGAAGACCGCGGTCATGTCCATCACCGGCGGCAAGACCAAGCGTCCCGTGCTGGAGACCTTCCTCATCCTGCTGCGCGCCGCCGTCTACCTCACCTGCGTCTTCACCGTCCTGTCCCCGGCCCTCGCCGTTGCCTTCATCGTCGTCCAGCACGCCGCCCTGGGCGTGTACTTCGGCATGATCTTCGCCCCGAACCACAAGGGCATGCAGGTCCGTGACGGCGAGGAGGAGAGCCTGGACTGGCTGGAGCGCCAGGTGCTCACCTCCCGCAACATCCGCCCCAGCCTGCTCATCGACTTCCTGTACGGCGGCCTCAACTACCAGGTCGAGCACCATCTGTTCCCGGCCATGCCGCAGAAGAGCCTGCCGCGCGCCCGCGAACTGACCATGGAGTACTGCGCCGAACGCGGCGTGCCGTACCACGAGGTCGGCTTCTGGCGCTCGTACCGCGAGGTCGCCTCCTTCCTCCACGAGGTCAGCGCGCCGGTGCGGCGCGGTGACGTCGACGAGCAGATCCGCCGCCAGGCCGTGGAAGCGGCCTGATCCCCCGACCCCCGTCGATCGATCCCGACCCACCCCCACACCTGGCCCCCGGGCCGCACGCCCGGGTCCGCCGGTGACCCGGGCGGTTCCTTCCCCACCAGCACAGCGAAAGCGTGCGACAGCAGTCTCCAAGGAGCCAGCCCCATGTCCCAGACCACCGCCGCGGCCGGCGGTCTCGCCGCTCCCGCCCCGATCGGCGCCCGCCTGGACCGCATGCCGATCACTCCCCTGCACCGAAGACTCACCGCGGTCATCGGCGTCGGCCTGTTCTTCGACACCTTCGAGAACAACCTCTCCGGCACTATCGGCAAGGTGCTTCAGAGCGACTTCGGCTTCGGTACGACCTCGCTCAAACTCGTCCTGGCCTCCGCGTTCGTCGGCCAGTTCATCGGATCCCTGACGCTCGGCCGGATCGCGGACCGGTTCGGCCGGCGTCGGGCCTTCCTGATCAACCTGGCCATCTACTCGGCCTGTTCGCTGCTCGGAGCCTTCGCGCCCAACGCCGCCTGGCTGATCGTCACCCGCTTCCTCGCCGGTCTCGGCATCGGCGCCGAACAGGCCCTGTCCGACTGCTATCTGGCCGATGTGCTGCCCGCCTCCAAGCGCGGCCGGTTCATCGCCTGGGCCTACACCCTCGCCTTCTGCGGGGTGCCCGCGGTCGGCTTCGCCGCCCTGTGGCTGGTGCCCCTCTCCCCGCTCGGGGTGGCCGGCTGGCGCTGGCTGTTCGTGCTCGGCGCCCTCGGCTCCGCCCTCGTGTGGGGCCTGCGCCGGCAGCTGATCGAGTCCCCGCGCTGGCTCGCCGCCGCCGGCCGCACCGAGGAGGCCGACCGTCTGGTCGCCCGGCTGGAGGCCGAGGCGGCCGGGCAGGGGCTGCCCCTGGCCCCGCCCGCCGCGGGACAGGACACCGGGGCCGCGCGGGAGACCCGGCTGCGCGACATCTTCCGGCCCGGACTGCTGCGCCGCACCCTCGTGCTGTGGGTGTTCTGCGTCCTGTCCGTCGTCGGCTACTACGGCTTCGGCGCCCTCGCCCCGCAGATCGTCGCCGCCAAGGGCTACGGCGTCGTCGCCGGACTCGGCTTCACCGCGCTGTCCTTCCTCGGCTACCCGGTGGGTTCCGCGCTCGTGCTGCCGATCGTGGACCGCGTGGAGCGCCGTACCCTCGTCGCCGTCTCGGCCGCCGCCATGATGGTCGCCGGACTGGGCTTCGCCTACGCCGGGTCGGCGGAACTCATCGTGCTGTGCGGGTTCGCCTACACCCTTTTCAGCAACGTCTTCTCCAGCGTCTCGCACGTGTACCTCTCCGAGCAGTACCCGACCGAGATCCGGGCCACCGCCGCGGGCGCGGCGTACTCGCTGTCCAAACTCAGCGCCGGCGCAATGCCGTTCGCGCTGCTGCCGGTCCTCGACGCGCACGGTCCCGGGGCGCTGTTCGGCGTCATCGCCGCCGCCATGGCCGTACTCGCCGTCACCGTGTTCTTCCTCGGCGAGCGCACCACCGGTGTCTGTCTGAAGTGAACAACCCCTATGGAGGATGGAGTTGAGCATGGCCTACGTCATAGGACTGCCCTGCGTCGACATCAAGGACCGCTCCTGCATCGACGAATGCCCCGTGGACTGCATCTACGAGGGCCGTCGCGCCCTGTACATCCATCCGGAGGAATGCGTGGACTGCGGCGCCTGCGAACCGGTGTGCCCGGTCGACGCCATCTACTTCGCGGACGACCTGCCCGAGGAGTGGGGCGACGACCACGCCGCCTCCAACGCCGACTTCTTCGCCGCCCTCGGCTCACCCGGTGGCGGCAGCGCGGCCGGCCCCCAGGACCATGACTCCCCGCTGGTGAGCGCCCTGCCGAAGAAGGTGTCGGCATGAGCGGCATCCTCGCGGGCAAGCGCGTCCTGGTGACCGGCGTGGTCACCGACGCCTCCATCGCCTTCCACGTGGCGCGGATCGCCCAGCAGGAGGGCGCCGAGGTCCTGCTCACCGGGTTCGGGCGGCTCTCCCTGATCGAACGGTTCGCGGCGAAGCTGCCGAAGCCCGCACCCGTCATCGAGCTGGACGTCACCGACCAGGACCACCTGGACACCCTGGCCGAGCGGGTCGGCGCGCACACCGACGGCCTCGACGGCGTGGTGCACTCCATCGCCTTCGGCCCCCAGGGCGCCTTCGACTTCCTCGACGGCACCTGGGACGACGTCTCGACCGCCGTGCACGTCTCGGCGTACTCGCTGAAGTCCCTGACCACCGCCTGCCTCCCGCTGCTCAAGCGGCGCGGCGGCTCGGTCGTCGGGCTCACCTTCGACGCGGCCGTGGCCTGGCCGCACTACGACTGGATGGGCGTCGCCAAGGCCGCCCTGGAGTCCACCAGCCGCTATCTCGCCCGCGACCTGGGCGAGTTCGGCATCCGCAGCAACCTGGTCGCGGCCGGCCCGCTGCGCTCCATGGCCGCCAGGTCCATCCCCGGCTTCGGTGAACTGGCCGACGTATGGACCACCGGCCGGGCCCCGGCCGGCTGGGACCTCACCGACCCGGAGCCGACCGCCCGCGGGGTCGTCGCCCTGCTGTCGGACTTCTTCCCGCGCACCACCGGCGAGATCGTCCACGTGGACGGCGGGGTGCACATGATGGGCGCCTGACGGCGCGGACACGGGAAGGGGGCGGGTGCCGGTCCGGCACCCGCCCCCTTCCCGTGGTGTCACTCGGTCGCGCCGCCCGGCAGGATCCGCCGGAACCCGGTGTACGGCTGGAGCGCCTTTGGCAGCAGCACCGAACCGTCGTCCTGCACGCCCTGCTCCAGGAGCGCGGCCACCGTCCGCCCGATCGGCAGCGCCGAGCCGTTCAGCGTGGCGGCCGGCGACTTGCGGCCGTCGGCCCGCTTGACCCGGATGTCCGCGCGCCGCGCCTGGAAGGTGCCGCAGTCGGACACCGAGGAGATCTCCCGGAAGGCGTCACCGCCCGGCAGCCACACCTCGATGTCGTACGTCATCCGCGCCGAGAAGCCCATGTCGCCCGCGGGCAGCAGCACCGTGCGGAAGGACAGTTCGAGCAGGCGCAGGCACTCCTCGGCGTGCCCGACCATCAGCTCCAGCTGCTCCTGGGCCGCTTCCGGCGCGCAGATCCGCACCAGCTCCACCTTCTCGAACTGGTGCAGCCGCAGCACGCCCCGGGTGTCACGGCCGTACGCCCCCGCCTCCGCGCGGAAGCAGGGGGTGCGGGCGGTGAAGGCGTAGGGCAGCGCCCGCGCGTCCAGCAGCTCGCCGGAGACCAGGTTGGTCAGCGGCACCTCCGCGGTCGGGATCAGGAACAGCTCCCGCTCGCCGACCTGGGTGCGGAACAGGTCCTCCTCGAACTTGGGGAGCTGCCCGGTACCGGTCATGGTGTCCCGGGAGACCAGGAACGGCACCGACTGCTCGGTGTAGCCGTGCTCGCGGGTGTGCAGATCGAGGAAGAAGTCGGCGAGGGCGCGCTCCAGGCGGGCCCCGGCGCCGTGCGCCACGCTGAACCGGGCGCCGGACAGCTTGGCCGCGGCCGGCGGGTCGAGGATGCCGAGGGCCTCGCCGATCTCCGCGTGGTGCCGGGCGCCCGCCGCCGGACGCGGCGCGGGACCGCCCCGGCGTACCTCCACGGCCTCCTTCTCGGAGTCGCCGTCCGGGACGGCGTCCAGCGGCAGGTTGGGGATGCCCAGCAGCAGCTCGGTCAGGTCCGCCGCGGCGGTGCGGGCGAGGCCCTCCGCCTGCTGCACCTCGGCGCGCAGCGCGCGGGCCGCCTCCTTCTCCGCCTCGCTGGGCGGGCCCGAACGGCGGGCCTTGGCCGTTCTGTTCAGCTCGGTGCGCAGCCGGGTCACCTCGGCGTTGGCCGCCGACCGGGCGCGCAGCGCACCGCCCACGGCGTCCAGGTCGAGGTCGTAGCGGCGGCGGGCCAGGCGGCGCCTGGCGTCCTCGCCGGCCTCGATCAGCTCATTGGGATCGTGCATGGCGGTCTCCTGACGGGGCGGGGGAGAGGTCGGGGGTGGCGGGGGCGGCGGTGTACCGGGTGCCGAGCAGCCGGTAGCGCAGCGGGTGGGCCGTACGCAGCCGGGCCGCGTAGAGGAGCCCGCCGAGCGCGACCAGCGGCAGCAGCCAGGGCAGCGCGGCGATCACCTTCGAGGGGGAGCCGGTGAGCATGTCGAAGTTGCCGACCACCAGCCATACGGAGGTGGCGAGCCCGGCGAAGCCCAGCAGCGGGGCGAGGGTCTCCTTCCACCAGTGCCCGTGCCCGGCGCGCAGCCGCAGCCCGAGCACCGAGAGCGCGGCCAGCGCCTGGAGCGTGACGATGCCGAGGGTGCCGAGGCCGAGCATGCTGGTGGTCAGGTCGGCGTACGGGTCCAGGCCCGCGACCGCGAAGCCGGCCAGCACCAGCGCGGTCAGCACGCTCTGCCAGACGCTCGCCCGGTGCGGGGAGCCGTGCCGGACGTGCTCGGCGGCCAGCGTGCGGGGGAGCAGGCCGTCCTGCGCGAGGACCTGGGCGTAGCGGTTGGCGGCGCTGTGCAGGGCCAGCGTCGCCGCGAACAGGCTGGTGCAGAGCAGGACCTGGAGCATGGTGCTGCCCGCCGTGCCGAGGAAGTCGTCGCCGAGCCCGAAGAACAGGTCGCCCATCTGCTTGCCCGCGACCTCGCGCACACGGTCCGGGCCGATCGCACCCACCGCCAGCCAGCTGGTCAGCGCGTAGAACCCGGCGATCAGCGCGGCGGCCGCGTACGTCGCCCGGGGCACGCTGCGCTCCGGATCGCGCGCCTCCTTGCCGTACAGCGCCGCCGACTCGAACCCGATGAAGGACACGAACGCGAACATCAGCGAGACCCCGACACCGGGGCCCGCCGCGGTGTGCGGGGAGAACGAGGCGGCGGGCAGCGCGTGCACCCCGTGCCGGACGAGGATCGCCACGTCCAGGGCCGCCAGCACCCCGATCTCGCCCAGCATCAGCAGGGCCAGCACCCGGGCGCTCAGCGCGATCTCCCGGTAGCCGAGCACCGCGGTCAGCACCAGCCCGACCGCCGCGCACCACTCCCAGGACACCGTCAGCCCGTGCGCGGCCAGCACGAGTTGGGTGAAGTATCCGAGGGCGCCGGCCAGTCCGATGGTCGCGCAGTTGTACGACAGCAGGGCCAGGTATCCGGAGGCGACCGCCGGGGGCCGGCCGAGCCCGTCGGCGACGGAGGCGTAGAACCCGCCGGACCCCCCGGTGCGCCGGGCGCTGACCGCGTACCCGACCGAGAAGCAGAGCAGCGTCACCCCGGCGAACAGGAACGCGGCCGGCACCCCGGCCCCGTCCCCGAACGCGAACGCGAGCGGGACCGTGCCGACCATCGCGGAGAGCGGGGCCGCGGCGGCGACGATGAGGAACAGGATGTGCGCCGTACCGAGCCGCCCCGACGCGGGCGGCGAACCACTGGTGGACATGGGAACTCCAGATATGGGGAGAGACGGGGACTGTGGGGGGTGACGTAAGGGCAACAGCCGCCCGCGGAGCTCTCCGGCGGACGGCTGTTGGGGAAACGGGGCAGATGCTCAGGCGGGCGCGATCGCCAGCGCCGTGTTCTGCCCCCCGAACCCGAGGGAATTGCTGAGCGCCAGATCGATCGGCATCTCGGTCAGGGTCTGTGCCAGCTTGATCTCCATCCGGGCGTCCGGAATCACCAGATTGGCGGTGGGCGGGATGAGTTCGTGTTCGACGCTGAGCACGGTGAACGCGGCCTCGACCGCCCCGGCCGCGCCCAGCAGGTGCCCGGTGACCCCCTTCGTGGACGTCACCACCGGATCGCCGCGCAGCGTCCGTTGGATCATCCGCGCCTCGGACAGGTCGTTCAGCGGCGTCGACGTACCGTGCGCGTTGACGTGCTGGACGTCGTCGGGGTCGGCCCCCGCGTCGGCGAGCGCCGCGCGGACCGCCGCCTCGATGCCGGCGCCGTCGGGATGCGGCGACGTCATGTGGTGGGCGTCGGCGGTGGCGCCGTACCCGATGATCCGCCCGTGCACGTGCGCACCACGGGCCCGCGCGTCGGCGACGCGCTCCATCACCAGGATCCCGGCCCCCTCGCCGGCCACGAACCCGTCCCGGTCGGCGTCGAAGGGACGGGACGCGGACGCCGGGTCGTCGTGCCGCTTGGACAGCGCGCCCATCTGGGCGAACCCGGCCATGACCAGCGGGGTGATCATGGCTTCGCTGCCGCCGGCCAGCACGATGTCGCAGCGGCCGAGCGCCAGCAGGTCCCGGGCGGTGCCGATGGCCGTCGCGCCGGACGCGCACGCGGTGGCCACCACCAGGTTGGGACCGGTCGCCCCGAACTCGATGGCCGTCTGACCGGCCAGCATGTTCGGCAGCTGCATCGGCAGCAGCAGCGGCGACACCCGGTCCGCGCCCTGCTCGCGCAGCACATGGTGCTGTTCCTCGACCGTGCCCGGCCCGCCGTCGGCGCAACCGAGGACCACGCCCACCCGGGCGCCGTCCCAGGTCTGCGGGTCCAGGCCCGCGTCGGCCACCGCCTCGTGCGCGGCGACCAGCGCGAACTGCACGAACCTGTCGAGCCGGTGGGCCCGGCGCGCGCTCAGCAGACTCTCGGGGTCGAAGTCGGGCACCCGGCAGGAGATCTGTACGGGGTTGTCGGCCAGCACCGGATCGAGGGCCGCGGCCGGCCTGCCGTCGCAGACCGCCGCCCAGCTCGGTCCGACCCCGATCCCGCCGGGGGTGATCAGACCGAGCCCGGTGACGGCGATGTCCATCGCGGCCATCAGACCTTCGCGCTCCGCTCCTCCATCAGCCGGACCATGTCGGCCACGGTCTCGGCTTCCAGGAGGTCGTCGTCGCTGATGTCCAGGTCCAGCTCGGACTTCAGCAGCAGCGACAGCTCCACGACGGCCAGCGAGTCCAGCTCGATGTCCTCCCGGGTGGCCTCGGGGGTGATGGCCTCGGGCGACACCTTGAGCTTGTTGGACAGGATTTCCTTGAGCTGCTCCAGCATGTCGGTTCCTTTCGAAGGTCTTGCCTGACGATCGGTCAGATGGTCTGGAGCTCGGGCCAGACGACGGTGGCCGCGCCCCAGGACAGCCCGCCGCCGAAGGCGGTGAGCAGCACCCGGTTCCCCGCTGCCAGCCGGCCGTCGGCGGTGGCCTCCGCGAGCAGCAGCGGGATCGAGGCGGCGCCGGTGTTGCCGACCCGCGCGATGTTGCTGAGCCGCCGCTCCTCGGGGATGTCGAGCCGGTCCGAGACGGCCCCGAGGATCCGGGCGTTGGCCTGGTGCGCCGCGAACCGGTCGACGTCGCCCAGACGCCAGCCGGCCCGCTCGACGGCCTCGGTGGACGCGCTGGTCATCCGCTCCACCGCGTGCCGGTAGGTGTCCCGGCCGAGCATCCGGAAGTAGTGGTCCTCCGGGACGGCCGGGCGGCCCGAGGAGCGCTGCCGGGAGCCGCCCGCCGGGACCTCGATCAGATGGCTCAGCTCGCCGTCGCTGCCGAGCACCAGCGGTCCGAGCGCGCCGGGTTCGTCCGGCGAGCCGGCCCGCAGCACCACCGCGCCCGCGCCGTCCGCGAAGATCACCGCGGTGGTGCGGTCCTCGGGGTTGATGATCGTGGTGAAGGCGTCGGCGGCGATCAGGAGCACGCTGTCGGCGACCCCGGAGGCGATCAGCCCGGCGGCGGAGGCGAGGCCGTACAGGAATCCGGAGCAGACGGCCGCCACGTCGAAGGCGGGTACCTGGCCGAGCCCGAGCCGCGCGGCCACCTGGGGGGCGGTCGCGGGGCAGGGCTGGTCCGGGGTGGTGGTGGCGAGCACCACCGCGCCGACCTGCTCGTCGCCCGCCGACTTCAGGGCCCTCAGACCCGCCTCCACCGCGAGGTCGCCGGTGGAGGTGCCAGGGGTGATGTAGAACCGCTCGGCGATGCCGGTACGGGTACGGATCCACTCGTCGGAGGTGTCGAGGCGCTGCGAGAGGTCCTCGTTGGTGACGATGTTGGGCGGGACGTACGAGCCGATCCCGGTGACGACCGCCGCCCGCCCGGTACTCATGCGCCGGCCTCCGAGGCGAGGACCTCGACGGGCAGGCCCATGTACTTCATCCGGACCTCGGCCATCTCGTCGGTCCACTGCTCGGCCATGTCGTAGCGCTGGTCGGGAGTGGTGTCGAGCAGCCGGACGCCCGGCCAGACCTCGTAGTCGCCGATCAGGTCGGCGTGCTTGAACATGCCTTCCTGGAACAGCTCCTCGCGGTGGATGACGAACTCGCGGTCCGGCAGCTCGTCCCACAGCCTGACGCCCGAGCGCAGGATCTCCAGGAGCCGGGGGGTGTACTCGGGGTGCTCGACGAGGTGGTCGCGCAGGATGGTGCTGGCCACGGTGAGGTGGCGGATCTCGTCGATGGCGGTGCCGCGGGAGATCTCGCCGGTCGCCGGGGACAGCGGGGTCCACTTGCGCTCGCTGAGCTCGGCGGCGGGGGCGAGGACACCCTCGATGATGATGGCGAACACACCGACGCCGCCGGGGAAGTCGGCCTTGTCGCGGACGATGTCCAGGGTGAAGTCCACCACCGGGTCCAGCACCCGCGCGCGGTAGTCCTGGGTCATCTCCTCGATCTCCCGCAGCAGGGCGCTCTGCGGGATGCCGAGGTCCACCAGGTGCTGGCGGAAGACGCGGGCGTGCCGGGCCTCGTCGATCAGCTGGGTGGCGTAGAACTCCATCTCGGGGACGGCGGGCGCGATGGTCACGTAGTGGCCGAGCAGCCGGGTGGCCAGCTCCTCGGAGAGGGCCCGGAAGCCGAACTCCAGGATCAGCGCCTCGCGCAGCGGGCCGGGCGCCTTCAGGAAGTCGGGGGTGAGGGCGTCCACATGGTGGCCGGTGGCACCCCGGTCACGCAGGGTGCCCTGGGCGACGGAGGTGAACCAGTAGGCGAGGTCGCACTCCTCGGGGCCGAGGGTGAGTTCCTTCGCGCCGTCCAGCAGGCCGGGAGCCTTCTCCCAGTCGGCCTCGGGGGCAACGGGTGCGGTCATGATGCGGCGGTCTCCTTCGCCGGACGCAGGGAACCGGCGAACAGCCCGCCGGTGTAGCTCAGCAGCGGCAGGCCCTCGTCCGCGGTGGCCCGGACGACGTGGCCGAGCAGCAGCTCGCTGTCGCCCGCGGAGTGCGCGGAGTGGAACCGGCAGACGTAGTGGGCGAGGGCGCCCGCGATCAGCGGGGCCTGGGCGTAGCGGTCGGCGGTCCAGGCGAGGCCGGCGAAGGCCGCGCTGCCGTCGGGCCGCGAGCTGTCGGCGAACCGCCGCGCCACGTCCGCCTGTTCGCCGCCGAGCACATTGATCGCGAACCGGCCCTCGACGGCGGCGAGGCGGGCGAAGGACGAGCCCGCCCGCAGCACCACCCCGACCAGCAGCGGTGAGCGCGAGACCAGGGTGACGGTGCTCGCGGTGGTGCCGTGCATCCGTTCCGCCGGGCCCGTGGTGAGCACGGACACCGGGGAGGCCAGGTGGTACAGGGCCCGCCTGCGCTCGGCCGGGTCCTGGCGCACGGCCCGGCGCACCGGGGTCGCGGCGGTGGTCATCGCACGGCCTCCGTCTCGCGGACGACGGGATGCGCGGGGACGTGCCCGACCGGCACCGGGTCCATCTCGTGCCCGACCGGCTTGGGGTGCGGCAGGCCCAGGTCGTCCAGGAGGCGGAGGTATCCCTCCTGGCGCACCGGCTCGAAGGGCAGCGCGAAGGACTTCATGAAGTTGCCGAACAGGCCACGGTCGCCGAAGAGATGGAACGGCAGCACCAGCAGCGCCCACTCCGGCTTGACCAGCCAGCACCACAGCGCGGCGACCGCGCCCTGGGTGATGAGGCTGTGCATGACGTTGTAGAGGACGTAGTACGCCTTGTGGATCGGCTGCCCGCCGCTCTTGCGGAAGGCGATGGCGCCGGGGATGTAGCCGATCAGGTCGATGTAGAGGAACAGCCCGAGCGCCGGCAGCCAGCGGATGTCACCGAAGTGGTAGATGATCATCCCGGTGGTGACGGCGAGGCCCACCAGGTACTCGGCGCGGTGCAGCGAGTAGGTGCGTGGGGTCTCGAAGGGATTCGCCTGGTCCATGGTCAGCTCCTTCGGCCGGTGCTACGCGCCGACCGTGGCGGGCGTGTTCAGCTCGATGCCGCCCCGGATGCGCACGGCCGGGTACAGACCGGTCAGGGCCCAGGCGACCGTCTCCTTGATGACCCGCTCGGCGATCGGGTCGAGGATGCCTTCGAGGCTCGGGATGCCGAAGTCGAAGTCGGCGTCGAAGCGGACGACGACGTCCGCGCCGTTCTGCTTGACCGACCAGACCCCGGTGAAGGAGTCGAAGTCGCCGTCGGACTGCTCGAAGCGGATCTCGCCCGCCTCCGGCAGCACCGTGTCGTCCTCGGTCCAGCGCAGCAGGCCGCTGCGGAAGTGCAGCTCCCAGCTGGAGGAGGGCTTGGGCTCGGGGTACGCGGAGTGCACGGTGGTCGCGTTGACGTGCGGCGCGAGATCCGGGTACTTCTCCCAGCGCCGTACGGCGTGCAGGACCTCCTCGGCCTGCTCCGCGGGAATCAGGGATTCGAGTTCGACGTGCCGCACGATCAGTTACCGCCTTCCGGCATAGTGGCCGCGCCCTTGATGAGGTCTCGGGTGGCCAGGTCGAAGGAGTTGACGAGGTAGTCGAGGTCGGTGTCGCTCAGCACGGCGGGCGGGGTGAACCGGACCACCGAGCTGCCGTTCATGGAGTGGTTGGCGACCACGCCGTGGTTGAACAGCTCGATCAGCAGCTCGCCGGCGAGGCCCGCCTCGACCAGCTCCACGCCGATGAGCAGCCCCTGGCCGCGGACGTCCACGACCAGCTCGGGGATGTTGCGGTGGGCGACCTCCGCGATCCGCGGCAGCAGCCGGGCGCCGAGGTCCATGGAGCGGGTGACCAGGCGCTCCTCCTTGACGGCGCGGACCGCGCCCATCACCGCGGCCATCAGCACCGGCTGTCCGGAGAAGGTGGCGGTGTGGACGTAGGGGTCCTTGTCGAAGGGGCGGAACGCCTTGCGGGTGGCGATGGCCGCGGACACCGGCATCACCCCGCCGCCGAGCGCCTTGCCGGCCAGCAGCACGTCCGGTACGACGCCTTCGAGGTCGGCGCCCCACCACTCGCCGAGCCGCCCGAACCCGGACTGCACCTCGTCGAGGATGAGGAAGCCCTCGTACTCGCGGACCAGTTCCTCGACCCGCTTGAGGTAGCCCTTGGGCGGGATGATCACTCCGCCCTCGCCCTGGACGGGCTCCAGGATCACGCAGACCTCGCCCGGGTGGGCCTTCAGCTCGGCCTCCAGGGCGTCGGCGTCACCGAACGGCAGGTGCTGGAAGTCGGGGATCAGCGGCCGGAACGGTGCCTGGTAGACCTCCTTCGCGGTGGCCGACAGGGCGCCCAGCGTCTTGCCGTGGTAGCCGCCGCGCATCGAGACGGTCCGCTTGAAGCCGCCCGCGCGGGCCAGCTTCAGGCCGGTCTCCACCGCCTCGGCGCCGGACAGCGCGAAGTGCACCCGGTCGAGGCCGGTGGGCAGCACGGACACCAGCGCCTCGGCGGCGCGGGCCACCGTCGGCTCCAGCAGGATGCGGGTCGCGGTGGGGTGGGTGCGCAGCTGGCGCTCCACCTCCTCCATGACGATCGGGTGCCGGGCGCCCATGATGAACACGCCGTAGCCGCCCGCGTTCAGGAAGCGCTCACCGTCACTGGTGGTGAGCCAGGCGCCCTCGGAGGCCACCTCCATGTGGCTGCCGAACAGCTCGGCGAGTGTGGCCCGGCCCTTGCTCAGATGGGCCCGGTAGAGGTTGAGGATCTCGGCCTCGTCGACGACGGGGGCGTGGGGGGAATCGTGCAAGACGGTCACGTGTCACTCACTCCAAGAGAGGGGGACTTCTGGACGCCGGCGATGTGGAGCGCCCCTCGGGGGCGCGGGACTCTGTTCGATCTGCGGCTCCGCCGTGCGGGCGCGATCGGCCGCGTACGGCCTGCGGGTTCCCGGCGGCGCGTGCCTACGCGAGAACCAGTGGCCCGCCGTCGAAGTAGGTGAGCATCGGCTCGGACGCGGCGATCCGGGACGGCGGGTGGAAGGCCAGCGCCCGCGTCGCCGCGGCGGCCTGCGCGGGGGCGGAGTCCGTGATGAACTCCATCCCGCCGAGCAGCTCCAGCGCCCGTGCCACGATGCCCGGCAGCGCGTTCTGCACGGCGTACCGCGCCACCAGCACCCGCGCCACCGACTCCTCGTCGCCCGGCTCGGGACCCGTCGCCCGCGCCACTCCCTCCAGCAGGGCCACCGCCGCCTCCATGTCGACGGCCAGCGCGGCGCGCACGTCGGCGCTGCCCCGCCTGCGGGTCAGCACCTGCTCGACCAGAGCGGCCGCGGCACCCGCGTACCCCGCGGAGATCAGCATCTCGAACCAGACGAACCCGGCGGACTGGAGGTCGTCCAGTCGCGTGGGATCGTCCGCGCCGCCGCGCACCACCATCTCGCTGGGCACGAACACGTCCTCCAGGCGCACCTCGTCGCTCTCGGCGCCGGCCAGCAGGTCGTTGCCCCAGAACCGGTGCACGGACAGGCCCGGCGCGTCGGCCGGGACCAGCGCGAGCGCCAGCTCCGGCTCGCCGCCGTCCTCGCCGTGGATCGCGGTGGACGCGGTCAGCAGGCTCATCGAACGGGAGAGGCTGCACGGCTTCTTGGAGCCGGAGAGCAGGAAGCCGCCCTCCACCGGGCGCGCGGTCACGGCCGGCTTGAGGATGTTCGCGGCGGTACGGCCCTCCGACCAGCCGGAGCCCAGCACCTTCTGGTCGGGCACGATCTGGTGCAGCAGCCGGGTCTGCGCGTCGGTGAGCCGGCCCGCCTTGACGGCGAGCGAGTACAGCATGGCCGCGGTGAAGTGGTGCATGGAGACGGCCGCGACCAGCGAGGGCGAGATCGCGCCGAGGGCCAGCTGCACACGCAGCGCCTCCAGCGGGGCCGCGCCGTGGCCGCCGTAGGTCTCGGGTATCAGCAGGCCCACGCCGCCGTGGATGCGGAACAGGTCGATCACCGGACTGCCGGGTTTCTCCCGCTGCTCGTAAGGGATTTGCTCCAGTTCCTTGAGCAGTCCGGGGTGGAACCGCTCGCACACGGTCCGGGCGACATCGAGGGAACGCACGGGAAAACCTCCGGGGACGGGGTGGGTTCAGGCGCCGAAGACCGCGTCGTACGGGCTGACGTCGCGGGCGATGCTGACTCCCTGGACGTGGGAGGTCTTGAGCATCGGGTAGTTGGCCTCGCCGAACGCGCCGCCGGTGCGGCCGGTGCCACCGTGGCTCGGCAGGTAGGGCAGGAAGCCGATGTGCGAGTCGTTGACCTTCAGCAGGCCGCCGTTGACGGTGCGCCGCACGAACGTCTCGACCACGTGGTCGGAGCGCGACCACAGGGAGTTGCGCAGCCCGTAGTCGTTGCTGTTGACGAACTGAAGGAACGATTCGAGCATGGCGTCGTCATGGTCGCGCTCGGCGACCACGATCGGGACCAGCGGGAAGAAGGTCTCCTCGCGGACCACGTCGTACGTCCGTGCCCGGTCCAGGCCGTCCACCCGCACCACCGTCGGCTGGAGGAAGACGCCCGTCTCCGAGACCGTGCCGTCCACCTCGGTGCGGTTGCCGCCGGTGACCAGCTCGGCACCGTTGTCCAGCGCCTGGCGCAGCAGCCGGAAGAACCGCTCGCTGCGCCGCACCGGCGACAGCAGCACGTCCTCCTCCTCGGGCAGGCCCGGCTTGATGCCCTTGACCTGCTTCTTGACCTCGGCGATCAGCGCCTCGGCGACATCCGGGTGGGCCAGCACGTAGTTGGGCACCATGCAGATCTGCCCGGAGCCGTAGAACGCCTCCGTGATCGCCTCGGCCGCCCACTTCACGTCGGCGTCCTTCCACACCACGATGCCGTCGTTGCCGGCGAGTTCGAGGATCGGCTTCTTGCCGTGGGCGACGCACTGCTGCTCGAAGCGCAGGCCCTCCTGGCTGCCGCCGATGTAGAAGATGTCGTTGATCAGCGGGTCCGCGATCCAGCGGTCCATGGTCTGCTTCGGGTTGGAGCAGACCGCGTTGAGCACGCCGGGCGGGGCGTCGAACTCCTCCAGCAGCGGGGCGACGATGTCACGCAGCAGCCACATGGTGGACAGTGCGATGCTCCGCGGGGCCCGCACCACCACCGCGTTGCCGGCCATCAGCGCCAGCACGCACAGCGCGGCACTCGGCAGCGGGGCGTTCTGCGGCGGGTTGAAGGCGACCACTCCGTCGGGCTGGCGGTGGAGGATCAGCCGGCGGCCGTTGTACTCCTTCTCGACCCGCATCTGCTTGTCGTACCAGCGCAGCGATCCGGGCGAGTAGATCTGGAGCAGGCAGCTCAGCTCCCAGCGAGCGAGCTTGACGGGGTGGGACTCGGCGACCAGCATCCGCAGGAACTCGTCCTCGTGCTTGATCAGTTCCTCGCGGAACCGGGTGCCGAGCTTCATCCGCCGCTCCAGCGGCACCGCCTGCCAGTCGGCGGCGGCCGCGGCGGCGGCCTGGGTGGCGAGGTCGATGGAGGCGTCGTCCGCGATCGCGCAACGCCCCACGACATAGGGGTGCTTGGCCGCCTCGGACTCCGGGTCCTGTTCGAGGGAGCGCTTCAGGCTCACGCTGGTGAACACGTCTTCCAGCAGCGAACGCCCGCTGACGGTGTACACCCAGCCGTCGCCGGCGACGTCCTTGCCCGCGATGTAGAGGTCGTAACTCTTCAATCCGGAAGGTGCCTCAGCACTCTCCTCCTGCGCGGCTTCGCGAAGCATCTTCAGCCTTTCGGATATGGCGTGTGGATTTCTTGAAGCAATGCGAGCGTGACAGCGGAATCTGATCCGGCGCTGACACCCGACTGATCCAGCCAACCCGCCCCGTCCGGGTCGTCAGTGGGGCGTCAGTCGCCGCTGCTTGCATGAGGCGCATGTCACCCGTCGACAGCACCATCCAGCGGCTGCGTGAGCTGCCGCGCAGCGAACTGACCGAGGAAATCGAGACAATCGTCCTCAAGAAATTCAAGGTCGTTCTTCTCATGGACGATTCCGAGGACCTTCCCGTCGACATCTCCTACTTCGACCTCGGGCTGACCTCGCTGCGCCTGACCGAGATACGCCAGAGCCTGGAACAGCTCCTGGATCTGTCGATCAACGTCAATGTGCTCTTCAACGAGCCGACCATCACCCACCTCGTCGACCACCTGACCCAGGCCGTCCAGGAAGCTTGAGGAGTCGTTCCATGCCGCGTACGGAATCAGCGCAGGCCCCCGAGCCGGTAGCGATCGTCGGAATCGGTCTGCGGTTCCCCGGCGGCAGCGGCTCGCCCGACGAGTTCGACGACTTTCTGCGTGAGGGCCGCAGTGGGATCCGCCCCATTCCCACCGACCGCTGGGACGTGGAGGCCTTCACCCCCGAGGGCCCCGACGACAAGGGAAAGATCCGCGCCTCGGGCGGCGGTTTCCTCGACCGCATCGACCTGTTCGACGCGGGCTTCTTCAACATCTCGCCGAAGGAAGCCCGTTACATGGACCCCCAGCAGCGGCTGCTGCTGGAGACGGCCTGGCAGGCGCTGGAGCACGCCGGCATCGACCCGGCTCCGCTGCGCCGCGGCAACGGCGGCGTGTACATCGGCGCCAGCTCCATCGACTACGCGCTGGAGCTGGACTCGCTGCCGTACGAGGAGCTCGACGGCCACCTCGCCTCCGGCATCACCATGTTCCCGCTGTCCGGCCGGCTCTCCTACTTCCTCGGCTGGCGCGGCCCGAGCATGAGCGTGGACACCGCCTGCTCCTCCTCGCTGGTCTCCCTGCACCTGGCCGTGCAGGCGCTGCGCGGCGGCGAGACGGACATCGCGCTGTGCGGCGGCGTCAACGCCCTGCACCACCCGCGCATCCCGGTGATGTTCTCCAACGCGCAGATGCTGTCCCCGGACGGCCGGTGCAAGACCTTCGACGAGGCGGCCGACGGGTACGCGCGCGCCGAGGGCTGCGGCATCGTCGTCCTCAAGCGGCTCTCCGACGCCGAGCGCGACGGCGACCGGGTGCTGGCCCTCGTGCGCGGCACCGCCGTCGGCCAGGACGGCGACAGCGCCGGCCTGACCGTGCCCAACGGGCCCGCCCAGGAGAAGGTCATCCGCAGCGCGCTGAGCGCGGCCCACCTCGCGCCCGGGGACATCAGCTACGTCGAGGCGCACGGCACCGGCACCCCGCTCGGCGACCCCATCGAATTCGGCGCCATCGGCGATGTGTTCGTGGACTCCCACACCAAGGACCGGCCGGTGGTGGTCGGTTCGGTGAAGACGAACCTGGGGCACATGGAGCCGGCCTCGGGCATCGTCGGCGTCATCAAGACGGTGCTCATGCTGCGCTCGGGCACCATCTACCCGCACATCAACCTCGACAACCCCTCCGGGCGCATCCCCTGGGACCTGTACCCGCTGCGGGTGCCCACGGCGTGCGAGCCCTGGAAGGCCGAGGTCAAGCGCGCCGTCGTCAACAGCTTCGGCTTCGCCGGCACGATCGGCGCGGTGGTCCTCGAGGAGGCGCCTTCGCGTCCCGCCGCTCAGGCCGAAGAGGGCGGCGCCGCACCGCTGTTCACCCTCTCCGCCAAGAACGCGGGCGCCCTGCGCGAACTCGCCGCGGACTACCGGGCGTTGCTGGAGGAGCGGCCCGACACCCCGGTCGCCGCGCTCTGCCACAGCGCCAACACGACCCGGGCCCACCACCCGTACCGGATCGCCGCCCCCGTCGCCGACCGCGCCACCCTCGTCAAACTCCTCGACAAGGCCGCCGAGCGCGAGCACGAGGGCCCGACCGGCATCCGCAAGACCGCGTTCATGTTCACCGGCCAGGGCTCCCAGTACGCCGGCATGGGCGCCGCCCTCTACGAGGCGCTCCCCGTCTTCCGCGCGCAGGTCGACGCCTGCGACGAGCTGTTCGCCGCCCACCTCGGCCGCTCGGTGCGCGAGCTGCTGCTCGGCACCGCCGCCGACCCCGAGGCCATCGACCGCACCGAGTACACCCAGCCCGCCCTGTTCACCCTGGAGTACGCGCTCGCCCAGCAGTGGATGGCCTGGGGCGTGAAGCCCAACGTGCTCATCGGGCACAGCATCGGCGAGGTCGTCGCCGCCGCCGTGGCCGGGCTGTTCGACCTCCCGGACGCCGTCAAGCTGGTCGCCGCCCGCGCCCGGCTGATGCAGGCCGTCACCGCCGAGGGCGGCATGGCCGCCGTCAGCGCGCCCCTGGAGGACGTCGCCCCGCTCCTGGAGGGGCACGAGGGCCTGGCCGTCGCCGGGGTCAACGCCCCCGACCAGACGGTGATATCGGGCGCCACCGCGGCCCTGGACGAGGTGAGCGCCGCCCTCGCCGAGCGCGGGGTGCGCGTCGAGCGCCTCAAGGTCTCCCACGCCTTCCACTCGCCGCTGATGGCCGAGGTCTACGACGACTTCCGCGCCGCCCTCGACGGCATCGAGTTCCACGAGCCGAAGATCAGCCTCATCTCCAACGTCACCGGACGGCTCGCCCGCTTCCGCGAGATCGGCAACCCCGGCTACTGGGTCCGGCACATCGGCGAGCCCGTGCGCTTCCTCGACGGCATCCGCGCCGTCGCCAAGCGCGGCCGGCACGCCCTGATCGAGGTCGGACCGCAGGCCGGGCTCACCGCGCTCGCCCGCCGCTCGGTCACCGTCGAGGACCACGTCTGGCTGGCCAGCCTGCGCCGCCGCGACACCACCACCGCGACCACGCTGACCGCGCTCGCCGACTACTACGCGGCCGGGCTCACGGTCGCCTGGGACGGCTACCACGCCGGGCACCCCGCGCCCGCCCGGGTGGACCTGCCGACGTACGCCTTCCAGCGCAAGCGCTACTGGCTGCCCTCCGTCGCCCCGCGCCGCACCGCCGCGAACGGCACCGCCCGCCACCCGCTGCTCGGCACCGAGGAGCGATTCGCCAGCGGGGTACGGGAGTTCACCGCCGAGTTCATGCCCGAGGAGCTGGGCGCGCTCGCCGACCTCGCCGCCGACGACCGCACCGTGCTGCCCGCCGGCGCCTACGTCGACCTGCTGTTCGCGGTACAGGACGCGGTGCAGGGCCACGCCCGCCACGCCGTCCGCGACCTCAGGCTGCTCGCCCCCCTCGAACTGCCCGCCGAGACGGTCACCGCGCTGACCACCCGCTGGCGGCCCCGCCCCGGCGGCGGCGCCGAGGTCGAGGTGTACACGCTGGTCGGCGGCGAGGAGAACCTGCACGCCACCGCCACGGTCGCCGCCGACCCCGAACCGCTCGTCCCCGTCTCGGAGCTGGCCGAGCTGGACGCGGGGCTCGCCCCGGCCGCCCAGCACATCGACGACGAGGACATCTACACCGACCTCGCCTCCGTCGGCCGCCCCCAGGGCCCCCGCATGCGCCTGCTGCTCAAGGCCGCCCGGCACGGCGACGGACTGGTCACCGGCGAACTCACCGGCCGGGACGCCAGTGCCGTCGAGCACGTCCCCGCGGAGCTGCTGGAGGCCGCCGTCCAGGCCCTGGTCGTCCTCGACCCCGAGGGCCCGGTGTTCGTGCCCCGCGAGATCGCCTCCGTACGGCACTTCCGCAAGCCGCGCGGCGAGCAGCTACGCGTCCTCGCCCGGGTCCGCGGCGACCAGGACCGGCGCCTCGCCGACGTGCTGCTGCTGGAGAACGGCGACCCGGTCGCCGAACTCCTCGGGGTGCGCATGGCCCGCCCCGAGGGCCGCGGCGGCCGCCGCCAGTTCCTGCACCGCCCCGAGTGGGTGCGCCGCGCCCTGCCGGCCCGCGGCGGTGTCCCCGCCGCCCGGCACGTCGTCCTCCTCGACCCCTGCGCCGCGCGCGCCGCCGACCTGGCGGCCGAGCCCGGCCTCAAGGTCACCTGGCTGCCCGATCTCACCGACCTCAAGGCCGCCCTGGAGGACCCCACCGTCACCGACGTCTGCCGGCTGTGGCACCAGCGCTCCGGGCCGATGTCCGCCGAGCGGCTGCGCGCCGAGTGCGAGGACAACTACCGCGAACTCCTCACCCTCATCGGGGCGCTGGAGACCGCGAACCGTCCGCCCAGGCTGTGGCTGGTCACCGAGGGCGCCCAGTGGCTGCCCGGCGACCCGGCCGGCGACGGCGGCCACCTGGGAGCCGCCACCCTGTGGGGCTTCGGCCGGGTGCTGCTCACCGAGTACGCCCAGTACCGGGCCACCCTGGTCGACCTCGCCCCCGGCAGCGGCCTCGCCCCGCTGGCCGAGGAGTGGCGGACCGAACCGGCCGGCGAGTACCAGGTCGCCCACCGCCCCGGCCGCCGCTACGTGCGCCGGCTGCTCGCCGGTGACGCCAGCCTCACCTGGACCGGCGGCTTCGAGCTGCGCGCCCCCGACTCCGGCGACCTGTCCGACATGGTGCTCGCGCCGGTCACCGACCGGGCCCCGGGGGCGGACGAGGTCCAGGTCCGGGTGAGCGCCGTCGGCCTGACCGCCGAGGACGCCCGCGTCGCCCTGGACACCGGGCGCGCCGAACGCGCCGAGGAGACGGGCGAGGCCGAACTCCCGCCGCTGCTCGGCCGGCTGGCCCGCGGCTCCGTCCTGGCGGCCGCCGCCGGGACCGGGTTCGCGCCGGGCGACGAGGTCCTCGTACGCCACGACGGCACCTTCCGCGCCACGCTCACCGTGCCCGCGGTCGCCGTGGTGCCGGCCGCCGCCGACGACGGCTCCGGCCTGCGCTTCGGCCTGGAGGAGACCGGCGAGGCCCTGCGCACCGCCCTCTCCGACCCGGCCGGACCCGCCTGGGTGACCCTGCCCGGGGACCTGGAGGAGCGGCCCGAGCCGGCCGACGAGGGGCCCGCCGGACTGCGCGCCGACCGCACCTACCTGGTCACCGGTGGCCTCGGCGGCCTCGGCCTGGTCACCGCCCGCAAGCTGGCCGCGCTCGGCGCCCGCCACCTCACCCTGGTCAGCCGCAGCGGCAAGGCCACCGAGGAGGCCGCGCCGGTCCTCGCCGACCTCGCGGCCGACGCCGAGATCGACGTCGTACGCGCCGACGTCTCCCGGCCGGGGGACGTCGAGCGGCTGGTCCGGCACCTCGCGGCGGGCTCGCGTCCGCTCGGCGGGATCGTGCACGCCGCCGGTTCCTACGACAAGAAGCTGATCTCCGAGCTGACCTGGGAGTCCATCGACGCCCAGCTCGCCGCGAAGGCGTACGGCGGCTGGCTGCTGCACGAGGCCGCCGAGAGTTCCTTCCCGGAGCTGGAGTTCTTCGTCACCTACTCCTCCATCGCCTCCGTCCTCGGCGGCGCCACCCAGGGCCACTACGCCGCCGCCAGCGCCGGGCTCGACGCGCTCGCCGAATGGCGTGGCCGGCGCGGGGTGCCGGGCCTGTCGGTCAACTGGGGCGCCTGGGCCCGGGTCGGCATGTCCGCCCGCCTGGAGGAGCACCTCAGCCAGGAGATCGAACGCAGCGGCGTCCGCTTCTTCTCCCCGACCCGCGCCCTGGACACCCTGGCCCGGCTCTGGGGCCGGCCCCGCACCCAGCGGATCGTCGGCGAGTTCGACTGGGACCGCTACGTCTCCGGCAGCGTCAACGGCGACCTCTTCTACGACCGGCTCGCCCGCCAGGGCGGCGGTGAGGGCACCGGACCCGACCTCACCGCCCTCACCGCGCTCCCCGCCGCCGAACGGCTCGCCGCCGTCACCGGGGTGGTGAGCGAGAAGGTCGGCGCCGTCCTGCACCTGGAGGAGGGCGACGAGCTGGACCTGAACAGCGAGTTCGTGTCGCTGGGCCTGGACTCCCTGATGGCCCAGCAGGTCAAGGCCGCACTGGAGCAGTCGTTCCGGCTGCCCCTGCCGGCCTCCCTCACCCACGACCACCCCACGGTCCGCGCGCTCGCCCAGTTCGTGGACGGGCTGCTCGCCCCGGCGCCGGTGGCGTGACGGCCGGAACAGTTCGACAGAGACGGCACATCACCATGAGCGACATACCGAGAGAGCGCTGGACGCTCCACCACTCCGCCCGTGCCCACGCCGGCACCCGCCCCGACCACCCGGCGATCATCTGCGAGGGGCACGTCACCACCTACGACAAGCTGCACCGCGACAGCAACCGCGCCGCGCACGCCCTGCGCACCAGCGGGGTACGGCACGACGACCGGGTCGCCTACCTCGGCCGCGAGTCGGCGAACTACTACCTCGTGATGATCGCCTGCGCCAAGGCGGGCGCCGTCCTGGTGCCGGTCAACTGGCGGCTCACCCCGAACGAGGTCGACCACATCCTGCGCGACTCCGGAGCCACGCTGATCTTCGTGGACGACGAGTTCTGGGACACCGTGGCCGCCGTACGGCCCCAACTGCGCGGCCTGCGCAAGGTGATCCGGGTCGACGGCACCGACGCCGACGGCGAACCCGCCCGCGGCGCCGGGCTGCTCGCCTGGGCCGCCGACCAGCCGGAGACCGACCTGGCACCCGGCACCGGCCCGGACGACGCCGTCATCCAGATCTACACCAGCGGCACCACCGGGCTGCCCAAGGGCGCCATCCTCGCCCACCGCAGCTTCTTCACCCTGCCGCACGCCAGCCGCGAGCGGGGCGTGGACTGGATCGACTGGCTGCCCGAGGACGTCGCCCTGATCTCCCTGCCGGGCTTCGGCGTCGCCGGCATCGGCTGGTTCCTGCACACCTTCAACGCCGGCGGCACCAATGTGATCATGCCGCAGTTCGACCCGCAGGAGGCCGTCCGCCTGATCCGCGAGCACGGCGTCACCACCACCTTCGCCGCGCCCGCGATGCTCCAGGCGATGGCGGCCGAACGCGGCGCCGGGCCCGAGGCGTTCACCTCGCTGCGCAAGATCGCCTACGGCGCGGCGCCCATGTCCGAGACGCTGCTCAAACAGTGCCTGGAGACCTACCGCTGCGAGTTCGCGCAGATCTACGCCAGCACCGAGACCGGCAGCGTCGCGGTCTGTCTGCCGCCCGGCGACCACCACGCGGGCAGCACCCGGCTCATCTCGGTCGGCCTGCCCTGCCCCGGCAACGAGATCAAGGTGGTCGGTCCCGACGGCGAGAGCGTGCCGCCCGGCACCATCGGCCAGATCTGCGTGCGCGCCCCCTCCCGGATGCTCGGCTACTGGAACCTGCCCGAGGCCACCGCCCGCACCCTGGTGGGGGAGTGGCTGCACATGGGCGACGCCGGATTCCTCGACGAGGACGGCTATCTCCACCTGTGCGACCGCATCAACGACACGATCATCGTGGCCGGGCAGAACATCTACCCGGCCGAGGTCGAGAAGGCCCTCGCCGCGCACCCGGCGGTCGCCGACGTGGCCGTGGTCGGGCTGCACGACGACCGCTGGGGCGAGAGCGTGCACGCGGTGGTCGTGCTGCGCCCCGGTGCCAAGGCGACCCCCCGCGAACTCCTGCTGTCCCTGCGCGGCCGGATCGCCGACTACAAGATCCCCGGCACCTACCACTTCGCCGACTCCATGCCCCGCAACCCCTCGGGCAAGATCCTGCGGCGCGCGGTGCGCGAGCGGCTGGCGGCGGAGACCAGGGCCGCTGCCGGGAGTGCCGTATGACCACGTTCCCCGACGTCCCCGCGGAGAGTGACACGCCCATGAGTACCGAACCGCTGCGGATCGGCATCCTGCTGCCCACCCGCGAGCAGGCCATCAACGGCACCTACGCGGCCGCCCCGTTGCTGGACTTCGCCCGCCGGGCCGAGGCCCTCGGCTTCGACTCGCTGTGGGCCGGCGACTCCCTGACCGCCCGCCCCCGCCTCGACCCCCTGGTCGTGCTGTCGGCCGCCGCCGCCGCGACGCGGCGCATCACCGTCGGCACCGCCGCCCTCACCCCCGCCCTGCGCCACCCCCTCATCGGCGCCAACATGATCGCGAGCCTCAGCCATGTGGCCGCCGACCGGCTGATCCTGGGCCTGGGCTCGGGCTTCCCGATGGCCGAGACCGAGGCGGAGTTCGAGTCCGTCGGCGCCTCCTTCCAGGGCCGCGTCGGCCGCCTGGACGAGATCACCGCGCTGTGGCGCACCGCCTGGCGGGCCGGCGAGGACGGCGAACCCAGCGAGTTCGAGGGCAGGTTCTGGCAGGCCGAGAACCTGGACCGGCTGCCCTCGCCCGCCGTGCCCGGCGGCCCGCCGCTGTGGCTGGCCGGCAGCGACACCCCCAAGGTGCTCGCCCGCGCCGCCACCCGCTACGACGGCTGGCTCCCCTTCCTCCCCGACGTCGACGCCTACGGCCGCGCCGCCGCCCGGCTCGGCGAACTCGCCACCGAGGCGGGCCGCACCGTGGTTCCCGGGCTGTACGCCACGGTCACCGTGAACAGCGACGAGGCCGCCGCCGAGGCCGAGCTGGAGCACTACATCAGCCACTACTACGGCCGCTCCCTGGAGCAGATGAGCAGCATCCAGGCGTACGCCTGGGGCAGTGCCGAGAAGTGCGCCGAATGGCTCGCCGGATACGTCCGGGCCGGCGCCCGGCACCTGGTGATCCGCATCGGATCCCTCGACCCGGAGCCCCAGTTGAAGGAGATCGCCGAGGTGCTGCTGCCCGCGGTACGCGCCCTCGGTTCCGCACCCACCGTAGGGAGTACGCAGTCGTGACCACCGCCATCGGCACCATCGGCAGCCAGATGTCCAGCGAGGGACACTGGTTCCACCCCGTGGAGCCCTCGCCCGACGCCTCCATCCGGCTGTTCCTGCTGCCCCACGCGGGCAGCGGCGCCATCATCTACCGCGACTGGGAACGCCTGCTGCCGCCGGACATCTCCCCGCAGGCCGTCACCCTCCCCGGCCGGCACAACCGCCGCGAGGAGGAGACCTACGAGAACTTCTGGCCGCTGCTCGAAGCCCTGCACGAGGCGGTCCTCAACGACCTCGACGACCGTCCGTTCGCGTTCTTCGGCCACTGCCTCGGGGCCCAGCTGGCCTTCCGGCTCGCCATTCGCATGGAGGAGGAGGGCGGCCCGGTCCCCGCGATGGTCGGCATGTCCGGCTGGTCGCCCGTCGGCTTCTTCAAGCCGACCGAGGAGCAGAGCCGGATGCCGGAACCCGAACTCGTCGAGTGGATCAAGAAGCTGGGCTCCTTCCCGGCCGAGGTCTACGACAACCCCGAGATGCTCGCCCTGGTCGTGCCCGCCCTGCGCTCCGACCTGCGGGTCGCCGGGGACTACGACGACGACGGCGCCGGCGTCAGCTGCCCGCTCGCCTCCTACGGCGGCCGCAGCGACCCGCTCCAGGAGGCCCCGGACGCCATGACCCACTGGGCCGGGCGCACCCCGTCGTACCTGGGACACAACGAGTACGAGGGCGGCCACTTCTACATCGACACCCACGCCCAGGCCGTCACCGCCCACTTCGCACACCGGCTCCAGCGGACCGTGGCCACCGCCGTGAGCTGACCGGGGGAAACGGCGCGCGTCAGCGCCGTGTCAGCGGGTCGCGAGAAGGTGACAGGCGGCCCGCCGACACGGCGCTCGTCGGTCTCTCCCCGACGTACTGCCGAGGCCACCCATCCGAGAGAGAAGCAGCAGCATGAGATTCGACAAAGACCTCTTCATCGCGTCGGCCGGGTCATGGATACCGGACACGACCACCGTGGCACAGGCCGCCGCCGAGGGCCTGGTCGACGAGGAGCACCGCGACCTCGGCTTCGAGAACATCGCCGTCTCCGACGAACTCTCCGGCCCCGAGATGGCCGTACGCGCGGGCCGCCTGGCCGTCGAGCGCTCCGGCGTCGCGCCCGCCGACGTCGGTCTCGTCCTGCACTCCTCCGGCAGCTACCAGGGCCACGACATGTGGCCCGCCGCGTCCTACGTCGCGGGGGAGACCGTCGGCCCCGGCGTCCCCGGCTTCGACCTCCAGCAGCGCTGCAACGCCGCCGTCGGCTCCCTCGGCCTGGCCGCCGGCTACATCACCTCCGGCCTCGCCACCGAGGTGCTGCTCACCACCGGCGACCGGTTCGCCGCGCCCTGGGTGGACCGCTGGAACGTCCAGATGAACCTCATCTTCGCGGACGGCGGCAGCGCCCTGCTGCTGTCCGGGCGCACCGGCTTCGCCCGGGTGGTCGCCGCCGCCCTGGGCGCCGACAACTCGCTGGAGCGCTGGAACCGCGGCCTCGAACCCTTCGCCCTCCAGCCCGGCCCCGAGGTACGGCTGATCGAACGCGGCAAGCAGCACGCGGCCACCCCGGAGGCCCAGGGCTCCTGGGAGCGCTACGAGGCCGCCCTGATGTCCACCACCGGGCGCGTAATGGCCGAGGCGGGTGTGTCGACCGAGGACATCACCCGCGTCGTCACCCCGCACGTCCACCGCAACAAGACCCCCGAGAACTTCGACCTGCTGGGCTTCACGGAGAAGCAGAGCACCTGGGAGGTCGGCCGCAAGTACGGGCATGTCGGCCCCGGCGACCAGTTCCTCGGCATCGAACACCTCGTCCTGGAACGCGCCGTCGGACCGGGCGACCTCGTCCTCGTCGTCGCGGCCGGCGCGGGCTTCAGCTTCTCCGCAGCCGTACTGGAGATCCTGCACACCCCGTCCTGGTGACGGGAGGGGCGGCTCCCCAGTCCCCCCACCGAACGAAGAAAGGAACGGCCGTCATGGCCCTACAAGAACCCCGGGAAGCCGCCCCGGGCCAGCACGGGAACCAGCCCGGCGCCACCGGCTCGAACACCCCGGGAGCCACCGCGGCACCGCAGGAGCCCCCCGCCCCGCACTGGGCGATGCTGCCGATCATCCTGATCGGCACCTTCGTCATCACCCTCGACGTGTTCATCGTCAACGTGGCGATCCCCGCCACCCAGCGTGATCTGCACGCCGGTTCGTCCGCCGTGGAGTTCATCGTCGCCGGGTACGCGCTCGCGTACGCGGCCGGACTGATCACCGGCGGCCGGCTCGGCGACCTCTACGGCCGCCGCCGGATGTTCCTGATCGGCGTGGCCCTGTTCACCCTCTCCTCGGCCTGGGCCGGCAGCGCGCCCACCGCCGGGCAGCTGGTGGCGGCCCGCGTCGCCCAGGGCCTCGCCTCCGCCCTGATGGGCCCCCAGGTCCTCGCCATCATCGGCACCGTCTACAGCGGGCCCGCCCGTATCCGCGCCTTCAACGCGTTCGGTCTGACGATGGGTCTCGCCGGTGTGTTCGGCCAGCTCATCGGCGGTGTGCTGATCCACCTGGACATCGCCGGGCTCGGCTGGCGCACCTGCTTCCTGGTCAATGTGCCGATCGGCATCGCCGCGCTGGTCTTCGCCCCGCGGGTGGTCCCCGAGTCCAAGGCGCAGGGCAAGTCCCGCCTCGACCCGCTCGGCATGCTGCTGGTCTCCGCGGGTCTGGTCGCCGTCGTACTGCCGCTCGCCGAGGGCCAGCAGAAGGGCTGGCCGGAGTGGACCTGGGTGTGCCTGGCCGTCTCCCCGGTGCTGCTCGCCCTGTTCGCGCTCTACCAGCGGCGGCTGGCGGCGGCCGACCGCGGCCCGCTCGTCAACCCGGCGCTGTTCCGCCAGCGTTCCTTCACCGTCGGGGTGAGCACGGCCCTCGTCTACTACTCCGGCATGGCGTCGTTCTTCCTGGTGCTCGCCCTCTACCTCCAGCAGGGCTGCGGGCTCAGCGCGCTCGACTCCGGCCTGGTCTTCCTGCCGCTCGGCGTCGGCTTCCTCGGCGTCTCGATGACCGCCAAGCAGATCGCCGCGGTGCTCGGCCGGCAGACCCTCGCGGTCGGCGCGCTGGTGCTGACGGCCAGTCTGATCGGGCTGTACGCCGCCGTGGAACACATCGGCACCCATGGCGCGGTGGTCTGGCTGGTGCCCGGGCTGCTGGTCGGCGGCGCCGGCATGGCCATGGTGATGGCACCGCTGGCCACCGTGGCCCTCGCGGGCACCGACCCGCGCTACGCGGGCGCGGCCTCCGGTGTGCTGTCCACCGCCAACCAGGTCGGCGGCGCGATCGGCGTCGCGCTGGTGGGCGTGGTCTTCTACCACGTCCTGGGCAACGGCACCGGACCCGACGCCTACGCCGACGCCTTCCGGGCCAGCGTCTATCTGCTGGTGCCGTTCGCGCTCGGCGTGGCGGCCCTGGTCCAGCTGTTCCCGCGCCCGCCCAAGAAGGCACCCACGTCCTGAGCCGTGCGGCGGCCCGCCCCGATCGCGGGTCCGCCGCCGGTCCCGTTCCGCGTGTCCGCCGACGGACACGCCGTCAGCGCACCACAGAGGAGTTTCGTCCATGACCACCGAAGCGGAACTGACCGGCACAAGTGCCGAGTCCGTGCCGGCAACGGACCACGGGGAATCCGGCGGCAAGCCCGCCTGGGGCGCTCTCCTCGTGGTGTTGCTCGGCCTGTTCATCGCCAACATCGACTTCTTCATCGTCAATGTGGCCATCCCCTCGCTCCAGCGGGACATGCACGCCACCAGCGCCGAGATCCAGCTGGTGGCGGCGACCTTCAACATCGGCCTGTCCGCCATGCTCATCACCGGCGGCCGGCTCGGCGACCTGTACGGCCGCCGCAAGGTGTTCGCCATCGGCCTGGCCCTGTTCGCACTGGCCTCGCTGGCCTGCGGCGTCGCCCCGAACATGCCCGAACTGATCGCGGCCCGCGCCGTGCAGGGCGCCGCGGCCGCGCTGGTCATCCCGCAGGTCCTCGGCATCCTGACCACCGCCTACACGGGCAAGGCCAGGGTCGCCGCGTTCAACGCGTACGGCATCACGATGGGCGCCTCCGCAGTGTTCGGCCAGCTGATCGGCGGTCTGCTGATCAAGGCCGACCTCTTCGGCTGGGACTGGCGCACCATCTTCCTGATCAACGCCCCGATCGGCGCCATCGTCCTGCTGCTCACCCCGAAGCTGGTCCCCGAGTCCCGCGCGGAGGGCCGTACGGGACTCGACTGGACCGGTGTGGTGCTGGTGACCGCCGGTCTCACGGCCATCGTGCTGCCGCTGGTCCAGGGCCGCGAGCAGGGCTGGCCGACCTGGACATGGGAGTGCCTGGTGGCGGCGGTGCCGCTGCTGGCCGCGTTCTGGTGGACGCAGCGCCGCAAGGCGGCCCGTGACGGCTCTCCGCTGGTCCACCCGAGCCTCTTCGCGGACCGCTCGTTCGGTATCGGCGTCGTCTCCCTGCTGGTGTTCTTCGCCGCGATGGCCTCCTTCTTCCTGGTCCTCGCGCTGTACCTCCAGGAGGGCCGTGGCGTCTCCGCGCTCAAGTCGGGCCTGCTGTTCATGCCGCTCGGCCTCGGCTTCTTCCTCGGCTCCGCGCAGTCGCCGAAGGTCGCCGCCAAGCTGGGCAAGCAGGTGCTCGCGCTCGGCGCGGTGCTCCAGGCGATCGGCAATCTGGGCCTGGCCGAAACCGCATGGCACCTGGACAGCACCGGGAACGTGGCCTGGTGCATCCCGGCCATGGTCGTGGCCGGCCTCGGCATGGGCTTCGTGATCGCCCCGCTCGCCTCGCTGGTCCTGGCCGGGGTCGCCCCGCAGCACGCGGCCGCCGCCTCCGGTGTGTTCTCCACGGCCCAGGAGATGGGCAACGCGATCGGCATCGCCGTGCTCGGCGTGGTCTTCTTCGGGGTCGCCGGATCGCAGGTCACCGCGCACTCCTACGCCCACGCCTTCAGCGTCGGACTGCTGGTGCAGGCCGGGATCTGCGTCCTGGTGGCCTGCCTGGTGCAACTGCTGCCGCGAGCGCGGGCGGCGGAGGGCGCGGCGGCCGCGGCCGCCTGACCCGCCCCGCACTCCCACCCCGAAGGGGGCCGGCGCCGACCGCGCCGGCCCCCTTCTCGTTGCTCTCCACCGGGGCCCGAACTATCCGTCCGCCACCCTCTTTGCCTTCATAAAAGTATATGTTTGCCAGTATATAACGAGTCAGTAACCCGTCAGATTTCCGTCAGTGCTGCTCACCAGGATGTGCTCCGACGCTGAGATCCAGCCAACGGAGGGAACCCCATGTTCGCCTGTGAGCAGCGAAAACTGCCAGATTGGCCCATGCCCCGGTCGTGCCCCTACGCGCCGCCGGACGCCTACGCCCCACTTCGTGAGGAAGCGCCCTCCAGAGTGCGCATAAGAGGCGGCGAGGCCTGGCTGGTCACCCGGCACGCGGACGTACGCCAGGTGCTCAACGACAACCGGTTCAGCGCCGACGACCAGCAGCCGGGCTTCCCGATCCGCATCCAGCTGCCGCCGGAGCCGGGCGTGATGTCCTTCAGCCGCATGGACGACCCGGAGCACGGCCGGCTGCGCCGGATGGCCCTGACCGAGTTCACCGCCCGCCGCACCCGCGCCCTGCGCCCCGAGGTGGAACTCCTCGTCGGGCGGCTGCTGGACGAGCTGGAGAGCGGACCGAAGCCGGTGGACCTGGTGGCGAACTTCGCCATCCGGCTGCCCTCGCTGGTCATCGCCCGCATGCTCGGGGTGCCCGAACAAGACGAGGCGGACTTCACCGAGCAGAGCCAGGTCATCCTCTCCCAGGAGGCGGGCCCCCAGGAGACGTACGCGGCGTTCGTCGCGATGACCGAGTTCCTCGACGGGCTCGTCGCGCGGCGCACCGCCGAACCGCGGGACGACCTGATCAGCCGGCTCGCCACCCGGTACGTGAGCGCGGGCGAGCTGAGCCACGAGGAGCTCGTGGCCATGGCTCGGTTCATCCTCGTCGCCGGGCACGAGACCACGGCCCACCAGATCAGCCTCAGCGTCCTCAGCCTGCTGCGCGACCCCGCCCAGCTCGCCGAACTCCGCGCGGACGAAAGCCTGTTCAAGCCCGCCGTCGAGGAGCTGCTGCGGTACTGGTCCATCTCCCAGGACAACCAGGTGCGGGCCGCCGTGGCCGAGGTCGAACTGGGCGGCGCGACCATCCGCAAGGGGGACGGCGTGATCGTCGCCATCCCCGCGGCCAACCATGACGAATCCGTATATCCCGGCGCCGACAGGGTCGACATCCACCGCAACGCCGCCGGACACCTCGCCTTCGGCTTCGGCGCCCATCTGTGCCCGGGCGCCTCCCTGGCCCGGATGGAGCTGGAGGTCTGCCTCAAGGCCCTGTTCACCCGCTTCCCGGGCCTGCGCCTGGCGGTGGCGCCGGAGGACGTCCGCTTCCGGGAGAACACGATCGTGTACGGGCTCCAGGAGTTGCCGGTCACCTGGTGATGCCGGTTGCTCGGTGAGGCCGGTTGCCCGGTGACGCCGGGGCGGTCGTCCGGTTCGGTTCCCGCGCCCGGCGGTGATCGTCGGGCGCGGGACCTGCCGTCGAGGAACAGCGCGGCAGGTTCATGACGAAACGTCAGTAGCGCGTCAGTGCCAGGTCAGGGCCCCTTGGCAGAGTCATCCGTGTTCCGTCCACCGCCGGTGCGTCCGATGTGAGGAGAGCGCCCGTCATGGCAGACACCGCAGCCCCCGGACCCACCCGGGCCCTGATCCTGGCCAACCCGGCCTCCGGTAGCCACAGCCCCGAACTCGTCAGTCAGGTACGGGATCTGTGCGCCACCTACCTGGAGCGGGCCGAGGTCCACCGGACCAGCGGACCGGGGGACGCGACCGTCGCCGTACGCCGCGCCCTGGAGCGCACCGATGACGCTCCCGACCTGATCGTCGCCATCGGCGGCGACGGCACGGTCCGTGAGGCCGTGCAGGGACTGGTGCCGGCCGACCACGGGGCGAGCCTCGCGGTGATACCCGGTGGCACCGGCAACTCCGGCTACAAGATGCTGTGGGGCGAGCGGTCCTGGAGCGAGGCGCTCAAGGCGATCCTCACCGATCACGGCATCGGCGGCAGCGCCCGGTTGCGCAGGCTCGACCTGGCCCGCCTCGCCGAGACCCGCAACTACGTGTACCTGGGCGCCTGTTCGGGTGTCATCGCGGACGCCCTGATCACCGCGAAGCAGGTACCGCTGAGCGGCCGCGAACGCTATGTCCGCGCCTTCGCCGACACCGCCGACGGGTACGAGCCGTACCCCGGCCGGGTCACGGTCGACGGCCGGATCGTGCACGAGGGCCCCACCGTCCTCGCCAACGTCGGCGGCGGCCCCTACCGCGGCGGCCGCTACCAGGTACTGCCCGACTCACTGCTCGACGACGGACTGCTCGACGTCTGTGTCATCGGCGGCGACATCACCGCGGCCCAGGTTCCCGAACTGACCCTGAACGCCGCCCATATGGCCCATCCGGCGACCGTCTACGCACGGGGCCGCCGGATCACCGTGGAACGCACCGACGGCCGCCGCCTCCCGCTGGAGCACGACGGTGAGTACCAACACGGCATCGGCGCCGCGGCCACCTTCGAGGTGCTCCCCGGAGCCCTCCCCGTGTGGGCGCCTGCCACCCCCTGAACCAACCGTCCGAAGAACCGAAGAAGCACCACCCAAAAAGGAGATCGCCCGCATGAGCGACCTGACCACCACCGTCACCCGCTACCTCGACATCTGGAACGAGGCGGACGCCGACAAGCGCGCCGCGGCCATTGCCGAGCTGTTCACCGCCGACGCCCCGTACATCGACCCGCTGGCCGCGGTCGAGGGTCGCGAGGGCTTCGCGGCTGTGGTGGCCGGCGCCCGCGACCAGTTCAAGGGTCTCTCCTTCGAGCTGCACGGCACCGTCGACGCCCACCACAACCAGGCCCGCTTCCAGTGGGGCCTGGTGACCGAGGCCGGCGCCGAGCCGATCGCCATCGGCTTCGACGTCCTCGTCGCCGACGAGGCCGGCAAGATCAAGGCCGTCTACGGCTTCCTGGACAAGGTCCCGGCCGCGTAACACCGGCACGCGTCGCGGGAGCACCGGCAATCCGGTGCTCCCGCACCCGTGTTGAGGACCGATGTCCTCCCCCTCGACGCACGCACGGAAGGTACCCGCCATGACCGCCGTCCTCGCGGAGAGCGTCGCCCGGGCGCTGTGCGACGACTGGGCCGAGCAGGCCGAGGCGTCGTCGCCGTCGGCCGCCCGCCACCCCGCCGGCACGGACACCCCGCTGCGCGAACTCTCGCACTGGGCCGCCACCTTGCGCCCGCAGGCCGTGCCGTGCCGGGTGCTCAAACTCGCCGCGAGCCAGGTGCTCTCGCAGATCGCCTCCATCCGCGCCGGGCTCCAACACCCCCTGGGCCGCAAGCTGGTGGCCGCCTTCGGGCACCCCATGCAGCGCGACCCGCGCCAGGCCGCCGGAGTCTTCGCGGCGCTCGGCTCCTGGCTCAACCTGGACGACACCGCGTACGCCGGCCATCTGTCGAACTCCACGGTCGCCGTCCCCCTCGCCTTCGCCTACGCCCGCCGCCTGGACGGCCTCTCCCTGCTGACCTCGGTGGTCGTGGCCAATGAGTGCGCGGCCCGCATCACCGCCTCCGCGACCCTCGGACCGCTGCGCGGCCAGAGCGCCGTACACACCCATCTGGCCGGCGCGGTCGCCGGGCGGCTGCACGCCGACCGGGCCTCCGCGAGCCTGTACGAGAACGCCTTCGGACTGGCCTTCGCCATGCCCAACTGGCCTTTGATGCGCGCCTTCCTGGCCAGCGACGCCCGGCTGTTCAACACCTTCACACCGGTGCGCACCGCGATGGACGCCTGTGACGCGGCGTACGCCGGGCTGCGCGGCGCGCCCGACATCATGGAGCACAGCGACGGCTTCCTCGCCCGCTTCGCGACGGTGCCGCTGCCCCAGGCGGTCGCCAAGGGCCTCGGCCGGCGCTGGCACACCGACACGCTGTCCTTCAAGATGCATCCCGGCGGACCCGGCATCGACGCGGCCGTGGACTGCGCGCAGGAGATCCACCGCGAACTGGGCCCGCTGCGACCGCAGGACGTGGCCGAGGTCGTCGTGGAGGCGTCCCTGTACACGCTGTTCGCGGGACAGCGCGCCGCCGCTTACGTCACCGGTCCCGGCTCCCCGCTCGGCGCGCTGGTCCTGGATGTGCCGTACCCCGTGGCGACCACGCTCCTCACCGGCGAGTTCTCCGTCGACGACTTCTCCTCGCCCGCCGTGGACGACCTCGACCGCTGGGCGCTGGCCAAGCGGATCCGCCTGGAGCACGACACCGAGATGACCCGCGAACTCTTCCTGTCCGACGCCCCGTTCGGGGAGGCGGTACGGGAGGCGGGGGAGCTGGCGGTGCCGTGGCTGCGCGGCTTCGGCGGCGACGAACTCGTGGACCTGGTCGGCTCGGTCCGTGCCGACAACCGCGACTTCTCCCGCTCCACCAAGGCGACCGGCGCCCGCGTCACCGTCCGCCTGACCGACGGCCGTACGATCTCCCGCACCCGCCTGATCCCCATCGGCGCCGCGGGCCCCGAGACCCGCCACTCCCACGCCGACCTGGTCCGCGAGAAGTTCCTCTCGGTGGGCGGCCCCCACGAGGTCGCCGACACGGTCGACCGCCTCCACCGGATGCGCCCCTCGGCGGTCCGCCGCTGGATAGAGACGGCGTTCCTGAACTAGCGGCCCCCGTCGCCCCCCGTCGCTACGCCCCCCACACCGCCGGCCGCCGCAGTGTCGCCACGAACTTGTACCGCGACCCCCGGTACACGGACCGCACCCACTCCACCGGTGCCCCCTGCGCGTCCCGTGAGTGCCGGGACATCAGCAGCATCGGCAAGCCCACATCCGTCGCCAGCAGCGCGGCCTCCCGCGGTGTCGACAGCGATGTCTCGATCGTCTCGTCCGCCGACGACAGCCGTACCCCGTACACCTCCGCCAGCGCGGTGTACAGCGAAGGACACGACGCCAGCACCCCCCGCAGCCCCGGAAACCGCCGCGCCGACAGATGCGTCGTCTCGATCGCCATCGGCTCCCCGCTGGCGAGCCGCAGCCGCTCGATCCGCAGCACCCTTTCCCCCGCGGCGACCCCCAGCAGTCCCGCCAGCCGCTCGTCCGCCGGTGCCTCGCCGACATCGAGCACCTGCGAGGCCGGTGACAGCCCCTGCGCCCGCATGTCCTCGGTGTGCGAGGTGAGCTGCAGCGTCCGGTACAGCTTCGGCTGCGCCACGAACGTGCCCTTGCCCTGGATCCGGTCCAGCCGGCCCTCCCCGACCAGCTCCTGGAGCGCCTGCCGCACGGTGGTCCGGGAGGTGTCGAACAGCTCGGCGAGCACCCGTTCCGCCGGCACCGCCGCACCGGGCTGGAGCGCCTCGGTCATGGCGAGCAGCCGCTGCTTGATGCGGTAGTACTTCGGCACGCGCGCGCCGCTGACGTCGGTGGTCATGCCTGCCTTCCGGCTGTGTCGATGGGCTCCCGTTATAGCGACCAAGTGCCCTATGGTCTAGTCCAACTGAACGGACCGGGCGAAAGGGACGACGCGGTCGTGAGTGCGGGCCCGAAGTGGACGAAAGTACTCCGGTGACTTTCTCGTAACGGCCTCCGTCCGTCGTCCGGACCACCCTTGACACCCCGAAAGGTCTAGGCCAAGCTCCACCGTACTGGTCTACACCATTAGTGGCCAGGTCCCGAGCCCTATGCGCAACAGCGTCGTACGCAGGTCACCGCCGAGGGCGTGGGGGGTTAGTGGCATCCCTGAGGAGGGTGGCGTGAAGCGCAAGCTCGCTTCCGCGATCGTGATCGCGGGCATGATGGTCTCCGTTGCGGCGTGTGGCGGAAACAGTGGCAACGACAGCAAGGACGCCGGTCCGGAGAGCTGGAAGGGCCAGACCCTGACGGTGTGGACCATGGACGGCTCCGCGCCGCCGCAGTGGTCCAAGGACGTCCAGGCCGCCTTCGAGAAGAAGACCGGCGCCAAGCTGAAGTTCGAGACCCAGAAGTGGGACGGGATCCAGCAGAAGATCACCACCGCTCTCTCGGAGGACAACCCGCCGGACGTCCTGGAGGTCGGCAACACGCAGACCCCGGCCTACGCGGCCACCGGCGGCCTCGCGGACCTCGGCGACCTCAAGCGGTCCATCGGCGCCGACTGGACCGCCTCGGTCTCCAAGTCGTCCGTCTACGAAGGCAAGCAGTACGCGGCTCCCTGGTACTTCGCCAACCGCGTCGTCATCTACAACAAGAAGATCTGGGCCCAGGCCGGCATCAAGTCCACGCCGAAGACCCGTGACGAGTTCCTCAAGGACCTCGACACCATCGGCAAGAAGACGGACGCCGAGCCGATCTACCTCCCCGGCCAGAACTGGTACTTCCTCGACGGCCTGATCGTCGGCCAGGGCGGCGACCTGGTGAAGAAGCAGGGCGACAAGTACGTCTCCAACCTCGCCGACCCCAAGGTCGCCGCGGCCATGGAGATCTACAAGAAGTACGCCGCCTACTCCAAGGCGCCCAAGGACAAGGACGAGGCCAACCCGCAGCAGGCCGCCGTCTTCGCCAAGGGCAAGACCGGCGCCTTCATCGGCATGGGCTGGGAGGCGGCCACCGCGGTCCAGGCCAACAAGTCCATCGAGAAGGACCTCGGCTACTTCACCATCCCCGGCGCCACCGCCGACAAGCCCGAGGGTGTCTTCCTCGGCGGCTCCAACCTCGCGGTCGCCCAGAACAGCAAGAAGCAGTCCCTGGCCAAGGAGTTCCTGAAGATCGCCCTGTCCGACCAGTACGAGGGTGAACTGGCCAAGCTGAGCGGCGTCATCCCGAACAAGGAGTCCCTGGAGAGCAACCTCAAGGGCAACGCCGCCGCCGAGGCCGCGGCTCCGGGCGCCGCGGTGGGCGGCACCACCCCGCTGATCCCCGAGTGGGCCGCGGTGGAGAACACGCCGAACCCCATCAAGTCGTACATGACCGCCGTGCTGAACGGCAAGGCCCCGGCCGCCGCCGCCAAGGACGTCGAGGGCCAGATCAACCAGCGTCTGGCCCAGCAGAACTGACCCCGTGCCGGGGGCGTCCCAGCGACGCCCCCGGCTCACCTGCGCCGCCCGCGCCCATCGGCGCCGGCGGAACGCACGATCTCGTACGGCCACGGAAGAGACGACGACTCATGTCAGTGCAGACCGAAGGCACGGACACGGCCGGGGGGCCCGCTGTCCGCGAGGGCCGGGCGCCGGCGCCGCCGCGCGGTGCGGACCGGGCCTCCCGGTCCCCGGCGGGCCGCCCTGCCGCCGCCCCCTATCTCCTCCTGCTGCCCGCGCTGCTGGCCACCCTGGTCCTGCTGGGCTGGCCACTGGTGAAGAACGGCATGCTGTCGTTCCAGAACCTCAACCCGCGGCAGCTCATCCAGCACCTCACCGAGTGGAACGGCTTCCACAACTACCAGCAGGTCCTGACCGGTCCGGACTTCTGGAAGGTCGTCGAACGCTCGGTCCTGTTCACCGCCGCCAACGTCGTCCTGATCATGCTGTTCGGCACCCTGATCGGACTGCTGCTGGCCCGCCTCGGCAAGAAGATGCGCCTCACCCTGCTGGTGGGCCTCGTCCTCGCCTGGGCCATGCCCGTCATCGCGGCCACCACCGTCTACCAGTGGCTGTTCGCCCAGCGCTTCGGCGTCGTCAACTGGGTCCTGGACAAGCTCGGCTGGCACTCGATGGCCGACTACAACTGGATGGGCAGCCAGTTCTCCACCTTCTCGGTGATCGTCCTGCTCATCGTGTGGCAGTCGATCCCGTTCGTCGCGATCAACCTCTACGCCGCGACGACCACCATCCCCAAGGAGCTGTACGAGGCCGCCTCCCTGGACGGCGCCGGCGCCTGGCAGAGCTTCACCTTCGTGACCCTGCCCTTCCTGCGGCCCTTCCTCTACTCCACGACCTTCCTGGAGGTCATCTGGGTCTTCAAGGCGTTCCCCCAGGTCTTCGCCATGAACGAGGGCGGCCCCGACCGCCTCACCGAGACCCTGCCGATCTACGCCTACGTCGAGGGCGTCGGGAACCAGCACTTCGGGGTCGGCGCGGCGATCTCCTTCCTCACCATCCTGGTCCTGCTCGTCATCACCTCGTACTACCTGCGCATGGTGCTCAAGCAAGAGGAGGACGAGCTGTGAAGCGCTCGCTCTTCGGCCGTATCTGGCCCAACGCGACCGCCGTCGTCCTCTTCGTCGGCTTCGTGTTCCCCGTATACTGGATGTTCGCCACGGCCTTCAAGCCGACCGGCGACATCATCACCGAGAACCCGGTCTGGTTCCCCACGCACTTCACCTTCGGCCACTTCGACAAGGCCGTCCACGCCGACCACTTCTGGACTTTGGTCGCCAACTCCGTCACCGTGACGCTCTGTTCGGTGCTGCTGTCGCTCGTCATCGCCCTGTTCGCCGCCTTCGCGCTCGCCCGGATGCGGTTCAAGGGACGGCGCGGGTTCATCGTCACCTTCATGCTGGCGCAGATGGCCCCCTGGGAGGTCATGATCATCGCCATCTACATGATCGTGCGCGACAGCGACATGCTGGACAGTCTCGTCCCGCTCACCGTCTTCTACGCGATGATGGTGCTGCCCCTCACCGTCCTGACGCTGCGCGGCTACATCGCCGCCGTGCCGAAGGAACTGGAGGAGTCGGCGATGGTCGACGGCTGCACCCGCCTCCAGGCCTTCCGCAAGGTGATCTTCCCGCTGCTCGCGCCCGGCCTCATGGCCACCTCGCTGTTCGGGTTCATCACCGCCTGGAACGAGTTCCCGCTGGTCCTGATCCTCAACAAGGACATCGAGAAGCAGACCCTGCCGCTGTGGCTGTCGCAGTTCCAGACCGCCTTCGGCGACGACTGGGGCGCCACCATGGCCGCCTCGTCGCTCTTCGCTCTGCCCATCCTGATCCTCTTCATCTTCCTGCAACGCAAGGCTGTCAGCGGTCTGACCGACGGCGCCGTGAAGGGATGACGTCCGATGACCACACTCGCCACCGGCCCTGACACCCTGACCCGTGACGCCCTCGCGGTGCTGCAACCGGGCTTCGACGGCACCACCGCCCCCGACTGGGTGCGCCGCCGTCTCGGTGAGGGCCTCGCCTCCGTCGCGCTGTTCGGCCGCAACGTCGTCACGGAAAGCCAAGTCGCGTCCCTCACCGCCCAGTTGCACGCCGAGCGGGACGACCTGCTGATCGCCATCGACGAGGAGAGCGGCGACGTCACCCGCCTCGACGTGCGCACCGGCTCCTCCTTCCCCGGCAACCACGCCCTGGGCGCGGTCGACGACCCGGATCTCACCCGCGCGGTCTCCCGCGAGCTGGGCCGCCGCCTGGCCGGCTGCGGCGTCAACTTCGACTGGGCGCCGTCCGCCGACGTCAACGCCAACGCCGACAACCCGGTCATCGGCGTCCGCTCCTTCGGCGCCGCCACCGACCTCGTCGCCCGGCACACCGCCGCCTGGGTCGAGGGCCTGCAGTCCACCGGCGTGGCCGCCTGCACCAAGCACTTCCCGGGCCACGGCGACACCAACATCGACTCCCACCACGCCGTGCCCCGCATCGACGTCGACGCCGAGACGCTGTTCGCACGTGAGCTGCCCCCGTTCCGCGCGGCGATCGCCGCGGGCACCCGGGCCGTCATGAGCGCGCACATCCTCGTCCCGGCCCTGGACCCCGACCGCCCCGGCACCCTCTCCCGACGCATCCTCACCGAGTTGCTGCGCGGCGAACTCGGCTACCAGGGCCTGATCGTCACCGACGGCATGGAGATGCGCGCCATCTCCGGCACCTACGGCCTCGAACACGGCGTCGTCCTCGCCATCGCGGCCGGCGCCGACGCCATCTGCGTGGGCGGTGGTCTGTGCGACGAGGGCACCGTGCTCGGCCTGCGGGACGCGCTCGTGGCCGCCGTACGCTCCGGCGAACTGCCCGAGGAACGGCTCGCCGACGCGGCCGCCCGGGTACGGGAGCTGGCCCGCTGGACGGCCGGCGCGCGCGGCGACGCGGCGCGCACCGAGCCGGCGCCGGAGGTCGGTCTGACGGCGGCGCGCCGGGCGCTGCGAGTGACCCGCGCCGCAGCCGCCGCGCCCGTCGACTCGCCCGTCCACATCGCCCGGTTCAACCCCGAGCCCAACATCGCCGTCGGCGACCAGACCCCCTGGGGCGTCACCGATGAACTCAGACGACTGGTGCCCGGCAGCACGGACGGCTCCTTCACCGGAACGGACGCGGGCACGCTCGCCCTCGCCGCCGCCGGCGACCGACGGATCGTCGCCGTCGTCCGCGACGAACACCGCCACGACTGGATGCGCTCCGCCCTCGACACCCTCCTCGCCGCCCGTCCCGACACCGTTGTCGTGGAAATGGGCCTGCCCCAGGCGGCACCGAGGGGCGCCCTGCACATCGCCACGTACGGCGCCGCGCGGGTGTGCGGGGTCGCGGCGGCGGAGGCCGTCGTGCGGGGCTGAGCGGGGAGTACGAGGGGGCGGGGCCTGGTTCGCCGGCGAGGGCGGGTCCCGGCCGGTGCGCCGCGCGCACGGCGGCCGGGACCCGGGGGGACGTCCCGGCCCCTCGGGACGCCGGCCGGCCCGGGGCCCGTCCGGGGCGGCGCGAATCGAGCCGCGGGCGTCCTGACGGGACAGTCCTCACCGTCCACTCGGAGCCGGGCGGGCTGCGTCCCCGTCGCTCCGGGAGCCGCACCACCGTCCCGGACGGCGGGGCCCGGCCGCACACCGCCCGACCGCGCCGGCCGCACCCGCGGACCGCCCGCCCCGGCCGGCCGGGCCCCGTCCCACCGACCGACTCCGACCCGTCCGCACCGACCAGCTGAGCCCCGTCCGTCTCGGACCGGTCGGGCTCGGCTCATCCGGGCGGGCCCGGCCCTACCCGGCAGGGCCGGGCCCGCCCACCCCCGCGGGACCCCGCTCGGCACGCGGCTCCGCGCTCGGCATCCGGCTCCGCCGCGCGGGCGAGGCAGGCCGACGAGCCACGACGAACCCGCCCCGCCGTGCGGCGGCCCCACCACCGGAAAACGCAGATCCTCGTGGCACCTCCGCGCTCCGGCGCATGCCACCGGCACATGTCTCACCGCCACCCACATCCGTCACCCCGGAGTGCTCGCATGCAGACACCAGCCCCCTACCTCCACCGCGCGGCGTCCCGCCGCCCCTACTTCAGCGCCGACGGCGAGACCTACCTCGCCCCGACCCCGTTGCGCGACATCGAGAAGTCCCACCCGCTCAGGGTGCTCTCGGCAGCGGACTTCGCGTTCTGGCAGACGTACGGCTACGTCGTCGTCCGCGAGGCCATCACGCCCGGTGAGGCCGAACAACTACTGGATTTCGCCTGGCGGTTCCAGGGCCTGGACCCCGACCGCCCGGAGACCTGGTACGAGCATCCGGAGTTCCGCTCCGAACTCGACCAGCACCTGTTCATCTACGGCTTCGTCGAGTCGTACCACCATCAGCTGCTCTGGGACAGCCGGCAGAACCAGCGGGTCCACGACGCCTTCGTGGACATCTGGGACTGCGAGGAGCTGTGGGTCACCCTCGACCGCCTCAACCTCAACCCGCCCAACACCGGCACCCGTTCACGCTCACTGATCGAACCCACCACCGAGGGCTTCGACATCGATCTGCACTGGGACGTGGACACCACCCTCGCCGTGCTGCCCCAGCGCGTGCAGGGCATCATCGCGCTGAACGACACCCGCCCCGAACTCGGCGGCTTCCAGTGCGCCCCCGAACTCTTCCGGCGCTTCGAGGAATGGCGGCTCTCCCGGCCACCCGGCCGCGACCCGATCCGCCCGAACACCGACCGTACCGAGTTCCCGGTGATCCGCCCCGACCTCCAGGCCGGTGACCTGCTCATCTTCAACGGGCTGCTCGCGCACGGCGTCGCCCCCAACCACTCCGCGAGCGGAGTCCGGGCCGTCCAGTACCTCTCGATGATGCCCGCCCTGGAGGAGCACACCGCCCTGCGCGACTCCCGCGTGCACTCCTGGCGGACCCTGGCCACCCCCGACTGGAACGCCACGCTCCTCGGTGACGCCCGCCGCCCCGAGGCATCGCGCTACGGCACCGCCGAACTCAACCCCCTGGGACGCAAGTTGCTCGGTCTCGACTCCTGGACGGGCGGGGGAGACGCGAAGTGAACCAGATCTGCCTCTGCCTGCCCACCAACCGCGCCTGTCCCGCGACGATCACCGCCCTGCACCAGGAGGCCGCCTACGCGGTCCGCCGCTTCGGCGCGGACGTCCACCTCCTGATCCTCGACTCCGCCGACGCCCGCACCCGCGCCGTCCACCGCCAGGCACTCGCCGCGCTGCCCGAGGTCCCCCGGGTGACCGTCCACCACATGGACGAGGACCAGCAGCGTGCCCGGCTGCGCGCGCTGATCGACTCGGCGGGCCTGCCCGCCGATCTCCTGGACCTGCTGCTCCCGGCCGCCGTCTCCTACGGCGCCTGCACCAACCGCGCCTTCCTGTTCGCCGCCGCGCTCGGCTGCCGCTCCGTGCACCGCAGGGACTCGGACAGCACCTACCAACTCCACGCCGGCGAGCCCGTGTTCCCCATCCACCACGAGCTGCCCTGGCTGGGCCGCCCCGCCGCCGAGGCGACGGCCGCCGGGCTGCACACCGAACTCGACCCGGCCCACGCCCACCGCCCGGTCTCCCTGGCCGGCGCCTCCTTCATCGGCGAACCGTCCGTCGACATCGACGAGATACGCTGCCTCGACCCGGCCGTCCACCACGACGTGGTCAGTCTCTGGGCGCCCGTCGACTGGTCGCGGGAACGCAAACGGGACCTGGTCGTCGAGTCGTTCACGGGCGCGGGCACCACCCCGTTCACCGGCGACCGCTCGACCCTCACCCTGGTGGACCCCATGCGCGTCGACATGTGCAACGTCGCCTTCGACCGCGCCGTCTACGAACGCGTCCCGCTGCCGCCCGCCACGGACACCATCGGCAGCGACTACTTCCTCCTCCACCTGGTGCACGACGCCACCCTGCCCGGCATCCTCCACAACCGGCACATCGAGAACTTCCACACCCCCGAGCGCCGCACCCCCACCGGCTTCCCGGCCTATCAGCGCCGCTTCGTGAAGTTCCTGCTGTCGATGTGCCACCTCCACCATGTCTACGACCGCATGACCGCCACAGGCGCCGCCCTCCTGGACGACGACGGCCGGGTCCGCCCCGAACCGATCACCGAGTTCATCCGGGAGAGCACCACCCTGGACACCGCCGAGAACCTCTGGCGCCTGGACCGCCTGGACACGGCGTACCGGAAACTGGGCGGAAAGTACGCGGATCTCGCCGACCGGCTCGTCTCCGAACGCGACCAGTTGCTCGGTGAGGCCCGGTCGGACACGGCGGCCCACGCCGACCTGGCCGAAGCCTGGCCCGCGCTGATCCGGGCGACCCGCGCATGAGCGCCCCGAAGGGGCGCGGGGAACCGCGCCGCCGGCCGAACCGGCCCCGCACCCGCCCGACGGCCCGCCGCGGCGCCCCCGCGGGCGCCCTCGCCACCGCCCTGTCCGCCGCCGACACCGACCGCATCATCTACGACCTCACCGGCATAGAGGCCCAGTACGACTCCCTCCTCGCCGAACTCCCCGGCACCGACGTCCGCTTCGCCCTCAAAGCCTGCCCGGTCGACGAGGTCCTGAGCTGCCTGGCCGGCCGCGGCGCCGGCTTCGACGCCGCGAGCCCCGCCGAGATATCCCAGGCGCTCCGCACCGGCGCCACCCCCGACCGCATCCACTACGGCAACACCATCAAGTCCGACCACGACATCGCCGAGGCCCACCGCCAGGGCATCCGCACCTTCGCCACCGACAGCGTCGAGGACGTCACCGCCATCGCCCGGCACGCTCCCGGCGCACGCGTGTTCTGCCGTCTCGCCACCAGCGGGGAGGGCGCCCTGTGGGGCCTGAACCGCAAGTTCGGCTGCGCCCCCGAGGACGCCCTGCGGATCCTGGACACGGCCCGTTCGGCCGGCCTCACCCCCGCCGGTCTGTCCGTGCACGTCGGCTCCCAGCAGATGACCGCCGAGGGCTGGCAAGCGGCCCTCGACCTGCTCGCCGGGACCCTGACCTCGCTCGCCGGGCGGGGGATCGTACCGGACCACGTCAACCTCGGCGGCGGCCTGCCCGCGCTCGGCTACCGGGACCGCCACGGCACGCCGCTCGACCCGCCCCTCGACAAGATCTTCGCCGTGCTCCGCGAGGGCATGGACCGGCTGCGCGCCCTCGCCCCCGTCACCTTCGTCATGGAACCGGGCCGCCACCTGGTCGCCGACCACGGCGCCGTCCGCGCCCGTGTCGCCCGCCTCACCCACCGCCGCCGTCCGGACGGCGGGGACGCGCACTGGCTCTACCTCAGCTGCGGAAAGTTCAACGGCCTCTACGAGATGGACCAGTTGACCCACCAGATGGTCTTCCCGGGCCGGCCGGACGAGGGGGTGACGATCCCGGCGGTCGTCGCCGGCCCGACCTGCGACAGCGACGACGCCTACGGCGCCGGCCTGCTCCCGGTCCGCATCCCCCGGGACCTCGCCTCCGGCGACCCGGTGTGGATCCTCTCCGCCGGCGCCTACGCCACGAGTTACACCACCGGCGGCTTCAACGGCTTCGGCCCGCTGCCCTGCGTCTGCGTCCGCACGCACCCCTCCCCAGACCACGAACGGCCCTGAGATGAACGACCACATACGCATCCGGGAGATAGCGGCCCCCGACTGGCCGGAGCTGGCCGCCCTCGAACACGAGGCGTACGCGCACCTCTCCCTCGCCGAGGGCGAGCACCTGCTGCGCTCCCGCGCCGCCGCCTCACCCGCCACCTGCTTCGCCCTCACCGTGGACGGCCGGCTGGCGGGCTACACCCTTGCGCTGCCCTACCCCCGCCCCCACTGCCCCGATCCGACCCGCCCCGAGCACACCCGCCACGACACCACCAACCTCCACCTGCACGACCTGGTCGTCGGCGCCCCGCTGCGCCGCAGGGGACTGGGCGGCCGCCTGGTCCGCCACATCACCGAGACGGCACGGCGGCGCGGCTTCGAGACGGTCTCCCTGATCGCCGTGGCGGGCAAGGAGACCTTCTGGCGGGCGAACGGCTACACGCCCCACCCCGAGACCCCCGTCCCGCCGGCCTACGGCACCGACGCCCTCTACATGTCGGCCCGGCTGCCCCGCGAAGCGCTGAGGACGTCCTGATGCCCACTCCCTCCTTCTCCCGCGCCAAGTGGTCGATCGCGGCCCTGTTCTGCTTCCTCGGCTTCCAGTACGGCACCTGGGTCTCCCGCCTCCCCGCGCTGAAGACCCGCCTCGACCTGGGAACCGGGGAAGTGGGTCTCCTCCTGATGGCCTGCGGTGCGGGCGCCGCGGCCGCGTTCCCACTGGTCGCGGTCCTGATGCGGCGCCTGGGCTCGCGCACGCTGTCGCTCGCGTCGGCGCTGGCCCTGATCGTCGTACTGGCCGCGCTGTCGGTCGTACCGAACTACCCCCTGGCCCTCCTCGCGGTCTGCGCCGACGGGGTCGCGGTCGGCTGCCTCAACGTCGCCATGAACGCGCAGGGCGCCACGCTGGAGTCGTCGTACGACCGCACGGCCGTGTCCCAGCTGCACGCCACCTTCAGCGCGGGACTGCTGACGGCTGCCCTCCTGACCTCGGGAGTCACCAGCCTGACGCAGTCCGTTCCGGCCCATTTCGGCGTGGCCGGGGCGGTGTTGCTGCTGCTGCCGGTGTGCGCCCGGCGGGGCCTGCTCCCCGACGCGCCCGCGCCGACCACGGCGGGGGAGAAGCGGCGCACACGACGCCGGGCCCTCCCCCTTGGCCTCACCCTCCTCATGGGCTGCGCCATGGCCTTCGGCACCATCACGGAAGGGGCGATGAACGACTGGTCGACCCTCTACCTCAAGGACGGTGTCAAGGCGTCGCCGACGGTCGCCCCGCTGGGCATCGCGGTGGTCTCCGCGACGATGCTGCTGGCCCGCGCGTGCGCCGACCGCTGGCGCGACCGCTGGGGCGACGGCCCGGTGGTGCGCGCGGGCAGCGCGCTGGCCGCCGTCGGACTGGGGCTCGCGCTGCTGACCGGCGGGGTGCCCATGACGCTCCTCGGCTTCGCCTGCGTCGGCCTCGGCGCGGCGGCCATCACGCCCTGTGTGTACGTCGCCGCCGCCGAACGGGGTTCCGACGCGCTGTCGTTGGTCGCGGCCATGGGCACCACGGGGCTGCTGGCCGGCCCCGCGCTGATCGGCTTGGTGGCGACGGCGGGCGGTCTGACCCTGGGCATGGCGGTGGTCGTGGCCTCCGCCCTCGCGGTCACCGTGACCGCGACGTGGATCCCCTGGAACGTCCGCCCGTCCCCGGAGCCCCGGGTGAGCCCCCTGCCCGCCATGACCGACGGCGACCGGGAGGGCAGTGCCGCGTAGGTTCGAGGTGGACGCGTGCGTCGACAGCCGGCGGGGCGTGGCCAGGTGCGGGCGGACGTCGGCGTGCCGTGGTCGCGGCCGTCGCGCGATGCGCGGCGACGGCCTGTTCGGTCTCCTCGTCCACCAGGTCGTGGTCGAGCGCGGAGTGCGGGCGGAAGATCACGTCCTTGTCCCACGGCGCGCGCGGCGCGGGAACGGCCGGCAGTTCGTCGCGCAGGCCCGAGGCGAGCACGACATGCCGGGCGTCCAGCGTCGCCACGCCGGCCGGCCGGACCACGTACCCGCCGTTTCCGGTACGCGCCACCGCCGGCCCCGCGGCGGGGGCCGTTTATCCGGGCCGCGGCGGGCAAAACGGAGTCCATGAAAGGCATCGACTCCGTCATAAGAACCGTGGCCCACGTCCTCGCGGGCATCCTCGTCGTCTGGATCCTGATGGACCTGCTCGACGCCAACCGGGGCAACACCGTCGTCGGCTGGTTCCACTCCGCCGCCGACTGGCTCGCCGGCTGGTCGATCGGACTCTTCGACGTCTCCGGTCACACCCTCCAGGTGCTCCTCGACTACGGCATCCCCGCGGTCGTCTACGTGGTGATCGCGAATGTCGTCGCCGGCAGGACGTTCGCCCGAGCCTAGGTTCCCTGAACGGCTCCAGGGCTCTTGGCCTGCTGCTGTAGCAGCTCGGCGAATGCCGAGGTGACGCTTCCCGGGGGTAGGCCCTGAAGGGGTCGACGGGACGCTGAACAGGCATGTGCATGGGCTGCTCCCCTCTGGTCGCTTCAGGAGAAGCGGCCGAACCGGTCGCGCGCGGCCGGTTCGCGCCCCGCGCGACATGACAACACTGGTTGTCATAGCTGGTCGCAGGGTCATACACTCCGGGCATGCCAGGCATCCACTTCAGACTCCGGATGACCGACAGCGATATCGCCGAGGTGGCCGTCCGCCAGGTCGACGAGCTCGTGTCACGCCTCGTGCCCGAGGTGTTCGAGACCATACGCGCCGATGCCGACCACGGGGCGGAGCAGGCGCAGGCCCTGGCGCATCTGCACCTTCTCACCTACCTCCAGCAGGCAGTCGAACGGCTGGAGGCCAAAGCCGCCAACGAGGCGGCCGACGCCGGAGCCGGCTACCCGCAGATCGGCCGGGCCTCCAACATGACCCGGCAAGGTGCCCGCCGGCGGTGGCCCGGTCTGCTCGACCAGCAGCCCCCCTCGACGTCCCCCCGAACCGGGAGTACCCGATGATCACCGCCCCTGCCCGTCCCTACGACGTGCTCCTCGTCGAGGACGACGCAGCCGACGCCCTTCTCGTCGAGGACGCGCTCCTGGCCCGTGGCGCCCGCAATCTCGTCAAGGTCCACGACGGCGTGGCCGGCCTCGCCCATCTCCGGGACCCGTCCCGTTCCCGTCCCGACCTGATCGTCCTGGACCTGAACATGCCCCGCATGAACGGCCGCGAACTGCTCGCCGTCATCAAGGAGGACCCGGACCTGCGCACCATCCCGGTCGTCGTCCTGACCACCTCCTCGGCCCCGGACGACATCGCCGGCGCCTACCGGCACCACGCCAACGCCTACGTCACCAAGCCCGTCAACCTCGACGACTTCGAACGAGCCGTCCAGAGCATCGACGCCTTCTACCTGGAGACCGTCACCCGCCTCCCGCGCTGACGGACGCGACCGCGGAGCGGACCTGCGGCTCGCCACAGTCCGCCCTGCAGGGGTTGCGAGTCGGGACGCTCGCGGTACGCAATCGACCTACGGGGCACGTGCGCCTTACCGTGCGGGTGTGGACCGGGCCGCCGTGTCGGCGTCCGCAGCGGTGACGAGGCGGTCCTGCGGCTCGCGGCGTTCGGCGTGGCGGAGACGGACGACCGCGTCGAGCCCACCGCCGGGGGCTGCCTCCAAGGTGACCTCGCCCCCTCCCGCACGGGTGAGATGCCGGACCAGTGGCAGACCGAGGCCGGTGCCGTCGTGGTCGGCGTGGGGAGCTCGCCAGAAACGGTCGAAGGCCCTGCGCCGTTCGGCCTCGGTCATGCCGGGACCCTGGTCGATCACATGCAGCTCGGCCATGGAAGGTGTGCGGCTTCCTTGTGCAGGGGTGGTGATGACCGACAGGGTGACGGAGGACCCTGGTGCGGACACGCGGAGCGCGTTGGAGAGCAGGTTGTCGATGATCTGTTCCAGTGCGCCCGGGACCGCCAGAACCGGAACGGAGGTGTCTCCGGACACGATGATGTCGACCTGCTGTTCGTCGGCGAAGGCCGTCCAGATGTCCGCGCGATCGGAGACGACGGCATTGAGATCGGCGGCTTCCGCCCGGATCTCGGTGCTTTCCAGCCGTGCGAGTGCGAGCAGGCCCTGCACCATACGGCTGAGCCGCTCCAGCTCCCCGAGCGTCCTGTCGAGGCTGTCCTGGGCGCAGGGGGCGAGGTGCGGCTCGAAGTTTTCCAGGCGCAGGCGTAGTGCGGTCAGGGGTGTCTTCAGCTGGTGTGACACGTCGGAGGCGAACGCCTGCTGAGCCTGGAGCAGGCGTTGAAGCCGGGTCGCGGTCCGGGTGAACGACGCGGCGAGCCTGCGGAGTTCCGGTGGACCGTGGTCGGTGGCCGGTGGATCGGTGATCCGGCCTTCGGCGAGTTGAGCGGTGGCGCGCTCCAGCGCCCGCACGGGACGGGTGATCGAGCGCGCGAGGGCGAATCCGATCAGGGAGGCGGCGGCGAGGACTCCGAGACCGACGGCGGCGAGCACTGCCCATGCGGTGCGCACCCTGGCCTTGAGCGGACCCAGCGCGTAAACCGTGCGGACCACACAGGCCACGGTGGGGTCGGACCCGCCTGGCACGGTGACGACGAGGAACTCACCGTCCGCGGGCGCGGCCCCGCGCGTGCCGACGGAAAGGCGATCACGCAGGGCCGCGGAGATGTCCGGCTCGGCGGATAGGTCCTTGCCGACCACGGCGTGGGCAGCGGTGTCGGTGAGGACGACCCCCCGGCGATCGGCGACAAGCACGGTTCCTCCGGTCCGTCGCCCGTACGCGACGGCGAGTTCGGGCAGGTCGGCTGTCAGCCCGTGCTCCATCTTGTCCTCGCAGACCTCGGCAAGCGTCATCGCCCCTTGCTCCGCCGTGCGAGAGAAGCGGGCCAGCTCGCTGCGGGAGTAGAAGACGCCGAAAGGCACTTCGAGGGCGAGCAGGACGAGCACTATCAGGCTCAGGTGGCTGAGCAGGAGGCGGCGAGTCACCGGATCTCTCCGCCGCGCGCCCGCACCGCGGCGGACGTGGCGTCGAGATGTGCCGGGAGGACGAGACGGAAGCCGATTCCGCGGATGTTCTCGATCCAGGACGCGTCGCCGAGTTTGCGGCGCAGCGCGGCGATGTGGACGTCCAGGGTCTTGGTGGGGCCGAAGAAGTTCGGTTCCCAGACCTTGTCGAGGATCTGCCGGCGGGAGCAGACGGCGCCGGGGTCTTCGGCGAGGCAGGTGAGCAGGTCGAACTCCTTGGGCGCGAGGGCGATGGACGACTGATGCAGGCGTACCTGCCGGGTGCGGCAGTCGATGGTCAGAGGGCCGATCCGCTGGATGTCGGGTCCGAGGTCGTCAGAGGGCTTCGAAGACCCGCACTGGAGGTCCGGAACCGCCGGGCGGGCGCGGCGGGTGACGGCACGGATCCGGGCGACGAGCTCCCGTACGCCGAACGGCTTGGAGACGTAGTCGTCCGCACCCAGTTCGAGCCCGAGCACACGGTCCACCTCGTCGTCTCTGGCCGTGATCATGATGATCGGCACGGACGAGCGGGACCGCAGCGCCCGGCAGACGTCGATGCCGTCCATGTCGGGCAGCCCCAGGTCCAGCAGCACCATCGCCGCCTCCGGCGCGGCGAGGCCCTCGGCCCCCGTTCCGGCGTGTTCCACGGTGAACCCGAAACGGCGCAGCCCCTCCGCCAACGGCCCGGCCACCCGGTCGTCGTCCTCGATCAGTAAGACACGCATGCCGAAAGGCTCACAGACGCCCGCCACGGCGTGTGGCGTAAACGCCGCAAGCTCCCCCGAGCCAGTGATCTTCCACGGTCGGCTCATTCGGTGTGGCGGGGTGTGTCGACGACATCAAGGGCCTGGTCAGCGTGGCGTTAGCCCGGGGTTAACGCCACGGACGCCGGCAGTCGGTCTCCCAGGTGACAGCCGGAATCCCGTCCAAGGCCGGTCCGCGTGCCCCGGCGCCCTCCTCGGCCGGTCCGGCCGGAATCACGCACCGCGAAGCGCTGCCGCGCGGGTGTCCGCGGCCTCTCGCTGTATTTGCTCTGGCAATTCCCTTGATCGTCTTCCCGTAGCGTCGGTCGGGCGGTCGGTGCCACCGGAGCACCACCGGACAACCCGCCACCGCAAGAACCAGGGACGTCCCATGCACTTCGACGAACTGCACCGCATCCGCCCGGACCTGGTGGAGCCCTTCGCGACCGCACTGCCGGGAGCACGCGCCACTGTGCTGTCCCGCCTGTGGGGCGCCTTCGCAAGAGAACCCCTGCCCGGTGTGACCAGGCGTCGGCGCGAGTCCGGATCCTTGGTTGTCGAGCTGCGACGGGGCGGTCCGCTCTCGGCGGCCGAGGCCGGCGCGCGGCCGTTCGCCGACGTTCCGGAGGACTTCGCCGTGTCGGGGCCGAAGGGACCGATCAGCGACCCGGCCCGGCTACTGGCCCAGCTGGGCCTGCGTACCCCCGCGGCGGAGCGGCTGGCGGCCGAACTCGACAACAGCGTCGTCAACCTGGCCCTGGCCAGAGCCGCGAACGCGGACCGCGAGGTCTCCTTGGGCGACTCGGCTGACGCGGAGCAGGCGGTCGTCGACGGCCACCCGCAGCACCCCTGCTGCCGGACGCGCACCGGCATGTCCGTCGCCGACGTGCTCGCCTACGCGCCCGAGCACCACCCGATCGTCCCGCTGGCCCTGCTCCGGGTCCCGGCCGACCGCTGGCAGGGCACCGGCGACTGGCCGCGGACGCTGCGCGACGGTGCCGCCTACCTGCTGCCGGTGCACCCCTGGCAGCGGGACAACGTGCTCAGGCACCACCGCGACCTGGCCGTCGTGGAGGAGACGATCGCGGCCCGCCCGCTGCTCTCGCTGCGTACCCTCGCGCCTGTGGGCGCCCTGCCCGGCTGCCATGTCAAGACCGCGCTCGATGTCCAGGTCACCAACTACCGGCGCACCATCTCCGCGGCCGAGGCCGCCGACGGGCCCCCACTGTCCGAGCTGGTCGCGGCCGTCGTCGACAAGGCTGGACACAGCGGCAGCCTGCGCGTCCTCCGGGAGCTGAGCGGTGGCTCGGTACGCGTCCACGGACAGCCTTCCGCGAGCCTGACGGCCATGCTCCGGGAATCGACCGAGTGCCACCTCGACGCCGGGGAGATCGCGGTACCGCTCACGGCCGTTCACGCGACCGGAGCCGCCGTGGTGTCCGGGGACCCGGTGCGCTGGCTGGCGGACCTCGCCGACCTCGTCCTGCCGCCGGTCCTGACGCTGCTGTCCATGGGAGTGGCGCTGGAGGCGCACGGCCAGAACACGCTGGTCGTCCTGCGGAACGGGCGACCGGTGCGGGTGCTGTACCGGGACCTGGACGGCGTACGGGTCAGCCCGCGCCGCCTGGCCCGGTGCGGTTTCACGCTGCCGCCGCTGCTCGGCACCCGTGCCGGCGACGACATCGGTGCGCTGCGCACCAAGCTCTTCGGCGGCCTGATCAGCGGGGTCTTCAGCGAGTTGGCCGACGTCCTCAGCCGGACCCGGGCGGCTGAGCCACGGGCGCTGTGGGGCGTGGTCGCCGAGGCCGGGCGCCGCGTCTTCGCCTCCCTGCCGGATCAGGAGGACGCGGCAGCGTTCTTCGGGGACACCATGCCGCTGAAGGCGACCATCGCCATGCGTCTGTCCGAGAATCCGGGCGCCGCGCGATGGACGTCCGTCTCCAACCCCCTGGCGTCGTGCCGTTGACCTCTGACACCGACCGCTGTCCCACTGGAGCGACCACATGACCACCGGCACAGCCCCCCACACCGATGACGCCGCCACCGTCCTCTCCCCGACCGCGGAGCCGTCGCGGACGGCCGACCTCGTCACGACCCACACGCTGCTCAACTGCCTGATCCGCGAGGTGTCCGCCCCCGAGCATCAGGTGACGGTCGTCGACGATCACATCCTGCTACGGCTGCCTCGCCGGGGCCTGCTGCTGCGTGCCGCACTGCGTCGGACCTCGTTGATCGGAGCGCATCGCTTCCAGGGCTCGGTGCAGAGGCTCGACGGCGACACCTGGGTGACCGTGGACTGGCGCGAGCTGGCCGGCTGCATCCAGGACGAACTGGAACAGCGCACGGGACTGGCCAACGAGGAGTTCCTGAGCCAGGTGACGGACAGCCGGGAGACGATCCGCGTCGTACTGGAGGAGCGGGCGGGTGCCCGGGTGGCCGCGGACCTGTACGTGGCCTCGGAACAGTCCCTGGTGTTCGGCCACCGTTTCCACCCCACGCCCAAGGCCCGTACCGGCGACCCGGCGGACTGGCTGGCGTACGGACCGGAGACCGGCACCCGCTTCCGCCTGCGCTACCTCGCGGTGCGCCGCCGTCTCGTACGGGAAGAGGGCGACCCGCACGCGCTGGACGCACTGCACCGTGTGGCCGACCCGGAGTTCGCCGTACTCCCCGTGCACCCCTGGCAGTACCGGCTGCTGAAGAACCACGACCGGCTGCGCGAGGCGGTCGCCGCCGGGGACGTCGTGGACACCGGCACGGGCGGCCCGGAGATGGTGCCGACCGCATCGGTGCGGACGCTGTACGCCCCTGAGGCCGACGCGTTCCTGAAGTTCAGCCTCAACGTCCGGCTCACCAACTGTGTCCGCAGGCACGCGGGTTACGAGCTGTCCGGGGCCGTTGCCCTCGACCGGCTGCTCCAGCCCGTCTTCGCCCGGCTCGCCGACCGCTTCCCGGGATGCGCGGTCCTGGCCGAGCCCGGCTACCGCACCCTGGCCCCGGCAGGCGACATCTCTCTTCTGGAGGGCTTCGGCGTCATCGTCCGCTCCGGCCTGCGCCGGCATCTGCGTCCAGGGGTCACCCCCTTGCTCGCCGCCGCGGTGGCGGACGAGTATCCGACCAGCGCAGCCCATGTCTCCCGACTGCTCGCCCGCGGCGACGGTGACGTCCTGGCCTGGTGGGACGCGTACCTCCGGCTGTTGCTGCCCCCGGTACTGGCCGCCTACTTCGAACACGGTGTCGTGCTCGAACCCCACCTCCAGAACGTCGTCGTCGGCGTCGAGGCCGACGGCACTCCCGCGCAGATGTTCTTCCGCGACATGGAGGGCACCAAGCTCCTGCCCGGCCGTCACGGGCGGGCCCTCGACGATCTCCCGGACGATGTGCGCGGCCCCCTCACCTACGATCCCGAACACGGCTGGAACCGGGTCGCGTACTGCCTTCTGGTCAACCACACCGCCGAAATGATCAGCGCACTGGCCGACCTCGACCCGGCGCTGGAACCCTCCCTGTGGGGCCTGGTCCGCGACCACCTCGCAGGCTACGCCCGTACCGCCGCCGAACCGCCGCGCCTGCGTGCCCTGCTGTCCGGCGTACCGCTGCCGGCCAAGGCCAACCTTCTGCTGCGCTGGTCCCGCAAGGCCGACCGGCACGCGACCTACGTGCCTCTGCCCAGCCCGCTCGGCGCGGACTTCCCCCGCGAGGTGGTCCGGTGAGTCCCGAGATGCACGGCCTCCTCGCCGCACTGCCCGACGACGAACTGCCCGCCTACGTCTACGACCTGGCCCACCTGCGCGAACACGTGCGCACGATCCGGGCCGCGTTGCCGGACCGGGTCGAGCTGCTGTACGCCGCCAAGGCCAACTCCGACCCCCGGATCCTGCACACCCTCGCCGAACACGTCCACGGCTTCGAGGTGGCCTCCGGCGGTGAACTGGACCACGTCCGCGCCATCGTCCCGCGCGCGCCGATCGCCTTCGGCGGTCCGGGCAAGACGCAGTGGGAGCTGATCCGCGCACTGGACGCGAGGGCCGAGCGCCTGCACATCGAGAGCGAACACGAACTCCGCCTGCTCGCCACATTGCTGGGCGGCCGGAACGTGGACGTCCTGCTGCGGGTCGACCTGCCCGTCCACGTGGGCCGAGTCGCCCTGGCCATGGGCGGCGGGCCGTTCGGCATGGATCCCGTACAGCTGGACCGCTGCCTGGAGGTGATGGAGTCGGTCCCGGGCGTCCGACTGCGCGGCCTCCACTTCCACCTTGCCAGCGGTCTTCAGGCACGGCCCCATCTCCTGCTCGTCGACGAGGTCCTCGCCTGGGCCGAGAGCTGGGCCCGCGATCGCGGAGTGGATCTGCGCGAAGTCAACGTGGGCGGCGGCATGGGCGTCGACTACACGCATCCGTCCGGCCTGTACGACTGGCCCGCCCTCGGCGCCGGACTGCGCCGGATCCTCGCCCGTCACCCCCACCTCACCCTGCGGATCGAGCCCGGCCGCTCCGTCACGGCGTACTGCGGCCGGTACGTCACCCAGGTCCTGGACATCAAGTCCAGCCGCGGGCAGGCATTCGCCGTACTGCGCGGAGGTACCCACCATCTGCGCACCCCGGCCGCGAAGCAGCACGACCAGCCCTTCGAGGTGATCCCCGACGACACCTGGCGGCGGCCCTGGAATCGTCCGGAGGTGCGGGACGAGCCGGTGACACTGGTCGGACAGCTGTGCACGCCCAAGGATGTACTGGCAAGCCGGATCGTGGTCGAACGGCTGCGCGTCGGCGACCGCGTCGCCTTCGCCATGGCCGGTGCCTACGCGTGGAACATCTCCCACCACGCGTTCCTCATGCACCCCCACCCGACCTTCCATCACCTCGACGACACCGGCACGCCCGTCGCGGACGGGACGTATGCCGGTCGGCCGTCGTGAGTACCGTCCTCCGCCTGCCGGTGACGCACGCACTCGCCGTCCGGAACTTCCGGCGCTACCTGCTCGCGCAACTGGTCTCCAATACCGGCACATGGATGCAGCGGGGCGCCCAGGACCTGCTCGTCCTCCACACCACCGGCAACAGCGGCAGCGCGGTCGGCGTCGTGACCGCGCTGCAGTTCCTGCCCCAGACCCTGCTCGGCCTGACCGGAGGCATCCTGGCCGACCGGTATCCCAAGCGGCGGTTGCTGCTCCTGACCCAGACGGCGATGGCCGCGCAGTCGCTCCTGCTGGGACTGCTCACGGTGACCGGAGCCGTGAATCCGCTGTCCCTCTACGCGCTGGCCTTCGCCCTGGGAACCGCCACCGCTCTGGACGGTCCCGTCCGCAACGCCTACATCCGCGAACTCGTCTCCCACGAGCGGACGGCCAGCGCGGTCAGCTTGAACGCCGCCCAGTTCAACGTGGCCCGCGCGATCGGCCCGGCTCTCGCCGGCCTGACCGTAGCGGCCCTCGGCACCGGTCCGGTGTTCTTCCTGAACGCCGCCTCGTACCTGGCCGTCCTCCACGGACTGATCACCATCCGTACCGACGCGCCGGACGTGCCCGTCCACGTGCGACCGGGCCCCACGCGAGCGCGCGAGGCACTCCGCCACATCGCCACCACCCCGGAACTGCTCCTGCCGATCAGCCTCATCGCCTTCGTCGGCACCTTCGGTCTCAACTTCCAGGTAACCGTCTCGCTCGTCGCCGTCACGGTGTTCCACACGGGCGCCGCCACCTTCGGCTGCCTCTCCACCGCCTACGCTCTGGGCAGCCTCCTCGGTGCGGTCTACTGGGCCAACCAGGGCAAGCCCCCCACCGCGCGCCGTCTGACATCGACGACGATCGGTTTCGGCGCACTCGAAGTCGCGCAGGGCCTCATGCCGAGCTACGGCTCCTTCCTGGTCCTGCTGTTCATCACCGGATGTGCCGCGGTGACCGTGACCACCACCGCCAACGCCCTGATCCAGCTCCATGCCGACCCGGCGCTGCGGGGCCGCGTCCTGTCCGTCTACTTCCTCGTCCTTCTCGGCGGCACACCCATCGGCGCACCGCTGGTCGGCGTGGTGTCCGACGCTCTCGGAGCCCGCTTCACCCTGGTCCTGGGCGGCGTCGTCTCCCTCGTCACAGCGCTCGCGCTTTCTGTCTCGTTCGCGGGCCGGACCCGGCGGCGGATCCGCGTGACCGGACCGGCAGCCGTGACCGGCTCACCCGTCGCCTCGGTCCGGCCGAGGCGGGAGCGGCAGCCCGACCTGTGACGCATCCGGTGCTCGCCGACCGTGGTGCGGCTCGATGTCGCGAGCGTTCCCCGGCCGGCCGGGGGTCACCGGCGGGGCGGACCGGGGACGCCGTGTTCGCGCAGGGGGCCGACCCGCCAGCCGCGTTCCTGGCAGGTGTCGAGGATGCGGGGCAGCGCGGCGAGGGTGGTGCGCCAGGAGCCGATGGCGGAGGTGCAGTCGGAGTCGTGCAGCAGGATGGTGCCGCCACCGCGCAGGTCCGTCAGGACAGTGCGTTCGACGGATTGCGGGGTGGCCCGCCTGCGCCAGTCCTCGCCCCAGCAGGTCCACAGCACCGGGGTCATGCCGAGGCGCCGGCAGGCCAGATGGGCGGCGCCGCTCATCACCCCGTACGGCGGCCGGAAGAGCACGGGCGGGCTGCCGGTGACGGCGGCCACGGCGTCGCGGGCGCGGGCGAGATCGGCGTAGGCGGCGTGGGGACCGCGGAGCAGCAGCGGGCGGTGGTGCCAGCCGTGAACGGCGATTTCGTGCCCGGCCGCAGCCATTTCCGCGGCCAGCCCCGGTGAGCGGGCCAGCATCGAGCCGAGCATGAAGAAGGTGGCCCGCAGCCCGCGTGCGTCGAGGAGATCGAGGAAGCGCGGGGTGGACAGGTGGTCGGGCCCGTCGTCGAAGGTGAGCGCGACGTGATCTGGCCGGCCGCGGCCGGCCAGGCGCGGCATGACCGCGTTGCGCAGCGGCCCGAACGTGGAGATCACGGGTGCCGCGTGCAACGCCGCGAGCGCGGGCACCGCTGCGGCCGAGGCGAGCGCCGTGACCCGGGCGCGACGGGACGGGGTCATCGTCCGTCTCCGTCCAGGTAGTGGGCGACGGCGGTGAAGCGGGCGGGCGTCTCGTCGTAGGCGTGGGCCAGCGGGGCGGCGACACCCAGACAGGCCGTGACGGCCACGGTGACGGCCGCCAGGGCGATCCGCCGTCGGCCGGTGAAGCGCCTCACCGCGGGCCGTGCGTCCGGCGTGGGGTACAGCCGGGTTCTGGCGGCGATGGCGGTCACCGGTCCGGGAGCCAGGCGGTGCAGATCGAGTCCCAGCGCACGCTGGGCCCGACCGCGGGGGCCGTGGAGGAGTTCCGCCAGCACCGGGCCGAGGTCCGCCGGGTCGCGTATCCAGGCCGCCAGGCCCGCCTCGTCCAAGGCGTCCGCGTTGGTCCGGCCGTGACCGGGGATGCAGCGGTAACTGGCAACCGGCAGCCCGGCGGCGAACGCCTCCAGCGAGGTCAGCCCGCCCGCGTTCTGCACCAGGACGTCGCAGGCGTGCATCAGCCTGGGCATGTCGTCCACCCAGCCGAAGGTGTGCTCGATGCCGTCCGCGCGCAACTCCTTCACGAGGGACTCGTTGCGACCGCACACCACCACGGGCACCGCGACCCCGGTCTCCCGTATCTCCGCAGCGGCCCGTCGCACCGGCCCGACGCCCCACGACCCGGCGACCAGCAGGGCAAGGGGTGCGTCCGCGGGCAGGGCGAACCGCTCGCGGGCGGATGCCCGTTGCCCGGCGGTGGCGGGAGTGAAGCGTGCATCGGTGACCGGCCCCACGACGGTGGCGGCGACCGCGCCCTGTACGTGAGCCTGGGCCGCCGGCACCGGGTGCACGGCCAGGTGGGAGTCGATGCCGGGGGCGACCCAGAGGGCGTGGACGGAGAAGTCGGTGAGGTAGGTGAAGGCCGGCACCGTCAGCTTGCCGCGCCGGCGCAGTGCGCCGAGGACCTGGCTCGCGCCGGGATAGGTCGAGACGACCGCGCGGGTGTCCGGAGCGAGCGCCCGCAGGGTGCGCTTCCCGGCGGCGCGGAACAGTGCCCGCCACACCGCGCCGGGGCGTGCCGCGCGGTCGGTGACCGCGTACAGGCGCTGGTAGCCGTCCGGCAACCAGGTCAGCATGCGGTGGTAGGTACCGCACAGCAGCCGCCCCGTACCGGTGGGCAGTAGTTCGAGGAAGTCGTGCCGGTCCACCAGGTACCCGTGCTCGGCCAGCCGCTCGGCCAGCCCGGCGGCCGCACCGTCGTGTCCCGCGCCGACACCGGCCGAGATGATCGCGATCCGCCCGGCACCGCCCAGCGGCGGTGCGGCGGACTGCGAGGGCGCCGACTCCGGCACCAGGTCGTCACGGTGGACCACGGTGGATCGCCTCCTGATGGGCTAAGGGGCACGCCGGGCATGCCCGGCCCGGACGGCGCTGCGGGCAGGCCGAAGCCGCGCCTGCGCGCGGACCAGGGCCGCGAACGGACCGCTGTGGTGCCGAGAAGGGAAGCTACTACATGATGTAGAACTCGGGAAGTGATCGCCGCGGGACGGCGGTCCGGCCGCGGTCCGGACCGCGGCACCCCTGTCGGTACCGGTCAGGGACCGGTCGTGATCCTCGCCGAGGCCGCCGTGCCCGTAGGGGACGTATTCCTGTCCCGGGGACCCGGCTGTTGCCGGCGGCCTGGCCGGCGTGCTCGCCCGGCGCGCCGGGCGCGGGGAATGTTCAACGTGCTGATGCCGGTCCGGCACCGGGCGGCGGCGCGGCGGGGTGAGGGCCGGTGCCGGGCGGGTCAGAAGTGCCGCTCTCCGTGCTCCGGATGATCAGGGGCGCCGCCGCAGCCGTCCGGTCCGCGGCCGAGGGCGTCGTCGTGGGCGGTCCGTGCGGCGACAGGGGTGGTGTCGGCATGTGCCCTGCACAGCGCCCACTGTGCGCTGTCCAGCATGCGGTCGCTGTCCGAGGCGGCATTGGCCAGGCTCGCGCAGCAGACGGCCAGCAGCAGGCCGCCCGCCAGCAGGGGCAGACTGCGACGGGCGGGTGGCGGGGCGAGCAGGGCCCGTACTCGCCTGGGCACCACCCCACCGGTCGCGGCCAGCGCGGCGGGGCGGGACGCGCCGGCCGATGCCAGGGCGGCGCGGCCCACGGCGCGGGCGACGACCGTACGGTCACCGACCCGCTCGGCGGCCTCCTCGTCCGCCCAGCGCTCGAGGACGAAACTGCCCGCGACGGCCACCGGCCGCAGCAACGGGTTCAGAGCGGCCGAGAGCCGCCACACACTCTGGAAGACGTGGTGACGCCCGCTCAGATGTGCCCGCTCGTGGGCGAGCAGCGCCAGGCGCTCGGCGTCACCGAGGCGGCGCAGCATCCCCCTGGAGACGACGATCCGGCCCGGCGCCCCAGGCAGTGCGAAGGCCAGCGGGACGTCGTCGTCGAGTACGGCCAGCTCGGTGTGCCCGGGTAGCTCGGCGCACTCCCGCCGGGCCCGGAGCAGGTGGCGGCCCTGCCGGACGGCGGCCACGCCGAGGGAGACGACACACACCGCGAGCACCAGGGTGCTGGCGGCCGCGACCACGGCGTAGACGGGGTCCTGGGAGCGCAGCGCGGACACGGACCAGCGGCCCTCCTCGGCGATCTGCGGGATCTGTGCCACTCCGGTGAAAGCCAGCAGGGCGAGGGAACCCGCCCATCCGGCCGCCGTCACCAGCGCGGCGCACGCCAGCGCCAGGGCCGCCGGGCGCGGGGGCAGCCGGTGCGCCACGGGCGGTGCCAGCACGGCGAGCGCCGCGGTGACGAGGAACGGGATGTAGACGCTGATCAGCACCGGCTCACCGCTTCCCGGGCGCGCGCCGGCTCTCGGGGGGTACGTCGTCGTGCCCGGACAGCAGCAGCTGCTGGAGCAGTTGCTCGTCCTGTTCGGACAGTTCCGAGACGAAGCGGGCCAGCACCGCCTGACGGTCGGAGCCACCCGTCAGCAGTGAGTGCATGCGCTGGGCGGTGTGCGACGCCTCGTCGCGGGCCGGCTCGTAGGCATAGCCGCGGCCCTCCCGGTGCCGTACCAGCATGCCCTTGTCGTGCAGCCGGGACAGGATGGTGAGCACGGTCGTGTAGGCGAGGTCGCCCGGCAGCTGTTCCCGGACCTCCCGCGCGGTCCGCGGACCGTCTGCCGCCCAGAGCGCGGCGAGTACATCGCTCTCCAGCTGGCCGCGTGCCCGCCTGCCGGACGCCTCGTGGGCTTCCTCGTCTCCTCGGCCCGTCACCTCACCGTCCGCCTTCCCTCGCCGTCGTCGCGTACAGGCTACCCGCCCATGTTCTACTTGTTGTAGGACATGTCCTCGCGTGAGACCGCCGGGGGGACGGCGGGGCCGGCGGGGCGGGCGGCGGAGACCGTCCGGGCGGATGCGTCTACAAGACTGTAGTCATATGGTTGGGGACCCGGTCGGTGGCAAGGGCGTCAGCAGGCGCGCTGGACCGGGCGTCGCCGACGTGCGGAACTTGCGGACCGCCAGGGCGCCGGCCAGGAGAACAGGGAACTGTCCGCCGTGACGCCTGGGGTCGATCCGTGGCTTTTATTGTGGTTTGCGAGGATGACGCGGCAGTCCGTGACGTGCTCAAGCGCGCACTTGAGCACGACGGGCACACGCTCGCTGTCGCTTCCACCGCGGACAGCCTGCTGCGGCAACTCGACCCGCTCCCTCACCTGGTCGTCCTGGACCTGGGGCTCCCGGACGCCGATGGCCGGGACGTCTGCCTGGCGCTGCGGGCACGGGGCATCGATGCCCCGGTGCTGATGCTCACCGCCCTGGACGGCATGCACCACAAGGTGGGCGGCTTCGAGGCGGGAACCGACGACTACATGACGAAGCCGTTCGACATCCCGGAGTTGCTGGTGAGGGTTCGCGCCCTGCTGCGCAGAACAACCGCGGCGACCCCACGAAGAGGCGTCGTTCTCGATCCGGCGAAACATACCGTGATCCACGGTTCGACGAGCGAGAGCCTGACACCGACCGAGTTTCGGCTGCTGGGCAGGCTCATCGCCTCGCAGGGCGACGCGGTACGCCGCCACGCCCTGGTTGCCGCGGGTTGGCCGCACGGCGCGCAGGTCAGCGACAACACCCTTGACTCCTTCGTTCGCCGGCTACGGACCAAACTCGGTGCGCTGGGTGTGGCCGACCGCCTGGCAACGGTCCGTGGGGTGGGCTATCGATGGGAGTGACAGGCTTTCGCGGGAGGGTCGTCGCGCTCGCGGTCCTGATCGCCACAGCGGTGGTCGCGGTGCTGGTGGTGGTCTCGCACGTGTTGCTGAGCCAGGTGACCGACGCCGACGCGGACGCTCTGGCGCATACGCGTGCGGAGGCGGTGGCGGCGAACGTAGCCGTACGCGGTGGTCACGTCGTGCTGATCGAGGGAGGCAATGAAGCGCTGGACACGGTCTCGTGGGTGTATGCCGATGGGCACCTCATCGACGGGATCGTGCCGGGTGGTGTCCTCGACCGCGTCGTCGAACTCGTCGGCTCCGGGCGGTCCCGGACCACCACGGTCGGCAGTCGTCTGCTGTACGCCCAGCCGGTCCGGCTGGAGGGCCACCGCGTCATGGTGGTCGTGAGGGTGGATCTGACGCCGTACGAGACCTCGGAGCAGCGCAGCCTGACGATGTCGCTCATGCTGGGCGGCATCTCGATCCTGCTCGCCGGCGTCGTCGCGCACCTCGTGGTGGGGCGCGCGTTGCGGGTCGTGCACGAAATGGCCGCCCTCGCCGACGACTGGGGCGATCACGAACCCGGGCGCCGATTCGGCCTCGGTGTTCCGCGGGACGAATTCGGGGAGCTGGGGCGAACTCTCGATCGCCTGCTCGACCGTGTGGACCACGCGCTCGCGGACGAACGTCGGCTCACCGACGAGATCGCCCACGAGTTGCGGACGCCCCTGACCGCCCTGCGGGGCGAGGCGCAGTTGGCGCAGCTCTCCGGTCACCAGGTGGCACCGGAGGCCGTGCTGACCGAGGTCGACCGCCTGAACACGGCGATCACCACGATTCTCGGTGCCGCCCGGACCCGGATCGACGGGGATACCCGCTGCGATCTCGGGGCGGCGGCGCGCCAGGCTGTCGCCGGTCGCGCCATCGACGTCGCCGTCCCGGACGACGTCGCCGTCGCGGTGGCGACGGAACTCGTCGTGGCGGTGCTGTCGCCCCTGCTGGAGAACGGCCTGCGGCATGCGAGTTCGCGCGTCTGGGTCACGGCGCGCATCCAGCCCCGGGGGGCCGTGATCGAAGTCCTCGACGACGGCCCGGGGTTCGATCCGGCGGAGGTCGACCGGGTCTTCGAAGCGGGCGTGACCAGCGGCGAGGGGCACGGGTTGGGGCTGGCGGTGGTGAAGCGTCTCGCCGCGTCCGCGGGAGTGGCGGTCCGTGCGGTCGCGGCTGGTCATGGCCGCGTGGAGGTGACCTTCCCCACGGCGGGCGCGATCGCGTAGTCAGGTTGTGTGCAGGTCGGCCGGGTAACCCTCGGCGCATGACAACGACGAGCGAAGCCCGCACGCGCCGCAGCGGGCGGCTGATGCTGAACAAGGTTCCCGAGGTCACCATCTGGTTCTGGGTGATCAAGATCCTTTGTACGACCGTCGGCGAGAGCTTCGCCGACTGGATCAACATGAAGCTGGGCGTCGGCCTGGTGAACACCGCCTGGATCTTCACCGCGGTGTTCGTCGTGGTGCTGGGCGTCCAGCTGCGGCTGAAGCGGTACGTCCCCTTCCCGTACTGGCTGACCGTGGTCGTCGTCAGTGTCACGGGCACGCTGTACACGGATATCCTGACCGACCAGCTCAACGTGCCGCTGTGGATCAGCTCCACCGTGTTCTCGGTCCTGCTCGCCGTGGTCTTCGGCACGTGGTGGATGCGCGAGCGCACCCTCTCGATCCACTCGGTCACGACCCTGTCGCGCGAGTCGTTCTACTGGCTCACCGTTCTCGTCACCTTCGCGCTCGGCACCGCGACCGGCGACTGGACCCTCGAGCTCACCGGCTGGAGCCCGGGAGTCTCGGTCCTGTTGCCGCTCGGCCTCATCGCGGCGATCACGCTGTTGCGGAGGTTCGGCGCGAACCCGGTGCTGTCCTTCTGGCTCGCCTACATCCTGACCCGCCCCCTGGGCGCCAACATCGGCGACTGGCTCGCCTCCCCCAAGGTCGCCCAGCCGGGCGAGCCGACCGGCCTCGCGCTGGGCACCTTCACCACCAGCCTGATCTTCCTCGGACTGATCCTGGTGACCGTCATCTACCTGACGGTGACGCGCTCCGACGTGACGGAGACATCCGAAGCCACGCACGCCCCGCGGACCGCCGCCGACCCGCGAAAGGAGCGCGTCGCGCTGGCGGGCTTCGGCCTCCTCGCCGTCGCCACCGGGTTCCTGCTGGTCTGGGCGCACAGCCGGCCGCACGTCGGCCCGGCGCCGGAGGAGGACGCCACCTCCACCGTTCGCCTCGCCCCCGGCCAGGCCGTGAAGAAGTTCCCGTCCACGAAGGTCGACGCGCTGCGGGCTCTCGCGTCGACCTCGCTCAAGGACGCACGGTCGGGCAACGCGAGCGGCGCCCACGCGGCCGCCCAGTCGCTGCGAGACCTCTGGGACGCCGACCAGGCCACGTTGCAGCCGCTGGACAACACCGGCTGGACGTTCCTCGACGCCCAGATGGACCAGGTCCTGAAGACCTTCGGCATCGACCACTCCAACGCGCCGATGCCGCCGGCGCGGCAGGAGGCCGAACTCGGCACCCTCCTCACGGACATGCGCTGACGGACCTGATCGGCGGCGACTCGGCCGGGGTGACGATCAGCCGTTCCTGGAGAGGAGAGGTCCGTCGGCATGGGACATGCGGCGCGCGGAAGTGCGCTCGATGATCAGGAAGGCGGCGTCGTCGGCGAGCCGTTCACCGGAGTGTTCGAGCAGGTCGCGGTGAAGGTGGTGCAGCAGGGCGTCAGGGCTGGAGGCGGGGAAGGAGGCGACCCGCTCGGCCAGCGGATAGAAGGTTCCGTCCGGTGAACGGGCTTCGATCACGCCGTCGGTGTAGAGCAGCAGCATGTCGCCTGTCTCGAAGGTGAAGGGATCGGTGCGGTCGTTCCGCACGCACAGGGAGCACAGGCCCAACGGGGGCGCGGGCCGCCGGGAGTTCAGGAAGGTCACCCGCTCTCCACGGATCAGCAGGGGTGGCGGGTGGCCGCAGTTGAGCATCTCGGCCTGCGGCCCCTGGTCGCGGATGTCGACCATGACGGCGGTGATGAAGTGCTCGCCGGCCTCGTGCGTGGAATCGGCGACCTCCTCCAGGTGGCGGCATACGCTCTCCTCGACGGCGCCGACGAGTTCGGGCAACGAGGAGTACCGGTGGGCGCCCTCACGGAACGCGCCCATCACCACCGATGCCTCGCCGATGGAGGCCAGCCCGTGGCCTCGTACATCGCCGATGAGCACCCGCGTGCAGGGATGATCGGCGCGGGCGACCGCCAGCAGGTCGCCCCCGATCTGGGCCTCGTCTTCGGCGGCCAGATACAGCCAGGCCAGCCGCAGGGGCCCGATCCGGTGTGGTGGTGGCCGCAGCAGAGTCCGCTGTGCCGTCTCGGCCACCGACCGCACCCGGCTCAGCTCTTGGGCACGCCGCTCCCGCACATAGGTGATGAAGACCACCAGAGCCGACAGCACGGCCAGGGCGATGAGCTGCGCCACGTGATTGGTCGTGGTCAGTCCGCCATGGAAGACCGAGATGACCACCAGGGCCGCCTGCGCCAGCACCCCGACCAGAGCGGTCAGCCGCGGACCCGCGAACGAGGCGGTCAGGGTCGGCGCGATGACCAGCAACGGGCCCAGATGGACAGTGGTGCCGATACCGATGTCCGTCACGGTGATGACCACGATCAGCGCGAGCGCGATCAGCAGCGGCCCGCGCCCGGTGTGCCGCTCCAAGACGCGACCATCAGCTACCCCGCGCACACCCATGTAGCCTTTTTAGACCTTTTTGTCGGTACATGCTCGGCGCGCTTCCCGCCGCGGGCGGTACGGCTCGCGGAAACGGTCCCTTCCCGAACGTGACCTGAACGGTGAGACCAGGGACGCAGTGGCGCGTAGTACCGCGGTACGACCCGGCGGACGTGGATCGGTCCGCGGTACCACCGGATCAGGGTGTCTCGCCTCCTAGCGTTGTCGGTGAGGCGTCAGGGGCGACCAACGGGCGCCGGTTCCGACAGGAAGAGACGCGCATGATCGACGCTCAGCAGCTGACCAAACGGTACGGGGAGAAGACGGCCGTCGACGGCCTGGACTTCGCCGTGAAGCCGGGCACGGTGACCGGTTTCCTGGGGCCCAACGGCGCGGGGAAGTCGACGACCATGCGCATGATCGTCGGACTCGACGCCCCGACCAGCGGCTCCGTCACGGTGAACGGACGCCGCTACGCCGGCCACCAGGCGCCCTTGCAGGAGGTGGGGGCACTTCTGGAGGCGAAGTCGATCCATCCGGGCCGCTCGGCCTACAACCATCTGCTGGCGCTCGCGCTGACGCACGGGATTCCCCGGCGCCGGGTCGACGAGGTCATCGAGATGGCGGGCCTCGGCAGCGTGGCGAAGAAGCGGGCCGGTGCCTTCTCCTTGGGCATGGGCCAGCGGCTCGGTATCGCCGCGGCGCTGCTGGGCGACCCGCAGACGGTGATGCTGGACGAGCCGGTCAACGGGCTCGACCCCGAGGGCGTGCTCTGGATCCGAAACCTGCTGAAGGCCCTCGCCGACGAGGGGCGGACCGTGTTCGTGTCGTCGCACCTGATGAGTGAGATGGCCCTGGTCGCGGACCATCTGATCATCGTGGGGCGGGGGCGGCTGCTGGCCGACACCACCGTGGGGGACCTCGTCCGCGAGGCCGGCGGCGACACGGTGCAGGTGGCCACCGAGGAGCCGGCCCGGCTGCGGGAGGCACTGGCCGGACCGGGGGTGGACATCACCGGCCGGGCGGGCTCCGAGGAGCTCCAGGTGGCTGGGCTGAGTGCCCGCGAGATCGGCCTGAAGGCGGCCGAGCACAGGATCGCGCTGTTCGAGCTGACGGCCAGGACGGTGTCCTTGGAGGAGGCGTTCATGAACCTGACCAGGGATGCCGTGGAGTACCACGGCTCGACGACCGTCGACCCCCTTGAGACCGCTGCGAGGCCCGCATGAGCACCACCCTCACCACGACTGCCGAGGCGCCGCCCGCGGCCCCGGCCCGCCCCGCCTACCGGGTGACCGGACGGCGCGTGCTGGCCTCGGAGTGGGCCAAGCTCTGGTCGCTGCGCTCGACCTGGATCACCCTGGGCCTCGGCCTGCTCTTCCTCGTCGCCTTCGGGCTCATCGCCGCGAACCACTACAAGTCCGGTATCGGCTCCCCGCACCGGGACCGGGACTTCGCCACCGCGACGGCCGTGAGCCTGTCCCTCTTCGGCACCAACTTCGCGCAGCTCGCCCTCGGCGTGCTCGGCGTGCTGGTCACGGCGGGGGAGTACTCCACCGGGATGATCCGCTCGACGCTGGCGGCCGTACCGCGCCGGCTGCCCGTGCTGTGGTCCAAGGCGGCCGTCTTCGGGCTGGTCGCGCTGGTGGTCGCCACCCTCGGCGCGTTCGTCGCCTTCGGGTTCGGCAGCGCCATTGTCTCCGGCACACCGGCCGCCATGGGCTTCACGCACGCGGGCGTCGTACGCAGCCTGCTGGGCGCCGGCCTCTACCTCGGCCTGGTCGGTGTCATCGGAACCGCGCTGGGTGCCCTGCTGCGGTCGGTGGCGGGCGGCATCTCGGTGCTGGTCGCCTCGCTGATGCTGGTGCCGGGACTGATCTCCCTGCTGCCCAGCTCCTGGCAGGACCACATCAGTCCCTACCTGCCGAGTAGCGCGGGCGAGTCGATGTTCGCCCTGACCCACGACAGCACCACCCTGTCGCCCACCGCTGGGCTGCTGGTCTTCCTGGGCTGGACGGTGCTCGCGCTGGCCGGAGCGGGGTACCGGCTGGTGCGCAGCGACGTCTGACGCCTGCACCATGGGCGGGTGACGACCTCGACCACCAGCATGAGCACTGACGACGTCAGCGGAATGGGACCGCTGGTCGCCCGGTTCGCCCGGATCGGCCAGCGGCTCCGCCAGGCCGACCGGGCCCGCCCATGGGTGCTGGACACCGCGGTGGTGGTGCTGGTCCTTCTCATGTTCTGCCTGCCCGACCTGCTGCACCACGGCGGCGCGAGGGACGGGGACGGGGACGAGCGGCACAGGTTCCAGTTCGCTTTCACCCAGCTCCCCCTGGCGGCGGTGCTGGCCCTGCAGGCCGGTCTGGTACTGCCGCTGCTGTGGCGGCGGCGCCGGCCTCTGGCGGCCTTCGCCGCCATCGCCGTCGTCTTCGTCGTGCAGTGGTCGCTGGGTGCCGCGCTGCGCGCCGACGTCGCCCTGTTCGTCGCCCTCTACAGCCTGGCCCTGCACGGGCGGTTGCGGCGGCTGCCGTGGGCCTGCGGGGTCATGGCGGCGGGGATGGTGCTGGTCGCGGTGCGGGTCTCGCCGGCCGTCTCGGTCTGGGACGCCCTGTTCTTCCTGCTGAGTACGATGATCGCTGCCCTGGCCGTCGGCTTGGTGGTGCGTACGCGCCGGGCGCAGCTCGCGGGGCTGCGGGAGCGGGCGGCGCGGCTGGAGACGGAACGTGACCAGCGCATCAGACTGGCCACCGCCACGGAGCGTGCCAGGGTGGCCCGGGAGATGCACGACATCGTCGGCCACAACCTGTCCGTCATCATCACCCTCGCCGACGCCGGCGCGTACGCCACGGACACCGCTCCCGAACGCGGCAAAGAGGCTCTGCGACTCATCGGCGACACCGGCCGGACGGCCCTCGGCGAGCTGCGCCGGGTGCTCGGCGTCCTGCGGGAGGCGTCGGACGGCGCCCGCCAGGCACCGGAACTCAGCCCCCAGCCCGGTCTCGCGGACATCGAGACGCTCTGCGACGGAGTACGCACCGCCGGACTGGAGATCGTCTACCGCACGGTCGGCGAGGTGGACGCCTTGGACCGGGGAATGCAGCTGACGGTCTACCGCATCGTCCAGGAAGCCCTGACGAACACCCTGAAGCACGCCGGTGCCGGCACCCGGGTGAACCTGTCGGTCGTCGCCGGGGACGAACGGCTCGTCATACGGGTCCGGGACAACGGTCCGGCCGGGCCCGCCGGACCACGGAACGAGGAAGGACACGGACTGGTGGGTATCCACGAAAGAGCGGCGCTGTACGGAGGGACCGTGAGCGCCGGGCCCGCGGCCGACGGGGGGTGGGCGGTGGAGGCCGCCCTCGACCTGACATCGCGGGGAGGCACCCGGTGACCACGGTGCTCGTCGTGGACGACCAGCAGCTGCAGCGCTACGGCTTCCGGGTGCTGCTCGACTCCATGCCCGAGACGGAGGTGGTCGGTGAGGCCGCGAACGGTGCCGAGGCCGTCCGCAGGACCGCCGAACTCCGTCCCGACGTCGTGCTGATGGACGTACGGATGCCCGGCATGGACGGCATCGAGGCAACCCGCCGGATCGTCGAGGCCGGGGGGCGTTCCAGGGTCCTCGTGCTGACCACCTTCGACGTCGACGAGTACGTGCATGCCGCCCTGCGGGCCGGGGCCAGCGGCTTCCTCCTCAAGGACGCACGCCCGGAGGAACTCCTCGCCGGAATCAGGGCGGTCGCCGGGGGCGACGCGGTGATCGCGCCGGCCCTCACCCGTCGCATCCTGGACGAGTACGCCCGGCACGTGCCTGTCAGAAGAGGTGACGCGGGCGAGGACCCGCGCCTGGCCTCCTTGACCGAGCGTGAGCGCGAGATTCTCGTCGCCATCGGCAAGGGCTGGACCAATGGCGAGATCGCCGCGCGCTTCGTCGTGTCCGAGTCCACGGTGAAGACGCATGTCGGCCGCGTCCTGGCCAAGATCGGTGCCCGTGACCGCGTCCAGGCCGTGATCTTCGCCTACGACCAGGGCCTCGCCCGCCCTGGTATCAGCTGAACGGAAGGCGCGGACGAGGCTTCCTGCTCCGCCGAGGCCTCATCTACGTTCCAGGCACGGTGAGTCACGATCGGGCAACGGTAGTTGCTCGCACGGGTGATCGATCTACCAAGAAGTCCACAGGAAGGAATCGGACACTTGGCGAATAGTCGACAGGTTCGGTAAGCGGCGGTCAAGTTCAGACCTTGATCATCTTTTCGGCCTGTTCACATGTTGCTCACAGCAGACAAGATCCCTCCGTTTCTGTGTCTCTTGTCTGTTGGAGTCGTTGTCGTGCGCATCCGGCCGTTCCGCCGTATCCGCCCCGCCGGCCGTGCGCACCGTGCGCGGCGGCGGGTCGCGGTCCTCGTCCTGACCGCGCTCGCGTTGATGCTGACGACGAATCAGGCCGCGGCCGAGGGAATGGAACTGGGCCGGCTCTCGATGCCGAGCCTCAGCATGAGCTCGCTGAAGAGCTGGCTCACCGACCCGCACTGGGGCCGGCTGCCCCGGCAGGAGTCCGGTACCGCGGCCGGCCACCGCCACCACGTGTCCGCCACGGCCACCGCGGCGCACCGCGGCGCGGGTCGCAAGCCGGGCAAGGGGCGTGGCGAACTGTCCGCCTACCAGGCGCACACCGCCACGGTGAGGCGTGGCCGCAGTGTGGGTGGTCACTTCGACGCGAAGACGAGCAGGCGCAGCGGGACCAAGTCCACCCGCAACGAGATCGTCTACGACAACGCCGATGGCTCCATCACCCGTGACATCTACAACAAGCCCGTCAACTATCAGGTGAGCAAGGGAAGATGGGCGCCCATCGACGTGGACGTGCGGGCTGGCCCCGACGGGCGCTGGCACGAGAAGGCCAACTCCACCGCCGTCGACTTCGGTGCCAGGGCCACCGACCCCGCCCTCGCCTCGCTCGCCACGGACGACAGTCACCGCGTCGCCTACACCCTGCGGGGCGCGCAGCCCGTCAAGGGCACCGCTCACGGCTCCACCGTCACCTATGACAACGTCCTCCACGGCACCGATCTGAAGCTGTCGCCCACCGGTACCGGCGTGAAGGAATCGATCGTCCTGCACTCCGCGGACGCCGGAAACTCGTGGACGTTCCCCCTCAGTCTCAAGGGCCTCAAGCCCGTCCAGCACACCGACGGCTGGATCGACCTGCGCGACGGCACCGGCAGGACCGTCGAGCGCATCCCCCCGGAATACGCCTTCGACTCGAAGGTCGACCCCCGCTCCGGCGACCCGGCCACCACCCACGACGTCACCACCGAACTCGTGCACGGCAAGGGCGGTTACGCCCTGAAGGTGACCCTCGGCGAGGACTGGCTGCGGGATTCGCGACGCGTCTTCCCGGTCACCGTCGATCCGCAGATCGACGACGGCTGGACCACCACCTACGCCGAGTCCGGCAACTCCGGCGACCACTCGTTCGAGCAGACCATCAAGGTCGGCTCCTACGACGCCGGAACCCACAAGGCGAACAGCTTCGTCAACCACTGGTACACCGGCTGGGACGCCGGCGGCGCCACCGTCAGCGACGCGCACCTGGACATCTTCGACACCTGGGCCGCCACCTGCACCGCCGAGCGGTTCGACGTCGCCCTCGTCACCCAGGCCTGGAGTCCGGAGACCGTCACCAGCTACCCCGGCCCCTCGTACGGCTCCTCCATCGGCAATCTCACGCCGAGCGTGCCCGACGCGTGTGCCAACACCTCCGGTGACCGCACGGTCGGCGACTGGCTGCGGGTCCCTCTGTCCACGTCCGCCATCCAGGGCTGGTTCAGCGGTACCACCAAGGACTACGGCCTGGCCGTGTACGCGTCGACGACCGACAGCCTGCACTGGAAGCAGTTCGGTTCGTTCAACGACCCGGCGGACGGCCCGCACATCGTCGTCACGTACACCGGCAACACCCCGCCGCAGCTCTACGAGCAGTTCCCCGACAACAACGCGGTCGAGCACACCACGACGCCCGAGCTCACCGCATGGGCCGGCGGCGCCAACTCCACGAGCGGCAGCGGCAACCAGTACCTCTTCCAGGTCTTCGATTCCTCCGGCACCAAGGTCGCCGACTCGGGCCTGGTCTCCACCGGTGACTGGACCGTGCCGGCCGGCAAACTCGCCTGGGGCAAGTCCTACACCTGGGCCGTACAGGCGTACGACTCCGCCACCAACCTGTACTCCCCGGCGACGCCGTACGCGATGTCGGTCCAGGTGCCGCAGACCGTCATCACCTCCGGTCTGTCGCAGAACAGCAGCGACCACGGCTTCGACCCCACCAGCCGCAACTACACGACGAGCGACACCGACGCGTCCATCTCGACCGTCGGCCCGTCCCTCGACGTCGAGCGCGACTACAACTCCCGCGACCCGCGCTGGACGGGCGCGTTCGGCGCTGCCTGGTCGAGCATCTTCGACGCCAGGGCCACCGAGCACTACACGGCCTCCGGCGCGGTCTCCAGCGTCTTCGTCACCTACCCCGACGGCTCCGAGGTCGGCTACGGCAAGAACGGCGACGGCACTTTCACACCCGGCAACGGACGGTTCGCCACGTTCAAGTCGGTCAGCGGCGGCTATACGCTCACCGACAAGGACGACACCGTCTACACCTTCACCCAGTCCCTCGGCTCGGGTGCCTACGGCCTGACCTCGGTGACCGACGCCAACGGCCGCTCGGTGACGTTCACCTGGACCAGCGGCCACATCACCAAGATGGCGTCCGCCGTCTCCGGCCGCTCCCTCAGCCTGACCTGGTCCACGCCCACCGGCGCCTCGGCCGCGCATGTCGCGACCGTGACCACCGATCCGGTGACGCCCGGCGAACCGGCCACCACCGAGACATGGACCTACGGCTACAGCGGTGACCGGCTCACCAGCGTGTGCTCGCCGCTGTCCACCACCAAGTGCACCACCTACGACTACAGCAGCGCCTCGCCGTACCGGACCGCCTCACTCGACCTGGATCCGCACACGTACTGGCCGCTGTCGGAGTCCTCCGGCAGCACGGCCGAGGACAGCGTCCTGGCCAACGAGGGCACCACCGACGCCACCTACGAGAACGTCACCCTCGGCGCGGCCGGTCCGCTGACCGGCTCCACCGCCACGGCGGCTTCTTTCAACGGCGCTTCCTCCGACGTCTCGCTGCCCAAGAACCTCGGCAACGACACCGACTCGGGTGCCATCTCCCTGTGGTTCAAGACCTCCCAGGGCCCGGGAGTCCTCTACTCGTACGCCTCGCAGCCCATCGGCTCCGGTCAGGCCGCCGGCTTCTACACGCCTTCCATCTACGTCGGCACCGACGGCAAGCTGAACGCCGAGTTCTGGTACAGCGGCGGCGCCGCCCCGATCGTGTCCGCCGCCTCCGTCGCCGACGGCAAGTGGCACCACGTCGTGCTGTCGGCCGCGGGCAACTCGCAGAGCCTCTATCTGGACAGCGCCAAGGTGGGCTCGGTCTCCGGGACCGTCTCCATCAAGAGCGCGACGGCCTTCGGCAAGAACCAGGTCTACAACTACCTCGGCACCGGCTTCCTCGGCGGCAGCTGGCCCGACGAGCCGCACCACTCCACCTCTTCCGCCACCGGCTACGCCACCTACTTCAACGGCTCCATCGCCGATGTCTCCTGGTACAGCCGTCCGCTGGTCGCCGCCGACGTCAGCGACCTGTACAAGTACGGCACGCACGCCACCAGTCTGCTCACGTCCGTCAAGCGCCCGTCCGGCAAGACGTACGCGGCGATGACGTACGACTCGGACTCCACCGCCCTTACCCAGCTCACCGACGAGAACGGCGGCGTGTGGAAACTGGGTGCGCCCGCCGTCGCCGGGTCCAGCGACACCTACCGCGGCGCGGTGCTGGGCGGCGCCCCCGGCCAGTACTACCGCTTCGGCGAGGCGGCCGGCGCCGCACGGGCACTGGACGAGACGCGCGGCGGCGACGGGACGTACAACGGGGTGACACTCGGCGCGGGCGGGCCGTTCAGCGACCACACCACCGCGTCGTTCGACGGCACCGCCTCGAACGTGGCGCTGCCCAGCGGCACGGTGCCCGGCTCGGGCGCCGAGTCGGTCAGCATGTGGTTCAAGACGTCGACCGCGAACGGTGTGCTGTTCGCCGCGTCCAAGGACCCGTTGACCAACGGGACCACGCCGGGCTCCTACACACCGGCCCTCTACGTGGGCAGCAGCGGCAAGCTGCACGGCGAGTTCTGGTTCTCCGGCGGCACGAGCAAGCCACTGACCTCCGCGTCCGCGGTGACCGACGGCAAGTGGCACCACGTCGTGATGTCGACCTCGGCCACCGGCCAGTCGCTGTACCTGGACGACAAGCTGGTCGGCAGTCAGAGCGGCACCGCCGCCATGTCCGGCCAGTCGTACACGTACGTGGGGGCGGGCTACATCGGCGGCTACTGGCCCGACGAAACCCACAACAACACCAGCAGCAACACCGGTTACGCGACTTATTTCAAGGGATCGATCGCCGAGGTCGCCTTCTACCGCTCCCAGCTGTCCGCGGCCGACGTGGACGAGCAGTTCCGGTCCGCGCGGAACTCCACCGGCCTGCTGCCGGTCAAAACGGTGAAGGTCACCTCTCCGACCAGCTCGACGCTCACCTACACCTACGACCTCCTGCACGGCGATCGTGAACTGAGCGAGACCGACGGCCTGGGCAACACCAACCGCTTCGGCTACGACACCGCCGGCTTCGAGCACACCGTCACCGACCCCAACGGGGCGATGACCGTCACCGGCCACGACGTGCGCGGCAACGTGGTGTCCTCCACCACCTGCCAGGACCAGGCGGCCGACCACTGTTCGACGGTGTACTACACGTACTACCCGGACGACACGACGCAGCAGCTGACCACCGCCGACCCGCGCAACGACCAACTGCTCACCGTGCGCGACGGCCGCTCGTCGTCCGCGACCGACAACACGTATCTCACGTCCTACGCCTACGACTCCGCGGGCGATCAGACGGCGGTCACCGGCCCCGCGGTCCCCGGCTTCCCCAACGGCCGCACCACCAGCACCGTGTACAGCGACGGCACCAGCACCTATCCGTCGGCCGACGGCGGGACGGTGCCCGCGGGCCTGCCGGTCCAGACCACCAGCCCCGGCGGCTCGGTGAACCACGTCTCCTACTTCTCCGACGGCGACGTGGCCTCCACCACCGACGCCATCGGCCTGGTGACCTCCTACACCTACGACGGCCTCGGCCGGGTCGCCACGCAGAAGGTGGTCTCCGACACCTATCCGAACGGTCTGACGACCACCTACACCTACAACGCCGCCGACCAGGTGGCCGAGATCCACGACCCGCAGCTCACCGACCGCGTCACCGGCGCCACGCACAGCCCCGTCACCACCACCGTCTACGACGACGACGGCGACGTCACCTCCCAGACCGTCTCCGACGGCGGTGGCGGCGACCAGGCCCGCACCAAGACCTGGGCCTACGACGGCTACGACCACGTGGCGACCGAGTCCGACGCCAACGCGGCCGAGGGCGCGACCAACGGCGACACGACCACGTACACCTACGACGCCTCCGGTGACAAGACCAAGGAGGTCGACTCCGCCGGCAACGAGATCGACTACACCTACGACGACAACGGCAAGCTGCTCACACAGAGCCTGATGTACACCGGCGACCCGGTCGACCCGCAGACCGCGAGCCCCCTGACGGAGTCCTCGCGCGCCTACGACCCGTCCGGCCGCCTGGCCTCGGTGACCGACGCGATGGGCAACACCACGTCGTACACCTACACCGACGACGGCCTGCTCGCGACGGCGACCAGGACCAGCGCCGACGGCACGAGCAGCTACGTACTGGAGTCGGACGGCTACGACACCGCCGGCAACCTCGTCTCCAAGACCACCGACAACGGCGAGACCGTCACGGACTACAAGGTCGACGCCGCCTCGCGCACCACGTCCACCACCCTCGACCCGACCGGCGTGGACCGGGTCAGCACCGTCTCGTACACGCCGGACGACGACATCGCCACCGAGAACGACCAGGACCCGTCCGGCTACGACCGCACCACCACCAACTCGTACGACGCCATGGGCAACATGCTCAGCGAGACGCTGTACGGGGATGCCTCCGGGCACCCGTCGGGCTGGTGGAAACTGAACCAGACCTCCGCCGCCACCGTCACCGACTCCTCCGGCACCGGCAACACCGCCCAGGCAACCGGTGTCACCTGGACCGGCGACGCGGCAAGCTTCGCCGGGACCTCCGGCCAGCAGATCGCCACCAACGGACCGGTCCTGGACACCACCGCGTCCTACACCGTCTCGGCGTGGGTGAACATGAGCTCGCTGCCCACCCACAACGCGACCGTCGTGGCCCAGACCGGCACCACCAACAGCGCGTTCATGCTCCAGTACAACTACGCGCACAGCAGCGCGCCCACGTGGAGCATGCTGCAGACGAGCTCGGACTCCACCGGCCCGAGCTTCCCGGCCGCGTACGCCGCCACCACCCCTTCCAGCGGTACGTGGACCCACCTCGTGGGCGTGTACGACGCGACGAACGGCGCCGTCCAGATCTACGTCGACGGCACCCTGTCCGGCAGCGGCACCAACGCCACCCCGTGGGGCGCCACCGGGCCGCTGACGATCGGCCAGGCCAAGTACGCGGGAGGCCCCAGCGACCTGCTGCCCGGTTCCGTCTCCGACGTGCAGGTCTACCCGCGCGCCCTGTCCGCCTCCGAGGTCTCCTCGCTGTACGGCAAGGGCCGCACCGGGGGCACGGTGGGCTCGTCGACCGAGCGGACGACGAAGTGGACGTACGACAAGCGCGGTCTGCCGACGTCCGAGACGGACGCCGAGACACACACCACCGACTACGCCTACGACGAGGCCGGCAACCTCGCGGTCACCACCGCGCCGGCCGTCCAGGCGGAGCCGGACGGCACCCAGGCCGGCGCGGTCACCGTCCGCCCGGTCACCACCAGCGGCTTCAACACCTTCGGTGAGGCCGTCGAGGAGCAGGACCCCGACGGCCTGACCACGACCACCGCATACGACGCCGACGGAAACAAGGTCTCCGAGACCCTCCCCCCGTACACCCCGGCGGGCGCCTCCACGGCCGACCCGGGCACCACGGTGTGGACCTACGACAGCCAGGGCGACCAGACGTCGGTGACGACGCCGGGCGGCCGGACCACCAGGTACCTGTACGACCAGATGGGCAACCTCGCCCGGATCACCGAGCCCGACAACACCACGACGCACGCCACGTACGACGCCGACGGCGAGGAGAGCACCGCCACCGACGCCACCGGTGCCCAGACCCGGGCGACGTACGACTACCTGGGCCGCCAGGCGACCTCCACGGTGCTGGAGCGCTACCCGTCGACACGGACCCTGACCACCCAGTACCACTACGACGTCACCAGCGGAAACCCCTACGGCGCGCACCTCGCGTCCGTGGTCACACCCGGCGGCGTGACCACGACGTACGGCTACGACCGGACCGGCGAGACCTCCTCGGTGACCGACGGCTCGGGCAACACCACGCGCTACGCCTACGACTTCGCGGGCGACCGCACGAAGACGACGCTCCCGGACGACACGTACACGGTCACCGACTACAACGCCGACGGCGATCCGACGGCGACGCGCGGCTACGACGCCGCCGGCAACCTGCTGACGAACTCGTCGCAGACGTACGACGGCGTGGGCGACGTGACCTCGACGACGGACGCGCGGGGCCACACCAGTCAGTTCACCTACGACGCGGCGGGCACGCTGACCCAGGAGGTGCAGCCGGTCGACGCCTCCACGTCGATCACCACGACGTTCGGCTACGACGCGGCGGGCAACCGCACCCGCTTCACCGACGGGCGCGGCAACTCCTGGCGGTACTCGTACACGCCGTGGGGACAGCAGGAAAAGGTGATCGAGCCGACGACGGCGCAGTACACGTCGGCGGCGGACTCGACGACGACGTACGCGTACGACGCGGACGGCCTGCCGACGAGCGTCACCCAGCCGGGCGGCGTGACCACGTCGATGGCCTACGACACCGCCGGCCGGCTGAAGTCGGCCTCGGGCACGGGTGCGGACGCGGCGACAGCGACCCGCAGCTTCTCCTACGACGCCGACGGCCGGGTGCTGTCGGCGGACACGGCGGAGGCGGGCACCGCGGGGGCGGTCGACCACCAGGCGGCCACACACGACGCGTTCACCTACGACGACCGCGGCGACCTGCTGACGGCGTCGGGTTCGGCGGGCTCGTCCAGCTTCACCTACACCGACGACGGACAGACGGCCTCGCGCACGGACGCGGCGGGCACGACCAATTACGGATACGACACGGCGGGCCGTCTGTCGTCGCTGAACGACGCGGCGACCGGCACACAACTGACCTACTCCTACGGCAAGCTCAACGAGCTGACGTCGATCAAGTACGGCTCGACGGGCCAGACCCGCTCGTTCGGTTACAACAGCCGGCACGAACTGACCAGCGATGTCATGACGCAGGGTGCGTCGACACTGGCGAGCTTCGCCTACGGGTACGACGAGAACGGCAACCTGACGTCGAAGACGACGGCGGGCGTTTCGGGCGCGTCGGCCAACACGTACACCTACGACTGGGCGGACCGCCTGACGTCGTGGAACGACGGCACGACGACGACCCAGTACGCCTACGACGCGTCCGGCAACCGCATCCGCAACGGATCGGACGTCTACACCTACGACGAGCGGGACCAACTGACCTCGGACGGCACCCACTCCTACGGCTACTCGGCGCGCGGCACGATGACGCAGGAGTCGTCGACGGCGGGGACAGCGGCGTTCAAGGCGGACGCGTTCGGCAACCAGATCGTGGCCGACACACAGTCGTACACGCTGGACGCGACAGGCCGGAACATCACCGACACCGACACGACGCACAACTCCTCGCGCACCTTCCAGTACTCGGGCGCGGACAACACGATCGTCTCGGACGGCGACAACACCTACACCTACGACCCCGCGGGCGGGGTGATCGGCATCAAGCCGACCGGTGGGTCCGGGATGCTGGCGCTCACGGATCTGCACAACGACGTGGTGGGCACGTTCACGTCGGGGGCGACGGCGCTCTCGGGTTCGGCGACGTACAGCCCGCTGGGCAAGGTGATCTCGGACAGCGCGCTGGTGGGCCACCTGGGCTTCCAGTCGGGATGGACGGAACCGGGCACAGCCGATGTGGGCACGGCCTCACGCTGGTACGACCCGGGCACGGGCCAGTTCCTGAACAAGGACACCGTTTCGCCCAGCGCGGTACCGAACTCGGCGGCGGCGAACCCGTTCGCGTACGTCGGCGACAACCCCATGGAGGGCACGGATCCGTCGGGGCACTGCTCGTGGTGGACCGGGTCCTGCGAAACGCAGGCGTTCCACAGTGCGGTCAGGCATGTCACGCACGCGGCGCGTGCGGTGAAGAGCTATGGCGAGCACCTGTGGCACAAGGGCGTGGCCGTGGCGCGGAGCGTGGTGCACCGGGTCAAGCGCCAGGCCGGCAAGTACCTGGGGTACGTGCGCGACGGCTACCGCGCCACGGTCCGCTTCACGCGCAGGATCTACTACTACTCGTCACGGCGTGTCCGACGGTGGGGCGGCAGTGTCCGGCAGTGGGCGAGATCCGCGTACCGCGGTGCATCGAGTCGCATCAAACGCTGGGGGAGGAGCGCCAAGAGCCATTTGCAGTCCCTTAAGAAGACGGCCGGTTCAATGCTCAGGGGCGCGAAGAACCTGGCGGCGGCAGCGGGCCGGAAACTGGAGTCCGGCGCGCGGACGGCGTACTCGGCGACGGTCTCGGCGGTCAAGACCGCGGGCACCTTCATCAAGCATCACGCGGCGGCGATCACATCGATGGCCGTGTCCGTGGTGGTGTTCGCCGGCTGCGAGGCGGCGACCGGGGGAGTCGGCACGGTCGTCTGCGCGGCGGCTGCCGGTGCGGCGGGTTCGCTGGTGGAACAGGGCTTCAAGTGCGGGGAGAAGGGCGGTAGTGCCTGCAGCGTAAAGTCGTTCGCCGTTTCGGCGGCCGAAGGCATCGCCACCGGCGTCGCCTTCGACGGCCTCGGCCGCCTGGGCGGCAAACTGCTGGCCAAGGCGGCACCGAAGGCACTGAAGGTCGTCGGCGGGCTCTTCGGCCGCGGCGAACAGGCGGAGGCCGAGTCCGCCGCACGGGACGCGGCTGGAGACGCCGGTTCGGGGGGAGGGTCCGACGGGCCCTCCAGCACCCAGTCCCGCTCCGGCGAGGACGCTTCGGGCAAGCCGGTGAAGTGCGAGACGCACAGCTTCACCGGTGCCACCCGGGTTCTGATGGCCGACGGCAGGGTCAAGGCGATCGACCAGGTCAAGGTCGGCGACGTGATCGCCGACTCGGTGCCCGGCGCGAAGACGGTGGAGGCCCACAAGGTCACCGCGGTGATCGTCACCCACACCGACCACGACTTCGTGGACCTGACCATCAGGAAGACGGCCCAGCCGGCTGCCGAGGGCGCGGCCAGGCCCGCGCTGAAGGCGGGGACGAAGTCCCTGGCCGGAAAGCTCGCCAGGAAGGCGGCCCGCAAGGCGGCCTTCGGTCTGGCGGCCTCCGCTGCGGTGCTCGGCGCGCTGTCGGCGAGCCACCACCACGACGCGGCCGACCAGCCGACGACGGCACCGGTGGCGGCGGTCAGCGCGGCGGGCCCGGTTCACCAGGACCGGACCGGAGCCGCGGCTCCGGCCCACCAGAGCGGGCCCGGCGCGGCGGAAGCGGGCAACCTGGGCGCGCGTCTGACGACGACGTTCCACCACCCCTTCTACGACGAAACCCGCTCGGCCTTCGTCGACGCCCAGCACCTGACAGCCGGCGACATCCTCCAGACCCCGACCGGCACAGCCCAGATCACGAGCGTCCGCCTCTACCACGCCCACACCACCACCTACGACCTCACCATCGGCACCCTCCACACGTACTATGTGCTGGCGGGCGCCACGCCGGTCCTCGTACATAACTGCGGAGTTACGCGTGGTGGTAACGAAAGCACTTACTCCATCTCGCATGATGCGAGTGGAAGTGGCGTGATTGCCGACCTCGATAGTGACGGCATTCTGACCATGATGATGCACAACAATCCCGACAAGGGTTCACCGCTGCGGGGTAAGGCGATGTTCGACGAAGTTATGGGCCACTTCGGGGACCGAGTTCAGGGTGTCCAGGGGATCTGGGTCTACGGAGATAACCTTGGAGGCTTCAATGAAGCTGTCCGTGGTGGTGCAAGCCTTGTATCGGCAGCCAAGGGAACCTGGACTGGAAGGCAGGCAGCCAGATATGGCTTCACTCGTGCGAGGATCGATGAAGCAGTTCCGAGGCTCGACGGGGACTTCCAGCAAGTCCTTGCCACATTCCGAAGATGAGGGAACTGATGGACGAGGAAATTGAACGATTGGCGCGCTTGGCCGTCGAGTACCACGGAATTGGGTGCAGCATCGCAGAGATCGCTGATCTCCTAATCGACAAGCATCCAAACTTGAGGTTGGCGCCGTTCCGGCTGGCCCAAGTGCTTCGATCGGCCTTCGGTCTTTCGGTTCATGACCTGCAATACGTCACGGCATGGGTGCAAGGTGAGATTTCACTGGAAACACTGGAGGAGCGCCTTCAGGTGACTCGGTAAGTCAGCCTCAGTCCATAACATGCTGTGGACATTTCGAGAGGCCCCACCGAATGGATATTCGGTGGGGCCTCTCGGGCGTTTGACGGCAACGTCAGCGGACGCCTGCCGCGGCGGGTGGGTCGTCCGGGTTGTCGTTGACAGGGCCGAGGGCGCCGTTCAGGGTGTCGATGGCTTGGCGTTGGAGGCGGAGCCTTACGTGGGCGTAGACGCCAGCGGTGACGCCGATGTGTGCGTGGCCCAACAGCTCCTTGATCACAACGAGGTCCACGCCTTGCTCCAGGAGTAGCGTCGCGGTGGAGTGGCGTAGGTCGTGGAAGCGGATGCGGCGGAGCCCGGTTCGGTCGAGGAAGCTACGGAAACGGCGGGTGAGGTTGGCCGGGTCGAGCGGGCCGCCAGTCGGGGTGGTGAAGACGAGGCCGCTGCCTCTCCAGTCCGGTCCTGCCGTCTCACGCTCCTTGCCCTGCCGCTTCTTGTGTTCCTTGAGGGAGCGGAGACATTCGGTGGGGAGGGCGATGCGGCGTTCGGAGGCGCGGGTCTTGGTGGGCAGGTGGGTGAGGCCACCGCTGCGGGTGCGCTGGAGCGAGCGGCGGATGCTGGCGGTCCCACTGTTGAGGTCAAGGTCTTCCCAGCGGAGGCCGAGTAGTTCGCCTTTGCGGAGGCCGGTGCGCAGGGCGAGTTCGTACAGCGCGTGGAGCCGGTCCGTGCGGGCGGCGTTGAGGAACCGACGGGCCTCCGTCGCAGTCAGGGGCCGGAAGCGCCTGGGCCGGTGCGTGCCGGCTTTGACGTTCCGGGCGACATTGCGCGGCAGCTCGTCCTCGCGGACGGCGTGTTCCAGCGCCGACTTGAGGACCGAGTGCACGTAGGTCACGGTTGAGGCGGACAGTCGCTTCTGGCAGCATTCGCCGACCGTGCAGCACCTCTTCCGTTCGGTGTCGAGTCCCTGGGTGCAGCACTGACAGGTGGCGCGGAGCCGGTCGAGGAAGGTGCGGATGTCCTTGGCGGTGAGCCGCGCGATCTTCTTGGTGCCGAGGCTGGGGATGAGGTGGAGGCGGACGCAGGCGGCGTAGCGGGTGTGGGTGTTCTCGCGGAGCTGGTGGACCGCGACACTGCCGAGCCAGTACGTCAGGTAGTCACCGAGCGTGCTGTCAGCGGTGGCAACCGGCAGCCCGCGGTTGCTGTCGGCGATCTTCTCGGTGAGCTTGTCAGCCGCGTTCTTGCGCGTGGTGCCGTAGACACGGACACGCTTTCGTCTGCCGTCGGCGGCGAGGACATAGCCGGCGGCTTCCCAGCGGCCGTCCTTTCGCTGGTAGATGGTGCCTTCGCCGTTGGCGCGGGCCTTCTTTCGCTTGGGGGCGGTCATCGGGCGGCTTCTTCCAGGTGGCGCTTGACGTAGTCGTCCAGGGCGTGGGTGGGGATGCGGCGGGCGCGGCCGATGGTCAGCGAGGCCAGGCGGCGGGTGCGCAGGAGGTCGTAGAGGGCGGAGCGGCCGATCTTGAGGCGGGCCATCGCCTCGGGGACGGTGAGGAGTTCGTCGTCACGCACCGGCTGTCACTCCCTGTTCGCATGTCGGGCCGCCGTGGATGAGTGCGGCGAGGCGTTCAAGATCGGGAGTGAGGCCGGTGCCGTCGTAGGCCCAGTGGGCGATGACGAGGGTGGTCGGTGAGGGCGGAGGGGTGTGGCGGTGGTGCCAGGCGGCGCGGGCGGTCCGGAGGGCGCCGAGGGTGGTGGAGTAGGCGCGGGTCTTGGTGGAGAAGTGGCCGCGGAAGCCGAGCATGTGGGCCCACTTGCGCAGGTTCAGGTACTTGAGGTCGTCGCGGGCGCCGAGGGTCCAGGCGGTGCGGATCATGCGGGCGGCGTGCTCGGGTACGGACTCGAACCAGAGGTCGGTGATCCTCTTCAGCCGGTGGTCGAGGGTGCCGGTCGCGGCTTCGGTGCCCTTGGTGGCGTACTTGGCGACGTATCCGGCGACCTTGCCCTCGGTGATCGTGGTCCCGCCCTGGAAGGCGGAGGACCGGATGGTCCTGGTGTCGATCTGCTCGCCGAAGGCGAAGGAGCGGGCGCGGCCGTTGATTTCGGGCCCGTCGATATGGGCACGGGTGGCCGCGATCCGGATGGCGTCGGCGAGGAGTTCAGGGGTGGCCCAGGCGGGCGGCGGGGTGTAGGGGCCCGCGCGGCCGTCGAGACGGATCACGGCGTGGAAGTGGATCAGCCCGCGCTGCTGGTACTCGGCGACCTTGGCGTACGAGACCCGGACGACCTTGGAGAGCAGTCGTTGCGGGACACCAGCTGCGGCGGCGATGGTGCGGCGCAGTTGGAGCATGAAGCGGGCCCACAGGGTGGGGGCGTGGGCGTTCCACAGCACGGCGCCGGTGTAGTCGTACCGCTCCGGGTTGAGCGGGGTGCCGAGGGCCGGTTCACCCTTGGTGTGGGTACGTCCGCAGCGGCAGCGGGCGGAGCCGTTGACCTGTCGCCCGTGGACCGGGCCGTACGAGGGCGCGGTGAGGGTGGCGAAGACGCGCGGGTGGGTGGCGACCTGGTCGGGGATGTTCTCGCCGCCGCGCAGGCCGGCGGCGATGAGGTGGTAGGTGTCCCGGCGGTAGAGCTCGGCGCAGGAGGGGCAGCGGGTGGTGCGGCGGTTGCCGCAGCGGACCAGGAGATGTCCGGCGGGCAGTTCCTTGGACTTCAGTTCGCGCAGGATCTCGCCGGTGAAGGCGTCGATCTCGGTGCGCTGGCCTTCGAGCCGGATCGGCTGGGCGCACCCGCCGAGCGAGGTCAGCTGCCGGACCAGGCCGAGCAGGTCGCGATACCCGGTGAACGCGGGGAGCGCGGCCGTGGCGGTTTCGGGGCGGGGGATTGTGGCGGTGGGGTCGTGCGGTGGCATGCTGGCGGGACCTCTCTGCGCTGCGGCACACACGCGTGCCGTGGATGGATGGGAGGGAGGCCCCGGCAGGGGCGAGGGTTTGGCGACTACACGCCCTTGCCGGGGATCACTGCGAAGCGGGACCAGGAGGCGGCGGTCACGCGGCCTTGTCCAGGTCGACGTGGTCTGGCAGTTCGCGGACCTTGAGCCCTTCGGCGCACATGAGGTCGTTGATCTGCCAGCAGGCTTCGGTGGGCAGGTAGACCGAGCGCAGCCGGACGGGGGTGTGCATGTCGCCGACGGAGGCGATTGAGACGCCCTGGGGCATGGTGCGGTCGGCGGCGGTGATGTCGAGTTCCCGGCCGTCGGGGAAGAGGTGCAGGAAGTCCTCGATGGTGTCGACGCGGTGGCAGATCCGGGCAGAGAGGTTGGTGCGTACGGCGGTGGTGAGCACGTCGGCGGAGGGTTTCTGGGTGAGCAGCCACAGCCGGATGCCGAACTTGGCGCCCTGGCTGGCGATGGCCAGCAGTTCGGCCTCGAAGCGTTCGCGGGCCTTGCGGTCGGGGTGGCGGGTGTAGTTCGCGACCTCGTCGATCACTACGAGCAGCAGCGGCAGTTCGGGGCTGAATTCGGTGATGCGGTCGGTACGGCCGGACCAGAACAGCCGCTCGCGGCGCTGCATTTCCTCGCGGACCCAGCGCAGGATCTCGGTCGGCTCGTCGGGGTGGATGGCGTCGGAGACCTTGTAGGCAGTACGCCACCAGGGCGCGACGGCGCCGAGGTTGGGGTCGATCACGATCAAGCGCACGTCCCGCATCAGCGAGGCATAGGCGAGCAGGGTGTTGACGGTGATCGATTTGCCGGAGCGGGTGAGGCCGGCGACGAGTGCGTGGGCGGAGTAGGCGAGGTTGAGCACGATGGGGGTGCCGTCCTCGTCCCAGCCGAGCAGTACGTCATCGGTGGAGACGAACTGACCCGGTCGGCAGACGGGGGAGCCGTCCGGGCCGAGGAGTGGTGAGCGGATCACCGCCTCCAGCGGCTCACGTCGGAAGCCCCGCGCGACGATCACTCCGGGCTTGGGCTGACTGATCCGGATGCGACGCATCCCCCAGGCGTCGCACAGACCCTCGCCAGCGTCCTGCCAGGCGCTCAGCCCCACCTGCGGCAGGGCATCGGCGGTGACAGTGACGCCGAAGACGTCGGCGCGGGTGCGCAGGCGTGGCACCAGCACGCGCGGCTTGGTCGGTTGTTCCTGCGGGCCGTACTGCTGGAGCACGGTCGGGGTGGCGTCCTTGACCGCCAGGCCCAGCATCGGGGCGAGCCGCTTCCAGCCCCACCGCATCCGCCGCGCCTGCCGCAGACTGACCCGGGTCTCGGCATCGGCCCGGTACCAGCGGGCAAAGCAGTACCCGGCCCAGCCCAGCAGCCCGAGCCCGCCGAGGACAACCACGGCCAGGAGCGCGAGCCCGAGGGGGTTGCCGGTCATCAGGCACCGGCCTTGGCGGTGACGGCGTCGGCGCGCAGGGAGATGCCGTGCCGGTCCTTACCGTTGATCTCGTTCTCCCATGCCGACGCGACCAGGCCGGTGAAAACGACCGGCAGGCCGACCTTCAGTCCCTTGCCGAGACCCGGCTCCGGGACCTTCACGGCGATCACTTCGGCGCGGCCGTTGAAGGCGAACATCACGTCCACCAGATGCAGGTGGGCGCCGGTGGCCCGGTCGATCGCGGGCTGCTGGCCTTCGCGGTCCTTGAAGTGCGGCCGGGACTCGGAGGCAAGGATCACCAGGGCCTGGGACTGGTCGATGGGCATGGTCTTCACGGCAAACCTCCAGGTAGAAGGGGTGCAAGTCACCCGTGTGGGCGATCGCGTGCCGCAACCATACATTCATTCCATCCAAAGTCCATCCCTATTGAGTTCCATCCGTTCGTGAGATGGTCCATCCATAAGGCGGCTACCCTGACCCCGTGAGGCCGCTGAACTGGTGAAACGCGACAGGCAGCGAGCGGCCCGCGGTGGGTGGAATCGGACTGGGACCGGGGATGGACATGGCTGCTGCTGACGAAGCGCGCTTGACGTTCGAGCGCATCGCGGACGACCTCCGGCAGCAGATCCGGGACGGCGAACTGCGGCCCGGCCAGCTCCTGCCGACGCAGAGCCAGCTCATGCAGACCTACAAGGCGTCGAGCCTGACCGTGCAGAAGGCGATCCGGCTGCTCAGGAACGAGGGCTGGGTCATCGCCCGCCAGGGACGCGGCACATTCGTCACGCGCTCGGCCGACTTCGAGGACGCCTTCGAGAAGGTCGCCGGCGATCTCACACAGCAGATCTACTCCGGCACTCTGGCTCCCGGCTCCCGGCTCCCGGCCCGCGAGGTCCTGGCGGAGCACTATGCGGTGCCGCTCAACGTGGTCACCAATGCCATCGCCCTGCTGGCCGGTAACTTCCTCCTGCGTTACCTCGGTGAGCTGCCCGGCGACGAGGTCTACGTACGCGACTGGGACGACCACGGCTTCGCCACCCAGCTCACCCACGGCCGCCTGGTCCGCAAGATCAGAGACGGATCACTGGCCAGGGGCGCCACGGTCACCGTGGACGAGGTGGTCGACACGATCGGCGGAGACCCGGAATCCGCAGACCAGGCCCTGACCTTCCTCACCCTGGAGGGCAGGATGAAGAAGGCCCACCAGCGCAACGGCTCGATGGCGTATGTCGTCGTGGGGGGCGAGTTCGGCACAGAGGTACCGGTCGCGGTGCAGCCGGTGGACGAGCCGGACGAAGCGTCGGCTGCCCCGCCGAACGAGTTCCCGGCGGCGGCCGGAGTAGCGGATCTCGCCTACAAGCTGGAACGCGCTCTGGAGCGGATCGAGGAGCTTGAGGAGCGTGTCGAACGCCTCGAAGGCCGCGACACCAACTGAGGCGGGTACGTGAACGGCAGCGTCCCCGAAGGCCGCAGGCTGGCTTTCGGGGACGCTTCGCGTGGATCGGTCAGGGCTGGTACTCGTAGCCGATGGTGAATCGAGGCGGCAGGCACCATTCCCCGTACTCGATGATCCCCTCCGCGTCCGACCAGCGGTGGGCGCCGGCCAGGATCGGGGAGCCGACCGGCAGCCCCAGCGCGCTCGCCTCTCGGGCATCGGCGGGACGGGCGTGCATGTCGTCGCGGGCGTGAGTGATCGTGCGCCCGGTGGCTTCCAGAACCCGGGCGGACAATCCGTGATTGCGGCCCGGGGCGGTGTTCAGCAGGTCCGGCACGAGGGCGGCGAACGGGGCCGGGTACCAGGTCACGGCGAACACGGTCCGGGTCTTGCCCCGTCCGGCCAGCCACTCGCGCCGAACCACCTGATCCCCGGCCTCCAGATCGAAGATCTCCGCCACGTACAGCGGCGGGATGATCAGCTCGGCGGCCGTCACCCGGCTCGTCTCACCCTCGGCCAGGAACGACTTCACCCGCTGGACCCGGGCCAGCCGGTCCCGCGCCGACAGCGTCCAGCGAGGGTCATCGGCGACGTAGGTGCCCCGGGGGGTGGTGCGGATGAAGTTCTCCACCTGGAGAGCCTGCAAGGCGCGGGAGACGGTGGCGGCCGCGGCCTGCCACTGCCCGGCGATCTCCCGGTTGGTCGGCAGCTTGGCGCCCGGCTCAAGCTCTCCGGACAGGATGCGCTCCCGGAAGTGATCCGCGATCTTCGTGAACGTCTTGGGACTGGGCATAAGGCGTGCCCCTCCGTTGAGTTGACGTGCTGTCAGTGAGGGCACACTAGTGCACTACGAACCGTAGCGGGAGCGCTTCGGCCACTCGAATACTGAACTAGAGCACCGATCTGTCAAGAGGTCGGCCATGTGACGTTCGAGAGGTGGCGATGTGCATGACGGAGCCGACCAGATACTCCACCCAGCCGGTCGAACTCCCCTTGCGCCTGGAACTGGAGCCGACTCCCGTTGAAGGCTGCGCGGGCTGTACCGAACTGGCCAACGTACGCGACCGGGCCCGCGTGGTCGGAGACATGACCACCGTCAGCGACTGCAACGTCTACATGCGACGCCACCCGGAGGGCCACCAGTGAGCCCCCGTGCGGTATACCGGCACGTCGCTCACGCCATCCGCCACGCGCCCGAAGGGGGCATCACCTACGAGGCGTTCTGCGTCACCGGCGGCTGCGGAGCCGAATCCGGACCCCACCCCGAGCAGGAAGCCGCACAGGACTGGGCACTCCGCCACACCGGACGCACCGGCCACGACCTGTTCAGGCGCGTCTTCACCGACCATGCCAAGGTCACCCGAGCCGAGTAGAACCACCACCGCCAGCCGGAACAGGACCCACAACCCGCAGGCCATCGCACCAGGCCAGCAGCCCAGCCGAACGCTCAACCGACAGCCACGGCGTACCGCCGAAGCGGTGTCGGGTCCCAGCTGATGCACGACGTTCTGGTCTCACCTGATGTTTGACGGTGGACCTAGACAACATGGGAAGCCCCGTGGGGCTTGTTCGCTTTCACGTTACGGACCGGGACGTCGGTCGTGCGCCGGATCACCCGGACCTGGCCGTCCAGCTCGACGCTGATCGTCGTGTCGGACACGTGGACGGTCACGGTCTGGCCTGCGTAGGGGCGGCCGAGGGAGACGACCTGGCGGCAGACCATGACCGTGCCCACTGCGCTGGCCCGCCGCTGGACACGGACCGGCTCCACCCGGGGCCGGGGCGGCGGGCCCGCGAGCCGCAGGCCACGCAGCCGCTGCACCTCGTCGCGGCTGAGCGGGCTGGGCCGCACCCGCAGCAGTTCCCGCGAGGACAGGTCGAAGAACGACAGCGTCTCGGCGTCGATGCGGATGCCCACCTGGCGGCCGCCCAGGATCTCCGCCGCCAGGACCTGGTGCCCGCCCAGGCCGACCAGGCCGCTGTTGTTCACGACCCGGTCCACCTCAAACGCTGTCCCGTCACCGGTCGGAAGCGGGGCCGGTCCGGCCGCACGTCCGCCCCGGGCCGCCAGCCGGCCCAGGTCCGCCACCGACAGGTGCGACCGCACGGTCTTGATCCGCGACCCGGCGATCAGCAGATGGATCACCTGCGTGTCGGCCCAGAACGTCACCGTCAGCCCCGAGCGGGCCGGACCCAGCCAGAACTGCTTGCCCGCGACCTGCAGATTCCCACTCGCAGGCACCACCCGCTCGAACTCCACCGGCCCACCGGGCTCTACCGGCACCACTGCCGGGACCACCTCAGGCAGAGCGGCAGGCACAGCCGAGGCCTCGCCCGGAGCCGGCTCCGGGACCGCTGGAGGTGTCCGCTGCTGCGGCACCAGCGCCAGCACTCCGGGAATCTTCAGACCCAGGACGTCTCGCTCCTGCTCGGCAACCGGGGCGAACCGGTCGCCTGGCGACTGCATTTCCAGCGCCTGATGCGGCCGCACGCAGTTGTACTCGTCCACCCACGCATCCAGTGCCGCCTGAGCCGCCTCGATGCTCTCGAACGCTCCGCAGTCGTCGAGGAGTTCGCGCCGCAGTGTCTGATGGAACCGCTCGACCTTGCCCGTCGTGGTCGGGGATGCCGGCTGGGTGAGGCGGTGCGCGATCCCGTTCTCCCGGCAGATCCGGTCGAACAACACCTCACCGCCCTGCCCGAACCGGTCGGTGAACTGCTTGCCGTTGTCGGTCAGCACCTCCTCCGGCACCCCGAACCTCTGCAAGGCCCGGACGAACGCCGAGCAGACCGCCCGCCCGGTCGCCCGCTCGACCACCGACGCGATCACGCAGTACCGGGAATGGTCGTCCACCCCGGTCACGACCTTCGCCTCGGTCAGCTCGCCCGTCACCGGGTCGACCAGCATCACGCCGCCGACGATGTCCATCTGCCACAGCTGCATCGGACGGTCCCGCTGCCAGCGCTTGTAATCCGACCGCTTCCGACGCCGCACCCCCGGCTCCACCAGACCGTGACGGACCAGGATCCGATACACGGTCATCCGTGACGGCACCGGGCTCACCGTCCCGGACCGCTCCAGCACATGAGCGATCCGCCGCGGACCCCAGCGAGGGTGCTTGCGCCGCAGCTCGCACACGGCCGTCTCCACCTCGGCGGAAGCCTGATGCGGACACGAGGCCGGCCTGCGCGAACGATCCGCCAACCCTGCCAGACCGGAGGCGGCATACCTCGACTTCCACCCACTCACCGTCTGCCGCGACACCCCCAGCGACGCGGCGACCTCGGTCACCGTCGCGCCCGCCAGCACCGCGAGGACAGCCCGGTATCTCTGCTCGACAACCGACAACTCCACCAGCGCCAATCCCGGCCTCCCCACACACGCCGCAACGACGCACACAGGGGAAAAGCCGAACACGGCCACTGTCAACCATCAGCTGGGACCGAAGTGTCAAGCATCTACCGGGACCGGATAATACCGCCGAAGCGGGATGCGTCCAAACTTTCTCTACGTCTTCAAGGCGACCCGCTGGCGCGGGTCGCGCGGCACGGCCGCCCACCCGGCCCGCTCTCGGCTCCGCCACCGCGGGCCGGCCAGCGACCAGGCCGCGCAGAAGCGCGTAGCGGACGACCGGAAACGCTGAGAAGACCGGACGCGCCCGTACGGTGAGCGCCAGGCCGACGGCGAGGCGACGGCAGGGAGTTGGTCGGAGCGCAGCCCGGCGCCGGGGTCGGTCGGCTCCGTGTGCTTTACCCACCTCCCCGGGCCGGGGCCCGCGTCGGGCAAGGCCAGGGGGCCACTCGTTCAAATTCCGGGCAGGGGCACAGCCTGCCCGAGTTGCCGGGCCAGCGTACGGCCCCCTGACCATGCCCGACCCCAACCCGGGCAGGACACCGGCCAAAGCCCACTCCGCCGCCCTCACGCACGCAGCCGTCTGACGGCAACGCCGACGGCAACACGGGCGCACAGCACTGCACTTCCACGCACGCCCACGGACCGGCCGGAATTCGCTGACCAGCGAAAATGCAGGTGACGCCCGCCCGGCGAGCACACGTACTATGTGGAAGCCGGTGGGACGCCGGTTCTGGTTCACAATTGCAATGAAGTTGATGTTCCCTCTGGTGGATACCAGCGACTCGGGAATGTGAAGCGAGCGTTCAGCAAGCTTCCGGATCGACTCAAGCTCAATGCCAATGGAGAGCCGCGAACTTATGGTCACTACTACGAAGAAGGGGCGGACTCCCCGACGGAGGTGATTTCTGGACACAACACCCCTAAGCCGGCTGGATTCAAGCCCGCGACCTCGGACTACAACTGGCACCACGCGGAAATGCAAGCGGTATCCATGTTGAACGAGAGTGAAAGCAACTCGGCAACCCTCTATATCACTCAGAACTATGTGTGCCGCGCTTGCATGGGGCTTGAACAGACTCTCAAAAAGGGCAATACCCTCACGGTGGTTTACTCCGATATCAGGGGCATCCCAAGGGCGCTCGAATTCGCTGGGGAGGGGTAGTGTGCCGGGAATCAGAATGCGGAAATATTCGGATGGGTCGACGGAGGGTTTGTGTACATCGGAGATGTAGCGATCGCAGACGTTGCCGAGCAATGGTTCGGCAGCAGAGGGCCGGGTGAAGCGATGCCTGACTGCCTTGCCTGGCTGCCGGATCAGATCCAGCGCCAATACTCTGCGACTTCGCCACTTCTGTGGGAAGAAGGCAGTGTCTGGCAGTTGAAGGCACCCCGGCCTGCGCGTTTCGACCCCGACAAAATGATCTTCATGAGTGGAGATGAGGGCGAATGGGCCTGGGCGTACGATGCGAACGACGCCGATCGCTTCTTTGATCTCGGCCCGGACGAAGAGGGCTGGAAGATGGTTGATGCCGGGCTCGCCGAGCTGCTAGCTCAGCGGAACCTACTCGAGATCGCCTATGGTCCGGTATCTCACAGGGTGATCTCGCAGGTTTCTCCGGTGCTGCTGCCTGAAGTTGTCGCCGGGTTGACGGAAATCACCACCTGCCCGTGGCGATCGCTGCCGGGGCTGCGCCTTCACATAGGTGATGGAGTATTGGTGGTGTCCAGCTTCGGTCGTGAGAATTTCGCCCCTTTCAGCCACACCAATGATGTCCTGGACATCAGGGTCGCCGTGACGAGTCCAGATAAGTTCGACTACTTGGAGAACCGTGAGTGGCCCCATCCTTGGCGCGTCTTGCCAAGCCGCTCGCTGGAATGGATTAGGGCGTATTCGGAGCGCGGTCGGTAGCCTCACTGCCCGATCCCGCAGCCCTCGCGCAGGATGGCGACAGCAAAGTTGAAGCCCCGTCAGGTGCGTGCTGACGGGGCTTCTGCATGGGGTGACGGCAGTAGCTGACGCTGAGATTGAAAGGGTGGG